>JBAYTY010000029.1:0-98560 GCA_041675385.1 Candidatus Obscuribacterales bacterium
ATTTAGAAATTTTGATTGCGCAGGCTTTCGCTAACGGGATTCGAGCCTCTCCGATCACCGCGCCTATTTAGCAAACCACGCCGATCGATTGCCGCCTACCACGTGACAGAACGGACGGACACGTTGCAACAAACGCAATTAATCGAGCGCCTTGAAAGTGGGCAGGTTTGACACCAAAAAGAATCCAGTTCAAAGAGTATGGCAAAAACAAGTAAGATGGCAATAGTGCGTTCCGTGGAGCTGGTCACTACCCTCAAGACTAAATTGGAATTGGATGGAAAAATGTCTAACACGTCGTTGATAGAATCTATGTTCGCAGGTCGATATCTAGATCAAGTATTAATTGGATCTACGGTTTTCAACCTTTCTTTATGTTCAATCGAGGCCAATGCTGGCACTCCGCCAGTTTATGAGCTAAGAATATACTCGTCTGTGCTTTTGGCAAATTCAAAAGATTGGCTACAATCGCCTCCGCAAGAACTGACAGCAGAGACTATTCAACGAGCCATTTCAGCAGCTTCTATAACGCTCGTCGTTGGGTACAAGATCCAGACTGCAACTCTTATGGATGACGGTGTTCTAGTGCTCGCTTTTGAAGGCGGAACATGTTTGTCAGTGTCAAATAAGACAGATTTTTTCGAAGACTCTTGGGTCTTACAAGAGCCCGATTTTTCTGATAATCCTGTACAGACAGCGTTTCACTGTTCCAATGCAGGTATTGTGGACGAGTACACTGTAGGTGCCCTCGGTTAAGCTCGGGTGAATTGCTGGTCAAGATAGAAGGCTTTGCAGTTTCTTTTAGAGCAGATAAAGAGTTAGGAGCGCCATGAGTATAGCGAATAGACAGATTTCGCGTTGTTCAGAGGCAGCGAAGCTGCCGGTTAAGTGAGATTATTCATCAGTCGGAACCTCCGAGAGGTTGCGACATTACCACCTCGGAAAATTGCTGGCGGAGTGGCGAAGAGGTTGGGGAAGTGGTGATGGCAGGATAAAGGACTTTTACCGTTTCCCTAGACCGCACTCAGGTGCGCCTTGAAAGTGATACCAATTGAATTATTGAGTTTACCAATTGCGGAGATGCCCACCTTTTGCTAGCGGAAAGTGATACCGCAACTGAACCACACAATATGTGGTGCCACCCCGTTCGCACCAGCAAAGCTGTGCGCTCACTGGGTGGTTAAGCTTCAAGCCCGTTTCGATCTGTCGCCCCTTTGTCATCGGCGTGTTAGCCTCAAGAGAGTTTGCAAACTATCGACAGTCACTACTTGATAGGTGTCCGAGGGTTTCTCATAGATTGCCTACGCCACCCTTGAAAATGCGATATCTTAACGATAATCTGGTTGCCCCGTGCACGAGACAGGAAATCTTGAAAAGACGACGTTACAAGGTCTGGCTGATGTTTATTCCCACAGAAGGGCCGCATCTTTGGGATTGGATCCCATTTATGCGGTTTTTTGACATAGTTGAGCCGCTTCTAGCAGCTACCCGAGGAAACAAGGTTTTTGATGTTACCCAGACACGAAAGACTGGGATTAAGATCAACCCTAGGCCAATGGCTTGGACTAGGAAAAATATGGAGAAGTGGGCGCATCACTCTCCCTTGACTGAGGAGTTTAGCGATGAGTTGGACTTCAGGAACTTTGACTTGTGGTGTCCAGGTGAGCAGGTTTGTCTCAATGAATCACAACCACCAGATGTTTTTGTTTCGCTAAGTCGTGCTGTTGACTTGAAAGGCGAACCAGAAGGCAATGCAAATCAAAGGCTTACCTTTGCTGTTGCTCAAGACTTGCTTACTAGTGAAGGTGAATTGGTTGAGTCGATCCTTGGAGAAATTTGCCAGCTCGGTAGACCACTGGCTTGCTTCGAGCTCAATTCTAACTGGGTTATAAGGAAAAATGATGGGTGCACAAGTTCGATACGAATTCTGCGCGAGTTTTTCACGAAGGAATGGGATAGGGCTTCGATTCCTTCTATAGACATGTTCAATCCCAAGGACGGCCGATTTGAACTTATCGCTTGCTGTAAAGTGATTGACGGTGCCGTCGAACGACGATTGAATTTTGAGCCTGTCTAATACGGTGGATAGAGATCTTAGGCACCTTTAAGCGAGTTCGTTCGTGATTCAAGCTAGAAACAGTCGCGCCAGGTCACCTTACCCCAATTTCTGCGCCAGCTATTAAGAGACAGCTGCCAGTTAAAAGAGATAGCAATTCCATCGAACCCTCAAAGAGGTTGCGACATTACCACCAAGGAGAAGGCGGGGGGAAGGGCAGGCAAATTTAAAAGTGGTGGTGGCAGGATAAAGGGATTCAGAAAAAGCCTGGGATGCCAGTGCTAGTAAGCGTTGAACGGTATACCGAAACACTTTTGTGGTATGAAAATCCAAGTTTTCCCGAATATACGGCCGTTGAAAGTAATACCGTTAGAATTGAAGTGAAGTGGCAGAGATCCACAAAGGAAAGACTGGCACACCGTTCTTTGAAAATAGAGACTAGAAGCCACTTAGAAGGCAGCAGATGCATGTGAGAAAAGATAGTGAGATTTTATTTTGAGGTGCTTGAGTGCGAACCCAGTGAATTTATTTTGAAAATGAGCACTTGGTCATTGTTTCAGGATGTCGAATTGGTCGCCATTAATTTTGGACTGTGCATGGTACATTCAGAAGTTCCGCTAACGGCTGTACAGCTGCGAGCAATCGAGTTTGAGGCGAGTTTGTACGAAGAGTCCAAGCCGATCTCGTTGTCTGCCTTGGCAACCTTGGCTAATTCAGTGGATCTGTGGTTCCAAGATATGGAGCTGTTAGTTTTCCGTAAGACTCGTCAGATTGAACTCAGCGCCGAATATTCTGAGGTTCTTCAGGCCGCAGATATGTCGATTAGGGTTGAAGACGGTAGTTGCTGGATGTTTAACTCAATCGATCAAGGGCTTTTGGAAGATGTAAGAACTCTAGTGCTGGAAACATTTCCAGGAAAGAAGATTTGGATGGATGATGGACTAAATCAAAACTAAGGCAACTTTGAGGTTCAGCAGCTCGAAGTAGCTCTCGTGTTTGTAGCGTGATACCGCAGGTGAAGCATACAGCTTCGCTGGTTCCACCCCGTTCGCACCAGCAAAGCTGTGCGCTCACGGCGCGGTTTTTTTTGAACGTGTTATTGAAACTGCTAACTTGAGGCCCGCACTACCGGTGGTGTTACTAATGTTTCTTCAACTTTGACCAGTATTTCCCAGCAAAGGGATACAGGAGGGATACAGAAAGAAAAATGCCACCCCCATAATAGGGGTGGCAAATTACTTGTAAGCCATATGGCTCTAAGATCGCGGCTGGAGAGATTCGAACTCCCGACCTCATGGTTCGTAGCCATGCGCTCTATCCAGCTGGGCTACAGCCGCAACAAGAAGAATATTACCACAGGCTTTGCGGCTGACCTTGCACTTTATTTGATTCGGTAAATAGTTCTGTAACGTCAGGCTATGCCACGGGGTTTATTTTTGACGTACTTATTGGCTTCTGCGCCGTCTCGACCAGTTAAGCATGCTACCTTTGACATTGCCTTGTCTGGTCGTAACCGTGCCGGCTTCGCCGCCTGCCATCTCTCCGGGGGCAATGGCTGAGGGGTTGTAGCCTTTGTAGCTGTTGTAAGCATGAATGCCTTCTGGCTGAGCCGGGGCCTTCGGTGCAGCGGCTGGCTTAGCCGAAGATTTCTTACCCTTGCCAAGGCCACCGGCTTTAGCGCTTAGCGATTTGGGTGGGGCTGGAGGCGGTGTTTGTACCGGCACTCCATTATTAACTTTGGGTAGAGTCGCGCCTGTCGACGAGGGCAGAGAGCTTGAATATGAAGTGAATCCAGCTCTTTGCAGTGGCTGCTGGCCGCCTTGCTGGCTGGCGAAGCCCGTGGCGCTACCTGCTTGAACTTGGCCATTGCTATTTCTAATGATGGGAGAATCATCGACAAATTGAAGCTGGCGCCGTGACATGTAAAAGCTGGAACCGTCGCCCAGGCCTTTGCGTGCAGCCTGACTGGTACTAGAAAAGCCGCCTTGAGCTGAAGCCTGTGTGCCGCTGCTTAACATTGCCAAAGCCACGATTGCTACTGCGCTTAGCTTCATTGCCGAGCTTTTAACATGCTGTGCTCTTTGATTCTTGGTAGACATTGCGCTCATTGTCTCAATCCCTGTTCTCTGTGTGGCGGCCATTCCTCGGCTATTCTCTGGCGGCCAAACCATTTTATATGATTCATTCAGTTAAATGCTTTTAAATAACAATGTCAAGATATTGGCATAAGCGAACTAACTTCTGTGTAACTTCGCCTTAATTTCGTTCTGTTGCTTGCCGAGCCGCCGTGGTGGCTGCTGGCTGCCAAGAACATGTTAAACTATGCGGAGCTTCTTCGCTTGAAGTATCAACAGTTGGGCTGCAAGGTGGCCTCTTAAAGGCGGTAGGCATGGGTTTTTCTACCCTTACTCAGGAAAGTAGTGTGAGTGTGGCGACTGTATTAGGTCTTGTATCTGGCGAGGGCAAATTGCCTGGCCTTTTGGCTCAATCGGCTAAAGAACGTGGATATCGAGTGGTGGCGCTGGCTCTTTCGGAGAGCGCTGAAAGTCAGGTGTCGCCTCATGCTGACAAAACATTTTTGGTGGCACCGGGCCAAATTGGCCGCAACATTGGCTTACTTAAAAAAGAAGGCTGCGCCAACATCGTTTTCATTGGCAAGGTTCCGAAAATTAACTTGCTGCGACAGCTTCATAAGCTCGACTGGGTGGCTGTTAAGGAGCTAAGCAAACTGCCTAATTTCAATGATGACACCATTCAGTTTGCTGTTGGTGACATTATGGAAGCCCATGGCCTCAAGGTTTTAACTCAATCAGAGTTTCTCCGCCATCTCTTTCCTGAAATTGGTGTGCTTACATCCTCTGTTCCTACAGCCGCTCAGTATGCTGATGTTGAGTATGGTATGGGTGTTGCTCGTGAGATTGCCCGCTTAGACATCGGTCAAACAGTAATTGTCAAAGACCGCATGATTCTTGCGCTTGAGGCAATCGAAGGCACCGATGAAGCGATTAAGCGGGCAGTTAAGTTAGCCCAAGGGCCGGTTGTTGTCTGCAAAGTTTCTAAGCCTAATCAAGATCAACGCTTTGATATTCCTACTGTAGGGATGACCACACTTAACTCGATGGTGCGTGATAATCCAAACCCAGGTGGTGTTTTGGCTGTTGAAGCGAAAGAAACGCTGGTGGTTGAGCAAGATGAAATGATTAAATTCGCCGAGGCCAATGGCATTTCAATTGTCGCAGCCCCGCTGCCGACGGCTTAGAGCTTTCAATCTGGGGAAAACACTGAGCTTGATGTAGCCTTTCGGTTGTTGAATTGGGTAGGGGTTACAATGGCATAATGAGGCTAGTGAGCATTGCTCGCGGCCAAGAGGTAGACTAGATTGTTGATGTCAGAAAGAAAGACTGCTATGAAAACCACTTTTAGAAATACTTTTGTCGCATCATTTGCTAGTTCAAGGGCAGTGAGTGCGGCGGTGAGTCTTAGTCTTGCGGCAGCTAGCCTTACGCTTGCGGGTGCTGCCTCCGCTGCTGAGCCTGAAGCCTCCCCATTAAAAGCTGTTTTTGATACCAGTGTTCCAGTTTCTTCTGATTCGAAGTCTGATACTAAGTCTGGTACTAAGTTTACTTCCGTAAAAAAAGCAGTTGACTATGTCACCTCGAAGACTGGTGACAAGGGTGAAGTGAAGTCAGAAGCTAGTGTTGCCTTGCCTCCGGCGCAAACAGAAGAACAAGCTATTGCCGCTGCTGCTTACGCTGCTCGCGAGGCTAAACGTCAGGCTGCTACTATGCAGGCTGAGGCTCTGCACAATGAAGCTATCGATCACTACGAGCTAGCCAGAGTCTATCTCGGGCAGTGGAATGCTGAGATGGCCGAAGTTGAATTGCAAGCTGCCATTATGTGTGAACCTGGCATTAAAGCGGTGCACCGCGACTATGTGTTCGTTGCCTTGATGCGGGCAAATGTTATGAAAGCTATTGCCGAAGCAATGATGGTTGTTGGTCTGGGCGAGCCAATTCCTTTAGATGACGCACAGAAAGAGAAACTAAAGGAATCAGCCTGCAAAGCCCATTACGTTAAGGGCATTGCTGCAGCTCGTGAGACTAAATGGAAAGATGCCATCACTGAATTTCAGTGGGCATTGAGTTACCAGCCTAACAATGCTCGAGTTAGCAGATCAATGGCTTTTGCTTATGCCAGCATGGGTGATTTCAATAAAGCCGAAAAAGAGTATGCTGCCAGCTTTGCTATGGACCCATCGGATGCCTTTGCCCATGCTGATTTGGCTTTCCTCATGGAGAAAGCCGGCAATACAACCAAGGCTATGGAACAGCTTGAAGAAGCGGTTAAATTGCAGCCTAATGTTGCTGCCCTGCATGTCGATTTAGCCTGGTTGGCTGAGTCAAAAGGTGATTTGAACCGCGCTAGCGCTGAGTTTGAAGAGGCTGTTAAGCTTTCGCCCAAGCATGCAGCATTGTGGACTCACTTGGGTAAATTGTTTGCTCGTCAGGGTTTATCCGACCGGGCTATTGATGCATACAAGGCCGCTCTTGATTTAGACCCTGAGCAACAAGATGCTGAGCAAGGGCTAAATTTGTTAGAACCGCCGGCTAAGGTAAACGCCAATAAGGCTTGAGTAGCTCTCTTCTTAGATTAAGCGACGACGTTAAACGGCTAATTTGCTCAGCGAATGGCTGCGTTTAGTCTAATCAGATTAAATCTTGTCGTAGTCTCCCCAATGACAGGGGCTGGCTCAATCTTTAATATCAAGATCGCCCGTAGCTATAAGCTGAATAAGCGGATTATCGATGCCACTAGATCGCCCCGAGCATTCCCAACCTGACAGCAGCTCTTCTCTTGAGAATGTAGCCAAGGTTACTGCGCGCACTCTTTCACAGACTCCATCGGCTTTCTACGACGAAATTAGTCGCGATATCAAGGAACATCCGGCCGATGCGCTCACCCGAGTAGCTGGGGGCGCAGCCATCGGCGCTGTTGGTACAGTTCTTCTCAAAAATCAGAAAGTGGCCTTGGTGGCTGCAGTTGCTGGCATCGGCTGGCAAGGTTATGAAGCCGCTAGTTCACTGACTGGTTTTGTGAAAAAGGCTGCCAATGCCGACAATGACTCTGCCCGCCAGCGTTTGGCTGATACTAGCGCCCATAATCTCGGCCGCAGCCTCACTAATTTCACTGAAGCCGCTCCAGGTATGGTCCTTGGTGGATATGCAGTCAGCCGAGCTTTCGGTGCGCCGCCAATTTACAACCGCATCGGCAATGCTGTTGAAGAGAAGCTGGTATTTCCCGTCAAAGACCGCCTTGCCTTTGTTGGCCCGGGTTCAGAGCGGGTGCCGCTTTCGCTAGTCACCAAAGACTTGCAGGGTAAGGCCACGGTTGATGTACTTGAATTGAGCAGGATCTTGGGTGAAAAGCATCCATGGCGAGGAATTGAAACCGGTCGTACTCTGGATCTTAACACTTTGAAATTGAGCCGCTCGGTCTCTGGAGGCGAACAGACGATGCCATGGCTGCCGGCCAGCACCAAAGCGGGCAAGATTCCATTTCACATTCATGGACCTGAAGCCGGTGTCGGCGCCCGGCCTTCGTTGAGCGATTTACTTGCTACTAAGGGCTTGGGCATAGTAAAACAGGGTGACCAGGTAGCTTTCTATGTTGGTCAGTCTGATCAGTTTAGCCTGATGACTAAGGCTGGCAAGCTTGAGTTCTTTCAGCCTAGTATGCGCACTGTAATTGTTGATCACGCTAGTCAAACGGCTCGTCGCTTGAGCGGTAGCCATCACACTACCCAAGGTTGGCAGATGAATGAAGCTTCCCCGCTTGATTACCAGGGTACGCTCAAGGCGCTCAAGGCACTTGATTTGTCTAATCCGCTAAAGGCACTGGAAGGCATTTAACCTTATTTAGCCGTTTAGCCTTATGTAGCCATTTAATCTAGCCCGGCATTTAATACAGATATATGCGCTGGTTATGACTTGATAGTTTCTTGATTCTCAAAAGTTACGGAACTGCGCTTGGGTACTCGTAACCGTGGCCAAGTGGGCTAGAATATGGCAAATTGTGCCCATTTCTTAGGAAAATACATATGAAGGTACAAGAAGGCCTCAAGGCCCATACCAAATATTTGTGGTTTGACACGAAGCAAAAGCGTGAATACATCCGCATTACTGATGATGTTCAGCAATTTCTAGAAGAGACTGGTCTGAGAGAAGGTTTCATTCTTGTTTCGGCTATGCACATCACGGCTGGAGTATATGTCAATGATTGGGAAAACGGCCTGATCAAAGACATTGATCAATGGTTGGAAAAACTAGCGCCGGTTAACCCCGACTACCACCACCATAATACTGGCGAAGACAACGGAGACGCTCATCTCAAGCGCATTTTGATCAATCATCAGGTGATGGTGCCTGTCACTGATGGCAAATTAGACTTGGGCCCATGGGAGCAAATTTTTTATGCAGAGTTCGATGGCCAGCGCAAGAAGAGAGTAATTCTCAAGGCGCTTGGTCTCTAGCTAGTTACTAGATCTCGAGCTTCCTAATAGAACCAATTTCAACGAGGTAAGGAAATGACAGTAAAAGAGAGAGGGTATGCAATGACGGGCCGTACATCCTCGTCACCCCACGCTGATGCGCGCGGTGCCGCTAAGAGAACAGTGCAAGGGCGTGAGCCAGTGCAGATGGCTGTTGATTTCAGCAAGACCACGGTGTCTGAAGTATTCGGACAGAATGTCTTCAATCGTGCAGTTATGCGCAAGCTTCTACCTAAGCATGTTTACAAGGCTCTGGTACGTTGTTTAGACTTCGGTGAAGCGCTTCACCCTTCTATGGCTGATATCGTCGCTAATGCCATGAAAGACTGGGCTCTTTCTAAGGGCGCCACCCACTTCACCCACTGGTTCCACCCTTTGACCGGTTTGACTGCTGAGAAGCATGATTCGTTCTTGGTATCGAGTGCTGAAGACGGCGGGGCCATTCTTGAATTTTCAGGCAAGCTTCTAATTCAGGGTGAACCTGATGCTTCGAGCTTCCCATCTGGTGGTATCAGATCGACATTTGAAGCTCGCGGTTATACCGGTTGGGACCCAACCAGCCCTGCTTTCTTGATGGAAAGTACTAACGGCAAGACTCTCTGTATTCCTACAGTATTTTGCTCTTATTCTGGTCATGCTCTCGACAAAAAGACACCACTCCTTCGTTCGTTAGAAGCTCTCAACAAGCAGAGTGTTCACTTGCTCAAGCTTCTCGGCAATAAAGAAGTTAAGCGTGTCAATTGCACAGTGGGCGCCGAGCAAGAATATTTCTTGATTGATGAAGCCTATTACATGTCGCGTCCTGACTTGATTAACAGCGGTCGCGCTTTGTTTGGCGCTAAGCCACCACGTGGCCAAGAAATGGAAGATCACTATTGGGGTTCTATTAAAGAACGCGTATTGGCTTTCATGATGGACACTGAAGCTGAGTGCTATAAGCTTGGTGTACCAGTTAAGACTCGCCACAACGAAGTTGCACCAGCCCAGTTTGAAGTTGCACCTGTCTTCGAATATAGCAACGTCGCTGTTGACCACAACATGCTCTTGATGGAAGTCTTCCGCAAAACGGCCCAGAAGCATGGTTTGCGTTGCCTCTTCCACGAGAAACCATTTAGTGGTGTCAATGGCAGCGGTAAGCACAACAACTGGTCGATGGCTGATGATCAAGGCAATAACTTGCTTGAGCCTGGCACTACACCACAAGATAACTTGCAATTCATCGTTGTATTGACAGCTGTTATTCGCGCTATCAATAAATATGGTCACTTGCTGAGAGCCAGTATTGCCTCTGCTGGTAACGACCATAGACTTGGTGCCAACGAAGCACCACCGGCGATTATGAGCATCTACTTGGGCGATAAGCTCTCAGCGGTTGTGCAAACTTTGATTGCTGGAAAGAAAGAGATTCTTGGCGAAATCGGCAAGGTTCTTCAATTCGGAGTATCTACTCTGCCTGATCTTCCACGTGATGATTCTGACAGAAACAGAACTTCGCCTTTTGCCTTTACTGGTAACAAGTTCGAGTTTCGTGCTGTTGGCTCTAGTCAGTCAATTGCTTGGCCCAACACTGTTCTCAATACAATCGTAGCTGAGTCGATGGACTTTGTTTCTACCGCAATTGCTGCTGAAATTAAGGGCGGTCTTGATGTTAATGCTGCCGCTGAAAAAGTGGTGCGCAAGACATTGGTCGAGAATGAACGTATTTTGTTCAATGGCGATAACTATTCAAAAGCCTGGCATGATGAAGCTGCTCGTCGCGGTTTGCCGAACTTGAAGAATACCGTTGCTGCTCTTCCAGTTTTAAATGAAAAAGAAGTGAAAGAGCTCTTCAAGAAATACGAAGTGCTGCAAGAAGACGAACTCTTCAGCCGCTACAACGTACAACTTGAGTCGTATTGCAAGACTGTCAATATTGAATCATTGCTCACTGCCAATATTGCTCGCACTATTATTCTTCCTGCGGCTCTTGAATATCAATTGAAGTTGGCCCAAACAATAGCTACAACTAAGGCCGCTGTGAGTGGGTTAAATCTAGGCGAACAAGAGAATCTTCTCAAGCATGTTTGCGATAAGGTTTCATTCTTACAAGTTGAGATCGACAAGCTCGAAGCTCTGATTTTAGAAGGCAAGAAAGACGATAATGGCGATCATGGCGAAGTGGATCTTCTCCGCAAAGCTAAGTTCTACCAAGAGCGAATCATTCCTGCCATGGATTCAGTTCGCGAAGGTGCCGATAACCTCGAGACCATTGTTGATGATGCCCTCTGGCCGCTGCCTAAGTTCCGCGAGATGCTCTACATCTATTAATTAATAGATGTAGGCAAGGGTCTGATAATTGAAAGCTCGGAGCTCTATTGAGAACTCCGAGCTTTTGCTTTGGTATGGTAGATTCTCGGTTCAATTGCGGCAGGTTCGCGAATCTACTGTGGTATCGTTTCTGGTGCGCTCCTATAATTTTTTGTTGTCGCCATTGCTCTTCGTCACCCATCTTGTTGTCACCCTTTCTTAGTGCCCATGAATAAAGATCAATCTGATACTACCCCTACACCTACCCCTAGTCATAGTTCGGGTCCGGCTCCATCAACTTACTCATATTTTGTTCCTACGGAGCTTACTCCCGATCACCCCATTCCTCTGGCAGCTGGTGCAGCTAGGGCGCGACTGTCCTATAATCAGAAGGTGCTTGATGAGGAAACTAAGCTAGTGGACGAGGGTAGCGACAATCAACCATCCCCTCATTTCTCGGCTTCGTCTGGGGAAGGCGATAGCGATGATTTGGGCGCCTCTGCCGCTCTGAGCCAGCCATATATGTCGTTCGGCGACGACTACGCTAGTCCCAAGTCCGATGCCATTGCTAATCTGCAATCGAAGGCTGTGGCAGCTCACGATGCTGATAAACGTGACGAACTTTTAGACACTATCTATGTTGGAAAATATGAGTTGCTTTCAGTGATCGGCGCTGGAGGCATGGGTGTCATTTATTTGGCTCGTCAGATTTTCTTGGATCGCCTGGTGGCTATCAAGATGCTCAAGAGCAATCTTGCTTCGGCCAAGGCGCGTATGCGTTTCCACCAGGAAGGTAAAGCTGCCAGTGCTTTGCACCATCCTGTTATTGTTGCCATCAATGACTTTGGTATCGACGAGCTGGATCGCCCTTACATGGTGATGGAGCACGTTCAAGGTGTGACACTTTCTGAAGTGATTAAGGAAAGAGTGACACTTAATGTTGCCGAAGCAATGCCAATTTTTCTGGAACTGCTAGATGGTTTAGCGCTTGCCCACTCTAAAGGCATTGTGCACCGCGATATAAAGCCAGGTAACATCATGCTCACCATGGGTGACGATGGTGTTGTCCACGTCAAGCTCCTCGATTTTGGTATTGCTAAGTTGCTCGATGATGACGACAACACCATGCAGAGCTTGACTAAGACTGGTGAGGCTCTAGGCACGCCGTTGTATATGAGCCCTGAGCAAATTCAAAGTCATAAAATTGACTATCGTTCAGACCTCTATTCGCTTGGTTGTGTCATGTATGCTTGTCTTACTGGTGCGCCACCCTTTGTCGGTGAGCAGAAGTTTCAAACCATGGATTTGCACCTGACTGAAAAGCCAGCTTCATTGAAGGAGGCTTCGCTAGGGCTAGATTTTCCTGCGGAGCTTGAGCATGTTGTTATGCATCTACTAGAGAAAGCTCCGGCTGATCGCTATCAATCGGCTGATGCTGTGCGCAAGATATTGCTTGGTATTTCTCGTCAATTGGGTCTGTTGCAACCGAGTGCTCTTCCTGGCAGTGCTCTTGAGCGTGGGCTAGGTTCGGCTCAAGTGAGTATTCCTAGTTCGCTGGCGGCAATGGTGCCAACACCTACTCAGGGGTCAACTTCGTCTGCTCTAGGGGGGGGCTCTGCAAGAACAGATGTTGATAAAACAGATCTAGATAGAACAGACATTGATAGAACAGACATTGACAAAACAGATGTAGGCAGGGCCGTAAAGCCTACATCTGGGGCAGCAACTTTTTTACCTAAAGGTAAATTGCAAGATGTTACTCGGGCTTATACCACTGGTGGTGGCGCTGTAACTGAGCGCGACTTGTCTGCACCCACTTCCTCAGAGATTGGCAGAAATCATTCAAGCAACTCATTTGCGGCAGATCTGCCAATTCCTAGAGATCAAGAAGACGAAGCCGCGAAGACCGAGGCAAGGGTTTCCTCGAAGCAAATGCTATTAGTTACTTTGCTAGCGTTCGTATCTTTGTCTTTAGTAATCTTCGGTTATTCGTTATTTTCGTCGAAGAGCGCTGACAAGACGCCAATCAAATCAGTAATTATAGCTCCTGTTGAATTGCCAGCTAAATCGCCAGCTAAGCCTGCATCGGTCAGTAGCTTGCCAGTTCTAGCTCCGGATGAAAGTGATGATAGCGCAGTGCAGTCTCGTCTTGCGCGCAGTAAAAATCTCTATGAATTTACTACCAAAGGCTTTGAGAATATTTCTGACAAGGCAATGTCTGCTTTTTCGCAGCAAAAGAAACTGACAAAAATTGGCCTTGTGAAAACAAGAATTACTAGTGAAGGCCTCAAATATCTTGTTCATTTGCCTGTGCGAGAGTTGTGGCTCAACAACACTACTGTAGACGCCAAGGGCGTCAGCTATTTGTCTAAAATACCGACGTTGAAGATTTTGTATTTAACCAACACTAAGGTAAACGATGAAGCGGCAAAGATTATTGCAAGAAATATGACTTTGGAAAATTTAGCCATTGGTGGAACGTCAATCACTATGGGTGGTGTCAAAACTCTCGCGGCATCGGCTAATCTCGAACGCTCTCTGCAAAATTTGGATTTATCAGATCTGGACTTAGGAAACGAGGTTTTTGCTGCATTAAAGCCATTTCGACAATTGAAGAGCCTTGATGTTAGTAAAAATCCACGTATCAACGGCGTCGGCTTGGCTTCTTTAGCTCAACTGACTCAGGTAAATCAACTCAGCCTTGCGTCCACCAATATTAGCGATAGAGATTTGCCAAGCCTGCTAAAAATGCAGCAGCTGGTGGTTCTTGACCTGTCCAACACCAAAGTCACTATCTCTGGCCTTGGTCAATTGAAAAAACTCAAGAATCTCAACCAGCTCGTTCTTGGCAAGCTGGTCCCTAGTGCTTATGAACAGCAAGTGCTGGCCGACTTTAAGAAGAGTAATCCTAGTTGCGTCGTTAACCTTGAAGAGCGAAAAGCCTACCCGTTTTAGATTGTTTAGTCGGCCCAAACTTTTACTGCTCTTAGTGTCTTTGCCCGCGAGGGTCTGATAACTTCCTTCTTTCGTCTATAGTCATTCTGCATATATAAGTTTAGGTCAGCTCTATTTTGTGTACTAGGAAAGAAGAATAGAAGTAGAAGGTTTTCGAGCATTGCCTCTTAGCCATATTAGAGATAGCATCTACCAGCGATGAACCGCTCACAGCAGAACAAGAGCATAGCTTTCCTCCTGACCAGCCTTTGTCTGATGGCCGCTGGCTGTCTATCGGCTTTGACTGGCTTTGGCCAAAGTCGGGGTGATAGGTGGCTTGATACCCGGCTTCGGGCCATTGATCAGCTGCAGGAGATGCGCGAATCATTTAAAGACACACTGCTTGCCAATCAGCGCTATTTAATCACTGGAGATCGGCTCCAGTTTCAGTCTTTTGCCGAGTCGGCTGATAATCTCAAACAGCATTTGTTTACTTTGAAGGCTTTGGACAATGGCAACTATGGCAATAGTGAGCAGGTTCGAGAAGTCGCCAACCAGCTTGGTCTAATTCTTGATGAATTGAGTTTAGACGCTCAGCTCAGGCAAGAGAAAGGAGCTGCTTCTGCTC
This sequence comes from Candidatus Obscuribacterales bacterium, assembly GCA_041675385.1. Lineage (GTDB taxonomy): Bacteria > Cyanobacteriota > Vampirovibrionia > Obscuribacterales > Obscuribacteraceae. Next base: position 14,449 of record JBAYTY010000029.1, read on the forward strand.
GTCAATTGCTGCTTACTACTCGTGAGTTGCGGGATGCCGCTCATTTGTCGAGAGTTTTGTTAGCCCTAGAGCAAGATGAGGCACAGGCCGTGCGGGGCTATTACAGCGGAGATGTTAAGGCGCGCGGCAATTCATTGCCTTTGATATTTTTGTTGCTGGCGACTTTTGCTGGCGTCTATGGAGTCTTCTTGCTACGTGGCAGTCTCGACTCTAGCTTAGAGTCTGGTGCTGAGCCTGACCAAGAGCTGGGTGAGGGTCTAAGTGAGGGCGGTGCCAGTGAGCAGAATTCTAGTAGTGCTCTAGATAGTCTTAAGGCAGAGTTGAAGCTGGCCCACGAACAACTAGATCGCCTGGCAAATGTCGACTTTCTTACTGAAGTTTCAAATGTACGCGGCCTTGAGCAGGTGTTAAAGGCTGAGGATAACCGTGTTGGTCGCAGTGGCGGGCATTTAATTGCTATGCTCATTAATTGCGACGATTTTCACAAAATCAATGATGCTTTTGGCCATAGCACTGGTGATATTGTTCTAAAAGAAGTAGCTAAGCGTATCAAAGGCACTCTGCGCCCATCAGATCATGTTGCTCGTGTGGGTGGAGATGAGTTTCTTGTCTTGCTGCCAGACACGCAACTTGCCTACGGCATGCGCGTAGCCGAGCGCATTCGTGTCGCTATTGCCGATACGCCATTGCGTGGTGCTCAAGATGTGGTGCATGTTAGTGCTAGTCTTGGCTTAGCTAATCTGCCTTTGCGCATTGCTTCTGTCAATGAGGTGGTAACACTTTCGCGAACTGCGTTGAAGCGCAGCAAAGCCGGTGGCAAGAACAAAGTTTCACTGGCTCGTGATCATGGCTTAGAAAAAGCAGAAGATGATCAGCCAACACCAAAGAGTATTGTCGCTCAGCTCTTAGATAGCACACAGTTTCGCACTGTCTATCAGCCCATAATGGATCTCAACAACGAGAAAATCGCTGGCTATGAGGTTCTAACCCGCGGCCCGGATGGTTCGTTTGAGAGCCCTGCTGATTTCTTTCGTATTTGCATAGAGAACAATATCCTCACCACAGTAGATTTGCAGTGTTTGCAGCTGTGCCTTGAAGATGCACCAAATGTGGGGCGCAACATGCGCTTGCATGTCAATCTTTTCCCTTCGACATTGCTTGAGACTCCGGTTGAGAACTTGATTAAGCTCTTTCCCCAGGAGCGCAATGGCACTACTTATTGTTTAGAGATAAGCGAGCAGCAGTTTATAACTGAGCCAGGCTATCTGCGCGAAGCAATCAATGCTTTGAAACAAGCTGGAATATTGGTAGCGATTGATGACGTTGGTTTCGGTAGGAGTTCGCTTGAGACTCTGATCTTGCTTGAACCTGATTTGGTTAAGGTTGATAGAAAATATGTGTCAGGAATTTCTGTTGAGCCTTCTAAAGCTAGACTCTTGCGCCGGCTAGCCAATGTTGCTAAGTCTCTAGGCGCTGAGATTGTGGCAGAAGGAATTGAAGATCGTAATGATCTTCCTTTGCTCAAGGAAATGGGAATAAATTATGGTCAGGGATTCCTCTGGGGAGACCTGCTAGCAGTTTTGCCCGTTGCTACTGATAGCGATAAATCTTAAAGGAGCAGCTCTGCTAGCTGAGAGTGTTAGTGCAAGGACCAATTCACGGACCCATACAAGGTAATGTCGTATTTAAGCCAGAAAAGATCTCTATCGAGAGTGCTTTTTCGGTTGGTTGGGCCCATACGAAGCGGCAGTTTGTCCCCCTGCTTTTGGTTTCAGTAGTATCGTGGGTGATACCGACAGCTTTTTTCTTGATCTCTTCGTTAATGGGTCTGTTCATTCCCAAAGATCAGGCAGTGATAAAGCTTCTCTACACCGTTGTCTCTAGTGTTCTGTCCCTTGCCGTCAATGCAATTTTAGAGCTGGGCATGATCAATGTTTATCTGCGCGTATTAGATGGCGAAGAGGCTAAGGTTGCCGATCTTTTTTCTGCCACCAAGCAGATGTTTACATACGTTATGGGCAATTTCTGCTTCAACTTCATGCTCTTCTGGGGCTATATTTGCTTTATTGTTCCCGGTGTAATAGTTAGTATTGCTGTGCAGTTCTACTCATACTTTATTGTCGATAAAGAAATTGGACCGATCGAATCAATTAGAGCAAGTTGGATCGCTAGTCGCGGAGACAGGCTTAACATATTCTTGATGGTACTTCTCTTTCATCTTTTGAGAGGATTTGGCACCATGATGTTCGTTATTGGTGTGATACCGGTCAACATGATTATTTCGTTGGCCACAGCTGATCTCTATCGACAACTTTTACGCAACACGGCACCAGATGATTTCGCTGGCATTGAAGGTCTGCGCTTTGCCCTGCCAACCCAAGAGGAGTTTGAAGAAAGTCATAGATTGGTTAAACCTATTCACTACACTCAGCCGTCTAATAGCTCGCCTAGGCAGTCGAACTCAGCCGCATCGAGCGCACCAGCAGCACCAATAGCACCAACAGCACCAACAGCACCAACCGCTCAGGCTCCAGATTCTGTTGCAGAGTCTGATTCTGATTCTGAACCTGATTTAGCCGCCGACCAAGAGCCTGGAGAAAAGCAATGAAGTGTTTTCGTCTACAGCGTGTTTCTTTCTTGGGTCTAATACTGTGTTCTGCTGTGAATAGTGTCTGGGCTGATACCAGTACTCCTGAGATAAAGGCGACAGAGCCTGCAGCAATTAGACCTGATTTGCCTGTTGTGCCTGGTGCGCCTCTAAGCGGTGGCGTTGTTTCTTCTGCTCTAAGCACTGAGGCTAGCTTAAAAGAGCTTGGCAAAGTTTGGCACCATTTAAAGAGTGCTGCATGGGAGACTTTTTGCGAAACGCAGCAGCCTGTTACCTACTATGTTGGCGGCCCCAATTTAGTTGGTGGTATGGTAATACCGGCCATCAATGCCACTGGTGAGATAAGCACTGGAGAATTCCTGCCGCCAAGAGAGAAGTGGCTTAAATACTATGCCTCTGAACTAAATTACTTGCTGCCGCTGATCAAATCTGAATCAGAGGCCTTGCAATTGCCTCCAGATCTCGACGCCGATGTAGTCTCTGCACTGGCTCAACTAAAAGTAATTGCAGCCTCTCTGCCGGCTGATGTCGACAAGCTTGTGGCTCTTTGCCAAAATCCACCATATAAGAACATGGTGGTTGCCACTGCTGCACAGCAGCTGATCAATGATCTGGATGCCTACGAGAAACTAAGAAAGCAAATTGACAAAGCAATAAAGGATGACGTGCAAAAGCTTAAGCGCAGTCAAAGTAAAGAGAGTAAAACGCAAAAAGAGTAAAATCCGAAAAAAGTAAATTAGATTACGAAGTCTCTACATTTCAAGAGCTGCTTGCAAAGTCTAAATATAAAACTTCTCGCTGCAACTAATTTCTCAAATGCTAGTAGATGCCCACCGGGCGGCAATTGCTGAGATTTGAGAGAGGGCTGTTGTCAACTGCCGCTGCTGCGCTTCATGCAATATGGAACAAAGGCAATAGAATATACATCTTGTGTTTAAGCAGTTGGAAAGTCAGCTTCTGACAACTTCCAGGCTATTGCTAGGCCTTTTCTGGGTTATTGCACAATTATTTCTGATCGTTTGTTTGATGGAGATTTGTATGAAGCGTTCTTCTTCATTTTTGAGTATTTCAGCATTGAGTTTTACGGCAGCATTGCTTGCTGGCACCATTGGGCTTGGTGGTGTTGCTCCAGCCTTAGCGGCTGACACTACTCGACTCATTGCTGTAGCTGGTTCAATTAGTGAGGTGGATTCTCGCCTAGCCTTAATTGAAAATCGCTTGAATGATGCTTACAACGCCGGCCGTTTGACACAGTTGCAGCGCCAACGCTTTAAACAAGATTTGCAGAGGGTTGCTGACCAAGAAGCTGTCTTTAGTGCTTCAAACGGTGGTCTCAGCCTCTGGGAAACCTTACGCTTGCAGTTTGACCTAGACTTAGTCGTCAAAGATATGGAAGCCAGTTTGGGTGATCGTAAGTCTGGTTTCTTAGATGCTTCTGTTCGTCGCGATGAGATTCAACGCCGACTAGCTACGGCCTTTTCTCAAGGTCGGTTGAGTCGGCAAGAATTTGAAGAAATGCGTGCTGAAATTGAAAGAGAAAGTAGCGCTATCGCCGCAGCTAAAGATAGCAGCGGCCAAATCAGCATCACCGATAATATACGCTTGGTGCTTGAGCTAGATCGCTTGAGCCAGAGGTTGACCCGCACGGTTCACGATCGTCAGTTTAGTCTGACAGCTATTGATGTGCGCGAAGGGGAAGTGGCTAGACGTATTGAAGATGGCATTAAGTCAGGCAAGTTGACCGATTCTGAGGCCGCTGATCTTAAGGCTGAGTTTAAGAGAATAAACGACAGGCAAGATCAGCTGCGCCAATTGGCTCGACCATTGACAGCCGAAGAGCAGTTGACCATTGCCCTTGATATCGAAAAGTTGAGTGGCCAAGTTGATACTCAGCTATACGACAGTGAAGTAGCTAGCCAGACGTCTAATTCGAGCAGGGTGCCTAAGCGTGAGAGTGAAGTTGACAGTGATATTGCCGCTGCTTTATCGAGCGGTTTGATTACTTTGACAGAGGCTCAAGTCTACAAGCAGCAACTAGATCAGATTATTGCAAAAGAAAAGAATTTCAAAACTCTAGCGGGCGGCGAGCTTGATGCCCTGCAGACGCAAAATCTCTTGGTTGAGATTGAGCAGTTGAGCGGTAGTCTTGCTCGCTCTACTTTTGAAAAGAAACCAGTTTGGTCTGGTGTTCATGGCACCATTGCTGATATTAAGACGAGCATTGACGAGGCGAAAAAAGCTAGTCGCCTTGACCCTTCTGACGAAGATTCTTTGTCTAAAGAGATTGCAGCCATCGATGCCAAGCGCTTAAATGGCGGAGCAACAGCTCAATCAACCATGGAGATTGTTGTTGCTCTCAATCAACTTTCTTCTAAGCTCACCCGCACTGTCAAAGACCGCAATATTGCGTACATTCCAGATTTAGATAAACGCAAGGCTGAAATCAATAAGCGCATAGCTGAAGGTATTATTAGTGGCAAATTGACTCTTGATGAAGGTAATACGGCAGTTGCTGAATTCAATAGAATTGCCGCGCTGCAAAACACATACAAGGCGGTCGATGGTGTCATTGATGAAAGAGAAAAATTGACTCTTGCTCTAGAGCTTGAACGTTTGTCTACTAGAGTTGAGAAGGATATTCGTGACAACCAGTTTGCCGCTAAACCAGTTCAAGTTTTGAAAGGAGATGCTGACCGCACCATTGCTAGCGGTACTCTTTCTGGCAAACTTTCGGCTCAAGAAGTGCAAGCTCTAAGAGCAGAGCTTATTCGCATCAATACTTTTGAAAGTAGCAAAATTGCCAGCCAAGGAAAACTAGAAGCCCAAGATGCAATTTTGATTGTTTTAGATTTGAACAAGCTCATTAAAGATACAGATAATTCTAGTAAGAATGCAGAAGTCGCGCTGCCAGACATTTCTAAGCGCCAAGCCGAACTCTATCAGCGCATTACTGAAGGTGTGATGCAGGGTCGTTTGACGGTAAAAGACTCTGACTCACTGAAGAAAGATTTCTATCGTATTCTCGATCAAGAGTCTAGGTACAGAACTTCTGGTGGTCTTAGTTTTGGTGAGCACGCCGCTCTCTCTCTAGAGTTAGAGCGTCTTGCTAATAGCATTGAATCTAATATGGGTGATACCCAAGCTGCAGTGCCTGATGTTGATGCTAGGCAAGCTGAGCTCGATAAGAAGATTGCTACGGCAGTTGCTTCTGGTCAGTTGACCATGGCTCAAACTCAAGAATTCACCAAAGAGCTTGATCGTATCAATCGCGATGAGATCACTTATCGCTTCTCTGGTACTGGTTTGAGCTACGCTGAGTCAATTTCACTAGTTGCCGATCTAGAAAAATTGAACGGCCGCATTGATACTCAAATTGCTGGTCAAACGGCTAAGTGGAGCGGTATTGACGGGCGAGTGCAAAGTATCGCGAAGCAAATTGGTCAAGCTCTCTTGTCTCAGAAAATCAACGGGGCAACTGCTTCTCAACTTAAGCGGGAAGTCGATCGAGTTGCCCAGGCCAAAATTGCCTTTGAGACTTCTGGTGGCGGCTTGAATTTGGCTGAGACTGAATCACTAGTACGCGACCTTGATAGACTGACTCGCAGTCTTGATATTCGCCAAGGTGTCGGCCAAGTGGTTGCTTGGACAGACATTGACGGTCGCCAAGCCAGAGCTGAAGCTCGCATTGCTCAAGATACTGCTCAGGGTAAATTGAGTGCTAGCAAAGCCAGCAAAGCCAAGAAGCAATTGCAAATTTTCAAATTGGTGAAAGCCTCTATGAAGGGTTCTGCTGGTGGTAATTTCACATATTCTCAAATTGTCGTCATGGCTCAGACTCTCGATAAAATTGATTCGCTTGTAGGCATTGCCCCAGTGGCAGCACCTTCTCGTAATCAATAGCTCGTAATCAGTAGCTCGTAATCAATAGCTAGATCCTAAACCAAAGAAAAAGACGCAGTGATTATTGTCACTGCGTCTTTTCTTTATGTATCGGTCGAGGTTATCTACGAGTGATTTGACGTTTGCGCATGCGCACTGACAGCGGTGTCACTTCAACAAGTTCATCATCATGGATGTATTCGAGACATTTCTCCAGGCCCATTTCGACTGGTGCTTGCAAGGTGTAAAGAACTTCTGCCGATGCTGAGCGCATGTTTGTAAGCTGTTTGACTTTGCAAACGTTGATGTCGAGATCTTGTGTGCGGTTGTGCTCGCCCACAATCATGCCTGAATAAACGTGAGTTTGTGGGGTGATGAAGAAGAAGCCACGATCTTCGGCTTTGCCTATGGCATAGGCTGTAGTTGTTCCTTCTTCCCAGGCGACAAGGGCGCCATTTCTTTGGCGGGCAATGTCTCCACACCATGGACGATATTCAAGGAAGGCATGGTTCATGATGCCGTTGCCCTTAGTCAAGCGCAAGAATTCACTTCTAAAGCCAATCATGCCTCGGGTTGGCACGATGAATTCGAGCAAGGCCATGCTGCCTTCTACATTCATGTTTTGTAGTTCAGCTTTGCGTGGGCCCATTTCATTCATTACTGCACCAGTGTAATCATCTGGCACGTCTATGAACAAACGTTCGAATGGTTCGTTAGTGACGCCGTCGATTTCTTTGCAGATAACTTCTGGTCTTGAAACTTGGAACTCATATCCTTCACGACGCATGGTTTCGATCAAGATGCCGAGGTGAAGTTCGCCACGGCCGCTGACGATAAATGTATCTGTGTTTTCTGTTTCGTTCACGCGCAAGCTGACGTTTGTTTCTAGTTCGTGGAAGAGACGTGAGCGCAATTGACGGGAAGTAACGAACTTACCTTCTCGGCCGGCAAATGGGCTGTCGTTTACCAAGAACGCCATTTTCATGGTTGGTTCGTCGATTTTGACGCGGTGTAGAGCCACGGGAGCATCAAGTGATGCAATGGTGTCGCCTACGTTAGCGGTAGTGAATCCAGCGATTGCTACGATTTCACCAGCTTCAGCTGATTCAGCTTCAACTTTCTTGAGGCCGTGGAAGGTGAACAGTTTGGCGATTTTTCCTTTAACAACTGAGCCGTCTTCTTTGATCATCGAAACTTGTTCGCCAGCTTTAACGCGACCGTTATAGATACGGCCGACGCCGATACGACCTAGATAGTCGCTGTATTCTAAAATGCTGATTTGCATTTGCAGTGGCTCAGATGGGCTACCGGTTGGTGGTGGGCAATGCTCAAGAATAAGGTCGAGCAGTGGTTTTAGATCGGTGCCTTCTTCTTTTGGCTCCTTCATGGCGATGCCTTTGACACCAGAAGCGAAGATATAAGGGAAGTCTAGTTGGGCTGCAGTAGCGCCAAGTTCAACAAATAGATCGAATACTTTATCGACAGCCAGGTGTGGGTCGATGTTTGGACGGTCAACTTTATTGATCACTACGATAGGGCGCAAACCGCGCTCTAAGGCTTTGCGCAAGACAAAGCGAGTTTGTGGCATTGGGCCTTCGCCGCAATCTACAACTAGTAGGCAACCGTCAACCATGCCGAGAATACGTTCAACTTCGCCGCCGAAGTCTGCGTGTCCTGGTGTATCAACGATATTGACTAAATGATCTTTATAGGTAACAGCAGTATTTTTAGCGAGAATGGTGATGCCGCGTTCACGCTCTAGGGCGTTGCTATCCATGACGCATTCGACCAGCTCTTGGTTTTCGCGGAAGATTCCGGTTTGACGCAAGAAGCCATCAACAAGAGTGGTCTTGCCGTGGTCAACGTGGGCGATGATGGCAATGTTGCGAATGTGAGTAAGCTCACAAGTCGATTGTTTAGTGCCGGTGATAGCGGAGGTCATATCTTCTCCACTGGTTTCAGTATTGCTGATTTGTGTCATGGTTGCCGTGCTCATGTGCGATTCTCTGTGCCTATTGAGTAGAGTTTTGTATTGTTGCCGTTCTTTCCTTATTTAGCTATCCTTAGTTTATGTAGATAGCTGCGGCCATTTTTGCTTGGTGTGTTTCTCGGAGTTTGAGAGAGTTTTGTCGATTGTTGGAACCGTTCTTAGAAGTCATGCTGGAGGTTACCTCGTGCATGTCACCAGTTTGGGCACTGATCAAAATGATCAGACGGAGACGGGAACTACAACCGACATTTTGCTCACCTGCCAGGCCAGAGGGCGCCTAAAGAAAGAACGGGTGGCAATCGTCACAGGTGACAGAGTTGAACTCGACGAACTCGATTTGACCGAAAAGAGCGCCATCATTACGACGATACTCAAGCGGCGTAGCCTTATCGCAAGACCATCTCTAGCCAATGTAGACCAGGTAGTCATTGTACAGGCTGTCAAACAGCCCCAATGGAACCCCCTCTGGACAGATCGCTATATTGTCCACTTCCAGCTCACACTGCCGGTTTCGCGCCCTATTTTGTGCTTCAATAAGGCCGATTTAGGGGCTAAAAACGACTTAGATCATTTAAGATCTATTTATGAACCTCTTGGATACTTCGTTATATTTGTTTCTGCTAAGACTTCTTCTGGCCTCTCCGAGCTCGCCTCTTTACTAGCTGGCAAAATCTCTGTATTCGCGGGCCCGTCAGGGGTTGGCAAATCGACCATGCTCAATAAACTCTGCCCGGGGCTGAATTTGAAGACTGGTTTGATGGAAAATGACTTTGGAGTTGGTCGTCACACAACTACGTATTCGGAACTATATAGACTCAATTTAAATCTCTCCGATGCCCCTGAGGGATCAAACGATCTAAAAATTGTCGCTTCTTCTGAGCCGACTGAGCAAACTGATCAGATTTCTTGGATTGCCGATACTCCAGGTTTCAACCTAATTGAGTTTTTGCACCCAGAACCGCGGGATGTTGCGGCACAGTTTCCCGAGATTGACGAACTAGGCTTGCAGTGTCGTTTTGCTGATTGCCTGCACTTAGTTGAGGCTGGTTGCGCTGTTTTAGACTCGCTTTCTGATTTGCTTGGCGACGATGAAGAAGAGGACGAAGCTGACGACGAAGACGAGGATGAAGCTGAAGACGAGGATGAAGCTGAAGCAGATGAAGCTGAAGACCAAGCTGAAGCAGATGAAGATCAAGAGCCTGAGTCTGAGTCTGAGTCCGAAGCAGAAGCCGAAGCAGAAGATGTAGCCGACAGGGAAGAGTGCGAGCTGGCCGAGATAGATCGACCTGTTTCGCTCACTCGTTATGAGAGCTACCTCATAATGGTGACTGAATCGCAAGCCGAGCAGGCACTGCAAAAGACAACCTCTAAGAAGATAGAAAGTTCAGTCAAAGCTGCCGGCGGGGCAAATGCTAAAACCAAGTTTATCCCGCGTTTAGCCAACAAGTATCGGCAAGCTTCTCGCAATACAGTCAAGCAAAAGGCTATAGACACCGCCTCCTTTGATGATGATTTGGACAAAAGCAAAACTACAGAAGAATAACTTCAAGGCTAATCGCGATTTTTTAGCCAGCGCTCAAATAAATCACCATTCAAGGCGTTAGTTGGCAACTTCCCTTTTAAGGCAAGCTCTACGCTTTTAACTGCAAGCTCGGCCATGGCATAGCGAGTTTGCTCTGAGGCTGACCCTATATGTGGGGCCAGTACAACATTGGGTGCTTTGAGTAAAAGGTCGCTCACTTTCGGTTCGTTGTAGAAGACATCAAGGCCAGCGCCTCTGATTTGGCCGCTTTCAATTGCTTGTGATAGTGCCTCTTCATCAACTATTTTGCCTCTTGCTGTGTTGATAAAAATGGCGCTCTTTTTCATCAGGGCAAATTGTTCTTTGCCAATAAGCTTTTCTGTCTGTTTATTATGAGGACAGTGCAACGAAATATAGTCTGACTGCCTAAGCACTGTATTGAGTGAAACTCTATTGGCTCCCAGTTGGGCCTGCCAGTTTAGATCTTTTTGGTCGAGCGTGATACTGCTGTCGTCAGCCTTGCTGCTGGTCTCACTGGCGCGGCAGTAAAGAATATTCATGCCAAAACCATGGGCACGTCTGGCTACAGCTGAGCCGATGCGACCCATGCCAATTATGCCGATAGTGCGACCGCACATCTCAGTGCCTAGCAACAAATCATTTTCAAAACCTTGCCATTGCCCAGAGCGTACATAGTTGTCGGCTTCTACAATGCGCCGACCAGCTGCCAGCAGTAGGGCGAAAGCTAAATCTGCTGTGGCGTTATCGAGCACGCCTGGAGTATTGGTGACAAGTATTGGCCTGCTCTCACAGTCTTTGAGATTGATATTGTCGTAGCCAACTGCTCGTTGAGCGATCATGACCAATTTGGGGCAAGCTTTGATTATGCTAGCTGTTATCTGATCTGGTGGCTCAGTGAGAATAATTTGGGCTTGGCTGGCGGCGGCAATAATTTCTGCTTCGCTTAGGGCCATGGTGCGCTCTAAGTAACTGACTGTGCCCACTGCGCTCAGGCGGGCCGCTAGGTCCGTTGGCACTTTGCCGATCACGACAATTTTGGTAGATGTGGCAATATTAGCTTTGGTCGAGGAAGGCAATTTGAACTCTTAAAAGTTAGACAGATACTAGTTGTGATGCGGGTGCCAGCTGAGCTAACAAACTTTTTTCGAACTGATCCAGTTCAACTGCTGCTCTTTGAGAATCCCAGTAGGATAGATTTTGAATTAGTCTTGCTACTTTTGGTGCAGATTCTAGGCACTGGCCTTGGTGCACAAAACCTAGGCGTATTCGACGTGACAAAATGTCTTCAAGCGAAATCGCCATTTCATTGTTAAGGCAATAAGGTACTTCGGCCATTATCGGAGGGAAATCAGGACAAATGCGCTCGCTTAGAGCTGGATTTTGTTCGACCAGCTCGATAACCTTGAGAGCATCTTTGCCGTAGGTAGCAATTAAGTGATCGATAGTGGCTGGGTCGAGAGAGAGTTTTCTTGACTGAGCCGATATTTGCGCTGTGCTAGTGAGGAAGTCTGTTTTGTCGCTCCAACCGCCGAGCATGATCTTGTCGGTCTTGCTGTGTTTGAAGCCGTGATACTTGCTGTCTTGATTGACCAGCTGCTTAAGTGCCATATCAACTACATGGATGGCCAACATTCTGTAGTTGGTTAGTTTGCCGCCGATTAGACCAATTACGCCGTAGGGGCCTTCGAAGAGTAAATGTTCGCGAGATATGGTGGCAGTTTTTTCACTGTCTTTCTCTTTATCTTTGCCTTTTTCGCCGACTTGATTTTTGCTGCCGCCATCGTGCTCACCGCCTACTAAGGGCCTAAGGCCAGCCCATGTGGCGATCACGTCAGCTCTGGTCAGTTGGGCGTCTGGATTGGTTTTATTGCCACTCTTGCGATACGAGTTAAGTATGCCCAGTAGATAATCTACTTCTTCGCCAGTGGCCACTGGGTTATCTAGAGGGCCTTGATAGCCAATATCTGTGGTGCCGACCATTAGTGCTTTTTGCCATGGTACGACAAAGACATAGCGGCCGTCGTTTGTAGGAAGAAATAGAGCGGTGCTGGTTTCAAAACAAGATAATGGCAGCATTATATGAGTGCCTTTGGCTGGCTGTACTTTGCTGCTCCAGGTCGGATCTAACTGCCTCAGTAGTATGTCTGACCAAACTCCGGTGGCATTAATGCAAGAGCGGCTGCGCACAACCAATTCTTGGCCATTGAAGCGGTCGCGGCAAACTATTGCTTCCGTTCTTCCATCTTTTATCTTGAAATCTACTGCTTCGAGGTAGTTAACGGCAACTGCCCCATATTCGCAGGCAGACTTGATTACTTCCATTACTACTCGGCTGTCGTCAGTGATGCAGTCGTGAAAGCGCAAACCACCTGATACTAAGGATGCATTAAGAGAGGGAGCTGCGCCCATGGTTTCTTTGCGATTGAGTCGTTGGTGGGTGCGCACACCTCTGGCATTGATTGAAAGCAGGTCGTAGAGAGTTAAGCCAACATCAGCCTTGAGGCCGAAAAATTTCTTGCCTTTGGTGATCGGTAGCATGAAGGAAAAGTCTCTCACCATATGTGGTGCAAGGGTTTCTAGGAGCCCACGCTCTTGGCAGAGTTCACGGGTCAGGCGAAACTGAAGCTGTTCTAGATACCTCAAGCCACCATGGATGAGTTTAGTGGTGCGGCTTGAAGTACCCGAGGCAAAGTCGTCTTTTTCTAGTAGTAATACTGATAAACCACGAGAGGCGGCGTCTTGAGCAACTCCTGCTCCAACGATGCCGCCTCCAATGATTACCAGGTCAAATTCTCTTTCCGCTGCGATTTCGAGTACTTGACTTCTGCTCTTCATAGTTCCTTTTTAGATACTATTTGTCTATTTGAGTTTGTCTCTGAAAAGACCCACTCCTAGACCTAGTGCTGCTCCAAGGGCTGCGCCTTTCATTGTAGTTTTGGCGCCACCGCGGCCTCTTGTAGCTGCCATTGTAATACCTGTGGCTGCTGCTGTACCTGTTGCCATATCTCTCATGATCGGATGTTTAGCCAGCGTCTTGTTGCCATTGATGACACCGACGGCAGCGCCGGTACCAGCTCCGATGGCAGCGCCCCTGACCATGCCTTTGCCTGCGACTAAGCCAGTGACGGCACCGGCTGCTGTGCCCACGCCTGCACCGATGGTGGCTTTGCGCACAGTGTCATGCTTTTGGAAAAACTGTTTCGTTTTGCTTGGTTGTGCCTTTGTCACTGATGCCGAGTAAGTCTGAGCTTGGGCTGGCAAAGTACCAAACACAAGTGCTTGGCTGGTGATTAGGCCTAGAATGGCCAATGTAGCGTTACGAATCTGCAGTTTCATCGTTTGCTCCTAACTTCTAGTGATAGAGAATTTCTTCCGTTCAAATGTTTCTAATAAAATTTCTAATAGAATTTCCGATAAAAGGAATACTTGCTTCAGTGGTGCTGCGAGCTTAATGCTCGGTAACAAGAAGACTACCATTAAATTTATTTTTTTCGATAGGCGTTCCTCAATGAGCATCAGATGTTTGAAAAATTCTTCGTAGGTTGAGTATGCGTTGTATATCCCTGCTATGTCTGCTGTTTATCTATTTTGAAATGCATAACTGTTTCGCAGAAGTGATCATAGGTAGTAGGTGGAACTGACGGAGACGACGGCAAATCTGCTGTTGTTCCCAATTAGCTCAATTTCACTATCACTCGGCAACCTTATTTTTTGCCCATCTGAGGTCGAAAACTGCTTATTTCGCAGGCAAAAATTGTCTAAATTGACTATCCTACAAGTCGATGTCCGCAGATGACTTTGAGCTGATGCTCGTTTAGGGTCTGCTTGAGACTTCAGTAAGTCTGGTTGTACGTAGGAAATTTGAGAAAAATTTGCCAATGAAAAAAGTTATTGCAGTTGCATGTACCGTGCTCTTAGCCGGCATCGAGTGTGGTGCCCCTCTGTCAGTGTTTGCGCAGGAGCGCGGCACGGGCGCTGGTACTACTACCCAAGTGAGGCAGAACTCTAGCAGTCCGGCTGTGGTTAACCCTAATCCAAATTCGCAATTGGGAAACTTCTTTCCTGATAAATCGAAGGGTGGTGAGACCATCATTAAAGAGTTAGAGAAAATCTCAGAGATGGCTCAAACTCCGCAGTCGATGGAGAAAATCCAAGAGTTAGAGAAGCGTGGCGAGAAATTCTTTGAGCAGCACTTGATTAACCAAGCTTTGATCTCTTGGCAAGAGATGTATGGCATGAGCTTAGAAATGAAGTATGCCGAGGGCCAAGGCAAGGCGCTAACCAACATGTGTCGCTGCTATGTTGAGCAAGGTCAGTGGATTAAGGCCAAATATTTGGGTGAGAATGCCATTGAAGTTCTAGCCGGTGTGCAAGATCAGCAATCGCTAGCAAGAGCTAGAGTTGCTCTTGCTCAAGCCTATTTTGGATTGGACAACCCAGTTTGGGCGACGCAACAACTAGATGCCGCGCTAAAGGTCTTGACTACGTCGGGGCTGAATAATCCTGCTGAAGCGGCGCGAGTGATGTATCTGTGTGCCAACCTTTGTCTGCAATTCGGTAAAACAAAAGAGGGTATGAGGTTCTTCCAAGAAGGTGCTACCTACAGCGCCCAAGCTGGGGATTTATCTAAATCAGTAGAGGTTAGAATCGCCACAGTTACCAGCATGATTGAACTGGGCTGGTTTACTGCCGCTCAAGAAGAAGCGAATAAGCTCTTGTCCCTGGCTCGCTCCAATCCTAAATATGGTGTTGTTTACTTGCTGCCTGCTTTGCAGACACTGGCCAATGCTCAGTATGCTGCTGATGAATTTTCGAGCGCACGCAAGACCTATGAACAAGCTTACGCTCTCTATCCTAAGTTAGATTCAAGATCGATTTCAGACATCTCCCGGGCCAATATGGACCAAGGCTATGCTTATTGCTTAGCGTCTACAGGCGATCTTGATCAGGCTCGGCAGTATTTACTTAAGGCTTTGCCAGTGTTCAAAGCTAAGTCTGATGCTTACAACCAAGCTCAAGCGACCAATGCTCTTGGTGTGTTTGAAGTGCTTGATGGCCAACCAGCAAAAGGCATCGCCTATTTCATGCAGGCTGTCGATTTTCAGCCTGTGATTCAGCCAAAAGCGCCTAAATTGCATGCCATTATTTTGCAGAATATGGCCGGTGCTGAATATCGAACTGGAGCCTATCGTGACGCCAAAAGTCACCTAGAAGCCGCTTTGAACATATTAGCTAACACTAAAGAGCAACAGCTGAAAGGGCGACTCTTTCAGTGTTTGGCTGAAACAGCCTTTAAGGCCGCCGATTTGACCTCGGCCGAAAGTTATGCCAACAAGGCTGTTGGTATTTCTGAGCGCATCAATGATGATGGTTGTTTGTGGCGGTCTTACCTGCTCAGAGCTAGATTGCAGCTGTCAAGACAAGAAATAGACTTGGCAAAAGAATCGCTCAAGAGTGCGGTGTCCTATTTCCGTTCACCCCAGGCCGGTGATTTCACCACTGCTGATAGCCTTGCGTTCCCTACTAGTCGTGAAGATATGGCGGCCTCTCTAGTTCAGCTTATGGCCAATCAAGGCTTGACTGAGCAGGCATTGCTGGCTGCTGAGCAGATTAAAGAAGAAAACTTCATCAGTGAATGGCTGAGGCGCGGTGGTCAGGTTAAGCCTGAGGATCGCGACGTCTATTTAGAACTTACGACTCAACGTGCTCGAATTCACGCTGCCGAAGTCTCTGCTACTCCAGATAAGTTGGTGAAAGAGTGGCAGAGTTGGATGGAGCGTTTTCGTTCGATCGTGACTGCCAATCGCTCACTGGCTCGCTTGATCGCTCCAGTGCCAAATTCTCCTGCCGACATCATTGCCGCGGTGCAGAAGACTAAAGCGACAGTGGTTGAATATCTAGTTGGCCCAGAGTCGACCATGGTATTTACCATTGATCCACTGGGTCGTATTTCGTCTACCAACTTGCCTGTAAACAGAGCCAAGCTGAAAACCCAAGTGACAACACTGCTTGAAACTGGTGCTAAGGGTGGTGCTGAAGAACCAGGCAGTCAAGGTGAGAAGTTAACTCTGAGAGCTCTCTACAATCAGTTGCTACCTGCTTCGGTTAGACAATTCTTGCCTACCACAGCAGATCAGATGGTGGTCTTTATACCAGACGGGCCACTTTACAATTTGCCGTTTGCTGCTTTGATTGATGAAAAAGGCAAGTTCTTTGTGGAAAGTCATTTGCTTTCGATGGCGTCTTCTATGTCGGTGATAATGGATTGCCCACCTGAATACACTGCTGATTTGAGCATGTTGGTAGCTTCCACCAACTCTTCAAGTGGTGGCTCAGAGCAGACGGAAACTGCACAAATTACCTCAGCGGTTGGCGCCGAGCGGGTGACAACATTGACTGGTAAAGACGCTAGTTTGACAAACTTAGAAGAGCAGTCGAAAGGTAAGTCAGTGGTGCATTTCTCTGCCAAATTGCCGTTGATTGAGAATAATCCTCTTAGATCGGTTTTGCCAATCTTTGGTGATAAAGATGATCAAGGCAGGAAAGTAACGGCTGATCGCCTTTGTGGTACGCCCATGGCTGTCGATCTAATTGTTTGGAGTGCAAGCTCTGTTAACTCTAAAGATGTACGCGGCAATGCTGTCAAGATTTTCAGCCGTGGTTTGAATTATGCTGGCGCGCGAAACGTACTGATGAGCTTGTGGTGGCAACCAGATTCTCAGCGTATTGATGAGCTTGTTAGTGTCTTCAATAGCAAGCAAGCTGGGCTTAATCCGGCCCAAGGTCTGAGAAAGGCTCAACTAGCAGCAATTTCGCGAGATCCGTCGCTGAAGAGCTGGGCTGGCTTCCAGTTACTTGGCCCGGGCTATTAGTTTGCTTAGTCCAGCAAAGGCTCAATTAGAGCCTTTGTTGGGATTTGACTATGTAGCTTGAAAGCCACATAAGCCATATGTGGCAGATTAAGAATTGAAGTCAAGCATGTATATATTCGCCTATTAATTGTATAAATTTCTAACTTGGCATCATCTGCCGTTCTATTTGTCGTTTGAAACTGAAGCAGGCTCGTAAATGATTTCTCAAAGCAAAAGCAATTGGTATCCCGAAAACCTAAACTTGACTACTGCAACGCGCCGAATAATTCCTCGTGCACTTTCACTGCTGTTGAGCATGGAGTTAGTCTGCTCCGGTTTGGTTTTCTCGGCTGTCGGCCTAGGGCTGCCAGTCAGGGCTGCTGAACCAGCAGTAAGCGAGAAAAGTGGGCCAGGCGAAAGTGTTGCCCCTTCGTGGAATGACAGCAAGTCTGATTCTATGTTTATCATCGAATCGGATGCCGTTAAGAAAGTAGAGCCTAAGCTCGAGGCTAAGCCCGAAATCAAAGTAGAGGCCAAGCCCGAGATCAAGTCTGAACCTAAGCTTGAAGTCAAAGTTGAAGAGAAGCTCGAACTTAAGCCTGAACTTAAGCCCGAACTTAAGGCCGAACTTGAGTCAACCGCTAAGCCTGAGGCCAACTCTACTGGTAGTAAATCGGATGCTAATGGCAAAGCTATTGCCGAGGTCACTCCTAGTATTCCAGCTACAGCTGTCACTACTGATAGTGCTGTGATTACAACGGCTGCTAAAGATTCTTCTTCTTCTTCTTCTTCTTCTTCTTCTTCTTCGAGCGCAGCACCGGCAGCTAGTGAAGACGCCCTGGTTATCGACTCTGATACTAAGCCTGAAGCAACCGCAGCATCTGCCGTCAGCGCTCCGGTTAATTCTGGGTCAACAACTTCAACAACTTCAACAACTTCTGCAACTTCTGCAACTTCTGCTACTTCTGCTGCAACTAGCTCTAGCCCAGCGGTTCAAGCCATCTCTGGTGGAGAATCTGCACATGGCCTGGAAGCTGGCAGTGTACTTTCACCTGATGGCAAAAATTTGTTAGGTGATACCGCAGCAGAGACACCGAAAGTTGGTGGTGGTAGTGGTGCTCTTTCGACTGTTGATTCGCTTTCTGCCGATATGCTTGTGGAACTTGGCGCCAGTGTTGTAGAAACTGGTGTTAATGCTCCTGAGCAGGTTATTGCCAATGGCGATGGCCCAATAGTAATTGACAGTGATGAAGTATCTGAAACTGAGGAGACCATTCAGTACGAGAACCTGCCAACTGATGAAGGTAAGACAAGAATTAAAACTGGTGCCAAATTCCCAGTAGTTGTCACTTCTCAAATTTCTTCTAAGAACGCCCACAAAGGCGATGGTTTGGAAGCTCGTTTGAAGTTCGATCTCAAAATTGGCGATCGTCTGATTGCAAAAAAAGGCTCTGCTGTTCAAGGTCATATCAACTACGCCCTACCTGCCCGTAGTGTTATGCACTCTCTGGTTAGCGCTAACCGTTGGTATCGTAACTCTGGTTGTTTAGGTGTTGAGTTCGACGAAATTGTCACAGAGAAGGGTGAGCACCTGCCTTTAGTTGCTACTCCTGCTAAAGCTGCACTCTTCATCAAAAACAAAGCCGAAGGTCGCGTTCTTGGTGTAAACCACCTGGGTCAAGTCGCTGGTCCGTGGGAACAGCAGCTCAAGTACAAAGCAGTTCGTATTGGTTTGAATGCTGCCATGGCTCCGGTTGGTGTCTTCAGCTTTGGCGCTATGCCTGTAGCGTTGGGTCTGATGGGTGCTGCCAATCCATCGTTTGCTTTCATGAAACCAGTGGGCACAAATGTGCGGCACCGTCGCATAAAAGGATTTGCCTGGGGCTTCCTCTCTGGCGTACCTGGTAGCTGGCTGATTGAAGATACTGTGGTTAAGGGCAATGAAGCGATAATCAAACCGGGCGATGAGTTCTTAGTTGAGTTCAAGCAGGAGTTCACTGGCGAGCCCGCCAGCGAAGCGCAAATGTTGCCAAATGCCAATGCTAAGGTGCACGGTGACGTTAAAACTTCGAAGAAGAAAACCAAGCAAGCTGACGCCAAATAAGCTGACACCAAATAGGCTAACAAGGTAAGCGAAGGCTAAAGAGATACAAAAAAAGAGAAGGAGATTTGCCTCCTTCTCTTTTTTGTATCTCTTATCTCTTTGGACTGGCCGACTTACTTTCTGTTAGTAGGGGGCTTGTTGAGAACCGGCTCCAGCGACTGTAACAGGAGCATCAAGCTGCAATTGCATAGCAGTGCCGGCTGGAATCAAAACGTCTTTGCCTTTTCTTAGAAGGACGCTTTGGGCAACTCCGACTGTGCCACCTATAGCAGTACCAGACCAAGCGCCTTTGCCGACACCACGTCCGCCGCCAGCAATGGCACCTACTGCTGTACCGAGGGCTGCACCGGTGCCAGCTCCGATACCACCGCGAATGGCTGCTTGACCAAGTTTGGTCTTCCAGGTTTCGCCTTTGAGAGTGGTTTCGTCTGTGCCGGTGCCGGTATATTTACCGATACCACCAATTAAGTGAGCAGAAATTGGAGTTTCCGTGCCATCAGGAGTTCTTAGGCGATTGAATTTGATATCGAGGCTACCAGCGCGACCTAAGTAGGTTCCACCTTTAGCATCGGTGATGGTGCCAATGATGGTCGAACCAGCAGGAATAGTTGAATCGCCCAACATAACTGTTTGGCTAACTGAAGCTTGAATCAAGTCACCGGCTCTAGCTACTTGGGTGGCAATACCACTGCTCAACGAAATTGGAATAACCAAGCCAGCCGGTGCGTAGGTAATTCGTCCTTGTCTGTACCCGCCTTGAGGCTGGCCGTAAGGCGCTTGCTGTTGGTAGGGAGCTTGGGGCTGCTGATATGGCGTTTGGGCTTGATATGTATTTTGCGCTTGGCCATAACCTTGTTGCGGCTGTTGATTAGGATTGTAAGCTTGCTGTTGAACAGGGGCGTTGATGGTCGATGGTGCTGAGGCGAAATAGTCACCTGATAATTGGCCTACATAACTTTGAATGCTGGCTTGATCTCTTAGTGATTCGCGTAGAGAATCGGCCCATTTCTTGGCCAACAGAGCTGGGCTGCTGCCAGCTGTCTTGGCACTGGCACTATCTACGGTGACAACTTGGTAGCCGCCTAAAGTGATTACAGGAACGCCTTTGACATAAGTGATGTTAACTGCCGATGGTCCTCTGTCTTTAGCCGCAACCAGGGCGTTATCTAAATTTTGTTGCACAGCAGCTGCTCTTTTTTCGGCAGTCAAGCCGCCAGCTGCAGGTACTGAGAAAATAGCTTGACCAGCAACGTGGACATCATTGTCCGCTGCCATTGCTACAAGTGGAGTCAGTGCAATCGATTGACTGAGCAGAAGTGCACCCGCCAAAATCGACCGTTTGATGGAATAAGATTTGGATGTCATCTTTTTGTACCTTAGATTTGTACAGCCTCTGCCGGACTGAATTAGTATAATAATGAGATTTAGATCAATCTCTGTGATGGTCGGTTTTCTTCACCAATTTCTTTTGCAAATTTCTTTAGCAAGAGTGCTTCACGTCTCAGACCATGTTGTTTAAGACTACTGAATTTTAGCAATGTTCCCCGCCTAGTTTCTGAAACGTACTTTAGGCCCCCTTTGCAAGGTCGAAAAAAGCCGCAGGCTTGGTAAATACAGCAAAATCAGCGTGTCATTCGAATTGGTTCCATAATATAAAGAATGTACTTTCAATATCTATTCAGAGTTCCTCACAATGAATCCGGCCACTAGTTTTGCCAGCCATGCTCTGGCCTCAAAGAAAGCTCTGATAACCGGCGCTGGTCGCGGTATTGGCCGGGCTGTCGCCATTGCTTTGACTCAGGCTGGTTGCTCTGTCGCCCTGCTTGGTCGGCAAGAAGCGCGACTTATAGCTGTTAGCAACGAAATTAAAGATCTAGTCGGGGTCCAAGCTCCGTATTTTATGGCTGACGTCGGTCAGGCAGAGGAGCTTGAAAGGGCCCTAGAGCTAGTGAAGGCGAACTTTGGTAACGTCGATATTCTCGTCAATAACGCTGGTATATATCGCACAGAAGCTGTTGCTCACCACGATATTGCTTCTTGGCGCGAAGTGCTTGAAACCAATTTGACTAGTGCAGTTGTCAGCTCAAAAGCTTGTCTGCCAGCCATGATTGCCCAGAACTGGGGACGCATTGTCAACGTCTCATCGATATCGGGAAAGCATGCTGAAGCCTACGGTGCTGCTTATTCTGCCTCAAAATTTGCCTTGATTGGTTTAACTCAAGCTACTGCCCTAGAGCAGGCCCGCCATGGGGTTACTGTCAACGCTGTTTGTCCCGGCTGGGTTGCGACAGACATGGCTTTTGCTCAAATAAACGATCCACTTTGGTGCGAGTTAAATCAGATTGAGAGCGAGCAGTCGTTGGAAATTACTAGGCTATCGGTGCCACAAATGCGCTTGGTTGAACCTTCGGAAGTAGCTGGCTTAGTGGTTTACCTCTGCACACCTGAGGCTGCTGCCATCACCGGCCAAGCAATCAATATATGTGGAGGTTTGTCAATTCAGTAATGCATACTATTCATTTAGAGCACGCGCTTCGAACTAATCAATGGAATATCAATAACCATCAAGGTCTTACTCTTATTCAGTCGCCTTTGCTGGCTCAATATAAAGAGCGATTGACTCATGCTTTCACTACTAGAGTCGGCCCCGGCGGTGCTCCCGGGCCATACGATCACTTCAATTTGGGGCGCAACGTACCTGATGAAGCCGTCAAGCGCAATGCTTTAGCTAATCGCGAGCGCTTGTGTGCAGTGCTTGGTGCTAATCATGACTATCTCAAGGTGCCAGGGCAAGTTCATTCAGGCACGGTAGTACCGATAATGGAGGCTACAGCCAAGCCTGATATGTCGAATGTTGATGGCGTTTCCACCAATCTTGCCGCAGTGCCTTTGCTGCTGCATTTTGCCGATTGTGTACCGGTAATTATTTACGAGAAGAAGAAAGAGTTGCTGTCAATTGTTCACGCTGGCTGGCGGGGCACTGCTCAGGCTATTGCCGCTAATGCTGTCAGGCTTATGATTGAAGAGTGGGGGGCCGATGTCTCGCAGATGGTTGCAGCTGTTGGCCCTGCCATTGGCACCTGCTGCTATCCCACCGGCGAAGATGTGGTGGAGCAGTTGTTGCAGACATTGTCGTTGCCTCTTGATGGCAGCTTGGTGAAAGCTCAGATGGTTGATGGTTTGGTTAAGCGCGAATGTCTACAAGGTGTTCTTGAGCAATCACAGCCTCGCCCTGACCTGAAGGCATTCAATGCCATGCAGCTTTTGTTGGCAGGAGTGCCAGAAGTTGATGTATGTTCTTTCTGTACTTCTTGTCGCCCGGACCTTTTTTATTCGCATCGCCAGTCTGGGGGTAAGACTGGTCGTCAGGGGGCTATAGCGATGCTGCATTCGTCGGCTAGTTGACTAGTGGGTAACTAATTGATTAGAGCGATGATTTGTGATTTTGAGGCAGTTATGCGCACAATATCTTTATTAGAACTGAGGGGATAATTGGATGCGGGCTAGAGCGAGTATCGCTTTAAGCATGACCGTTTTGCTCTCGACGGCCTCGCTTGTAAGCACTGCAACTATTGCAAATGCAGCAGCGTTGGCAAGCGAGGCTACTGTGGCACGCGAGGCAAATGGAGCATTGACTGTCGCCCAGAAGCTTGCTTCCTCCGATGCCAATTTGTCGCCACCGCCGCCGTCGCCTGTACCAAAAGCCGCTCCACCGCCCTCTCCTGTACCTAAAGCGGCCCCTACACTGCCTTCGCTAGCTCCAAATGCGGCTAGCTTGTCGCCGTCGCCACCCCCGAAAGCACCGCCTAGTGCCACTCGTGTTGCTAGGCCCAGTCTAACGCCAGTGACACCTAGTTCATCTTCGCCACCCTTAGTACCCACTTCTCTCACGCGAGTAGCTCGACCGGGAACACCAGCGCCGGGTCAATTTCCAACACTTCCAACACAAGCTTCAACACTTCAAGCACCAACTTCTGGCTCGGCTCCCACTTTAATTTCGCCTCAAGTCCCTGCACTAGGTCCTAGACTAACTCCTGCACTAGTTCCGGGAGGGGCGCCACCACCCCAAGCCTATGGCCAACCCCCTGGCTACAACGCCCTCGGCAATGCTCCAATAAAAGACTCTTATCCAGCCATAGGACATCTTGAGCAGGTCACTTTAGGTTCGTCTAGCCCGACCGAAAATATCGACCATCGCCTTGCTTCTCTCGAGAATGCAATCTTCAAGAAAACATTTGAATATGACTCGCTTTTTGATCGTACTGAGCGGTTGAAGAGAACAGTGTTAGGCACGCAGGAAGTAGATCCCAATTCTGCTGCTGGCAGAGAAGAAGCCGCTGCTGGAAGATCGGGCGGTCGGTTGCCCGGCGCTACTGGTGGTGCAGCCGGATCTACAGCCGGATCTACAGAATGGATAGACAATCCACATCCGGCCCTTGAATCTTTGACTGAAGTGCACTACTTAGACGAACAGGCGGCTTTGCCTGAGAACATGACTGCGGCTAGCGCGCCAGAATTGGGTCAGTATGCCGTTTCTCTTCTCAATCGAGAGCGGCAGGCCTATGGCGTTGCCGCAGTTACTCCTGATAATGTTGCCGAACAAATGGCTGGTGAGCTAGCTAGCGATTTGGCGAAGCGCAACGTTCTATCGCATTTCAATTCCGCTGGTGATGGCCCCGATCGCAGGCTCACCCTACTTGAAAGTGCCGATGCTTTGAACGAGGGAATTGCCTCAGTCAAAACTGCCGAAGTTGGCTCGAAGCGGATGTGTAAGGCCGCTGTGGCAAGAATATTAAAGACCATGCTTGGTCGGCAGGACGATCGTGATGCCTTGCTCAATCCAGACGCAACACATGTTGGTTTTGCTCTGGCTCTGACAGCCGATCGAGAGCGAGTGGTGGCAGCCGTTGAAGTATTGACTCGTCATGCCATCATGATACCGGTGGCTAGTGACGTTAAGGTCGGCGATAAAATAGAAGTGCGCGGAGTGCTGCAAAGCCCCTATCTGTTCGATAAAGTTACGGTGGCTTGGGAGTCTTACAACCCTGAGGCCGCCGCTTCTGCACCTGATGAATCAGAAGAGGCACTGCCTTACTTTCCGCCACTAGATTACATTGCGTACTCCAGTCGCTCTGAAGGCAATCATGATAAAGCAATGCTGCTGCTCAAAACGGGGTTAATAGTTGGTGCTGTCGGAGCTGGATTGTTCTTCCCTCCAGCTGCCATGGCGGTGCCGCTCATTGCTCTCTCTGGAGGACCGTCTGAAATCAAACCGGTGTCAGATATACCTGTGAAAGGTGGCATAAAGGTAGATGGTGGTTCATTTGCCGGTCACATACCACTATCTAATAATAGTAAGCCGGGCTTGTATTACGTTACAGTATGGGCTGTTCAGGCCAAAGGACAGAAGTCTGTTCCAATCAGCCGGCGGGTGCTTTTAGCCAAGGCTCCTACCCCTGAAGAGCAGGATGCTTCAGAACAGGCAGAAGAGAAGCTGAAAGAAGAACGCAAAGTTGCTGAGCGTAAAGAAAAGGAAGAGCGCAAGCAAAAACAGGCTAGTGAAAAACAAAAGCAAGTTGATGAAAAGCAAAGGCACGCTGTCGAGAAGCAAGAAAAGCGCCGTGACAAAGACAACAAATCGCGCGACCTAACTGTCGAAGGCGAAGTCGAGCCCGGGCAAAATAGCCAAGCGCTAGACAGCAAAGCGCTAGACAGCAAAGTGCTAGACAGCAAAGTGCCAGAAAGCAAAGTGGTAGATAGCAAAAACGATCAGCAAAATGATCACTCAAAAGGCAGCGTCAATGACAGAGACTAGATTCACTACTGCTTTTGGCCTAAAGAACTTTTGGTCATGCTCCCTCTCTCTTTCACTTTCGGTCGTCTCTTCTTTTACGGTCAATCTCTCGGCTCGTGCTAGTGACTTGCCTGAGCCAAGTCCGGTGCCTCTCTCTCGTCCTACTTCTTTTCAGCCGCTGACAAGTTCGACAGCATCAACTACCCTTCAAACTGGTACTGGTTCGACTACTCTTCAAACTGGTACTGGTTCGACCACACTTCAAACTGGTACTGGTTCAACTCTTATTCAGGCTGGCACAGGTTCTTCTACACTTCAAGTAGGTGTGCAGCGAGAGGCTGGACCAGTC
Organism: Candidatus Obscuribacterales bacterium; assembly: GCA_041675385.1. GTDB lineage: Bacteria > Cyanobacteriota > Vampirovibrionia > Obscuribacterales > Obscuribacteraceae. The sequence continues at coordinate 39,567 of JBAYTY010000029.1, forward strand.
AATATTTTGTTTATCGTTGATGGCTCACGCTCTATGCTTGAAGAAATTGAGCGTGGTGGCAGGCAAAAAATGGATGCTGCCAAAGATGTCTTACAGCAGGCTTTGTCTCGCATTCCAAATGACGTCAATATTGGACTGAGAGTGTTTGGTCAAGGGGCATTGACCAGTCAGCATTCTATGTTTGGTGGCGGATTTGGTGGCCTCAATATGTTTAGCGAATGTCAAAATAGCGCTCTGTGGGTGCCGATTGGTCGCAGTAACAGAAGGTCGTTTATAGAGAAAGTGCGACAGATCAAGCCTTACGGTATGACGCCACTGGCCTATGCTATCGAACAGGCCGCCCACTACGATTTTCGAGGAGTAGAAGGTACTAAGGTAATCATTTTGATCACCGATGGTGCTGATACTTGCGATCGCAATCCCTGTGAGGTAATTTCTCGCTTGCCCCTTCATGGTATACGCCTAAAAGTTGATGTAGTTGGCCTCGCCCTTGCTCGTGAGCCCGAAGCCCGGCGGCAACTTGATTGCATTGCCAAGCAATCCAACGGCAAATATTACGATGCTAAAAGTTCGGCCGAACTAATCAATAGCATTTCGGCTAGCGTCAGTAAGGCCATTGAAGGAAGAGTTATTATCAAGCCAGGTAGTGGTTCAGTTGAACCCGGCAGCGGGGCATCTATCAATACTGAGACACCAATTGAAATGGTGCCAATTGAACCCATGAAATCACTAGATAAGTAGAGCTTGGATAAATAGACTTTAGATAAGTAAGAGAGAAATCGCTTTCTAAAACAGATAGATTTTTTCGCTAAAAATCTATCTGTTTTCAAACTGCGTTATTGGCAGGGATAGTTGCTTTCGAAAGATTTCAAAAAAAACTACCGCAGGCTAATTGCTGTTTTCTTATTGAGCTTTTCGATTTCAGGGCTATGAGTCACAGACATATGCATTTTTACTTCTTCCGCCATTTTGTCGGCGACAGGCGCATAGTAGTTAATTAGCATGAGCGGATAGATGCCCAGTGCAAGAATTGAGAAGGATAGCGAGTAGGCTACAATTCGTTCGGTGTTGGTGGCATCGGTCAAGTGACCTTTCCACTTAGGCAATTCCTCTCCATAAAATACTTTTTTCAAGAGCCAGAGCATGTAGGCCGCAGTAAGAATTACACCGAGAGCAGCAAGATAAATCCAACCTTGCACCATGTGGCCATTGGTTAGAGACTGAGCCATGGGTGAAGTGAAGCTGCCGTAGAAGACTGCTGCTTCAGCAACGAAGCCAGACAAACCAGGAAGGCCGAGGTTGGCCATGGTGCCAAGCATCCAGAAGTAAAACAGGGTTGGCATTTGTTTGGCTAGACCGCCACCAATTTCAGGCAACTGTCTAGTGTGAGTACGTTCGTATACTGCTCCAACCAAGAAGAAGAGGAGGGCGGAAATTACACCGTGGGAGACCATTTGGAAAATAGCACCGCTAATAGCCGCTGAGGAAAGCGAGGCCACACCTAGCAAGACAAATCCCATGTGGCTAACTGATGACAACGCAATGATGCGCTTCATATCTTGCTGAACCAAGCAGGCCATGGCTGCCCAGACGATATTGAAGGCGCCAAGGGCCATAATTTGCGGACCATACTCGATGAAGAATGTTGGGAAGAAACCAAGACAGATTCTTACCAAACCGTATGAACCCATTTTCAAGAGGAGGCCAGCTAGTAGCATCGAGATTGGTGTTGGTGCTTCAACGTGAGCATCTGGCAACCAAGTGTGAACTGGGAAAGATGGCAGCTTGATGATGAAGGCCAAGAAGAAACCAAGGCAGGCCAGAATTTGAATGTCTTTTGGCAGGCCAGGACACATTGTTGACAATACTGTCATGTCGAACGTGGCGCTGGTGCCCATTTGCGTATACATGTAGACCAGACCGGCCAACATCAATACGCCACCAAAGAAGGTGTATATAAGGAACTTGAGCGCAGCATATGCACGTCTTGGACCGCCCCATATGGCAATCAAGAAATACATTGGCACTAACTCTAGTTCGTACATAACGAAGAACTGCAGCAAGTCAAGTGACATGAACACTCCGAGCACGGAGAATGTCAGGAGCATGAGCATTGCGTAGTAAAGGCGGGGGCGGTTATCGCCAATCGAGGTTGAGGCCAGTATTGCCATCAAGGTGACAAAGCCTGTCAGCACCACTAGTGATAGCGACATGCCATCTACTGCGACAAAGTATTGCACTGGAAATGGTTGCATGAACCAGAGCACTTGTTCTTTGAGCTGGAATTCAGCCGCTCTACTTATGTCAAATTGCGAAAGGATAAAGGCTGAAAGCCCAAACATACCGGCGCCGAAGCTGATTGCCAGTTTGCGAGCCAGATTCTCTGGGCTACAAGAAATAGCCAGGGTAGCGAGCATGGGCAGTAGTAAGAGGATGGTAAGCAGATGTTGTGGTTCGGGACTCACAGCGGTCTCCTGAAAATTAATGACACTAAGAGAGCGCCATCAGTATAAAGGGCTGACTAGTCAGCTACTAGCTTTATTAAAGAGAAAAATCTTTTCACTCTAAACGGTGCTTTATCTATGGTCACTCTTGGCCCTTCATCAATGTATAGTTTTAGAGTACGAATTAGTAGGCAGAGTCTCTAGTCAAGAGCTGGGGATATTCTAGGAGATTAACCTTGTTACCGCTGAGCGTTGACCAGTTGAGATGGTTTGTTGAACATGCTGGCCTGATTGTGGCCGCACCGTTCTTGGCGGGCTTCCTGATTATTATGGGGCTGAGAGCATCAAAAACTCTTTCCATGATGGCATCCATAGGAGCCGTGGCTTATGGTCTGGTGCACTCACTGATTATTTTCCAGGCATTAGTCACCAATCAGTATGGTGCGCCTTACTTCCAACAAAACATTCCCTGGTTTGTTTCCAGTAGCTTCAATCTTTCGGTTGGAGTATTGGTCGATAATATCGCCGCCCTGATGCTGATAGTAGTTACTGCTGTTAGTTTGTTGGTGCAGATATATACCCATGGTTATATGCGCGAAGATCCTGGTTACTCAAGGTTCTATGCTTATCTGTCTTTATTTACTGGGTCAATGTTAGGCCTAGTTGTTTCTACAAATCTCTTCCAAATGTATGGCTTCTGGGAACTAGTTGGAGTTTGCTCTTATTTCTTGATTGGTTTCTGGTGGCACAAAGAGTCAGCTGCCAAGGCCTGTATGAAAGCCTTTGTTGTTAACCGCATTGGTGACTTCGGTTTCTTAATCGGGACTATTACTTTCTTCCTTTATACAAAAGATTTTTGGAGCCCGAGCAACGTACTCGGATTTGTCGGGCCAGCTGGAACCGATCTTGCAGGCGTGATTCATAAGGCTGCTGCCGCTGGTGCTCTCAATGACTCCACTTTATTCTTCATTGCGTGTTTGATTTTCATGGGGCCTATGGCCAAATCTGCTCAGTTCCCACTGCATGTTTGGTTGCCTGATGCCATGGAAGGTCCTACGCCAATTTCTGCTTTGATTCACGCTGCCACCATGGTTGCAGCTGGTGTCTATCTAGTTGGTCGTGCCTATCCTATTTGGCTCAATTGCGACGGATCTTCTGGAGCTGCTTTGACTGTAGTGGCCACCGTTGGCGCTATCACTGCTTTCATGGCTGCGACAATTGCCATGAGTCAATACGATATCAAGCGTGTTTTGGCCTGGTCGACTTGTTCGCAACTCGGTTATATGTTCGTTGGTCTTGGCGTCGGCGCTTTCACTGGTGGTATTTTCCACCTCTTCAACCACGCTTTCTTCAAGGCTATGCTCTTTTTGTGCAGTGGTGCTGTAATTCACGGCTTGCACGGACAGCAGGATATACGTGAGATGGGTGGATTGAAAAAATCAATGCCACTTACTCATGCTTGTTTCTTGATTGGCACCCTTGCTATCTCCGGCTTCCCTCTGTTCAGTGGTTTCTTCTCTAAAGACGAAATCATTGGGGCCGCCATGGTCAGCCACCCAGTTATTGGCTGGTTAATGATGTTGACAGCCGGTATGACTGCTTTTTATATGTTCAGACTTTACTTCATGACATTCACTGGCGCGTATCGCGGTAGTGCACATCCGCACGAATCACCAGCGGCAATGACCTGGCCGCTTTTGGTTCTGGCGGTTCCTTCAATGTTGAGTGGTTATCTTGGTTTCAACGTTGCCAACCTGCCAGCGGCATTTTCTGGTGTAGCAGCAGAGCACGGTTTGCCTAACCATTTTGCTGCCTTTGTTTACGGTCCTCATGGGCCGCATTTTGAAGGCGCCAACTTGATGATGATGGGAATCTCACTAGCCGTGGGCGTATTTGGATTTGCCGTGGCGTACTCGATGTATGTCACCAGAACTTTGCACTTCAACAAAACCTTTGCTGAAGCAAAAGAAGGCATGGCTCAGCTGGTTTACAACATGTCTTTCAACAAATGGTATATGGATGATATTTACTTCGGTATCGTCGACCGGGTCTTGTTGCCAGGCTTTAATAAGGTCTGGACGGCAATTGATAAGACTGTCATCGAAGGCATCGTCAATGGTGCTGGGCTTGTGACTATGAGTGCTGGTGAAGTTCTCAAGTTCCTTCAGAACGGCCGTGGTCAGTACTATGCTCTTGTAATCTTTGCTGCAGTGGCTGGTATTGCCTGGATTTCATATATTTTTCCAGGTCACTAACTCTCACTAAAATCTTTTAATAAGGAAGACCTTATGAGTTCAGATTCGCATTCAGATGATCATAGCCACGACAGTCATGATAGCCATGCCCATCCGGTGGCTACTGATGTCATTCCTGAAAGCAGTGTTCAAGACATGATGCTCAAGGTGCTTACCATCTGTGCTGCAGGCCTGCTGTATTTCATGGCTTTCAGCTGGATGGGTGTGCCGTTGCCAGAAGCTGGCCATGAAGCCGGCCCTGCTCATACAAGTGAGCATGGAGAGCAATCAGGCACTTCTGAACATAGCGCCCCAGAACATGTTGAAGGCCATCACTAAATCTTTCGTTTTTGTTTAGGTTACGATTAGTTTCAACTTTTGTTGCCGAGAGGGCTGGTATGAGTCACTTGCCAGTTTGCTTGTCAACCTTTCATGCTATCTTATGCCAATTGAGAAGCGCCTACTAGTCAGCTTTTATTAGTGCGCCTCGAATTGGATGTTCAAGAATTCCAATCAAATAAGCCGTTGATTCAACGGTCTGTAGTTCACTCTTTGAGGATATTTGAATGCAGGAAGTTACAGTTGGCATTGCCGGAGCAGCCGGAGACGGCTTAGACAAATCTGGCGATACCTTGGCTAAGTCATGCAGCAGACTTGGTCTCCACGTATACGCTTACAACTGCTACCAGTCGATCATTCGGGGCGGTCATATTTGGCTCCGCGTTCGCATTGGTGAAAACAAAGTTTATTCCCATGGCGATAACCTCAATGTTTTGGTTGCATTGAACCAAGATTCTATTGAACGGCACGCCATGGAAGTTGAAGAAGGCGGTGCCGTTCTCTTCAATTCAGATCGACTCACTTGCGAGCCCAGCCAAGTTAGAGCTGGTGTGCAAGTTGTCGGTTTGCCGATGAAGAAAATCACTGAAGAAGTGGTTAAAGAGCATGGCGCTCTTCTGCCTATTATGCAGAACACAGTGGCCATGGGTGCAGCCGCTTACTTCGCTAACGTTGGTTTAGAAGAGCCAAGCTCAGTTTTGGCTGATACTTTCGCTCACAAGGGTCAGAAAGTAATCGACCTTAACGTCAGCTTGCTCAAAGTTGGTTATGAGTTTGCTAAAGCCAACTTCAAACCTGTAACAAAAGAGTGGAAGTTTACCCACAAGAAGCGTTGTTTCTTGACCGGTAACGAAGCCATTGCCATTGGTGCTTACGCTGCTGGTTGCAAATTCTATTCTGCTTATCCAATGACACCAGCTTCGACAATCTTGCACTGGATGGCTAACCACGCCAATGAAACAGGCATTTGCGTCAAGCAGTGCGAAGACGAATTATCTGTAATCAATATGGCAATCGGTGCTGGTATTGCTGGTGCTCGTTCTATGTGTGCAACCGCCGGTGGTGGTTTCGCTCTGATGACCGAAGCTGTTGGCATGGCTGGCATTATGGAAGTGCCAGTGGTCTGCGTTGAAGTGCAGCGCGGTGGCCCTTCAACTGGTCTGCCTACCAAGACTGAACAAGCTGACTTGTGGCAAGTCTATGGTGCCTCACAAGGTGAGTTCCCTCGCTTGATCGTTGCTCCTCGTGACATTGTTGATTGCTTCAACACTACCGTTGACGTATTCAACCTGGCAGACCGCTATCAATTGCCTGTTCTGCTCATGTCTGACTTGCTTCTATCTGAGCACCCTGAAACTGTCGATCCTGAAGTCTTTAATGGCAATCCTGTTATTGATCGCGGCGAAATTGTCAGTGAATGGCCAGAATCAAAAGGCAAGTTTAAGCGCTTCAAATTCACTGAATCAGGCGTCTCACCTCGCGCTCTTCCTGGTACAGCAAATACTGCTTTCGTATCAGCTTCAGATGAGCAAGACGAAGAAAGCATCCTCATTTCTGACATGTTCACTTCCCCAGCTACCCGTCGCAAAATCATGGATAAGCGCGGCCGCAAAATTGAAAATCTCTTGAAAGAGCTTCCAGCCCCAGTGCTAGAAGGGCCAGCTGATGCTGATTTGACTCTAGTATGTTGGGGTTCTACTTGGGGCCCAGTGAAAGAAGCTGCTGAGCTTCTCACCGCTCAAGGTATCAAAACCAACTTGCTCAATATCAAATACATTGCTCCTTTCCACGCTAAGGAAGTAGAAGCGATTCTATCTAAGGCTAAGAAGAAGATTTCTGTTGAAGTTAACTACACTAGCCAAATGGCTCGCTTTATCAAAGCCGAAACCGGATTATCTATGGATGCTCACATCAATAGATATGACGGCGAACCAATGGAACCACTCTATATCGTCGGACATGTTAAACGCATTCTTGCCGGTGTAGCACTCGATTATGATGTAACTGAAGCAGAAGCTAAAGATATGGCTTATCACTATATCCGCACCCATGCTCAAGAGAAGTTGCGCCCAACAGCTGCAACTCGTGAATCTTCAAACGGACACGGCGAACCTACATGGAATGTTGAATTGTCTGAACGGGCTACAGGCAAACTGGCTGCACGCATGAAAGTGGGTGTTTCAACTGGTGCCACTTATAGCTTCGAGAAGCTGGCAGAAGAGAAATAAATCTTTCTCCTTTCTTATTTCTGCAACTGCATTCACATCAATGATTTAAGAGGTTTATAAAAACGAGATGGCAACTGTAATCGAGCTTCCAGTCGAATTATTCAAAGGACCAGTCGACCCAGACTGGTGTCCAGGATGTGGCGACTTCGCCGTCCTTAAAGGTGTTCAAACTGCAGCAGCAAAACTAGGCATTACTCCAGAAAATCTTCTGGTTGTCTCTGGTATTGGCTGCTCATCTAACTTGCCTGGCTTCCTTCATGCTTATGGTATTCACAGCCTTCACGGCCGTGCTGTTCCTGTAGCAACCGGAGCTCACTTGGCAAATACCGATCTCAAATGTGTGATCACCGGTGGTGATGGCGATGGTTACGGTATTGGTATCGGTCACTTGCTTCACGCAATGCGCCGCAACCTTGATGTTACCTACATCGTTATGGACAACCAAATCTATGGTTTGACCACTGGCCAAACATCTCCGACTACCGGTACTGGTCAAAAGACCAAGTCCACACCGTTGGGCAACCACGAGAATCCACTCAATCCATTAGCTCTGGCAATTACTGCTGGTGCTACTTTTGTGGCTAGAGCATTCTCCGGCGAACCAAAACACATGGCTGACACAATCGCTGCGGCTATCGAACACAAAGGCTTCTCCCTTGTGGATATCTTCAGCCCTTGCGTTACCTACAACAAGGTCAATACCTATCCGTTCTTCAAAGAACGGGTCTACAAGCTAGAAGATGAAAACTGGGATCGTTCCGATTTCCATGCTAGTTTGGCCAAGGCCTTCGAGTGGGGCGACAAAATTCCTTTGGGCGTTGTTTACGAAACTGATATGCCTACTTATGAAGACAGCGAGCTGGCTTTCAAAAAGGGTGCCTTGGTTAAGCAATCGCTCAAGACCGATCCTAAAGTTTGGGCCAATATCGTCGAAGAGATGATCTAAGCCAAAAGTTAGGTTCTAGATAAAAGTTAGAAAGTGAATCATGGGGTGGGCAATGTGACCCACCCCTTATTCCGTTTAGGTTCTCTTTCAGTGATAGATGTCATGGGAAATCTACTAATGGGGTGCTTGTGCAATCAGTAGATATATGAGATTCTTTGCTTGGTGAATTCTTTGTCAGTTTCACCTATGCGTTGGATATATTGCCGCTGTATGAGCCTCCCACTTTTAATGGTCAAAATTTAAAAGGCTTTCAACTGATAAAGAGGTGATGATCTCGCCTCGGCAATGATGTAAAGTAGTCTCAGTTCAAAAACGTGCATAACAATGCTACATGGCAACCAAGCGAGGAAGTAATGACTAAGTACAGCCGTATCGGTCGCAGGCATCCAGATACTGCTCCTATTTCAAAAGATCAAATCACTACCCTGAAGGCCAAAGTTCAGCGCGTTGAAGAGATTGAGAAAAATAATAGAGCTTCCGTCTGGGACTACGCTTGCGACATCTGGACCCAAATTGTTTACAGCTTCAAACCAAAGAGTCATCAGTGCCGTATTTACGGTCACACACTGCCGACAGGTGGTTGGACTGCTGGTCGCAGACCTCACTGTGGCGATTGTGGTGCTCAAATTAACGACGCTAGTGACTTGCGCAAAGCTCTGCCCCGCGAATACTAGAATTCAGTTTTAGAATTTGCTTGCTGAAATTTACTTGCTGAAGCGTGAAAATATTGAGAGGCCATTGCTGTATGCAGTGGCCTTTTGCATTTCAAATAGAATCGCGTTTGCGTGAGTAATATCTTTGCGCTTCGGCATAGCGACCCATGTTCGATAGAGCATGACCAAGATCGTCTAGAGCTTGCTGCTTGAGTTTTATATCAAGGATCTGTTCGAAATTTGGCGCATCGACCACGGCTTTGAGGGTTGTCTCTGCTAGTGCTGGTCTCATCGAATTGAGATAGGTGCAGCCGAGTTCGCTAAGTAACATAAGAGTTCCTGGTGAACTCTTGTCTTTGAAGTCTGTTGAATCAAGCGCCTCTTTAAGACAGTCGATTGCTTTTCCGTGTTCGCCTAAAACCATCAGTGTGTCTGACAATTGGCCGTAGGACTCAGCTAGGGTTGTATTGGTATGGTTCTTGTCTTTTTTGATTTCTTCTATGGTTTTGAGAATTTGATCTAATTTCTTCTTCTCTTGGTTTACTTTTGCTTTTGACTCAGCAGCAGCCTCCGCGCCAGGGCTAGTGCTGGTAGAGTCTGATTCTTTGTTGTTCTTACTGGTCGCTGATTCTTTGCCTTGGTGATAGTTATAGTCGAATTTGAAAGACAAATTGAGTTGGTCATCATCTGCTTTTGAATTGATATCAGCAAAGGGCTGAGCGTTTTTAACGGCTTCAATAGCTGCTTCATCGTTGGCAGTATTGCCAGATGAATCAACAATATGCACTTCTTTTACTAGACCATGATCGGTTACTTCAAAGCCGACATTGGCACTGTAACTGTATAGAGATCTTGGTGGCTTCCAGGCTGCTTTGATTTTTCGGCTCATGACCGAGAGGAAGGCATTGATAATGCCTTGGCCTTCACTGCGATAGAGGACAGCATCATCTTTGTGACCCATTCTCTCTAGCAAGTCTGCCAAGAAATTTAGACGGGTGCCTAAGAGTGGGTGGTTGTGGCTAAAAACTTCTTCAGATAGTGCCACGCTACGCTTTATAAGGGGAAGGGCTTCGTCAAAGCGCTTTTCTTCAACCAGCGTTTCGGCCAGGTCATTCAAGCAGATTGCTACGGTGCCATCGTTGACGCTAGAAATGCTTTCAGCCAAACCAAGTGCTTTACGGTCTAGCTCTTCTGCTTTGCTGTAGTCTTTTTGATAAAAGTAGTTGGCGGCTAGAGCCGTCATGGCTTTGCGTGTGCGCTTTTTGTCGTCGTTTTTCTCAGCGCTGGCTTGCAGTTCAAGAAAGCGTTTAGCCGCAGCTTCGTATTTTTTGTCGTCGCGTAGAGTTCTTCCTTCTTCTAGCGAAGTGTCCCAGCGGCTTGCCTCGTCAACACTCATTGCTGCCCAGGTGGGAGCGAGAGATCCTGAAAATGTGGTGAAACTAGCAAGTGTGACCAGAGCGATTTTTTTGCTGAAATTCATGCCTGTTCCGACTTTTGAGAATTAGGTAGCTGCTATTAGAACACTTGATTATACCTGCTTGAAATGAGGTTAGCACAGGTATGTCAAGCGCTAGCTCTTACGAGCCGCACTTTGAGAACCCCTTCGATGCTGCCAATGCTTTTCAAAACATCTTCTGTGACGTCTCCATTGCAGTCAATCAATGTGCAAGCCACGTCACCTCTTGAGCGGTTCAACATGTCGAGAATGTTTAAATTGGCATTGGCGACACAGGCTGAAATGCGTTCAATCATGTGCGGAATATTGGCGTTGGCAACAATCAAGCGATTGTTTGGTTTGCCTGGCAAAGACATTTCTGGAAAATTGACAGAGTTGTGAATGGTGCCTTTTTCGAGGAAATCACGAATTTGTTCTGCCACCATGACTGCACAATTTTCTTCTGCTTCTTCAGTAGATGCACCCAAGTGGGGCAGCGTAATTACTCGTTCTTGGTCTTTGAGCTGGTTGCTTGGGAAATCGCAGACATAGGCTCTTACTCGACCAGACTTGATCGCTTCAGAGACGGCTTTTTCATCAACAATTGCCGAACGGGAGAAATTCAAAATCGTAATTCCTTCGCGGCATTTTGATAGCCGGCGGGCATCGATCAAGCCCTTCGTGTCGTCCAAAAGCGGCACGTGCATTGTAATAAAATCAGATTGAGCTAGTACTTCAGTAACGCTTGAAAGTGACTTAACTTCTGATTGTAATTGCCAGGCATTGCTTACTGTGATGTGGGGGTCATAACCAACCACTCGCATACCCAGCGAGAATGCCGCATTAGCTACTTTTACGCCGATTGCACCGAGGCCGACAACTCCGAGAGTTCTACCGGCTAATTCAATGCCAACGAAGCGTTTCTTTTCTGATTCAACTTGTTTGTCAATTTCAGAATCTGTGCCACTGAGGCTGCGGCTGAAATCCCAGGCTGGTCCTATTTGCCTAGCTGCCATCATCATGCCAGCGATAACTAATTCTTTGACAGCATTGGCATTGGCACCAGGTGTGTTGAAAACAGGTACTCCGAGGCTACTGAATTTATCCACCGGAATATTGTTGACACCAGCACCGGCTCGGCCAATGGCTTTGACGTTTTCAGGAATGGGCCATTCATGCATGCTAGCAGAGCGCAGCAGCACGGCATCAGGGTTATGCATTTCAGATGAAATCTCATAGCGTTCGCGCGGTAGCTTTTCTAGGCCGGCGATTTTGATATTGTTGAGATTCAATATTTTGAACATATATTTCCTTACGGGTGATTCCTTACGTGGTGTCTCTTGTTTGATAGATATTCTTAACCGTGGCGTTTGGCGAAATCGACCATGAAAGTTGTTAGGGCTTCAACAGCCTCAATGGTGACGGCGTTGTAGAGGCTTGCTCGCATGCCACCGACTGCTCTGTGACCGGCTAAACCGAGCAGGTTCGCTTTTTTCGCTTCGTCTAAAAATGCTTTGTCTAAGGCCGCATCTTTGAGAATAAATGGAACATTCATGAGCGATCGGCACTGGGGGGCAACAGGATTGTGGTAGAGATCTGATTGGTCAATTGTTGAATAGAGTAATTCTGCTTTTTTCTTGTTCGTTTCTGCCATGGTAGTTAGTCCGCCATTTTTCTTGAGCCATTTGAGCACAAGACCAGCCATATACCAGCTATAGGTTGGTGGAGTATTGGCCATCGAGTCATTTTTAGCTAGATTGTGATAATCGAATAGAGTGGGCGCTTTGCTGTCTACATGGCCGATTAGATCGTCTCTAACAATGACGATTGTTAGGCCGGCCGGGCCAATGTTTTTCTGGGCGCCAGCGTATATCAGGCCAAACTGTGAAACGTCAAATGGCCTAGAGAGCATGTTTGACGACATGTCTGTTACTAGTGGAATTTCTTTTGCGTCGAGAGATTTGGGTATATGGTGAAACTCCACTCCATGAATTGTTTCATTGGCAGTGTAATGAAGATAGGCTGAGTCTTTACTTAACTGCCATGAGTCTGCTTCTGGAATTGCTGTAAATTTGCCAGCTTCACCAGTTGCCACAACATTTACCTGACAATATTTCTTCGCTTCAACAATGGCTCTTTCTGACCAGAAGCCGGTATTGACATAGTCGGCTTTGTTATTGCCCCGCAATAAATTGAAAGGCACCATAGAAAATTGAGAAGTGGCGCCGCCTTGCAAGAACAAAATTTTGTAGTTTGCCGGAATGTTGAGCAACTCTCTCAAGTCTTCTTGGCTTTGCTCGGCAATTTGGCCAAACTCTTTGCCACGGTGACTGACTTCCATAATTGACATGCCCGAACCATGCCAGTCGAGCAGCTCTTCTTTGGCTATCTGCAGTACCTCTTCGGGTAAGGCCCCTGGGCCAGCGCTGAAGTTGAAGGGCCGACTGAGTGCACTTGACGAGCCAACTACTAATTTGTCATGAGAATTTGCTGGAATATTAGTTTTGGTCTCTGCTTTAGTCTCGGCTTTAGTCACGAGTGTCCCCTTGGCAAGAATCTAGCTATCTACCCGCATTTTGAAGGCAGACAAGAGAATGGTCGCGCACCTTGTAGGTGTTGGGAAGGGTTTATTACCAATTACTACTGTTCTCAGAAAATGCTTAATTCTGGGTCTTTAGTTTGACGGGTTCAGTGCCAGTTGTTTTGGCCTTTTCCTTCGCCTTTATTATCAGTAGGAGACACCACTATTGGTGCGGTAATCGTCGTAGTTGGGCTGACTACAATCGTGATGTCAGATGGCGCGCGTGATTCTAAATGAACCACAACCGCATAGTTATCTAGTTCGGCTATTGAGTCTTTTAGCTTGGTCACTAAGTCATCGTCGGCCCGGTAACTGCTTGCTATGACTTGCTCGTGTTGACACTCACTGAGCTCGCCGCGCTGCTGATACTTGACACAATAGCCTTTCTCTTTTAAGCGGGCTTCTAAGTTTTTTGCAGTCTCTTCGCTACCTTTGGGATAACGTAAAATGATTGAAACAGGTTTATCTGAATACGCTGCTGCACATTGTGCTGTGAGGCTATCGTTAGAGGCGGCAGACTTGTCTAAGGAGCCGTCGCCGAGAGCAGCTTCGCTGCTGCCATCTAAGGCCAGAGCCTCATCGCTATGTGAGTGCCGCCTAGAGTGTATTGTGGCACCGGTATTGGCGGCGATCACGCTCACCGATTGTGGTGCACCAGTCATGCGGTGCAGCATTAAGGCACTGGCTTCTGGCTGCGGTACCCAATAACTGCCACCACTAATGGTGACAGGCTCGCCTGGCAACATCGCCGTTTGAATTTTATTCGTTTTAATTTCCTTACTGAAGGCTGCTAGCTTGAGCATGTCTTCGACAGTCAAATCTGTGCGTACATATTCTTCGGCTAATTTGCAGAGTTCTGGCAGTTTCAGTAGAACTTGGGGTTCTTCTAGCTTCTTTTTCACTTGGCGCAAGAACCATTGCTGCCGCTCGATGCGGCCAATGTCGCCTTTGGCGTCATGGCGATAGCGTACATATTCTTCTAGGCCAGCGGCGTCTAATTTGTTTAGGCCGGGCTCAAGGGCAATATTCAGTCGACCGGCCCTATCTCTATAATGCATGGGCTTTTCTATTAATATTTCTACGGGGCCAAGAGCCTCGAATACTTTTTTTAAACCCTGAGTATCTATGACCAGATAGTGATCAATTGGTACGCCAAAATCTTCACCTACAGTCTTAACTGCTAGCTCTGGGCCGCCGAAGGCATGGGCCGAATTGATTTTATCGACCCCATGATTGTCGGCAATGCGCACTCTAGAGTCGCGAGGGATAGAAACTAACGAAACTTTCTTTGACTCGGGGTCTAAGCTGGCAATAATCATAGTATCGGAGCGGCAGCCTGTGAAGCGCTCGGTGTCGCGGCCATTGCTATCAACGCCCATGAGTAGCACATTCATGCGGCTTTCTAACTTAGGCCACAAGCTAAAATCGGCCAAGCCCTTAGCTTTGTTCTCGCATTTTGCCGGTGTTTTGGCCGGAAGAGTCTGTGATAGATTGGTTTTGCCGCTAAGTGGGGTGTGACTATAGAAGTTTTTCAGTTGACCCATGGCCAAGAGACCAATGCCCACGCCTACGGCTGTTGCCAGCAAGACTTGCGGGGCCGCGGGGAAGCTAAATTTTTTATCGTTGGGGTTCAAACGTTCATCCCAGAAATTGGTTACTTACAACCGTATAGTGACAATATTAGCCTGCATCTTCCATCAGTGGATTAGCTATACTGGGTTTCTGTAAACATTTGAGCAAGATTTTACCGGCAATTATCAACTAAACCAGGTTTTGGTAAAGTAGAGCAAGTAATCAAGAAGACTCTTGGCCCTTTGGCGGTATCATTTCAAGCTCTAGGAATTATTCTCTAGGAATCATTGGTAGCCATCCATATAATTTTTAGGAAAGGCGGTATCGGTGCAGGTGGTGTCGGCAGTCGGCAAATCAGACGATCAAGAGCGACTGGTTGGTCCAAGTGGATTTTTGGAGCTTGGCGGCAACGTTCTGGTTGTCGACTTCGGTAAAGTTTTTCTTGAAGATACAGTGGTTGGCTTTCTTTACGAAGATGGCCTGCTCAAGAATGGCAGTTCACCCGACAGTGATGACGCCCAGTGGCGTTTAATCGACGATTTGGACGGCTGTATCTTTCGCGGTATCGATTCAGCCGGTCTAGAGCTTGTCATTCCCACTTCTGAATATGGTGGGCCGACTGGTAAGCTTGTCTACAATGGCCTGTCTTATAATGTTTTGAATGGTCGAATTGCTACTGAAGAGCACGTGTTGGTTGGTGAGTTTCACGACACAGGCTTAGTCACTGTGCGCGACCGCTACACTAAGGTCGCTCGGCGAGAACTCGATGAGACGGCCATTCTCAATCTCACTTTTGATGGGGTTCGTTCTGATGGTTCGGCTTGGAAATATGAATACAGTCGTCCGCTGGCGCGCAAAGATAAGCCTTACGCTGAGAATGAGATTATTCGCTATTTCCAAGATTTTGATCGCTTGAGTGTTCTGCAAAAAAAATATGTGATTGATAGCTTGAATATTTGGTCGGCGAGCGGCATTCTTCAAGTGGTGCGCAAGTCTGAAGGCAACGCTGCTTTGGGTAATGTCAAACACGGAGCGGCTGGGGTCACCAGAGTGCGCTCAGGTATGGTTGATCTTGATTTAGAAGAATTTGATCGCGATATTGACTTGTTCAAACGTTTTGGTGCACTGGCTGTGGTATCAACTCGAGTGCAACCGTATGTGGAAGTGCGTATTAACTTAGTGGTTTCCCACGAGTTCGGTCACCAACTCCAGTTCTGCCTTTCGCAAGCACTGCAAGATCGAGTTGCCGAACTATATGCTGCTCGTCTCAAACGATCTTTGAAGATGTGCCCGACTCCGGCTGGTTATGAAGGTGGCTCTGAAATTCTGCGTCCTGAGTATGTGCCAAACCGCATGTTTGTCTCTGGTTATGCCAAAGCTAGTAAGTTTGAGTATTGGGCCGAGAGCGTTGCCGCATTCTCTGTTCCGGAAGGGCGCCGTTTGCTAAGAGAGCTAGACCCGGCTATTCATAAAATGTTGACTGAGATAGTGAAGCACCCAGAAACTGCTTTCACTCCAATTTTGACCGAGCCATTGCTCGACTTGCAGTCTAGTCTAAGGTTGGGAGGAGAGTTGAGAGAGGATTTGCTCAATTGCTAACTCTTCGGGCATCTGTGACTAAAAGAACCCTGCCTTTTATCGTAGCCGTTTCTTCCGGCCTTACTGTCTCATTGACATTGGCGACAATAGCGACATTAGCGAGCAGCGATCAGGCCAAGGCTGCTTCTGAAGGCGCCCAGCCTGTGCTCAAAGCGATTGATCCATCGGCGGCCAAACTGGATGCACCACCACCACCTGAGGCCACTGTTGACCCCGGTCGAAAATTCAATCAGAGTAATCCTTTTAATAGTGGCATTCAGGGACGACCACTTGGCTCTCCAGCGGCACAGCAGTTTCAAGCTATGCCCAGTACTAATGGCGCACAAAGTACAACGGGATTGTTAAGCCCGCAATTTGATCAGGCTCAGAGTCAAGCTGTATCTAGCCCGGTTAGCCCCGTGGATGAGCAGCGAGTGACGCGCTTAGAGAAACAAGCTTTTGGTAATACCTATCCTGAGCATGAAGTCGACGATCGCCTTGAACACCTAGAGAAGGAAGTACTTGGCGGTAAGCGCGATGGGCAGATTGTTGAGCGCATTGCTCGCTTAGAACAGAAATTGCTTGGTGGTACTGCTTTTGGTGGCGCCTTTGGCGGCACTGCACTAGGGCAGGCAGCTATGCCATCTAATAATCAAGCCGGTAATCTCACACCTGTGAACATGTCGGGCAATAATTATATTCCAGTGCCTGCGTCAGCTTATCCGGCGCCAGTGGCGCAGTACCCAAATAATCAGCAGCCGTACTCCAATGGTCAGCCACAATTCCAAGCTCAGCGTCCTCAAATTCCTGGCAATCATTTGCCACCAGGACAGGTGGCAATGCCCCCAGCCTGGAACAGCCAGCCCAATTTCTCTCCTCGTGCCTATGGCCTAGGACCGGCTCCTAGTCCTGTACCTGGAGGTAAACCTGGTTCTAGCTCTGCTTCTAATGCTGGTTCTGCTTATAGGCCTGGTGCGATCAATACAGGCAATACAAGTAGCGGCGCAATCAGCGTCAAGCCCACTGCTGCCAACCGCAGTCAGTCTGGCACTACTATCGCCAATCCCAATACTAGTACAAATGCTAATCCTGTTCGGATTGCCCAAAACTCTGGTTCTCCCAATTATTCGCCCCCAGCACCAGTCGCCAGTTCTCTCACTATCGATGCTGCAGTTGTGGCTAACTCGCTTAACTATGATGGCCAAGCCGGAGACTACCTAGGCGCAATTCGTCGCTTAAGCACTGGCAACAACGGCAGCTCAGTCTACGCTCATTGGCGCCAGTTCCCCGTGAGGGTGCGCTTGCCGCTCGGTTCTCCTGAGTCGTGGCAACGTAACCTTGAGGCTGTTATTGCCCGCTGGGATCAGTACGTACCGGTCAAGATCGCTCTGCCCCATGAGCCATCAAACGTAGATGTGCTCTGGGTTAATCAGTTGCCACCAAAAGCCCTTGGGGTTTGTCGTCTTAATATTGTTAATGGCCAAATGCAGGTATGGGTATATCTTTTGCGCCCCAGCTTCTATGCGGCCGATGTGCCTGAACGCACACTGGCAGGGGTTTTTACTCGTGAAATGGGTCACGCCCTTGGCCTGTTTGGCAAATCTGAGAAGAACTCCGATTTGATGTATGCCGCTGAAAATGGTAGCTCTAATATTAATGCCTCTGCTAACTCAAGTATTTCAACTGTTCCGGCTACCAACGCCTCAGCTCTCGGAGCAAAGAAGAAAGCACCAATTAAGTTCTCCGGCATTGGCGTCCGCGACATCAATACCCTCAAGCGTGTCTATGAGGCGCCGGCTACTCCTGCTGGTCTTAGTCTTGGGCAGCCTTTGGAATGGGCAACAAGTTACTGATGTAAGAGAAAAGCGAAATACTTATATATACAAGTATTTCGCTTTCTCTTACAGCGCAACTAGTTAATTGACATCACCTTGTAACCACTTGGGATCGCAAACAAATCTGCAGACGGTGCGGCGGTACTGATCTTGGTCAATTGCATGCTAGTGGTTGCGCCGCCTGTTTTGGTCGTGCTTTTTACCAAGACTTGGGCACTGTTGTCGACCCAAACCTCTGATTCGGTGCCGTTTTCTTTATAGCTCCAGCCATGACAGCTGCGGCCGTCAATACTTTTTACACCAAGGTCTTTAGCGTTTTTCTTTTTGGCGGTCTCAGCGTCCATATTGCCTTCGTAGCCTTGCTTGAGAGGCATTTTTGTGATCATCTTCTGGGCTTCCATGATCGAGTAACAGATCTTGCCCGGGTAGTCGCTGATTGAGACCACTTTGAAAGTAGGCCCCTTACTTTCTGAGCGCAACTTGCCCTTGCCGTCGGAGGTCAAGCGCATTTCGGTCTTGCCTGCAGCTGAAACGCAGTCATAATTGGCGTCGTACACTTTGGGATACAATTCAATTTTTTTGTCGGCCGCTTGGGCGGCACTGGCGCTGGTTAGTGATATCACTGCAAGAGCCAGTGATGCTAAGACTTTCATGCTTATCTCCTGTAGAGTTTCTAGTTATTGCTATGGAGGCGGATGAGAATACCATAGCTCTTATTCAAGCCTTCCTTTGAAATTGCTCATACCATTTTGTCGATAAAAGGTGCAAAATTCATATTGCAGGAAGCCCATGAAAGAGCAACTATGGCGCCACATTAATTAGGGGGGACACTCAAGATGGCCACAGAAACAAAGATTCAAGAGTTAACCATTGCCCATAGCCCCGATACTGATGATGCTTTCATGTTCTATGGCTTACACCAGGACAAAGTTGAAACCGGCGGCATCAAGGTTAAGCAAGTGATGAACGATATTCAATCACTCAACCTAGAAGCTCTCACTGGGCGTTACGAAGTTTCTGCTATTTCTTTTGCTGCTTATCCCAGTGTGCGCCATATCTACAAGCTGATGTGCTGTGGCTCTAGCATGGGTGAAAATTATGGTCCAATGGTGGTGGCACTACCGGGAACCACTATTGATGATTTGAAAAATTTGACGGTGGCTATACCGGGAAAAGAGACTTCGGCCTATCTAACTATGCGGCTCTGGCAGCGCAGCTTGGGCCTTCCTGACTTAAACGTTGTGGCCGTTCCTTTTGACCAAATTGTCGAACAAGTGTTAAGTGGAAAAGTTGGGGCTGGTCTGATTATTCATGAAAGCCAACTGACCTATGCCCAAGAAGGACTGACAAAACTTGTAGATCTCGGCGTCTGGTGGCAAAGCGAAACCGGCTTGCCATTGCCATTGGGCGGAAATGCTGTGCGCAAAGATTTGGGCGAAGAAATGATGCATGAGGCCGCCAGAATATTTAAGAGCTCGGTGCAATATGCCTTAGCCAATCGCACTGAAGCGCTGCATTATGCTATGTCGTTTGCTCGCGATATGGATGAAGCCACAGCAGATAAGTTCGTCACCATGTACGTCAACGATCTCACTGTTGATTGCGGAGAAAGGGGTCGTGAGGCCGTTCGACTCTTCTTCCAGCGGGCCTACGATACTGGCATATACGATGAGCTAATTGTGCCTGAATTTGTGATCTAGATTCTGGTAGCGTTTAATTTGCCAATTGTTTCCGGCCTTAGTTTTTCTATGGTTGATTGACAAATTGTTTGACAGCGCCCATATAACCCGCTGTATTGATCAGCCCAATATCGTTATGGCCTTCACCGTGACAGGTATACATTTGCTTGGGCGGCAGAGCTTTGCTGTACATTGTTTCGCAGTAGCTGAACGGCAAAATTGTGTCTTTGTCGCCGTGCATAAATAATATGGGCGGATGAGCTTCTTGCACAGCACTCAAGTTATCGAAGTTAGGTTCCGGCACCAAGTTTGGCGGTAAGACCCAAAGAAAGAAGAGCTTGTCGCGAGCTGCTTGAAGCAAAGAAGGAAAACCCGATTGCAAAATTACTTTGCCCACTTTGCGATTTTTCATGATATTAGTGGTGACACCACAGCCCACTGATTCGCCATAGACTATGATGTTCTCTGGCTTGTAGTGCAAGGTGTTGACCACATAGTCATAGGCTGTCAGGCCGTCGCTCAAGGCGTGAGCGCAAGTGGCAATGCCACCACTTTCGCCGAAACCTTGATAGTCGTAGAGAAAAACCGAAGCGCCGCTATTGACGAGTAGTGAAGCTAAACCAACGCGGTGGCCGATATTACCGGCATTGCCATGTGACACCAGTATGACTTTTTCACTTGGTTTTTCTACCAACAAGGCTGCTAGTGTTTCCTGCTTCTCAAAGCCTTTGTCTTTGGACAGTTTTGGTAGGGGAATCTTTAGCTCTTTGCTCTTAGTTTTGAAAAGTTGGTCTAGTTTGCTTAGTTGAGTTTTCCAGCTGATGTCATAGATCGGGTGTAGCACAGCTGCGTCTTTGAAGACAAAGAGCAGAAGCAGACTTAGGGCCACGTACAAGATATAGAGCTGAACAACAGCCTTGATTATCTCTTTCCAGTGAAATTTATTGGGCTTTGTTTTCTTTGGTTTTGGCTGTTCCTGGATTTGAACTTGCTCTGCTCTATGTTCTAGCGCTGGAGCTGCCCCATGAGCTGATTCCTGATTTAGTTCTTGATTTAGTTCTAGATCTTGATTGGCTGATTCAGTTGATGTTAGAGGCGTCAATGGTTTTCCTCACAAAGATTTTTACTCACAAGGCTTTTTACCCACAAGGTTTTTTCAGCAAGGTTTTCTCTCACAAGAAATTGCTGGGATATTCCTATCTTATAGTCGGTTATTCCCCATGGGTGGCCGAGCAGACAATTTGTAAAGTGTTGGGGCTTAACCGACGTGAGATATGCGTTAGCGGCCGCCGGCTGAGGGCATGATGCTAAAATCTTGGAGCCACTGTACAGAGCTAAAGACTACGGTTCAACTTATGGACGCGATGCAGGAAACGATCGGTTGGGAAACCTATTTAACGGCTGGCACCAAGGCTCTTGGCCTTAGTCGTTATGATGATGCTGAAAAGCTCTTTCAGAAAGCCTTGATGGAAGCTCGTAAAGAGCTGCAAGACGGTGCTAAACCGACTGGAGATGTGCCTGCATCCATTGCTGACACTGAGACTACTGATTCTTTGAATGCCATCTCGTCGCCCAAATCCGGCTATAGCTCAGCATCTAGCTCCGAGTCTAGCTCAGATTTGGACTGCGAATCTCGTTCGACCGCAGCTAATTCACTGGTGGGGGATAACGCTCAACTGGCTGAAATTGGCGTGGCTCGTATCTCGGCCAAGATGGGCGAACTTTATTTGGTGCAAGGGAAATTCAAAGAGTCTGAGAGCTTCCTCAAGCAGGCACTAGATTTATTCGAGCGCACTCACGGCAAAGACAGCAAGCCAGTGGCCGATTGCTTAACTGAAATGGGGGCAGTGTACCGCGCCCAGGGCAAATATTCGTCGGTGGAAGCTCTCCTGCGAAGAGCCTTGACCATTTACGAGAGTGAAGATTCAGAGCAGCAAGATCCCCTTGAAGTGGCCACTATGCTTGGTAATTTGGCTGATTTCTTGCGCGCCCACGGCAAATATAATGCTGCCGAGCCGCTATTCCAGCGGGCTCTAGCTAAGCGTGAATCGGTGCTTGGCCCTGACCACCCTTCCATTGGACCCTACCTGCATAATTTAGCCCTGCTCTATCATGCTGAGGGCAAATACGACCAGGCAGAACCGCTCTACACTAGAGCTGTGCGTATGTTTGAAGAGACTTGGGGACCAGACCACCCGAGCGTTGCCACGGTGCTCAACTACCAAGCTGAGCTCTATCGCATGCTTGGTGATTTTGCCCGCTCCGAGAAGATTCACTGGCGTGCTCTTAAGATTCGGCAGACAGTGCTTGGCTTGCAGCACCCTAGCACGGCGCAGACTCTCAGTAATCTTGCCCTACTCTTTCATATTCAATGTAAGTACGATCAGGCTGAGCCGCTCTATCAATCACTGCTTGAAATTCGCACCAAAGACTGGGGGCCCAAGCACATGCACGTGGCCGAGGTGCTCAATTCACTGGCTGAAGTTTATCACGACCAAGAGAAATACTCTGAAGCAGAGCCGCTCTATTGGCGCGCCGTAGAGATTATTCAAGAGAACATGGGTCATGACCATCCTACTGTGGCCAAGGCCCTACGCCGTTTGGCTCATCTTTATGAAGAGCAAGAAAACTTCAGCGAAGCCGACCGTCTCTACCGTTGGGGCCTTGGTGTCAGTGAAAAGGCGCTGGGGGCAGAGCATCCAGAGGTGGCCGAATTAGTGGCACGCTACGCTGCATTGCAACGCAAGCTCATTCTTGATGATGATAACGACGACACCACTGAAATCTTGTGGCGCGATTAGCGTGCAAAAACAGGCTATCGTCTGGATATAGCGTGATCTATCTGTCCGGAACTTAGCTGGAGCAGGCACTTAGCTAACAGGAACTTAGCTAACAGGAACTTAGCTAACAGGAACTAACTTAGAAGCCCCGGGCATTCCGATTTTGAGTTTCTGGCGCACACCTTCACCGGCAAGAATGCCGCTGGTTGCTGCCTGGCCAACACCTCTGGTCCAGGAGCTAGAATCACCAATAATGAACAGGTTAGGAACATTGGTTTCCATATTTTTGTTCACTGAAATTGAGTCAGGATAGCTCTTGCACTCAGGTGCATAGAGAAGAGTTGACTCACCGGCCACACCCGGGCAAATCTTGTCGAAGGCATCGAGATACTCGATGATGCTCTCTAAAATGCGGTGAGGATAAGCCAGAGAGATGTCTCCGCATTCTGCTTCTAGGGTCGGTTTGATCAAATTGTTGGTCAATGACTTAGTGCGTCTGCCGGATTTGAGATCGCCTAAACGCTGCACTAGTGGGCCTCCACCGGCCAGCATATTGGCGATTTTGGCAATGGTCTGCGAATACATTTGCGGGTTTTTGAATGGTCTCGTGAATGTTTTTGAGACCAGCACAGCAAAGTTGTTGTTCTCAGATTTTTCGTACATCTTCGAGTGGCCGTTAACCAGCACGTAGTCTCGGTGGTTTTCTGGTGTGACAAAACCTTTTGGGTTAGAACAGAAGTTGCGTACTACATCACCTGAGTGACGGCTTCGGTAGTAGAGTTTGGGCTCGTAGAAGCGTCTGTCGACTTCTTCGGTGAAGAAAGCGCTGGTTTCAACACGAATACCAATATCGACTTGGCCGGGATTGATATCGAGGGCTTTATAGAACTCTTGTTGGGTGAGCCAAGCTGCTCCGCCGCGGCCAACCGAGACGATGCACATGTCGAAGGTGTCTTCGACTTCTTCTTCGGGTTTTCTGTAGCGGTCCGAGCGCACAGCAAACTTTTCGTTGCGACGAGCTACTGAGACCACTTTCTTGTCGAAGTGAAAGACGATGTTCGAGCCTTTGGCTTTGATTTCGTTGAGTATGCTGGTGTTAATTGCCGGCGCATTATCTGAGCCGCAGTGCAAAAGCTCTTGGTAGTGATAGACCATGCCAGCCATAGTCGCTTTCTTTTTGATCCATTCAAGGTCTTCGGCATTGGGCTTAACTACCGGTATCTCGCACGGGGCATGCTGCAAAATCGTAGCTCTGACCATGTCTAGGCGTTTTTGTAGTTCAGCTTCGCCCACTAGGTCGTAAAGCCGCCCACCTATAACCGGCGAAGCCGAGAGAATTACTTTGAAGTCGTTCCAGCTGCCAGCTGATTGGCCAGGGGCGCAATAGCTGCAAGCTTTGGGTGGGCATACGGTCAATTTGCCTTGGTCAATCGGGCAGGCATAGCGCTTCTCATAGGTCGGGCCGACGTCAAAGACGTGTACTTCAATGTCTGCTCCAGCCAGCTCTTTGAGAGCGAAGAGACCGGAGGCACCGAGGCCGATAAGAGCGAGTTTTTGCATAATTTACCGTGCTGCCACCAAATTGTTAAGCTTAAAAGCAAACCATTATCCTACCACCGTTTCGCAGGGTTGCTAAGAGAAGATTGCGAGGCCTTTATAGAAGTTTTTCTTAATCTCCTGTGGTTAAGGGGAGAGGTGCGATTGGGCGAGCATCGGAGCTCATAGGAGCGCAACAAATAGGCTAGTCAACTATGGTGGCGGGCACCTGAGATACGATCGCGAGTTTTTCAATCAGGTCATGCCAGTCGCTTTCACCAATTTTAGCGACCAGTTCTTCTTGTGCGTTCTCCCAAAGTGGCGCTGCCAGTCGAAGAGTGCGCATGCCGCGTTCTGTGAGTACCAGGTGCTTGTTTTTCTTATTCTCACTGATATCGTTTTCAATGAGGTCTTGCTCAAATAGTGGCTTCAGTGTGCGGGTTAGAGAAGATGGGCTAACCCCAAGCGAGCCGCAAATTTCATTCTGAGCTTGATTTCGAGATTGATTGAGGTAAATTGTCACCAAAAGAGTCAACTGCGTGTTCGAAATTCCAGCTGGCGCCAATATTGCATCGTAGTATTGAGTAATTGCCCGAGCCGTTTTTCTTATGTGCATACAGGTGCAATTTTCAAAAATTTGCTTGTATGTTTGCTGAAACTTTTCACTATTGCTGGTTCTTGTCATTTTGCAGCTCTGTTTAGATCTAGCGCACTGTCTTTTCATTTCAAAAATAGTTGCATATGCAACTATTTTTGAGGGCGGGAACCCTAGCGTCTTGGGGACCAAATAGTTGTATATGCAACTATTTCAAAAATAGGAGCAGGCGTCAAAATAAAAATTGCTCCAAATAAAAGTTTTAAACTAAAATCTCAAACTAAAAGTTTTAAGCCAAAATTTTAAACCAAAGTTTTTGCGTCAATAAATCGGTGAGTGCGCCCTGTGTCTAGCTTGGCTAACATCGTCGAGATTTCAGAGAAAATCAAATCAGTGACTTTGGCGATAGTTGCCTTCTTCTCTTTTTTGAAATCTGCGTAGTAGATACTCAAATCAATTGCCTCGCCCACATCAATGATTATTTCGCGGGGGCCTTTAATTGACGGGTCGCCGTCAAAGATTTCGATTTCCATGCGCTCGATAACATCTGAGTAGCGCTCTTGGGTCATGTGTTCAGTGACGTAGCCATCATAAATACATATGAAAGTCACTACGCGATTGAGGTCGCGGTAATAGCTTTTGTAGACGCGTTGTTTTTCTTCGTGAACATGGCGTTCATACTCGGTCATTTTCTTTTCGTCTTCGAAAATGAAGTCATCGAGTTTGTTGCGGAGAATTCGCACACATTCTAGATCGCGGGCGTCTTTGGGTAGTTCAATTTCAAGAATGCGAGCAAGATTATTTAAGATGTGTCTGCGCAGAGCCTTTAGTCTTTCATTCATACCAAGTGCTGGTTGTACATTCGTGGTAATGCCATATTCTTTTTCGATGGTGCCAAGCATTTTTTCAGCCAGGGCGCGCATACGGTTGTAGAAGCTAAAGTCTTCGGGAGATACTATGCCAAGCTTGTTTTCTAGAGTCTTTAATGTTTCGCGCAGTGAGCTAGAAACGTCATAGGGATAGGTATACTTCATGGCGATTGGCTGAATATAGACAGTTTTTTCGTCAGGGCCGGGGCCAATTTTTGCACCATTTTTTTCCATGTCTTGCATGGCCCAGAAAGCCATTTGTGCTGCTCCTGATTCCAGTGGCATGACAGTATCATTTTGTCTTGATAGTTCGCCTTCCGGAAAGAGTACTAGTTTTTTGCGGCCTTCAGAAAGAATTCTGCGAGTGGTTTTGAACGATTCGCGATCAGCAGCACCGCGCACCACTGAGTAAACCCCAAGGTGTTGCAGCCACCAGCCGTTGGCGCCGTTGTCGTAATCGAACACTTCGCGGGCGGCGACAAAATTGAAATGCTCACCAGCCGCTCTAGCAAACATACCGACCACTTGTGGGTCGTGGCGGTTTGAGTGATTGGGGCAAATCATGGCATGTTTACCTTTGAGCTTGCTAAAGCGTTCTAGGGCACCGTCTTTTATCGTCACTCTGGTGTCGTGCAGCTTTAGCTTCATGTAAAGAGGCAAAACTAGATTTACATACCAGATTAGGGCCGGGCTTTCTAACGGTGGGCGAAAATCGAGCATTTTGACCTCTGTTTCACTGTTTGCGAGATCAAAATTGTAACCGCTCGAAAACCAGAATCAGTTAATTATTGAATCGGCTCGAAAGTAAAACCAAGGTCTTTACTGCGCTTGATAATTTCTCTTGTAGACCTGATGCATTGGCTGGGATGTCGCCCTTCGTGTAAGACCACTAATTCGTTTCCCGGAATTTGTTTCATGATGCGCGATACTACGGCGTCTTCTCCAATGGGGCGAAAGTCATCGGCCATAGCGCCCCAGTAAACTGTTGACATGCGGCGCTCTTTTAGGGCTTCAGCGCAGCGTTTGTCCATGATGCCGTACGGGGCGCGAAATAGTGTGGGGCCAGCACCAACAATGTCGGTTATCAGTTGATTGGTTTGATCAATTTCCTTTTCAACAGCTTTGCGTGTCAGGTTTGGCAAGAATGTGTGAGTCATGGAGTGGTTACCGATTATGTGACCAGCTTTGTGTACAGCTTCTACAAGGTCGGGATAGAGTCTAATGTTCTCACCGATAAAGAAGAAAGTGCCTTTGACTTGTTCATCCTCTAGCACCACCAGTAGTTCTCGTGTGGTGGCCGGATTTGGTCCGTCATCGAAAGTGAGATTGATAGGAGTCTTTTCATCGTGTCTGCTATAGCGGTTCTTTGACCAGTAGCCGGCGGGCAATATTGGCTTGGCCAGGGCTCTTAAGAAAGACATGTTGAACTTGTGCATGCGATTTTCAAAGTCATGGCTGCCGCTGCGAAATTCGTATGAATCGTCATCAACAACATCATTATTATCATTAGACATGACTGGTTTCACCGACATCGCCCGAACTCATTTGTGTGGCATTCTGAATCAAAGCATGAATAGCCCTTCGAGCTCGTTCGCCTACTTCGCTAGAGCGCCTTTGGGCAATAGATTCGATGGCACTAGCAAAAGCGTAGAAGCGCTCGATAGATAAGTGTGTAGCTTTCGGGTGCGGTAGTAGGCTGCGCAAATAACCGCGTAAGTTATTTGATTCTTTTTCTGTCAGTGGGTCGAGAATGCTGAGCAAGGGTTTGAGCATCTTTACTGAGACTAGCGGCCTCTGGTAGGCGATGACGCCTTGTGAAAGGGCCCTACGAATTAAGCGGCACTGCTTCAATGGTGCCTTTTTATCACGTTCGCCTTTTGGTATTTTTGCCAGCTCACCATTCCACAAATCAAAGTCATGCAATACGTGCAGTATGGACGGTGAGGTTTGGCCAAAACTTGTATTAATAGGAAGAAGCCCATAAACAAAGGGTCTTGACTCACATCTGTCGACATCTTTTGAGACGTTCAAAAGCACAGAGGCAATGTTGGTCGAGCGCACAATTATGGCTTGCTCGTTTACTTGGCTGATGCGGCCTGGGGCAAATGCAACTTCTTTGACGGCAAATTCTTGGCAGAGCAGCATATCGAGCACTCCGTCTCCGACTAGCGCGCCAAATTCTGCTGTGGTGATGTTACCGGCGACAAAATAGATAGTAACTTCAGGAATTTGCCGGCCGAATTTTACCGAGAGAACGCCAGTCACTCTCTCTAAGCTGAGAAATTGCATGACATTGAAAAGAGTGCCTTCTCTTACAGACGTTATGTGAAAGCTGATGCCCAAGAGCGCTCCCAACCGTGCAATAGATCTAGACCGTCAACCATATAGATTATATGGTAACGGAGGCCGTAAAGCTTGTAAAACTACTTGCTCTTGAGGGTTTCGAAGCGCTGTTCGAGAGCCTTTGCTACTTCTTTGCGGTCATCGAAGTCGATTGTGCTGTCTTTCAGTATTTGATAGGTTTCATGGCCTTTGCCAGCGATCACAATGACATCTTTGGGGCTGGCTGCCAGTACGGCTGATTCAATGGCACGAGCGCGGTCAACTTCGACAGTGACGCCTTTAAGACGCTTTATACCGGTCAAAATGTCGGCGATGATTTGTTGGGGGTCTTCTGAGCGCGGATTGTCGGACGTAACTACCACTTCATCTGCCAGGTTCTCAGCGATTTCTCCCATTTGAGGTCGCTTCGATGAATCGCGATCGCCGCCGCAGCCAAATACAGCAATAAGTTTGCCGTCTTCTGGTACGAGGGCGCGAGCGGCTTTGAGCACGTTTTCTAGGCCGTCAGGTGTGTGGGCATAGTCAACGATGCATAGAGGTGAGCGGTCTTGAGCGGCCAAATGAGGCGGCGGCGGCACTACTTCAAAGCGACCAGAAACTCCACTGAAGTCGACTAAGGCTTCAGCAATAGCCTCTTTTTCTAAGCCTTCGCCCATGCAGACCGCCATGGCAGCCATGATGTTGTAAAGATTGAAGCGGCCAGTCAATTTTGTCGAGAAAGATATGACACCACTGGGAGTGGCAAGAGTGAGTTTCATGCCAGAGAAGTCGAAATTGCCTTTCTTAACATGAATAGAGGCTTTCTCGCTGTATCCGTAGGTAATTAGATTGATGTCTTTAGCTGTGGCTTTGATGAACTCTGGGGCTAGTTCATCATCCAGATTAATAGCTGCAGTGCGCGGATTAACAGCGCTTTTACCGAGCATTTCAAAGAGCAGGCGCTTGGATTGCCAGTAATGCTCCATGGTTTTGTGAAAATCTAAGTGGTCTTGGGTGACGTTGCTCAGACAAGCTGCGGCAAAATGACAGCCAAAGACTCTTTTGAGAGCTAGCGCGTGGCTCGATACCTCCATGGCAATTTGTTTTACGCCGCGGTTAGCCATGGTGTAGAGCAATGCCTGCAAGTCAGAAGCTTGGGGTGTTGTGTGCTTGACGTCTAAATATTCGCTTTCGCCCAAATATTTTCCATCTTTAAAAGAAGGAATGCGTGCACCCAAGGTGCCGATTAAGCCTGTGGGATGACCATTGGCGTTGAGAATTTGCTCAATTAAGTGAGTAGTTGTGGTTTTGCCGTTCGTGCCGGTGACGCCTAAAAGGCGCAGTTTCTTACTTGGCGCGCCAAAAATATCGCTAGAAACCGCTGCAATAGCGGCGCGGACATCTTTGACGACAATCAGTGGAACAGCGTATGGGCCAGATTCTTTTTCTGAAAAGATTACGCTGGCGCCTTTTTCAATGGCTTGGTTGATAAACTTGTTGCCGTCAACGGTGTAGCCTTCGATTGAGAAGAAGGCGTTGCCGGGCTCGACATGTCGTGAGTCGTAAGCGACTCCGGTGACTTGGCTGTCACTAGTATCCGCGGAATTAGCAGGTACCTCTCTTGCTGCAAGAGCCGCCCCGCTATCGCGGCGCAGCTCTAACAAGAGTTGATTTAAGGCTTTTGGAGCTGGTGTATCAAACTGGGTAGACACTTACCAACTTGCGTCCTCTAGATTCTTCGTAACGAACTATCCCTTGGATAATTGAAAAGAGAGTGTCGTCAGATCCGCGCATGACGTTGAATCCTGGGTGGATTTTAGTGCCGCGCTGTCTTACTAGAATATTGCCGGAGGTGACTGCTTCACCACCATAGACTTTAACGCCGAGGCGCTTCGGTTGGCTGTCTCTGCCGTTTCTTGTAGAGCCCGCGCCCTTCTTATGTGCCATTGAGAGGTAACTCCTTCTACTTAAGCTTTGGCAGCAGCTTTTTCAGCTTTAGCTACAACTTTGTTATCGACTTCGATTGATTCAATCATCACGCGAGTCGATTGAACTCTGTGACCCTGCTTTTTGCGGGTGCCTTTTTTAGATTTCATGTGGTAGACAATCACTTTGTTGGCTTTGATTGTCGACTGGATGCGGCCGTGCACTTCGTTAACTTCCAACTTGGAAATTACTTTGCCGGTTACTTTCGCACCTTGAATATAAGGAGCGCCGATAGTGGAACCTGCTCCGTCGACCAGCATTAGCACGCGGTCAAAGACGTGAACAGAACCTTCTTCTTCGCCAGACATATCGATGTCGATATAACGACCAGCGTGTAATTCATATTGCCTTCCGCAGGCTTCAACAATCGCGAACATTTTCGTCTCCAGCTATTGGTCAGGCTTCTTTTCCCATCTATTCAGACATGTCTTGAAAGATTCATGCCTAATATTTGCCCATGTCTTATATTGGCCCTTCTCAAGCCCCAGTTCTACGCAAAAACGTAAAACCTGTTGCTAAGAGCGGACAAGCGAACTCGAATAGTACCAAACCCTATCTCAGTGGTCAAACGAAGTTGCCTTAAATAGACACTAATCCGCAAGAATCGGTAAGATTTGATAACACTTTCATTAGTGGATTGTATAAGTAGAATAGATTTCTGACAATTTATAAAGGAGGAAGCCATGTCTGATGCAGTGAACGAAGCCGAACTGGGCCGCAGTAAGTACAGCAACACGCCAAAAGAGCACCTCTATCATTTGCTCACTATCGGCTGGGAGGTTAATAGTCCTCTCATAATTAAGTACGTGGCCGAGAATGCTTTGCAAAAAGACTTGAACGATTGGCTGGCACTGAATAAAACGAAATAATCACAATAGAAAGCCGAGCTTTTGAATTGTGAGCTTTCCATTAAACATATAAAGGAATTAAGCAGTGCACCCTAATATGTGATGACTTGATACCTACACAAAGTTTTTTGGAGAAATAATCTCTATGTTGCAAGTTGGAAAAAGAGCTCCTGACTTTGATATGCCTTCTACCAAGGATCTGAAGACCTTGAAAGAAAATGTCAAATTGTCAGACTACAAAGGCAAATGGCTTGTTCTTTTCTTCTATCCTCTCGATTTCACCTTCGTTTGCCCTACAGAACTGAAGGCTTTCTCTGAGAAGTATGACGAAGTTAAAAAAGCTGGCGCTGAAGTTCTCGCTATCTCTACAGACAGCGTATTCAGCCACAGAGCTTGGATCAACACTCCAGACGCCCAAGGCGGACTCGGACCAGTTAAGTACGTTCTCGCTTCTGACATCACCAAAGATGTAAGCCGCGACTACGGCGTATTGATCGAAGATAAAGGTATCGCTCTTCGCGGTTTGTTTATCATCGACCAAGACGGTGTTCTTCAATACCAAGTCGTACACGGCTTGAATATTGGTCGTTCTGTTGACGAAACTCTTCGCGTTCTTGAAGCTCTCAAGACCGGTGGGCTTTGCGCAGCCGATTGGAAACCAGGCCAAAAGCCACTTTCAGTCTAAGATCTTCGGTTTAACGAAGATTGCTTTGTTTATAAATGAAAGAGCCGTCCTTTGGGCGGCTCTTTTGCTCTATATAAGAGTTAGAATTATCTAGACAGATTTAGTCCGATTCAACAGGAGAACCTTATGCCACTGCGAATGGACGCTCCCTTGCCATCTCTTGAAGGCGGAACCGATTGGTTCAACAGCGAACCAATCACAGAAGAAGACCTTAAGGGTCATCCGGTTTTAATTCACTACTGGGCAATCAGTTGTGGAATCTGCAAAGAGTCTTTGCCAGATCTCAATCGTTGGATTGATGAGTACGGCTCCAAAGGCTTGAAGATTATTTCTATTCACATGCCTCGTCAAGAATCAGACACTGATGTGGCCGAAGTGAAAAAAGCTATTGATGAATATGAAGTGAAGCAGCCATGTGTTGTCGACAACTGGCACACAATTACTGATCGCTTCGAAAATAAATATGTGCCAGCCTTGTATCTCTTCGATGCTGACCACAAAATGCGTCATTTCCAGGCCGGTGAAAAGGCCGTCAAAATGACAGAACCTGTGATTCAAAGAGTTCTCGGGCTAACCAAGACAGTCTAACTAAGTCGGTCTAATCATTCTAACTCTCCAATAATATAGGTGCAGATCATGGGTTCTAATGCCACCGCAGATAAGTCAGCTGATAAATCGGCAGACAAGTCAGCAGACAAGTCTATTGATAAGGACAAGTCAGACAAATCTCAAGGCGACAATGCGGAAACCCACGTAACCAACGAAAAAGTCGATGTTCATTCTCTTCATGGCAAGGCCAAAGTAGCTGAGCTGCCACCATTTACATTCGAGCGCTCAAGCAAATTGTTTGCTCGGGCTAAAGAACGTATTCCTGGTGGAGTTAATTCACCAGTGCGCGCTTGTAAGTCTGTCGGTCGTGAACCGATATTCATGGCCCATGCTGACGGCCCGCACATGTTTGATGAAGATAAGAACCGCTACCTAGATTATGTCGGCTCATGGGGCGCCATGATTCTTGGTCATTGCCATCCACGAGTAATGGAAGCAATCGAAACGGCAGTTCGCCGCAGCACCAGCTATGGTGCGCCATGTCGCGCTGAAGTAGAGATGGCCGAATTGCTCTGCGAAATTGTGCCATCGCTAGAAATGGTGCGCATGGTTAACTCTGGTACTGAAGCTTGTATGTCAGCTATTCGCTTAGCCAGAGCTTTCACCAAGCGTACTCTTATAGTTAAGTTTGACGGCTGCTATCACGGCCACGCTGATTCATTCTTGGTTAAGGCTGGTTCTGGTCTAGCTACTTTAGGAATCTCCAGTTCACCAGGTGCACCTGAAGAGTTAACCAAGCTCACTCTGTCTTTGCCTTACAACGATGTTGACGCCCTGCGCGAAGCCTTCGCCAAGAAGAGTGATGAGATTGCGGCAATTATTGTTGAGCCAATTGTTGGCAATGCTGGATTGATTCAGCCAACTGATGAGTTCATCAAATGTATGGTTGGTCTCTGCAAAGATACTGGTGCACTGCTAATTTACGATGAAGTTATGACTGGCTTTAGAGTAGCCTTCGGTGGCGCTCAAGAGCTGCATAAAGTCAAACCAGACTTGAGCTGCTTTGGCAAAGTTATTGGTGGTGGCTTACCCGTGGGTGCCTATGGTGGCCGCAAAGATGTAATGGAACACATTGCCCCGCAAGGATCTGTTTATCAAGCCGGAACTCTTTCTGGTAACCCGCTAGCAATGGCTGCTGGCCTTGCTCAATTGCGGTTCTTGAAGGCCAACAAGCCTTATGCCAGACTCGCTGAAATCACTGAACTGCTGGCAAATGGCTTGAAAGAAATTGCAGCCAAAGAAGATATCGCCGTTCCGCTGCAAGTAACCCACGTGGCTGGAATGCTCAGCTTCTTCTTTACCGATAAGCCAGTAACTGATTTTGATAGCGCCCTTAAATGCGACACTGAATTGTTTGGCAAAGTATGGCGCGGTCTTCTTGAACGCGGCATCTACTGGCCACCTTCGCAATTTGAATCAGCCTTCATTTCAACTGTTCATTCTAAGGCCGATGTGCACGATACTCTTGTCGCTTTTGAAGCGAGCTTGAGGGCGGCGATTGCTAAAGACAAATAGCAAGCTGAATCTCTAATCAACACTCTAACTAGATGAGGACCCTATGCAATTTATCGTAACTGGCCTAGATGGCGAAGATGATGGCGCCCCAGCTCGTCGCACAGCAGTGCGTGACGCTCATTTGGCTGGTATCGTTGAATTGAAGCAATCGGGAAAGATTTTGTTTGGTACAGCTATTCTTGATGACAGTGAAAAAATGACTGGTTCGGTTTTGGTGGTAGATTTTGCTGATCGCGCCGAGCTTGACCAGTGGCTGAAAACAGAGCCTTATGTCACTGGTGATGTCTGGCGCAAAATCGATGTGGCTCCTTGCCGTGTTGCTCCGATGTTTATGGCTAAGTAGTTAGAATAGAGTTCGCTTCGCTGTTATTAGTGTCAATTTGCTCAGAGTGCAAGGTTTTCGAACGTAAAAGCGCTCTAGCTACAGTTAGGACTGCCACACTTTGAGCCCCTGCTTTAAGTAGAGCTTGGGCGCAAGCGAGAGCTGTGGCTCCGGAAGTGAGCACGTCGTCGATTAGGATTATTTCTTTGCCTTTGACTCTATCGGTTGCTCTGAAGGCACTGTCCACGTTGATAGCGCGCTCACTTTTTGTCAGCCCGTATTGGGGAGAGGTTACTTTAGATCTAACAAGTGCTCTGGTGTCGCATTTGATGCCTGAACGTTTGCTTAGTGCCACTGCAATTAGTTCGCTTTGATTGAAGCCGCGCTCCTCTAGCTTTGTTTGATGTAGCGGGACGGCGATGAGAACGACGTTGCTCTTGGCCGCTTTGCCTTGACTTTCTCTTGTGCTCGGTCGTTCTATTATGCTTGGATTTGCCTTTGCCCTCGGTGCTTCCTCTGACTCTTCATGATGCTGCAGAAGAGAACCTAGGCCTCCCTCAAGAGCTTTTGCTAAGTCGCCAGCCAGCTCTTGTTTGTCCTGATACTTGAAGGCGCGAATGGCTTGTCGCGCTAAGTCTCGATAAGGGCAGATGCTGATGCAGTTGATTTCGACTGTAGCGTCTGTTGTCAGGTTCAAGGTGACCATAATGGGTTTAGTCGGCGTCAGCCCTGCTATGCAACCTTGGCAGAGAAATCTGGATTGATAGATGGGCTTGAATGAGAATGGCGGCGGAGCGATTGCTCCTTGGCAAAGAAGACATGGTCTTGTGCCCAAAAGCTGGACAAGATGAGCCTCTATATAAAGAGCAAGTGAACAGATACTCTGCCAGGCTTTGTTGACCATAAGCTTTTACCTATAAGTGACTGTTGTTTATATAAACGTCAGAAAGCCTCTTAAAGTTCAGTTTGTTCGCTCGGCCAATTGGGTTAATATAGAGGCGATCTTGGATCTGTGGATATGTGAGTGCGCAGATGCAAGAATCTGCTAGTCCAGTTCTTTGAAGTCCTCTATGTAAACAGGTGGCCCCAGTGCAATTCGAAAATTTGATTGAGCAAGCAGAAGGTGAGCTAAAAGAAGCTTTCGCTAGAATGGATCGCATCGCCTTGGTCAATCAGAAAAGAGTTTTAGATAGTTACCGCGAGCACCAGGTAACCGAAGAGTATTTTGCCGAGCGCACCGGATATGGTATCGATGATATCGGCCGCGAGATGATCGACAAAGTGTTTGCCTCTGTTCTTCAAGCTGAAGCAGCGGCCGTGAGAGTGCAAATGGTTTCTGGCACCCATGCCATTGCTTGCGCTCTTTTTGGTAACCTAGAACCGGGCGATACACTGGTTGTTTTAACGGGCAAGCCCTATGACACCTTAGAAGAAGTAATTGGCGCTGGTGGCACCAAGCAAGAGCCAGTGCGGGGATCTCTTACTGCCCTTGGAGTGAAATACAAAGAGTTGGCATTAGATCCAACTCTTTCAG
This sequence comes from Candidatus Obscuribacterales bacterium, assembly GCA_041675385.1. Lineage (GTDB taxonomy): Bacteria > Cyanobacteriota > Vampirovibrionia > Obscuribacterales > Obscuribacteraceae. The sequence continues at coordinate 74,692 of JBAYTY010000029.1, forward strand.
TAGAGGAACTGTCAAAACAGATCAAAGCGGCTGCGCCAGCCAAGCTCTATCACATTCAAAAATCTCGTGGCTATTCTATGAGCCGGCAAACTCTAAGCAATAAGGACATTGCTAAATATATTGCCGCCATTAAGGCTGTGGATGCTAAGGCTTCTACCTTTGTCGATAACTGTTATGGCGAATTCGTTGAAGAGCAGGAACCTACTGCTATTGGTGCTGACTTAATTGCAGGCTCTTTGATCAAAAATCCTGGCGGTGGCATGGCTATTACCGGCGGCTATGTCGCTGGCCGCAAAGACATGGTTGAAGGTGCCTTGCTTCGTCTCACAGCTCCGGGAATTGGCGGCCATCTTGGCATTACTTTCAATCAAAACAGACCCATACTGCAGGGATTGTTCCTAGCCCCATCAGTGGTGAGCCAGGCCGTCAAAGGTGCCATGCTTGTGGCTAGCGTCTTTGAGAAGTTGGGCATGATTGTGCACCCAGCTCCAGCTGCCGATCGCTACGACATTATTCAAGCAGTCGAGTTTGGCAATCGCGAGCGCCTTATCAATTTTTGTCGAGCCTTGCAGAGCTTCTCACCGGTCAACGCCCACGTATCGCCTGAGCCAAGTTCTATGCCAGGCTACGCAGACCAAGTTGTTATGGCTGGTGGAACCTTTGTAGAAGGTGCGACCATTGAACTTTCTGCTGATGGCCCACTGCGTCCGCCATTTGCTGTCTATCTACAGGGCGGTCTGTCATACCTGCACGTTAAATGTGCGTTATTGGGCTCTCTCAATCTTTCAGCAGAGGGCGTGACGCCGTTCTTTTAGCCTTTTCGAAGTCACTACGGTGTTCTCAATAGCGTTGAGACTCATGCCAGGTAGCTTTGTAGTTAGGATCGATGTCAATAAATATTTTTCTGTCGCGACTGGTTGGGTAGTAAATTGGTATAAGGTCACCGTATTCGGTGCCATCTAAAGTGTAAAATTTGAATCGTAGTCCCCATTCTGACTTAAGTTCGATTGTAAGGCTCTTTGTAGAATTCGCAGGAATTGAGGAAACTTTCGTTCGAGTGGTGCCACGGTTGTATCCTAGAATGAAATTCGATAAAGGGCTTGAACTATTGTTTCTAATCACAACCTCCCAGTTGGAGCTTGCCGCAATCATGAATTGCCACACTGTAAATAGAAGGAGACAAGCTGTCAGAATTAACAGTGCTTTCTTGGTTGTTAATTGAATTTTCAAGTCGTTCCCTATTCGGCGCATTGGCTGTCCATTAATTACTTGCCTTGCAGCCATTTCCGCCATTCTGCAGGGGGAATAGCATCGTGAAAATAAATAAATTCGCTAGCTTTAATTGGATGAATAGCTTTTCGCCCTTCTACGACCCAAAGGTCACCAACTGAATCGCCCGGACAATTTACTTCTTTGATTTGATCCGTGACTAGGTCAACTGCTGAAATGGTGGCACCTGCTGGAATGTCGTGAGCCGAACGAAGAATTGGTATAAGCGCGTAGATACTACGATCTATGTCTTCAGTTCTTGTTGAATAGTCACCCTGCATTCTCATAATACATTCTCTATTCGATGCCTCCAACAAATCTGGGGAAAGTGCGTCGCTAAAGTGCATCACTTGCCCTTTTGTTAAAGGCTTAGTTGCCTTCCTGCCGATAGCAATCCAACGATCGTATATCGCATCAGGTGGCCTGTCCTTCTGCGTGACTCTGACAGTTTTAAGAGAATCGCTGGTAATTGTTGAACCTACGGCAATATTTTTGCTGCACTGTATCAACGATACTAGACGATTGGGTATTGGTTGCTCTCCATTGGCACTCATGGGCGCAAGCGAGGACACAATTATGGCGCTAAATACACGCACTAAAATTGATTGAAGCGCATGTATTTGACTTACATAGGAAGTTTGGTTTATCTGCAAAATATATGAACCTTACCTTGAAGTCATTTCAGATTTAAGACCCGGTCTTCACGCGTGAAGTCATCTACAGAAAGTCCTGTCCATTTTTTGCCAGCGATTCGATACTTTTCCTTTATTAGCTGCCGTTGGCGCTTTGATAAGGGTGCACTAAAATCGAGTTCGTGCATACAAATCAGCTCGTTTTTGGATATTGCGTATTTTGTTTTACCCCCAATAGCGCGAAATGGTGAAACAAGCGCACCACCCGGTATGTGGCTCTGCGGCACGATCAGAATCTCGACATCAGCAGCTTCTAATATCAAAGTGCCCTTTGGAATATTTCTGGTCGCTATAACTACTCCGCCTCCTTGGTTATAGCGTTCGGGGGCGCAGAGTTCCCTATAATGATCGCTGGGCGAGTTCCATTTTTTGCGTGCTATCCTCAGTTGCTCGGTAAAGTTCAGGGTTTCTGTTATATTGCGAAAGCCGTTAATGCGCGAGTTAAAGTCTATATCTCCATAAGAAATCATTTGATTCTTCTGAAGATCCGCTTTGGTTTTGTATCCCAAAATTTCTAAAGGTGAGAATACGCAACCGCTGTTTGCATCCTTCTTGGATCTTTCAATTACATTGAGATCTGAATGAGACGCTATGACAGTTCCAGCAGCTATATTCCTGGTGGAATAGGCTATAGGCCTATATTCCATTGCTGTAATTTTCACCTGTGAAATGCCTGGCAGTTTCACGCGGGTATTAGACGCGAGGTCTTGCGTGCTAATAATTTGATTCTTTCGTAGCGCCCTTTTAGTTTTGAAGCCGAGTATTTCTCTTGGTGAAAGAGCTGACCGCAAGTCGCTTTCATCACGGGGCACTTGCGCCACGCCGATGTCTGCAACTTGAGCAATAAAAGAGCCCGCCCTGATGGCTCTTGTTGCATAGACAATCGGGTAATAGCCTTCATTCACTATATTCGAGTCAGCCATGGCTGGCAAAGCCTGTAAACTTCCTGCAATTAAAGCTGCTATTCCAACTTTTGAGATGCAATTTTTCATAAATTACCTTCCTACCAATGCCCTAGGTCGAATCATTCTGCATTTCATCAGTTTCTTTGATGCTCTTAGACCTTAGTTTGTTAAACAGCTCTTCTCAACATATTCGATTAACCCCCAAGTTAATAAACTTATCCACATTAATTGGCTCTGGGGCGCCAAAATAGCGCTTTTAGCCTGCGTAAAACCGTAATACTTCAGCCAGGTTTGGTTGTCAGAACAGAAGTTCCGTTATAATTACTCTGCCCATTTACATACTCTGACATTGACTCTCCTTGGGGATTAGCATGGTTGCTCAAATGCCTGCCAGACAGACCTCTTTACCAGGCGTAAAGCCTGAGCTGAAGATACTCGCGGGAACCGCCAATCCGGAACTGGCCAAGGAAGTGGCCGATCACCTGGGCCTGCCACTGACACCGGTTAAAATCAAACCTTTCTCTGATGGCGAGATTTATGTGCAGTTGCAAGAAAGCGTCAGGGGCATGGATTGCTTCATTATTCAGCCCACTTGTACTCCAGTAAACGAAAACCTGATGGAGCTGCTCATTCTTATTGATGCCCTGAAGCGTGCTTCAGCCGGTCGCATCACAGTTGTAATGCCATATTACGGCTACGGCCGCCAAGACAGAAAGGCTGCTGGCCGCGAGGCCATCACCGCCAAGCTCATCGCCGACTTGCTCACCACCGCTGGCGCTCAAAGGGTGGTTGCCCTTGACCTGCATGCGCCACAGATTATGGGCTTCTTCAATATTTTGGTCGATCACTTATATGCCAGCCCTGTTTTGCTCAAATATGTCCGCGACTTGAATTTGAGCGATATGGTTCTCGTTTCTCCCGATGTCGGCGGCGTGTCGCGTACCCGGGCCTTCGCTAAAAAGCTAGACGACGCCCCAATCGCTATTATCGATAAACGCCGCACCAAGCATAACGTTGCTGAAGTGATGAGCGTGGTCGGTGACGTCAGAGGCAGAACTGCCATCATGGTTGACGACATGGTCGACACCGCTGGCACCTTGGTCAAGGGCGCAGAGCTTCTTATAAAAGAAGGCGCTACTCGAGTATTTGCCTGTGCCACTCACGCTGTGCTTTCTGGCCCAGCCAATGAGCGCTTAGAAGAATCACCAATCGAGCAATTGATTGTTACTAATTCAATTCCTCATGATATGACCCATATGTCTAAGAAAATTGTTGCTCTATCGGTGGCCGAACTGCTGGGCGAAGCCATTTGGCGCATTCATGATGATTCATCGGTTAGTGAGATGTTTGAATGAGTCTCATTCTCGAAAGCTTTCCCGTTGGTCCTTTGCAGTGTAATTGCTCGATAGTTGGTTGCAAAGAAACTGGTGAAGCTGTCGTGATTGATCCAGGCGGCGATGTTGAAATTATTCTTGCGGCGCTAAAAAAGCACAATTTGACAGCTAAATATTTGCTGCACACCCATGCTCATTTTGACCATATCATTGGTTCTAAGGCCATGAAAGAGAAGACTGGTGCTCTCATTTGTTTGAGCAAAGGCGATCAGTTTCTCTACGATAATCTCACTATGCAAGCGGGAAGATTTGGTTTCAAAGCTGAAGATCCGCTACCGGTTGACCATTTTCTTGAAGATGAAGAAGAGATGATCATTGGGAAGCATAAGGCCTCAGTTATTCATACTCCTGGCCATACACCGGGTTCTACCTGTTTCTGCCTGCAAGATAAAGATAGCGTTTTGTTTGCTGGCGACACTCTCTTTCAACGTTCAATTGGTCGCACCGATTTATGGGGCGGTTCGTTTGAGCAAATTGTAGATTCCATTCAAAATCGCTTGTTTACTCTCGATGACAGTACAAGAGTAGTAACAGGCCATGGTCCAGATACTGATATTTGGACTGAGAAAAAAGAGAATCCGTTTGTAGGTTCTTAGTAAGGCGCTCTGTAAGAGGGTCTTGGTATCTCGTTGGCATCTCTTGAACTTCTAGGGTGAGACATTGAAATCGAAAGAGACAACTGAACTTGATTTTAGGCCATTCAATTCTGATGGAGTGCTCAAGGCTTTGTGCAGCGTTCTGCGCAGCAGCAAGCACTTGTCTTGGAATTATGCTGGTGACATTCAAAGTGTAATCGAGCGCATTGGCAAAGTTTTCGAGTCGTCACGCTGCTTTATTTTTGTTACTTCCCTTGAGCGGCCAGACATCGAAGTCTTTGAGTATATGGCTTCTGGTGTGGGCGCCATTGCCCATCATTTTGCCAGCCCCATTGGCCAGAAATTGGCTGAGCAATTGATTGCTAATTCTGATGAGCTTTCTACGGTTGAAAATCTCACTGAGTATTCGCAAGATATCGATGAGCCGCTGCGCGAGTACTTCGTGCGTGTCTGGGAAAGTTTTGGCCCGCAGAAGAGTTATTTGATTCCACTTAGAGTTCAGTCAGAAGCTACTGGTGAGCGCAGAGCTGGCTTGCTGGTTTTGCAGCAAGGTGAGCTTGGTGGCTGGAATAAACAAGTGCTTGATAGTTTACTGGCCATTGCCGACTATTTGGCTAAATTGGCCGAAGTGGAGCAGCTAGTGGCCAACCTTGAAGCGAAAGAAACAGAAGATAGTGCTACTGGATTGCTTAATCGGCGCAGTTCGGCCAGCAGCTTTGAAAAAGAAGTGGCTCGGGCAAAATACTGCGGCTATGAGCTCAGTGTGGCTGTGATAGATCTAGATTTGAACAAGCGTTCGCCTGATTTGTATGGCTCGGCCAGTGGCGACGCCATTATTAAAACTGTGGCTCAGGCAATTAAGGCCAATGCCCGGCCCATTGATATTATTGGCCGTTGGGGCGTGGATGAATTTATCGTTTGTATGCCCTGTGTTGCCGCAGATGAGGCTTTCAAGATTATTGATAGCACTCGCAAGCGTATCAATGAAGCTTTGATGAATCTTGGCAAGGCTTTGCCTAAGCAAGACGACCTTTGGTATCCACAAACGGCGAGCGTTGGCATTGCCGCCATGGCCGAGGGACGGCAGACTTTTGACACATTGTTTGCGGCCAGTCAGTTGTCTCTAGCAGATGCTCAATCAGCTGGTGGAAACGTTGTCAAAACTAATAAATCTGCTTGATATCTGGCGCTAATTGTTCTGTTTTTAAACCTGAACCTATACCAGGTATAATTGGTAGGTACTAACACCTTTTAACAGTAATGATTCTTCGGAAGGGCAAAATGACAAAGAAAAATTCAGTTGTAGTCACTCTCGGTCGGTTTGCTGTGGCAGTTGCGTTAATCGGTTACTGTGCCGCTCCAGTTTCTGCTGAAAGCGAATCTGGCGGGTTCATTATGGGCGGTGGCAGCGAGTCTGGCGGTGTTTACGATAGCGGCGCCGAATCTGAGTCTGGCGGCATCTACAACAATGGTGGTTCGTCTGAATCTGGTGGCGTTTTTAATAACGGTGCTGAGTCTGAATCTGGCGGATTAGCTGAAGTGGGTGCTAGCAGTGAATCTGGTGGCGTTTATAATAGCGGTGCTGAAAGTGAGTCTGGTGGTTTGTATAGCACCACTGCTCCAGCTCCATCAGCGTTTGATCCACAATACGGAATCAAGACCTATAAGTGGTAATTTTTTAGTCTGATTTTTTCAGTCTGAATCTGCAGTCTGATTCGAGTAGTCTAGTTTTTAGTGAGGGCTCTTCTCTGAAGGGCCCTTTGCTCATGGTTGATTGTGATGATTGTGGCTGCTCACTTTCGTTGCCGAGTTTTTATGGGTGTCTTTATGAATGTCTTTATGAGAGATTTTTTTCTGGGTATTGTGAGCGCGTGTATGAGCTTTTTGCATCTCTTTCGGTTCATGCACAGCTGCTGATGGTGCCTTTTTTGTTGTGGCTGCTGCCGCTGTTTTGCTGCTGGGCAATTTAGCTGATTCTTGAGACTGTTTACCTGTGAGATTCAAGTGCGGATAGATGGCATAGCCAACGACACCGATGCCGTAGAGGGCAATTACTACTGTTGCCATTAGGGGCAAAGAGTTCTGCGAAATATCAGCTGCCGGATTATTGCCTGGTTCTTCAGCATGGCGCATCACTAATTTTAAAAGCAGTATGCCACCAAGGAAGCCACCAATGTGGGCGAACCAACCAACTTGGTTGTCGTGGCCAAATAGGCCATTTATACAGTTCATGGCGAAGAAGACACCAATCAAAACCCAGGCTGGTAGCTTCGGTCTGAAGAACCACGTGATCCATGTTGTCACTTGGGCACCAGGAAAGAGCAGTAGATAGGCTGCCAAAACACCAGCAATGGCACCGCTGGCACCAAGTGAGGGAATGCTTGAGCTGGGATAAACCAAAATGTGAGTTAAAGCAGCGAGAATGCCGCAGCTTAGATAGAAGAGTAAATAGTTCTCTTTGCCCATGCGGTCTTCAACATTGTCGCCAAAAATGAAGAGATACCACATGTTGCCTATGAGATGGGCGAAACCGGCATGCATGAACATGGCCGAGAAGAAGGTCGAAAATTCTTGTATTGAGACATGGCCGAGAAAACGACTAGGGACAAAGCAATATCGGGTCACTTCGGCGTCGTTGGCGAGAAGACCGGAGGTTACAGTCCAGATAAAAATGACAATGTTAGCTGCGATCAAAAGATGATTGATTACAGGGTATGAGCGCGTGGGATTGTCGTCTGAAAGTGGAAACAAATTTCGATGCCTTTTTGCAGGTATTACTATCCTAGCGATTGCCCGTGACAACCCTCAGGTCTTAACACCGAATTCAGAATCTAGAGATTTAAGCAAAAAGCCCCCATATTAAGGAGGCTTTTTGCTTTGGTCTGATAATTTCGTTTATTTGGTTTCTAGATCGGGCTTGAAGCCGAATTCAACGGCTGTCTTCAGGTCTTTACCCGACATAAGAGCGTAGGTAGCAGCGCGATTGGCATAGGCCGAGCCTAGTTTGCTGTCTAGTTCAATGGCTTTGTTGCTGTCGGCCAGGGCTTGCTCAAGTTTGCCGAGATGGCGGTAGGCTTTGCCACGATTGGCATAGGCGCGGGCCGAAAGTGGATTTAGTTCAATCGCTTTGTCGCCGTCAGCTACTGCTTTTTCGTACTCTTTCAAGCCAACGTAGGCATGGGCGCGGTTGACGTAGGCTGGGCTAAATTTGGGGTGCAACTGAATGGCTTTATCGCAATCAGTCACCGCTTCTTTGTGGCGGCCAAGATGGTTCAGGGCACGGGCGCGGTTGGCATAGGCCATGGTCAACTTCGGCTGCAGGGCAATAGCTTTGCTGGCATCATCATTAGCTTTTGCATACTGGCCCAATTCAATTTCGGCCCATGATCTATTGAGATAGGCCATATAGAGTTTCGAGTCTAAGCTGATAGCCTTGGTGCAATCGGCCTCAGCCAGTTTGTAGTGGCGGGCTAGCATGTGAAGGTTGGCTCTGTTGGCGTAGGCACGAGCATAGTTGGGGCTCAGTTTAATGGCTTCGTCAAACTTTGCTTGAGCTTCTTTGCCCTTGTGCTCATTGAGAAGTCTCACGCCTTCTTTCAGGGCGGCAAAGGCTTCTGGGTTTTCTTTTGCGCCTTTTTTTACTGTCTTGGTGTTGGCAGTGGTCTTTGTCGCTTTTGTCGGGGTAGCTGCATAAGCTCCATTCGGTAGGCCGCCGTTTACCAGACCTAAGTTGGTCAGGTTGGCTAAGGCAAGAGCAGTCAAGATTTGTCCAAAGGCGACCTTGGAGGCGCCTGGATTGGTCTGTGTTGCCAAGTTAGCTGAGCATTTGAAGCCTATAAGCATTTATCTTTCTCCACCAAACTGTAAAAAAGCTTTTGAATTATCCCATCTATTGGTGAACAGTGCCATTACCCTTGGCTTGCCAGTTACAGATGTTATAGTGAGCGACTAGTCTCTACCATGCGAGTTGGATGGCATGTCAATTGGTATGTTCCGGCAGCGTACTATCGCCAAAGACGCACTGCTAGCGGTGGTCCTTTTGCTTTTTGCTCAGCTTGCCTTTGCCTTGCTGGTTGCCTATTTATTGCATGATCTTGATAGCAAGTTGACTGGCCAAAGACATCGCCTGGCAGTGGTTTCTAGCAGCAATAGAATTGCAAATCTAATAGAGAAGTTTGGCATCTTGCTAGTCTCTGGTCTCTCTAGAGACCTTCGCAATTCAGGCGCCGATGCAGAAACCTGGCAGGCTCTTTCCGTGCGCTTAGAAAATGAGTTCAGGCGGCTAAGCACTCTTTCAAAAAGGGACGCACTAGCCCAAGAAATTTTGCACGAGCAAGAGAAGATTTTTCGCTCGGCAGAAGCCGTTTATAAAAAAGAACTTGTTCATATCAACGACACAGCCAGACTTAGCAAAGTAAAAGTAGAAAAATCGTCCTTGGTGCTGGGTCATGAAGTTTTTGACCGTTACCAAGAGTTATTGACGCGCTACAAAGCTCAGGGGGCTGCCGGGACGGGATTGAGTGCGAATTCTTTATCGTCTGTCAAGGGTGTTCTCATTGCTGCCTTGTCTGTCGATTTCGTCTTTACCATCGCCTTGATTGCTCTGGTGTTCGCTCGCCTGGCAGCCGGGATAGAGGCCTTGACGCTAAATATTGATCGATACAAGAGTGAAGAGTCTTTGGAAGATTTTCCGTCGGCTGGCGATGAACTAGGCAAGCTCGATAAGCTCTTGCGGGAAACGATTCTGACGCTAGAGAACTCGGCGCGCTATGAAATGACTCTAGTTGATGGTGCGTCGGATGTGATTCTTAGACTTGATTCGGAAGGTCGTATTAGAGATTTAAATGCTGCCGTTTTGGGGCAATGGGGCTATCAGCCAAGTGAACTTGACGGCGCGCCTTGGCAAACCATCGTGCCCCAAGAAAATCGGCAGGCGCTGCGAGATTTTCTTTCGTCATTACCCCAGCAAGAGCATGCAACAGCCATAGAATTGGCGATTAAGCGCAATGATGGAATTGTGGTTGAGAGCCGCTTCTCTAGCTATTGGTCAGAGGCTGATCACTCTTCTTTTTGCTTTGTTAGCGACATTGGTGCTGCTAAACATCGAGAGGCGGAGCTGAGAGAGAAAGAAAATGATGTCCGCATGTTGATGCGCAATCTTCCCATTGGCTTGGTTGTTGTTGACCAATTTGGTGCTTTCTTATCCACCAATGAACGCATGGAGCAGATGCTCAATAGTGCGGCGGCTACTACTACTACTACTACTACTACTACTACTACTTCTTCTTCTTCTGTTCGCAGTGTCCAGGATGTCTTTAGTGACAGCGATGTTCTGGCTCAGGCTAGGCAAGTTAGTCAGTTGCGCACCCAGATCGGTCAAAGAGAGATTGGTAATAGAAAGAGCGATAGTCTCGTTTGTGAGATCACTGTTGTCGATCTCATTGGTTCAAATGAGACTCTTCTAGTTGTCGAAGATGTCAGTGAAAAAGTTAAGCTTGAAAATTTGCGCAAAGACTTTCTCCAGCTTCTTTGGCGCAACCTAGGCGAACCAATCTTGAAGGTTAAGCAGCTGGTGCTAGGTATTGAAGTAAAGAGCGAAAAAGAACAGGCGCGGGTGCAAAAGTTTGTACTTAATGTCAATCGACTTTTGCGTTTGCTTGATGAGCTATTGCGGCTTGAAGAGTTAGCTCCTGGCCAATTAGTAGGGGCGCTGGTGCCCATTAAGGTGAGGGATTTGGCAGACTCAGCAATTGCTTCTTTGGCTGATTATGCTTTAAACCAGAGTATAAAACTAGAAGTGCAATTGACACCGCAGATGGTGCTTGCTGATTTCGAGCGAGTGGTGCAGGTTCTAATTAACCTTATCTCTAATGCCATCAAGTTTTCTTTTAAGGGCGGCACTGTGCTTTTGCAAATAGAGCAAGACCGCGATCATGTCGAATTTAGCGTTATTGACTCTGGTAGGGGTGTGCCACTGGCAAAGCAGGGGCACATTTTTCAAGCTTACGGACAGGCTAGCGCTAGTGACGCTAGTTCTGGTACAGGATTAGGGCTAGCTATTTGTCAGTCGATTGTTGAGGCCCATGGTGGCACTATTGGTGTAGAAAATAGAGAGACTGGAGGTAGTCGATTTTGGTTCAAACTGCCACGCCTAGAGGTTCCACTTGAGTGATTGGTGGCGAGCAATGAAGTCGGCTGTGGCCAGAAAAGCCATGCTTTTGGGCATCTTGATTTTTGCTGGCAATGTCTTGTTGCTCTGTGTGCTTCTTAGTTCGTTTTCTAAGCTTGAAGAGAGTTTGCGTCAAGAGCAAGAAGCTAGTCAGGTTGTTACTTGTCTAGAACAGTTTTCGTCAGCTGTGCAGTTTGCTACTTTTGCTTTGATAGATCGAACTCGTACTGCCGATAATTCAGAGGACCATTACTCATCGACTTTCTTGCGCTTGCCAGTAATATTTGCCGAATTGAAGCACTCTTTGAGATACCGACCAGAAGAAGAGCGGCGATTGAATGAGTTGTCTTTGGCTCTTGATGAAGCTATCAATTTGGTGCACCAGGTCGATGTCAGTTATTGGCGGCAATACAGCCCTAATCGTAAACTCATGCATATGCGCTATTGCGCAGATCTTGTCAAAGTGACAAATACTATTAGCGATTTGTTGAGCGGTCTTGATGATAAATATCGTGGGCTAGAGAGCGCTGAAGATATCATCAATCGTTCCTCCACTGGTTCAATGTGTAAAATTTTGCTTTTCTCTTTGGTCTTAAGTACTGGTGCGACAATCTTGAGCTTCGTTCTCATTATTGCTTTGAGTTTAAAGCGCATCAAAAACATTTCACTCAATGCCATCAATATCGGTTTGGGCAAACCGCTGATACCACCGCTACTACTATCTAAAATTGACGATGAACTCGGCGGCATAGAGCTCGACTTTAGAGATCTTGCTTTGCGTTTAAATTCAGTCAAGAGTCGTGAAGCTCTGGTTTTGGAGCATGCTGCTGATTTCATCTGCTTGCTTGATCAAAAAGGAATTATATTGAGCGTGTCAGAATCGAGCGCTAAGCTGCTCGGCTACCCTGCCGGTGACTTGGTTGGTCGTAGGCTCAATTCTATTGTTGAGCCTAGCGACGCTGAGGCTTTGGTGCTGGCGCTGAAATCGCTCTCTGCTGTTGGGGCGGCTATTAGTTTTGACAGTCGGGTGAGGTTGGGGGCTGGAGAGCGGCGTGATTTTTCGTTTAGGGCTAAATTGAGCCCTGATAAAACCATAGTTTGTGTGGCTCACGATATCACTGAAAAGAATGAGCTGAACGCCAAGATTCGCGAGAGTGAAGAGCGTTTTAGGCTCATTCTCAACAACTTGCCTCTTATGGTAGTGGGGTTGAGTCAGTCTGGGCAGATCATCTCTGTCAATGAGTATGGTTTAGCTCTCTCTTTGTATTCTGAAGAGGAGTTATTGGGTCAGTCGCTTGAGCAGTTGTTCTCGACCTCAAAGACAGAGGTAGGCGGAACTTCGGCTTTAGCAGCTGCGGACAATGCCTTGAGCAAGTTCGAGCCGTTGCAGTTGACTCAAAGGCTCTTACGTAAGGATGGAAGCTACTTGGCTGTGGAGCTAGTTCTCAGTAACTATGCTGAGGATGGTCAGGACGACAAGAAGAGCATTGCCTTTGTGCGCGATGTATCGGTGCGTGAGCAGATAGAGATCGCTAAGCGTGATTTCGTCAATATGATTGGTCATGATTTGCGCTCACCGCTTATGTCTCTTTCTGCCACCCTTAGCTATATTTCAAAAGCGACAAGTATGGCTTCTGTGGCTGAGGCCGAGCGTGTATTTTACAGTCTCATTGCACTTACAACAGACTTTTTGTACCTTGGTAGGCTGGAGGCTGGCGAAGAAGAATTAGACAGGACTCAATGCTCTTTCTCGTCTTTGCTCAATAGCTTGACGCAATCTATTTCGGCCGACGAGCAGACGAAGAATCTCGCTCTTACTATCAATCAACTGAATAACGATTTTGTCTTTTCAGCTGACTTAGAGTGTCTAGTTCAGGCTATGACTCACCTTCTGCGAATATTGTGCTCTGCTAGTTCTGGTTGTTTTGAGTCTGATTATTCTGGTTCTGGCAAGTCTGAGTACATAATTGATTTTCGCCATCAATCAGAACAGTTAGAAATATTGATTGCTGGTACAGGTTTATATTTTGCAGCTTCTTCTTTGGATAGTTTGTCGCAGGGCTATGTCGCCTTTTCTCAGGCCACAGGCGATTTGCGCAGTGGGCTCAGCCTTGGTCTTGCCATTGCTATGTTGGGCCGATGCGGCGCTAGCCTTAAGCAATATCAAAGTAGCAAACAGCAAGGGTTTCAAATCTCCTTGCCTCTAATTTGACTAGCTTGAGTGGTGCATAGATGGCTCAGTCAGTTAGCTTAGCTGGCTGGCTTAGCTATCTATCTTAGGTATCTATCTTAGCTGTCTTAGCTAGTTTTGTGCTTTAGGTGTCTTTTCGCTGTTTGCCGTGGCTGTGAGCGAATAGGCCCCGGAAGCTACTGCCTTATTAAATTCATCAGTCAACTTGATGTCAGCAGTCTTGCGGTGCTGGGTCATCCAATCTATTTCTGCTTTTTCTTGGTTCTTGGCCGAGATCATATCTTCTAAAGGCTTTTTCACTTCAGCTAGTGGAATATCACCAGCTGTTTGCCGTTCAGTAACTTTGATGACGTGATAACCAAAATTGGTTTCGACCACTTCTGGCACAACCTGACCGGCTTTGACTTTGCCTACTGCAGCCATAATCTTCAGTTGATCTGGGCCGTTGGTGCTGCTGAGATCCATGAAACCAAGGTCGCCGCCGTTTCTTGCTACGCGGGCTGGTTCGTCTTCGGTGTAGTTATCAGCTAAAGTTTTGAAGTCGGCACCTTTAAGAGCTTGGGCCAAATAGCCTTTGGCTTTGTCGTATTGAGCTTGCTTGATTACTTTTACTTCGTTTTCGAGGTCTGCACCTTTTAGCTCTGGCTTTTGTTCTTGCAGCTGTGTTCTTACGCTTTTGAGTGGTCCGGCATCGACAGCTGGTGCTGCCACCACAATATGAGAGAGACGCACACGCTCGCCGTGCTTCAGACGGTTTTTGTTGGCTTCAAACTCTGCTTTGACTACTTTTTCGCTAGCTGGTGGTGCGGCTTTAGCAACGCTGTCCAGCATCAGTTTAATCATCTGGGAAGAAATAATTTCTTCGCGAATTTGGTCAGGGGTTTCAGTTGCGGTGCTGACATATTGTTTGTACTTCTTGCTATCTTTGATCTGGGCAAAGCTTGTGGCTGCTTTTTGATAGAAACCAGCTTTGTGGGCTTCTTTTAAGACGATCTCACGATTAATTAGTTCGCTTAAGAGCTGGCTTTCGATTACCTTGGCGCCGCATTTGAAAGCTAAGCCGAGATTCAAGACTTGCTCGTTGAACTGAGCGTCGGTCATGTTTCTCTCTTTGAGGAAGGTTTTCAGAGGTTTACCTTCTAGAGCCTGAGCTGAATGAGCTGACTCGATCATTTTACTTTTCTCTTCAGCAGTTAGGGTCAAGCCCATTTGCTTCGCTTGAATCAATAGTTGCTGCATCTTTTCCGGTTGCATGGCCAGCACTGACTGCAACGAAATAACTGCTGCTTGGTACTCTTTCTTGAAGCGATTGACCGTAACGGGAGAGCCATTTACCGTGCAGATCACTAGGGTGTCAGGCAGCTTAACGAGGTTAACTCCTGTCACTGGTTTCAACTGCGGTATGTCGCTTAGTACCGATGGCAGTGCTTGGTCCGAAGTTGAAGCAGCGCTATTTTCTGCGCCACCCTGGGTGCTACCAGTCTGTGGGCTGGTTGTCGTCCCTTTAGTGCTTGTAGAGTCGCTAGTATTCTCAGCTTTCTTTTCGCTCTGGCAGCCGGCCGTAGCAAGTGAGAGAGTCAGTGCTAATAAGACGGTCACGCTGTTGCCGTTTTTGTTGCTTCTGTTACTTGAGCTATTCACAGTACTGATATCCTCTTTTAATAGTTTAGGCTGGTTTGGCGTGAACCTTTGTCACCATAGCTCCGAGAAGTTCTGCCAGCAAATCTAGTTGATCTTCTGGATCATCTCCTTGCGATTTTACAAGAATGTATGGGCTTGAACCTTGACCACCAGCGATACCTGGTTTGTAAGTAGTGCGGTTTGCCAAATGTTTTGGTAGGCCATTTTGAATTGGAATCCACTGCTGCAAGCGGAATGGTACGTACAAACGCAGACCCTGCATATCTGGTTTGATTGATTGTACGTTGGCCGAGCTTGCCACTAGTCTTAGTTTGACGACTTTGGTCAATTGTTCGGTTTCTTTGGGTATAGCGCCGAAGCGGTCGCGCCATTCGTCTAATAGCATAATCAGCTCTCGATCGGTCTTAACGTCGGCTAGGCGTTTGTATTCGATTAGGCGTTGCTCGTTGTCTTCAATATAAGACTCTGGAATAAAGGCTGTGACGTTGATATCAACTGCGGTATCAGCTTCTTGTACGACAGCTTCGCCCTTAAGCTCGGCTACCGATTCTTCAAGAATTTTGCAGTAGAGCTCAAAGCCTACCGAAATCATGTGGCCATGCTGTTCTGAGCCAAGAATGTTGCCCACCCCTCTGATTTCCATATCACGCAAGGCGATTTGATAACCAGAACCTAGTGAAGTAAATTCGCGAATTGCTTTTAGTCTTCCCTGGGCTTGCTCAGACAAAACTTTTGATGGAGTGTACAAGCAATAGGCGTAGGCTTGAGCGTCAGAGCGGCCAACCCGACCACGGAGCTGATACATCTGGGCGAGGCCGAGCTTGTCAGCATCATTGATAACAATGGTGTTGACGTTTGGAATGTCGAGACCAGATTCGATAATCGTGGTGCAAACCAGTACATCATATTCATGGGCAAAGAATGCCAGCATGACGTTTTCGAGATCGCGTTCGTTCATTTGGCCGTGGCCAATGGCGATGCGTGCTTCTGGCACCAATTGCTTAACTTCAAAGGCAATTTGCTCGATGTTCTCAACGCGGTTGTGGACAAAATAAATCTGTCCACCGCGCTCCATCTCATGCAAAATGGCTGTGCGCACTAAGGGCAATTTGTATTCGCCGACAAAGGTTTTGATTGGAGCGCGGTTAATTGGCGGAGTGTTGATTTGCGACATATCGCGAGCGCCAGATAGCGCCATATATAAAGTACGGGGAATTGGTGTGGCTGACATGGTCATGACGTCAACCATTACTCTTAGCTGTTTCAATTTCTCTTTGTGAGCAACACCGAAGCGTTGCTCTTCGTCGATTACAACCAAGCCTAGGTCTTTGAAGGCAATATCTTTTTGTAGCATACGGTGGGTACCGATTACTACGTCGCATTCACCAGTACCTAGCCTGCGAGCTACTTCTCTTTGCTCTTTGGCAGTGCGGAAGCGCGAGAGTAGACCGACTTTGATAGGATACGGCGCAAAGCGCTCGGCCATGGTGTTGTAGTGCTGTTGAGCCAAAATTGTGGTTGGTACAAGTACAGCTACTTGCTTGCCTGACATTACTGTTTTGAAAACACCGCGAATGGCGACTTCGGTTTTGCCGAAGCCAACGTCGCCGCAAATTAGTCTGTCCATTGGTTTGGCCGATTCTAGATCGCCTTTCATATCTTGAATGGCTTGCCACTGATCGGGCGTTTCTTCGTAAGGGAAAGCTTCTTCCATTTCGTACTGCCAAGGTGTATCAGGCGTGCACTGGAAGCCTTCTTGCTTGGCTCTTATTGCGTACAAATTGACCAAGTCTTCGGCCACTTGTTTAACTGATTTCTTGACGCGCCGTTTGGTTGATTCCCACTCGGCACCACCTAGACGTGAAATTCTTGGTGGGTTGTCACCGGCACCGCGATAGCGCGAGAGTAAATTGATTTGATCGACAGGCACATACAGTCTGTCGTCGCTGGCGTAAGCGACACTGAGAAATTCTCTTTGTTGGCCGTCAACGGTCATGCGTTTGACGCCTTCGAATTGGCCGATACCGTGCTTCATGTGCACAACGTAATCGGTTACTTTTAGATCGGCGACTGAAGTGAAGCGCTCGTAGTTCTTCTCTGCTACCGGTCTTCTATAAACTGTCGGTTTGCGTTTGACGCCAAACATTTCAGCATCGGTACAAGAAACCAACTCAACATCTTTTAGTTTGAAACCGTGGGTAAAGCCATGGCGACAGACTAGTACAACTGGCCCCGAAGGTTGATTTTGGCCTTGATTTAAACTGGGATTGAGACCTTGGCTTTGGCTCAGTTTGAGATCGTCTAGGCTTGGCATTTGGCCAGAGAGAATATCATCAAGAGATGAAATAGAAAGAGATGGTGGTTGCGCTGGTCCTGCATTATTGCCAGAATTATTTCCGGTATTAGGTCCAGTGCCATTTCCCGAACTATTTCCAGCCGCGCTTCCGGGCCCAGGTGCGCCGCCAGATGCTTGAGCGACTTCATCGAGAGGAAGAATGTGAGTATCCGCTTTGTCATCACTCTGCGAGAGATAGTTGGCAGGAATATCCCACTCTTTCATGATGCCTAGAATGCGCTGGGGCTGCTCTGTTGAAATCAGAACATTCAAACCTTCTTTGCGCCAGCTTCTTACTTTTTCAGCCATGATATCAATTTGATTGCCGAAGCGCTCAACTGGTTGGCAGTCAAAATTAATGACAGAATTTGCCGCCGAAGAGTTGCTCGTGTCAGCGCCATCTAGAGCCATGGGCAGTGTGGAAACATAAACACGCTGGTGGCGTTTCAGCTGCTCGGTTATTTCGCGGGCGCTTAGGTGAAGTGGGCGTGGCAGAGGTAGTAGACGACCTGTTTCTAGACCTTCTTTGAAGGCAGCATCGAGCTTCTCTTGATACGAAGAGAGAGCCGCGAAAAGAGTGTCCCATTCGTCAAGCACAATCAGACTGTTATCTTTGATGTAATCGCATATGGTGGCAAGCTTTTCGTGGACGTAAGGCGCGTAGTACTCTACTGATTCGGGATAGCGACCGGCTCTGAGTGCTTCTAAGTCGCTTTCCATAACCGTCATCAGTGTTTCTGCCGATGATGGCTCTAGAGTTTCGCATGCTTTTTCTGTTACGGCTCTAAGTGTATCTACTAGTGTTATACGGGCTTCTTCACTTTGATCAGCGACAATCCACCAACGGGGAACGATGACACAGGTCTCAAGTGATTCAATAGATCTTTGAGTGTCAGTATTGAAGACGCGCATCGATTCAATTTCATCGCCAAACAATTCAATTCTGAACGGCGAGCCGCAAGATGGATAAATATCGACAATATCGCCGCGTACACTGAATTCGCCACGCAGGGTTACTAGTGATTCGCGCGAATAGCCTAAATTAGCTAGCCTTCGAGCTACTTCTTTGGTGTCGATGGTTTCGCCGACATTTAAGCGTAAGCAATTTGCTGTTAACTCTTCTGGAGCCAAAACTCGTTGACTGAGAGCGCGTGCCGTAACTACACAAATAAATGGTTCGTCTGGTTTTTCTTGGCAGTGGCGCAAGACTTCTAGTTGTGCGGCCACGTTGTCGGGGCTAGAGAGCACTTGCTCATAGGGTGAGACTTCAGAACTGGGATAAACAAAAGTTGGATACTTGCTTAAGTTGGTCAACTCTTGGTGATAGCGGGCGCCAGTATGATTGTCTTGCACAACTAAGAATATCGCTCGCTTGGTTTCGTGGCCCAAGACTGAGAGCACCAGCGATTTAGCTGAATCGGTCAAGCCTGTTAAATTCAGTTCGCCGCTGCTACCCTTTGCCGTTCGAGCAAGAAGCCGCGCATATTGCGAGCTGGAGATAAATAGCTGGTGCAGTTTTGCTGCGAGGTTACTGTTGCGCGTTAGCATTTTTGGCGGGGTTCCCTTCACCGTATTGCAAATCAGTAAAAATAGCGCTCGAGCGAGCAGTATCTTGCCGATTTGGGAAAGAGGCATTTTACCATTTTGACCATGCCACTAGCTCTGCGTGTAACGGGCTCTAAAGGGTTACATCTTGTATTATTGCTTTCAAAGGTTATGGAGGCAAAAGTGCAAAAACGAGCAGGCTTAACTCTATGCCTGGTCTTGGCTATTACTTCGACCCTAAGCTTTTCCACTTTACTAGTGGCGGCTGAGGGCAGTCGCTATCGCCCAGATACCGTTACGCATATGCAGCAGGGCATCAAACTTTTGCGAGCTAAACAACTAGACAAGGCTCGTAGCCAGTTTGAAGTTGTTATCAAGATGGAGCCCGCCATACCTGACGCCTACAACAATATTGGTCTTTCTTATGCTTATGAGAACAAAGTAGATAAGGCCATCCAGTATTACCGCAAGGCCTTAGATATCGAGCCTCTCTATGTGCCCGCTTTGAACAATCTCGGGCTTGTACTTTATTCGACAGGTAAGGCCGAAGAGGCCCTTTATTATTGGCGCTTGTGTCTAAAAATTTCGGGTGGTCAAGAGCCTGAATTGCACTACTACGCGGCCAATGCCATGCGTGATGTGGGCCAGAAAAAAGAAGCCCGTGAAAACTATCTTATTGCTATAAAGCTCGACCCTTCTCACGCTGCCGCTCACAGCGGTTTGGCTGCCCTTGACCTGAGCGAAGGCCGGCTTGATGAGGCATTTAGCGAAGTAAATAAGGCGATCAAGCTAAAACCTGATTCTGCCTTTAGTTATTATCATCTCGGCTTAATTGAAGAGCGCCGTCACAATATTGGGGCAGCGGTGAAAGCCTACGAAACCTCTCTTAAATATGAATCTGTCAGTAAATATGCTCAAGAGACCAAGAATCGCATAGCTAAACTTACTGGGGCAGCGCAGGCTGGGAATAATCCTGATGACCAAGGGCAAGACGGCCTAAATCAAGGTCAGGGTGGAGATGATGGACGCTCCGAAATGCAGGGTTCAATGCGGCAAGCGGCCCGGGAGGCCATGAAGCGTCGCGCCTGGGCCGAGGCCGCTCGCGATCTCGATTCGCTTATTAAAAATGGGGCCAGCGAAGACCCTGTTGTGCTCAACAATTTAGGCTATTGCCAGGCCAATCTCAACCAGCTGGCTAAAGCTGTTGAGTCTTATCGCAAGGCTTTGATGATTAAGGCTGATGGCTTCCCAGAAGCGCAATTCAATTTGGGTATGGCCTTGAGGCGTATGGGCGACAATGCCGGTGCTGAGGCTGCTTTCCGCAAAGCGATTGATGATTCAAGCTTGCGCAAGAAGACCAACCCCTTGGCCCAGAACATGCTCGGAATTATTCTGAGGGAGCGCGGTGACTATAGCGGAGCCGACCGGGCATTTCGCAAAGCTATTTTGCAATCTGGTGGGGATGTGCCAGTAGCGCACTACAATTTAGCTGTCTTGCTTGAGCGAATTGAACGCAGTCGCGATGCCGTCTCGGAGTACAAGACTTATCTTAAGCTGGCTCCTCGCGGTAAAAATGCAGCCAATGCTAAGCTGCGCCTTAAGCGCTTGACTGGCATGTAGCCAGCGTTAGTTACTTATTGGTGAGTTTCTCTTCATATAGGCTGTACATATAGAAATGGTTGCCAACAGAGTTGCAATCCTTATAGTAAAATTCGGAAATGAGCACTGTAGAGACTGACACTGTAGAGACTAATACTCGGAAAGCCGTCGATCAACCGGTTAACGTCAATGTAACCGAGCAATCTGACATGCCAACTGCTGAAGCGGTAGAAGCCGTTTGTGCGGTGGCGTCAAAGCGTGTGGTTTCACCGGTTCAAGCGAACAAGACCAGAGTGGCCGTTTTGATGAGTGGTGGAGTCGATTCAAGCGTCACTGCCATGGAAATGATCAAGGCCGGCTACGATGTCATTGGTGTAACCGGCTGGCTGATTAAGTCTGGTAGCCGTTGTTGTGATACAGGTATGGTTGACGCTGCTCGTGTTTGCGAACAGCTGGGTATTGAGCATCATGCTGTTGATTTGCGCGAAATGTTCAAAGCCGAAATCATCGATCAGTTTCCCCAGTCGTATGCCCGTGCTAAAACCCCCTTGCCCTGCAGCGTATGCAACACCTTAGTTAAGTGGGGCGCCCTGCTGCGCTACAGTCAAAAAATCTTGCAAGCCAGATATATTGCCACTGGTCACTATGCTCGTGTGGTAGAAACAGAAGATGGCTTTAGATTGGCCCGGGCTAAAGATCCGCGCAAAGACCAATCATATGTTCTATGGGGCCTGACCATGGAGCAGTTGAAAGCCACCTTGCTTCCCCTTGGTGATTTCAGTAAAGATGAAATTCGCGCCTTGGCTGATCAAGGTGGTTTGGTAACGGCCAACAAGCCTGATAGCCAAGATCTCTGTTTCATCCCGCGCGGTACCACTACTCAACAATACCTCGGTAATTTCCTAACGGCTGAGCCGGGGCCTATTGTTCATACGGTCACGGCAGAAATGCTCGGTCAACATCAGGGCACTTTTAACTACACCATTGGCCAGCGCAAAGGCATTGGTATCGCTTATCATGAGCCGCTTTATGTTACTTCTATTGATCCTGATACGCGCACTGTATATGTTGGGCCGCCTGAGGCTTTACTGCGCAAAGAATTAACTGCTTCTGCTGCCAATTGGTTGATGGACACACCGCCGGTGGAACCATTTGAGGCTTTGGCAAAAATTCGCTATAACTCAAAGGCAGAGCCTGCTACTGTTTACCCCATGCTTGATGCTCAGGTGCGGGTAGTTTTCCATGAGCCCCAGCCGGCTATAACTCCAGGTCAAGTGCTCGGTATATACGACTTGACCGATACTTATATCTTGGGTGGCGGCTGGATCGACTGATTCTTGGTTGATTGCACAACATAGCCTATTTGACTCAAATTGAGAACAGTGAAACTCAGTCGTTGCGCGGTTGCCATTTATATTTTATAATACTGTTCGGTGCTATGGGTGGTGGCGAGTTATTTCGGTTCTTGCTCTGGCATCTTGAAGCAAATACTTTGATATTAGTACCGTAGTTCTAATACTGTGCTTTTAGTACTTAATGTGGGGGACTGCCGCTTGTTCGACAGTTTGAACTTGATAAGACTTGAGAAAGCAACTGGCGCTCAGTTTGTTGCTCGCTTGTTACCAGTTTTGCTGGCACTGACTTCTTTGGTTTTTGTGCCTAATGAAGTTGAAGCGAGAAAACATAGCAGCGCATCTTCTAGTCATACTTCTCGGTCATCGGCCAGTAAAGGCCGTAGCGTTAAGTCTACAAAAAGCTCCAGAGCTTCTGGCACTAAAAGTTCTAGAGCTGGTCGAATAAGTTCTCGTGGTTCACGTTCTAGTAGAGTTGTTGCTAGTTCTAGATCTAGCTCGCGTAGTCGGTCTGGCCGGCGCGGTCATGTTGTTGCTCATTCAAGCAAGCATCGTCATGCCGTCGCGCATGCGGCACCGAAGCCACGCTACGCTTATCCAATCGGCCTATTTATGCGGAATGCACCAAGCTTTGATAGATCTCCACTCGATGCCCAAAATGCTAATGCCATTGCCTCAGCTTTCGATAGTGGTTCGGCCGATGTATATGCCGCACGCGTTCTTGTACGTGCTGGTGTTGTGAAGTACCATCCTCTCCATGGTGGCATATTCTGGCGCCGAGAGCCAGTCAAGTATATTGTCATGCATTCAACAGAGACTGGCATTCCAGTTTCGGCTACGCGAGTGATTGATAGTTGGAGTTCAATGGGGATTCGTCACCCTGGTGCTCAATATGTTGTTGATAGAGATGGCACCATCTATCAAGCAGTTGATCCTGATCTGGCTACTGTGCACGTCAACATTTTTAAAACTCTTCCTGGTATCAATAACGACAACAGTATCGGTATCGAAATCAATCACACTGGATCGCAAAATTATCCCCAAGCGCAGCTGCATGCTGTAACTCGCTTGGTGGGCTATTTGCAGAACCGCTACAATGTCAACAATGAGAGTATCATTACCCATCGCTATGCTCAACAAGGCGATCACACCGACCCTGTTAATTTCGATTGGGATGGTTTCATTGCCAGCAAAAACAGTTTCCGCAACCAAGCTATTGCCTATCGTTCTAGCAAAATCAAAGAAGAAGCGAAGCGTTGGAAACACGAAGTGGAAGTGCCTGTCAATACTTACATGAAGCCACATACTCAATTGAGTAAGCCCGCTTCATTGCCGAGCGATATTGCAGCCCCGACAACTACAGTAAATACAACTACTGTAAACACGACTACCGTAAATACAAATAAAGTCGAACCAGCCTTTAGCCCTGCCAGTGTGACACCACGCTATGTTCCTGCCAATTCTGGCTCTAGTTTTAGTTCTGGATCAAGTTCTGGCTCTAGTTCTGGCTCTAGTTCTGGATCAAGTTATGGTTCTGGAGCGGGAGCGCGCTCATTCCGCATTAACCCCGCGACAATACCGCCACCGGGTTCTCTTCCCGTACCAGGACAAGTGATTGAATCACCGGTGCCAGAGCCGAGCCAAGCTGATCCTGCAAGCCGGAATAATAAATCGTCAGGTGGGAATACTAGTGCTCCTGCTGGTGCTTCTGGTGCTCCGGTTCCTTCTCGATCGCAATCGCTACCACCGGATGGTGCCCTTGGCACTCCTGGTAGTGCCCCGCTTCCGGGCGAAGATATTTAGGCTAGACTTCTAAACTAGACTTCTAAACTAGATTTCTAGACTAGATTTCCCAATTAGTTGCCCCAATTAGGTCCATCATTTAGATTCATCATTTAGATTTGAAAACGGCTATGCAATTATTGTGTAGCCGTTTTCGCTCTCGATCAAATGAATGTCGTCAACGCTTATTGTGTGCTTGACTGGCAAGATTGTTTGCTCGTAAGGCATGCTCTCAGGCCCTAGCAGCACTTCTGGAATTGAAGAATTTGAAGATGTGGAAGCTATTGAAGGTGCTGAAGCTATTGACGGTGTTGAAGCTATTGAAGGTGCTGAAGCTATTGACGGTGTTGAAGCTATTGAAGGTGCTGAAGCTATTGACGGTGTTGAAGCTATTGAAGG
>JBAYTY010000030.1:0-93269 GCA_041675385.1 Candidatus Obscuribacterales bacterium
TCATTTTTAGCCTCATTCATGTGACCTCTGCTAATTGGCAAAAGTCAGATTTTAGTTGAGGCAACGGTTCAAGGAAGGTCAGGTTTTTGATGAGTCAATGCGCGCGGGTCTGTTGTTAGATTTTTGGATTGAAATTCTAACGCGAGTCGGGTTGTTAGATTTTTGGATTGAAATTCTAACGTGAGTCTGTTGTTAGATTTTCGGAATGAAATTCTAACGTGATTGCCTTGCTTTCATAGTCCAAACAAAACAGGCAAGGCATGTTCTCCTTCATTCGGGTGCGCTACTCCCGCACAATCTCCACCTTCGGAACTTCAAGCACGGTGGTCCGCGGGTTGTTCTGTTTGTGAGTAAAGATAATAGTTACGACTTTACCTTTGTAGGCAAGCAGATCAACCTTTACTTTGGTTTCCTCGTCTGGGCGCATTTCGTAGATGAGGGGCTGATTTGAATCTACCTCAATACTGAGCACATTCGGTTTTATATCGGGAATTTTGTTGATGGTATCTAACTGCCAAAGCCCGGTAGTTAATTCAGCCACTTTTGCATCGTCTGGTATTTTGACATGCCAGGTTGCAGCCATAGAGCCGCTCAAACAGAGGTTTAGTCGTTTGTAATAGGTAGCGGTGAATATCCCTTTTTTGTCTTGGCTCATGAAGTAGAGCTCGCTGTTTTGTGTGCCATCGTTGCGAAACTGCACCAAACCAGGTACTACACAATCACCTTGAAATAAAACAGTGTCTTCCTTCCCAAAAGGTGACAGGTGATATTGCTCAAGTATTTTTGCCAGTCTTTCCGGTTTAAGAGGTACATATTTATATGGTGGCAGCAGCCCCGGTGGTGGTGGCGTCTGGTAGTTGCGTAGAACTGATAGATAGGCCGGAGAACGGTTGTCTAAAAAGAATTCTTTATCTTCAAACCCTGGCGAAAATAGGCAGAAGCTAGCAATGCTAATGACTGTGGTGGCAGCAAGAATCTTCGCTCCAGACCCGAGCTTTTCGTCAGAGCTCTTTAGCTCAAACAAGCTCGCAGCCATGCCTACTAAACCAATCCAAAACCAAAGACTTATTTGGCCATACCAGGGGGCAATTATAGGCCTTACCATTGACGTAAGCAACAAATTGCCAATGGCAAATGAGGCAATGGCTAGTGACGGATAAAAGTATTTATGGAAAGTCGATTTAGAGTTGTCGCCATTTGCATGGGTCTCATCAGTAATTACTTTTGCCAGGGCACAGATTGCAATCAGTAGTACCAAACCAAGAAGACTAAACACTTCGGCTGGGGCAATGCGGTCGACATACCAGGCTGTTCCTGGGGCGAAGTTGCGGCCGAGCGAACTTAGAAACATCGTCAAATCTAAGGGCTTTAGCACTTCAGCCAAGGGCCGCGAAGTGCCCACGCCGCGCTCAAGGTAAAGCAGATCTGGAAAGATTGCTAGAGCGCTGGCTGTGCCTAAGAACAATACAGATAGCTTGTTCAACATCCTCATGCGCCAGGCGCTGAACCAAACAATTGGAATTATTATTAGAGTGGTGGCAATTGTCCATGAGCCTAAGACAATACAAGTGCTAGCTAAGACAATTTTCTTTGTGCCCGCTGGATTAGACGAGTTCGAGTTTGCCGATCTTCGGAATATGGCCCAAAGTGCGGTAGCTCCCAATGTCAGTGCCAATTGCCAGGTGATGGCAAAAGATCCTTGGGTAAGTATTGATGCACCTGTTGGTGCGAAAATAATGGCACTCAATAGTGGCAGGCAATACCATCTCAGTCTATTTGTTTTACTAAATATCATGTCGAAGAAGAGCGCGAGCCTAATTGAAATAAGCCCAATTCCAATTGCAGCCCCAAGATTTTGATTGAGCTGCCCTAGTTGAACATATGAATTGAAAACTAATTGATTGAAAGCCGTGGAGTGACCGTCGACAAAGGTATCGCCAAAGTAATTGAGCCAGTTGTAGCCTGAACTGGTCATCCTAATGAACTGTTCTAGATAGGTTATGTCATCGTTGTTAGCGCAGTTTTCGCCGTTGGTAAAGAGAAAGTAAGCGAGGCGCAACGGCGGTATCAGAGTCAGTATGGCTATCAGCGCGATTTGAAAGAGTCTGGTTGGCACTTCGCTCTCTTCTCTATACTGCTTGACCAGCGGCGAAGCCTGAGGCCCAGGCCCACTGAAAATTGTAGCCACCGAGCATACCGGTTACGTCTACCACTTCGCCGATGAAATATAGGCCTGGCACTTTCTTTGCTTCCATTGTTTTGGATGAAAGTTCACTGGTATCAACGCCACCGCGTGTTACTTCAGCTTTCTTGTAGCCCACAGTGCGGGCTGGTGCTACTTGCCAGCCATTTAGTGAGCTGGCTAGCTGTATTAGTTTTTTATCGGGCAATGTGTTCATTGGCCCATTGATATCTAAATAATGAGTGAAATATTCGGCGAAGCGCTTTGGCAAAAGCTCTCCCAGTACGTTTTTAATTTCTTGCCGGCTACCAGCTTTCTTTCTCGCTTGCAGTATTTCTAGTGCGTTGCCTTCTGGCATCAGGTCAATACTGAGGCTATCGCCAGGTGACCAATAGAGTGATATTTGCAGACTAGCTGGGCCGCTTAGACCGTTGTGAGTGAAGAGAATATTTTCTCTAAAGCTGGCTTTCTTGCAAGAAACGGTTGTGTCAAGAGAAAGTCCGGCTAGGTCACTGAAGCGGGCGAGATCAGAATCTCCCCAACTAAAGCCATCGAGAGCTGCGGCTGTCTGTATAATTTTCAAACCAAACTGGCGCGCTACTTCGTAACCAAATCCGGTGGCACCAATTTGGGGAATTGATAGTCCACCGGTGGCAATTACAAGTGAGTCACAGCTGTACATTCCTGCTGTGGTATCGACTGTAAAGCGGCCGTTTTTATCATCGCTGCTTTTAGCAATAGACGTAATTGCAGTGTCTGTTTGAAATTGACAGTCTGCTTGATTACACTCATCAATGAGCATGTCGACAATTTGTTCAGCTGAGTGGTCACAGAATAATTGACCGAGTTTCTTTTCGTGATAGCGAATGCGGTGCTTTTCCACAAGCTTGATGAAGTCGGCCGGGGTGAAACGAGAGAGGGCCGATTTGGCAAAGTGCGGATTATTGCTGACAAACGATTCTGGTCTGGTGCCAGTATTGGTGAAATTGCAGCGGCCACCACCAGATATGAGAATCTTGCGGCCGATTTTCTGGTTGTGATCAATCAGTAGCACCGAGCGGCCAAGTTTACCGGCTACGCTGCCGCACATCATGCCAGCTCCGCCAGCGCCAATAATAATAACGTCGAAATGCTTCAATTTAGTTTAGTTTAAGTCTGCAAAACTAGAGGGTATCATTTATAGCTTATTTTGATGGCGTATTTGGGTTGACACGTAAAGTTCCAATTTTGTGAAGGCTAATCATGAGTACTAAAGACGATACGAGTAAAATGGCCAATTTAACCAGTGTCAGTAATATTAGCAGTGAGCTAGCCGGGGCAACTTTAGCAACAGCAGCCAGTTCGCTTCATAGCTTTGGTCTAAACTTCGCCGATGGACGCGGGCTTTTGCTAACGGCATCTGTTGAAGAAGGCGATAGCCAGATGAATATCGCTGACGAACTCAGTATCGACAGCGAAATCAAGCCCGTGAGCGAGATGCCTAAACTTGCTGAGGCTGTTTGCTCTGTTGATTGGAGCTGGATTTATGGGGCGAAGCTACTATCTGTCAGCGCCGTTAGTGGCCCCCGAGGCAAGACTGTTGTCTTGAAATTTGACACTGTTGGCCCTATTACAGTTAGTGTTGGCGCCTGGGAAGGTAAACCCTTTCTATCTTTCATGCCATACAAAAAGCCCTAATTTTGGTTTTTGCCATTAGGGTATTAAGTTCGACAGGCCATTTGCTTCAAGATATTGCAAGAACAGCTCTTTGAGGTTCTTGCCGTCTTTTTTGTCGGTTTCATAGAAGTGCTTATAGCGCCTGATGCGAGCCTCGTTCTCTTGCTGAAAAACAGCCCTGCCATTAGCATCAAAAGTCTTGTTCGAGGCGGCCAGGGCTATGATGCCGTCTTCTACTGGTCGATAGCTGGTTATGCTTTCTTGCTGAAATGAGTCAGCCACACGGCCATTGAGATTGCTGACGCGAACTACAGTCATCAGAGTGCGAAACTGCACTTGGGCCTCGTTAGCTACGAGAAACTGCTTTTCTTTGACTTGGTGAAACTCTTGGTAGGCCGTCAGTCTTGTTTTTGACGTGTAGGGCGCACCGATATAGTGCCAGATGCCGCCCTGGCGGTCTTTCTGGCTGCCGTAGGTAAACTCTTGCCGGGCCATGAAAACTGAGGGGGTGCGGTCGATTCGTCCGCTTTTGTAGTCTTGCCTGAGAATGGCTGTTTCTTCGTTGACATTCCAGGTGCCGGCCAGCCAGGTGGGCACTTTTACCCAGTTGTTGTTGGCTTCTAGATCGGCCCCAGCGCTAAAACGCGCCCCTTTTCGAATTGAGTTGTCTACTGATGGCAGGGCCTCTTGGTGCTCGATTTTGCCTTCAATGGTGTAGGCGCAAGCAGCCTGTGGGCTCTGCCAGAGTAGGCTGGCGGCGGCGATCATAGTAAGAGTGAATGCAAAAGATTGTCTTGAGGGGTGTCTGATAATTTGCAGGTTTTTTTCCTTCAAGAATGATGAGCTTAAAATAGTTGGGCTGAGAATAGTGGGGCTTAAGTTTGTTGAGCTTTGGCCTTCAGTCTTTTCTTCAATTGAGCTACTGAAAATGGATAAGGACACCAGCCTGCACCGTCCACTGGACACATAGATAATGGGTCTGCTGTGGTTTTCCTTGTGGTCGTCTTTGGGGTTGTCTTTTGAGCTTTGCTCGTGGTCTGATTGACTGTAGTCTCAGACTTTACTTTGTTTGCTGGGCTCTTAGCTTGTGTGGCTTTCATTGGTTTTGCGCCTCTTATAACCGGCAGTTGGCCATTGACCATGCTTGCATTGGCTATGGCTCCACTTAGCTCTAGTTGTCTAAATGGTCTAAATGCTCCCAATTACTGTTCTACCACTTATGAGCTAATATTGTAGCCCCCCAGCCGCCCCGTTCGCCCACATTCGCCCACATTCCAGCGAGGCCATTTATGAGTCAAGATCAGTCGGAAGGCCACAGACTTATCGAACACAGCGATGGCCGTGTCGAATTGGCCGACGATACTGAGATTAAATCGAGTCCTTTTTACAATCATGACTTGGCACCAGTCAAAGTAATTGATCGCAATTGGTCTACTTATAGCTATATTGCCCTCTGGTTTGCCATGTCGGCTTGCATCCCTACTTATATGATGTCGTCTGGATTAATCGCCAACGGTATGAATGCCTGGCAGTCCATTTTTACCATTTTGCTCGGCAACACCATTGTGCTTTTGCCGATTTTGCTCAATTCTCATCCTGGCACCAAATATGGTATCCCCTTCCCTGTTTTTGCTCGGGCAGCCTATGGCACCATGGGTTCGAACTTGCCGGCATTGATGCGGGCTATCGTCGCTTGCGGCTGGTTTGGCATTCAGGCCTGGATTGGCGGTCAAGCTTTCAATACGATGTTCGGTGCACTAATAGGAATTGCTGTCTGGCGCAATCTCTTAGGCGGCCCCTATTTTGACTATATGGGAACAGAATGGTTGTCTTTCGCCCTGTTTTGGGGCTTGAACATACTGATTGTTTTTCGTGGCATGGATAGCCTAAAGAAGGTTGAAAGCCTTGCTGCGCCCTTCGTTTTGATCATGACTTTCGTGCTTCTTGTGTGGACCGTCAACCTCGCCCACGGTGTTGGCGATCTTTTGCACGAGAAAAGTAAGTTTGCTACATTCGCTGAGTTTTGGGCTGTATTTATTCCTTCTTTAACAGGTATGATTGGCTTCTGGGCGACGCTTTCGCTCAATATGCCCGACTTTACGCGCTTTGGTCATTCGCAAAAAGAGCAGACTATTGGTCAAGTAATTGCTCTGCCGACAGCCATGGCAATCTTTTCAGCCATGGGTGTGATCATTACCTCGGCAGCCATTGTCATATATCCAACAGTTAGTATGGATCAGCTCTGGGACCCAGTTAAGTTGCTTGGTCGCCTTGGCGCTGATCAACCAGCTGTAGTTGCCATTGCTATGTTTACTGTGGCTTTGGCGACACTATCTGTGAACGTGGCAGCTAATGTGGTGTCACCGGCCAACGACTTTGCTAACGCTTTTCCCCGCTTCATTACTTTCAAAGTTGGTGGTTTAATTACTGGGCTGGTTGGTGTTTTAATGCAGCCCTGGCGCTTGATTGCCGACCCCCATGGCTATATTTTTGTTTGGCTGCAAGGTTATTCTGGTGGTCTTGGCTCAATTGCTGGTGTTCTCATCGCTGACTATTGGATTTTACGAAAGACTAAATTAGACCTAGCCGATCTGTATTTGCCTGATGGTTCGTATAAATATAGTTCGGGCTGGAATTTCGTCGCGGTGTTGGCCACTGTGGCTGGCTGTGCATTGGCCTGGGTGGGGGCCTTCGTGCCAACATTTAAACCCCTTTACGACTACGGTTGGTTTGTTGGCTTCTTTGTCTCTATGGCCGTGTACGTAGCTCTGAGCTGGGCTAAGCGCAATAAATAGCATCCCTGCAGATTGGGAATCTAGTGACGACAGCAAAGACTATGACGACATTAACTGCAAAAACAGTCTCAGAAGTGTTCGTTGTCACCAACGACTTGGTTAGCAACGAGCTAATCTAAGGAATGTTAGTGCGCGATTGAGTTTTCGTTTTTTACCAATTTAGACCTGTGCTTTTGCCCAGGAGGATTTATGTCGTCTAAACAAACACAAATGGCCCGTCTGCAAGCAGCAATGAGAGACTGTAAAGATCCCTTCTCATTCTTTCTCTTATCGCTTTTAGCCAAATTAGTAATCGCTCTGCATTTTAAAAAGGTCGACATTCGCGGCAAAGAAAATCTGCCAGCCGTTGGCCCATTCATTTGTATCGCCAATCATTCATCGCGCTGGGATGGCCCTACTCTTGGTCGCATCATCGACAGACCAGCTAACTTTATGGTGTCACCGAATGAACTCAAAGGCCTGCAGGGGTTTCTCTTGAGTCGTGTTGGTGCTTTTCCTGCCCACCCTAAGCTCGACTTTGTTAGTCATGTAATGCAGCAATTTAAAAAGGGTGAGCCCTTTGTCATTTTTCCTGAGGGAAATGTTTTTTATGACGGCCACACCCATGCATTTAAGAAAGGTATCGCTCGCATTGCTTTTGCCGCTCACCAAAACAATATTGAAGTGCCAATCGTTCCCGTTGGTATCACCTATGAGAAAGGTATTGCCCACTATAATTTCGGCTCAGCAATTTCAATAGAAGACTATGTTGCCGATCTGCAAATCAACCCAGCGGCAGCATCTAAGCGGCTCACCACTTCACTTCACCGCGAAGTTTGTTACTTGCGCTCAGAGCTTGGCTGTCTCGCCGACCGTCGGCAACTAGAGCAAGTTGATGGTGCTCACTTTATAGCAATGGGCAACGCTGATTTTATGGCGACTGGATCACTAAATGTACCTACGACCTGTCCAGCGTCATCTAAAGCCGCTACGTGCACCTGATAAATTGCAATGTCGGTTTCATTATTGGCACTAGCGTTGGCTTTAGCGGACGAGTTTGGCTTCGACTCAACACTGAAGCTGCCTTTGAGGCCGTTGAGATTGGCTCTAAGTAAGGCATGTTTACTTGGCGAACGCTCTCTCATAAGATAGTTGTAGTGCTCGAATGAAGCGTAGGGTTTTGATACTTCAACTACTACTGCTACTGCTTCATGGTCCTTGGTTTTGCTGGCGTCAAAGTTGAAAGTAATTGCATTTCTGGTAATTGGTCGATTTGTCTTTCTGTCTGCTGAAAGTGGCGCCAGGCCGTAGTTATCTTCGCTATGTGCTGTGGCAAGAAACGGAGTAATTGTCCTTGCACCTATTAGTTTTGGCTTGCTAATTTGCCAGTCGTATTCATCGGTAGCAACATCGAGCCGAATCTCGTCAACGTTTTTGCTCAGCAGCCAGCGCTTCAACGGCCCAAGTTCAACCAAGATTTTGTGTTCTTGTCCGTCGGCTGGCACGCTTGTCCAGTGTGGCTCTGTTTGATCTTCCTGGTCTGCTGGTCTGTTGTTCCAAATGACAAATAACGAGGCTTTATTATTTGCTTGTGAAAATTGCGCTGGAGGGAATATCTGTGGAGATTTTTTTGTCGCCTTTACATCTAGTTCTAAAAAATCCACGGTTAGTGGATTGATAGATTTAATTGGCCCTTCAGGTTTTAAATAATAAGAGCTGCTCTTGGTTCCTTGCCCCACAGTCATCGATAGAGATGGAAGAGAACTATCTCTATTCATTGATAATTCTGGTGATAATTCTGCTGGAATAGTCAGATCTGGTTTCACCAATTTTCCTAAAGCGGCGTCATAAGTTGCTAATTTATACAGCTGTGGTTGCCTAATGATAGATTCAAAATCTTGGCGATTAACAAAAATGCTCCAGTTGGGGTGATAGTCGAGGGGCACAATGTCAGCGCTTCGGTCTGTTTTACTATCTGACCAAACCGGGGCAACAAACAGCCCTGCCAGCATAGGGCGCATGGTGAAAGTAAAGGCACCGTCAACTCTGGATGGTAAGTTGAAGAGCACTAGCTTTTGACCGACAGCCAGGGTAGCTAGCTCCTTTTCTGTGTCGTTCTTTAGGTCTCTAATGCTCTTGGCTGAATTGAGCCAGGCAATGTTGTTGCCGTTGGTAACAGTGGCGAAGGTGAGAGTGAGTAAACTGAGAACTGTAAGGCTTGATGCTTTAAATATCTTTCTTAGCTTTGTATACCCTAGTTCTGCAGACCCTAGTTTTGCAGACCATATAATTGGACTAACAATATAGATACTAAAGACGATTATTAGAGCCAGAGCAGCGCTTGGTAAATAGGCAATGCGACTGCCAGACATCGAACTAGAAAGCCCCCAGACTTGAAAGTTGGGTAGCATGGTGGCAGTGAAGAATGCCAGGGCAAAGTAAATCAGTTTTTGTCTGCAAGCTAATTTTTGATCGACAACTATACCAACGACCACTATGATTCCGGCTAGAGCATAAAGCACTCTGAGAATTACACGGAGTACATGGTTCTCTGCGAAAATACCCTGATTGAAGGGATGAAGCAGCTGCCAGAGAGAGCCTGATGAAACCCAACGGTCAAAGAAACTTTCATATAAAAGCTGACCAATTGAGCCGACATAGCCGCCCACTAGCTTCCCTATGGCGAGAAAACGCCAACCTAGATAGACTACAAAGGCCACTAAATATGGTGCTATGTCTTTGACAGCTTGACTTAGCCTTTGCTTTCTATTGCCTGCTTTTGACAGCGTTATTGAGAGGGCGAAGACAATTACCGGTAGGCAAATGGCCGATTCTTTTGAGAGCAAAGAACAGAAGAAGGCTCCTAGAGATAAAAGAGTGAATTTGCCAGCTGTTTTACTTTTGCTATTTTGGCTAAGTACAAAAAAATATAAGCTGAGCAAGAGAAAGAACGTGCTGACTAGATCAGCTCGGGCGAGAATCCAAGCAACAGCCTCGCTGTGGGTGGGAAAGACAGCAAATATCCCGGCGGCAAAAATGGCCATGGCTAGCCGGTCTTTTCCTTCGCCAACTTCTATCTTTTCTAAAAGCGCTTTGGTGAAGAGAAATAGCACGAAGGCATTGGTCGTATGCCACATGAGATTGCTCAGGTGATAGCCAAATGGTGTTGCCTGATTGAAGAAATAGTCGACCATTAAGCTGACTTCAGTCACTGGTCTAAAGAATAAATAGAGTGAACGCTCACCCACCCAGGGGCCGCTAAAGTTGGCCAGAAATAGCTCGGGCTCCCCATTGAAGAGGCGATAGAGATAGGGCAGGTGCAAGAAGTCGTCGCAGTTAAAATAGCCGCCTAGAGTATTGCCAAAGCAGGCAAAAACAAGAAGGGCAAGCAGCAGAAGTGTTAATAAGTTGACTTGAGCACTTACTATCAGTTTGACTACTTCTCAGCTGTATAGCCTTGTGAGCCATTTTTGTAGTTCAATACTGCGGCCATTTTGGACATGTCTGAGAGAATGCGACGCTCTTTCACTCCGGTTGTTTTTTGTTGCAGGTCAACTAGCATATCGCAGCTGCTGATAGCACTTTCAAGTGAAAACTCAGAGACCGCTAAGTGTCCGTTTTCTAGTACTTTCTGGTAGCGGCGGGCGATTCCATCTTTAGGGCGCAGGTGGGAGCGGGTGATTTTCTCTTGCCCAGCGACTAGCTCATAGCCGCAGGCGAGTACAACAGTTGGATCGGCGTCACCAGCAAATGGCCCTTTATCGAGCTGCACTTTAATAGCTTTGCCTTCGCCGTCAAAGTTCATTACTCGCAAGACACCGTTGTTGTAGCAGACCATAACGTCCCCATTGGCACCAATGGCGATTGTGCCCAGTGGTGTTATGACAAGGGCGAGCTTCGATGGGCTTTTAACTGATACCAAAATATCGCCCGATTTGAGATCGCAGGTGTAGTTATTTGGTTTGGTGAATTGGGCGCCTTCTCTAGCTAGCACGGTAATCCAATCAAAGGTTTGGGTGATTACTTCGCCTTTAGGAAACTGACTATCGCTGATTAGTTGCACGCCGTTGAGAGCGAAAGCTGTGGGCGCATCAATTATGAGCGATGTTGGACCATTCACCAATTGCGGCGAGGTAACATCGGTGGGCACGATAATTGGCGGTCGGAAAGGCTGCTGGGGCGGGGTGATGATGATAACTGGTGGCGGTGGAGTTGGTGTTGGCGGTTCGCTGTAGTTGGCGCCACCGACTGAAAAGTGTGGATACCAGAAGGCAAGAGCAATAAACAGCGCTGCCATTAAAATCATCAGAGCGTTAGCTCTGCCTGCTGCAGAGAGTCTATTGGTTGTCTCTTGAGAAGAATTTTTCACTGCTTAAACCTTCCGCTGCTTCTACATCATTTAAAATCGTTATCAAAGTGGTTAAGTATAGCCTGCTCTGAGCCCCAGCGCCAAGATTGGTCATATGTCATGTTGACAGGGGCCAATTGGTTTTTAGGGGGTAAACTTAAATCTGATTGATATTTGCCAAGGGAGTGCCATGTCTGATTTCGAAAAATTGGGAGTGTTCTACCTTGGTCACAAGCATGATCTAAATGGTACAGCTGTCAATTCAGAGGGCTTAGCTGTCAATTCAGAGGGCTTAGCAGTCAATTTAGATGGCTTGGCCGAGCCAGTCTTGTATGAATCTAAAGACCTGGTTACCCACGCTGTTTGTATTGGCATGACTGGTAGTGGCAAGACCGGCCTTTGCCTTGGCCTACTAGAAGAAGCAGCCATTGACGGTATACCGATTATTGCCATTGATCCTAAAGGAGATATTGCCAATCTCTTGTTAACCTTCCCTGGTTTAAGCGGCAAAGATTTTGAGCCCTGGGTAAATCTTGACGATGCCCGTCGCCAAGGTTTGAGCATTGAAGAGTTTGCCCAGAAGCAAGCCCAATTGTGGAAGGAAGGTCTGGAAAAGTCTGGTCAGGATGGCCAACGCATTGCCCGCTTGAAAGCCAGTTGCGATTTCAATATTTATACACCTGGAGCCAGTTCTGGTTTGGCCGTATCAATTTTGAATTCTTTGAAAAAACCAGACGATGAAACTATGGATGATGGCGATTTGCTGCGCGAGCGTGTGCAGTCGGCTGCCACTTGCATACTGGCTCTCTTGGGCAGCCGTGGCGATGCTAGCGATTCTTTGCGCAACCGTGATCATATTCTTATATCGACGATTATTGCCGATTGTTGGAAGAATTCGCGAGACGTCGATCTTACTGAGTTGATTCAGTTGATTCAGAAGCCGCCGATGACTAGGGTGGGGGCTCTTGACATAGAGTCGTTTTATCCAGCTAAAGAACGCTTCGATTTGTCCATAAGCATAAATAACATTCTTGCCGCTCCTGGATTTGACGCTTGGCTCAAAGGCGAGCCCTTAGATGTCGATAGTTTTTTTTATAGTAAGAGCGGCAAGCCCCGCGTTTCCATTTTTTCAATAGCGCACTTAGGCGATACTGAACGCATGTTCTTTGTCACTCTTCTTCTCAATGAAGTGCTGGCGTGGATGCGCAGACAGTCTGGTACAACCAGTTTGCGAGCGCTTCTATATATGGATGAGATCTTTGGCTATTTCCCGCCGGTGGCTAATCCGCCCTGCAAAACACCCTTGCTTACACTGTTGAAACAGGCTCGTGCTTTTGGCCTTGGTATTGTGCTCGCTACTCAGAACCCAGTAGATATCGACTATAAGGGTTTATCTAACGCTGGTACTTGGTTTATTGGTCGGCTGCAAACTGAGCGCGATAAGATGCGCGTGCTGGAAGGCTTGCAATCTGCTGCACAAGAAGCGGGCTCCAGATCTGGATCTGTTGCTTCGCTCTCCGAAACACTCAGTCGCCTTGGGGACAGAGTCTTTCTTATGAACAATGTGCATGAAGATGCACCAGTGATTTTTAAAACTCGATTCACTATGTCGTACCTGCGCGGCCCCTTAAATCGTCGCCAGATCAAAGACCTGATGGACCCAATTAAGGCCATGAATTATGGTGCGGTTTCGCTTCCAGAAATTGGTCAAAATTCTAGTCAAAGTCTTAGAGATTCTGGCTGTGGGCTCGCACCGCAAACAACAGCAGCGGCGAATAGCTCAAGTTCAACAGAATTAGCACCAAGCCTAGGCAAGAAGCCTGTGGTCGCTCCCGAAATTACCCAGCTTTTCATACCAGCGGAGGTGGCCTCATTTTCGGATAAACCAAAGGGTGTTTATCGCCCCTTTCTACTGGCGGCCGCTACTGTGCGCTATCTTGATAGCAAACTTGGCGTTGACCATACGGTCAATAAGTGCTTTCT
This sequence comes from Candidatus Obscuribacterales bacterium, assembly GCA_041675385.1. Taxonomy (GTDB): domain Bacteria; phylum Cyanobacteriota; class Vampirovibrionia; order Obscuribacterales; family Obscuribacteraceae. The sequence continues at coordinate 12,944 of JBAYTY010000030.1, forward strand.
CGTGCCCTGTAATGATTCTGTGGTGCCTGCTGATTGGTCAAAGGCCAAGTCAATTAAGGTTGATTTGGCCAAGTTAGAAAGTCTCGCCGATAAGAGCTTTACCTTCACTGAACCGGTGGCCGCTCTTACCCAAGTAAGCAGTTATAAAAATTGGAATAAAGAGTTTGCCTCATGGTTGGTTGAAACTCTTCCCTGTAAGCTCTGGCGCAGTGCTGCGACTAGTGCTGTTAGTCAACCCAATGAGAGCGAGCGTGATTTTCGCATTCGCTTACAACAGATGGCTTTTGAACAGCGCGATTTGATGGTGGCAAAGTTGCGCGATAAATATTATGCTCGCATAAATGGTTTGCAAGATCGCATACGCTTAGCTGAGCAGAAAGTACAAGTAGAACAAGCTGAGGCTAGGCAGCACGAATTGAATTCGGCCATATCAATCGGTGCTACTGTTCTTGGTGCTTTCATGGGACGCAAAGGTGTTAGCTCGTCTACCATTGGAAGAGCCACTACTGCTGCTCGCGGTATCAATAAAGTAGCAAAGCAGAGAGATGATGTGGGCCGTGCCGAAGACAATCTTGAAACTCTTAATAGTAAGCTGCAACTCCTCACCAGTCAGTTTCAAGCTGAAGCTCAAGCGCTTGCAGGTAAGTTTGATCCGCTAAAAGAAACACTAGAATCAGTTTCTCTGCCACTGAAGAAAACAAACATTACTGTGAAGCTGCTTGCCCTGGCTTGGGTTATTAGTTAGCTAGTTAGGATAAATTCTAGCCGACAAAAGCCTGGGCTTTGAGCGTGAGTAGGCGGTTGCCGCCGGCCCATTGCAACTTCTCTAACACACGGGTGAGACCTTCGCCGCTCCACGACCAGTGGTGTAAGACAATCATTGCTTGTTCGGCCGTGAGAAATCCTTCTTGGGTCAGAAGCAAACAGCGCTTCGCTGCATCTAAGGCTGAGCGGTTGACTATGCCTGTCTTTATTAGTCTTTCTTCTAGTGAGCCAGTGCCACCTTCAGGATGTGCCGGTAGGTGACCCAGTCGCCTGATATCATAGGCGGTGACGAGGCCTGATAGACGCAGCAAGTGGTAGAGAGTAATATTGCCGTCATAGGGGTCACTTTCACGCAAAATCTCTTTCAATGCTTTGGTCAGCGAGATATTTTTACTGAAAACTAATTTGAGAACACGGGCCGCTCTATCTGGCGTTACTTGGTGTTTGGCCATCATTGTTTGCAAACGCACTGCAGCTGCTATCAAGCTTGAGCTGAACATACCGCTTTCAACGATTTCTTCACCTAAGGTTCTCTGGCAGTCACTTTCTTCTAGCTGCATGAATTTTTTGACGTCGTTATCTGAGAGTAAGCCAGCTAGTAAAAGTAGCTCATCAAGGCGGATATATGGTGCGCGTGAGTTAATCAAGGCGATGTCGCAATTCGAATTTGCGCTAATGGTGAGGCTATTGGCCGAACTCAAAGCTTTAATTGTTTGGTTTCTATCAGCTCTCCCTGAGCGAATCAACGTTTGGGCGCTCAGCGCAGTGCCCAATAGGCTGGCTGTGACAAGGCCCTGCAAAACCAGGACGCGGGCTAAAGGCAGGCCAATGTGACGACTTAACCCTAGAGAATCTTCTATGCTTTTCTGGGTGAGAATTCCTGCTTCGACCAACAATGATCCCAGATTCTCTTCATCTCTGTCGACATTCCCTTGCCAGCCTAAATCTTGTAAAACAGCTGCCAGCCCAGCTCTGCTTGCTGATACTTGGCGCAGTGCTTCAATCGCTAATTCGTAGGCCAGCACATTTTGCCGGACTAAGTTTTGCAGCTTTAGTGCGTCCTCAATTGTCTTATGTTTAGTCAGTCCAACCATTGTGAGAACCCGACCGACCGGCAGACTGTTCTTGTGGGCGATGCAGAGAACTTGGCAAAGTTGGGCAATGTTGATCAAGCCCGCCTTGTAAAATAGTTCTCCCAGCATGGCTCGGTTGTCGATGCTTGCAGTCATACTTGTGAATCCAATAGAAGATAGTTGTGTCCAGTTTTAGGGCGGCCATAGAAAACCTCCCCAGTTACATCTTGACTGAGTTTCTCGGGCTTGATTGTATGGTCAACCTATATCTTTATTGGGGGCAGCCCTAATCAGCAATTGGCTCTGACGATAAGCTCTCGTTGGCAGTGGCGAGAGAGGAGCGAGCACTATTTCTATTGGTGGAGGTAGGCTCCAAGTAAAAATTGGTTGCAATCGGAAACATTTTGCCTCAATTATCGGTCTATGTTTCTTGTGTGTTTTAACTGCCGATCTGCCTAAAATGTGCCGAGGCTTGCTATCTGGCCCTTCTCCTATGTGGCTCCATAGGTACCTCTATTAGAGGATGTAATAAAATCTGCCAAATATTTCACTGTCAAGTGGCATAAAAGCTAAGGAAAGTGGAAAATTGGCTTATAGGATGGTTGGCACTGAAAGTTCTACTCAATTTAAAGTTCGTCTGATAACCCATAATAGGGTCTCTAACTCAAGGATCGAGAAGCAAATGAAGCAAAGGATCTCAATGTTGAAAAAGAAGGCACTGATTGCCTCCAGTTTGTCGCTGCTGATGACTTCGGTGGGTGTAGGTATTTTTAGTCCTGCCTTTGCCGTAGATAGCTTAGATGACGTTGGTTTGTTTGGCTCAATTACTGTCACGCGCCAAGCCCGCGAAGCGGCTAGAGCGGTCAAGCAGAGTCAGTGGCCAGCGGCCATGCAAGGTTATCAAAGAGCGATTAGCTTAGATCCTAAGGCTACCGATCTTTATTACGGTCTGTATAATGCAGCCGCCCATGTTGGCGATTGGCAGCAAGTGTCTGTTGCTCTTGAGGCGATTTTTCAAGCTGACCCCAGTGCAAAAGCTCACCTCTTAGCAGAGTATGGACAATGTTTAGCCTCTTCTGGTCGACTTGAAGAAGCTATCCCGGTTTTGAAGAAAGCACTGCTAACCGTTGATGCTGACGCCAATTATATGCCTGATAAGCTGCGGGAGTTGATGGTTAAAACTGAGACAGTTAAAGAAGTGCCAAAGCGTGAGTTGACTCAAGCAGAAAAAGATCGCATGGTGGCAGAAGTAACAAAGTACAAACCACCAACCCGTGAACTCGTTCATGGTGAAGATGTGCGGGGCGATAAGTCAGACTTCGCACTCACTCTTGAGAATGCCTACAGTGCCTGCGAATTTATTGGTATCTGTACATATGAAGGTTTTAACAAGGCCGATATCGTTACCTTCCACCATCCACCTGTTGCTCGTTTTCACATAGATACTTTTCTCAAAGGACCTAAGCTCAACAGAGAAATGCCTGTTCGCTTTGAGTTTCACGATAAGACAGGGGATGAGCCACCAAAAGATTGGAAATTCTCAGAGGATAAAATGCCCAAAAAAGGTACGAAGTGGCTCCTATTCACTGACTTAGCCATCCCAACCAACGGTGCTTTCGAGACTTATCACGGTAGCTTCGGTCGCTTAGAGGCCACTGACACCAATCTCGATAAGATTTACAAGATCATTGAACTTCACCGCGGTCAGCAGTAAGCAAGCATTTGAAAGGGGTTGTCAAAAATGACGTTTAAGGTTACATCAAGATTTGCTTTCGCTCTAGCGCTGCTTTCTCTTGTCAGCTCTGTCGATATTCAAAGCGCTAGTGCGCAGATGGGAATGACCATGGGGCGCAAAGAGATGATTCACATGAGTCTGCTCAAGTGCTACACCGACCTCGGTCGCAATGCTGAAGCGGAAGGTGAATATAATGTATTGCTGGCGATGAAGCCAAACGATGGGGTCTTGCATTTCAACTATGCTCGCCTATTGGTGGCTGCTAATAAGAAAGGGCCAGCGCTAGCTCACTACCGCAAGGCGGCCCAGAGTAACCCAGGTAATGCTGATTTTCAAGGGCAGCTTGGACAGATGCTATATAACGCCAATGATTTCACTGGTGCTTCGCGAGCACTTGGTATTGCTATGCAATTACCTGGTGGTGATCGCTACAAAGGTGCCTATGAATCAGCAGTGAGGCAAGTGCAACAAATTCAACAGAATCGCCTTTTGCAGCAGCAAAGTGCTCCAGCCAAATCTACAGGTGGTGGACCGAAGAAACACACTGATGATGACGAAGATGAATAGACCAATTTAGAAAGTACCAATATAGAAAATCCAAAGAGAGAGAGGCATTTTGCTTTCTCTCTTTTTTCTTGTGAACAAAAACACCGATGTTCTTGTTCCACGCGGGCCTTTGTCTTTACAAGGTAGTCAATACATGGACAATGAAAGTATATCTACTTCCGACCAGGGGTGTTTATGAATAACAAATATGAGTCTGGCAAATTCTTGCCAGCCGTCAGTTTGCTGCGCTCGTTCAAGCAGAGTTTTAGTTTTGTCTTTGCTAGCTCTTTTGTCTTTGGCATGAATAGTGCGGCTTATGCGGTCGATAGTGTTGATGATGTTGGTGCCTATGGTTCTATCACTTTAACTCGGCAGGTGCGAGAGGCTGTTCGTGCCGCTAAGGAAGGCCAGTGGCCGCTAGCTGAATCTGCCTATAAGAGCGCTCTTCGTTTAGATAGCAAGGCCGGCGATCTCAACTACGGTTTGTACAACGCTGCAGTTCATACCAATGATTGGCAGCAAGCCACCATAGCCCTAGAAGAAATTTTTCAGTTCGAACCAGCGGCAAAACCTCATCTACTCGCCGAATATGGGCAGTGCCTTGCTTCTGCTGGTCGGCTAGAAGAAGCGGTGCCGGTTTTGAAAAAGGCCTTAGTGACAGCCGATGTCGATGCTGGATTCTTGCCATCTAAATTGCGTGATCTGACCATCAAGTCCGAAAAAGTAGTGATTTTTTCGCGGCCACATACACCTCAAGAACTGCAGAATGCGGCTAATGAGGTAAAGGTACATAAGCCTGAACCTATTCCCCTTACAGACCTGGAAAAGGAGAAGTACACTAAGTCTAAGAAAGCGCTGACTTACGAGAACGCCTTCAAATATTCTGAGTTCATCGGTATCTGTAGCTATAAGGGCTACGACAAATCAGATAGCATTACTTTTTATCACCCGCCTATTGCTCAATTTAGAATTGAAAAAATATTGAAGGGCCCGAAGCTCAATAGAGCGATGCCAGTTCGCTTTGAGTTTCATGACAAGTCAGATGGTGAACCAGACAAAGGTTGGAAGTTCAGCCCTGATAAAATGCCAAAGCCAGGTTCGAAATGGCTGCTTTTCACTGAGATGGCTATTCCCACCAATGGTGCTTTCGAGACTTATCGCGGCAGTTATGGTCGGCAAGAAGCGACAGACGTCAATCTCAATGAGATTTATAGAGTGATGGAGTTGCATCGCGGACAGCAGTAGTGTAAACATGTTGTTGTATACAGTTTGCTGTTAACGATTACAGGTCTAAGAATGAGCGAGCCCTTGAATGCCAAAGCAATTAGAGATGAAGTAATTCATTACACTTGTGTCTCTAATTGCTTTGGTAAGCGCGACAATGCTGCTGGTTGCTGCAAAATGGCAGAGCGCGATTTCATCATTGGCCCCATAGATGATGCCCAAGAATTTCTCAAGCGTCTCAATAGCAGAGATAAGGCAAAATACAAATTTGCCGATGTCTTTATAGAGTACAAAGAGGGTTCAAAGCTTTTTCCTGATAAAACCTCATGGCAAGAACCTAGTCACTATCCAGCTCTGCGCCTGCAAATGAACGATCCTGAGTTTCCCTGCAACTTTTTGTCTGACAAACAAGAATGCACTGTCTACGAAATTAGGCCGAAGACTTGTCGTAATTATCTCTGCGAGCATTTAAAGAAATTGGTTGATTTGCTCTAGATTTCTTCTCTAGAAATTTAGCCTGGTTGTTGGTCCGATTTTTATTCTTGTACTTACTCGTGGACGTCTTCTTCAGGAGCTTCTACGTCATCTAAGACAATTTGGTTGCGACCGCGTTTCTTCGCTAAATACAACCGTCGGTCTGACACTTGCACTAACTCAAAGACTGACTCTCCGTCTTTGGGATATTCAGCAATGCCACCAGAGAAGCTGACGCTAAACTCTTCGCCTTTGTCGCCGGTGAACTTCATTTTTGTAAACTCGTCTAAAACACGATGAACAGCTAAGTGCATAGTGCTAAGAGTTTCGCGCTTGAAGGCGAGAATAAATTCTTCACCTCCCCAGCGGCCGCGCAAATCATCAACGCGAAAACGTCTTGACAGCAGTTGACCTAAACCGGCTAAAACTTTGTCACCAGCTAAGTGTCCATAACTGTCATTGACTTTCTTGAAGTGATCTACGTCAAGCAGACAGATTGTAAATGTGGTTTTTAGTCTTTGTGCTTCGGCTAAAATTGCCGAGAGTTGCTCAGAGAAAGCTCGGCGAAGAAGAAGGCCTGTAGTCATGTCTTTGTCTGAGCGGTCTTTGAGCATGCGAGCGCGATCAAGTCGCACTTTTACTCTGGTGAGCAGTTCTTCGTTGACTACTGGCTTTGGCAGATAGTCGTCGCCACCGGAGCGAAATGCCTCTAATCTAGCTTCTACGCCGACTTGGCCAGTGAGGAAGATAATTGGTAGATCTTGCCAGCGGGGAATCTGTCTGAGCATGCGGCAAACTTCAAAGCCAGTGATGGCAGGCATCATGACGTCGAGCAGCAATAGCTCCGGCGGGTATTCTTGCATTGTTTCTAGAATTTGTGATGGATCATTGATGATGCGTACGATCATGCCTTCGTTGCGCAGCACTAGTGCCATTGTGTTGCAGAAGAATTCGTCATCATCGCAAATGAGAATGCGTGGTCTGCCACCTTGGCGAATATTGACCAGATGCTGTACTGCTTTCTCTAAAACGTCCGATTCAAGTGGTTTGTCTAAATAAAGTGAAGCTCCAGCGTGAGCCGCTTCTACTCGGTTCTTTACCAGTGGTTGTCCCGAAATAAAGGCGAGGGGTAAATTCTCAAAGCCCGGTAGTTCTCTGAGATCTCGTGCTAGTCTGAACGACTCGTCAGGATGCTCTTCAGTGACGTTGATCAAGGCTGCATCTAGAGCATAGACTAGAGCTTTTTCAATTGCGTCTTTACTGCTGGTAGCACGAATAATATCTACTAGGCGCTGTTTGCCCAGTTCGTGCACAATGTCGAGAAAATCGCTATCGGAGTCGACGACAAGAATTCTAGTCATCGCCGGATTGTTAGGTACTTGTTGTTTCGCATCTGCTGAACTAACAGCTTGATTGATTTCTTGACACTCAGCATCACCGGCTAGTTGTGCCTCAACTAATTTTCTATCTAGCTCGGCCCAGGCAATGGCTTGCTCTTCTTGCGATTTGCTGGGTAAGGCCATCGCCGCTTCTTCGATAAAGTCCATGTAGTCAGACACTTGTCTGAAGCCAAGCGAACCGCCTGTTCCTTTGATTTTATGTGCAAGACCCTGCACTTCGGCAATTAGTTCGGCATTGGTCGGATTTGCCTTTGCTTTCTCGATGGCCTGCGAGAGATCAGCAATACGATTTGGTAGCACCCGTGCATACTTGGTGACCAGCGCCAAAAACATTGTTTCGAAGTCTTTCATCTTCTGCTTTGCAGCTTCAGACTTGTCGCCATCAAATTGATTGTCGACCTGGGCGCCAAATATATAAGGAATTAACGGCTTGTGCACCATCAGCGATACCGACAAATCGGCAGTCACCTTGGGCTTGAGTGTATCGAAATGAGCTTGGTCTTGCGCTACCAAAATTACTTTAGCTGAATTGCCTTGAGCTCTAAGATTCGATAGCCAAGTTATTTGATCTGTTTCTTTTAGCGGACCAGCCAGAATAATCAAGTCAAGATCTTCGCGCCGCAAAACACCGCCGGTATCTTCAGAGTCGGCTTTGAGGACGTTGTGGCCACGCCCTTCCAATACCGACGACATAAGCTTAGAAAACTGTTTGTCTTCGTCATAAAGAAGAATGTTTTTGCCCATGAATCTACGATACCTTTTTTTAGGTAGTTTACAGTGGTAGATCAGTGCGCAGTTTGCGAGGATTCTGCCAACCCATTTCTTCTAAAGCATCGTCAAAACTTACGCGCATGCGCTCGCAATAATTGAGTGCCATAATCACTTGCTCGATCTTCATTAAGCCTTCTCTTATCAGAGGTAAGCTCGTTACTGCAGCGTCAACGGTTTTGCTGTTCACTTTGCCAGCTGCTTCTAAAATTTGAACGATGTCACCGCCGTGCTTCTTGCGCACATTCATGGCGGTCGTAAGGTCACTTTCTGTCAAAAGCTGAGCTTTCTGCAGAATGTCGAAGGCCCCTTTTAAATCACGACCTTGGCCTGGTGCTTGACCCTGTCCTTGACCTTGTCCTTGAGATTGGGCGGGTTTACTTGCGGGTGCAGCTGGTTTGGGGGCAGCGGCATAGGCTGCTGCTCCGGCGGACTTGTCAAAGTCGCCTTTGGTTAAGTACTGGTCAATAGACGAACCCATAGCATGCAGTCTCTTGAGCACCTCGGGTGCTTTTTCTACACTCATTTTTTCGTCGCGCACAAGCTCTTGCAATTTTAGGGCTGCTTCTAAGGTCGGGTCACTGATGAGACCTGCTTCCTTTAACATAGTGCCCAGCAATATGTTGGCTCGTTTATCCATTAGATGATAATCGAGGGGAATTTTCGGCTCCATCATCTCCTGGGTGTAGCTAGGAGTCGATTGGGGATATTGCGGCTGCATTTGCTGTGGCATCGGCTGTGACATAGGTTGCCCATAGTTCATAGGCGGCTGCTGCTGTGGGTATGGACTATTTTGGGGATATCCTTGAAGCCCTTGAGATCCTTGAGGCATCATCTGCATTGGTTGTTGTGGCTGCATCGGCTGCATTTGTTGCATAGGCTGCTGCGGATGTTGCTGTGGATGTTGCTGTGGATAAGGATAAGGTGTGTTCGGATTGAATGGTGGCATTCCCTGATAGTTGCCACCGGGCTGCACTACCGGCATATTTGTATACGAATTGGCATCGGGCTGCTGTGCGTAGAGAGGGTTTTGGGGATAACCAGGCTGATTTGCCCCTTGCGGCGGTTGCCCTTGACCTGCTGGTTGCATCGAGTTAAGCGGCACTATTGGTGCCATGCCGCCGCCCAAGCCTCCGCCGAGGCCACCCATGCCACCTCCCAGAGAAGGTGTGAGAGCCGGGCCGCCGGTCGGCATACCTGTTGGCATATTTGTTGCCATTCCACCTGGCATTCCACCGAGGTCGACGTCGGCAAAGCTTTCTTCTGCTTGGTTTTTGGGCTTTAGTTCATCAGGTATTTCTAGCTTTGCTGATGAGCCCGCAGACATCGATAGAATGTCGTAAAGGAATTCAAGGTCTTGTGGTGCAAATGGTTGAGTCCAGACTACTTTGGAGTTACCTTCGATTTCTTCATACAAAGTCCAAACTGGATCTTTCAGGCTTTCATCCCATTGGCAAGTCAAAATAAATGTCTTGTAGGGTGAGTCAGGCCAAGGCATTTCAATGAGCGTACCGCGCTTGCCTTGAGCTTCTTCCAATAGGCTTTTAACCTTGCTCAGAGATGGGCAAGAAGGTTCACTGGGTAGACGAAGACGCCTAGAGCCAAAGTTACTTGGTTCTTCATTTGGCCTCTTTGGCGGTAATTTATTCATGGTTTCCTCAGTAAAGTCCTGAACGCCTTAATTCTTTATGCCACAAATTGCAGATTTAGCTCTTATCTAGAGAAAAATTTGAATTTAAACCTTGCCAACAGTTTTGATAGTTCTTTTGCAGGTGAGATGTTTCCATTGAAAGCTTGGTTGGAGCGTAGACAAGAGAACTCTCAAACATGAATGCCATGGTATTACCCTGGTAAATTGGTTTTAAATCATCTTGTGAAGCTTTATTGAATGTCGCCTGGTCTGGACCGTGCGCTGTGAGCGTGTTGTGAAGCGAACCACCGCCAGGCACGAAGCCTTCTTCTTTGGCATCGTAGACACCAAAGATTAGACCCATGTATTCGCTCATGATGTTGCGGTGATAGTAAGGCGGCCTAAAAGTATGTTCAGCCACCATCCAACGAGGTGGAAAGATAACGAAATCAACATTGGCTGTACCGGGCAGTTCTGAAGGTGAAGTGAGAACGGTAAATATTGATGGATCTGGATGATCAAAGCTGACAGTGTTGATCACATTGAAAAGAGAGAGGTCATATTTGTATGGATAGTAGTTGCCGTGCCAACCCACCACATCTAGTGGCGAGTGAGAAATTTCGGCTTGCCAGAGGTTGCCGTTGAACTTATTGGTTAACTTAAACGAAGCCTCGCCGCTGGTGCGATCTTCGTAGGCTGCTTTGGGCGCCAAGAAGTCACGACTATTGGCTAGGCCGTTTGAGCCAATCGGGCCCAGACCAGGTAGTTTAAATGGTGGGCCATAATTTTCTAGGATGTAGCCGCGAGCTGACTTGTCAGGCAGAGATACTTGAAATTTGATGCCGCGCGGGAGCACAGCTATTTCGCCTGGGGCTAGAGCAATGGTACCGAATTCGGTGGCAAATTTTAGTCGGCCTTTTTCTGGTACGACGAGAAAATCGCCGTCACTATTGTAGAAAAAACGATCATTCATATCGCTGTTGGTGCAATAGACATGAATGGCCGAGCCCCGCAGGCTGGCTGAATCGCCATTGCCGGCAATTGTTTTGATGCCATCGATAAAGTCGACTTTTTCATACATTTCGGGTAGAGCAAAAGCATCCCAGCGCATCTGATTAGGCGAGGCCTCGATTTCGTTAAACGGCCGGCTGCGAATAGATTGATTTGCTATACGGACAAACGGTGAATGCAATACAGAAGGTCTGATGCGGTAGAGCCAGCTTCTAAAATTCTCGTGTCTGGGCATGACAAAAGAGCTGCCGCTTAATTGTTCGGTGTATAGCCCGAGGGGAGCTTTTTGCGGTGAATTTTGACCGTGGGGAACGGCCCCTTTTTCGGCTTCAGATATAAAGTGATTGCCGAAACCGGCTAAATAGTTGTCGCAGTCCGGCGAACGTTCTGGGAGCGTCATGAGATGATCCTTACTTACTTACTTACTTAGCTTTTCATGAAGATAGCGCGAGCATGGCTATCCATTTTGGTTGCTTCTGCCTCGCGGCCTGCTGCTCTTAGCATTTTTGCGTAGTTTTCGTAAATGCCAATTAGGTCGGTGTGAAGAGGCCCGAGGACTTTCTGTCTAACTTCTAGGGCTCGTTTATAGTTTTGTTCAGCTTCAGGATATTTGCCTTGGTTACGAAGGCAATTGGCTAGATTGTTCAGTGAGTTGGCTAGTTTGGGATCTTTAGCATCAAGTTTCTCTGCTTCGGCAATAGCACTGCGAAACAAATCCTCAGCTTCTTGGGGTTTGCCTTGATTCATGGCATTTTGAGCCATTAGGTTGTAACGTTCCCACATCATTTTGCCCTCGCTAGACGTTGGACAATAGTGTAGATCAATCACGCTAAGATAAACTTAGTTAGTTACTTACTTACAAGTAGCTGAGAAGTAAACGTGTAAAAGGCGATCTCAAGAGATTAACGACATACGATGAACGATAAACAACGGAAAAACCTCTGGCTTGGCGTAATGGCCATGGTGATGATAGGAATTTATCCACCATGGAAAGAATTCGGTGCAGTTGAAAAGCCATCAGTTTTTGCTCCGATCAATCAGCCGCCGGCTCTGAGCGCTGGGGCCACTCGTCTTGACATTGATTTTTCTCGCCTTGGCATAGAATTACTTTTGGCTGCTGCAGTTACCGCAGGTTTGATTGTCACTGCTGGCGGCAGGCCTGATCCGCCATCATTTATTCCGGCTGCCAACAATATAGACACCGGTAGTAAAGCTGTGAAGACGACTAAAGTCGATTTGCCGCGCGACTATTATTTGGGTGAGCTCTTCGTTGAGTCTGAAGACGATTCTGAATATTGGGAAGACTATTGTCAGGCTAAAGGCTCGATAGAATTACCTAAAGGTAAAAGGGTGCAACTAGAGTTGGCTAAAGACATTCGCGTCGACCTTTCGTTTTTAAGTGCATTTCCTTCTGATGCCATCTACTCTGTTGATGCTAGCGACGCCAAAGTTAGTGACGATGATTTGAGCAAATTGGGTGGGCTTGGTTCAATTCGAGAGTTAGATTTGTCCGGCACCACTATTGGTAGCACTGGTGTCGTCAATCTCAAATCTTTGGCAAAGTTAGAAAAACTCTGGCTTGATCGCACTTCTATTGACGAGCAATGTGTACCGGCCTTAATTTCACTGAGCAAGCTCAAGAAGCTCTCGATCACCGGCACCAATTTAAACGAGTTGGCCTTAGAGACCTTGAAAAAAGATATGCCTAACTGTGAGTTGATAGTTTCATAGTTTAGTTAGGCGTTCAATAAGCTGTTTATTTATAAGTCTGAGTCTGGCTGTTGACTAGCTCTCGTGCTCTTTCTGCTGCTTTTACAACAGCTTTAATTAGAGTTACTCTTAGCTTGCCTTCTTCGAGCTCCATGAGGCCATCGATGGTGCAGCCAGCTGGAGTGGTTACTGTGTCTTTGAGCATAGCTGGGTGCGCTTTTGAATCGAGCACCATTTTTGCGGCGCCAAACATTGTTTGAGCCGCTAGTAAAGTTGCCGTTTCGCGCGGAATGCCGAGCTTGACGCCAGCTTCGGCCAGTGATTCGACTACTACATAAAGGTATGCTGGACCGCTGGCTGACAGGGCAGTTACTGCATCCATTAGTGATTCGTCAACAAAAACAGTCTCGCCCACACATTTGAAAATTGCCTCTGCTACTGCAATCTGTTCGGCGTTGGCGTGTATGCCAGCGCAGAGGCCAGCCATGCCGGCATTAATCACCGATGGTGTATTGGGCATGGCGCGCACTACTGGTACCCCTTCGTTGAGCCGTTCTTGCACAAACGACGAAGTGACTGAAGCCGCCACCGAAATCACTAATTGGTTTGGCGTAATTGTCTCTTTCAGTTCTTTTAGCACCCGGTCCATATTTTGTGGCTTTACAGCTAGCAAAATAATGTCTTTGCCCGCGACCGTTTCTATATTGTTTTGCGAGACTTTAATGCCGAGTTTTTTCTCAACTCTTTCTATCGATGTCATTTTGCCAACACTACCGGTTATATCTTCAGCTGCCAGTGAGCTGTTTTTTAATAGGCCTGAAATTAAAGCCTCACCTAGTTTGCCTACGCCCACTACAGCCAATGTCTTTTTTGCTAGCATTTCTATTACCTGATTATTTAGTTGTCGACAGTATGATTTTGCCGGTAGATTTTCTGCTCTCAAGTAATTCGTGAGCTTTGCTCGCTTGAGAAAGACTGATTACTTCTTCTATGTTTAGTTTGAGCCAGCCAACTTTGATGGCGTGTAGCACGTCGTTTGCTCTCGTCAATAGCTCGTCTCGGTCGTTTAAGTGATTGAAGAGACTGCCACCAGATATGGTGATCGAGCGTTTCTGTAAAGAATTGGGCGCAATTGGTTCTGCTGGGCCGCTGGCAGAGCCGAAGAGCACTACGTGACCATGGCTTGCTACCGCTTCAAGGGAACCGGCAAATGTTGATTTGCCTACGCCATCTATAACCATTTCACAACCTTTGCCACCTGTAATTTTGGCAACTTCTGCGACAAAGTCGGTGCTGCTATAGTCAATCACATGGTCAGCTCCGCAAGCTCTGGCAATGTCAGCTTTGGCACTGGTAGACACCGTGCCAATCACTGTCGCCTTGAGATGCTTCAGCCATTGCACTAGTAGTTGACCCATGCCGCCAGCTGCTGCATGAACTAAGACAGTATCTGAGCCTTTTACTTTGCGAAAATCATTGATCAAATAATGGGCGGTCATTCCTTGTAAAGGAAATGCTGCTCCCACTTCAAAAGATAGGTCGTCTGGCAGCGGAATTAGTTCGCTGGCTGTCACTAAAGAAGCTTCGGCGTAGGCCCCAAGAGTGCTGCTGTAAGCTACCCTATCGCCGATTTTTACACAATCAACATTTTCGCCAATGGCTTCAACCACTCCCGCCCCTTCTAGACCGGGGGTGTAAGGCAATGGCACGCTGTAGCGACCGATGCGTTGATATATGTCGATAAAGTTGACGCCACAAGCGGCAATTTTGACGAAAGCCTGACCAGGGCCTGGTGCCTTAATCTCAAGGTCTTGATACTTGAGAACTTCGGGGCCGCCGTTTTCGCTGACTAAAATGCCCTTGACTTTGCTCGCTGTCATAACCACCATTTGTGTTAATAAAGAGGACCATCTAAAGTAATAGTAAAAAGTTATGCATGCATTTTACGGTCTCAACAGTAGCATAAGAAAATCAAACAAATTTGAAAAACTCAGTTGATAAGTCTTTTGGCATTGCCGCCGCCTTCTTAGCGCTGCTCGTTACCATTGCTTATGGTTATTGTTTGAGCGGTTATTTTCTGGCTGATGATACCTGGCAAGTGCAGTTTGCTTATCGTGTGATCAATGGCGAGAGTCATCTGCTTTTTGATAATTTTTTCAAGAGTTATTTAGGCGTACCAGCCCTCGATTTTTATCGACCCCTGCTTGGTTTTACTTACTTAAGCGATTATCTAATTTATGGTTTGAAGCCCTGGGGTTATTATCTCACCAACCTGATCTTGGCCTGGTTAGCGGCGCTCTTCTTCTTTATGTCGGTGCGTGCCTTAACTGAAGATTTTGGCTCAAGTCGTTCGTTCTATTGCGCCCTATCAGCAGCGGCTTTGTTTGCCTCGTCGCCACTGCATTGCGAAGACATCTGCTGGATCTCCGGTCGAGCAGACCTATTGGCTGCGGTCTTTTACCTCCCCGCCTTTTATCTAGCGATTAGAAGCTGGCAGGTTCCTGAAAAGAAGCAGTCAATCAAGCTCTATTGTTTCTCTTTAGTTCTTTATGTGCTATCGCTGATGAGCAAAGAGTCGGCTGTGGGTCTACCTATTTTGGTGGCTGCCCTGCCTTTAGTTTGCAAATCAGGCGTTCTTGATACGAAAGGTAGTTTCAAGCATTGGCTAAAATTTTCGCTGCCATACTTCTTTCTACTTGTACCCTATTTTGTCGTGAGAACAATAGCGCTGGGGGACCCAATCGGTGGTTACAGCGGCGATATGGGTAAGGCTCTTCTTCCTTTGCTATTTTATCGTTGGGTTGATCCAATCACTTTTTGGCGTTTAGTTTTTCCGCTACCAAATTGCATTTTTCCAGATCCAAGTCTTTTCTATTTAGTGATCGAGTCTCTTTATGCTGCAATTTTGGGTCTGTTTATTGTTCGTCTGGTAACTCAACAGCTTAACTGGCGTGGACTGTTGTTTCTTGCAATCATGACTTTTCAGGCGTTACTGCCTCTCTATAAATTGTGGGGTCTCGATCAGGATCTTCACAATCAGAGGGTCTATTACTTTTTTACGTTGCCGATGGCTCTCTTCCTTCCTTTGTTGGTATTTGCCCCGAAGGTGGTCGATAGAAAGCAAGCACAGGCGGTTTCTATGGTTTTATCGCAAGGGGTTGAGGCTTTCCTTGGTATTGCTTTAACCACTGTTTTCTCCGCTTTAGCTCTAGTATTTGCTTTTATTAGTTTTGCGGTTACTGCTAGTTGGGTTGACGGCGGCAGTCAGGTTAGAGCCTTGATGGCTCAATCGACTCAGCTGGCTGAGTCGCAAGAAAAACCGGTAATTGTTTTGGGTATTCCAAAGAATCTCGGTGCGGCGCACATCTTGCTATTTGGCTTGTGTTACCGAGAATTGTTTGAGCCACCATTTAGGCAAAAATCAATATCTGACAAGCTTTTGACTTTTCATAGCAGTGTTGCTGGGCCTGAAGAACCGATTAATAGTACTCGCTTCAAGCAAGTTCTAGCTAGCAATGAAGCGGTTGGTCCTTATGTCTGGTCTGTTAAAGACAAGAGCTTCAAACTAATAAAGCATGTGCCTGTGCCTTCAACCAATGCGGGGGCGCCAATTACCTTGGAGCTTGCTGAGCAACCGAGGCTTGGAGCCTTTTCTCCTCTGCCTGGTCAGAAAGCTCGCTCCATGGCCTCGCTTAACGGTAAGGAAAACGCTTTAGCTCTCGCTGAAATGGTTAAGAGTGGCGGTATCCTGATTGAGGGCCTTGAGGTTAACCCACTCGGGTCCGACTATCTTAGTTTTGATGTTGCTCTACAGCCTAGTTTTAAGGTCTACGCTGCATCCGCTCAATTTGATGATCTTATGCCTGGTATGCCTTTTGTCGGTGACCCTCAAATCGTGCAATTGATTTCTCTGCCTCCAGGAAAACCAGCACCTGATAGCAGTGATCGCGATCCCGATGGTCAATTGAAGTTGCGATGGGCCCATATAAATATCCACGTTTCGCACTACTGGCGTTGGTATGGTGTAGGTAAAATTCGCCGAATAAAGCTTGTATTTACTGGGGCCAGTCACTTAGCGGTGAAGAATGTGCGATTGATTAAAGACGTCTATATGACGCCCAGCTTGAGTGTGGAGAATCTCAAGGCGCGAGCCTCTGGTGATTACGTTGTGGGGCGTGAGCCGGTTCGGCTCAATTTCGATGCTTCTAGTATTCCGCGAGCAGCCAGGATGCAACTCGTTATTTCTCGCGTTAATGAATCGTTCGATAACTTTCTTGCTTTTGACCAACGAGCCGGCGATTCTGTTGAAGCGCAGCGTTTTGAAAGTGCTCATGTGCAAGGTTTGGTTGAATTGCCGACGAGTTATCATCAAAGCAACGGGTATTATGAAATCAAAGCTCAGGCTCTTGATATCTGGGGGCGGCCGCTGGGCGACTGGTCTGATGTAATTACAATATATCGACCGTCTGATAAGGGTCCTGCTGCTTATTACGCCCGCAATTAAGGAGTGATCTTGATCCTTGCCTTCAATTCATTGATAATCTTGATTCATCATAATTAAGATAAAGGTGCTCGATGTACCGTCCGAAGAAATACGTTCGCCTTGACCCCTTGCCGCGCACTCCTCGATTGGCTGATGTGCGCAATCTTTTAGCAGCGGCTTCTAAGTCGCGCTCATGCACGGTTGAGCAGCCTTGGCGCTCCGAAAATCTGAAGATGCCTTTTAGTTTAACCGTGAGAGTGGAGCTGGGTGGCAGCGCCGAGCCTGTCTGGACCCTCTATGAAGGCGATGGTAGCAAGTCTAGAGTGATGTGGAGCACTGGCTTCGGTGATGTAGAGCTGCTTTATGACGTGCTCACACTCTCGTTACCCTCTGATGGACCCAATATTTTTGATCCCAATTCAAGGCCATCAACCTTCTCTTCAACTGGACCAGGGGCGGCCCCTAGTGGTGCAGCTAGTACCGTTTCAAATACTGAATCTAGTACCGGTTCTGGTACAGGTTCTAGTACTGGTTCTAGTACTGGTTCTAGTACTGAGCGGAGACCATCTTCGTTTTATGAGTCCACTGATTTTAGCTCCCCTGCTGGCCTTGATTCTTCACCAGATTCTTCGCCAACCTCCTACCCAGCCCATTTAGCTGGCGATGATTTCTATACTGCAGAGCCAGTTTTTGAAAAATCTAGTTCTGCTAACAAAACGCAAACTTCTGAATTTATGATTGAGCCCACTAATGTCACTATTAGTGCTGGAAGTAGTAGTGCTGGAAGTAGTAGTGCTGGAAGTAGTAGTGCTAGCTCAGCTTCTGAGGCTCCTTCGCCATCTGTCCAAGTAGAATCCTCTGCTGCCGCTTCTGGCCAACTAGCAAATTCTGGTCAGGTTTCGGCTCAAGTGCCTGCTCCGGGGCAAGCTTCTGGTCAATATTCAGCGTTGCCTGGCAGTGTCCAAAATTACCCGCCTAATTTTCAGCAGCCTTATCCGCCCAGCGGTCAATTTACTCAGACTGGTGAGCACATTGTGCCAGTAGGGCAACCGGGCTATCCGCCCAATATGCCTGCGAATTATCCACCTCAATATCCGAATGCGCCTGGTAATGTGCAGAATTACCCGACTAATTTACCCCCAAATCATCCTTCTAATTATCCTGCCAATTATCCCCAGAATTATCCTGGGCAATATCCCAATGTGCCGGCTGGGCAACCCAATTATCCGCCCAATTATCAGTATCCAAATGCTTTTGGCCAAACCTATCCACCAGGGTATCCGCCCAATTATGCTGTGCCACCACAACAGGTGCCTGGAGAATTTCTCAATACTGCCTCGACTGTGCCATTATCTTATGGGCCTAGCGGAGCAGCGATGCCGGCCGATCCTTGTGGCAATTTGGGCATGTTGCCCCACCCTGATTTGATAAAAAAACGACCGGTGGTGATGCTCGGAACTTTCTTGGTTGAAGCTGGACTGGTGCCAAGTTCGACTATTGATGCTGCTTTGCAGGTGCAGGCTCTAGTTAGCCAAGGTACGCTTTCGGCTATGAAGGCCGCTGAGGCCGTGCGGCGTGCCCACCAACGGGGCGGTTATGTTGAGCCAGAGAATATTCAGTCAACTGCTACTAACGAGGCTATCGTTCGGGTTAAACCGCAACTAGGGCAAGTGCTGGTTATGGCGGGCATTATTACGGCCACTCAGTTGAAAGCCGGTTTGCGCTTGCAAGAAGCAATGCATGCTGGAGCTATTACCATGCAAGAGGCTGTCGACAGCCTGCATAGAGAGTTGAGCCTGGCGGGACAGCCGGTGCCGTCTGCACAAGCCGAAAAGATTGATATCGAAGAAATTCGTAAGATCGTTGCATTGTTAAAGCAAGCAGGCATGCTCTCCGATGCTGATATCGAAGCTGCTACTAAGGCTGATGCTACTGGTGGTGCCAATGTTGTTAAGGTGCTTTTGGCTTCGAGTAAACTAGATCAATTGACTATTGATGCTGCCACCAGCTGCCAAAGGTTTATTGACGGCGGTCATCTGCGCCCAGATCAAGCCTTTATGGCTTTGCACTATTGTCAGCGAATGCGCGTAACGTTTGAGGACGCCGCCAGCGAGCTTGCTCTTGATACGAAAAAATGAGCGGTGTCGACAAAATTAAAATTGTTTTGCTCGGTGTTGGTCAAACTGCTCGAGCCCTTGTTAACTTTCTTACTCCTGATGCGGCCCTTGAAGTGTGGGGCACGACTCGTAGCGGATCTGGGGTTGCCCTTGCTAATTTAGGTATTAAGCCTATTCTGATCGGTCAGGAAGAACTATGGCAAGAGGCTCTGGCTGCAGTCTGCCATGATGCTTATGTGCTTGTCTCCTTTCCGCCAGATGGTAATTCAGATCAAGTTTTTAGCGATATTGTATTTGCTGCTAAACCGAGGGCCGTTGCCTATATTTCAAGCACTGGTGTTTATGGCAGAACTGAGGGGGTGATTGATGAGAGCAGTGCTGTTGATGAAGATGACCCGCGCGCATCAATCAGACTCAAGGCTGAGAAAATTTGGGCCGCAAAATCAATTGTGCTAAGAGCACCAGGGCTTTATGATGCTAGTAGCGGGTTGCATCGGCGTCTTCTCAGCGGCTCATATCGGCTGCCTGGAGACGGCTTAAACTATGTATCGCGCATTCATTTAGATGACCTCGCCGCAATAATTGCAAAAGTTTTCTTTTCTCATTCGCTTAAGTCACCGCAAACTTATGTTGTAGGTGATCTCAAACCAACGACCCATTTAGAGGTCGTTAACTGGCTCTGCCAGAAGCTTTCTTTACCCTTGCCGCAGGCCGTACCCCTTAGTGAAGTTAACCCTAGTCTGAGAGGCAATCGCCAGATCTGTGCCGCTAAAATTTTAGCCGATCTTGATATCCAGCTTGCTTATCCAACTTATGTCGAAGGCCTTACCCAGTGTTTGGCTAGTAGCTAAAGCATTAGAATTTTAGTTACTTAGTTTCTACGGTATGCGGCGCTTGCGACAATGGAAAGGAAATTCGAAAGTAGTATTGCCCACCATCACTTGCACTAATATATCTTCTCCTCTAGGGTAGATATAGAAGGTTTCACCGGTGCGAGATTCCATGGGTTCTAAGGAGATAGTAGCCAAACCTGCATGCTTTGCCCCCTCGTTGCGAATCAAGCCAGCTTCTGTATCAATGTCGTCGTCCTCGTTGCGGTTGAAAATGTTTTCTCTTGAGGGATATACCGATACTCTTGTGGGCACCGTATGCGATACTCCCGGCCATTCTCCCCAGACTCCAAATACATTTGGTCCACGGAAGAGATCGTGGCCTGAAGGAGGCACTAGGCCTCGGATGTTGCGGGTTCTTTGAATGTTGGCAAGCCAGGGCCGATCTTGTGTTAGATCCCACATGCCTCGTTCGCGGCGAATTCTATCGATTATTTTATGGTCAACATAAGTAAGGGGTGCTAGTTGTTTTGTCAGACCGCTTTTCGTATCTACAACTGCATGAAAGGCTTTGACGGTGCCGAGGCCGACCGGCCTTCTGTGATCGTCTAAATTGGTAACGCAAACGAGCACTGAGGCCAATTCCCATAAATCGATTACGGTTACCGCAACGCGTACATGATTGGCTGTGATGTATCGTAAGGGAAATTCGTGATCGATGATTTCATGAGCTCTTGGTGAACCGTGCTCCCATATGAATTTTACTTCGCCAGACAAGTGGGCTGGCTGCTCTGGGTCTGAAAGAGCTTCTTTGATTTGGCAACTTTTTTCGAAGAGTTGTGTGGCAGTTTTGTTGCTGCCAAGTTTTCCAAAAAACTTTGCCTCGAGTCTCAACTCATCAGCTATGTCTTGTTCTTTGTAGCCGGGTTCAGCAGTCAATGCCTTTCGAGCTTGAAGAAAATAGTCACGAGCATCTTCATTAAACCCTTGTTTGGACAGCGCCTGCGCTAGGCGGGAAAAGCTTAACCCGAGATCTCGTTCGCCGTCTTTGTTCTCTTTGTTTTTGTCTTTGACAAGTTGTTCGAAAATAGCAATAGCTTTTCTGGCATTCAGTTCAGCGTTTTTGTTCTGACTCAAAGCAAGTTCTGCTTCTGCCAGCTCAGAGTATGCATTGCCTACCTGTATGCTGCTTTTACCATACTGCGCTGTCAGTGGCTTGAGCAGGTCGTTCAGTGTCTCGAAGGCTTTTTGTGGCTTGTCCATGCGATTGAAGAGCAAACCTTGTAGCAGCCTGGCTTGTAGATAGCGACTTCGCGCTGAGCTAGCTTGATTGGCTTCGTGCAAGGCTGCGGTGTTGAATTCTAGTGCTACTTGCCAGCGTCGTGATTGTGTAGCTCTAAGCGCTTCGTTGTAACAGCGCAAAAAATGATCACTATTATTGGCATTTTGTATATTTTCTGTGGTTTGTATATCACTTTCTGCCGCTCGGCAATAAGCGGGCCATTGGAGGCCAGTAATGAGCAAAAGCGAGAATGCTAGCTTGGTCAAGCATTTTGTTCTTGTTTGCTGTATATGAACAAAACTAGTCATCTATTTTTCTAACAGCAGATTTAAGATAGGTGCATGCCGTACTATCTGGGTTGTCATATACCATCCTCAGTAAAGCTTTGGGCAAAGCCTCTTGAAATTCACCACTGCTGACGCCTCTATAATAGCCCTAACCTTTCAGGTGGGAGAAGATGCATTTTAGCTGGTCGAAACTATTGCTTGGCCTTTTGCTCTCTCTCGCTTTTTTCTTCCCCTGGCAAAATGCTCAAGCTGAGCGAATTAAAGACTTTCAAGTTGATTTAGTTTTAGCCAATAATGGTTTGCTCAAAGTCACCGAAACTGTTCGATACGATTTTGAAGGGAGCCAGCGGTCAGTGCTTTATCGGCGCATTCCGTTGCGCTACGAACGCCATGATATAAAAGAACGCTTAGCTATTCTGCCACTATCTGTCAAAGATGGTGACAAGCCTATGCCCAATACCTGTAAGATCATGGGCGACTTTGCCATATTGCAGATTGGTGATAATAAAGCAATGCTCAGTGGTCAGCATGTTTTTAGTATTCAGTACGAGGCCAGTAATGCTGTCAACTTCCATGGTGGAAAACCAGAGCTGTTTTGGAGTTGCCTTGGCACTGAATTGCCGTGCCGAATCGACCGTTTAAAAGTAGTTTTGCACTGCCCGCCGAAAGTCAATCTTTCTGCCGTTAAGACCCTCTCCTATCTCGGCCACAGCGGCGCCAAAGGGCGCAGCCAAGGCAAGGTTGTAGGTGACACTATTCAATTTTCTGCACAGCATCTAATTTCGGGACAAGATTTTTCTTGTGTTGTTACTTTGCCCTCAGGCTCACTCAGCGCCCCATCTCTAATTGACAAACTTTATTTCGCCTTGCTGTACTGCAAATCTATTGTTGTTATTCCAGCCATTACATTGGTTTTGCTGGTCTCATTGTGGTTTGTCTTTGGTCGCGATCCTCTCCGAGTTCAGGCTGCTTCCGGCTGGATGCCACCAACCGAACTAACACCAGCTGAACTAGGAACACTGATTGACGAGCACTGTGATAAACACGATATCACTGCTACGTTGCTAGATTTGGCCGCTCGTGGCTATCTGATTATCACTGAAGTGCCCTATAGCGGTTTGATTGGCAGAGACAATAAAGACTATCACTTTAAGAAGGCCGCAAGCCCTGATCCGGAGCGCTTAAAAGCGCATGAAGTCTTGCTTCTCTCTACTATGTTTGTGGCCAATGACAAAACATATTTGTCTACTTTGCGAGGGCAGTTCCGCACCTATCTCAGTGAAATGCGGCGTTTGATTTATCAATTATTGCTGCGAGATCAATATTTTGCTCGCTTACCCTACAACGATCGCGATAGTTTTGTCGTCGCCGGTACTATGGTTTTGGCCGTGGGAGCGATAATGCTTACTAACGGTATTCTTGCTGGCGACCTCTATAAAAACTATGGTATTGGCTTTGCAGTATCGGGCTTGATGATTATTCTGGCCAGTGCTGCCATGCCCAAACGCACGGCCAAAGGCGTGATTGCTTTGCGTCAAGCTCAGGCTTTTAGTGATTTCGTCAACTGCGGTGACCTCGCGCAATTTGAGCGCATTGCTCGCGAAGATCCCACTATTTTTGGTCGCCTTTTACCCTATGCTTGCGTCCTGGGCTGTGCCGGGAAATGGGCCGACAATTTTAAAGACCTGTTGCTAGAAGGGCCTGATTATTTCCGCATTCTCAGCGGCGACTATGACGGCGACCATGAAATGGCTACAATGGCCAAGTTCGACTCGCAGAGCTACACCTATGGGCTGGCTCGGGCAATGTCGGCAATAAATCTAGCAATTGATAGTAGGGTTGCTTCCACTAGCGATACTGTTGTTGGTTCGAGCTAGTTCAGGTAACTCGAAAAGCTTAGCGACAGCCTAAATAGCTTCTGTTTTTGGCAGATTCTGCCTAATTTTTGAAATTAAAGGATAATTGTTGTATGTATAGCCTTAGAGAGCAAAAGCATACTGGACAGGGGGAGTGGTTATTGGCCGCTCTGGTAGGTGCGTCTATTCTTGCGATTATCGGGGCTAGCAGTTTTGCCATAGAGCCAGCCTGCGCTCAATCAGCACAGTCAGGTCAATCAGCGCAATCGGCCCACGACAAGACGACTAAGTCGACAAAGGCGCGAAAGTCTAGCCCAAGGCGGCGAATTTCCAAGAGGTCAGCAGCGGCTGCAGCTTCTGCTGACATGTCAAATCATGTTGATCCTGTTAGTCTTGTAAATCCTGAGCTCAGGGCCCTTACTCCGCACGCAGACCTGACCCCGGGGCAAAAGGCTGATGCCGAAGTGACCTCTGTGCTCAGATATGGCGCCCGCAAACATGCCGAAGGCAATTTTGAAGAAGCCGAAGCCGCTTTTCGCCATGTACTTAGCCGCGATCCCTCTAATGTTGATGCTTTCTACGATCTCGGTGCTCTGGCTGAGCGCAAGGGTGATTTGATTGCCGCCCTTAGCAGCTATCGCGCTGCTCTAGCTCTCAAGCCCCATGACAAAGAAATTGCCGAGGCCGTAAGTTCAATTGAGAAGACTTTGCGCAATCGTCCTGCATTTAGTTTTAGAGAGAACCATGGCCAAGCTGTTCGCGGGTCAAGCTCACCGGTATCTGGGTCTAGTTTTGTACCTAATGCAGCACCCAGTCTTTCACCTAGATTTGCGCCTGCGCTTATTCCTGGAGCTTCTTCTGCCGCATATGATGGCGCGCCAGTTCTAACTTCGCCAGTTTTAAGTTCTCCAGTTTTGTCCGGCTCAGCAGCCGACCTTCCTCCTTTAGTGGCTTCACCTCAACTTGGGCCAGCGCTGTTAGTTGATCCCGCCACCATTGCCCCCGGAACATTTCAACTAAGTTCGGCCAAGAATGGCTTGTTGGCACCGACTTTGGGGGTAACGCCAGCATCGGCGGCGCTTCCTGCCACTGCGCCGGTGGTCGGGGTTGCTCCCCGCAGTCACCCTGTGGCTCGTATGTTCCTCAATACCGCTCTCAATCAGGGTGCATCTATCGGCCTGCGGGCCGCTGGGCTGCACTGCCCCGCCTGCCACTTCATGCGTTTTCGCTTTTGATGGCAATTTTTTCTCGGTTGTTGCCTAGTCTTGTTAGTATCAGTATTTTCTGTCTTTTATTCTGCTTTGTATTTAGTTGCTGTGTTTGGCTTTGTCAGCCAGGTTCAGCTTCTGGCGTGCGCATTAGTCGCCCCGCTGCCGTCGATTCTGTGGAATCTTGTTGTTCGGGTGAAGCAGATGCACCTGGTCCGGAACAGGCAATAGTCTTACCAGGGTCAGCCTTGGCTCATTTTAACCATTGGCGTAAGCGTTATATCAATCCGGTTTTTTGCCCTGTAATGCTTTGCCACGGCAGCTGTGGCAACTTTGATGATGCCTGTACAATTGAGTCGGAAGTCGTTCTTCTCAACCCCGCTAGCGGCTGTGCGGGCTCCTGTAAGTAAGACTGCTATGGGTTTATACTTTCGCTGGCATGTGTCATTATTGTGCTGATAGATTTTAGGAATTGCCGTGAATTTTCTTGAAACTCCTCTACCGGTGGCCGAGCACAAAACCTCTAAAGGGATTGTCAAATTTAGATTGGCCGAACTCTCTGATATTGATCGTCTTTCCCTAGCTTTTCTGGGCTCCGATTCTGAGCCTGAAGATGCCCCGGCGCCAAGCGAAGAATTTCTAGATTTGACTAGGCGCTTCTTCAAGCATTTGATCAACTCTGGTTCTGTGGCTATTGTGGGAATTTTGGACGACGAAATTGTAGCTATGGTTTATGTTGATCTCTTGGAGCGACAGAAGCCTAAGAGTCGCATTAAGGTTGATCGACCAACTGGAATAATTGAGAGGGTGCGCTCAGTAATTGAACGAGAAGGTGTGGGGCAGGCTCTGCTTTATAATGCCGAAGCCTTAATTGTTCGAGCCGGGCTGGTGGCCGCTGAAATTGGCGTAAAAGCAACCAATGAGCGTGCTCGCAAAATGTATGAAAAGGCTGGTTATCAGGTCATCTTGAACGGACACATTGAACTCTTGCCTGACTTTGAAGGCTATTCTATTTTTCGTTATGAGCCACCATCCCAGGTGATGTTTAAATCGCTGGTTTCTTAAGATGCGCCTCTCTAGGTTTTTGTTGTTGGCTTGTCTTGCGCCGCTGTTGGCAGTCTTGGCGCCTATCGTTATTTCTTTAGAGGCGAACTGTCAGAATGCTAAAGAAAGTACAGGAGCTGAGCATCTTGAATTTAGAGCGACAGTCGCTCCAGTGCCGCTTAAGCTGCAAGCTGGTGCTACTTTTGAGGAAACAAATCTGCCGCCGCAGAATACAGGCAAGGGCTGGTATCGCATCCCCTCATGGTTTGCTGGTTACTGGCATCGTGACGCGCTGATAGAAAAGAAGTTTGGTTATCCAGATCGTCGTCAGGTCTCTCAGCGTGACATGCGCCGCGGCTATCAAGCCGATCATCGCGGCGATATCTGGCATCCTCGCAATGAACCATTTACTGTGCGAGTAGATCGCGGCGACAGCTATGACTTGAACAATACTCTTGAGATGAAGCCGCTAGAAGTTAGTGCAAATAAAGTTGTGCTTGAAATTCATGCTATGGGTATTCGTGTTAGTAAAGCTGATGGTCGGATTATTTCAAATATTCAAAAAAGAGAAGTGCACACTTTTAGACCGGGTAGACCTGGTCGTACTATTGAAGCTGAATCAACTGGCATGGGCTACGACCAGCAAGGGCGACCGCTTTTGGATAAGCCATTTAGAAAATACTATACCGAATTTCTCAAGGCGTCATTTAAGCCAATTAGAAGTGAAGATGGTCGCGACTATTTCAACGATTTCTGTGATTATCTTCAGTCAACCAATCAGTATGATTTGCTTCCCGCAAAGTAAGGGTGTCTAAGGCTATTTGGACTCCACCGCTTTTGCTTCTTCTGTAACTTTGGCTCTTTGCGTGTCTTTAGATTCTTCTGGAATTAAATCCGCTTGCCCTGACTCTGTTAGGTAGCTGCGAAATTCTTCTTTGTAGTTGAATGTTCCGCCTGGTGATTGGTCGAGGGGTTTGAATTTGCTGATGGGCAAAAGCATTACTTCCAGCTTTTTTGCTCTGCGCATGAGGGGCTTGCCGTCTTGGTCGTAGCGCATTTGTTTGCTGTACTCAACTACTTTTTCGTCGGCCGCAGGTACAAGTTCTTGTAGTTCGCTGCGCTTTTCTGCGCGTAAAATTTTGTGCGATTGATCGTCTACGGTTATTGCGGTGTACTTAATTTCGCAACGAAACTTTTCTGGTGTGGTCTCTAATACTTTGTATTCTTCAAATATATCAAAGTCTGTGGCACCAACAGTTTTGACTCTAGCATAGTTCGGAATAATCACTGCGTCCCATACTGTGCCGTTCTTGTCTGCTTGTAGGCCTCGTATGCAAGTCGTTTCGTTTTTGCTTTCGATGGCGCCAAGCAAAGTTGTTAGTTTCAATGTTTTGGATTCAAAGCCGCCGGTTAGCCAGGTTGGCAGCTTGTACCATTCTTTGATTTTGTGATTGCCTGGTAGTAAGTCGTCAGAAAAAATCGAACCGATGCGAAACTTGTCTTGCACTGGTGTCGCGCGTTCTTCAATGCCACCTTGAAGCACTTGGCCGTGAGCCGATTCTGTAAACCAGCTCAGTGAGCTAATTGTGCAAAGCAGGTAAAGTGTATAGAGACCACGAAGTAAGATTGAAGACGCTAGTTTTTTCAAAGTTGCCTTGGGAATTTTAGTGTGGCGCAGGACTTCTAGATTATAGCGGCTTGATGCAATTGAGATCTTTGACATCTTTGAGAGCGTAGAAAATAAGTATCCTTTTCCCTATGTATTTTAATCTTGTCAACCCTGATAATCGCAGCTGTAGAGACTCCAGATAAATGCCACGCCTCGCCAGCGGGGCATTTATTGTCTCTGGATATATGCGCAAAAGCTTAAGCGCAGAAGCGTCAGCTCGAGCTGACGCTTCTTGTATACGCGTATTTTTGGCGCTTTTCTTGGGCATAGTTGCTATCGAACTAGCTACTAGCTATTGCGTTGGTGATGACCATGGCCATGCCTCTTGCCACCCCAGCTTGCGCGCATCTCTTTCAGCTGCTTGCGCTGATCGGCAGTGAGGTTCTCGTTAAAGTCGATGCGGAATGCCAGCATGGAGTTTGCTAAATCGTTTGATAATGCATTGATCTTATCTTGTTCTGATTGCACAGCGGATTTGTCGATTTTGTCGCTTGAGAGTAGGTCACCGAGAGCTTTACGATGGCTCTTCAATTCTTCTCGTTTGGGGGCAATTGAAGCTTTGAGGCTGGTCTTTAGTTCGGTCATTTTTGTCTTTTGTGCTTCGGTTAGATTGAGAGCTTCAAGTTTGCTACCTTTCTTATGCTCGCCTCTCTTATGGCCGTCTTTGTGTCCGCCTGCTTTGCAGGAATTTTCGCTCTTAATTTCGGTCTGGATTTCACTTTTAGTATCACTGCCTTGAGCGAGCGCTGGCATTAGGGCAGAGACTAAAGATAGGCACAGTGTGCTGAAGGCAATAGATTTTTTCATTGCTCTGGTTCCTTGTTCATATTGTTTTATTAGTGATAGGCAAATCGAATTTTGCTTTTCTTCAATTGCCTCTTACTTACTGTTAAACGTCGGCAAGCTCCAAAAAGTTCAAAGAAAAATGGAAAAATTGAAAATAAAAAGATTAAACGTTGAAATAGGCCATGGGCTTAAGCTCAAAACAATGGTTAATTCCTGCTTTAGTTCTGTTTTTGTCGAGGATCCTTATTAAGATGTGCTTTTGCGGTTTTCCCCATCGCCTACTTTATTTATAGAGGTTATATTCCATAGGCTTAAGATGTTTTTGTTTGGAGAATGACCATGAGTCAATTTGACCAAATAGTAGGTGAAGTTGCAGGTAAATTAGATGCTGGCAACAAGGAAGCCGTCTCTATTGCTCTGGCTCAGTATGCGTCCAGTCTGCAGAGAGAAGATTTCCGCACTCTAGTTAAAGCCGTCAATAGCCACGAAAAGGATGGTCAGGGTCTTGATATGACCGTAAAGCTCGGTGCTAATAATGTGCCAGAGCATTATGCCGTGCTTCCAGCAGTTGAGCATGGCAGCGCCAGGCTCATGGCTCAGTTGATGGATGGTGGTAAAGGAGCTGAGGCTCAGATTCTGATGAATCAAGTTATGGCCTCTATCAATCAGAGAAACTCTCAGAATTACAGTGGAACGGTTAAAGATTTTCGACTCTGGGCGATGGCCGTAGATACCTATGAAAAGGATGGGCTTGGTGGAGACGTTACAATTGATTTGAAGAGTGCTGATATCAGTAGTGTAAATTGGCAAATGGAATTTGGCTCTGTGGCTGGTTCTCTTCAGCCCAAGACCGGTGGAGATACCATTGCCATCCCTGCTCTAATTCTAGGCAAACCGGCGGTTGAAAGTGACACTTTGGCAGTGCCCACTGACAGTGCGCAGGCTAAGCTCTATGAGGAAACGCGGCTTTCTGTTGTGGCACTAAGTGCTAAAAGACCAGGGCAAGCTGCTGGAACTGAAGATATTTCTATGGGCAGTGGCTTTGTGGTGGGAGAAGATGGCCTCATCGCTACTAACGACCATACGGTCTTTGATTTCGATGAAATCACTGTTTTAACTGATGGACGGACAAAGTCTTATGTGGCGAAGGTTGTTGCCGAGGATCGTGCCAATGATCTTGCACTACTAAAAGTGGAGCCGAAAGTTGCCCATGAGTTTAAACCTCTAGCACTAGAGGCTTCCGCGGCTGCTTTGACCATGGATCAGCCTTTGACTGCCTTTGGCTATGCTAAGGGTTGGGCTCGAATGCATATTTCTCAGGGCACTGTAGTTGGTGCTACCAGGATTGGGCAGGTGGCGGCTGTTGCAAATCCACCTGGCGAGAATCTTAACAAGAGTGTGGTCGTCTTAAATGCCCATGGTGAAGATGGGGGCAGTGGTGGACCAGTCTTAAATGAAAAAGGGAAGGTTGTCGGTCTTGCAGAGCTTGCGGCTGATAGTAATCGAGGTCAGCATATATTTATGACCAAAGTCGATCCTCTAAATGAGTTGATCAAGAGATATCGTGGGCAATGATAATCAGCTATGGCTGGGTTAGCCTAGCGTCGCTGCTGGCTGGTCTCATGCTTCATTTTTGGATTTGCAATACTCGCCAATTTTGCTGCGCTCTTCGTTGTCAAAATCCACCGCATAGGTGGAAACAAGTAGGCAGTCTTCACAGCGGAAAGGGAAGTTCCACAGTCCCGTTGTGTCTTCTTTATTGACGTTTTTGTTTGCGTTCCAGTCGCCTCCACAGCCAGGACAACGTACCTCTTTGTAATCTGAGGTCCTGCCATAGTATTTATGAAGATAGTAATAAGTCGGTTTCTTAGTCGCTTTTTGAATCGCCTTGCACAATGAACGGCCAAATTCTGACAGGCTTGAGTTTGAATCAGCCAGTTGCGTATAGGCTGTTAATTCCAGCTCTCCATCAGAACCAAGCCACAGCTCGTCGCAAGCATTGTGAAGACCATTCCACAGTCGCAGTTCACTGCGACAGCTTTCGAGAATAGGCAAGCTGAACGTGCATATCGTTTCGCCTAGTTCATTTGAAATCGGTGGATAGATTGTTCGTGCGAACAGCACCAAGTATTCAGCTGTTTCCCATTGGGCATTGTCCGCAGATGTACTGATCATTTTCCACGACATGGTGCAACCGTCGTCTAACAGTTTTGCCAGGCTTGCTGTGCCCCATTCTGAAAAATATTGTTCTTGAAGTGAATTATCAGTTGGTGCATAACAAATGTAGACCAGCTTGCTTGGTTCGTCAGTAATGATAATTTCTTGACCAATTATTTGTCCTTGGTGCAGGAGCGCAGCAATTAGGCCTTCTATTTCCTCCACGATCTTCGGACGATCGCCCTCAATTGAAAAAGTTATTTCAACTACGTTCTGAGGCATTGCCATACTCCTGAGATTTGGACCTGCAATTGCAAACTGCTGAAGACGATTATTGCAGATTAGGGCAGCGGAAAACTTTGTTCCGATATTGGAGTAGCACTCCAATGTTCCTAATACGTGAACGCCCCATTGCCCCTAGGGCTAGCTTGCTTCATTATTCAAGAATAAAGACACTCAGAGAGACCGATCAAGCATTTGGCCATAGCACTAATCTCAGCGCAAAAACTACAGCTGCTGTTGACCGGAGAAATCTTTGGGCCGATGCTGCCGCTTATTGTTGTTGACTCTCGTCCTGAGCATGAGTATGAGGCCGGTCACATTCCAACAGCTGTGCGCATCGGCTGGGAAGATTGGAATGCTAAGCCAATGTTAAAGACTCTTGGCTTGAGCTTAGACCTTTGGGAGCCGGGTTATTGGGGTGCCCTCGACAATGCTCGGCTTGAAGAATTTGCTAGCCGTCTGTCTGAGATCGGCCTTACCAACAACCGGCCGGTGGTCGTTTACGCCGACTCCCTCGCCTCAAAAGGCAGAGAAGGGCGAATTGCCTGGATGCTGCTTTATCTGGGTGTCGAGAACGTCTTTATGCTCGATGGTGGCTGGCCAGCCTGGCTCAAGGCCGGTGGTTGCTGTGACCGCCAAGAGAGCAGAGCTGAGGGCGGCAGCTTTTCATTGAGACTTGATGGTCGCAGACGTATTAGCACAGATGCTTTGGCCCGGATGTGTGGCAGCGGTAAGATGCCAACTTCAGTTGATACTCGCAGTTTGAGTGAATTTCAAGGAGATTCCTTCGATTACCAACCGCGCACTGGTCACTTGCCTGAGGCCGTCCAGCTCTCCTACGAAAGTCTTTTTGAAGATTCAGGTAACTTCGTTGGCCGCGAGAAGTTTCTCTCTTTGCTTGACCTGCGTGTGCTTTCAGATCCAGATCTAATAACCTACTGTGAGGTGGGCGTGCGCGCATCTACCTATGCTCTTTTGCTAGAGGCATACACTGGGCGAGTGCTTCCAGTCTACGATGGTTCAATTATGGAATGGGGTGCAGACAAAGCCTTGCCGCTATTAAGAGAGTAGTTGCTAGTACGACACTAACAAATTATTTGAATGACTTGATGCCATCGGTGAGCGAGCGCACTCTTTCAATTGTAATCGGCTCTAATGACTTGTTTTCACCCAGCGGATTTTCGCTCGTCAGGTTCTCAACCACAATCACTATTAACTTACCGCTGTCCGGTGCCTTGATAAATCCGGTGAAACAATTGGCTGTAACATTGTCGGCACTGAACGGTTCTGCTTTATGGCCGATTACATACGGCATATTTTGCTTTCCGACCATGAGAGTGCCTTGCTTGGATACAATTATTCGTTGGCGACTTTCAGAACCAAACGGTCCGAGAACTTCTCCGCTTGCCGCACGCTCTACAAGTTTCGCCACGGGGATGTCAGACGACAAGTTTTTATCCATGTATTCGTAAAAGGTATAGAGTGTCCTCATGTCCTTAGAGCGAATGCGTATGTATGGTCTAGAGAAAGCACGAAAGCCAAAGTAATAACGACAACCGTTGGGTAAGGGCTCAGAAATAGTCATGAACTTACTAGCAATAGACTGAAGGAACTCTGAGTTAGTGGTTAGCGAGAAAATCCAATAGGCTCCTACAGCCAGCAAGGTAAAGATTGAGATTAGGCAAATGACTAAGATCACGAGGATTTTCATTAGCCAATTTGTAGCAACTTTTTTATTCTTCATTTTTGATTCAACTATTCAATAGGTTCAAGTAAGAACTCGAATGAAACCATAGGGCCATCGGCTCTTTCTCTTTATTGGCAATTATGCTGTTAAGCAGCTAGTGACAGACGTTAATGCCGCGCTTGGCCAGATACTTCTGGTGATATTCCTCAGCGTCATAAAATGGCTTGGCCTCTGTTACTTCGGTGACGATTGGGTCTCTGAAGGCCTTAGCCTTGGTCAAGGCGGCAATCGTCTCTTTGGCTTGTTGCTCTTGCTCACTAGAATGGAAGTATATAGCTGAGCGGTATTGGCTGCCGTGATCTGGGCCCTGGCGATTGAGTGTGGTGGGGTCGTGCATCTCAAAGAATATTTTGAGGAGTTGCTCGTAGCTAATCACGGCTGGGTCGAAAATTACTTCTACCACTTCGGCATGACCAGTTTGCTTGCCACAGACTTGTTCGTAGGTGGGGTTTTCCGTGTGGCCGCCACTATAACCAACTTTTGTTTCTGCTACACCATTGCTTTGACGGAATTTCTCTTCAACTCCCCAGAAACAACCTGCTGCGAAAGTAGCCTTTTCCATTTTCTCTCCTTTTAGAAATGGTGGCTCAAATATTTATTTGAGCCACCATTTGCTTCGTGCAATTTGAAGTGTTGCCTTGAGAACGCGCTAGCTAGACAACTTCGGCATCTACAACATCGTCGTTGTTTGAACTTGATTTGCTGCCAGAGCTAGAAGCACCGCTATTAGTACTACCAGAAGAACTACCTGAAGCACCACCAGAAGTGCTATTTGAGCTACTGCCTGATGCACCGCCGGCAGTTGCGCCGACTGGCTCTCTGTTTTTTGCTTCAGCTTCTTGTTGCATAGCCATCAATTGGCTGCGTAGAGCTTCAATGGCTGTTTTGAGGGCTTCATTGCTGACATTGTCTTTGATTTTCTGACGCAATTCAGTAATCAGGGTCTCAGCTTTGGTTTTGTTCTCAGAGCTATTGCTAGCACCAAAATCGGCAACGTGTTTTTCTACTGCATATATCAAGGCATCAGCATCGTTGCGCATGTCGGCTTTCTCTTTGGCTTTTTCGTCGTCTTTGGCGTGCGACTCAGCTTCTTTCACCATGCGTTCCACGTCTTCTTTGGTCAAGTTGGTTGTGGCTGTGATAGTGATTTTCTGTTCTTTGCCAGTGGTCTGGTCTTTGGCTGTAACTGAAACGATACCGTTGGCGTCGATATCGAACGATACTTCGATTTTGGCCTGGCCTCTTCTCCCTGGTGCGATACCGTCAAGGATGAAGTTGCCTAGCATCTTGTTGTCGCGAGCCATTGCTCTTTCGCCTTGGAAGACCTGGACATCAACGTTTGGTTGATTGTCTTCAGCGGTGGAGAAGATTTGCGATTTGTGGCAAGGAATAGTTGTGTTCTTTTCTACCAGTTTGGTGAAGACACCACCCATGGTTTCAATACCGAGAGATAGTGGTGTGACATCGAGCAATACAATTTCTTTTACTTCACCAGCGAGAACGCCTGCTTGTATGGCAGCTCCAATGGCCACCACTTCATCAGGGTTAACGCTCTGGTTTGGCTCTTTACCACCAGTCAGGCTCTTGACGAGGTCTTTGACAGCAGGTATACGAGTTGAACCACCAACCAATACAACTTCTTCAATATGGTCGTAGGTCAATTTTGCATCAGCCAATGCTTGTTCTACTGGCTTTTTGCAACGTGCAACAAGGTCTCGGGTTAGCTCGTTGAAGCGCGAGCGTGTCAACTTCATATCGAGGTGCTTTGGTCCAGTTTCATTAGCTGTGACGAACGGCAGAGAGATGCTGGTTTCAGTTACTGAAGAAAGCTCAATTTTGGCTTTCTCAGATGCTTCCATAAGTCTTTGCAGAGCTTGTGGATCTTTGCGCAGATCAATACCTTCGGCTTGTTTGAACTCGTTGGCGAGCCATTCCACAACACAATGGTCAAAGTCGTCGCCACCTAAGTGAGTGTCGCCTGAGGTTGATTTGACTTCAAATAGACCGTCGCCAACTTCTAGAACTGATACGTCGAAGGTGCCACCACCAAGGTCGAAGACCAGAATAGTTTCGTTCTTCTTACGGTCTAGGCCGTACGCCAAAGCAGCTGCGGTTGGTTCGTTGATGATTCGTAGTACTTCAAGACCGGCGATTTGGCCAGCGTTTTTAGTGGCCTGGCGCTGTGAGTCGTTGAAGTAAGCTGGAACAGTGATTACAGCTCCAGTTACTTTCTCGCCTAAATATTTTTCAGCATCTTCTTTGAGCTTGCGCAGAATCATGGCTGAAATTTCTTCAGGGCTATAGTCTTTTCCACCCATGGCAACTTTGCAGCCGCCTTCTGGGCCTTCTTTTACTTTATAGGAAATGTTTTGCAGTTCAGAAGCTACTTCAGAGTAGTGTCTGCCCATGAAGCGCTTAATTGAATAAACGGTGTTTTGTGGATTGACCACGGCCTGACGCCGGGCCAATTGGCCAACCAGCCTCTCTCCGCCCTTACTCATGGCAACAACTGATGGTGTAGTCCGTGCTCCTTCAGTATTGGCAATTACGGTTGGCTGTCCGCCTTCCATTACCGCTACTACAGAGTTGGTGGTGCCTAAGTCGATTCCTACTGCCTTGCCCATTGCTCTAACTCCGTTTTGTGACCTTAAAAAACAATTTGGCCCCACTTAATTCAGCGTGCCTCTACTGTCAGCCTATTGAACTCCCGGGCTTAACCGCCAATTCTCTAGTTTTCTTTAATCATCGTCGTTGCTCTTTGTCTCATTAGCGCCTTCACCTAGATTAGAACTGGCAAGTTTTGCGACAATCTAAAGATGTCAAATTTCGCCTATATATCTGTGTTTACCTGTGGTTTTGCCGCCCTCTTACTAAATCTGGTTTTCGTAAATCTGGCCCCATCGGCACAGGCTGCCTCTTATGCCCCGAAGAAAACCATCATCGCTGACCCAGTAAGTCGACAGACCGCGGCTCCTGCGGCCAAAGAGATAACCGACCCCACTACCCAGGTGGTTTTTGCCCCGGGGCTGGAAGTGACATTTCATATTTTTGATGGCCTAGACACCCAGTGGCGCCTGGTTGGCAACTATGACTTCATGGCCCGCATCGAAGAATCGGGGCGGGACGGCTATATATACGAATGGCAGATGAGTGAACCGGCCGATGCCTCGGGCTCAAGGCGCGTCGAACCAGGTGATATTCATCATTCGCGCAAAGTCAGCTTGTTCTATCCCAAGCACGAGACTACCACCCTAGTTGGTTATAACAATGCATTGCGCATTTCAGATGACCTCTTTCGAGACCTAAAGCTGGGCAAGCGCTCCGAGTTTTCCTTGGATGGCCCAGAAAGCGTCATGGTGCTGCATCAAGAGACAGTGCCAATGCCACATTACATTACTGGTAGTGGGGAAGAGTCTGTCAGTATGCGCATTGATGGCAAAGACGTGCCTGTGCGCTGTATTAAGGCTGTCTGCGATAACGGTTGGACCTATTGGATTTTGGACAATCCCCGCTTTCCCCTCATGGTTCAGGGCAATGCCCCCTTTCGTTGGGTGGCATCCCTTGCCCATGCCTACGGCGACAGCGACGCTAACAAAGAAGCCAAGAATATCTTTGACCAGCTCAAAGATGGCGGCGTAGCAACGTCTTATCTCATTTTGTTTGACTTTGATTCGGCAAAATTGCGCGATTCCTCCAAAGCTATCCTGCGCTCCCTCAGCCATTACATTGCTAGCGATTCTAAATTAAAGCTGCAAGTGGAAGGCCATACCTGCACTATAGGCAGCCATAGCTACAATATGAGCTTGTCTCAGCGCCGTGCTGAGTCTGTAAAGCGTTATCTGATAGACAGTTGCGGTATTTCACCTGCGCGGCTTAAGGCCGTGGGCTTTGGCTTCACCAAGCCAGAGAAACCCAATACCAACGAGGCTAACCGGGCTCGCAATCGGCGAGTGATTTTCCGCCAGTTTTAATTAAGCTTGTAAACAGCCTGCCTTTTGATAGCACTACGTGTTTTCCCCACTGACATGGTGGATGGTTGGGCTTAACATATAAATCTCTTTACTACTTGTATGAGATTTATTAATGCCCCTTGACGTAAGTTCAGAGCAACCAGTTCTTGATTCTGCAGTAAATGCTGTGAGCTTGAGCGAGCGTGCTTCTGCTTCTTCCGAATCCACTGGGGCTAAGATTTTGCGCGAAATCGATTTGCTGGGCTCAGTTGGTTCGGGCTTTGCCGCTGAGGCTGAGCGAGCTGTTGAAAATCCTGGCGAAACAAGCTTGAAAGTTGCTGGCGCGGCTGCTTTTGGCTTAGGGTTGGCTGTCGTGACGCACAAACCCGGAATGATTGGCATGGCAGCAAAAAGCTTTGGCCTTGCTGGTGGGGTTGCCTTTGGTCTTGAAGCCGGAAAACACGGGGCAGAAGTATCTGCTGCAGCTAAATCAAGCTGGCAATCAGACGTGCAGCACTGGCAAAATAAAGCTGTCGTCAGTAGTTCCGCTGGTGCCTTTTTATTCGATACTACTTTGATGGGTGCCGCTGGTAGTGCTGGAGCCATCGGTGCTCGTTCGTATTTTGTCCGTCAGGCTGCTGCTAAAATTGATATTCCTCTTTTGCAAGTGGGAGAAGAGGCCGCTGTCAGCTCTAAAGTCACGGTCTCTAGGTACGATGACTTGGCCCAGCTATACTCTAGTATGAGCGGAAAGGTTGGACGGGTTGAAGTTCTTGCCGAAGAGAATGGTGCTATGGCCGGTCGCTTCGGTACCGCATTTTCGGTGGGCAAAGACGGTCGCATGGTAACTAATCATCATGTGGTTGAAGGCGCTCTTGATTTGACCGTCTTCGACAGCTTCGGTCGGGCGCACCAGGCTTCAGTAATCAAGTCGTCTCCGCTTTACGATCTTGCTTTAATTCAATTGAAAAATCCCACAGCCGCTTCAAGATTTTCTCCTGTGGAGGTGGGAGGCTCTGGTGTGATTAAGAACAACGTGGCTGGCGAGCAGCTCTTCAGTGTTGGTTTTCCTAATGGCTGGCAAAAGCCGTTTTTATCTCCAGGTGAAACTATTAACGCTGTGCGCGTAGACCCGTTAAACCTGCGCATCAAACTACACGCGGAAAATGGCAATTCTGGCGGCCCGATCATTGATTCTCAGGGGCGCCTGGTTGGTGTTCTCAAGCAAGGTGATCGCTCTAATCATGATGTCACTATTTTGACCCCAGCAGAGAGCGTCAACGCTTTAGTTGAAAGCACCAAGTTCGTTGGCCGCCCTGAGGCAACACCACCAGTGGTGAATCGCCAGTATTATGAAATTGCCGATAGTAAGGCTGCTGCCGGCAATGTGGAGAAACTTTTCCCTCTCGATAAGCGTATTGACGGCACTTCTGATTTCTTCCACTCTAAAATTACAAGGGTGCTAATGCCTACTCGCGATAGTCGCATTTCTGAGTTGATGCTTCGCAGTCAGTATCAGCCTGCTACTAGACAAATTGTGGTTGAGCCGCTGGCACTAGATGGTAAGGCCCTATCACCTGATGCTGTTTGGCCTGGTTCTTCGGTGCCAATTAAGTCTTCTAAGCTAGTTGTCGGCCTTGACCGCAATCAGCGACCGGTAAGTATGGAAGGTGTCAATGACCCTAAGCTATTCTTGCGCCGTGCCTTCGATCATAAGAGCACCGGCAATTATTTAGCTAGCCTTGAAGGCAAGGCTGCACCGACGACTTTGAAGAACCAAGTGAGAAGCTCTATTCACCATATTCTTGAATGGCTTGAATCTTCTGTTCATACTTAGGTCGTATTTAGCTCTCGGCATAATAAGCCCGCACCTCGTTCCCTAATTTGTGTTTTAAAAATAGTTTCCATGGAAACCATTTTTTTTGCTCTTACGGCGTACCATGCCTTGAGCTTTTTACTTTTATTGTTAGACAGGTGTTGCTGGAGTCGCGGCTAACGGGCGCACTATCATCCAGGCTCGGTCGAAATGACCCTCTCTCATGTCTTCTTCTCGGATGAGCACTAGCGTCTCTTGAACAGTATGATTCTTGC
Source organism: Candidatus Obscuribacterales bacterium (assembly GCA_041675385.1). GTDB lineage: Bacteria > Cyanobacteriota > Vampirovibrionia > Obscuribacterales > Obscuribacteraceae. The sequence goes on from JBAYTY010000030.1 coordinate 51,069, forward strand.
CAAATAGTTCTCTTTCATTTATTCGGGCAAGTAAAATCCAGTCTGCTGCTTCTTTGATCAGATGACCATAGTGGCTGTCTCTGGCGCGGGCCGGATTGTACGAGATGCCGTTGAAGGCAAAAGCACAAGTTTCTTGCAACTGACTAAAGCCACTAACATTGGTGCCGAACAATTGACTTTGGCATTTTGACAGCGAATTGAATGAGCTGATCCAGTTTTCTATCTCGGCCTGCATATCAAAGGGAATGTCGACTACATTCTTCAGGGCGTCTAAGTCTTGAGCGACAGTATAAGTTAGGCCGCTTTCAAAGCCAAAGGCTGGCAGCTCTTTGTCTTCTGGCTGCTCGGTAGGCGCAAGGTTCTTGCGATCGCTTTCCGGCAAGCATTGAATGTGAAATCCTTTTCTGTCTTTACTGTTTAAGCTTGTTGCCGCTGCTGAGCGAAAGAGTGTGAGGAGACCGGCTTTGGGAGCGTCATCTCTTACGACTGGTAGTTGTGCTAAGTCAAATTGGGCCAGGAACAACATCGATTGGCCGTAGCGGTCGTCAGGCCATTTGAAGTAGGGCGGTAAGAGTGGCTGTCCGCCAATTAGGCCTTCTGTAGAACTAGCAGCTTTGCTGCTTCCGGCTTTATTGCTAATGTCTTTTGTGCTTAGCGCTTTGGCAACCAGTCCCAGTGTTTTCGTGCGACTAGAAGAAATGAACTGACGCACCTGCTCGGCCTGACTTTCTGGCAGTCGAGAGGTAATTTTTATCAGGCTCTGAGCTAGCTCTTCAATGGTCATAAGAAAATTTCGTTATCAACAGGAATAAGAATAGGATTAGGAATTGGGCCTAGAACTTGGTACTAGAACAGGAACGGATTTGCTAGGATGTTCACTGTGTAGAAAGTCAGTATTCAGACAGTAAAACTTCAGTTAGCAATCACGTGGATCATGTTACCAAAACAAACTACCGTTTCTCTCTTGGCCCTGTTTCTCTTAACAGCCCTGCCTACTTTTGCTTCAGAGCCAACTGCAAGCAAACCTGCAAAAACTGCCGTTAAGTCGGCTGTTAAGTCTTTAGATAAGGCAGTAGACAAGTCAGTGGCCAAGTCATCGGAGAAGACTGCGGCTAAGCCAGCTGCTGCTGCTTCTGGCCTAGCTGTAAAGAGTGCGGCAGTGTCTAGTCCTGCCGTTCCGAATTCGCAGAGCTGGACCGGATACCTTGTCGACCGCTCATGTGCTGCAGCTATCAAGGGCGACAATAAAGACGCTATGAAGAGCGTCAAAGAACACACTAAGGCCTGCTCTCTTGAGCCTTCCTGCTGTGAGGCGGGTTTTTCAATATATAGTCAAGGCCAATGGCTTGACCTTGACAATGCCAGTTCGGCCATTGCCAAGAAAGTAATGAAAGCGTCGACTCGTGATAAGGCCCATGTTGTAAAAGTAGTGGGTATTATCAAGCGTGGCGAAGTGAGAGCTACAAGTATTGCCGAGGTCAACTAGCTTTGATTTGCTTCAGATTTTCGGCCAAGCTTCCTTCGCCTTTGCAATCTTTAAAAGTAGCATTAGTATTTTCGGCTCTGGCACTTTCTACCTTTAGTATGATGCTGGCGGTGCACGCGAAAGATGATCATGCCGACGCCAAGGGGGCAGCAATCGAGAGTTTAAAGGTCTCAACTACTGCCTTTACTGGTGGTGCTGCTATCCCGGCTAAGTACACGGCTGATGGTGAAGACATTGCTCCATCTTTGAGCTGGTCTGCTGTTCCGGCGCAGACTAAGAGCATTGCTGTCTGCGTAGTCGATACTGACGCACCTCGCGGAGATTGGTGGCACTGGGTGCTGTATGGCCTTGATGCCAAAACCACTGAGTTGAAGGAAGGAACGCCAAAGACTGCAGTAGCGGTCGGGGCTAATCAGGGTGTGAATGACTTTGGTAAGACTGGCTATAACGGGCCCTCTCCGCCCAAAGGCAAGGTGCATCACTATTATTTCCGCGTCTTTGCCTTAGATAAAATGCTAAGCGTTAAACCAGGCTTAGATAAGGTCGCTTTTGAGAAAGCTATTGCTGGTCACATTCTTGCTCGCGGAGAAACCGTCGGGACCTATATTCGGCCTTAGATTTTCGATTTGCTCTATGTGCTTGTCTAGACTTCGCTTTCTTCGGCTCGTGTCGTGACAATGCCTTGGGCTGCTGCCCAGGATGTGAGGTCGCCTCTGTTTATAGCGACGGCCATCAGTTGCGGAAACTGATCTGGTGTGCAAGCAAATGCTGGTACTCCCATCTGACAAAAATGGGCAGCGTTGCGGTGATCGAAGGCGGGGGCCCCTTGGTCAGTAAGAGCTAGCAGTGCCACCACCGTGACACCAGCATTGACCAATGAATAGATGCGCTTGAGCATCTCTTGGTTGTTGCCGCCTTCGAAGAGGTCGCTCACTAGTACCAGAATGGTATCACTTGGTCTTTTCACAAGAGTTTGGGCGTAGGCCACTGCTCGATTGATGTCGGTGCCACCACCAAGTTGAGTACCAAAGATAACGTCAACGGGGTCGGCCAATTTTTCTGTCAAGTCAACTATGGCGGTGTCGAAGACCACCAGCTGGGTTGAAACGGCTGGCAGTGAGGCAAGAACTGCCCCAAAGATACTTGAATATACCACTGAGGTGGCCATCGATCCGCTTTGGTCTACTAGTAAAATTATGTCTTTGAGGCTTGAGCGTTTGCGGCCGTAGCCAACAATTCGTTGGGGAATTATGGTTTTGAGGCGTGGTTGATAGTGCTTTAGATTTATTTGAATTGTCCTTGCCCAGTTAATCTCGTGGTGGCGAGGACGATAGTTTTTTGTTGCTCTATTAGTGGCACCAACAATTGCTTGTCTAGTCGGGTTAGCCAGTTTAGCCATCAATTGATCTACAACCTTGCGAACCACCATGCGGGCAGTTTCTTTGGTTTTGTTGGGCATGGCTGAGCCTAGGGCGACTAGGGTGGCAACCAAATTAACATCAGGCACCATAGACGACAACAGCTCTGGTTCTAAAAGCATGCGCTTAAGATTGAGTTTTTCTAGGGCGTCTTTTTGCATGATGGTGACCACCGACTCCGGAAAATACTTGCGTATGTCTCCAAGCCAGCGGGCCACGTTTGGGCTTGAGCTACCAAGGTCAGCGCCACGCATTCCGCCATCGTCTTCTCTCGGGTTATATAGAGAAGAAAGAGTGGCGTCGATGGCAGCGTCTTCGCCTTCAAGGCTATGTTTAAGGCCTTCTTTGTCTTGACTGCCTAGTAGTAGTCGCCATCTTCTCAAGCGCTCTTCTAGTTCTTCTTGACCGGTGCTCATGGGCTTCCACCTGTAACTTTCTCTTCCTGCGAATATTCTGTCAGCGGCGCAAGCCCGAGCAAAAAACGCACCATATTCAGTGGTGGTCCAATGCGTTCTAAATTGAGGTCCTCTTCGTCGACGGCCATGAAAATCTCGCCTTCCGCAGCCTGAGTTTCACGCACTCGCTCGCCGATTTGACGACGCTCGGGGCTGGTGAAAGTTGAGAAAGTACGCCGCAGAAGTGGCAGCAGCTCTTTGAATGCATCTTGGTCTAGATTGAGCAACCAGCCATCGAGCAATTGCCAGAGGCGACTATCGTGAATTAAAACTAGGGCACTGCCGCTGAGAAAACCTTCTAGCCATTTGCCTGAATAGAGCGGTTCTACTGAGCGAGATAGAGCCCATTGCATCATGCGTGCGGCTGCTTGATCGTCGAGGGTGCGACTTTCGAATAGCAGTCTTGTGGCCTTGCCGGCCACGTGGCCGTGTAGGTTCTCGTTGTTAGCTAATTTTGACAGAAGCTCTCTGTATGAGCTGAGATGGTCTTGTCTGCTCATTAGAAGTAGGGCAGCATTAACTTCATTGATCAAGCCTTGCATTGAGTCGGCGGCCTCATCGTCAAGCGACTGACAGGCTGATGGCAGGCCGATTACAATGCGGGTGACCAAGGCATCAATAATTGATTTGACGGCTTCTACATCGGTGCCGCGAACATTGCCATAGCGCACCACTCGAGCCAGTGTGGGAATGCTTTTCATTAGTTCAATGACATCGCCAGCTACTGCTGCTTCACTGTTGATGCGGTCCATTACCATTTTTAGGGCGTCAGGCAAATCTGCTTCTAGTATTTTTTCAAGCAAATCAACTAGCGTTGCTAGGCTATTGTTTTTACTGGCCACGTCGGCTGCTTTGGCAGCAGCGGCCTGCTCAATGGTGCGCCCCCAGATGCCAGCTTCAATTAGTCTGATGCTTAGCTCAGGGTACCACTCCAGATCCCAGTTTTCGTGAAAGGTACCGCTCTTGCCGCGAATATATTGTTTCTCGGCCCAATCAATATTTAGTATGAGTAGACGGTTGAGTAACTCACTGCGGCTTAAGTCAAGGGGCTTGCGCAAATCTAGCTCAAGCACTTTTGAGGTGGCTTCGGGCTTGATGCGCAGTTTGCTTTGCAGCTTGCTGAGGTCGCGCTCTAGTGGCGTGCCTGGCGTATTTTCTGGTACTTGACCCAGAGTCTCGCCGACAATGAGCTTCTTTCTAATTAGACCAAGGGGAATATTATTGCCCGAACAGAGCACCGTGATGATGGCATCATTTAGTTCATCAAGGCTAGGGTGAGCCAGTTCGCGCATAGACGACACTGCTTCGACTAGACGCAAGGTATCAATTACCTGGGCAGATGAGGCATCAAGATCTTCTGCTCGCAATAGTTGTGCTACTTTCACGAGCCAGGTGAGAACCGGGTTTTCTCTGTTAACAAAAATATGGTGATACCAACCAGGCGACTCGACACCAGCACCATAGCCACTAGAAAATGAAAGTCTGCCATGGGTCCATGGTATCCAGGTAGCTTCGACTTTTTGCTTAGGCAGGCCTTTGAGTAGGGCATTGTCTTCTTTTGCTGCTGGTATCTGGCTTAGAGCGGGGGCGTGCCAGGCACCACAGACTACAGCTACACGCTTAAATTCTTTGCTGGCGGCCCGCAGGCACTGGCGCATGTGGGCCTCGCGCATGGGCTCAATCAGCTCATCTTCATCATAAATTATGCGCTCACTGCCATCGTCGGATATTTCCAGCTTGGCTGTTTTTTCTCGAGCATCAGGGTCTTCATCTTTTGCTAGTTCAAGGCGAAGTACATGCATGGCTTCGGCGATGGCTTCAAATACTAAATAGTTAGAAGAGCTGTCTTCAGTTGCTAGGTGTGAAAGCTTTTGCGAGCGTTGCTCGACTATCTGTTCCCACCAGCGTTCGCCGTCGCTAAAACCGGCTATTTCAGCTAAGCAGCCAATGGGATCGCGCTTTATTTTCTCGTTGTACGCTGCTTTCTCTTTTGCCTGGTTTGCTAAGTCTTGAGCTTCTAAAAGCTCTTTCACGTCTTGGTCATGGTCGTTAGTGGCTAAATCTTCAGGGCTAGAGTCGTTAGAAATTGAGTCGCCGGAATTTAATGAATCTAGAGCCGGTCTAACTTCAAATACGAGATCTACAGATGAATCTGGCGCGTTGAGTGGGTCGCCTGGTCTTTGTTCAAAGTCGTGACTAGCCACCGGAATGATTGTGCCAATGGCAGTATCTTTCTTCAGCTTAGCCTTATTGATCTTTGCTTCATTGAGTGCCAGCCAGTGACTTTGGGGCAAGTCAATGAAGCGACAGGTGATGCTTTTGTTGACGGCATACTTCATGGCCTGCCATTCTGGTGAGAATTCAGCGAAGGGATAGTAACAGGCCTGGCGTGGATTATCTTGGGAATAAACAAGCAGGGCCACAGGTGGTACCATGCCTGGTTCAGTGACAAGGGGCAGAAGATTGTTTCCTTCTGGTGGTCCTTCAATCAAAACACAGTCGGGCTGAAACTCTTCCAATGCCGACATGAGGCTATGGGCCGAGCCCGGGCCATGATGCCTTATGCCGAAGATTTTCGTTTCGCTCATTTAAATTGAAGATTCCAGTTAAGAGAATTTACGATAGGTTGCGTAAGGCCCGATAGAAGTCTTTCCAACCGTCTCTTTCTTTTACCACTGTCTCTAAATACTCACGAAAGACAACAGCATCTTGCACAGGGTCTTTTACAACTGCCCCAACTATTCCTGCTGCAAGGTCATCTGCTTTGATGGTGCCGTCGCCGAAGTGACCAGCTAAAGCCAGGCCGCTATTAATTACTGATATGGCTTCTGCCGTGCTCAGGGTGCCACTTGGGCTCTTTAGCTTGTTCTTGCCATCGGCAGTGACACCACTGCGTAGCTCTCTAAATATTGTCACCACACGTCTAATTTCTTCTAGAGCTGGTGGCTCGGCTGGTAACTCTAGAGCCCGACCTAGTGCTTCGGTGCGACGGGCGACAATGTCTACCTCTTCTTCAATAGTGGCAGGAGTAGGCAATACAACAGTGTTGAAGCGTCGCTTGAGAGCGCTCGATAAATCGTTTACGCCTTTGTCTCTGTCGTTAGCTGTGGCGATGACATTGAAGCCTTTGATTGCTTGCACTTCATCACCTAGTTCTGGAATGGGCAAGACCTTTTCTGAAAGAATGGTGATTAGTGAATCTTGCACGTCGGCTGGGATGCGGGTTAGTTCTTCGATTCGGGCAATCTTGCCGTGGCGCATGGCTTGCATCACTGGGCTTGCCACCAAGGCGTTGAATGAGGGGCCGTCGGCAATTAGTCTGGCGTAGTTCCAGCCATAACGAATAGACTCTTCAGGCATTCCTGCTGTGCCTTGCACCAGTAGTGTTGAATCTCCACTAATGGCCGCCGCTAGATGCTCAGATACCCAGGTTTTGGCAGTACCAGGCACGCCTAGCAATAGTAGGGCGCGGTCTGTAGTTAGTGTGGCGATGGCAATTTCGATTATGCGTTTGTTGCCGACATACTTAGGTGTAATTTCAAAACCGTTCTCAAGTTTTCCGCCCATGAGATATTGCATCACTGCCCAAGGTGAGAGCTTCCAGCTCGGGGGACGCTGTCGTTTGTCGACTGCGGCTAGTTCAGCCAGTTCGCTGGCATACTGCTGCTCGGCATGTTGGCGCAGTACTTGAGCCAGAAGTTCGGTCATTGTCTATTCCCCTTGGTGCTGGTACTAATTTCGTTGGATATTTTAAATGATTGAAAAATTTCATAGCGCAGCTTTACTGTGTCGCGCATGCGCTCTAGGGCGTTGCGTCGATAGATATCTGTCATTTCAGAGTTGATGGCAATCTGCTCGATTAACTCGCCAGCCGAAATGTGCATGCGTAGGGCAAAGTTGCTGGCATTACTGTAGAAAGTGTGACCGAATACAGGTACTTTCTCCCGGCATTCTTTGATGATAAATTTCATTATTTCGCGAGTGAATTGTTCGCTCCAATTGAAGTCAACTTGCTCTAGGTAATACCAGAGGTCAAGCCTTGGTGCCTGCTCACTCGGCCGTGACCAGCTTGGGAGCTTTTGTAGAATTAGATTTTCTAGCAAAGTATGGGGCAGCGCTTTGAGAAGAAGCAAACCAGATTGTGAGTCAGTTAGGTGAATTTCACCGCATTCTAATATTGCCTGCTGAATCTCTACTTCACCAAATCTTGCAGCTGAATTGATTAAAGCAAGGGTTAGGGCGAGTGACCATTCGCTGCTTGCTGTGGCGACTTTGAGTATTTCTTTTGCGCTCAAGGCGAAGCGCTTTTGCCAATGAGATGCTGGCACTAAGCTGAGAATTTGGCAAAGCCATGTGGCCTTTTGACCCAGGCGTGAATCAATGGACAAGTTTTCAATGATGCCATCGCGGCTCATGCTGTCGTCGAGTTTATCAGGAAGAGTAATAGCAAATCGTCTTTCACTGTTGCTGTACGCAAGATATTGATCAGCTCTTGCTATCATGCGTTGTTGGAAGCGTGAGTCGGCGATCAAGCAGAGCTGTGCGGCTGCTTGTGTGCGCACTTCTTTGCGCCGGTCAGCTAGTGCTACGTCTTCAAGAAAGGGCTCGTCGCTTAGACTTAGAGATGTGTTCAGTGCCTTAAGGAAGAGAATTTTAGTTTCGAACGATTCTTTTTCGAAGGTCATACTCAAGATTGTCAGTGCCTCTTGCGGAGCATGCTGACGCAGAGTAAGCAAGGCCTGATAGCGTTCTTTTTGATCTGCAGTCTCGAAAGTCGTGATTAAGGCTTGAATTCGGTCAGAATCATCGGGCTGGTCATTCTTTTGTACTTTATACGATATGCCCCACTCTTGATTGAGAGATATGAGCCAAGCGAAATGTTCACCGCAGCATTTCGCTATTAGTGGGTGCAACTCACTGATATTTTTGCCCAGGCTCAAAAGCCGAGGGACAAATTCTTCAGGAACTCTTTGGTTGGCTTCAGCGCAATAGACGAGCCAATCGGCAACCATTTTTGAAGGTCTCAGCTCGCTGCCTTTGGTCTCTAGGGCCAGTATTTGTACTAGCAGAGCCAAAGAGCGCTCACTCACTTTTGACTGTGATTCTTCTGGACAGACAGTAATTGTGTTCTCAAGCACAAGGGCATGGCTACCGGCTTTGCGGGCAATACTCAGGGCAGTAAGTTGATCGATTAAGACACGCTCTGGCGACTGGCTTTGAGCCTGGTCTTCTTTTTGTGAAAGATCAGCAATCGTCTGGCCGAGAGCACCGCTTGCTAGAATGCGGTTTAAGGGTTTCCTGTCGGTACCAAGAATAGCTGTTTCTGTGAGCTCATAGAACGGACTCTTTTTCACTTGTATGGCCATTAGACCTCCACCGTTTGCAGTCGGAGGTAATTTCCGTCTTTCATGGCTGCCAGGGGTTTGAGGGTGGTGCCATCCCATTCGCCGAATAGTGAGAGCGGTAGGCCACCTGCATAGCTGAGCAGCTGCCAGCCTGTTTCTTCTTTGACAATCAGCGGTAGACCGTTTTTCACTTTGTCTACAAGGCACCATTTCCCCCCGGATGTTTTAAGTGGTATCACTTCTTCCATGAGAAACGGTACAGTGTCTAACCATGGAGTTTTGGCTAGGTCGCTAGCATAGCTACTAAGTGCTGCGCCTACCGAAGGCAGGCCGCTGACACACGGTGCGATGGCTGGCTCGCTGTGTTTCGACTTGATCAAAGCGCGCTGTGGTAGCGAGCCCTGATAAAAAACTAGCTCACCTCTATAAAACAATCCCGGTATTAGCATGGTGTCGAAAGGGGCCGTGCCATGGGCAAAGTCTAGTATTAATGCCGATTGACCGCCTTTACCCCAGAGCCAATTTCTTTGAACGCGCAAGCGATCTTGGGTGTAGCTATATTGTCCTACCACCAACCAGAGATCATCGAGGCATTTTCCGGCACCACTGAGCAGCTCATCTTGGCTCTGATTGAAACCAACTGCGGTGAGCACGTCGGCCTTTAGTTCTGGCGGAAGGTCTTCTCGTTTGAGAAAAGCACGACAAATCAGGTTTATAGTGGCCAGCTTGTCGATAAGGGCGTCTTCCCAGTCGCTGCTGCGGGCAATAATTTCAGCACACTCACTGACTAGCCTGGCCAAACCTGGCGCTTGGGCGTCTACTAGGCGGGCGGCTCTGCTCTTCCAAAAAGCAAATGGTTGCTTCTTCACCGTGCCTATGCCTTGACGCATCAAATCGCTTATAAACAGTTCAAGCTCTTCGATGCCCGTTTGCACCCGGCTCAGCCTGTCTTGCTTGCGTTTGTCTTTAGCCAGGAGCGATTCTTCTAGTTGCTCTGGGCTCTTCTCTGTTTCACTAGTTTCTTTTCGCTTTTTCGCCCCACGGTTGGTTAGCCATTCGCTTACCCAGGATGGTGGCTCGTTCTCTTCAAAAAGTGCTTGGTTGGCGCAACAAAGCAAGGCTAGGGCTAAGCTATGCTTGCAGGGAAACTTTCGGCTCGGGCAGCTGCATTTAAAGGCTGGACCGCTTAGGTCAGCCCTGGTCTGATAGGGGCTGGCGCCGCTCCCTTGACACTCGCCCCAAATTGCTTGCTCGTTGTAGCCTAGATTTTTCCACTTTGATGCAGTGGCCAAATCCCGGCCGGCTTTACCGGCAGAACTGTCTGGCGCAAGCTCTAGAATCTGCTCGGCAGTGTATGCAATCGACATCTCTATAGAGTATAAATTTTGAGAGCTTCAGTGTGCTTGACTTGCCACTTTTTGAAGAATTCTCTATGTTATTTTTTCTATGTTTATTGCTCTAATCTTATTTGTTAGTCAATATTAGCTATCTGGCGGTGGAAGCGATTGACGATGTTAGGATCTGGATAGAGCCTCACTTTTGAGTCGGCCTTGCCGCTGTAATCAAGCAAATTGAGGACATAGCGGATGCTTTCAAGTCGGGCCATACGCTTGTCATTAGCTTTGACCACTATCCACGGGCTAAAGGACATATGGGTGCGGCTGAACATCTCTTCTTTGTGAGATGTGTACTGCTCCCAGAGGTCTTGGGCTTGTTGATCAATTGGGCTCAGTTTCCATTGTTTGAGTGGATTAGACTGTCTTGATTCGAAGCGCTTTCTTTGTTCTTCTTTTGAAATGGAAAACCAGAACTTGATGATGGTAATGCCGTCTTCGTAGAGCATATGTTCAAATTCAGGAACTTGCTGAATGAAGCGCTGGTACTCAACCTTTGTACAGAAACCATTGACAGGTTCGACCACCGCTCGGTTGTACCAACTGCGATCGAAAAATACTATTTCTCCAGCATTTGGTAACTGCACTGAATAGCGCTGGAAGTACCATTGGCCGCGCTCCTGTTGGGTGGGCTTGGGCAGTGCCACCACTCGCATCGAACGGGGGTTGAGGTGCTCTGTAAACCGGCGTATGGTGCCGCCCTTACCGGCAGCATCACGGCCCTCTAAAATAATTGCTATGCGTTTGCCTTTGTCTTGCACCCATCTCTGCAGTTTTACAAGCTCAACTTGCAGCCTTTCTAGTTCTTCTTCGTACTCTAAATCGGCCATAACATCTTTTATTCTGATGTCTTTGGTTCTTAGAAGGGTGAGCAAGCCTTTGTTAGTGTTGACTCTTCTTAAATCGTCTTCTGAGAGTTTGCTTTCAGATTTTTGAATCTGCGTTTTCTTTTTCTTTGCATCAGGTTCTGGTTCGCCAGTGGAGCTGGCGTGCCCGTTGTTGCCATTGGCAGTGCTTATACTAGTTCTATTGTTACTAGCTTTACCATTACTAGCTTTATCATTACTAGCTTTATCGTCGCTGTCGATCAAGGCTATAGAATCGACATCTATGGGGCTTGAGCTGATGCCACTGGCTCTTTTGTCTGAACTCATCTTCTCTTGCCTCTCGCCTCTTGGCACTTCTGCTGCTCTCTGGATTCTTTATGCCACGTTGAGTGCTAACATATCTTGCAACAAATGCTAGGAGTCGAACTTTTAGGCATGGTTTACGGGGCTTTGATCGAGGTCACAGATGCGGAAATTAGTGTTACTGACGCTTTCTCTTGGGTTAGTTTCTGGCTCGAATCTTGCCGCTTTTGCCCAGGTTAACCAAATTAACTCTGTGGTGTTCGGCAATAGAATACCGCGTTTTATGGCTGACCCCACCGCTGGCATGCCTGTGCGTACAACCGCTGCTGATTATAGCGCCATGGTGCCAAGCATCGGCTCAGCCAAAGTGATTATTTATAGCCCGACTGGGCAGTCGTTTCTAACTGTTTCTGGCAATACGGCATCTTTGTGGAATGCCACTACAGGTGTGCAATTAATGGCTTTGCAGCATGGTGGGCCAATTCGTTGGGTAGCTTATAGCCGGGATGGTTCTTTCATAGTCACCAGTGGTGGTACCTGGACTAGAATTTGGTCGCCTGGAGGTGAATTTAGGAAGCAGCTTGATCATCAAGCTAATGTTCGTCAAATGGTGCTCAGTCAGGATGGCAACTTGATTGCTGTTACCACAGATGAGAATTTTCAGCTATGGTCTGCCTCTCAAGGTCTGATGACTCTCAAGATGCCGCAATCAAAGCAAGTGATATCGCTGATTTTCAATCCTGATAGTAGCCAGTTAGTCACTCTTGATGGACAGAATGCTAAGTTGTGGAAGACCGCTGATGGTGCCGAAATAGGCACAATCGCTCATCAGTATCCGGTGCGGGCCGCTCTCTTTAGCCCCGATGGAAGATATTTGTTATGCTCGACTGAGCAATGGACCTATTTATGGGATGCCAAACAATTTATCAAAATCGCTGACGTTCAGTATGGTGGCGGTTACCGCTAACTTAGGATACTAAGATCCATTGGCCGGTCGAGATAGACATCGAACCATAGAGGTATGCGCAAATTGGCAAGGCGCAGCATTAGCTCTGGTGTCAGCGCTGGACAGGTATTCCATGAGTCCGAAAACCAGGCCACAACCAAATCGACAGTGAATCCAGCTTGTTGTAGTTTGTAGATGGAATTGCCATGATTGGCCAATTGATCAGCCATCCATTCGATGTGCTTCATGGCATCAGTGCTGCGTACAGAGTGCTTGGACGAAAGTAGCCAGCCGCCAGTCTGAGCATTGATGGCACTTGGTGTGTCGCTGTACTTATCAGAGTCGGCGATGGCAATTTGATCGCCCATTTTCCAGGCCATCGTGGGCTTGATCTCAAAGAGCTTCGTCAATTGATCGGGCTCTAGCTGAGCATGATAGACGCGCAGTGTGGCATAGGTTTCTTGTGGCTGTGTTTCAAAATTCATGTTCAATCTACTAGTATTTTTTAGTGTTTCTTTTAACTAATTTCTTCTTCTTCTGAGCCAAACAGATAAACGTCAAACCAGATTGGTAAGTTGAGCTTGCCAAGCCGCCTCATGAGATCGGGCGAAAGGGCTGGGGTAGTGTTCCATGATGTGGCATGCCAGCCAACCACGACATCTATCATAAATCCTCGGTTTTGCAGCTCTTTAATCATATTAGCCTTGCCTGCTAACTGATCTAAGAGCCAATCTATGTGGGCAGTGGCGTTGTTGCCGCGCATAACTGTGCGTGAGCTTAGTAACCAGCCCCCAGATGGGGCTTTAAAGCCTGGTCGTTTGCGCCATCCATAGCCGTCTTCACCGCTGCGCCAAGCAATTGATGGTGTGATTTCAAGAAGTTCTGTGAGCTTTTCTGGTTCAAGATCTGGATGGTAAATGCGAAAGGTCGCCCTTACGCGTTCAGGGCCAGTTGCTCGTTCAAGAGTTCTGTCTTCGAGTAATTCTTCAGATTGTTGCATTGACGAGTGATTTCTATTTTTGCGTCTAACTTCGATTTTAAAGCCTAAGTATAGACCTTTATTTGCCCTTATAATACAGTCGCTCATAAGGGGATTGATTTAGATGGCCGACTTTATTAATCACATAGATCGCCCTAAGTTTGAACCTGAAAAGCAAACAGAGTTTGAGCCTGAGTATCATCGTGCCAAGCTCATTCATATTTTGCAAATGGCATATTCAGGGGAACTGGCCGCGGCTTTGGCCTATGCCGGGCATTGGCGAGCGGCTTGGAAGCGCTCTGAACGGCAAGATATTCGCCGCATTGAGATGGATGAATGGCATCACCGGGCTAGTTTGTTGAACATGCTTGATGAATTAGGGGCTAAGCCCGTAGCCTGGCGCGATTTGATGATGAGGACCATTGGTTCGGTGATTTTCTTAGCTTGTTTTGTCAGTGGTTGGTATATGCCCATGTATTTTGCTGGGCGTTTGGAGCAGGCTAATATCAAAGAGTATGAAGAAGCTGCCTATCATGCCAGAGGTTTAGGTTTAGAGGAGTATGCGGCGATTATTGCTGTGTTCGCCCAAAAGGAAGTTGAGCACGAGCAATATTTTTTCAACTTAATTGCTAAACATTGGCTCACGCCAATAATGAAGTCAGTATTTCACTACGGCTGATCGCCCCTGATTCTGTTTAGTGTTGCTTGCTAAAATCTATTTGCTAAACATCTATTTGTTTGGCACTACTGGCTTGACGTTTTTGCCCTTAAGCTTGCCTGCCGTCTTTGCAGTTGTTTTCTGCATGGCATTTTGTTGTTTCATTGAATTGTTAAGGGCCTCGATGCCACTGAACAAAAGTTGGATTGCCATAAAGCCAGCTATGAATAAAATGGGTAAGAGTAGGCCACTGCGAATTTTTTTGCGATCACGAGCCAATAGTCTGGGTTTGACATTGTGCCCTTTAGCCATTTTGTTGAGATCAGCTAGTAGCTGATTCATGTTTTGGTATCGATCTTCTGGCTTCTTCTCAAGCGCTTTCATCATGATAGAAATCATGTCGTTCGAAATTTTCAGACTAGCATCAAGTGGTGGTGGTGGTTTGTGTACGTGTTGGTACAGGGTATCGAGAAGGCTATTGCCTAAGAAAGGAGGCTTGCCGCTGAGAGCAAAATACATGACACAGCCAAGTGAATAGAGGTCAGCCCGTTGGTCTACCGGGTCTCCATTGGCCTGCTCCGGGCTCATATACATGGGTGTGCCCAGTAGTGCGCCAGCTTGAGTTAGTCCGTCTTTAGAAGGGGTATTGTCGCTAATTACTTTTGCGATACCAAAGTCGACTATGTGCACCACTGTGCCGCCTTTTTGATCTCGACTGAGCATGATATTGTCGGGTTTTAGATCGCGGTGGATGACGCTGTTCTCGTGGGCGTGAGTGAGTGCTGAGGCCACTTGTTGAAAAATTGCAGTGACTTCAGCGGCTGGCAAGGGGCCGTCTCTCGATACTTTCTGTTGCAGGCTGATACCACTAAGCCATTCCATCACCAAGTAGAGTACGTGATTTTCGCTGACTCCAAAATCATAGGTCTGACAAATGTTAGGATGTTTTAGCAGGCTTGCCGCTTTTGCTTCGACAATGAAACGCTGGCGCATACTGGCATCTTTAGCGTTCTCAGGGTTTATAACCTTGACTGCATAAATTACTTTAGTGAAGCGGTTTTCTACTTTGTAGATCGCCCCCATGCCGCCAGCTTTGATTTGTCCTAAAACTTGATATTGCTTTGGCAGCTCATTTTGTAAGAGATCTGGCTGGTCTATTTCAGCTGACATTGGCTATTTGATTTCCGCAGAAGCCTTAGTCTCTACCGCTGGTCCAGATTTTTCAGCTGGCTTGTCCTCTTTTTGAGAGGTTGTTTCCTCTGGCTTTTGCTCAACTTTTGCATCGGCTTCTGTATTGCTGCCGTCTTTGGCTTGGTCTTTCTTACTTGCCACTGCCTCATCTTCTAATGCTTGTTCGGCCAAGGCCGCTTCGATAGCCTCCGCTTCTGTTGTCTTTTTGAGCTTGCGCAAAACCGTGCTATAGGTTTTCAGAGTTATCTTGCGCTGAGCTCTAGGAATGGCTGTCTCTTTTTGGGTAATAGCAACAGACTGCTGCAAGTATGGCTCAGCGCTGCTGTAATCATTTTGCTTGATAAACAACCTAGAGAGATCGAGTTTGGTCTGCACGAGTGCTTGGGGATCAAGTTTTTTAGCATGCTCAGTAAAAGCCACTACTGTTCTCTGAAAACCGATGGCTTCAGGAATCTTGTTTTGGGCGACGTTGACACTAACCAAATGTTTCAGGGCTGGTAGACCATTAGCGCTGCCTGGGCCGTCGCGGCGATTGACCACTTGCAAGACATAGGCATAGCATTTTTCAGCAGAGGCCCACTCTTTTTTAGCCTCATATTTTGTGCCAAGATTGAGATATTGTTCAATTGCTTTGTTCTGAGCCAGAATTGCCTGTTGAGTTTGGGCGGCCACTTCATAGGTCGATCTTACTGCCTTACCATGGTTCTGGCTGGCGGCCAAACCGGCGCCTAGACCGGCAACTCCGGCATGTAGGCCTCCGGCCTCCATAATGCTTTGAGCTAAAGCTGGCGCCGCTAGTAGCGATGACCATGTAGTTGATAGTATCGTTAGTATGGTGGCAATTGTCGTTTTTGGCATGGATACCATCTCATTGACAAATATAATTAGAGTTCAAGGTCCTTATTCCACCAACAACTGAAAGTTAACGCATAGTCTCTAAATATTAAGGCTGTAGTTGGGCGCCGGCCTAGACCAAGACCTAGGCCCAGACCCAGACCAAGAGAGCAATTGAGTTAATGAGACTCGAAGACTATGCCTGTACGTGGTTGGATTCTATAGGTTTTGACCTGGTCGACTTGATTCGTTTGTCCAGCTTGTCCAGCTTGTCCGATTGAATTTTGTCCTACTTGGTTTTGGCCAACTTGATTTTGGCCAACTAGACTAGGCACAATATCTTGTCCAGTTGGTAGCCCCGTATCGACTAGTCTATGCCAATTTCCTGGCGGCAAGACGATGTCTAATGGTTCCCAGTAGGCGTTGAATGCCTGATAGAGAGAGCGGGAATTGTTGTTTGTATTGCCATACTGCCAAGCAATGAACCTTGCTCCATCTGAGAAGTCGGCTTGGTATGGCCTGGTGCCGTGCCAGGTGATGGCATCTTCAGCAACTCTGCCTATGCCATGTTGTTTTCTTAGTTCGGTAATCATTTGCGTAAATCGCAAGACGTCTTTGTTCTTCTCCGCCAGCATCCAATCGAGTTGGGTGAGCTTGTCTTGGGGCCAGGCATTGTTATTGCCATTCTGACTGCGGCGCATCTCATCGCCGTATAACAACATTGGTGTCCCCTTCGATAGGTACAGCAATGCCAGGGCATTTTTAACTTGCTGCACTCGCAGTTGTTCTATCCGTTGTTGCTCTGCTAGAGGCAGATTCGAGCGCTCTACTGGCCCTTCTATACCGTGATTCCAGCTATAGTTGTCGTTGCTGCCATCGTTGTTCTTCTCTCCATTGGCGTGATTGTGTTTCTCTTGGTAGGAGACCAAATCATTGAGAGTAAAGCCATCATGGGCAGTGACAAAATTGATTGAGTAACGACCTTTCTCTGGTCTAAACCACGTAGGCGATCCTTTGATTCGTTCTGCCAGTGTGCCTGTTTGACCAGGGTCGCCTTTGATAAATTTGCGCACAGTGTCTCTAAAATCACCATTCCATTCAGACCAGCGCTGGTCTGAGAAATGACCTAGTTTGTATTGATGAGGTCCCCAGGCTTCGGCAATTAGTTTAACGTCTTTGAGTACTGGATCATTTTCCATGGCTTCGATGATAGGTGTTTTGGCCTTTTCAGCACCATTGACGTCATAGTTGAAAATGGTGGCAAGATCAAAGCGGAAGCCATCCACGTGCATCTCTTCTTTCCAGTAGCGCAAGGTGTCGAGAATCATCTTCTGTACTTGCGGATGATTGGTGTTCATGGTATTGCCGCAGCCAGTATGATCGACATATAGCTCTGGGTGGCCTGGCACTAGCATGTAATAGACTTTATTGTCGAAGCCTTTGAAGCTGACTGTTGGACCCATAGCTCCGGCTTCTCTAGTATGGTTGAAGACAATGTCGAGTATTACTTCGATATTGTTTTTGTGCAGCTCGCGCACCATGGTCTTAAATTCGTTTACTTGGGCACCATCTGAGCCGCCTTTGGCAAAGCGCCCTTCTGGTGCTTGGAATGCCACTGTGTTATAGCCCCAGGAATTTCCTAGTGGTTCGCCAGTGACAGGGTCATTGTGCGGCCAATCGGCTTTGTCGAACTGCATAATTGGCATCAGTTCAACGGCTGTTACGTTGAGCTTCTTCAAGTGCTCTATTTTATCGAGTAGACCTAAATAGGTGCCTGCTTTGGCACCGAGAGTTTGATCAGCAGCAGTCATTCCTCTTAAATTGGTTTCGTATATGTGGCTATCGGCCATGTCGATACTTGGGGCTCGATCGCCCTGCCAGTCAAACTCACCAGCTTTGATGACAATTGAGCGAGGCATTTCTTCGACACTGTCAGTAGTGCCTTTTTTTAGATGACGGTTGGCATCTGTTGGATTGCTGTTGTCGTAACCTAGCGGCCCTTTGGTGCCACCGCTAATGGCTTTACTGTAAGGATCAAGTAAGGCCATATTTTCATTGATGCGCGAACCGTCACGGGCCGGTGTGTATTCACCATGGGCGCGGAATAAATATTGGGCGCCGGCTGATAAATTTTCAACAAAGCCATGCCAGACGTTGTCGGTCTTTGTCAGTTCTATTGTTCTGCTTGGTTGTTTAGCATCTTTGTTTTCGAATAGAAGTAACTCAACTTTAGCTGCACTCTCTGAAGCCACGGCGAAATTAACGCCGTGTTCAGTCACGGTGGCTCCAAGGGGTTCTGGTGAGCCGATGCTGACGGCTCCGCTAGATTCAACACCATGAAACTCAACTTTGGGTCTGAAACTAGGTCTGGCTAGAAAGGCCTGCCATTCTTCAGCCCAAATGTCTTTGTACTGACGGCCGTTTTTGGCTAGTTGCTCGCCCACAAGAGCGGGATGCTCAACTACCTGTGGGGCTTCAGGGCCCTGCATACGTTGCAAGACTTTATTTTCGGTTGCTCTAGCAGTTGATTCGGCAAAGGCGCGCAGCTTGTAAAAGTCTTGTTCTGCTTTCTGTGGATTAGCCTTGCTCATTGGCTCAAGCAATGAGTAGAGCGGCTCCATTTGTTTAGCAAGGCGCAGGTGCGTCAGTTCATGGGCTAGTTTGGCGGCGTTGTCTTGTTTTTGTAGCTCGACCACGTTTTTTGCTAGGTCGGCTTTGGTCTCTGCTCCAGGGGTTTTCACTTCTTTGACCCGGGCTAAAGGATTGAACCTTGCTGCTTCGATTAGTTCTGGATGGCTTAGGCCCTCATATTTCAAGTAACGTTCAATTGGCACACCCTTGCCCCAGGATTGACCGTTGATGCCGGCATCATAGGCGCGGGTTAAGCCGTGAGAAATAGCAGGAAGTGATGTGTTGATAAAGGCACCTGAAGCCATGGCTTGGCCTCTTTCTGACCAACTTGTTTGACTCTTTTCACCGAGCAGACCAGCAACGAAGTGCGAGGTGTCATAGCCGACAAGGCCACCGCCAGCTCCAACCACTGCCCTTCCACTGGTGCGAGCAAGCAGGCCCATAGATTCTGCTTTGATTAGGCGATTACCCCCCTCAAAGACTGTGAAGCTGGCCATGGTTGCAACCGAGTTGCTGATTCTGGTTTCGCCCTGGTGGGGCTTCTTGATAAAGTCGTAAATGCCAGCGCCAACAATCTGTGCGCCAGCTTCGTGGGTAAGAACTCGCGCTGTTACCCCGCGGGCGCCAATAGACTCGCCCAGTAGTCTGCCGCTGCCGTGCAGAACTTTGCCAGCTATGACATAGGGAACAATGGCGCCGGCCGTTTCTGAAAGTGTTTGCACGCCCCACTGGGCAACGTTGTGCACTTCGGCCACTTTGGCTTCTTTTGCTTGTTTATCGCTAGGGGCAAAAGTGTTGTAAATGCGCACTGCTCCGGTGCCGTTGGCCATCGGGTTTAGTACGTTTTCTTTTACAGGCGTCCAAATGTTTTCGCCTAGCCAGGTTGACTGGGTATTCGATGTTGATTCAGGGTTGGCTGCAGCTGTATCAGCTGCGCCATTGGGCGAAGCGTTGTCTGCTTTTGAGGATGATTCTGGTTGTCGGAATTGCGGCACCTGAATCTTCCTCTTTCAACCGGCCTCTTTCAACTGGCCTCTTTCAACCCACCGGAGTTAGCAAAGCGCAAGCGCCGCCTCGAAAGGATAAAGCTAATTCCCCTTTTCTTAAAATAGGGTTTTGGCTTCTTTTGGTCAATGGTGATTCCACTATATGAGTAGGAAAAGAGCGGCCACTAACAACTAGTTATGGCTGCCGAAATATGCCGTTGCTATTGTTTCTTGTTTGGCAATTAATAACTTCACGCCCTTTTCACGTTAGGCTCACGACTTATTCACGGTTCGCCATTAGAGTTGAGGCATCAAATAAGTGAAAGCTCAGGTTTGCCTTGAGCGGCCATTGCTATGGAGAATAATTGTGAAAAGTAGTTCTATGCCCAAATTTGCCATTCGCACCTTGATTGGTTTGTCTGTCGCTCTTACTGCCCATGTTGCCACCATTCAAGATGTCGTCGCTCGTAACTTATATGTATCTCCTGCTGGTGCTGGTACTACTGGTCAAGACTGGGCGTCTGCCTGGAAAGACCCCGCTCAGATTGATTGGACAAAAGTAGTTAGTGGTGACCACATTGTTGTCGATGGTGGCACTAGTGGTATCACCTATAAAACCTCTGTAAGTGTTCCTGTAAGCAATATAGTAATTAGGCAGAGTAGTGCCGCTGGACATTCAGGCCAAGTGATATTCAGTGGTGCAATGCCTGGCTATCCTTTGGCAACAGGAGTGAAATTTGTTGGTTCAAATATTCATTTAGTCGGTGTGAGACGCTCGGGTATTAAGCTTGAGTCTTATGGTGCTGAGGGAGTCAATATTCAGACTAGCAACAACTCTTTGAGAAATGTAGAAGTTTCAAGGATTACTGGTTTCCCTCCTTATGCTGGTGGGCGAATAGCTGGTGCTACTGTTGGTGGTTCTAACAATCACTTAATCAACTGCGATTTTCGTGATTGTACCGTTGGCGCCCTGGATAAACCTGTCGCTGGAGTAGCAAATTCGACTATCTTTAACAACTGCACTTTTGGTGCCAATGGCTACGGCTTCTTTATGAATTGCGGTGCTGGTATTGTTGGTTCTAGAATAGCCGGTGGTCCGACTTCAACAATTTACGCGCATAAGTGCGTGTTTGGACCTTACGTTGACTATGGAGTTGATATTGCTAATGGCAGTGTTCGTTTGACCAATAGTCTCTTCTTATCTGGTCGTCTTGCCAACATCAAAGTTGCCCCAGCTGTTGGTAGTAGCGCCAACGTCAATGTTGCCAACTGCACTCTCTATCAAAAGAAACTAAATCCGTTGCAACCTTTACCTTATGGAATTCCAGAGTATGTGGTTAGCCTCAATGCTCAGGGCACTCTGCGTGTAAGTAATTCAATTATCTGGGGCGGGTTTGTTGACGTGCCAGCTGGTCAGAAGGTAAATGGTAGTGGCAACGTTCAGTATGCAGTCTCTGGCAATACTGTTGCAATTGCCCCAAGTTTGGTCGATCCTCAGTTTGTCGATTCTGCCGCACTTTCGACTGTGGTGGCGCCGTCAGCTTTCATTCCTCGCACTTTGACCGCACTCGACTTTTCTGTGGTGCCTGGCTCCCCTGCTGTAGGAAAGGGCTCACCAATTGTCAATGTGTCTGACATTTGTGCACCTTACGGTCCGATTTATGGATTGCCTTCGAACATCGGCGGACCATAACTTCTTACAGGATTAACTTATCAGGTCAACTTATAGGACTAGCTACTTGTGAGCCATAGCAGATCAATACAATCGACAAAGCGAATGAGAAGAGTAAGAGGCGAACGAGCCTCGGCACTGCTTTGTCTTATGCTGATTTTTGCTATGGCTCTCTTGATTTTTTTTGCTACTTCTTGTGCTAGCGTGGTCAAGTTTTTCACCGCCCATAGGCATGCAGAAAGTGCTGTGGAAGCTGCTTCATTGGCGGCCGCACGGGAGTTGTCTCAAGTTGTTGTGGAAGATCCAAACTATGGATTTGTCGGCCTAAGTGATGGTGCTCCTACTGCTTCATCTTCAATTGCCGCAGATGGCAAGCCCATTCCTGTTGTAGGAATCAATACTCTGGTAGCGACGGCGCGCACTAGCATGCTGGTGGCCAAGCACCTCAACAACGAAGAGTATTTGCGCTTAGCTCATCTTGATGCTTCTAATACCAAGGCCGCAGCTAGGCGACTAGTTGACGGCTTGAAACTGGTAATGCGTGAAGATGCGCGAGCGCCACTCAGTATTAGCGGCAAAGCAGTTAAACCTTTGACTATAGCCCGCCAAACTTTTATCGAAAGTCTGGCATCATCGCGCACAATGGAAGCAGTAGACTTAAAGAATTTCACTCTTGAACTAGGCTATCTTTCGCAAGGTGGCACAACTAACACTTCTTTGACTGGTTCAGAAGAGCTAGCCGAAGTACCTGCTGCTTCTGTGCAGAGCGGCTGCTACAAAGCTTTTAGAGATCTTACTGTGGCCGGTCAGTCATTTGTGTTTGCCTGCGTTGGAGCCCAGCCAAATTTGGTTGCGAAAGATCAATTTATAGCCGACGATGCTGAAGGCAAGGGAGAAATGCCATCAAGCATAGTGCGCGCCAAAGCTGAGTTAGAATTTGCCGATTCTAGAGACCGCGTTTTTGGCAATGTCTTCTGCTCTGCTTGTGCTGCCCCTTTCTCGCTGACAGATAAGGCCGCTGCCGGTGTGATGATTGTTGGTCTTCCCGATGGTTATCCTAGTGGCTATCTTTCTTTAGCCGATTACATCAATGACCCTCGTTCAAGCCGTACCAATATGGAGATGTTTAGAGCCCACGGCGGCGACTATCCCCTTGACGCGCAAGCGATGCTAACTCGCGACAATGATGATGGTCAAACTCGGACATTGTCAAATGTTTTTGTTCAAG
This sequence comes from Candidatus Obscuribacterales bacterium, assembly GCA_041675385.1. Lineage (GTDB taxonomy): Bacteria > Cyanobacteriota > Vampirovibrionia > Obscuribacterales > Obscuribacteraceae. The sequence goes on from JBAYTY010000030.1 coordinate 73,422, forward strand.
GGCTCTACGACTGGATTCGCACTGCCCACGGCCGTGTCAAGCTAGACTCACTGTTGGCTGTGATTGGCGGACGCATGCAACCCTCTATTGGTTCAATGGCTTATGGTCAGTCTCTCGTTTATCGCTTTGATAAGAGCGGGGCAGTTGTTGTCGATGGTTATTTTGTTTCTGATGTGCCCAATCAAGTTGTGCATGACCGCCAAGTTTATACTCTTGGCCTCAATACACTGAAGGCAAATAATGCTATGTGGACAGTGGCATTTCGCGACCAGGTACACAACCTTGGTGTTGCTAATGGTGGCAAGCATTGTGGTCAATTGATGGAACTAGATGGCTGTTTGCGGCCAACCGGTAGCTTGTACGGAAAGACTATTAACAGCAGACACGGTGACCTCGAGCGCAAAAGCTACTTTGATGGTGGTTTGGCGGTGGAGTTTGTCATTTCCTCGCCGCAATACAACTGACAGTGTTAAAATCCCTCTAGCCTTTTAGTTGAGGGAAAATTGCAAATTCAGATTTCTCATAGAAAACTACTGTTGGCAGCTCTCGGCGGTGTCCGCCAGATAGGCGTGCTGCTAGGGGTTCTGCTGGGAGTGCTCTCTGCGGGTCCAGCACTTGCTGGCGAATTTCCGACGAAGAAGGAAGTAATAGAAGCTGCCCAGCTCTCTCTCAAAGATATGTCTTTGTATAGCAGCCCGCAGCAGAAATTTAGTGTCAAATACCCTAAGAACTGGGGTAAGCTGGAACCTAGAGATAGTCCACTAGTTTGCAAATTTATAATCATGGGTGGCTTAGCCAGCTATCGTGTGGCTGTGGAGAGTCTGCCTGAGGGAACAACACTAGCCGACTATTTCAAAGTTACAACCGAGCAAGTTAAGGCGGCCATGGCCGCTCAAAGGATGCCAATTACTGTTGTCAGTGAAAGTGATAGCAAATTAGCTGGCGTACCAGCTAAAAAGTCGGTTTATACATTTACTTTTGAAGACTCACCGCGCACCCCTAAAATAGAGCAATATCTTGTTGTTAAGGGTGATAAGGGCTACGTGTTTAATTACACCGCTGATAGTGAGATTTTCGATGATTTTCACATTGTAATAGACCAAGTGCTTGATTCGATGGAGTTTCAGTGAGCGACCACGAAGATCCGCAATTCAAAAATTGGCTAACAGCCAAAATGAACGCTGCCAATCTCACTCCGGCTGAGAGAAAAGAGTTTTTACATTGGTTGCTGAGGCGCAAAGATCCAAATCCAACGGTCGCTGAGTCCGCTACTAAGTTCAGCGATAGATTGGATGACGATGAATAGAGCCAAATTATCTCTAGTGCTCATTCTTGCCGGTGCCACATGTGCTTGTTCGTTTACATTTTTCCTGATTCTGGCTTCGGCTCCTGCTTATGCTCAGAATCAAACATTTCAGCTTGGTACAGAGAAAACCCATGTCATTCCTCAGACCCTGCAAGCTGGAGAAACTTTTGACGCAGCAAATTTACCTCAACAGAATATCAACGGCTGGTATCGCATTCCCCACTGGTTTGCTGGCTTGACAGAGCGAACCAAGGTTTATTCTGATATGGGTGGATCAATTAAAGACGTGCGTCGTCGTGAGCGCGGCCGACAGATTGATGCAAAGGGGCATGTTTGGGAAGCTCGTCGTGAGCCGATTCGCTACGATATTGAAGAGAAAAATATGATAGTGCACACCGTGCTCACCGAGGAGTTGCCGCTGAAAGTAGCTCGTGATCAAGTTGTGATGCGCTACTTCGCCTTAATGATTTGCGAAAATATAAAAAATCACCGTATCGTCAAGAGTTTTCAGACGCAACAGATTCATGTTTTCACGCCCAATCCAGATGGCTCTATAAACGCCAATATTGCTCAAGCTATCTACTTCAATTCTGCTGGTGTGTTTCAGAACACAGCACCTGTGCGAGCTTCTTATGTCGAGCATAAAATAGCAGACTTCGAGCCAACCGATAGAGATGAGAAGTTCGACTACAAAAGCTCGTTTATCAGATTTTTGGAATCTACAGGGCAGGCTAGCCTCATCCCTCAGGCTACTTCTGTGACTCCACACGATGCCTCGACTTCTTCTTCTTCTTCTTCTTCTTCTTCTGTCGAGTCGGCTACTGCAACTCCTTAGCGAAGTGTATAAATGTACAAAGTAGCGCCTAACCCTTGGCTCTATTTCCGTTTAGCATAGAAATAGCCTTGTACAAAACTCTGTTCTTTGTCTGGCATACGCAGCACGATATAGCCTGGTAGCAAGCCTGTTTTGGGGTCGCGTTGGCCGAATGCTAAACGAATGCCATAGCCATCGGTTGGCATAAACATTGCTGTCTCCGGTATGCTCTTTCCCGGTACGAGCCACTTCATGTGCACGTGGCAGCTCGATTTCCCTAGGGGCGCACCGTCTTTGACCACAATTTGTTGGCCCTCGAGTTTTCCATCAAGACCGAAAAGAAAGATCACAAATTCTCTGTCGGCGAAGAAGTCTCGTCCTTGTCGAAGAGTCAAAATATCGTTCGATAGCTCGGCATTTTCTGCAACGAATGGTTGGCCATGAATGCGTCCTGCTGCTGGTTTTTGTGGAAACGCTAGAGATGCTGCTGGGGCGCACCAAGAGCTGAGGCCTTTCTTTTGAGCATCCTCTGCATTTTTCTTGGCTTCTTGCGCTGGAGTTAGATTGGTTACTTTTGTGGCCCAACTCTCTTCTCCAACCAACCAATTGCCGCCTTCCTTTATCATGCTAATTTTGCCAGTGGTGGTGCTGCGCATTGGCTTGGTTGCACCCGGCTTAGCTCCTAGGCCAGCGCTGATGCTGTTGGCCATGTTGCTAAAACCTTTGTTCATGGCATCGGGAAATTCACCAGCATCGCTGGCCGTGACGCTTAGTTCGGCGCTGTCGCCTTTGACCGTAACCGCTGTAACGGTTAGGTTGCGTGGCTCCATTGCCTTGATCATGCCAAATAGCCCAGCCATCATCTTCTTACCGGCGTCTCCATCCTTGGCTAGAGCTTCCCCTTTTTTCTTTTCCATTTCTGCTTGCATCTTTGTTGAGCGAAATGGCATCAGTTCATCAAAACTATTGGCTTTGAGCAAGGTTTGATGATACAGAAGGTAACGTTCTTTGATGAGGTTCTCAATTTTGCTGCCGCTAGAGCTAGATGTAGAGGCAGTTGCTTCGGTGCTCGGAGCTGCGGGCTTCGCCTCGTCCGCTAGTGCCGACGCGGCGCAATACGTGGTTGCAAGAATGAGGATGAGAGCTGGGGCGATATGCTTACCAATGGTTTTCAACAAAGTTTTCTCTCTTAGACAGGACTCTTCCGCTTCTTATTTACCTTATCTAGGCTGATTTAAACATCAAAATGTTTGGAAGGGGCAGGGCTTTGCGCCGTTATGTTATCTTAGCCAAAGGTATGATACTTTCAGCATATGCTTTTACTGCTAAGACTATTTATGCCTTTGCTGCTGCTTCTGTCGATCGCCTCGACTCCAGCTGTGGTCTGGGCAAACGACCTGCCTGTGAATGGCAGCTTGCCTTCTGGCGATCAGAAAGTTGTGCCCAAAACGCTACAGGCTGGCGCTACTTTTGATGAACGCAATTTGCCCCAGCAAACTATCAAGGGCTGGTATCGCATACCTGCTTGGTTTGCTGGTGCCACCATAAGAACAGCGACAGTAGATCCTCGTGGACGAGTCGAGAAAAGTGTGCGCCGACGTGAGCGCGGTCGACAGATTGACGCCAAAGGTCATATCTGGGAGGCGAAGCGCGAGCCAATCATGTATGACATTGATCAAGACAAGGTTGTGGTGCACACAATACTAGAAGAGGAAGTGCCTATAAGTGTCGTGAAGACTCAGGTGGTTATGGCCTATTATTTTCTTATGGTTTGCGAGCGCAAGAAAGATCGCGTCATTCAAGATAGTTACAGAACAGTGCAGATCCATAGCTTTACGCCAGGGCCTGACGGCTCAATTTTTGCCCAGATTGAAAAGTCAGTTTATTTTAGGCCTGACGGCACTTTAAGAAACGTTTTGATCAATCCGGCTTCTTACATAGAGCATAAAACAAGTGCCTTTGCTCCTCTTGACGGCGATGATAAGTTCAATTACAAGGACTCATTTATCGAATTTCTGCAGCGCACGAATCATCCGGAGCTTATCCCTTAACCAGCTCTCTTACTAGCTCTCTTGCTACCCCATAGCTGTGTCTGACATCTGATAAGATTAGTCAACTTGTAAGAACTGTAGGAAAGATTGCTATTGTTTCAACCGACTTATTCTATTGCTAATCCTATTGCTAATTCTTGGGCGCTTTTTGACGGTTACTGTGAAGATTCCCTAGAAGGTCGTTTGCTTTTGGCTGCCCGTAGTTCTTCTGAGCGAGACTATGATCTAGGCACTGCTAATGGTGTCATTATGCTGCGAGATTTTTGCAAAGTTTGTGATTTAAGTAGCGCTGCTGGTTGGATTGATTCTTATGGATTTCCCTGGTCGGCCGATCGCGTGCATCTAGATGAATTTGGTCTTGAGTACGGTGTTCTTCTTGAAGATGTGATTGAAAGAGCTCAATCTATGAGGTTGTTGCTGCGATTGACCTCGATTGTGCGCGGCAATACCAAGAGCAAAACTTATTACAAGAATGTATTGGCCTGGCCTGTGGCAGACTCGCCGCTTGCTGGTGGTGGTAATTTGTTAGACCAGAAGACTTGGCGTGACCTTGCCCCAGCCCTGATATTATGCGGTCGAGAGAACGCCAAAGAATATTACTTCGGTCGTTTGCGTACTCACCAAGAGCTTGCTGTTGCTTTTGTGCCGAAAGTTTCATCATGGTGCGGTCGATTGATGCCGCCCCTTCTTGAAGCTCTTGAACCGGTTGAAAGGTCGTTTTGTTCGCGGGTAGATTTTAGACCAGTTTTTGTCTCTTCAGAGTTTGGTCACAGTGGGTTTGAGGCGGTTGTGAACTACGCTGCTGCTAGTGTGTTGCTTGAAGTCTTGCCACGCTTGATTCGCGGAGTATTTCCAAGCCTTGCGCCTGGAGCTGTCGTAGATGGCCGAATCAACTTAACCAGTAGGCAATTTTTCCCTTCGCCTCTTGCTTTGATGGCCTATGAAATTTACAAGAAGCTTATGCCTGCACAAATTAGAAGAGCTACTATTTACTGAATTTTTTTCACTGCTCGAATCATCCGGAGCTATTTCCTAAGAGCTAGTAACAAAAATAGTTGTACATACAACTATTTTGCTATCTGGCCGCTGGGCTCCTCGATTGCGCAGATAGTTGTATATACAACTATTTTGAAAAAGGCCAATCGTCGCCATTTCTAAAATGCGTGTACATACACCTAATTTACAAAAGTAAAGGCCCCAATTCTATTTAAGAATCGGGGCCCTTACTTTTTAGATCACGAAAATGGGGCAGATGACGGGAGTTGAACCCGCGAATGCCGATACCACAAACCGGAGCCTTAACCACTTGGCGACACCTGCCATATCGTGCAGTTTTTATACTAACATGTCCGTCGCCATAGGCTCATCCGCTATTGGCGGCACAAATATTTTGTAACCAATAGATTTTAGTTTCAGGCTAATTTCCTACTTAAGGCCCAAGGGGCTGAAGACATAGGGCAAGATGCGAGCCAAAACTCCGCCTATGACGAAGGCGGCAGCCCAAGAGCCGAACCAAATTGAGAGGGCAATTTTCATGCCGCGCTCTTTGATCATGACGCCCACAGTAGCGATACAAGGTACAAAGAGGGTGATTACAATCATGGCTGTAACCGCTTGAACTGGGGTCAGGGCCACATCGGCTAGGCCAAAAGAGGCAAAATCGCGCCTGACTATGCCAAGAATGAATGTTGTCGGTATGCGCGGGTCGTTAGGCAAATTTAGCCAGTTGACGACTATGGGCTGCAACACCTTGATAATTAAGTCGAGCAGGCCGACCATTTGAGCGAGGGTAACGACAAAGCCAGCCAAGAAAAACATTGGTGTGGCGTCAACGAGAAAATTCCAAGATTTTTTCCAGGTCTTGCGCAGTACATTGTCTAGGCGAGGTAGACGCATTGGTGGCAGGTCAATCATCAGGCCTTGCGATTTACCTGGCAATACCATGTTGAGCGAGACACCAGTGATTGCCAGTATGCCAATTACTACAAATAGGTAAACAGCCCATGCTGCTCCGCCACCGGCTCTGGCTAGGGTGCCCGATACCACACCTAATTGGGCCGAGCAGGGGATGGCGACTCCTAACAGTGCAGTGGCGATAATTTTTTCGCGGCGAGTGGTCAGTAGGCGAGTGGTGATTGTGGCCATAGTGACGCAACCTAAGCCTAAAATCAGTGGAATAATTGCTCGGCCATTGAGACCGATTTTATTCATCGTGCGGTCGACAAGCACAGCTAGACGCGGTAGATAACCTGAGTCTTCTAGCAGCGATAGACCAAGATAGAAGCCGATAACGAGCGGCATTAGGAGGCCAATTAGGTAAGTCACCGTCAGTGTGGCGAGGCCGTATTCGCCGACAAAAATGTTGCCGAGGACAGCCATAAAGTTGTGATATGACCAGAAATTGAAATTGATTTCGTCAGCAGGCACTGCTTTAGATGCGATTGCTTGATCTAATTCTTTGCTTGCGGCTTCGTCTTTCAAGGTTCCCTGGGGGAAGTCAAACTTTTTTTCGCCTACTGTTATGGTGCTAGGAAAGACATTAGCAGCCAGTCTGCGAACGTTCGGTTCATAGTAGACTTTCATAGTTTGCTTTTCAGTGAAGTCCACTAGATTGCCAGCAATCCAGACACCGAGCATTTGATAAAAGATCAAATAACAAACAGCGAATGATATTGCTGAGCCCCAAATAGGGTGCAGCAATAGTTTGCCGAGTTTGTTAGAAAATGAGCGCTTACTGCCACTCTGAACCACAGAGGCTTCAACTAGATCGTTGACGAATTTACGACGGAAGCTGTAAATCTCAGCTCTATGACTAGGAACGGTTACACCACAGGCAGTGGCTGTAGGTTGATCACCCTCCACGATCAAAACAGCCATGGCTTGGGTAATTTCGCCAAGTTCGCCCATTTTGTCAGGATTGTTTGATTGAGTGATAATTGGTTCAATTAGCTCAAGTAACTCTGGTCTAATTTTTCCTGGTCGAGCCTTGGCCACGGCCGCTTTGATTTCTTCAATGCCTTCATCTTTGACGGCCACGCAGGTCAATATTTCTACGCCAAACTCGGCACTGAGTCGATTTAGGTCAATTGTGATGCCGCGCTGTTTGGCTTCGTCCCACTGGTTTATAACTAAAATCAGCGGTTTTCCCATTTCTACCAGTTGCACTGTGAGAAAGAGATCGCGCTCAAGGGTAATGGCTGAAACTACGTTGATGACAATATCGGCCGACAGAATCATTTTGCGGGCGGCACGCTCTTCATCATTAAAGCTCGAAACGCCGTATATGCCTGGGGTGTCAGCCAGTTCGTCTTTGCCCAAATGACCACGAGCGATGTCGATGGTCGTGCCTGGATAGTTTGATACATCGGCATCTGAGCCGGTTAGGGCATTGAAGATGACAGATTTGCCCACATTGGGATTGCCAGCCAGAACAATGCTCTGAACTTTGTGGTTTTCCCCAGCTTTGTTACTCCCCTGGTTTTTGGAAGTGTTTGCCGTAGTCAATTTTGTGGGCGAAGACATAGTTATGACCGTCGTCGACGGAATCTATAGAGGCTTATTGAGAAATTGTATCAATAGAATAGGTTGCTATGACGTCCCTTTGAGTAATGCCTCATGAGACTTAACCACTACTGTGGTAACTTTGAACCTTGCTGGCCGGGCGAATTGGCTGTATCGCCCCGTGGCTTGGGTTCTAGGATTGTCACAGGGAAGCTGGTAGCAATTGATCATTAAGCAAATTTTGAAAAAGAAGAATGCACTGACCTTCGTATTGGCGGTCTTGGCAACGGTCAATCTTTTACTGGCCTCTGTTTGTGGCATTTCCTCGCCAAGCTTGGCGGCTGGGGAAAATAATTCGGTCAAGCTAGCTACAAATGAGAATGCTTCCATTAATGCAGCAGTGACTAATACTGCTGCTCCTTCCTACACCCTCACTTCTAAAGAAAACGGTGTGCAGGAGATGCTCTTAGCTAATGGTCTAAAGGTTCTTTTGCTGGAAGAGCATGCTTTCCCGGTTGTCACTAGTATGGTCGTATATAGGGTTGGTTCGCGCAACGAAAATCTTGGTGAGACAGGCTTAAGTCATCTGGTTGAGCATTTGCTCTTTGAGAGAGTTGGGCGCTTTAGAAAAGGTGAATTGGGTGCCACCATTGCCCGTAATGGCGGTATGTTTAACGGTTTCACTAGTGATGACTTTACTGTTTTCTTTGAGACTCTCAGCCCGGCGAAATTGCCTATGGCTCTTCGAATAGAGGCTGATCGCATGCATTCAGCTACTTTCACTGCTGAAGATGTACAAGCTGAGATTAAGCGCATTGAAAAGGAGTTAGATACCGAAGCAAAAGATGCAGCCAATCTTCTCAACAAAGAAGTTCGTTCAGCGGCTTTTCAGCTGCATCCCTATAAGAATCCAACAATTGGTTGGCGCAGTGACGTGCAGAAGCTCACCTTAGACGATGTAAAACGGCATTACCGCGACTACTATCAACCAGCAAATGCCACACTCGTAATTGTTGGTGATTTTAATGCCAAGACTCAAGCAGTTCAGGTGCAGAAATATTTTGGTGCAATAGCTAAAGGTGAGACACCGCGAGCGGTGCGTGTGGTTGAGCCAGTCCAAAAAGCAGAGCGGCGAGTGTATATGAAGTATGGTGGCAATTCAGATGTGGTGGCAATGGCCTATCACACGACCAATGTTCAAGACGCTGATGCTGCTGCTTTGGCTGTTTTGGAAAAACTGTTGGTTTCTGGAGTCAGTGGACGACTAAAGACTAAATTGGTCGATTCAAAAATTTGTAGCAATGTTCGCTGCACTTTTGAAGCAAAGCGAGACCCAGGGCTGTTTACTATCAATTTGGCATCTACTCCTGGAACCAGTTCTCAGAAAGTTATTGAATCTTGTCAATCAGTTTTAGAACAGTTGCGCACTACTTTGGTGCCGGAGGCCGAACTTAAGAGAGCCCGTAATCACGCTGAGTTTCATGTTCTAGCCGAGCGTGATGGGCCATATCGAACAGCTTTTCACCTTGCATATGCTGAGAGCATAGAGTCTTGGCCAGCTGCCTTTGCTTGGTTCACCAAAGTGCGCGCGGTCTCTTCTTCTGATGTTCAGCGGGTGGCCAAGCGTTACTTCAATCAAGAAAATCGTGTTCTAGGAGTGCTTTCAGGCGCGGCCAATAAGCTTGCGCCTTCAAAGAAAGACGTTAATGCTAAGGATGGCAACGCTAAAGACTCCAAAGATGGTAAAGACAACCAGGAGAGTAAGGACAGCGCTGCTAGTAAAGCTAATAAAGATAGTAAAGATAGTAAAGATGGAAAATCTGACTCTAAAGTCGACTCAAAGAAAAACTCCAGCAAAAACTCAAATAAGAACAAGCCAGATTTAGATAAGTCTAAAAAGCCGAGTAAGAATGGACCTCGTCATAAGACTGCTTGGGCTGAGCAAAGGCTTCCTTTTGGCTTAAGTGGCTGTGCTTATAAAAATGATGACGAGAGCGTGGCTGACCTAACCCTGCGCGGTGGACGTCCCCTCCAAGTGGCTCAAAGTGCTGACACTACTCCTAGTACTAGTCCTGCCACTAGTCCTGCGGCTTCTTCTGCAACGGTAAGTGCGCCTGGAGCAGCCAAAGTTCCTCTTGCTGAGATTACTGCTAATCCTAATATAAAGAAGGCCGTTCTTAAAAACGGTCTGACTTTAGCCGTGCTTGAAACAAAACTCAGTCCGGCGGTGCAGATTATTGGAGCAGTTAAGGCTGGTGAGGCTTATGAGCCTGTGGGCAAACGGGGAGTGTCGGCAGTGCTTGCTCAAGCCATGGCTAATGGCTCGCCTAAGTACCCTCATCAATTGGCTGTCACAGTGCAAGATGAGCTAGGTATTGCACCGAACGCGATGGTACGCTTCGATGCGGGGCCGCAATGGATTAGTTTTCAAACACGTTGCCTCTCCCGTGATACCAGCACTATGCTTGGAATATTAGCCAGTCAGTTGCATGATCCTCTTATTAAAGATGCAGATGTCGAACACGCTAAGCAAGTTGTCATCGAGCGGGTTAAGCATACTGAAGACACGGTAAAAGCGAGAGTCAAAAGAGCTCTTATGCAAGGTCTGATAGCTCCGAACACGAGCTTCTATCCCCTTGAACCGATGGACAAAGCCCGCTTTGTTGGGGCGCTGAAAGCCAGTGACGTGCTTGATTTTCACTCGCAGGCGATCCGGCCTGATGCCACTACAATTGTTTTTGTTGGAGATATTTCCCTCAGTCAAGCTGTTGAGCTAACAGAACGAAGCTTCGCTTCTTGGAACGGCAAGAGCACTGCTAAGAAAGTTTTGGTGCAGGCCAATCCTCGGCGCATGCTCAAGTCGTCAATGACAATAGATAAACGCCAAGATACTATGGTGACTATTGGTCGCCTAGTTGATACAGGCCTTGGTCGCTCTGATTACCCGTTGCTTCTGTTAAGTGATTGTGCCCTAACAAGTCATCCGATTTTTTCTCGCTTTGCCCAGAAAATTTCAGGAGAGCTTGGCCTTTCTAGCAGTATGAGTCTTGAAGACTTAGCCTCAGATGTTGAGTCGTTGCCTGGTACTACTGTATGGTCAATAGATATGCCGTTGGTATCAAATCTGATGCCGGTTGCTGTTCGTTCGATTCAGGCAGAATTGAAAAAATTTGGTCGCACTGGTTTAAGTGCTGAGGAGTACTCGGAAGTAAGGCTCTATTTGAATGGAGCACTGCCTGTGCGCTGGATGGCTAATAGTCAGTTAGCGGCGCACTCAATTCTTGATTCTGTTGTATTAGATGGAGCTTGTGATCCATTGCCGCTTGTACAGCAGGGCATTCGTTCATCTACCCTGGATAGTCTTAATCGTTTCGTGCGTACTACGTTCAAGCCAGACCGCGCCACACTAGTAATTGCCGGCACTAAGCAGGCGATAGGTCAGGTGCACGGCTTGAGACAAGATGAGGGTGGTACCGAATCAGGTGCTCCGGGAGTAAATAATTCAGGGGCTGCAGGTCACTAACTGCGCGAGTGCACGAGATTGGCGAGTATTTGTGATTGAACATAAAAATAAGCACCTACTAATCTGAGAAAAGATCGCAAGTCAAGAGGCTGTGATTGTAAATCATGAGGTACTGTTAATAAAACCTCTTCTAGTTCTATATCTGCTGCACCGTTGGTAGCTTATCTGACTGGTGTGATCGCGCCAGGTCGTCAAGCGGTGCCGTTTTGCTGCCCTTGCTTGAAAACTTTCACAATTTAACTGTAATAGTCCTCAAAGTGGCTATTGAGCTTAATTTAGAGACCAATGTAAACTTCGGGGAGGTTGTCATTTATTTAATGCGATTGGCTCAAATGCTGCGTCTCGCCTATTTTCAGCCACTTGGTCGATTTTACATTAGGGGTGAGATGCTAGCTCTGTGAGCTTCTTGGGCTGTCGTGAAGAAAATTGACTTTCTAGTGACAAGTTCGATAATATGCAGCCATGGTTACCCCAGTGGCGTTGTAAGAGATGACTATAGTGCTCAACTACGATCAAGAAAAACTGGAAATGGAAGGACTTCCCGAATACGTGCGTGACAGCGATGTCAGTTCGCGGGATGCATTTGTTTCAATTTCCACCAGGTCATTAGCGGAGAGAGAAGCTCAACGTACTGCTTCTACATCTGACTGGCAGTCTCAGCGAGACACCGGATCTTTCGCACGTATCACAACTGAAGTGGAGACCCCTAAGTCTGATGAGCTTGAGGCTCTTTGGCCTGGAGTACATCAAGACTTCTTGCATTCACCTAAGCGCACACCAAGCTTTTATCTGACTATTGGTTTCATGGCCGGTGCCTTCCTATCTATGATAGGAATCTGGGGCTATTCTTCAGTCTCAGGAATGATTGCCACTAATCCCCAGTCCGGCAAAGCTGCAGTTGCTACTGTTGGTTCGCCAACCACCGCGCCCTCCGGGCAGTCAGTGGCTGTAGTTCCGAGCGGCAGCGACCCAAATTCGCTTTTGGTACCAGCACATACGAGTGTTGAAATTCAAACAGGCGATACTCTGGCTGCTATAGCATTGCGTGAATACAAACGTGTCAGCCCACGTCTTCTTGACGAGATTTGTCGAGCAAATGGTCTTAAGAACGCTAACTTCTTGAGTCTCGGACAGAAAATTACATTACCTAACTATCAATCAACTGCTCAAGTGCAAGCTCAATCGCAGGTTGCTGCAACTGCTGCTGCTCAAGTACACTGATTCTTGATACGTAAAAGCAAAGCGTAGCATCAGTTGAATACTCAATCTCAGATAACGCTTGTGTCTGCCGAAACAAACAACGGCTCATCTTCAGCTACATCCCTTTCTGGAAAGTCTTCACCGACTAGACCAGAGAAGAAGCCTTTGTCGCCTGAAACCAGAGGCGACTATACAGTCGAGCGGATATTCGAGATGCTTGCGGAGAGTCTTGACGGCTATGAAGTGCGCGATCCCCAGCTCGATTTAGCTCATCATATTGAGCGGGCCTTCAACACAAAGAAGACTGGAATATTTGAAGCTGGAACTGGTGTTGGTAAAAGTTTTGCCGCATTGATACCGGCTTTCTTGGCTGGTAAGAAAGTAGTTGTTTCAACTGCCACTATTGCTTTACAAGAGCAATACATGAATAAAGACATTCCTATTCTCAAGGAGATCTTTCCCTTTGAGATTAACGCCGCTTTGCTTAAGGGGCGAGGAAACTATCTTGGCATTCGTCGTTTTCGTGACCATGTTCTTGAACAACATATTGATGATGATTTTGTCGATTGGGTCAATAACACCCAAAACGGGGATGTCTCTGAGTTAGATTTTGTACCGCCCTACGATGTCTGGGGTGAGATCAATTCTGATTCTGATGACTGTCTGCGCAATAAATGCCCTAGCTTTGGTAACTGTTTCTATTTTGAAGCACGTAAACGCGCTGAAAAAGCCGATATTCTTGTGGTCAATCATGCCCTGCTTCTCGCTGATGCTGCTTCTGGCGGAAGTATTTTGCCGCCTTATCAGTTATTGATTGTTGATGAGGCCCATCACTTACCTGATATTGCTACCGATGCTTTCAGCCGATCAATAAGTAATCGAGGTATTCGTATTTTGCTTGGTAAGGCAGTAAAGCGCCTTAATCCTCCGGGCAACTTGATCAACGATATCGAGCATCTTTCGGGGCAGCTATTTGTCCGCTTAAATATGATGGCGCGTTCAGCTAGAATGCGTTTGCGTCAGCCAGTTGAAGGGGCGGTCGAGCTTATTTTCGCCCTTAAGGCGTTGCGTGATTGGTTAGAAAATCAAACTTTCGAACATATTCTTGATGTTGATCTCTTGAGAGAGAAGGCTCAACTGAAGGCTAAAAGTATCATTAGCACCATATCTGGTTATTGTGCCTGCCTTGAGTTAATTGCCGCTCCTAGTGCTGAATGGGTCATGTGGTTAGAGCGAACCGAAAGACAAGAAGTGAAAATTGAAGTGGTAGCAGCTCCACTCGATCCTTCGCATTTCATCTCTGATTTACTCATCAATAAAGGTGGTTTAGAGACATCGGTCTGGATGTCGGCCACCCTCGCTACAGCTGGCGATGATCCGTTTGACTTCTTCAAGCGCTCTATTGGTGTTGACAGGTATGTTATTCAAGACCAAGTGCCCAGCCCATTTGATTTTGAAAATCAAGCCTTACTTTACCTGCCACCGAACATGCCTGAGCCCAATCATTCTGATTTCTTTCAGAATGCACTGATCGAAATTGAGCGCATAATCGAATTGACAGAAGGTCGAGCCTTTGTGCTCTTCACTAGTAGGGCCGCTCTCAATAATGCCTATCAGGCCCTAGCTCCGCGCATGCCCTACGAATCGCGCAAGCAGGGTGACATGCCTAGGCAAAAACTTGTGGAATGGTTTAAGGCTACTCCTCATGCGGTTCTCTTTGGCACTTCTAGTTTTTGGGAAGGTGTCAGCATTGATGGCGAGCAACTCAGTTGTGTGATCATCGATCGCATACCTTTTCAGGTGCCAGATGATCCAGTTTACGAAGCCCGCTGCGAGCAGATGAAAGAAGATACTGATCGCAGCTGGTTCAACGATTTGGCTTTGCCACATGCCACCATGCGCTTGAAGCAAGGGGTTGGTCGCTTGATTCGCACTAAGAAAGACCGTGGTCTAGTGGCTATTCTAGATTCGCGTTTGACCAAAAAATATTATGGCCGCAAAATCATCGAATGCTTGCCGCCCATGAAATTGATTCGCTCACTGCCAAGTATTGAGTCGCACATAATGGAAGATTTCCTTGACCTTGGTCAAGATTATTCGGGCTAGCTAAGCTCTATTTCTTCTTCTGCTTCGGTAATTACCTCTTGCGCTCCGTCGTGGCGCACTAGGCAAAGGGTGATTGGGCAGTTGTCTACGATGTAGTGCACAATTGGATCTTTTTTCATCAAGAAGAATTTGGGACCACCGACATTGGTGGTGCCAACATAGAGAATATCGGCCTTGAGCTCAATTGCGGTCTGGACAATGCCGCTGGCAACCTCGCCCACTTTGACAATGCCCGAAGCCTTGATGCCTTGCTCTAGCAAGTCTTTCACACACTGATCTATTTGCAATTGAGCTTTGTCGGTAGGTCTGTCTGATGAGATCAATTGGGCAATGACACCCATCTTTTCTGGGTCAGGAATAATGCGCAGCAAAATAATTTCTGACCCTGTGGCTTTGGCATGACTGGCAGCCATTTCAATGGTCTTGGCGCTGCGCTTTGGTGAGCTAAATGCTACTACCAGTTTCATTTCGTTTACTATCCTTCAAGTACAGCCAACAAGTGCAGCCTAAGCGTGCCAGATTGTTCTAAGTATCATATATGTAACTGATGCCAGTGTAGCTGCCACCGGTAGAGTTAATACCCAAGCCAATAAAATTAGCTTCATTGTTTTGGGATTGAGTTTGTCTTTGCCGTGCACCGGAATAGTTCCACCGGCAACTGCTGAGCTTAAGGTGTGGGTGGTGCTGATTGGTGCACCAATATGAGAGGCTATCAAAATGATTACCGCTGTACTCATTGAAGCGCCAAAGCCTTGAGAATGGCTGAGCTTTTCTCTACTAATCTTGGTGCCTACTGTGCGAATTACTCGCCAACCACCAATTATAGTTCCCAGAGCAATAGCTAGAGCGGCCGAGCCCATGACCCAACCTGGTACTTGATTGCTATGGTAGCCGTAGCTCGCAAAGTGAGTTGCTAAGATAAGGGTGATCAAGCCCATAGTTTTTTGGCCGTCGTTGCTGCCGTGCGAAAAGCTCACTGATGCACTTGAAAATATGTGCAGCCAGCGCATGACGGCATGCTGCTCTGGAGCTTTTTTGGCGTCTACCTCGCGTTCTTTCTCTTTGGTTATTCTCAGAGTGACCCAAGTGGTGATATAGCCGGCGGCAAAACCGACCAATGGTGAAATTAGCAAAGCCAAAATTACCTTTTGCAATTCGTGCCATTCTACGCCGCTGCGCCAGTCTGCGCCGTTGGCCACGGCTGCGGTAATTCCTGCACCAAATAGACTGCCAATCAGACAGTGAGAGGAGCTAACAGGTATGCCATACCACCAGGTGATTAAATTCCAGACAACGGCTGCAATCAAAACCGCTACCACTATTGGCAGTGTCACTGATGCTGCTGGAATAATTTTAGTAATTACTTGAGCAACTGCAGTGCCAACTAGCAAAGCCCCCATAAAGTTGAGGATGCCACTCATAACAATTGCTACGCTTGGCTTAAGGGCCTTGGTATAGATGACGGTGGCGCAGGCGTTGGCCGTATCGTGAAAGCCGTTGACAAAGTCAAATGCCAGAGCAAGTGCAATCGCCAGCACCGCTATAACTGTTTCTAATTCCATCTAATTCTTCTTTGCTACAGTTCTTACGGTTGCTAAAAGTCTTCGTCGCTAATTTTATATATAGTGTCTTGTGCTTGATACTTGCGTTTTAGCAGGTCTATGGTTAAGGGCGAGTTAAAGCCAGCATGTGTTTTCTTAAACCTGCTTTAGAAGTTGATTGTTGTCAGGAAGGGCTTCAATAACCGTGGGTAGCCACACTTGCTTCTACTGGTTCAAGTTCACTTGGATCGGCATAGACCCAAAGATCTCCTTGTCTCCACAGTAGTGGATGATGCACGAGATATCTATATACTAGTAGCTGACGAATGATGCGACGAGCTGATGGATTTTGCTCTCCGCGTCGGTCGTTAGCAAGTCGCGTGCGCAACTGAATGGCTTCGCGCTTTGTCCAGCAATATGCTGGCCCAGGGTTATTGCCTCTAGAACGACAAAGTATCGCTACTTTGCCCGAGGGCTGTTCCCAACCTAAAACGTAATAATAATCTTGGTTCATCACTGATAATAATAAGTCATATTTGAAATAAGTCCAGTGAACAGTAGCCAATAAAGGCCGTGGAGAGTATGGATTCGAGCGCTCAATCTTTCGCTAATATAGTGATCTTTCATCCAGCCGCTATCGGGGATGCCGTCTTAGCTACGCCTGTTGCTGCTACTTTGAGGCTAAATTATCCTGGCGCAAAAATAACATATTGGTCTCACGCATCTCTGCGTCCGCTTCTTCTTGGCCTCTGTCCTTCCATCGATGAGTTTATTGATTTTCATAAGGAACTGGGCTTCTTTGAATTGCGCAAGCAATTGCTGGCAATTCAACCCGACCTTTTCATTGATCTTTCAAATTCGTTTCGCGGTGAATTTCTCACTAGTTTCACCAAGATAAAAGCTCTGCACTATGACAAGAGCGATAGCAACACTCCTTCTCAACAGCACGCCGTTGGCAACTTTATGGAAACCATACGGGAAATTTCGCCTGAAACTCCGCCTCGACTTTTCCCCACGCTTTATCCAGATGCCATCGCCGAAAAATTGGTTCCTCAATTGGTGGCAGCTCATAACCTGCCATATGGTCCATTGATTGGCTTGGTGCCTGGGGTTGGGCACCTGCGTCCCCATCGGGGATGGATATTTGATGGCTGGGTTTATCTTGCTAGATATATACTCGACGAATATAAGCATATACCGGTTCTGATTGGTGGCCCTGAAGATTTTGAGCTGGCCCAACGTATAAATATGGAAGCAGGTTCGCGCTGCATCAATCTTTGTGGTCAGCTACAGCTGGACGAGACCGCTGCCATCTTGAAGTGTTGTGATGTGGTGATATCAGGTGATACTGGCCCGGCCCACATTGCTGTAGCTGTAGGAACCCCTGTTATTGGTTTATACGGCCCGACTTATCCGGCTCGCAGTGGGCCTTATGGAAACTTTGATCAGATACTTGATCAAAATCAGGCTTGCCAATGTATCGGGGCGAAATTTTGTCAGCTTACTGGCCCAGGTCAGCCGGGTGAATGTATGGGCAAAATTGTGCTGCCAGAAGTGCTAGCGAAAGTGCGGCAGGCTATTGCCGCTGAGTCGCCTAGTGCTAGTCGCCATGATCTTTCTGACTCGCCACCGGGAGTTTTATTTGAGCCTGAAGTCATGCGCGCGATGGAAGAGTTTGAGTTTATGCGGTCGCAGCGGCCAACAGAAGTTGACGAAGCATGACTAGTTAAACTGCATGCAGCATCATTTTTGCTGGGCCAGTTAACTGCTCTAAAAGTACTTTCTCTTTGTGATTGAAATAGACTTTTGTGTAGTTCTTCCAATTGCGGTTGAAGTCGCTCACTGATAGCTCTTTTACCACTGCTCTTGGTAGTTCAAGATTGACAAAGTCGCAGCTGCCATCTGAATAGTGAGCCAGTCTTTGAGTGGCTTCTTTTTGCACCACATACGAAGCTATCGTCTGCCATCTGTTTTGGTCAAAGACCTGGAGTTTGATCATGAGAGATGCTTGTGCTTCCATTGCTTCGAATTTCATTAGGCGGCAATAGTGAGACAGTGACGTGATTTCAAGAGTACCTTGAGAAAAGAAGAGTTCGTGATCGTCGGCAATTTCTGCTTGGTGTTGCTTGTCTCTTTTGCTAGCCATTTTGGGCTGAGCTGCCGGTGGTGTCATGTCAATGGTCGATGGCGAACTTGAAGATCTAGAAGTGCTAGACGAACTAGACGAACTATTTGCAATTAACTCAGTGCTCGCTGCAGAATTTTCTGCCACTAGGTGCAGATGTGGTCTTTGAGATGCTGCTTGCCAGGCATTTTGTCTTTCTTGTTCGGCGGCTACGCGAGCTTCTTCGGCCTTGAGAAACTCTGCTTTTACCCTTTCAGCTCTTTCTTTAGCAGCTCTCAGTTGCTCTTCTCTGGCATTGGCTGCTTGTACTTGTTCTAACTTTGCTTGTGCTCTTAGTCTATTGGCAGTTGATTCGAGCTCGACGTGCTGTTCAACTTCGTTGTTTGATATTGAGAGGTTATTGAGCACCACTGCAGGAATGCTATCTGATGGCATAGCTGGTCTGGCATAGTGCGCAAGGTCAAATTTAGCCCGTGAAGTTTCGGTGAAAAACTGGCGTTGATAAATTTGAGCTTCCTCTGTTGTTGGTAAGAGTAGAACTTGTGATGGGAATATGAAGGCGTAGTTGTTGAAGCCGTCGCAGCGGTTTGCTACTTCCCCTCTATTTATAGTCAAAATCAAGCGCGCAAAGCGAGCGTCGCCATATTCCTTTAAGGCAATACTTGCCAAACTCTCACCAGCTTTTACCGCATGCTTGATTCTGGCTCTGGAGTTGAGAGTTCTACTTTTGGCTTGGTTCTGCATCTGCGTTTCCCTGGTGAAAGAAGT
The DNA here is from genome assembly GCA_041675385.1 of Candidatus Obscuribacterales bacterium. Lineage (GTDB taxonomy): Bacteria > Cyanobacteriota > Vampirovibrionia > Obscuribacterales > Obscuribacteraceae. The sequence continues at coordinate 92,357 of JBAYTY010000030.1, forward strand.
TATCAGCGGAATTTTTGACTTTCGCTCTGTGACGGTATCTATTCGCCTCGGGAAAATTTTCGACAGATGCCAATATTAAATTGGAGAGCGCAAAACTCACACCCTGAACTATGTCGCTACGGTGGGCCTACAAAGGGGCAGCGTTAATGATGTGGCGTCTTGACATCCAGGGTCTGTACAATTATATTTAGACTTCCGCCAGAGCTTTTTCTGTCCGTCGGATGCTCAAACTTACTAATCGAAGAGCTTCCTTAATATGGCTAATACCAATGCGCCTGCAGATGCTGCAAGCAACTTAGAGTCTCAACCCGTCAAGCCCGCCAATGCAGTGGGACAAACTCCTGTTGGCTTGCTCAAAGACGCCGGTGCTGGGGTTCCTGATCAGAAGCAGGAAGGTAACCTTGAGGGCGGAACGACTCTGCCTGAGAAGTTTCGTGATGCTGCTGGTATAGACAAAATACCTGCTCCGGGTACTGTTAACGGCGCCGCGCGCAAGGTTGAGGATGATGCAAGTTCAGGTGGTCCGGTCAGAGTTCGGCCACAAGAGAGCATGGTCACTCCTGATGGCCAGACTGTAAATGGCAGGATCTATACAAAGCAGGGTCAGGAATATTTTGCGCAAACCGAAGGTGAGAATCGCCGTATTTACCCGGTTACCCGCAGTGAGAATGGCGCCCCTACTCTACAGAACCCTGATACTCGAACTGCACGGGGTAACAAAGAAGGGGAGCCTGTCGTTAAGCCTGATGGGACGCGTGCACAGCCGTTGGTTGCAGAGACTGTAGTAGGAAAGCCTGAAGGGACGCGTGCACAGCCGCTGGTTGCAGAGACTGTAGTAGGAAAGCCTGAAGGGACACGTGCACAGCCGCTGGTTGCAGAGACTGTAGTAGGAAAGCCTGAAGGGACACGTGCA
>JBAYTY010000031.1:0-87050 GCA_041675385.1 Candidatus Obscuribacterales bacterium
CATGCCGAGCTTGGCGCGCAGGCGAGCACCGGCGGCGCTGGCAGCGGCCTGTTCGGCGAGCTGTTCGCGAGCCTGGTCGGTGGAGCTGCCCTTGCTCATGTCGTTCTTGGCACGAGCGATTTCCAGTTCCTTGTCGATCTCGGCAGAGGCCTGGCCGGCGCCGGAGATTTCGGTCTGGATGTCCTTGAGCTCCTGGCGAGCGGCGGCGGCCATTTCCAGCGACTTCTTCAGTTCGACCTTGTTGGCGTCCTGCTCGATGCGGCTCTGGAACTTGCTCAGGGCCTTGGTGGTGGCTTCGAGGGCCTGGAGCGCTTCGTCGGCGATCTGGGCCGCTTCGTTGGCGATCACCGTCTGGGCCTTGATTTCTTCTTCGGTGGCGGCGTAGTCGGCCTCGATGGCAGCGACGACGTTGGCCGGCGCCTTCTGGGCGTCAGCCTGCTTGAACTCGGTCTCGATGGCGCCGAGCTTGGTGTTGAGGGCGTTGAGCTTGTTCTTCGCGATCACGGCACCGGCCTTGGTGGTGGCAACCGAGGTGCGCTGAGCGGGAATCTTGGCGACGAGCACCTTGTACTGGTCCTGCTCCTTCTCGAGAGCGGTGGTGCCGGCGTCGACAGCCTTGCCGCCGCGGATGCGGAGGAGCTGACGGAACTTGGGCGAGAAGATGGCACCGGCAGCGATGGCAGCGACGGCAAGCAGAATGGCGATGGAGAGGGTGGACATGGTTGAGTTTCCTTGAAGACGATTGATTGATGGACGGATGTGTGTGGTTTGGACCACAGCAGGGTGAGCACGCTCACCCTGCTGTTACGCACTGCTATCGGGTATCTACGTGTACTTAGCCTTAGGACTTAGGTACTTCTTGGACTTTCGGTCCCTTGGCTCAGGCCCTTACTGGTAGGGCTTGAATTCGCGCGGGAGCACCTTGGTGGCGCCCTGGGGCAGGTCACCAGCGTTGGTGAAGCGGTAGTTGAACTTGGCCATGGCGGCGTTGTACTCGGCGGCCAGGTTGTTGTAGTTCGCCTTCAGGCCGGCCACTTCGTTCTGCCACAGGTTGTACTGCTCAAGGTCGGCGCGCGCCCACTGGGTGCGCGGCGTGCCCTTGTAAGTCTCGTCCATCGACTTGATGCGCGCCTGGGCGGCGTCGATGTTGGCGACCTTGGCGTCGAGCTGGGCGCTGGCGTCCTTGAACCACTCGTACTTCTGCAGCAGGGCCTTGGGGCCGAACTGTTCCTTGGCCACCTGGCCGGCGTCGCTGAACCAGCCAGCGGAGTAGCTGAGCACGCCGCCGAAGCAGACGAGGGCGAAGATGATGAAGATCCACTTCATGCCGAAGCCGATGGGGCCCTTGCTCTTGGACGGGTCGATGTTGTTCCAGTTGTCGTTCATGATCTGTTCCTAAATGGTTGTGTTGAGTTGACTGCGGATTGCTGTTTGGGAGTGCCGAAAGAAGTGCTTACTTCTTGTCGACAGGGGCGGGAGCGACGGCGGCGCCGTTGTTGGCCGGGGTCGCAGCGGGAACGACAACGCCGGGGGCGGCGGTGAGCTCCATGTTGATGATGACGCTCTTCACCTGGATGGGCTGGTCGGAGATGTGGATGATCTGGCCGCCGGTGAAGTAGTGCTGGTGGTAGCGGCCCTGGGCGTCGAACCAGTAGATGTACTCGGCCGAGTCACCGTAGGTGCCGTCGTCCTGCAGCACTTCGTTGGTGTAGTGCGTCTCGTTGCCGAACAGCACGTTGAAGCCGCGGGTGGAGTTGTTGACGGTCTTGGGGCTCAGGCGCTTGCCGGAGCTGGTGACCTTGCCCTGCACCGTCGAATAGATGATCGTCTGGCCCGATTCGGGGGCGACGATGTAGAGGTGCTTGACCGAGCCCGGGGTGTTGTCCATCTTCAGGCGGCCGGCGATGTTGTCCTGTTCGACGGTGCGACCGGTGGCCGGGTTGACTGCGACGTGCACGGTGGCCTTCTGCACGCCCGAGCTGGACTGCGGGGCGTCTTCGTTGCAGCCGGCAAGCGTGATGGAGGCGACGGCGACGATGGCGATGAGGGAGAGTGAGCGCTTCATGATTTGTCCTGTAAAGGTTGGTTGATCTGGATCGATCAGGGTTGATCTGAGCTGAGAGGGAACTGCTCGTTACTTGCGAGCGGGGATGTCGGCGTTGAAGATCACGCGTTTGCCGACAAGGGGCTGGTCGAGTACGGCGATCACTTGCCCTTCGGTGAAGAAGTGCTGGTGGTAGCGGCCGTTGGTGTCGAACCAGTAGAAGTAGGGCACCGAACTGCCGAAGGTGCCGTCGTCTTGCATCATCTCGGTGGTGATTTGCACCTCGCCGCCGATGAGAATGCGCATGCCCTCGTAGTGCGTGCAATCCTTGCCGCAGTCGTACTTTTCGATGGAAGAGCGCGGGGTGAGACGTTTGCCACCGGAGGTGACTTTGCCTTCCACGCTCGAGTAGAGAATGACGGCCCCGGTTTTCGGCGAGAGCACATAGAAGTGCTTGACCGAGCCCGGCTTGTTGTCGCGGCTGTAGCGTCCGGCGATGTTCTCTTGTTCGGTTGTGCGGCCAGTGGCTGGGTTCGGACGAACTTCCACATGGGTTGGTTTGACACCTGATGTCGATTCGACACCTTGAGCAAACGCAGCACCGACCATGAGAGCAACACCAATCGCCACGACTGTGGAGACTGTTTGCAATCTGTTCATTGGGACTCCTAAAGTTTGCGTAAACTCTCGTCAACCAGACAGCTCAGATTGTTCGCTCCTCAACTTCGCTTCTTCGTGCCATTGCTCTTTGGTGTGTTTCTACCGGCAACTGGGTTGCTAGCAGAAAGAGTGGTGGCGGTGAATTGGCTTGGTTGGAGAGAAAAACGACCGGAGGTGAGATGAGTTGAAAGAGATAACTAATGGCTACCAGTTCTGGGGCCATGGGGGAAAGGTAAGTAATGTTACGGGCAGAAAAGTCATTCTTGTTACACTTCTTGACAAGTCCGCGTCGATAGCTGGGTGGGCGTTCTCGCTATTTATTGACGGGCGCTTTTGGGCCGTTTGTTTGTGACAGTTTTCCGGCCGCGGCAGGGGGTGGGGAATCTACGCATGCGCCATCTATCGCTAACTTATCGCTAGGACAAGTGGTGTGACATTGATTTTGCTTAGCGGCGTGTTTGGCGCTTCGCATCAAACTTTTCAGCCTTAATTTACTTACTCTTTGGATGAAGGTGGCTGAAGAATTGCTCGGCACAGACCCGCCAAGATTTAGTCTCGGCGAAGGTGCGGCACGCGGCAGGGTCGATTTGCAGAGCATTCAGAGCAGCTTGATTTAAGTTTTCGCTGAGGCAGCCAACAATAATTCCGCCAAGTGTAGTTCCGCCAATAATGTCTTTTGGTCCTGTCACCGGATAAGCTGCCACCGGAAGGCCGGAGGCCAAGGCCTCTAATACGACCAGTCCAAAAGTGTCAGTGCGACTAGGAAAGACAAAGACGTCAGCGGCTGCATAGTGCTGCGCTAACTCTTCGCCACTCTTGCTGCCGACAAAGTGGGCATTGGGGTAACGGCTTACCATCTCTTTATATTGCGGGCCATCGCCGACTACTAGTTTGCTTCCCGGCAAATCTAAATCTAAGAAGGCACCGATGTTCTTTTCCACAGAGACGCGGCCGATGTAGGCAAAAATTGGTCGCGGCAGTTGCAAGAATGATTTGTCACGCGGGTGGAATAGTTCAGTATCCACACCTCTCGTCCACTCCACCACATTGGCAAAGCCGCACTCAGTAAGAGCTTCTTTCATTGAGGCTGTGGGCACCATCACTGCCTTCGATTGGGCATGGAAGCGCCTCAGTAGGGCGTAGGTAATACTAGTGGGTAGGCCCGCCTTAGCTTTGAGGTATTCAGGAAAGCGGGTGTGGTAAGCCGTGGTGAAGGGGAATTTTTGACGCAGGCAGAGTTTTCGTGCTGCTATTCCCAGCGGGCCTTCGGTAGAGATGTGGATGGCGTCGGGGTCAAACTCATGAATCATGTTCTTGAGCTTCTTGTTGACGCCAACCGCTAACCTTATTTCTGGATAAGTGGGGCAGGGAAAGTTGCGGAATAGGTCGGGGCTGATGAGCAGCACTTCGTGCCCCATCTTGCGCAGCTCCGCTAGCAGGTGTGTATGGGTGCGAACGACTCCATTCACCTGAGGATGCCAGGCATCCGAGATGATTGCAATTTTCATGATTTCGTACTTTCGTTAGGTCAAGCGTTGGCTCGAGTGTTTGGCCGAATTGGCTAATTCGAATCGGTTGGCTTAAGCAGCGCTAGATTGAAGATTGGGTGGGAGTGGGGGATGGCGATGGAGCACTTTTGGTTCGGAGCCCAATTGCCACTTGATCACAGCCAGGCTGCCGTCCATCTCTTCCACCAGGGCGCTGCCTGTCTCCACCCAGTCGCCGTCATTCAAATAGAGAACATCATTGATTTGGCGCATGGCGGGATGGTGAATGTGGCCGCAAAGAACAGCATCAAAACCATTTTCAAAAGCGTGCTTTGAGACAGCTTCTTCAAAATTGGTGATGAACTTGACCGCTTCTTTTACTTGTCTTTTGATGTAGCCGGACAGTGACCAGTAGGGCATGCCGAGTTTGCGCCGGGCGAAGTTGAGCCAGCCGTTGAAAACTACAGTCATGTCATAGGCCCAGCTGCCTAGGTGCGCCAACCACTTGTGATAGCGTACGACGCCGTCAAACTCGTCGCCGTGGATGATGAGAATTTTCAAGCCACGCGCAGTGATGTGTTCGGTGGAGTTGCGCACTTCGATTTCACCGAAAACTAGACCGTCGTAATCGCGAATAAATTCATCGTGGTTACCTGGAACAAAGATAACCTTGGTGCCTTTGCGCGCCTTGCGAAGCAGTTTCTGCAAGACGTCATTGTGGCCCTGGGGCCAGAACCAACGCCTTTTTAGACGCCAGCCATCGATGATGTCGCCTACTAGAAAGAGATTTTCACTTTCGCTGTGTTTGAGGAAATCGAGTAGCAGAGCCGCCTGGCAACCCGGGGTGCCAAGGTGCACATCAGAGATAAATATGCTGCGATAACGCATAGAAATCTTTGCATTTACAGTTGTTTGCATTGCATCGCTCATGATTGGTACCTCCTGAGTTAATGTTGGAAAGAAAGGCCCAAGATTCTGCATCTTCTCTTTCAGACCACGGCCGAACTCTTGCCACATCTTTTGCCACTCCCGCCCTGATTCCTGCGAGGAACTAGAATTGTTTGCATGTGGCTTAGCTGATTGGTTTCGGTAAAGGTTGTCTGAAGAATTGGATGAGTAATGGGATACCTGAAACTACCAATGCTTAGCTTCGGTTCTTGTAGCGAAAGGCTTTGTGCAAACTTCTATGACTTATGTTTTCTCTCCGTGATAGTGTTTGGAACCCGCAGTAGAGCGCTTCCTGACAATTTGTGCCGGTTTTAGTAGATGGTTTATGAGCGAAAGTAATGATCTCAGTCGCTAGCGAAGCTGGCGCATGCCACCACGGGAGGTGCTAGCATATTGAGGTTATGGTGGGGTTAAGGCCCAGAGAATGGTGCTTGCAAAGAGCTTAAGGCATGCAAATACTAAGGCCTCAGCAATCAAAGCTGAGGCCTTAGTATTTTTGTGGTGTTAGGTGTGGCTGATGTTCTGTGTGGCTGGTATAAGGTGCGGGCGAGAGGCGAATTGAGGAAGTTTTGTACTATTCAAGAGACTGCCAGACAAGTGAAGCCATGGCTGCGCTGATTTCTGGTTTTAAGTCAGGTCCGGAATATGTAGCGACTACTATGCTGGGATTGTTCTGTCTAACGCATGACAATTCGAGCAGGGCAGCGGAGCGTAAATTGGCGGTTGAGTATACGTTTACAAGTTCGTAATTTTCTGCTGAGCGAACTAATGTCGCTAAAATTCCCGGTTGTTCTTTGAGCTCAAGGTGAGAAATGAAAGGCCCGTCGAAATCGAGCGGGCCAATTTCAATTACTGCGCTCTGGTGCTCAAAAGTATGACTATCCATGAGACAGCTAGTCATCGATTGCTTAGGCAAACTGCAAGGTCTGCACTAGAGGCGGCTCGGCATTTTCGAACCAATCTTCTATGGTTTTGACAAGCGAACCCGAGAGCGCTTTTTCACTCTGGTTGATGTAGTGAACCCCTACAAAAAGCAGTCCAGGATATTGCCTGGTCCATTGCTCAAATTCATCTGGATCAACTAGATCAGCTCTGAGGCTGTCGCTATAGCCAAAATCGATTACTTCATACTGGTCATCAAATTGTTGCATTACAACAAAGATGCCGGCCTTATCTTCGATTTCGATTGGTGTGCGGTAAGGTCCTGAAAACTCAATATCGGCTACTAAAATTGACATAGTAAATACTCGCTGGTAAGTGTGGCGTGATTACTCGGTTGCTGTATGGAAAGGTAAAAGGTGAATGGGTATAGAATCGACTAAAGTAGTTAAGGTGAGGTAAAGAAGTTTCGATCTTCAGTTAGCGAAGACGTTGATTAGTGCACGTGATGTAATGAAGATACTTATGAAGCCGTGCATTATGCAATTTCAGAAAAATAGCTGTAAGGGATGTACTGGATGGAGAGATCAGGGAGATACTGGTCTACGAGCCCCAAGGCCCCGAGTAAGCGCCATTCTTGCTGTTGCGATTTTTGGCACTAGTACTACTTATGGCATTGCTACCTATGGTATTACTGCTGCGCAAGCTGAGCAAAAGGCTAAGCTTGCCGCTACAGGCGCAGCTAAGATTGCCGCTGCAAAATCATCGGCAACGGCATCTAACTCTGGAGGGATGCCCCTGTATGTCCCCGAGGTTTTGGATCTGCGCATACTGCGCCGGGCTGCCAGCGTTTACCAGCACGAACCAAACAATCAACTAGCATTTTTCGACGCTGCCCGTTATTTCTTGAGTACACGCGACTATGTTGCTGCAGAAAAATTGGCTAGAGGAGCGCTTCGTGCTCATCCCCAATGGGCCAGTCCTAACTACGTTTTAGCCAAAGTCGTGGATGCCCAATTTGAAGATATAAAGTGCATTGAATATTTGAAATTGGCTATCAAAGCTAGTCCTCACTGGCTTGATGCCTCTCTCGCCTGTGCCGACAAGCTCAATACTTGTGAGAAGTCTGCCGAGGCTGTGGCTGTCAGCACCGAAGCCCTAGAGTATTGTGCCGGCCTGCCAAAAGATGCTGGATTAACGATTTACATGCGCAGACTGCGCTACAGCAAGGCACATGCGCTCTACAATCTCAATGATTTCAGTGGGGCCGCACGAGAAATGGAAGTTGATTCTGCTCACGAGACCCTGGCAATTCGACTTAAGTTTCTAGCTGAATGCTATGTGCGTTCTAGGCAGTGGAACAAGGCATTGACCATTGCTAACAGGATCTTGCAGCAGAGTCCAAACGATTATAGCTTTCGTTTGTTGCGAGCTCAAATTTATGCGGGAATGAATCAGCCTAAGAAGGCCATAGAGGATCTTTCAAAGTGTCTGCAATTGAAGAAGTATATGGTTAGCAATACAGGGATAGGTCCCATGGATGTTTTAGTGGAGCGAGAGGTGCGCGTTCTGCGAGCTTCTATGTACGATAAGCTGGGAAAAAGGGAGCTGGCGCAGAAGGACCGTGCAGCCGTGAAAGCCGCGACAGATCGCACGTATAAAGAGACTGTATTTAGAACTAGGCCCTAAGAAAAAATGGTCACAGTAGCTACTTATTTTGCCTAGCATGACCTAAATTTCTGGAATGATCTAAATGTCTGGAATAATCTAAAGATAGATGTTGAATTTGCCTTCAAATTCGAACTTAATTGCTGGAAATTCTTGCTGCAATAGCTTCTGCTCTGCTTCTTGGATTTTTGGACAATTGGCTAAGGATACAGTCTTCAATGTTTTGCTTTGGCAGAGATTGCGCACTCCATTGATGTCTATGTTTGTGTTTTCTATCTTTAACTGAAAGAGGTTCTTGAGTTTCTTTAAATAGGCCAAGCCTCGATTTGATATTAGAGTGCCATTTGCTTTAATAATGCGTATGCTTTGAACTTGAGCCAGTTTCTGGGCGCCAAGATCATCAAAATTGGAGTTGGTCAGTGTGATGCGGTTTAGGTTTAGTTTCGAGAGTTTATTCAGATGTTCATTGCTGATGGTGCTGCCGAGGAAGTCGATATTCTTAATGTGTTTTGCTGTAGCAATAATATCTAGCGCTTGGGCTGTTACATTTGTCAGGCGCAGTTGAAAATCGTTGTCAGCTGCCGCCAGTTTTTTCTTTAGTTGAAACGACGTTATCTCATTGAGGACAGCCGTTTTAGCCGCTTCAGTTTTGACTGTGGTTTCTAATTGATCTAACTTTTCTTCTGGTTTCTTTCGCTCAAATTTAGATGCTGTCTCAACCTTTTCTGGGCGATGAGAGAGGAAGTTAATTATGCAAACAGTACAAATAGCACAAATCATTAGCAGCGATATTGCAGCCAATATGACGAATATCTGACGCTTATACAGAGCGTTCGAATTGCTCTCAGTTGACTGCTCTTGGGCCGGTTGGGAAAGAGGACGCGATATTTTTGATGAGTTGTTACGATTGACTATAGCGGCTAAGTCGTGAGCTACCGTGCCTAAGTTTTGATAACGCTCTTCGGGCTGCTTAGCTAGCATTTTTGCTACTATACTTTCAAGCTCTTGCGGAAAGTCGTCTTTCTGGCAGGCTTCCGCCAAGCTCGGCGGAGGCTCGGATTGATGCATCATCAATGTTACTAGAGCATTGTTGCCAACAAATGGTGCCTTGCCACTTAAAGCTTCGAAAATGACGCAACCAAGCGAGTAGATATCAGATCTGTGATCAACCGTGGTACCCAGGCCCTGTTCAGGGCTCATGTAGAGTGGACTGCCGAATATTTCGCCGGTTTTAGTGAGCGCCTGAATTTCGCCACCTTCTCTGTGACTAAATTTGGCAATGCCAAAGTCTAAGATTTTGACACTGCCCTCGGTGCCAATCGGCAGATCTTTTAAAATCATGATATTGCTCGGTTTAATGTCTCTGTGCACTATTCCGCAGTCGTGAGCATGGGCAAGACCAAAGCAAACTTGAATGATAATGGGGAGGGCCGCCTCTATTGGTAGTGGCCCTGAGTCTTGCAATAGTTCTGCTAGTGTTTCACCATTTACTATTTCCATGGCAAGAAATGGTGTCTGGTCATCGAGTAAGCCGAATGCTTTGACGGCAATAATGTTGGCATGATTGACGGCAAAGGCCGTCCTTGCTTCCTGCTCAAAACGTTTGATGGCAGTGTCTGTGAGAAAAGACTTGTGGATAGTTTTTAGTGCAAGTTCTTCGCCGAGAAATATTTGTTCGACGCGGTAGACCAGCCCCATGCCGCCTTTTCCCAGGAGGGAAATCACTTTGAAGCGCCCTCCGATTATTTCACCTTGGGCAAATTGAGTTCCATTCATGCTTTCAACATCTGTTTTTCCCATTGCTCTAGACTTTCTAAAACCTGAGCCTTGAGTTGTTCTGGATCGTTCTTGACTCTCTCGAATATCAGTTTCATTTCTTTTGTTTCTGGCAAATAGGCGGCTCCCCATTTAACCATTTCTACTAAGATCGGCATTAGATCTTTGCCTTTGCTGGTGAGGTAGTAGAGTTTGCGTGACTTGTTTTCGGGATGGGTAATCTCGCCCACTAGGCCTTCGTTGAGCAGTTTCTTGAGGCGGTCGGCCAATATGTTTGTAGCGATGCTTTCGGGGCTGGCTAGAAATTCTTTGTATTCGTGCTTGTTGAAAAATAGGAGATCTCTGACGAGCAAAAGTGTCCAGCGATCGCCAATGATCTCAAGCACATTGCTGACCACGCAAGGGGATCTCTGAATTGATTTTGTTGTTGCCGGTTTAGGAGTCATTGATTTGCTGGCCATGGGTTTATTTTAGCACCCGCTTGCAAAACGCAAGTGCTTGTCGTATTATCTGCTTGCAAAATGCAAGTAGTTTCTGGGAGGGTGAGAAATGTGCGCTGCAGTAGAGCCGAAGGCGGACGATGCAAAATTGGCAATGCCAAAATTAGATAAACCTGGGGCTGGTCTACCTTTTGTTGAATGGGCCGTGGCCAAATACATAATATTCCCCCAGCGTTTCAAAAATTCCAGCAAAGAAAAAGCATTGACAGACTTTGCTGAGCAGTCTGACAAGATACTAAAGTTAGCCAGCGGTCTCAGCTCTGAGCAGCTCATTGAAAGGCGTCTAATAGCTCGATTGCAGGGCCTAGAAGACAGCTCGCGCTTCTGGTCTGTGGCAATGACCCTAGACCATCTAACAATAGTGGGAAACTTGATGTGTCACGTCGTAGTTGAGTTGGCGAAAGGCAACAACGCTCTTAAGGTCGTGGGAACTGCTGAAGTAAAGCCTGCTGCGGCTGCTGATGCAGCTCGTTCCATAGAAGAGTTTGAGGAAATGACGGAGCGCTTTTTGTGTGAGGCTGGGGCCGCTAATATTGATGTGCAGGCGAAAGTGACTCATCCGCATTCTTGGTTCGGGCCCCTTAATGCTTATCAGTGGCTGGTCTTCGCTGCTCCGCATCAGAGCATTCACCGCAAGCAAATTGAAGCGATAATGGCGCGGCTGTAGCGCTCTAGCGTGTCGTCGTGGCTGGTTTCTAAAAAGAATTGGTTTAGTAGAGCGCGCTGATTTCGACGAGATCTTCCTCTGTCTGCAATAAGCTTAGTGCTTGTGGAAGCGTTGAATTTAGGAGGGTCTGTAAGAATATGTTTGAAGTGTTGCCACATGTCAGCCAGATGATTTGCGGCGGTGCTCCTTGTTGATGGTGCAGCGTTACAAAGTCACTGTCTTTTGTCATGACGACAGCTCCAGCAGCTTTCGCGGCATTGAATATTGCCCTGTCAGTTGCGTCGCGAAGTCCGACGTCTCTTAGTGCGTGTGTTTCCACCATGAAAGTAGATTGAATCCATGGAGCAAGAGATGGCGATAGCTGGGCGTCAAGCCAGATAATCATGCCGCAACAATGGGATGATCAAGGCGCTGTGCAGCATATTTTAGAGCTGCCTTTAGATCGTCCATTTCTAGATCTGGCATCTCATTTAAGATCTCTTGGGCTGTAAGACCGTTTGCATAGAGATCAAGAACGTCGATAACACGAATTCGCATTCCTCTAATGCAGGGCCGGCCGCCGCACTGTTCTGAGTTTATTGTGATGCGCTCGTTAATTTCAGCCATATAAATTTGTCCTAGTACGTCGATAACCTTTTTAGTATAAGGGTTGATTGGAGGGTGTCGAACGTTTTGTGCCACAAGGAAGACTGCATTCCAAGGCACACCTGCGACCTCACTGAAGTTAGAGGCTCGCCCTGACCGAGTAGATTAACGGTGTCTCAGAAATCTTATATAATCCTTAAACCGACCCTGCTTGGGCACTTCCATAACCGTCCCTTAACCGGCCGAAGCAAATACTAAAGTTGTCAAGAGATCGCTCAAAGGGGTTGCTCGATGCGTCATTTTTCTAGACCGTCACTGATCTTTGCAGTTTGTGCTTTTCTCGTGACCGCGGCTCCTGCGTATGCCGAGGAAGTCAGTGACTTTACGGTCAAAGCAACAGTGGCAGCCACTGGTGACTTGAATATCGAAGAAAGAATTCTCGTAGACTTCGGTAAGAACCAAAAACACGGACTGCTGAGAAAAATTCCTACCTACTTTGCCTCAGACAATGCCGAGCTAGATCTGATTTCAGCAGAATGTCCGCCCGGTAAAGCTTGCCCAAGAGTTATTTCACAACTGCATCAGTCTTTACAGCTTAAGCTTGGTGAGCCAACGGTTCTTATCTCCGGTAAACATACATACTGCCTCAAGTATGTGATTAAAAACCCAGCTAGAAATTCTGGCAATACCCTCAGTTATGAATGGTCGCCCAACGGCAAGAACTGGCAAATGCCGATTAAAACCATGACCGTAAATCTAAACGGCGCAAGCCCTGCTGTATGTAAGTCGCTCGTTGCAGTCAAAGCAGATAGTCTTTCTGGTGCCACCATTGCCGGTACCAGCGGAAGCTATAAAATTAGTGCTCATGATCTGCAACCAGGGCAGGGGGTATCTATCAAAATATCGCTGTCCGCTCCATCCAGCCAGATTCAGCCAAGTAGCGCGACCGCGAACAAGAAAACAGGTATTTTGCAGAGCCTGACCTCGCTAGATCACAATGTGCAGGTGGTGCTGTGGATAGTTGCTATTGTCGGCTTTGTGCTTGTGCTCGCAGCATTGGTAAAGTCGCAATCAAATTGCAGCTGCCGTTGCGGCCCGGTCTGTAGCTGCATGTGTGGTTGTCGGAAAGGTTGCACTTGTCAAAGCACCAGCTTCAAGGAAGAACCAGTCTCAGCCAGGAGAGCTGTTTTCGGCAGCGGGTACAACAGCTATGACAACAACAATAACTACGATAATAACTACGACAGTTGGAGCGGTTCCAATTCTAGCAGTAGCAGCTCCTGGAGTAGTTCCGATTCTGGCGGCTCCAGCTCTGACTCCGGCGGCTCCGGTGACAGCGGTGGGGGTGACTCCTGGTAAACCCGGTGCGAAGAAACTAAGGGAGTTCGCCGGCTATCTTGAGCAAGTTGAGATGTTTCCCGCAGCTTCGACACTTTTTTGATTGTAAATTAGACTGGTCTATTAGCAACTAATCAAAAAGAAAACAGAGGCGGCAGGCCCCTGTTTTCTCGCTAGCTCTCTTGCCTTGGCTGGCCCTACTCAGTTGAATTGGTTAGCAGTTGGCCTGTTCTTCTTATGCCTGTCCCTCTTATGCCTGTTCTTCAGCTTGCCGGATAGAACATCCAGTTGCGTACCAGCTGAGCGGGCGACTGCATCAGGCAAATGCCGTGTTCAAGACGGTCGCCGATTTCGTCGTTGGTGAGGTCTTCCAGCTCTTCGGTCGGGTCGTAGCGATGCAGTTGACCGTTGCGGTTGCAGGCAATGGCCAGGTGAACAGCCTTGGCGGCAATGACGACGTTGGCGTCAGCGCCGGCATAGCTGACGGCGTCGTGAGCCACCTTCCAGAACCAGTACTGGTTGGGCAAAGTGAGCATGACGCCGACGGCTTCGGTGCTGAAGAAAGCATGCAGCATCTGCTCTTGTTCGATGCCCGGCTTGAGAAACTTCGCCAGGGCGAAGGTTGAAGCGGGCAGGTCGGAGAGCTTGATGGCCTGTTGGAAAATGCGCTGCGGTTCGCACTTGCCGCCGTTGATGAAGGCCAGTCGTTGCAGCTCGCTGTGCGGGGTTACCAGTTGTTTGTTCATAGTTTCCCTTCAGCTGTGGGTGGTCAGGGAATAGGCCTTCTCCACCAGGCCGAGCGAGGTTTGGCAGATGACCACGTAGTTGTGGGTGCCTTCGCTGCCGGCGATGTGCTTCTTGGTTGCGAACATGATGGTTCCGTTTCTTGATTGCTTAGGGGGAGAAAGTTGCGAATCTGCGAAGTTGAAAGGTTCAATCTCCGTAATAGCAGTGCGAGGGCTTGGTGGCGGCGAACACGAGAGCGATTGCGCCAAGAATGGTGCCGCCGATGATGACAGCGAAGGTCAGTTGATGAGCCGTCGAGGCCTGGGAGAGCGAGATGTAGAGGCCCTCGGCTGTGACTGCGGCGCCGACCAGCAGTTGCAGTATGACGAGGATGAAAATCATGGCAAGGAGAAAACCGAAGACGTATTTCATTGTCGTTCCAATCAAGGTTAGCTGAAATTTCGAAGGTTCGTCTGTTCGGCACTGGCAAGATGGTCTTGTGCCTAACAGCGAGCTGCTTGAGCGAAAGGAAGGTATGACTGGTATGGCCGGTGTGTTTGAGTTTTTGCTGGCGGTTGACTTTCTTGAGAAGAGTTAGGAGATATAGAAAAACAGTAACTAAATTAAGCTACCGTTAGCAATCATGAGCATTTGTTTCAGATAGATTTTGTACTAAAAAGTGTTAGCGCAGCTGGCGTGACGCCACCGCAGGTAGTGACATGTGAACGGCGCTAGGTGCATTGAAGTCAGCCACTTCAATGCACCTAGCGCTTTGTTAGACCGGGGGTGATGATCTAATATTTATAGCCTTACAATACCTCGCAAAGCTTGGCAATTTAGGGGCGTAGTCCTATCATTTTTGAGTGGTTTAATCTGTTGCTACTTCGTGGTGAATTTCAGCATAAATTGTTAGCGGTTGCTTAGTTCTGCTGCGATTTTTTTTGCTGTCTCGCGGTCTGAGTACGGCAGATTTTTTCCACCAATTGATTGGAAGTTTTCATGGCCAAGGCCAGCAATTAAAACCGTATCGCCAGTGGCAAGATTGCTTATAGCTTCGGCAATAGCATCACTACGACCGGCAATTTCTCTGGCTCTGGGTGCGCCTTCAAGTACATCGCGTCTTATTGTTGCTGGGTCTTCTGAGCGTGGATGACCGTCGGTGACAATGACATGGTCAGCCAAAGACTGTGCCACTTCGCCCATATCTTTGCGCTTGCCTAGATCTCGTTCGCCGTTGCAACCAAAGACGATGGTCAGCTTGCCCGGGGTAAAGCTTCTGCACGCTTCTAGAGCGGCTCTAATGGCGTCTGGCGAGTGGGCGTAGTCGACTATCACTTTGCCGCCCAGGGGAGCTGTCGCCACTAAGTTCAGGCGGCCTTCTACTTCGCTCAATTTTTCCATATTGGCCACGGCTGCCTCTACAGCAACACCAGAGGCAATTACTACAGACAGAGCACAGAGAGCATTGCTTGCTTGGAATTCACCAAAGAGATTGAAATTGCATTTGTAGCTTTTGCCAAATATTGAAAGAGTGAGCTTTTGACCTAAGGGTTGGGGCAGACTCTCGACCAATCGTACATCTTCGCCCTTCCTGCCATAGGTGATTATCTTGTGCTTACGAGCCTGGCAAATTGCTAGAGCTGGAGCAAACCACTCGGCATCAGCATTGAGAATGGCATGGCTGCCTGGTTCTAATATATTGTTGAAAAGCATCATTTTGACGCGGAAGTATTCTGCCATAGTCAAATGAAAGTCGAGATGGTCGCGAGTAAGATTGGTGAAGGCTCCAATATTGGCGGCAACGCCGTGCAGGCGATAATCGAAAATAGCATGGCTAGTGGCTTCGAAAGCAACGTGATTGATACTGCGCAAAGCCAGCATGTTGAGCATGGTGTGCAATGTTACTGTTTCAGGAACAGATAAAGTGGGGTCGCGATCCCAAATTAAGGTGCCATCGGTTAGCACTCCACCGAGGTTGCCCACAGAGCAGCTCTCTAAGCCAGCTGCGCTCCAAAGCATTTTGCAAAAATTGACTGTAGAAGTTTTGCCGTTGGTGCCGGTGATTAGCGCAATATTTTTTGGTTTCGGCTCACCATAGAAAGCTGAACAAATTGGCCCAAGAATCGATAGCGGAATGGGGTGATGCAGTAGAGTGGCGCTACTACCCTCTGGAAGTTTTGTGTCAGGTGTGGATAGAACCACTGTTGCTCCATTTCTAAGGGCGCGGTCGATATAGTGCCGCCCGTCTAGCCTAACCCCATAGCGAGTGCTGTCGACTGTTTCACTTTCTTCCGCCACATAGAGAAAGTTTTTTTGGCACAATTCAGGGTCGGTGGTGATGCCAGCTATATTTAAGTCGGCAGATTTTAACTCAGCGAATTTGAGGTTTACTGAGTCTGTCTGGCAACCTGCGGCAAGCCCTGATGCTACGCAGAGGTCGGCCTCAAGGCCGGCTAGAAGTTTGTCTAAGGTTGCCATAGGAATAGTTTAGGTGCTCATAAACGCAAGACTTACGAAATTCTACACGCTTAGGGGAGAATTGGGCTGTCTATATTTTGTTCTCTGTCAATTTTTGGATATGCTAAGGTGAGAGTTGATTTCGGAGTTTTTCGCTTGTGGCTAACAATACCGTCGTTACTATGCGGGAGAATCTAGGCTATGAGCTATTACCTTGAAGTTTTAGATCAAGTTATTGATGCTCGGTCGTTTGGATCAACTAAACCTGCCCGATCAACTCGACAAAAAACTCTTGGCAGACAGTGCCGCTACACTGGAAGCTAAAGCAACAACATATTGAGCATCAGGTTCGTCTTTCATTGCTGTGGCCTGCGAGCAAAGCCATAGCCACTACAAGGCTTTTAGTAGTGTTGGGATTCCCGGAATGACACACAAGCTCCAATATTCAAACAGAAATAGAGCTCGTTTATTATAGAAACAATGCTGAATATGGAGACTTCGAAATGAATAGACTCTTTTTCTTAACAGCTCTTGCGCTAGTCAACATTATTCATACTTCAGCCGATGCCAAGCAATCAGTATCTAACAAGCTGGATAAGCCAAATATTGCGCCGCCGCCCTCAAGTGTCTATGACAAGGAAGGTCGTGTGCTGGGCTACGTCGATGTCGTGCCATTCTGGGTTTATACAACTGTTTTGTCTGAAATTAGTCCTGAAGACAACGAACTCGCCATTACACGTAAATGGCAGGACCCTAGCACAACGCCTCAATCTCTTCGCGCAACAGATTTGAAAAATTGTTCAATAAAAATGGACGCCATTAACAAAAGGGTTTTTGTCCATCCGTCCTCGTTGTTGTTCGCCTGCGATTTTACAATCAATAAGAAAACACCTCCTGCTCCATTAACCCGTTGGTACATGGTATCAAGACCAAATACCAAGCTTTTTTCGGCAGTTATTGGCACAGTGGATGGAGCACCGCCCGTGCTCAATCCGTCCCAATATTTTGTATATGGTCAAGTGCCACACTTGAAAGAATTGTCCGCGCAAGAAGCTGATGAACTCTGGGGCGATGGTAATTACGTGAGTAGCAATGAAAGGCCCGCCGTTACCTACAGGCTTCTGTCTACAAATCAAAAAAATGAGAAAAAGGAATTTTTACTTGACTTGGTATTCGCCAAGAATCGTGTTGAGAAATATCGGATACGAGGCGAAAAAATTGATCCAAAATTTCTTGAGAACTGGCGTGTACCAGGAGCCGAATCGATTGAAGGAAGAAGGGAGTGGTAAATACCACTCCCTTCCAGTTGTTATGGGTGTACGCCGTTGTTAATCGCGTTCAGCATGTACGCTTTAGTTTCAGGAAAATAGTTCAGAGCAAACTCTTTTTCTGGGTCACTTGCGTTGGCAGTCAAATGAGCTTTCATTGCTATCTCAATTACACTCGCTCTCGCGATAAGGACGAGCGGCGGGTCAATATTACTCAGGCGTATAAACTGATAAGGGAAGTATCTAACACTGCGTACTCCTCGAGGAGCCTGCTGGAGACATACAAGCAGGCCGCGAAGCACGAAGGTGTGACACTGGAGGAGTGAGACGCTGAACTGAAGACAATGGTCGTATCTGGCAACAAACGGTACTTCAACCAAACGGTACTTCAACCAAACGGTTTGTCTGTTTGCGTTTGCAGGGTTTCGCAGGAGCCTTACGTTTACGCCCAGCCAATTTACTTTCTTCCCTACCGAAAGCAAACGACAAGACATCTCACCCTATCAGCGATTGGTGACTGAGCAACTAGGCTTAGTTCGGTAACAATTAACTCGTTATCTCGTGATAAGTTTAAGAAACTCATCGGCTGCAGCATCAGCTTGTTGGAAGTTGTTCGACTTTAGGGCGCCCTCCAGTCGTTCCATCATCAACTTTGCTGTCTGCATTCGTTCAGGCCTTCCGTTTACCCACGCTGGCAGCTGCCTTTGAACGCGATCGATTTTCGCTCGCAGTTGCTCACTAGAAGAGGCTGCGCTAGTCTTTTGTGCCTCTACCAAGCTCTCTCCCTTGAGAAATTTTCGGTAGGCGCTCAGTGCCTCAGGATTCTCTGTGGCACGTCGAAAGATATTGCGTTCACGTTCGGCGTTGCCTCCAATTCCCCACGAATAAATATTCGCAGTAACAGCGCCATGATTAAACAGCTTACCTAGGTACGATTCCATTGTGGGCTCGCCGGGCATCCCGTTTGGCACCACGTTAGTGCCCTCGCTCATTGCCCAGTGTGGTGCGCCATGTTTTTGTAGATGCTCACGAATCACTTCCAGCGTATTTCCTTCCGGATACAAGCTAAAGCCCGGTTGATACCACTTGCTGAAAGCAATGTCAGGTGCGGCGAACCCCATTCTTTCTGTCACTTTGACGTCGGTCCGCCCCAAGCCTTGTGGAGTGAAGGCGATGTGGCAGAAGATTTTGTCAGGGGGCGCGCCACCCTCAACCAACTGCTTTGCCCACAGCTCAATGAATTGTTTAAGTAGTTGGGATAATTCTAAGTCAATTCGTGTTGGCGGGTTTGCTGCACTGAAGCCTTTGTTAGAAAGAGCGTGATAACCAGTGTGCTTGCCGGTGGCGAAATCAGCACCAATCATCGATTCCCAGCCAGCGATTACACCTGCGTATAAATGCTCTTTCCCCTCCCTTCTCAAATTAGCAATTTGTTTCTTCAGTTCGTGCCCTATCAGTTGAGCGCGGGCTGTGACAGCGACTTGCACCGCGCCACTGTTCACGCATAGCGGTGGTGCCACTTTTGTCGGATGCTCAGACCAGTCGAGGCGCCGTCCTGTACTTGTTGTGCCGTTCCAATCGGTCCATTCGATATTTGCGCGTGAGTTGAGGGTATCTCTTTTATCCTTGCTATTTTCCCAGAACATCTGGTCGTCTATGTGAAAAGCAATTGCCACATCGTTTTTTTTAGCGATGTCGAACCCTTCGCGAATGATTTTACAAACTTCTTCTTCGCTATCACCTAGCGTTAGCGGGCCAAGGCAGATTCCGAGTTTGTTTTTTTTATCGCCCTTTGTGCCAATTCTTGCTGTTATGTCTTGAACTGTCGATTCAATGTGGCCTGATGGCGGAAAAACGCCTACCCCAGGTTTTCTGTCACTGGTGAAGATTTGGAAAAGCAAGTAGCGTGTGTTCGGCTGAATTGCTTTTCTTTGCTGCGCCTCAGCTGGTTCTGCTCTAAGCAATGCCGCAATCGAAATGGCTAGAACCATTAACCTCAGTAGTTTTGGCACGCCGAAGCTCCTTGGATGCTCTTCCATTTGCTTTGATATCATACCGCCCTTGTCATGTACGCCAAGTGGGCGTACAATGAGTTTACCTGCTTGAGGAATAAGTCATGGCACTGGCAAAGAAGAAGGAAGAGAAGTCTGACGATCGGATTTATGCGCGGGTCAATTCGAAATTGAAGCAGCGCATTCAGCATGCTGCAGATCTCAAAGGCTTAGATCTTACTTCGTATGTCATCAGCACGCTTATTGCTGACGCTGATAAAACAGTGCAGGAAAACGAAGTCTTGCAGCTTAGTCAGCGAGATAGAGAAGCTTTTGCTTCTGCGATACTCAACCCACCAGCGGCAAACAAAGAGCTGCTTGCCGCGGCCAAGCGCTTCAAAGCAAGAACGGGAAAGTAGTTCATGGACTTCGCTGACCTGCGAGGTATTGAGTTACTCACTCGAGGGCACGATCGCCAGGCCTTTCACTGCGGTGTTGAGAACTTAGATAACTATCTGCGGGATCGTGCTGTTAGCGATTCAGAGAAGAATCTTTCACGCATCTTTGTTTTGACTCTTAAAGCTTCACCTAATACCATCGTTGGCTACTATTCTCTTTCTTCGCTGGTCGTGCCCATAGAGGGTTTACCGGCGACAATTAGTAAGAAGTTGAGTTGCCGAGTGATCGGTACAACACTTTTGGGCAAGCTTGCTGTTGCTGAGGATTGGCAGCGCGATCGTTGTCGCTTGCGAGTTGGTGAGCATCTTTTACTCCATGCCAT
Source organism: Candidatus Obscuribacterales bacterium (assembly GCA_041675385.1). GTDB lineage: Bacteria > Cyanobacteriota > Vampirovibrionia > Obscuribacterales > Obscuribacteraceae. The sequence goes on from JBAYTY010000031.1 coordinate 19,776, forward strand.
GTTGTCTGCTTGGAAGGCTTCGCGGTCGGTGGCTTCTTGGGCGCTTGTCGTGGATGTTCTGATTTCTGAGAATAGCAATCCGACTGGCTTCTATGCCAAGCACGGCTTCTTAAGGTTTCACGATAGCTCAGGCAAGATGTTCTTGCCCATGGCCACCATTGAAAATACTCTGCGAACTGCTGGTGTTATTGAGTGAAGCTCAGGCATTGGCCGCTTGTCTATTGAAATAACTTGCACTTCTCTTTTGTTGAATTAGAATCGATAAGAAAGCAGTTGGGGTATAGAATTGACGATGGACACGAGCCAGCTTGATCGACCGATGTCTCAAGCCAAAGTTACCAAAAATCTTGTAACTCTTGCCTGCGCTAGCCTTCTTGCTTTCAATGCATTTCATCTTTTTACAGGCTACCAGTCTTTCTTGCGCTATAAGACCTCACTGGAAAGCGATCCACGACAAGTCGAACGACTCGTGTCATTGGTTTATAGCCTTCACCCGTCGTTGATGCGTGCCAATCTGATTGATGAACAGCGGTTGAGATATCACTTTGCTGGTCAAATGAAAGAGATCACCAATTGCTTTGAGCGATCGCTAGCTCTTCGGGAAGAGGTCTATGGTAAAGGTTCACCTAAGATCTGTCTGACTTTGATTCAGCTCGGTTTTTCATACATAACTGACAAAAATTTCGTTGCTGCTGAGGCCGCCTTCAAGCGCTCTCTCAAGATTTGTCAGACGCATCAGATTGTTTGTCAGTCTTATAGTGCACCTGGCATGATTGAAAGTCTTGATTCGTTGTCTTGTCTTTACGAGATTGAGAAGCGTTACGCTGACGCTGAAGCCTCTGAGCAACAAGCAATTACCCTGCTGAAAGCCAATGATGGCAACGATTTTCAATGCGGAAACCAGTATCGCAAGCTAGCCGAGCTACTCAAGCAGCAGGCGAAGTATGAGTCAGCCATTGTGTTCTTTCAAAAGAACCTTGCCCTTCATGAGCCAGTCTTTGGAGTGAACGATCAAGATAGTGTCTATCTTCGAGATCAGATTGCTGAATGTCGATCGCTAAAGATACAGAATAGTCATCGAATCTGAGGTTGTTGATTTACGGCCCCGGCAACCGCAGCACCGACCCCGAGAACTTCGAGCCGAAGAAAGTAAGATTGTTATCGGGATACATATACGACCAGATAAGCGAACCTTGCACGTTGCCAAAGCCCTCTGAGCCACCAATATTTTTCACGGTGTACTGCTGGCCAGAACCTAGTCTTGAGTAGAACGGATGTCTCTGAGAGTAGAACGGCTGGTGAGTGCTAGAGGTAGCTACTTCGACTTTGCCCAGTGAGCCTAGGTGTGTGCCTTTGATTTTGTTTACGCCTTGTTCGTAGGCCCCCAGGCTAGCTACGAAGACTTTTTTGAATGGCATTAAGCTCGAGACATTGCCCTCTAAGTTGCTGGCCATTTGCGAGCCTGAATAGATAGTGTCATCAAAGTAGGCCACAGCCTTGCCTTTTGCTTGGCCGCTGGCAATCATTTTGTTGAGGCGCTGGTTTGAGACGAAGTTATCTGACGACATGCCATTGGCTTTGCCAAAGAGATAGCTTACTAGGTGAGTGCTGCCGCCGGGGTCTTTGTCTGAGACCACCAGCAAATCACTCATGCCTAGGCCACTTTCACGCAAGGCCGCTGATAGTTTAGTGTGCAAATCGACAGCTTTTCTTACCATTACGGGGAAAGAGTTATGCACGGCCCCTTCGGCTAGCATGCGAGCAGCCAGTTCGCGCTCTTCACCGACATAGCCAGAGAGAAAATTAGCAATTTGTTCTTTCGATGCTTTGGGCACATTGTATTGGGTGTGCAGGGCATCGATATCGCTCATGCTGGCTAGGTCACCAGCGGCGGTGGCGTTTGGAATAGTCAAATTTTGGGCTGGTCTAATCACATGAACATTGGGTCCAATCGCTTCGGCTGCGGCGTCAAAGCTCTCTCTCATGGTCATTTTCGCCACATTAGAGTCAATAGAGCCAATAAAGAGCCCGTCGGAGTGCTTGGCTTTGATCGCTTTTGCTTCAGTCAGTAGAGCCGATAACTTCTCGGCCACGGCCTGAGGGCCTTTGGCTATATCAATTACGTTGATGGCGCGCTCGAATGAACCGACATCGACAACAAATACTTTTGGTATTTTCTTCAATGCTTCAAGGGTAGCAGGGGCCATGGTCGTGCTAGAAAGATCATCGAAAAGTACTACTTTGTTCGGTATATTGCCTTTTTGCACTTGCTCGACCAAGTTGTCGATATTGTTCATACTCATGCTCATACTGTTACTCTTGCGATACAAGTAGCCAAGCAAATTGGCTGATGAGTCGGCTGAGAGCGTATAAACATTGTCTGGTGATGATGAACCCACTTGATCGGCAATGTCGTTTTTAAGGGCTTGAAAGCGCGCTTTGAGAATGCTATCCGATGATGTTCCAGCCGATTCGTTTAGTAGTGCTACAGCTAGTTCTCGGTCAGCGGCTGGCACTCCCTGTAGTATCGTCTCTAAGTCGCCTTTGCTCAAGCCCTCGGGGTTGAATTTGCCGTAGATGTCGTCCACTAGTTCGTTTAATTGTTGACGCTTAGCTGGGTCGGTCATGTCTTTGAAGTAATCGGCGGCCTTTTGTTTGTAGGCAGCTTCAACTTCTGGGCCAGAAGATTTTAGGGCTTCGGCTGGTTCTAAGCCCCTAGCATTGACTTGGCGCACCGCCATTGACGTCTTGAGGTCTTTTTCAAAGCCTTGGCGGAAATTTTGTTCAAAGGCATCGGCAGCCGGTTGGCCGCCTTGAGCGGTCTTTAGTCTAATTACTTCCTGGTAATTAGGGTCGGCCACCACGCGGGCAAGGGGTTCTTGGACGGCAGTGGGATTGGCTGTGAGAAATTCGTCAGTGGCTTGGACAACTTTGACTTTGCCGCTTAATTTTAAACTGGCTTCAGCGGTGAGCAGATCAACGTTTTGTACGGTGGTAAGAGCATCGTCAAAGGCCTTGGGCAGAATGCTTTCACCAGTAACTGCATCAACTTTCTTGATATTGAGGCCAGTTTTCTCGTATAGGTTAATTGCTTTAGAGACCGCTTCATAGGGACTTTCAGCCGCTAGTTGGGCTAGTTTGTTGGCATCGGTGTTGAGTATTTTTGCGGCATCGTCAAGGCCAACAGCGCCTGAAGAAGGAACGTCGACGCCATTGATGGTGTTCTTGATGTTAGTGACCGCACCGGGGCGATATGAGCGGAAGCCGTTGCTGACACCGTCAACCGCACCGCCAAGAATTGTTCCGCCAAGAAAGCCTACGACTGAGCCTTTGAGGCTGGCCATGGCTAGATCGCCGGCTGTGATTTGCTTGCCGTGCTCGTAGGCGATAATGGCCTCACGCCCAGGGCTTTCTGTGGCACCAAATATGGCACCAGATGTACCTGATTTAGCTGCGGCGCTAATGAGTTTGGTGCCGATTGTGGCTCCTTGTGTTTCAATTTTGGCGCCGAGTAAATCGCCGGTGACACTTAAGCCAAATTTCTTGCCGAGGGCTCGGCTTAGTTGTGCGCCTCCTAGTTCGCCTAACGGCACGGTGACACCCATTAGCGATCCAATTGCTAGATCATGGCCGAGGTTGGCATATTTGCCGTCTGCCTGCATCATGCCGGCCTTAGAAATGCCGCCGATTAGAGCGCCTTTTGAGGTGGCTCTGAGCATGGTCTCGGTCATGCCTAGTTTGCCAGAGCGCAGAGAGCCTGCTACGGCTAGTGCCACGCCAATATCAGTAATGGCATCGACACCGTTGTGCTGCGATTGGTCAAAGGAACGGGCTGCTTGCGAGCCTTGCAGAGAGGCTGCTGCTTTGGGGTCAAAGTCTTGACCGGTAAGCTCTTTGTAGGTTGCTGCAAACTTGGTTGTGTCTTTAGCCTCAGCTGCTTGTTTTAGCTGAGCAAGTTTGTCTCTTTCGACAGCCAGTTTTTGCTCAGTTGCCTTTGAACCCAAGTCACTGTCGAAGAGTCCCGACCACATGCTTTTGGGGTCGTACCAGGGCCGTCCTTCGCCGCTAGCTCCTATGTTGTTTTTGGCCGCGTCAAAAGTTCTGCCAATAAAGCCTTGATCTTTTTCGTTGAGGTTAAAGGCTTTTTGGGCGAGATGATGCTGTTGACTGAGGCCGTCATAGACTTTACCTAAGTCAGGGCCGCTGTCTTTTTTCTCTGGTTGCACTGGTTCACTAGGTGAACTATCTTTTTCTGGAGCTACGGGAGGAGCTTGCGGGGTCTTTGGAGTGGTTGGAGTCTCTTGGGGCGCGTCTTTGCCAGGCTCTGCTTTGGGAGTATCAGCTGGATCCTTGTCGGCCGGGTCTTTGGCCTCTGGAGCCTTGCCTTCTGGAGTTTTACTTTCTGGCGCCTTACCGTCTGGAGTTTTAGCAGGAGCGTCTTTATTGGGATCGTTGGGAACGTATCTCTCGTCTGGCTTAGCAGCCTCTGGCTTCGGATTCTGCTTGCTTGCCTCTTCTGCTTCTTTTGCTTCTTTTAGCCGCTTTTGTAGCTCGCGGGCGCGCTCTTCTTCTGTGGCCGTTGGCAGCCGTTCGCCTACAATCAGAACGTCACGATCACCGTTAATTTTCTTGATACGATGAGCTTCTTTGTTGATTTCATCATCGCTTTGCTCTGGATGCATACGCTTCCAGACTTGAAAATAGCCTTCACCGAGCTCAACTGGCAAAGTGCTGGTTTCGTCTTTGATTTTTTGCTTTAAACGTTCTTCTAGGCTGGCTTCAGGTTTTAATTCAGCGCTGTCATAGAGGGCAAACTGCTGATGGGCGCGCACATCGTTCCAGCTGTTGGGCAAATCTTTGTCTGAGATATTTTTCTTGCCATCTAGATGCGCTGCAGGGTAGTTGTTCAGGGCCATGACGCGGTTCAGCTCAAGGTAAACGTTGTCTTTGGCCGTTGGCTCGCCGCTGATGCGACTGCGCTCAGCCAGTGACTTTTGTGCTAGGTCAAACAGTGTCGTTTCTAGCTTGGCAGTTTTGGGCAATGCCAGTAATTTCTCGCTATTGACGTGCAACTGAGAATCAGGAGCGGCTTTCCCCTCCTTCTCTTTGCCCTCGTTTTGCGGCGCATCTGACACTAACTATCTCCTGTGACTCTATATACACAGAAAAGAGTCTTTTAGACACTAACGAATTGAGCTTTCTACAAATTACCGATTTGACTGTGACAATTCTATGAGCTTTTCCGTGATTATGGCCCTGAAAAATGACAGAGTTGTGGCAGCGTTAACTGCAAGTGATCCATAACCAGAGATTTACATTAAGCGCAAGCCGGGAAAAGATCGGCGCAGATTCTCTTCGCTGAAACTATCTTCAATTTGATCTGGTGGTCTTAGCACTTTTAGCTTCTTGAATTTTCGCAGAATATCCACTGCCGCTAGGGTCAGACGATGACAGCGATCAATATAGAGTGTTTCGAGGTTTTGCAGTGATGTTAGTTTGTCTAGGTCAGCGTCTTCGATGGATGAATCTTTGAGTGATAGAATTTTTAGAGATGTTAGTTGAGAAATCAGAGAGTAATCTTCAGCGGTGAGTTTGACATCATTGAGGTTAAGCTCGGTGATATTGTGGGTTTCCGCTAGTGCTTTGAGCAATGGAGTGGCACTCTTTAGTTTGCAAGCATGAATACAGTTGAGCTGTTTTAGCACTTTGCTCTTGGCTAACCCTGAGCCTGTGACTCTTGTATTGCCGATGTCTAGCGATTTCAGTGATGGTAGTTTTTCTAGCCATGGGAGGTCTAAATCAGCTATTTGTGAGTTTCTCAATTCAAGCCCGCTCAGTTTCTGTTGCTTAACGAGGTCTGGAAAGAAGTCGCTTGGCTGCGCCTTTGAGTCGTTTATTTTTACCCATTCAAGTTCGTTGGGCCTGAAAAATTTTATCAGTTGTGGAAAGCATTGTAGGTTTTGTTCTGCATTAATGTGAACCCGTGTACCGAAAGCAGTAGCTACGTTTCCTTGAGCCGTGACTCTTGTGAATTTATGAGTATCGGCCTTTGTGCAGCCCAGTAAGCCGATGCTAAATTTAGTGGGAAAATTAAAGACACTAACTTTCTTGCCGGCACTGTTCTCGGTTCTTGAATAGGGCTCGGTTCTGCTGGCGAGGAACTTTTTTATTTGTGCAGTTTCTATGGCCGTCAGGTCGGGCTCCTTCTCGGCTATTTTTTCATCGAGGAGTTCAACGTTGGCAATAGAATTGCTATTGGTAGTAATGCCCTTTGCTGTGGTGAACGCGTTTGGGGGCTTGGTTGCTAACAGTTTCGTCTGAGTTATCAGTGCTGCTGCTGTGACAACTAGTGCACCGGTGATGGTGCATGCCATTGCTATTTTGCTTGTGACAGGTCTGCTTGCGTGATCGTTTGAGTACGAACCAGAGTACCCGCGCAAGTCTTGGCCTTCTTTAATTCGCATTAGGTCAATGGCCAGCTCCTTTGCTGATTGATAGCGATCCTCTGGGTCTTTGGCTAGGCATTTGGCTATGGCTATGTCCACTGATGGAGGATATTCAAGCTCAGGTGATACATCAGAAAGCCTTGGGGGGTCGTATTCTTGATGCATTATTGTGGTTTCGACTGAGTTTTTCCCTTCGTAGGGCACGAAGCCGGTCAATACTTCAAACAGGGCGCAGCCAATTGAGTAGATGTCCGAGCGTGCGTCTACTGTGTCTCCACGGCATTGCTCTGGGCTCATGTAGAAAGGGCTGCCGAAGATATCACCTGCTGCCGTTAGGCTCTGCTTCTTGCTGGCATCGGAGCCGACAAATTTGGAGATGCCAAAATCTAGAACTTTTACTGCTGTTGGCAAGGCGTCTGATGCCGAATTTGATAGAGATGGAGATGGAGATGGACTAGTAGAGTCGGTAGTAGCGGTTTTCGCACTGCCAGCGGTGCATAGCATGATATTGGCGGGCTTGATGTCGCGGTGAATAATGTTGTGGCGATGTGCGTAGGCAAGGCCATCTAAGACTTCTAAGAAGATGTCTAGAGCTTGTTCTAATTGGAAGGGGCCATCCTCGATCACGATTGTCTCTAGGGAGCGACCTTTGAGGTAGTCCATTGAATAGAACGGGACTGCTTTTGCGTGGATGCCGAGATCGTATACTTTAACAAAGGTTCTGTGGCTGAGAGAGGCCATAGTCTTGGCCTCGGCCTGAAAACGCAGCCAGTTTTGCTCGTTGACTAAATCTGGTGCTAAAACTTTCAAGGCAAATTGTTTGTTGAGGGCTGTGTGCTGGACCAAGTAAACTACACCCATTCCGCCTAAGCCAATTTGATTTTCCACGCGGAAAGCGTTTCCGATTATGTCTCCTGCTTGAAAGACTGTTTCTTTGCTGGAATCACCTAGGCCGTCGCCTGGGTGTCGGTCCGGGCTTGCGTTTAGTCGGCTACTGCTAGAGTGACTCCGTTGTGCCGCTCGTGTGGCGGTGGGGTTGCGAGTCTCGCCAGGGCAAGTACAGCGTAGCTCTTGAAAGAGAAACGATGTGAATGAGCCTGCACGTTTCTTCTCTGGGCGCGATTTGCCGCAGCTCTTGCAGACTGGGCTATGAGAATCGTTTTGCTGGCGAGCGGCTTGGGGGAGACCTTTGCAGTGACAGAAATTGTGCTGGAAGAAAAATGAGGTTAGTGAGCCAGCTCTGGTGCTTACTTCGGATTTGCCGCAATTCTTGCAAATCCTTTGAGACATCGCTCGCATACTCCTAATTCTGTTTGGATACCTATTCTAGCACTGTCAATTTGCTGTCATCTCATCGAGCACGTTTGATTGATGGGTAGTGAAAAACATTTTTTTATCAAGTGCAATTTTCTTGTAGTTTGCTGGAGCCTGAAGTGCAGCAGCCTTAAACTCAAAATTGCGACTAGAAATTATGCAGTTTAATAGAGTATCTGTTTTGTTGTTAGGTAGAAGTGCATACGACGAAATTGGAAATCCCTTGAGTTTAGGGACATTGTATATTTTGCCTACTATCTGGCTAACTTGACTGGCATAATTATTGTCAAAAGAAATGAGTTTAGGTCTGAGTTTTTGTCCGCCTTCAACACCATTGCCGTCTTCGCGATCGGCGATAAAGAGACCGCTACCGTTTATGGTTTCTATTGGAGGAAAATGATAGATCAGCAATTTGTCGCCATTCTTCTGTATGACTTTTTCAGTGCGATTTGGTGCAGTTAGCTCGGCTAAGTAACTAATCTGATTGGCGGTTACTAGGTCAGATTTTATAAACTTTTCAAATGCCATTTGGGCGAATTGTTTGCGGTCAGGACGCCAAACTTGGATCTGCCAAGCTGGGGCTTGAGCGGCAATGTAGTACTCATTTGATCTTGAGTATACGCGTATTGCGTCAGCAGAAACCCAGACGTCATAGATGCCACTTGATTCTGTGGATTGAACTAGTTTCAAGCCCCGATGAGAAGCCTGAGAGGAACACTGACCTGCCTGAATAGTGGCCAAAGGGTATATTGCTAATCCTAATCCTAAGCTTAAGCAAAGGCCCAAGCAAAGGCTGACACTTCGTTTTCCAATTTTCGCCATCGTGAACTTCATCGATAAAGCATAGCACGGCAATCTCTGGAGACTTCTCTAAATTGTTGCGTTCGTAGGGTTTGAATTGCATTGGCCGAGCCAATATAGTCATGAGTGTTAGAGGTAATCGCTCAAATTAATGGCTGCACCCGAAAATCAACCTGACAATAATATCTATAAGCCTGGTGATATTGTGGGTGAGAGTTATGTTCTCACCTCTCTTCTTGCCAAGGGCGGAATGGGCGTTGTCTTTAAAGCTCGGCATTTGCAGCTAGAAAAAGTCTACGCTCTCAAATTATTAACGCCGCTGCAAACAACCACTGCTAACTGGCGCCGATTCGAGCTTGAGGCAAAGACTTTGGCTAAGCTTGAGCACAAAAATGTCGTGCAGATTTTCAACATGGGCGTCGATGGGCGAGGTTGCCCCTATTACGTGATGGAACTATTGCAAGGGCAGTCTATGGCCGAAGCTTTAGAAAGCGAATCGCCTATGGCACTGCCTCAATTTATTCAGTCATTTTTAGATGTGTGCTCCGCCCTGAAGCTGGCTCATAGCAAAGGTATTGTTCATCGAGATATCAAGCCATCAAATTTGATTTTGGTTGATTCAAGCTTGCCACTAAAGCCAACTAAGGTAGTTGATTTTGGCATTGCTCGCTTGCTTGGCGTTGAGGGACAAAGTGCTCAGAATCTCACTCTTCCTGGCGAAATATTTGGCAGCCCTTTGTATATGAGCCCTGAGCAAACTTTGGGTTTGCCTGTGACTATGTCATCTGATATTTATTCGCTTGGTTGCACTATGTTTGAGGCTTTCACTGGCAGCCCGCCATTTAAAGGCGCGACTGCGCTCTCGACCATGATGATGCATCAAACCGATGCAACACCTGAAATTTTGCGTGAAGATTGTTCAGATAGAGAGTTTGATTTAATCGAGCAGATAATTGCTAAGTGTATGGAGAAGAATGCATCTGACCGCTTTGAGAGTGTTAGCGATATTTTTGATTTGTTAGATTCTTTGTCTCGTGAGGCTAGTCCATTAGAACCTGTGCGAAGGAGCGGTTCGATTTATCGGCGGTCTTTGCCGACAATGCCAAGGGCTGAAAAAGCTAGCGATGCGCTCTCTAGCAATGAAAGTTCGCTTGCTGGCACGGGCGGGCAAACGACTGGTCATGTTTCTAGAGGCAATAGAAGTACCGTCTATGCCATTGCTGTTGCCTTGGTGATTGGGTTGGGCACTATGGGTGCTTTGTATTCGATTTTGACGCAGCAGAATAAAGCGAAAGTAGTGATGCCGACAAATGTGGCAATGACCAGGCACATTACTGGTGACAGAGCACTGCCTGACATTGATATAGGAGTTCATTCAGTGGACTCTTTCAAGAATGAAACGAAGCGGGTTTCTTGGCTCTCTACTATAAATGGCAAACCCTGCCGAGAGTTCGATTTCCCTGCCGACATAGCGGTGGGAAATATTTGTGTCAATGGCATCAATAGGGAGCCTGCCAAAGGGCATTTGATCTGCCACCACGATAGACCGCTTATGTTTGATGCGACTGAGGTAATTGGTGATGTCCCTCAGTTTTATAAGCGATTTGATGATAGAGCCTTGTACTCATTACTTGTTAGGGAGTCCAGTCATCCCCCTGATATTGCCACTTTGGCTACTTGGAAAAATTTGACAGCGCTCGCTTTTGAGCAGTGTACCTTAGAGAAATCGTACCTCAGAGATTTAGGTAAGCTCAAGCACTTGAAGGCACTAGGTCTGCTCAATTGTAGTGTTTCCGCTGTACCCTTGATTGAGAGTGGTGTTTTGCACCGGCTCGATGGGCTGCACCTAGCAGGCGTTTCTCAGTCGGAAAAAATTCTCAAAGCAATTGAGCACAACAAAAATATAAAAAATTTGACGGTTAGACGAGTAGATTTGAATGAGCGGGAATTGGCTTCGATTGCTACTCTAACTCAACTTGAAGATGTTGATTTACGCACTACGCTTCTGCCTGTGACAACGATGGAAACACTTTCGCGGTTGCCGAATTTGAGAGCTGTGCATCTTAATGACGCTCGGTTGGAAGTTTCTACTTTGACTAATCTGCTCAAATGTAAAACTCTTGTTTCGCTAGAATTAGAAAACGTTCCCCTTCCTTCAGGGCTATTGGCGCAGATGAAGGTTGCGCGTCCTGATTTGCAGATCAATGACGGGCAAAATTGAAAGTATGTTTGCGCCCACAAAAAGCCCATAATCGCTGACTATACTAGTGCTATTCATAAGTGCTATTTATTGGTGCTATTCATTTGAGTTATGCATTGGTGCTCTTGTGCCACCAACTCTTCGTTTGAAGAGTCCATTTGCACTAATTGCTGTTCTTGATTTGACGAATGCATTGCTGGCTTTGCGATGCTGTTGTTCGTTATAATTGATAAATTACTATTTTATGAAAATTCTGACTGTTGTTTTATAACTGTTTAGCGTTTGTGCTAGATGGCGCTAGTTAATCTCTTTTGAAGATATTTAGTTTCTCTCAAGAGGGAAGCTGAGCTAATGTCCTTTGTGTCAATTTAAAACGTATTAATTAGTGAGGGTGCGCGAGCTTTGCTTTTTTGTGGTATCGCGAGCCGAGCTAATTTTGATCTCACCTCAACCACGTAGAAACCCCATAGAAACCACATAGATTGAGGCTTTTAGTAGTGGTGCCTGGTCTTTTGTCTTGGATCGCATACTAGTTTCTTGTTAGCATATATTTATCTTTTAACTCACATCAAACAAGCAGATGCAATAAACCTCTTTCAACACCACCTTCCACTCATGGCACATCCAGGACACATCTTCGTGTCTGGTATTGAGCCGCTCCTTCGTTTGTTCGCCCTTTGGCAGGCAGACAAATCTAAACCCTTCGAAAGTTACGCATGACCCAAACCCAAGCAGCACAAGCCCCCCAGGCAGCTGTCCAGCAAGCCACCATGCTGCTGCGGCTGTACCAACTCGCTGACCGCAGCGCCACCCAGTACATCTACGAAGTTGGTCGCTACCTGCCCATGGGCGACGATCTGCTCGGCCCTGACCTCTACAAGCTCGCTGCCGAAACCACCTGGCGCTCCCTCATCTTGCGGAAGGAACTGCTGCACGTCTTCTGCGAACCGGCTGCGGCCCAACTGCTGCTGCGTTTGCCCAACCGCTACTGGTTCTGGACGACGATCAAGAGCGCCATCCTGCGGGTCGAAGAAGACGGTCTTCACAAGCCCCTGACTGCCGAGCACGTGGCGCTGGCCTTGGCTGAAATCCGTTGCGGCTACACCGTCAAGTACGACCTGCGCCTCGCCCTCTCGGAGCTGAGCCAGTCCCAGGTGGCCTCCCGTGCCACCGCTGGTGTCATCCTCTTGCGCGCTGGCTTCGGTGAACTCGACGAAATCGTGCTCAATCCGATCTTCGCGCCCTGCCCCGGCACCGACGGTACCTTGGCTCAATCGGCAGCAGCTCTGACGACGGCCCTGCTCAAGGAGTAAGTCCTAAACAGGTGGTCACCCGTTCTCCTCAGGGTGGGTGACCATTCTTCAGGCACATCTTCATCAATCGCAGTTTTAACTGGAAAGAGTTTCAAATGAACACCAGCAACATCATCACCATCGTCGGCGGCTCTGTGATCAGCTGCACCGTTGCGCCCATCGCCAAGCACCCCGACAGCGGTCTGATCGTGACCATCGAGGGCAACCCCAACGGTTTCATCCCCACCAGCCTGCTGATCGGCGAGCGTCGCAGCGACAAGGAGGCGCGCCGTGCCTTCCTGATCGAGAACGCCGGCTTGTTCCCCATCGAAGCCTTCGTCAAGGAAGCCCGCATGCTGCCCGATGACAGCGTCGAAAGTGGTTTGCAGCAGGCGAAAAAGCGTGCGCCGAAGGCCCGCATCGTGCTCGACGAAGAAGCGGTGCTCTTCATTCGCAAGCTGGAAGAGGACCAGCTCAACCTGGCGGCCCTCGAGGTCGGCACGATGATGAAGGCCTGTGTCATGCAAGTCTGCACCAAGAAGAACAGCGAAGGTGAAGGTCGCCACTACATCGGCTATCTCGTCGAGCTGGAGACCCTCTACACGGCTTTCCTGCACAAGTCGGAAGTGGTCGGCGAAGTCAAGGAAGGCGACTACATCGACATCTGCGTGCTCTCGGCCGAGATGAACGGCGACCGGCCCCGCATCAACGTCAGCCAGAAGGCGGCCCAGGCCAAGCTCGCCCTCGGCAACGACGTCAAGGTCGGCAGCAAGACCACCGGCCGCAACCTGCGCTCGGCAACGGTGGAAGGCGTCGACGGCTTCACCATGGAGATCGGCAAGGGCAAGGGGGTGCAAGCCTTCCTGCCGCTCACCGCCGTGGAGGGCGACCCGGCCGCTTTGCTGAAAGGCAATCGGACGGCCAAGGTCACCGTACTGCCGCTCACCCTGGGGCAGTACGTGCAGGTCACCCGCCGCTTCAATGTCGCCAACTTGGTGGCACAGGTCGAGGCGAAGCTGAAGCAGGACAAGCGGGCCTGACAGACTGGCTGTACAAGCAAGCATCGCTGGTTGGTCGGTTTTCCGATTGAGCGGCGGTGCCATCGAATCAACTTGACAAAGGGTTACCATGACAATGCACCACTTCCTCTCGTCACTCTTCGCTGTCGGCAGCGATGTCGTTTGTTTCCAGTCCACATCGGGTGGCCGGAATCTGTCCCGCCCGCTTCCCACCTATCAGCAGCGGCTTGCTCTCGTTCGTGATTTGGGGGACTCCAATTGCGGCTGGGATGCCAATGGCGTTCCCTCCATTGCACTGCCGAGTCAATCTGGATCTCTCGCCGAGTCGGCGGGGTGGTTGAGCTCCTCGATGGTTCGGCAAAGAGCCGACGCTCCGCAGAGCTGACATTCCACGACCAATCTCTACTTCAACTTGAACGGAACAATCATGAACTCCCCCAAGACTTCCCCCAAGACTTCCCCCAAGACCTTGTCCATCACCGCCGGTGAAACCATCAGTGTCACCGTCGCCAAGATCGAGAAGCACCCCGAAGGCGGCATCATCGTCAACGTGCCGGGCAATCCCCGAGGTTTCATTCCCACCAGCCTTTTGGCGGGCAAGAACAACACTGCCAGGGCCGAGCGTCGCGAACTCCTGATGGCAAGCCCTGGCTACCGCCTCGATGTGTTGGTGGTCAAGGCGCAGATGGTGGCAGCCAAGGTCGAAGACGGCAAGATCGTCAAGGGCGAGCGCACGCGCATCATCCTCAACGAAGACCGCATCACCTACGGTCGCATGCTCAAGGCCCGGCAAGAAGCGGCGGCGGCACAGCAGGCCAACTTGGCGGCTCTGGTGCTGGGCTCGTGGATGCTGGCCACGGTGACGAGCATCGCCTTCAACCAGAACGGCCAGTGCTTCGGCGCTTTTGTCGAACTGGAGAACGGCCTGCCGGCGCTATTGCACAAGAGCGAGATGCTGGCGCCGGTGGAGATCGGTGACAGCATCTACGTCGCCATCCGGGCCTTGAAGAAGGAGGGTGATGATACCAAAGTCACCAAGGTCAGTGTCACCCAGAAAGCAGCGGAGGACAAGCTCGAAGGGCTGACCACCCTCAAGCCCGGCACATACTGCCGTGGCATTCCCATGCCCATCACGCATATGGCTGGCGTCGAAGGTTGGCCCGTGCTGGTGGAAGGTTGCCTCCAGGCCTTCCTGCCGCTGAGCGAAGTGGGTGACCGCGATGCCATGCGCAATCGCACCACGGCCTCGCTCGACGTCACCATCATGCCGCTGGTTGTGGCTGGCCACGTGCGTCTGACGCGCCGCATCGAGGTCATGGAAGTGCTGGCACGCGCCGCGCATTAACCAGCATTCTTTCTTTCTTTCTTTCTTTCTTTCTTTCAACCAGTTTCCGAACACTGGTGTCCCTGGGGCGGAGCTGCAAGGCTTCGCTCCCTAACCGGAGAAATAACCATGATTGCAATGTACGCCGTTTTTTGTTTGCTGCTAGTTGGCTGCATTCTCGAAGTCTGCTGTGGCGTTCCCATTTTCCTGAGGTTGAGCCAACGGCTCAACCAGCTCTTCATCGACAAAGGCTACCCGCGCTTCTTTGGCTTTACGGCCCTCTTCGCCGTCGTGATCTATGCCGTAGGCACCGCTCTGATGGCTCCGTTTGTCGGCATTCACGAAGCCGCCATGCAGGTCGGCATTATTTCTATCATCGCAGTGTTCTACGGTCTGTTCATGAGTTGGGGCCGCTTCGCTGGCGATTTGGTTTTGATCGAGGGGCGCTCCACCAAGCGACAGGCTGAGGTCGGCATCCTCTTCGGCACGGTATTCGTCACTGCCTCCTGGGGCTGTGCCATTCTGCTGATTTTCGCTACCAAAGAACCACTGGTGCGCTGGTTGGTGTAAGTGTTGGCCGCGCACTGATCTCCTTTCGTCCAGACCATTGAAGAGATCATCGTCGGCAACTTCGTCGGCTGAAGTAGTCTCCAGTCGGGTCAGAGCGTTCAAGCAGGTGAGGGCACATTGTGGTGCTCCGCCTGCCTTCTTTTTCTAGGGTTCAACATAGGAGCAGCTTCATGATTCAATACGCGCAGAAGCGTGACAAACAAGGTGAGATTTTCAACTTCGTTACGCAGCAGCGCACATCGAACCAAGCGCGCGCCGCCATGGTGGTGTACGAACTCGGCTTTGGTGCAACGGTGGTGCAGTTGACGCCAAGCCGTATCGTTCTCCAAACCAGAATCTTCGGCGACATCGACACGGTGACGCTGGACGGCTCGGCCGAGGAGATGCGTGACTGCGTTCTGACGGCAGCGTACTATGCCATGACCAGAGAGCGCCAAGAGCAGATCACCGAAGCGGCGCTCGGAATGCTCGCTACCACTCTCGGTGCAAACAAGCATCGCAAGGGCATGACACCGCTCATCCTCAAGATGGCCTCTCCCTTGATCATCGGCCATACCCGCGTGGCGCTGGCGGCCATGCTGGCTGCCGGTATCGAAGACGAGAGTGAGATCGCCTACGGTCTGTCGATCACCAAGCGTGGTGGCATGGCTCGCGGGCTCATCGACTTTCTGGCAGTGCTCGAACTGGCTGTCGAACTCAACACCACATTAGAAGCGGTCGACGGTCAACTGTAAGCAGTAACGCAAGAGAGAGGGAGCCTGGTGGCCCTCTCTCTCTTGCTTGCACTCGTGTTTTTTCCGTTCTTTTAAATTTTAAAGAACAGTAGTCGACTGGTCTACTTGCGAGTGAAAATATTGTACCAGGCCTGACTTTGTTTTCATAGAAGTTGGATTGTCGCGAAAGAACACAATATCCTAGTTTGTGGGAAATGGAGTTTGCGTTTTTTTCTTCAGCCCACTTTGATCGGCCATTCAACAGTATCGATGTTTTCAACAAAGTGCAGTATGGGCTCGTCCTTTAGCTCTAGTCCAAGGGGTGCAGTCATTGTATTGACGCGCCATTGAGCCCGAGCTGGTTGCAATGGCCAGGGTTTATGGTGTATATCACCACGATAGACTGTGCCACTAAATACGGTGAAGAGGCAATAGCGCTCAGTGAGAAAATGTTCGAGGCTACCTGGTGTGCTGTTGTACACAGAGCCAGTGGGGCCGTAGGTGACGTCTAGCTCTGCTTTCTTGTGGTTGAACAAGGGTGAGCCTTTCTTGGACTCTGAGTCATGGCTTGCCTCTGAATGACGACTTGCTGCTGAGTTGGCGCTTGGTGCGGTTGTTTCTTTTGTTCTTGAGTGGGCCAAGCGCACACTTGTGTAGCTATATTGCCTTTGGCCAGCCACTATGTTTTTCTGACATTGCATTTTTGCATCGCAGTAAGGGAGATGGTAAAAATTACAGGCAAGCCAAACTGCCACTGGGTTACCTGCATCTAGACTGAAGAAGTAGACTCCCGGCTTGCCTTTGTATCGGACATAGGTGCGCACGTTTAATTCAGGAAAGAACGAAAGCCAAGGCATAGACGGAATTAGTCGTGGGCTTACTTCCCTCATTTCAAAGGGCACAACGGCAATATAGGCTTGGCCCTCGAATAAGTCTAGCTCTAGCTGCTCTGGCACTAGTGCTCGCAATGCTTGTTGCGGAACATGCCAGTGAGCAAAAAGCAGATTGCACCAGCTTTGATTGATTATCCAGGGCGTTTGCTCTATGGCGAATGGCCGGTGATCAAATTGCTTTAGAGTCTCTGCATATTTGCTGCCAATCAGAGTCATATCGGTAGTCTAGCAGATTAGTTGGCCTTTTGAAATCGTTGGAGCAGGCGGAAACGCTGAATATATACAGATGTCTAAAATTTACTATGAGTGTATAGAACTAACTACTCACACCACGATGATAAGGAAAGCCTTTATGCGGTTCAAAATTTCCCTGGCGCTGACAATACTTACTAGTTTTAGTGTCGGATGTGCTGCTGCGCAGGCAAGTACCGTTAAGACCACCCACAACTCATCCACCTTTCCTTCCCGCGTCACTGGTTCAGTTTATTGTGTGCATGGCACGGTGACAGTTAAGGGCTGGGAGCAAGATTTACTCAAGCGCAACCCTGGCTTGCGGCGCTTTAACTGGTCGCCCATTACTGCAGCAAAGCCTGGTGTCATGGTCTTTCGTCAGCCAGGACAAAGCCAAACAGTCAAGCAATATCATTACCCTAAGCCACGAGTACTGAGCTACGCTGAAATGCGGTCGGCCCAAAGGGCGCAAGAAAAGCGCACCAACGAGCTGAAAGCTGCTCATGCAACTGCTGCGAGAATGAACAACGCCGATGCTAATGGAAGGTTGATGGCTAGTGGCAGCGGTCGTGAGCCCAATGCCCATGCCTGGCAAAAAGTTCAGGCACAATTGGTGAGCACCTATACTGGCGCAACTCTTGAAGCAACCGCTAGCCAACCGGCCTCATATTCGAGTGCTTTTTCAGCTTCTGACAATCAGAGAAAAGTTCATGGTCGCTTGATTTCGAGCCACCTCTAGTAGCTAATGTTCAGCGCTCACTTTTTCTGCTGAACTACTTGTGCCACTGTAATAGTTACCGACTTTCTCTTCTGGTATGAGCCATTCAATCTCATGAAGGAAGAGCCTTTCGTCAAATTGTTCCATGCTGATATAGCGTGCCGCCCCAAGAGAGCGAGCGGCTGTGCGTACTCCATCGGCTAGATATTTTCCAAGTTCAGGGGGTTCGGCGCTAAAGCAAACGAAAGGTGTTGCATGCATATGCGGGTCGCCTTTTACCCAACGCAAGAAGTCGAAGACGCTGCCGCCATTTTGCAAATGTACATCGGAGACGATCAAGTCAAAGTCGGTGCTACGCAAAATTTCCATGGCATTGTGAAATGTGTCTACTTTTACCACGGCATGCCCAACACGCTCTAAGCAGTCACCGATCTGGTTGCGTTCTTTGTCGTGCTGCATTGTTACTAAAACATTGGCTGCCATCTTGTTCACTCTGTTTCTTTGTGGTCGGTCAAATTGTGGTTCGAATCGTGATTTGTATTGTGGTGGTCTAGGATTCTGCCGCTTGTTACCATCTGGTTTGCCGATTTCGAAGGTCGCTCAAGGGTGATCTGATTTTTCGAGAGTAGTGGTTCAATCTGATCGCAAAAACTGACTGAGTCAAAGTGCTCGTAGGTCAAGAACAAATCGGCACCGAGTAGACGAGCTGTGGTTCTTACTCCGTCTTCTACGTATTTTGCCATTTTTGTGGGCTTGCAACTAAGCAGCACAAATGGTGTGTCTTTGGTCGGTGGATTGGCTTTGGCCCATCTCAAAAAGTCAAAGACATTGCCACCATTTTCTAGGTGAACATCTGAGATGATTAGGGCGCAAGTCTTCTTTTCTAAGATCTCAATTGCTTTAGTGAATTTCTTGCAAACAGTAATACGGCGATCAAGATTTTTCAGGCTTTCTACAACCTGTTCGGAGTTCTCGTCTAATTCTAATAACGCTAGTATTTGAGTTTTCAATTTCTTATCACGCTATAGGACACCAGAAAAGGTGATTAGCGCAGCACTTACTTGGAATTTTAAGAGCTCAGCCGATCTTATTGGCCCGATCTCAATTCATCATAGGCTAATAGAGAGTAAGAAACTTATACCTTTTGGATATATGTTCAACTTGAACAGATAGACCGTGGCCAGTGCCCGCCGGAGAGAATAGTTAATGTTTACTTCTTTTGTTTCTATTACTAGCTTTTGCTCCTTTAGGTCTAGTCTCATGGAATTGGCTGTGGCCATTGTGTTACTAGGCTCAGTTTTTGCCAATGTTGAGGAACTCGCCGATGAGAAGAAATGGAGTGAGTTAGTTCTTTCAATCTAAGTGAGGAGTGAGTGGGTGATTGAATAAGTAGTTGTTGGCCAGTCATAACTTGGTCACAAAAAATCAATACACTATTCTCAACACGGAGAAATTAGTGATGACACCCTCAGAAATGCCCCTAAGACTAACTGACATTCAGTCTGGTAAATATGCAGCTCTAGCTCTAGATAACTCACTTCAGGAAATTTATCGCAAAAAGAAGCAGCGTCGGTTTTTTTATGAATTGCGCATACTGAAGACAGCAAGTAGGCTAACCCTAGCGCAAAATGATTTTGCCTGTCAGTTGGTCAATGGCTTGCAGCGGGGCGATATTGCAGGCTTAAGCTTGCTCTTGGCCGATTGCAATCTTTCTCTTGAGTGTCTGCAAATTGCTGTGGCTGGGGCCCAGCGTGTTTTTGATACTTTTGATTTGGTTGCCAGTGTTGAGGTGCAAGAGGCAGCGGTTCACCTGTGGTTGCAGCATGCCGAGCTTGGTAGTGTTTGCGTTGGCGCTGGTGACAGTCAATTTGACTGTGTCGATACAGCTCAAGATAAAGCTCTGAAAGCCATTGCCGAGCGAATAAACGACTTTTTTGTTCTGCGTTGAATTTGTGTAGGCTAAAAATATTCAATAAAATTGTTGCGCACAGATAGGAAAAAGTAGTAATATTGGAAAGGTTGTTGGCCGCTTGCCACGCCGCACTTTTCTTTTTTACCACTCTATAATCTAAACCAGGAGCAGTGTTCCTGGAGGAGCTGCGCATGATCATGAATCTGCCAGCGGCCTATCAAATTCTAGATCTGCCAGTCGGCAGTTCACTAGAAGTTGTGCAGGTTCGCTATCGTCAACTCGTCAAAAAATATCACCCAGATCGTTTTTCTAATTCTCGCGATAAAGCTGCTGCAGAAGAGCATTTGAAGCTAATAAACGAAGCTAAAGAGGTAATTCAAAAACATTGGTTCGATGCCAAAATAACGGCGTCGGAGCCAATACCGTATGGACCAAAAGAGCCTGCTGCAAGGAATCAATCGAAAGCCCAATCGAAAGCCCAATCGAAAACTTCATCGACAACCCCATCGTCTGACCCATCGTCGGCCACAGCGGCAAAGGCTCCAGGACCGTCGCCACCACCACCACCACCTCAAAACCCACCCCAGGCGCCGGTGTGGTGGCAGCAAATTTTGCAACTGTTCGTTGCCGAGCTGCAAGACCTCTTCAAGAAATTTGAGAAGATGGCACCGTTAGATGATGCTCTAGAGCAACTCGATAAACCTTTCAAGTTCTCGAGTGAGACCAAGCTGCGGCGCGCTTGGTATACAGTAGCGATAATTATTATCGCTGACCTCGCCTATATCGGTTACTGTGAAAATATGGAGCGACGCAAAGCTAGTGCACTTGAGCCTCAAGCACAAACGCAAACAGAAAATCAAAGACAGATGCAAGAGCAAACCCGCTACCTGAGAGGGCTAACACCAGTAGCCGAAGCAAATAATAACAGTCTGTCGCAACAAGAAAAGCAGAAGGAGTTAGTAGCGCAAAAAGAAAGTCAGCAGCGCTTGGAGACCGCCATTTATTTCAAAAGGCTTGAGCTTGATGCCACTGAGCGAGCCATTCGCAAAGACAGCGAACTAATTGACGAAATCGAGATTAAGCTCCAGACCGAAGGTATGGCCAATGAAAGTAGACGCAGCCTCGAGCATCTGAAAGTATTTCGTGAGCAAGACAAGAAGCAAAAAGAAATTGAAAGGGCTTCGATTATCGAGGAGCTATCTCAGCAAGTTTTGTCTCAGCAACGGCCTGGTTGACCACTAGCTCTTGGGTCTTGACCCTGCTACCCTTTAAGTGATTGGTGGGCCGGCGAGTTCTGCGAGAAATAGTTGCGAGAGTTAATTGCCAGATCTAGTTACGAGAGTTAATTGAGAGAACTAGTTGAAATGGAAGTGAAGTTGCGCCGGGCGCGGGTAGAAGATGCGACGAAGATCAGAGACTTGCATGTCGCTGCCATTCGCAAAACCTGCGCCCCCGACTATACCCCAGAACAAATTCTTGCTTGGTCTGCTAATCGCAACGTTGATCGTTACCGCTGGGCCATGGAAGAAGGCGGCGAGACAATGTTTGTAGCTGTCAGTCAAAACAAGATTGTTGGTTTTTCATCTTGCTACGATGATGAGATTTGTTCCGTTTATGTTCATCCCAATTTTATAGCGCGCGGCATTGGAGCCATGCTCTTGCAAGCCGTTGAAGACGAAGTTCAGGGTGCCGGCTGGGATGAAGCGCACTTAAATGCCACTTTGACAGCCGAGAATTTTTACATCAGATATGGTTGGCAGAGCACCGGCGGTCTTAAAAGTGAAGAGCGCAACGGTGTTGGTATTCCTTGCATTGGAATGACCAAGCGGTTTGTTTAGTTATAGGTGGGCCTAACCTTCTTTATGGTTGGCCTAGCCGCCCGGAAAGATCGTCTGTGTATCTAATTTTATGGCCGTGACTTTGTAGCCAATTCTTTATGCTCTCTTCGGCTTTGACATTTGGTGCCTTGCCATCAAAGAAAAGATCTCTTCTGCCCAAGGCTGAGGTCATTAGTTCTTTGGCTTGCTTTTCGGCAGCTCCAGCAGCCGCTCCTCCCCCTCCCGTATGACCGCCGAGTGCTTGCAATGGGAATATTTCGGCTCTTATGTCTAGTGCTGCTTCTTTCTCGGCGCCTTTGAGCAGCTGACCAGAACTTCTTCCTTTGCTTAGTAGCAGGACACCTACAGCGGCAATGCCAGCCGTTTTTCCGGGGTTGTCGCAAGCCCAGTCGTAGGCATCAGCAAGTAGATTGTTTTGATACTCAGCCGCTGAAGTTTTGGGTTCGGCTTCAAAGTTTTCTGCTGGCATAGGGGACACTCCTTGAGGTGGATAGAACCTTCTGCTCATCGCTAAAGTCAGTTCGTGATTTCAGCTTATGAGCTAGGTGTGTCGAAGAAGTGGCAACGGCGTGGGGAAAATACTAAATTGACGGCCACGAATTTCTTTTTCAAATTGGCGATCTCAGCAACGAAGATGAAGAACTAGACTCCTAATCCGCAATTACTTGTTAAACCGCTTGCACATCTCAGCTATCTTCTTGCGTAGCTTTTGGGCCTCTGCTTTTTTGCCTTGGTATTCAAGAATGGCAGCCCGCATATCGAGCAGTTCCACCATATCTGGTGAGTCTTGGTTGGTATTTTTTTCTGCCAGTGCAAGCTGCTTTAAAGCTTCGTCAAAATGGCCAAGGTGCGTTTGAGCGTCAGCCAATTGCTTGAGGCTGAAGTTATTGTTGGGTTCGATTTTCAATGCTTTGTTGATGTCTTCTATCGCTTCGTTGGTCTTGTTTTTGGCAAGGTAAGCGTGTGCCCTAGAACCATAGGCCCAGGCTGATTGTGGAGCCAGGCTAATCATTTTTGCATAGTCTGCAATCGCTTTGTCATTGCTGTCAGTGTTATTGCTGTCTTCATAGCAGAGGCCACGATTGGCATACCATTCTATGTTTTGAGGCTCTAAATGTATTGCTTGACTAAACTCGACTATGGCTTGTGGTTGTCGCTTCAGGCTAAGGCAGTGGCCTAGAACACCGTGAGCTAAAGCATTTGACTTGTTAATAGCCAGCGCTCTGAGAGCCGACTTTTCTGCTTCTGCCAATTTAGCTGGATAGCAAATAGAGTAGATGGCAGCTTCGTAGGCAAAGAGTTTGTCGCTGTTAGCACTTGGTTCTTTTAGGCTCGCGATCATGTCTAGCCAGCCTGATGCATGGCCAGCTGTCTCAGCCCAGGCCGTGCCATCCCGCCACGATTGAACGCACAAAGTTGAATGACTGGCGAGATCTTTTTCTTGCCTTCTTTTGTCGCTTTCCTCTTGTTTGAGCAAATTAGTCTCAATTTTCTTCACGTCTGGTGGATTGTTGACGTCGATGCGCGCGGCCGCGAGGCCTTCTGAGAATGAGTAGGCATGCATGAAGATTGGTGGAATAACAAATTTGCCTTTCTTGTTGATGTAGCCAAAGCGCAAATTGTCGCAATCTAAGTTGCTGTAGCGATTGTCGTGTTGGTCGTTCCAAGAGCCGACGCAGGCCAGTCCTTCGTGGAAGGGTGAGGCACTGGCATAGGTCGGTTGAATGACGAATTTTCCTGTTTTGTCTATATAGCCCCAGCGTTGGTCAATTCCTGAGCCCACTTGCACAGCGGCTAGGCCTTCGCTGAAGCGCAGCGCGTCATGAAACTCTTGGGCAATAGCTAACCTGCCATTTTTGTCGAAGTACTGCCTGCCGTAATGCGAGCCCTGTTTGGTGGCCAAGCCTTCGAAGAATTTTTCAGATATGTTTGAAGGAATACCGCGAAATTGTTGCCAGCCAACTGCACGACCCAGTACGCCAAATGATGAGCTACCGTCTATGCTTTCGAAGTAATCTTCTGGATTGTCATATTTGAATGCGGTCCTAATTTTGTCGTGTTCTTTTTCTGATAATCGAGCAACTACTTTGCCTGTTTTATCGATTTGCTCATATTCATCAATGGCTGCGAATTCGCCGACAAAATCTGTCTGGGCATTCTCGGGCCAGACTATGGCTCGTCCGTTGTGAAATTTTTCAGCCTCTCCATAGGCTGGTTTTATGGCAAATTTTCCAGTTTTGTCGATATATCCAAACAGTATTCGTGGTGCTTTTGGGGCGAACGGCAGTACCGTTTCAGTTAGTTTGCTGAATGCCACGGGGCCCATTGCAATCGGAACCAGCATCAATGCCCCTTGCAGTAGTACCACTGCGGCGGAGGCGAGAATGATTGAACTCTTTGGTGCGGGCTCAAAGCAATTGGGGCAGATCTTGCCGTAAGATGCCAGAACCCAAGCGTTGACTGCAGTGGGAACGATAAAGAGTACCGTTCCACTGATTCCAATAAAGGTAGTAACCCCAGCGGCCCCACCGCCGATTGCCATCCAAACGGAGGCATATAAGACCATTGCGCCGCACACTATGGCTGCCGTTGCTGCTGCTGCGCTAATTAGCGAGTAGAGGAGCACAAGCCAGACTTTGTGCTTTATGAATTTTAGTTTGAAAATCGCTGGAAAGGCGAAGGCGGCCATTATCAATGGAGCAATTGCCAATATTAGGCCGAGTGGGAGCACTTCCATTTATTTTTTTTGTCAGTAGACTAAAACCAAGAGGCCAGAGATTTAGTCTACTTCAAATTCAACTTTGATTTTGCGCACAGAGGCTACTGGTGAGCCACTCAGGCTAGCTGGGCGGAAACGCCAGGTGCGTAGGGTACCAAGGGTTAGCTCATCAACTTCACTTGAGCCGGTGGACGAGAGAAGCACTACTGTCGATTTACCCGTTGGAGCAATGGCAAACTTAGCAGTGCAATTGGTCTTGATGCCTTGTTCTAGCATCTCTTCTGTGATTGCTGGCTGGGGGCAGTCAAGGGGCTCGGCGGGAATTAAATGATTAGACTCTTGGGTGCCCAGTTTGAAAGTCTCAGCACCGGCTGGCGTTGTGAACGCGCCAACTAGGCCTGTTCCAACTAAGCCTGTAGCGACCAAGGCTAAGGTCAGTAGCTTAGCTGTGAGCACCGAGGAAGCGGTGGCTGCAAAGTGGGTTCGTTTTGAGTTCATGACAGAAATTATAACGGAAACCGTTTCCATTTTTCTGTATTGCTGCTAACATTCTGGAAATGGAAATGATTTCCATTTTTGAAACGGCGGTATCTTTTCATGTCTCTTGCAGGCACTAGGCCCAAACATAGCAGTGACAGTGACTGCGTTGATCGTGGTAGCGCCGCGGGCCATGGCGCTAGCGACGACTTCAGCCGCAGAGGTAGTCGCAGGCTCGCCCTTGGCCTTTTCTGCGCCCTCTCTCTGGCCCTGACAAGTGGTCGGGCCTCTGCCCAGTCTGATTCAGTCAAAGACCTATTAGAGAAGCGCGAGGCGGCCGCTCAAGCCAAAGTTGACAATGCAATCAAGGCTGCAAGCGGGCAGTCTGTTAATTCAGCTTCGATTACCGGCAAGGTTTTATCGGCTGAAGGCAAGCTTCCTGTTGCCGACGCCCAGATAGTACTGACTCAAGATGGCAATGAGCACAAACGGTTTGAAACTGAAACTGATGCCAACGGTCTTTTTCACTTCAATAATGTAGAACCAGGCAACTGGCATATCACCACTTCGGCTAAAGAGATGCTCTCCCATACTCAGGCGGTAAAGCTTGCTGGTGGCGAAGTACAAGATCTTAGCCTAGCTTTAGAAGACATCGAGCCCGTTGATGTCTTGCGCGTAACTGGTAAGCGCTCACTAATCCATCCTGAAAAAATTGGCAGCGAGACCAATCTTGATCACCGCTTTATACAAGAGTATAAGAGCGGTAACGACCTCAAGCAGCTGATTGAAAGCACGCCTGGTGTGATGAATGATAGCTACGGCAATATCATTACCAGAGGCGAACACAATGCTATCAACTATGTTGTCGATGGTGTGGTTATTCCTGAAGCAGCCGGTGTGTTGCAACAGACCCAGCCTGTCAGCCCGCGCTCGTTGCAGTCGGCGCAAATTGACATTGGTGGATACGAAGCCCAAGATGGCGGCGGGCCACTAGGGGCCGTGGCGCACCTAAAGACTTTGCCAATATTATCCAAGCCCAATTTCACAATTGGTCAACAAATTGGCGGCCCTCTGGCTGGTAGTATTTACTACAATACTACCGGTGCTTTTAGTCAGAATCCAGCCAGCAGACTCAATCGCCTGCGCTTTGATTCATCCGGCTCGTTTCGTGGTTCGACAATCCGTATAGCGCCACCCACAAAAGTTTTTGCTAACAACCGGGGCGCTGACATAAATGTTCTCGCTCGTTTGGAATATTTGTTGACCCCGCGCGATACTTTGCGTTTGACTGTAGCTATAAACGAAAGCTTCTTGGGAGTGCCAACTTCTAATTTATCTAGACAGTTTGGTGTCAAGCAGTTTCAGCAAGACCGCCAAGACTATTTCACTTTAAGTTATAAGCATAAATTCGCTAAATTCTTTGATGAATTCAACTTGCATTTACTCAACGGTTTTTATGCTGACTCCTTCCGCTCGTCAAATGTATTTGATCCCAACCCTGACTTTAACGCTGACCAACCCTTAGTTTCCATTGCTGCTCACGCCAAGAGATTTAATTATATCTTCTCAGCCCAGGGCGATTTAACTAAGACTGCCTTCAAAACGCACCATCTCAAAACGGGCTTTTTGAGCGAAGTTAGACCAGTTAAAACTAGTTTTCAGGCTACATATTTCAATGCTGATTATGTTGGCGCTGCCCAAGCGCAAAACGATGCTCTTGGCCAGGTTGCTCAATTACAGGCAGATGGTGACCTGGATGGTGCCAATGCTATTAATACTAATCCCTTTCCCTATGGTGGCATTTTAAGCCCCTTTACTGGTCAGGTAGCTGGCCCGCAGATGCAGGGAAATATTGGCAATTACAAAGGCTTCAGATATTTGCAGAGCGCCTTCGTGCAAGATCGTTGGAAGCCAGAGAAAGGTTTCTGGAAGCGCCTTACTGTCGATGCCGGCGTGCGCCTCGATGTGCAGCATAGTGTTTTTGGCAATGCTCAGCGCTTAGCCGAGACACTGGCGCAAACTCCTGGGGTTGAGCCCTTTTCTCTCAAGCCTTTTCAAACACAGCGCATTACTGCCGCCCAAGCCAGCGGTAGGTATGGTCTAGCTTTTGTCATCAATAAAAATACAGTCTTGCGCGGCTCGTACTCTGACATTTTTACACCTACTCCAGTAGACTATTTCCTCAATCCTATTCCAATTACAGGCACCATTGTTAATGGCATTTATCAAGGCACACCGCGGCCGCTCCAACCAACTCGTGGCAAGCTAGTAGATGTTAGCGTAGAAACCCAGTTGGGGCCCCGTTTTGTCACCCGTACCAATATTTTCTATAAAAAGCTGCGCAACTTTGGCGACTCTGGTGTAATTGGCAATCTTCCTATCTACAATCGTCTCACTAATAGCGGCCAAGAGGCCTATGGTGTAGAGACGCGCATGGATCTCAAACCAGCCAAAGATGGTTATGGCTTCAATGGCTTTTTCTCTAACACTGTACAAGTTGCCTATCTGCGTGGCACTCATGGTGTCACTGGTGGCTTTTATGATTATCCGGAAGCACCATTAGCGAAATATCCCGATCACGATAGACGCTTCCAATCAACTGCTGGTCTTGGTTATCGCGGCCGATCTAACTGGTGGGTCTTGGGCGACGTGCAGGTTTTGACAGGTTTGCAAAACAGTATTGACAAAGCCCTCTTTGGCCAACATAGTGGTCGCACCCCGACTTTGACCAATGTTGGTATCAGTGGTGGTTGGCAAATTCCGCAGAAAATCCATAAAAAATATCCATATCTTCCAGCATCAGTTGATGTGCGAGTAGAAAATGCTTTGAATCAACGTTTGTTAGCCAATGCCGGTAGTCCTTTCCAGGGCACTCGCTACACGCTGCCTTGCCGTGTTCTAGCTGGATGTTCGTGGACTGTTGGCAAAGACAACAGCAAGCTTGTGAGCAGGCCGGTAAAGGGCAGTAATATTTAGTGGTCACCTGTGGTTTGCCGCAATTTTTACAGGGTTGATTGGTCAATTGAAGTAACTCCATGCAAGCAAAGCTTTTTTAGTTGCTCAAACTGCTGACGGCTTTAGCAGCTCTCGGCCCAAAGCTTGCACCGCCTGGGTGATTTGCTCTTCGGTTATATGAGCAAAGCCCAATAAGAATTCATTTTTTGCTCTTTTTGGTGTTCCTGAGAGTGAGGCTCCTGTATTTGAGTAGTAAGCCTCAGTGCCGACTAGCGAAACATCAAACTTGAGGGCTGCTGAAATAATTGATTGATGATTGAAGCTGTCGTCAAAGCGAACTAGCATTTGCATACCTGCTGCAGCAGATTCAATTGCCACACGATCACCGAACTCTTTGGTCAGCACCTGTACCAGAGCGGCTCGTCGTTTTGCGTAGATTGGTCTGGTGCGTTTTATATGCCTTTCTAGATGGCCATCGGCAATTAAATCTGTTAGCGCTTTTTGCTCAATAAGCGGATAGTCGCGTTCAACTATAGATTTGCATTTGTAGGTGGCATCTACTAGTCGCTCTGGCAAAATCATGTAACCGACACGCACTAGCGGAAACAGTGTTTTCCAAAAACTAGAAAGGTAAATTACTCGATCATCTTCATCCATGCTTTGAATTGCGGGCTCTGGTTTCTCTCCATAGCGATACTCGCAACCAAAATCGTCTTCGATTATGTAGCAATTCTTTTCTTTTGCCAGCTGAAGAAGCTCATGTCTGCGCTCTAGGGGCATCACTGCGCCAGTGGGATCTTGGTACGAAGGTGTAACGTAAATAAGCTTGATGGGCTCGTTTATCTTTCTTAGCTGTTCAATGCTTATTCCGCCTTGATCTATGCCAGCGTTGAATAAACGTGCGCCGTGCGTGAGCAGGCAGCGCCGTGCACCGGGGAAGCCAGGTTCTTCTACGGCGCAGAGATCACCAGCATCGACAAGTATGCGCAGTAGGCAGTCTAGGGCGCCGCTAGAGCCACTAAATATGGCTATGCGGTCGGCTGTGCAGCGAATTGCTCTGGAGCGGCCTAGAAAACCGGCGAGAGCCTGCCTTAGGGGGAAGTAGCCTAGTGGGTCACTTTCGTAGCCGAGCTGGCCTGCTTGAGTGGTACGGGTGGCTTTGTTTACTAGTTCTTTCCAGCGAGTAGTAGGCAGCAGTTCGTCAACTGCAGCACCATAGTTTAACTCGGCAAATAGTTCGGCTGTCGCCGGCTCTGTAGCTGCTGCGGCGAGTAGACTTTTGCCATAGTGTGACAAGTTAGCATCAGCGATAGCGATAGTGTTGGGCGTCGAATCTATACTTGTGTCTAGTTGAGAGACGATGGGGAAGGCTGATTGGGCGCTGACAAAAGCACCGCTGCCGGTGGCGATGGTGATATAACCAGCGCTCACCAATTCTTCGTAACTGCGCATTACAGTGAAGCGCGAACAGTTCAAGGTCGAACCCAAATCTCTAGTAGAGGGGAGCTTCTCTAGAGGGCGCAATCTACCATTGGCGATTGCTGCTCTAATTCCTTCAGAAATTTGTCTATATATTGGCTTTCCGCAGGTTTGATCCAGTGGAAGTTGAAAGTCCATTTGGTCACCCGTTTAAGAGAAAGTTAGTTTACTATTCTTGTAATCCAGTTACTAGAGCTTTGGTGGGCTGATTTACCTTTTCATTCCTCATTGAGAAAGGCCAGGAAATATCTTTGTCGATCCGGATGGTTATCTCGTTGTGCTGCAAAATACAGGTTGGGAACCAACCACTTTTGCCTTACTGTAACCAACCAGTACCAACCGGTAGTAACTGGTACTAACCAGTAACACCAGTGTCGACCTCCAGTCTTTCGTAGTACCACCCTGCAGATCGTTGTTGGTGCTTTGATTCGCTCTGGTGATCTGTCTAAGGTATAGGTATCACCCGCAATCCACCCACTCTCTCTTTGGAAGTCTCCAGCTCCCAACACCTTTTCAATCTAGCTTCTAGCTCATTCTTCTCCTCAGCAGTGCTGAAGTGAAGAACAACGTATTTCAATCAGCCAATCAAATAGGAGAACTGACATGACCAACATGACCATCGTCGAACAGAGCATCAATGGCAAGACTTATCTTTGCCAGGTTACCCCCCGTGAACGCAGCCTCATCGTCGCGGGCCAGAAAGTCAGCATTGCCCCCAATCGCCGCGTCGAAAAGCGCCTCGGCATCCCCCGCTCTGTGCAGTTGAGCAAAGCTGGCCTTGCCTTTCAGCCGGTGATTTTCTAGGCTACCTGATTCGGAGTTCGGGACGGCAGCAATTGTGCTGTCGTCCTTGGGTTTTTTGCTAATTTCTTACCTTTAAGGTGCTGTATTTCTAGGTTGCCGTACTTTTAATCGGCTGAATCCAGCACTTTTTTAGATCTTGCTCTCATTGGGAATGAGCTAAACTAGTGGTGCAAGTGATAGAAGTGATATGAGAGCAGATCGCAATTTATTTCTCTTGAGCGTCGCTCTGAGCCTTGCTTTAACGTACCAACCCTGTTGGTCTAGTGGGCCAGCCAAGGCAAAGACAGAAGGTACGGCGAAAGCAAAATCAGAAGTCTTGGTGCTGCATTTTCCTAATGTTGCTGGCTTAGGTAGGCTGGAAACTGTGTTAGGTCCGAGTGCCGTTGCTGGCCTGGAACGCATTTCGAGCAACAAGCATAAGTTGGCAGATGCTATTGGTACAGTCAGACTGCCCGCGGATCAGTGCCGATCGATGTGTTTTAGACCGGGTGCGACCCTGATTAAAAATCCTCAGCTACTTGATTCCATTGCTCCTGAAAATATTTGGGCTATCCGGTTTAGTTTTACCTCGACCATTGACAGTGAAGATGCTCTGGCTGACAGGCTGGTGGCCAAGATCTCGCATTTGAAAGACTTGAACACGATTAATTTAGCAAATTGCGATGTATCTGATTTGGGTGCTAAAGGGCTCCATGATTTGCCAAAATTGCAGCGTTTAGATCTGGGCCGCAGCCTGATTACGGGCAAGACCGTGCCGGTGCTTGGAAAACTAATGTCATTGGAGCACTTGAATTTGGATTGCACAGATCTCGCTAACGCAGATTTGGGGCCGATTGCGCGCTTGCCAAAGTTGTGGGGTTTGGGTTTGCATGCTGCTCAAATCAAAGACTCTCAGCTTGTTGCTCTGAAGGCGGCCAAGGGTCTGACCATACTTGATCTCTCTAATAATCCGGGTATTTCCGATGCTTCCCTCCCCACTTTGACTGCCTTGGAGCATTTGCAATATCTTGATCTGTCTGATAGTTCGATTGACCTGCGTCTACTGAAAAAGCTTTCGCGCATAAAGCACATAGTTGTCTCAGAGCGTGACTTAAAGGGTGTTTCGTTGCAAGAAATGCGAAGAGTGGTTGGCAATTTAGCCCTAGATGCTCAAGTTGTGGAAAGTTCGAAAGTGATCAAGCCGGGTAAGGATGAGCTTCATCTCTTTGCACCCACACGCTATTAGAGTTTTGGCAGCAAATGATTTTCTTTTTTTGGGTTGTAAATAGACCGGTCTACTATCAAGTTGGAAAAAGAGATTGACTGGCTATAGAGATGTATTTAGAGTCAAGGGCAGAGCCAGGTTGTGGCCTGAGTCTGCCCTTGACTGTGTAGCGACATCCGCTAGAGATTGTCTAGAGATCTACCAAAGATCTACCAAAGATCGGCTAGAAATCAGCTCCAGATCAGCTATTGCTCCAGCGCTGGGCGCTCGTTGCCGGTGAGAATTTGGTAGAAGCGCTGCAGGGACTGTGAAAGCTCCCCGTGTTGGCCGTCTGGATTTGCCTCCAGCGAGATGCGAGTGTCTAGGCGAGCATAGGGCGAAGACAGAGCCGTTGCTTGCCCTAAGTAGTCACTGCCTAGCTTTTCGCCGTACAGAGTCTGGAAGAGATTGTCCAGATGTTGCTGTAGGAGCTCCCTCCAGACCTTACTCTTGCCCTGTACATCGATGCTGGCGTCGTGATTCTGAAAGGGGAAAATTGCCAGTGGCTTGCTGCGGTTCGGTTGTTTGGCCACTTGCAATAAAGCCTTCATGCCGCTATCGAGATGCTGGCAGCGCTGATCGAGTACGTAAACAAGCTTGTCGGCTAGCGCGGCCACTTGATAGATCTCGGCATTGATGCCACTTGGCACGTCGATGACCACGGCGTCGAAACACCGCAGCCAATGAGGCAGCGCATGTAGCAACCTTTTCTGATCAGGATTGCTGCTTGTCTGTGAGCTGATTGGCTGTTGACTGATTTCAGGCAGGCTTGACGGGCAACCAAGCCACCACAGGTGGGCAAAGCGCGTTTTCACCGCTCGCACTCTTTGGGGTGGTTGGAAGTTGGTGACGGCAATTTCATTGCCGATGTACCTGCCAGAGGGAGCAGCGGGGGCGAAAAAGCTCCAACTCCGTGAGTTAAATTGATTGAGATCGACAAACAGAACTGACTTGCCGTCTTGCACTAGTGAGTAGGCGCAGTTGACAGCAAGAGTGGTGCTGCCACAACCGCCCATGGTCGACCAAAAGGCGTATGTCATTGTCTATGTCCTTTCTAGTTTTCTACTGTTCTACTTTTCTTTCTCTGGTTTTTGGAGTTACTGCCACAGACTAAGACGTGCGATTGGCTCCAGACCAAGGCTGTAGTACCAGAGGTAATCGCAAAGCCAATTCAGAGTAAGGCATGGCCAGGGCTATGCCCACGAAAAAGGCCACGGCCCCAAGTGCGTAGATGAGCGCGACTGAGGCGAAGCTGTATTTCTTTTCCTCCCACAACCAACCGGCAAGACCGAAGCACGCACCAGAAATAGTTATTCCCAGCGATCCAAATAGCCCCAATATCAAAGCTAAGGCAAACAGAAGAAATGGAGCCACTACGAGCGAGATCAAGCAGAAGGTCTGGCCAATGCCATCGGCCAAAGCCCCTACATAGCTGGATGGCGAAGAATCGCGGTTGCGGAGGGCGCCCATCGCCGGGATAGCCAGAGAGAGATACATCACCACCCACGGTGCGTAGGTGACAAATTGAAGGGTGTAGATTAGGTAATTCATGGTCTCCTTAGTTAGTCGAGTTAACCGGCCGGGCGCCCCAAACAACGAAGTTGCTTGAGAGCTTGCGAATCTAGTAGCTGTTTGGTTAGAGGTAGCGCTTACTCAAAAAGGATAGAGAGAGGATTGATATCTCATAATTACTCTTTGGCCATGGTCGAGCACAAGGCATGATCAGTCATTCTTTGTTAAAGAAACACTGGATCAGCCCTTGGAATTGGGTATGCTTAACGCTGGTTGCCCTCTGGGCCGACAAACTGGTTGGAGGGCTTGCCACTGTTCGGGTATCTCTATTCTTTTGCTTGATCTAGCACTTCCGCTAAGGCTGCTAGTTCATCGGTGCGGCCCAGTGCTGTAAGGCATTCAGCTAATATTTGAACGCAGACTGTGCCGGTGAGCAATAGTTCTTGTTTGTAATTGCTTGACTGAAAGAAAGTTACAGAGCTGGTAAGCGCTTTCGTGGCTTCAAGAAATTGTTTTTGTCCTACGAGCAAATGCCCTAGCGCCGAATAGGCCAGCATGAGAAAACTGTCGCGAGTTACACTGGGCTCATCTCTGAGTAGGACAGCGATGGCTTTGCTATATAAATCTTCGGCTAGCTTTAGATTGTTTGCATCTTCTGCTTCAGCGGCGTCAAAGAGAAATTGTTCTGCCTCTAACTGCTCGCCACTCCTGTCATTATCTGCTCGCAATTGTGCTTCGAATAGTTGCGCATCTTCGTCCTTTGAATTTTGATCTGATTGCCTAAGCTCGGCAACTTGTTTTAAAAGAATTTTTTCGTCGTCTGCAATTGGGGCTCCACCCTCGCTGGGCCAAGAGAATAGTCCAAGCTGGTTTTCATAGTCGAGAAAAGGTAAGTCGCCGTAGCGCATCATCCCTGAATGAATTTCGTATCTGGTCAGAGTTTCTTTGTCTATGAGCAGCATGGCCCCGCCAACTCCGCTCTTGAAAATAGATGGGCCAAACAGACAGCAACGCTTACCCTCTCTAGCTTTACGAGAGAAGGGGTCACCATAATATTTGTCGGCAATCGCTTTGGGATTATGGGGCTTCATGCCACATAATTCCCCATAGCGGCAAGAAATATTACTAGTCGCTGGCTTTCAATTTTTGCAGGTGTTTGCGCAAGAGGTGAGCCGGTGTGCCAGCCATTACGTAAGGGCCATCGGCGTCCATCACGGCAATTGTTTTTCCGGTTGCATCGAGCATGGGGCCGCCCGAGTCTCCACCTTGGCTGATATTTGACTTAGTTATAACTGAGAGCATTGAGCGCTTTTTGTCTTCGCCAGGTAAAAGCGGCAGGCCGCGTGCGTCTTCTCTGGTGAAATAGGTTTGAACTGTCCCTTCTGTGAAGTCCGGATAGCCGTTGCGAGCGCCCATTTTGACCACAGGGTCGTTTGCTTTCAGGGGCGCTTCTTGGTCGGTAATCTCTAGGGGATGGCAGTCGTCTTTTTTGACTTTCTCCACCCTTACTATCGCTAGATCGTTAGCTTCATCGCGCAATTCCACTGTGAATGGATATTTATTGCCGTTGCCTAGTTCGACCGTGGCATCGTTCGATGTGTGGGCGACAACGTGATTGTCTGTGGCAAAGCGGCAGGCCGCCTCAGTTTCGCTAGAAGCGGACTTGCCAGAATCTGTTTTGTTAGAGTCATTTTTGCTAGGAAGATAGTCGATGGCAAAGCCTGAACCGACTGTGTTGTCTAAAACATTGCCGCCGAGGTTCAGTTTGTCGCTGACTCTAACAATGCTTTTTTGGTGCTGATTAAATAGAGCGTTGGCATCAAATGGTGAGGGTGTCGCTGTCGCTGCAGCATCGTTCTCTGCCTCTGCTAGATCTGCTTTGGAGAGTTTTGGCTTGGTTAGAGTTTCTTTCTCAGACATAGTGCACCTCTGGCACCATTATTGTGAAACGACGTCCCTGGTCAATCGGGAAAATACGTCAAAATTACTCAAAGTTTGAATTTAAGCTTTGTTTTTTAGCTAGCGCTAGATGAGCTAGCTCTAATTTCTTCGCGCGAGCGGATTTAAGGTTATCTCTCTTATTAACCCTTGCTCTGTAAGCCTATGCCTTGGTAGTCAAGGGTATCCTTTCCCTTTTTCAATATTCGAGTACTTCAAGACACCTAGCTAATCAGCACTAGCAATTGAATCTTCAATTGACGCAACTTCTGTTGTGCGCTGGAAGCTTTACGTGTTTTGTCGCGCTTGAGTTTGGATTGGGAAATGGAGTTCTGGCTCTCTATGGCACTCCTGCCGTGCGCAGCCTTTTAGTTAAACAACCTGAAAGAGGAACTCACAAACATGCTATTCGACCTGCATTTCTGGCCTACGGCCTTGCTCTTCGCCGCACTGTCCGCCGCCTTTGCCTTCTGGCTCGGCAGCACCGCTTCCACCAGCGATAGCCGAGGCTACCAACGGGACAAGAAGGAAGTTTCCCCTCGCACCGTTGCCATCACCGCAGCAATCATCACCTTTGTCATCGACCTGCTGCTGCAGCGCATCAACCTCTACTATCTCCAGCCCAACTTCACCGGCAGCTTCTTCGGCTACTTCTCGCCGCTGCTGGTGGCACTGCTGGTCGCCATTCCGGTGGGCTTGTTCTGCTGCGGTGGCACTAGCAAGGCAATTTGGCGTTCGGCAATTGCTGTGCTGATTCTCTTCATCGTTCCCCTGGTGCAGATCAGCTTCAACAGCATCGGCCCGGACAACGCCAAGCGCTTCGCCGACCTGCCCAACATCACTATCGCCAACGACACCGACATCATCCCGCCCACCGACGAGCAGCATCTCGTGCAGGTGACGCCGAAGATGGCCGAACTCAAGGCACGTACCGTGCTCTCCAGCAAGGGCAACTACAGCACCCGCTTCACCGTGGGCAAGCTGACGCTGCAGGCGATCAAGGGTCACCGCTACTACGCGGCTCCTCTCGTTCCCACCAACACCGGTGACACGTTCTGGACACCGCTTTTCGGCGGCCGCACCGAAAGCCCCGGCTATGTGCTGGTCGACGCTGAAGACAAAGAAGCCCATCCGCAGCTGCGCGACGGCTTTCACATCACCCTGTTCGAAGACATGCCCTGGGGCATGAACCTGTCGCGCTTCGCCTACATGGCCGGCTACGACAAGGGTGAACTGGCCAACGCTACCTTCGAAGTCGATGATGAATTCCAGCCGCATTGGAGCATCACCTACATCACCCCTGCTTTCGGCGACATCGTCGGCAGCAAGATTTCGAAGGTTCTGCTCATCGACGTCGCTACGGCAGAGCCCAAGCTCTCCGTTCACGAGCAAGGTGCGCCTGAGATCAAGTGGGTCGACCGCGTGGTCTCCAGCGACCTGATTCGCGAGTACGCCAAAGACTGGGGTCTCTACGGTCAGGCCTATTCGCAGTCGAGCTTCGGCGCTTGGTTGCAGGTGTTCTTGGGCCTGTCCAAGCAGGATGCCATGACGCCAGCCGATGGTGATGAGGGGCAGTTGCTCTCGTACACCAAGGACGAGCACAGCATCTTCATCGTGCCGATGACTTCGCGCAGCTCGACGGATCACGGTGTGATTGGCGTGCTGGCCTTTGAGACCGACAAGAACAAGGCGGTCTACTATCCGGGCTTGCGTGGCTTCAACCACGGCGGCAGCGTCACGCAGACGATGTTCGGCGCCCGGGAAAACGGCCTGCAGAAGTACGACGTCGAAAACCTCGAGCTCTACAACATCTACGGTCATCTGACCTGGGTGGCGATCTACACCAAGAGCCAGTCGCTCGGTTCCACCGGTGCGGCCATCGGCTTCATGGATGCTCGTTCGCAGGAAGTCTCGGACGTCGCCTACGGCACCGACCTGCAATCGGCGCTGCGCGAATATGCCACCAAGCTCGCTCAGGGCAGCAATGGCATGCAAACGACGGCCGCCAGCGAAGTGGTGACCTTCGAAGGCAAGATCTGGCGTATCGCACCCAACGGTACGTCGTGGCGCTTCCAAATCGTGGGTGACGACCACTACTACGATGCCACCACCCAGGTCTATCCGGGCACACCCCTGCTGCGCGATGGTGACCGTGTCTCTGGCACGTTCATCGACACTCGTCAGCCGCAGGTGGCCGTGCGTGAACTGCGCATGGTCGGCGGCGGTGCTGCCGGAAGTGCGTCTGGTGTTGCTCCGGCCGATGTGCCCGCTGCTCCGGTCGCGCCTGTCGAGAAGAAGTAAAAGAAGTAGAAGAAGTAAAAGAAGTAGAAGAAGTAAGCTCTCTGGCTCAGAGCTTGCAGTAAGCCCCGACTGACCGAGGGAAGTAATTGATGTCTGTGCTAGACGTCAGCCACAGAGGAAGAAATTTCTCTGTGGTTCATTTGGTTGTGTTGGCTATGTTTTTGATACTCCACTGACATCAAGGATTCTATGAACCAAACTTCCACACGTTCTCCCCATTCGCTGGCGGCTTTCGACTTCGCCTTCAACGGCGCCCTCGACCAGGCCCAGGTGCATGAAATCGCCACCGCCGCTTTCGTCGGCCGGGGTGAAAACCTCTTGCTCGTTGGCGGCGCGGGCACTGGCAAGACGGCCATTGCCATGGAGGTGCGCCAACAAGCCACCGCCATCGGGCTGAGCAGCGAATACCTGCACAGTGTGTCCTCGTATTTCGCCGAAGATCAGTTGGTTGCACACGGGCCTGGCTTCATGGGCTCCACCGGCAATCAGCATGGCTTGCGCGAAAACCTACTCGACTGCGATGTGCTGGTGGTCGACGAGGCCGAGCGCTGGATGGAGGCTGCTCCGGTTGCCTTCATGCTCTTGCTCGGTCGCCGCATCGAGCTGGGCAAGTCGAACATTCTCGTCATCCCCAGCTATGGCTGGAAGCGGATGCTCGGCAAGGACGCCAGCTTGCGTCGCCACTCGATGATGGCGTTCGATGACCCGGCGTTTTTGCTCGGTAACAAGCCTGAGCAGCGCTCGGAATGGGGCATGATGCTGGCTCGTGACCGCTACATGCCGCTGCCGCAGCTGCTGGCCATTCTCGGCATCGACTTCACTTTGCCGGTGGTCGAAGGGGAAGAGCCGCTTCAGTCGCCGGTTCAGGCAACGGTTCCCGATTCGCTGGTCAGCCGGCATGTCCAATCGCCTTTCGCCAAGGCGCCGGTCTGGCACACGCTTTACACGGGCGAGAACAGCTATCGGGAGGTTCTCCGTCGCCGGTACGCCTAACTGCTGTTTCTCGGCATAAAGGTTAGGTGATTTTCGCGTAAGCGATTAGAGCTCCAGCTGGAGCCCTTTTCGCTTACTTTTTTTGATTTTGCCCGACACAGGGGTTTTACAAAAGGAGTGCATATGAACATTGCCGCAGAGCGAGAGCTCGAAATTCTGTTGAGCAAACACGCAAAACTGCAGGCATCGCTGGCGCTGGTGAACGACATCAGAGATCCTGTGGTACGCAACAGCCCTCTACTGCTGGCCGCATCTCATGTGCGACAGAGCGTTTACGGCTTCCTTGGTGGCATCGCCGATGGCAACATCGAGCAACTTTCGGCTGCGCTCGACGAAGCTTGGAACAAACTCATGCCCGAGCTGCATGCCTTTCTCGAACGGCAGAGGCAGCTAGGCTTTGACCCTTCCTACAGCGATCGCGACTGCCAGCACCTCCAGGGCATCCCCGAGCTCGATGAAGAGGGTCTCCTGCCTCCCGGTATGCACCATGCAACTTGGGACGATTTCGTTGGTCGTTTCGGCCAGACGGACCGCCGCTTTCGTCAAACACAAGGGCTGCTTGCAGCGTTGCTTAGCCTTCAAGGCGCCGGTTGCAAGCTGGCCCATGTCGGCGGTAGTTTCGTTTCGGCAAAGGAAGATCCGACCGACATCGATTATGTCTTCGACCCCGAAGGCATGGATATGAGCAAGCTCGAACCGATGCTCGATCGAAGCAACTACCGGGCTCACTGCCAAGCGCGAAGCTACTACGGCATCGACGGTGGTGTCGGCGACCTCAAGTATGTGTGTTCGCACCGACAGCGACGCACCATATTCCAGTATGACCTGATCGACGTCGACGACCCGCACTTGGCACATCTTGGAAGCCTGCCGCAGAGTCGTTTGGTCGGCAGCATCGCCCTCGACCTGACGCAGCCCCTGCCGGAAGCGAAAGACTTTTCGCCCTACGGCATGTGGGACGACGTTGCCACGCGCATGGAAATGTGCGGGCGCTTTTAATCATCCTCAAAGGAGGCAGTCGCTAGCTTTAATAGCAACGGCTGCCTCCGATTGTGGTTGGCAAACCTGGTCTTTGATAGTTCGGCTCCGTTTTGGAGCCTCTTCGTCTATTTTTTTTCTCCGCAGATACTATACGGGGTAGCTGACCGGGTGACAAGTCAAAGTTCAGCTCTTTGAACTTCGAGCCTTAAGAATTGAGCTAGGCGTACTGGATCACCCTAAGCCCTGTCTCTGTGGGAGTGCCTGAAGTTGAAGTGGTATTATGAAGCGGTGCAAGAAAGTACGGCGCCAGCGCCTGACATCAATGAAAAAGCAACTAATGTTGCGGCAAGCAAGCTAACGCAAGGCTATGTTCCTTGGGTAATTCTTGCCGCTGTCTGCTTGGGCATTTATTGCAACAGTATAGGCAGCTGGTCGTTTATTGATCCGGGCGAAACTTACTACACCGAAGCTGCTCGCGAAATGATAGAGAGTGGTGAATATATTGTTCCGCGCCTCAATTATCAAACTTACTATTCCAAGCCGATATTGACTTTCTGGTTGACGGCTGCTTCATACAAGTTATTTGGTGTAAGCGAATTTGCTGCTCGGCTGCCCTTTGGTTTGCTCGCTTCACTGTTAGTTTTCGCCAGTTTTTATGTCACTAGCGTTTTTGCCAGTAAGAGAGCAGCATTGCTTGCTGGTCTACTGGCAGCGAGTGCACCACTTTTGGTGGCGTATTCTAAGCTCTCCTGCATCGATGCCGCCTTCACTGCGTTTGTCAATCTCAGTGCTTACTCATTCATTCTTTGTGTCTTTGCTGGTAAGCGCAATTGGTGGATAGTGCTCTGGCTTTCGCTCGCTTTGGCAATGCTCACCAAAGGTCCAGCTGGGCTTCTATTGTTTGCCATTGGCACAGGGCTTTACTTGCTGCTTTCAAAGCCGGGCTGGAAGCGTCTTGCCTTTTGGTTTGCCAGCACCAAGCCAATCTTTGGTGTTCCTTTGTTTTTTGCCGTGGTTGTTCCTTGGTATTACATGGTGTGGAAGGCCACTAAGGGTCTATTTCTTCAAGTCTTCTTTATCTATGAAAATTTAGCCCGCTTTCAAGGCAAGACCAACTTGCACAAATCTAATTTTTTCTATTACTTGCCGGTTCTAGCCTACGGCTTAGCGCCCTGGTTTTTGCTCTTGCCACAGACTTTTAAGTTGACCTTCTTTCAGCCTTTAGCCAAAGTGTGGTTTGGTGGCACCAGACTTTCTTTTAAATCATCGTACCGGCCATATGCTCAAGATATGAAGCCAAGAGACCCAGCTCAAGCTGATCTGGAGGCTCTCAAGGGCGAGTATTTAGATTTTGATTTGCTGCAGAATCGTGCTGTCTTTTATCTTGCCTCATGGTGCACGGCCGTTCTTCTGTTTTTCAGCCTGTCTAAGACACAGCTAGACACTTATGCTATGCCATTGATTGCTCCTCTTTCTGTGCTCGTGGCAGTGGCTATGTCACGCTTGGCTGATGGCCCTGGGCAATTTGCCTTTGACGATCAGGCTAAATGGGATAGATTATGGCTCATCATAGTCTCGTGGTTGGTTTGCTTCTTGACCCTTGGTGCGGCTCTGATACTGCCGTTGTTGGCTTTCTTTATGACGGGAAGCACTGGGCAAAAACTGAGTTTGGCTCTTGGCGGAGCTGTAACATTGCTTGGTGCTGCTGCTCAAATACGCGAACTTTTAGCTAAGCGTTATAGTGCTAACTTATTGGTTGCGGCACTGAGCATCTGCGTTTTGACTTCATATGTCACGCCAGTGGCATTTCAATATTTTGCCGCACAGAAACAAGACAATATGAAAGCAGTGGCCTCATATATTCCTGACTGTCATGAAGAAATCGCTCTCTATGGCGCCTTTAAGCCATCGCTTATGACTTATCTAAAGAGACCAGTTGATACTATGTCGCACATTGATCAATTTATTGTCGTCAACGATCCACTTCCTGACGATGGCCTGTCTTATGGGCCGACCAAATCAGGGCGCAAGCAGCTGATTATTGGCGACGACAAGCACATGAAAGACTTTGCTGCTCGACCAGACCTGAAGCTCAGTGAAATGTTTAGAGAAGGCGATTGGGCAATTTATGAATTGACCAACGGCTATGCGGCGCGACCCAAGTCGTTAGA
Organism: Candidatus Obscuribacterales bacterium; assembly: GCA_041675385.1. Taxonomy (GTDB): domain Bacteria; phylum Cyanobacteriota; class Vampirovibrionia; order Obscuribacterales; family Obscuribacteraceae. Next base: position 60,620 of record JBAYTY010000031.1, read on the forward strand.
AGAAAGCTTCAAGTGGATGCTGCATGCTGGTCAGTCGTTTACTTCAAGCAATAGCTTTGGGCCGTTGACTGTGCCACTGGGCGGTGGTGACCCTGATTGGTATAGGCGCAAGAGCGCGAGATAAAAGAACGGGCCGTAGCACTAATTTAGTCGTCAGCAGAGCCATTAACGATTTGTTGTCTGGTGCGGTAAGAAACGCCGCGGAACAAGGCAATTTTTTCCATATGTTGGTTAGAGATTACGACGTCATAGACCCCTGTCTTGCCATTAAGAACGGTTTCTTGTGCTACAGCTGTAAGCACGTCACCATGGCGAGCCGGAGCGCTGTAGGTGATGGAGCAGTTGAGAGCAAGAGTGCGGTTGTTGCGCGAATTGCAAGCGAAGGCAAAGGCCGTATCGGCAAGGCTGAAGGTCACTCCGCCATGGCAGATGCCGAGGCCGTTGACCATGTCTTCTCTGACGACTAGTGATAGTTCAGCGTAACCGGGGCTAATTTGCTTTACTTGCATGCCGAGATATTGAGCGTGCTTGTCAAGTTTGAGCATCTCGTCGGCGACTTTGTGGGCCAAAGTGAGATTTTTGCTGTTGGTGTCGTTTTTCAACTTACTAACCCCGATCATGTTAATTGCACAGATGTGCCAGATTTTAGCGCTGTTGTTGATGTTTTTCCACCTTCTTACTGTTTTTGCCATAATTTGGTGTCTGATCGATGTTTTCGGGAGAATTGAGCCAAAAGGATGATGTATTTTTCGGCCGAAAATGCAAAATGATGATGATTGTTGTACTAAACAATATAAGAGGCTGAAAAATAAGAAAAAGTTGGTGTGCTTGGCAGTTCCTGTTCGGTCGACAGTTGATGGGAAATATTCAGTTCAGATAGTTGTGAAAGAGGTGGAATAGGAATTGGAATATTCCACCTCTTTCAATGATAGATCTTGCTGCTATTCCCTGGGCAGAGTGACCCAGAGCAGGAAATAGAGAAAGATCAGGTGCGCACCGCCGCTAGCCCAGGCGCAGAGAACAACAATGATGCGGATCAATGTTGCTGACACCTGGAAGCGTGTGGCTAAACCGCTGCAGACGCCACCAATGATAAACTTGCCTGACCAGTGGGCCGCAAGTTTCACGTTGGTTCTGTGGGCTGCATAAAGTAGCGCCACGATGACGATGTCGAGGACTGCGCTGATGACGATGTCGAAGGGGCTGTTGATGGTTGGCATTGTTACTCCATATGGTGGCCCTTGTGGGCCACCAAGAAGGGTGCTCCTGCTTGCAAAGCAATAGTCGAGCGAATTGGTGATCGACTTGTTTATTGGGCAGTGAAGGTGTGTAAAAGCGTTCCTGCTGGCACTCTTAGATGCTCTGTGACCAATTCTTCCCAGTTTGGCCTCTGCCAGACCCAGTTGGCAATTGGCGTCGAGTAGTCATACTTTTTCACCGTGTGCGTTAGGTAGCCGGTGTCCTTCAGGCTTGAGTCTTCGAAGATTTTGACTCGGTCGTCTGCGGCTATGTCTAAGGGTGAGACACTGCCGTCGTCGTTGACAACGTACAGACTGAATTTTGTGAAACTATTAGTGGTGCCAGTGCCCATTGCAAAAGAGCCGTAAGTGCCACTGCTGGTGCGCATGGCACTTAGCTTGTACTCTTTGCTGATCAGCTTGGTCGGCACAAAGTGGTGCAGAATTTCTTGCGTGACTATGCCGCCGATCACTAAGGCGACCAGGGCAAAAACTAGTGTTAATCCCAGTGGGAAGGAACGGGCTTTCTTGCGCAGTTGGTTGAGAACAACTGAGCCGAGAATGCCGATAATCACCGCGAGTGTGATTAGTGAATACATATTGAAGTTAGCCTTTCTTGTCTCAGATTGCTAGGTGCAATCTTTACTGCTGGTTCTAGAGTTCGGTCTCGTCTTTGATGGCGTAACCGTGCTGGTTTAGTGTGGTCACCAGCAGATCGCGCTTGTTGCTCCAGAGCGAGACTATGACCGTGTAGATGTTGTTGCTAGGGTCTTCTCCTGTTGACACCCGGCGAGCAAGGAAGCGATCTTCCAGGTCGACCAAGACCGCGCGGAAGTCTGCCGCAGCTTGTCCTTGAGCGGGGCGGATGCGTACTAGCAGTTTCAGACTGCGCGTCTCGTTCAGCCCGCTAACTTTTGAGGTGGTTTTTCCAAAGCTCATAATGAAGTCCTTTTCTCTTTCTTGTGTTCTAGCAGAGATATCTGCCTTGTCAGGGCTTTCCGGCCGGATGAAGCTTTATCCAGGCCGAAATTGCGGTTTCTTGTTTGGCTAAGTTTGAGTATTTGTCGCTGGCTCTGAAGCTCCAGGCAAGTGCCCCTAAGTAGCCATTACTGTGCATCTGGTCGATGAAAACGCTGGAGTCGATTCGCGTGTTGCCGGTGGGGAATTCACCAAGAATAACCGGTATCTTGTAACCCAGATTGGCCACCGGCGTGCTCACCAACTGTTTAGCCTTGGCGGCCGGATAGTGATGAAACTGCAAGAAATCGAGATCGCAATTGCTCCAGTAGCGCAAGTCAGAGAGAGTGGCACTACCAACGGTGACAGGTTGAGTGGCTCGCGCCTTTATGAACAAGGCGGTGCTCCTCACAAATGTCACAAATCGCTCATTGGCAATTCTGCTCGTTTGCCAGTAGGGGAAGGCGGTCATCACCCATTCCGGCTCGTTGATGATTTCCCAGGCTGCCACAGTAGTGCTCTGGCCGAAAGCTTTGAGAATTGGCTCTAAGGCGTTGCTTTGGAAGGAAGTAGTGAGAGCCGGTTTCTCGATGATTTTGCGGTGACCTCCGACCCTTTTACCGGCGTACCAGACCTGTGGTTGAGCGAAGTTGAAGTCGAGCAGCACAAAGATGATGCGCAGTTTGTGCTTTTCTGCCAAAGCGATAGCCGCACCGATGTCGGCCAACACCTGTTCATCGAGACCAATCACACCGCCTTCCTTGCTGAACTTTAGACCTCCGCGGCCATCGCAAAAAATAAACCAACGAACTACCTGAAAGCCGACCTTGGCGATTTGCTCAAAGTCTTGGTCAATTGCTTTGTTGGCTTGAGTTGTGCTCGCACCTTCGTGTACTCCCCAAACAGTGGCTCCGAAGTCACCGCCGTAGTTGCGCCAGGGATAATTCACGCCCACGGCAAATTGGCCGTGCGGGCGGAAGAAGGGAGTGCTTTCTCGATTTCGAATGAGGACAAGCACTGTGAAAAGTAGAAAAGATAAGACCAACACTGCCAGAGGCAGCTTGGTTCGCTCTGGCAGTTTCATGTTGGTCCTCCCTGTCTAATTGCTCTCTGTCAAATTCTCTGGCGTTCAGCTTTCGCTGACAGTGACAGTGAGCTTGTAGGTGCCAGTGATGTTGCTCGCAGTCTGCAGTGCCAGCACTCGAAACTGCCGCAGTTCGATGGCGACGGTGCCGATAGCGGAGGCGACAAACTGCATGGTGCGTACACCGTCTTTGGCTCCGATAGAACCCAAGTTCAGGCACTGGCTGAAGTCGAAGTTGTCGCCGAAAGTCCAGGCCGTTTGTCCTGGCACGGTTGTTTCGTAGGGCAGACTCACCGTAAGAATGTCGCCCAGAGCGATCTTGATGGTCGATTCGTTATCTGACGCATTGGCGATGTGGTTCATGATCTTGTCTACTTTCTTCTCCGGTTGGAGACGATTGTTGTTGCTGTTGTTGTTCGCGCAGCACTACTGTCGCGAAAAAATGGTCGATTGAAGCTTTGGGTTTGCTTTGAGTGGGCCTGCCAATGAAAGGGGTGATTGATATAGTTGGTAGAAAGGGATACCTACACCTTAGACGGTAGAGGCCTTCGAATCAAAGCTAATTCAACGACTTTCTTGGTGATAGAGTTGCTACCTAGTGATGCAGCTCTCACTGGTTGTTAGCAGCGGGTGCAAACTGGTTGCTAACTTTGGTTGTAGCTCTTGCGCCAGTAGTTCTTGTGCCAGCGCACTGACGCGCTCACTTATTTGCGCCGCTGAGAGATGACCAAAACTTACTAGATATTCGTTTCTATGCTCATCGTCTTTACAGAAGTCGTTCAGTGCCACCATGGTGATACGGTGTTTGCGAGCCGCTTCAGCGAGTTTTGCACAGTTCATTGGCGCGCAGTCTAGTCTTGTATCGCAGTCTAATCTTGCGCCAGTAGTGCTTGCCTGAAAAGATACGATTAAACTAGTGCCTGTCTGTGAGGCAATGTGTTTTATATTCTTGCCAAAGGCAATAGTTAGCCCGTGTATGAGAGCCGCCCGGCGTTCAGCGTAGATTTCATTGGTCTTTTTGATATGCCTTTCGTAGTAGCCTTGCTGCATGAATTTTGCTAAAGCTGTTTGCTCAATAGGGGCATAGTCAGTTTCTATTAGTGACTTTAGCTGCTTACCGACGCTGACAAAATGGGCCGGTAGAACTATGTATGCTGTTTGACAAAGCGGCCCTAAAACTTGAGCAAAGGAGCCTATGTAGATCACTCGGCCCTGGTTGTCCATGCTTTGTAGCGAAGCAATGGCCTTTGTACCGTAGCGAAATTCATGATCTAAGTCATTTTCAATAACAAAGCAGTTTTTTTCTTCTGCTAGAGCGAGTATTTCTTGGCGTCGCTCAACTGTCATAGTTGCAGCAGTTAGTGGATTGCGCGAGGGGGTTAAGCAAATCAACTTGAGCGGGCAGCCTATGTCTTTTATTTCTTGCGCCGACATGCCACTGCTATCACCATTAATCGGATGCAGCGTAGCGCCGCTGGCGAGCAGTGCTCGAAAATTGTCTGGCAGGCCAGGGCTTTCAATGGCGCATTGATCACCGTTGTCTATCAGCATTCGCACGACGAAATCAAAGGCATTTTGATAAGAAGAAAAAGTAATTACCTGAGAGGTGTTGCACTTCACCCTTCTCTGGCGATGGAGGTAGTCTACAATCTCTTGGCGTAACTCCAAACTGCCACAAGGCTCTTGGTGTGTTTGTGTTAGTTCTTTTTCGATTTCTCTTGTGGCGCAGTTTAGAACTTCCTTCCAGCGGCTGATTGGCAGTAAGTCTGAGGCTGGTGCACCATGGTGAAGCTGCTCTTGCCAGAGATTGGCTGAGGGCAGAAGGCGTGCGGCGCGTGCAACTTGTTGGCTGAAGCGTGAGATTGTGCCAGGTTTCGTGGCGGGCAATAGCTGCGACAGCTCTGAACTTTGCCTTGGAGTTGTTTCGGTCTTGTCTAAGTTTTCTCCAACCACGGCACCGCTGCCGGTGATGATGTTTATGTAGCCGGCACTGGCCAAGTCATCATAGCTGCGCATTACTGTGAAGCGTGAAATTCCAAGGGCTTTGCCTAGTTCTCTTGTTGATGGCAGCTTCTTTCCGGCTTTGAGAACTCCAGCTTCAATGGCCTTTTTAATTTCTGCAACTATCTGTCGATAGATAGGTTGTGACAACGTATCGTCAATGTTTATCAATATGGTCATTTGCGCACCTGGCATTACCGCATGCAACCAGTTCAATGTAAAGCCGTGCAACCAATTAGTTGTTTCTGACTTGTTAACAGGAAATACTTGCTTTGTAGAAAAACTTGCCTGGTTTTGCGGCTGTTTGGGTATGCTGATGTTTGGGTAAATAGATGGCAGCGATATTTCAGCCTTCTCTCTGTCTCCCCCCACCACCCCCCCCACGGTAAATTTTTAGTTGGTGCACAGGGCGGTTTGCTGGCGCTCAAAAGCTACAGTTTCGTCGATACCAGCGTCAAATTTCAGAGTTGTTTTTGGGGCCCAAATCGACCAGTCTTTGGGAAGCTGACGATTCTGAGTGCAAAGAGTTTTTTTTCTTAAGCGGTGTCTGGGATTTCTTTGTCTTAGATTGAACAACCATGATTGTACCTCAAGCCGCTATGTCTCACATTCCACCCAGCTTAACGGGCTTGTCCATAAAATAGTTGTGCCCAGAATTAGACATCTACGCTCTACGAGTATCAATGATTCACGTACCCGCTTCGACAATGCTATCGATTTGGGGCCGTGTAAGATGCGGCTCTCGCCCCATGCGAGACCATTCAGTAAGCATTTTTCTATATCGCGGCAAAGTCGAATGATGACTATTGTAGATCTGTAGCTCAGGATACTTTTTGCCCCCTTCGCTAAAGAACTGCGCAAACGAAAGATGCTCTCCTTCGTTATTGGCATCGAAGCCGATAAACTTTACTTTTTCTAGATAGGCAGGGTCTGGTTTTTCGCCGAGTGAAAAACGCATTGCTCGGTGCATGTCGAGGATTGATAGAACCTCCTCTGAAATGTGCTCTGGCAGCTGGTCTTGTATTTTGCTAAAAGCATGCCGATAAAGTGACGTGTAGCCAGCTTCGAAAATTTCAGCAAGTCGAGCGTAATGGCTTTTGTCGTATGGGTCGTCTTCATGCAACTTTTCGAATAGTCTGTATTGATTGCTCAACATCAATCGCTCAACTTTTGTCAGTGAATTTTTCTCAGTAGTTTTCATATCGCCATCTCCTCTGAATAGCTTTTCGACAGGCTGATCTAGCTCCTGAGCTAGTCGCAGAGCCAAACCAAGGCTGGGTTCTTGATTTCCAACTTCCATGGCGCTCATCATTTGCCTGCTCACGCCCACCCTGCGCGCAAGTTCTGCCTGGCTGATTGAATGCCTTTCTCTAAAGAGTCTTAGTAAATTTGCCATCGCGTCTCGTCTATCACTATTTGTCGATAGTAGGTTGTCTAGCAACAATTGTCAATATGCTTTGTGTGTCAAGTATTGCATGACGTAATTTGACTAATATAGCCTTATTGGTCGTTTGTGGATTTATGTGGTAGTATTTGGATCGATAATCAGTTCGGGATTACGACCAATTGGCGCGACTGGAATTTTTCCGCCCATCGCTTGAGATGGTGAAGCTTATTGGTGAAATAGATGAGTTTAAGGGCTCTTGGCGCTTGGTCTCTAGTATTTCACCAGAGCGATTAGCTGCGCTTCAGCTGGTTGCCACAATAGAAAGTATTGGCTCCTCAACAAGGATTGAAGGTGCCGTCTTAAGCGATCGTGAAGTTGAGCAGCTGCTCTCCGGGCTAAACGCACAATCTTTTCGTACCCGCGATGAGCAAGAAGTTGCGGGCTATGCTGAAGTAATGCGAACGCTCTTTGCAGAGGCAGCCGAGATACCGATTTCAGAGAATCATATAAAGCAATTGCACGGCAGCTTGCTCAAGTACAGTGTGAAAGATGATCGCCATCGAGGACAATACAAAACAGTAGCCAATCATGTGGAAGCTACTGCGCAAGACGGTCGCAAGTGGATTGTGTTTGAAACAACAAGCCCGTTTGAAACGCCTTTCAAAATGACAGATCTGGTGAACTGGACGAGGGAAGCTTTTGAGAAACGCTCAATTCATTCTCTGTTAGCTACGGGAGCATTTATTGCAGAATTTCTAGCTATACACCCGTTCAAAGATGGCAACGGTAGGCTCTCGCGAGTATTGACGACGCTCCTCTTATTAAAAGCAGGTTACAGCTATGTCCCTTACAGCTCATTAGAAAGCATTGTCGAAGACAACAAAGAAAGCTATTACCTGGCACTTAGAAAGACTCAACAGACGCTAAAAGACGACACCCCGAACTGGGACCCATGGATGCTTTTCTTCCTGCAATCTATGCACAAGCAGATGGAGCGCTTAAAAGAGAAGATAGCTAGGGAGCACCTGTTGGAAGGTGATATGCCTGCCTTGTCCATACGTATTTTGGAGTTGGTAAGAGAAAAAGGTAGCTTGCAAATGTCTGAACTGGAGCATCTTCTTGGTGAAAGTCGCAGCAAAATCAAGGCGAGAGTTCAAGATTTGGTAGAAAGTCGCGACCTGATCCGGCATGGCAAAGCACGCTCCACATGGTACACAGTTCGCAATTCGAGCATGTGAAATTCTTGAGTTGCGGCGCATAATTTGACCTTTTGGCTTGCTCACCATTCACTCAGATTGCTCCGGTTACTTCGCGCGAGGCCTGCCAGCCTTGTACCTACTTAACTGTTTTAGTCGTGTAGGTGGGCTTTTAGCTCTTAGACCAGGCAATTGCTTTGACTCCGCTGCTGAGTGTTCCATAAGCTCAAAGTCTCTCTATTTCAAATATTCATTTCTTCTATCTGTAGGAAATCTCAACCAAATCACTTAAAACCAATCAATTTAAAAACTAAACAAACATGAAACGTGAATTCACTGTTGTAGGCATCTGCATGGTGTTGATGTTGGCCGTGCAGGCATATCTTAAGCCGGGCTTTTGGGCTAACACCGCAGTAATTATTCTTTGCGCCGCCACTATGTGGGCTTTAATCAGCGCTATTTTCAAAGATGAACGGCACTCCTAAGCGTTCGCATTTTTTCATTTAAAAACCTAAAGTTATGAAATCAAAATCAACTGGCGCTATGACCATTAGCTCATTGCGTGTATTCGTGTGGCTGCGCCGCTTAATCAGAACTCTTGCAGTTTTGATCATTTTGTACCTAGCGCTTTCTCCACGAATGCTGCCTGGGCTCTACACACACAAACTCTTCCATCCAGACAAAGAACGGGGCACACAGCTCGATATTGAGCGTCTAGATAGCTTCCAGGCTGTGCCAAACCAGCAATGTCTTTTCAAAGCCAAAGACAGCAGTAATTTGCGTGGTTGGATTTTCCAATTGCCGGATAGCGCGAGCAAGGGCGTTGCTGCCGGTAGCGCCATGATCAACCGAGTTTTTCTTGTTTGTCCTGGCAATGCTGGTGACATTCCTAAAAGGCTAGAGTTCATCAAACTGCTTTTGTCTACAGGCGCCTCTGTTTTTACCTACGAACCTCGTGGCTTTGGTAAGAGTGAAGGAGTGGCAACCATTGCCCACATCTGCGAAGACGGCACCAGTGCCTATGATTATTTGGTCAATGTGCTCGGTTACCGTGCCGAGCAAATTGTCATCTATGGCATCTCCTTGGGCAGCACAGTGGCCTCTCATGTCTCTACTGTGCGTCGGGCCAAAGGTTTGATATTGCAATCAGGATTTGCTTCATTGCCGCGCATCGCTCACGAAAAGGTGCCGTTTTTGAAAATCTATCCTAGTTGGCTTTTCCCTCATGGCCCAGCTCTCAACAATGTCGCTATTCTGGAGCGACCTCACGTGCCACTCTTAATTATGCATGGTGCTATGGATAGTATCATCGACATTGATCATTCAAGAGAAATGTTCAGTCGTGCTCTTGCTCCCAAGCGTTTTGTTGTCTGTCCGCGTTCCAGTCATGTCAATATTGATCTGGCTGACGAGGCGATATTTACCGGCGCTATTAAACAATTTTTGGCCCAGTTAAATTGAGCTGAAAGCATTAAAGACACTATGAGAGCAATAGATGACACTTAGAAAATCTGTACGACGGCTGCGAAGCTCCACGACAGATTTTTTGCATTTCGTAGTACTATATCAAGGCGTAGCAGATCGAAGCCTGGCAGATCCGAGGCTAGCAGATCCAAGCCTGGCTTGATGGCTTAGCTCGAAACTTAGCCCGAAACTTAGATTGACCCCGGCCTCCCGGCAGCAGGGTCTGTTAAACTGGGTTCTCCCTTATTGAGTGTTTTGTGAGTCAAGAATTTGGAGATTTTGTTTAGACGTGATCCTCTTAACGGCGAGCCCGTCTACAAATCACTGGCAAGGTCAATTCGTGAGGCCATAGAGTCTGGTACGGCCCCACCGGGGAGCCAGATGCCAGCGGCTAGGCAACTGGCCGAACAGCAGGGCACCTCCACAGCGACAGTTCTGCGCGCTTATGCCTATTTGACCAGTTTGGGGTATTTGCAAACATTGCCTAAAGAGGGCACCTTTGTAGCGGTTCCCATGACCCGCCCGAGCGCTAGCGTGGATGACCGGCCGGCCACTGAGCCGCGGGCGACAAAATGGTCAGAGTATGCCCAAAGACTAATCACGGCTTCATCAGAGCAAATTGGCTGGCACGGCGATTTTAGCGCTGCTGTGCCTGCAGGCAACCTGTTGCCTGTGCAGGCTTGGGAAAAAATGGTTTTGAAAAACCGCCGCTGCTACAGCACAGACAATGCCTTTCTAAGTTACACCGATGATCCTTTTGGCTTTCCGCCCTTGCGCGAGGCCCTGTGCGATTACCTGCGGAGGGCACGTGGCCTGGTGCTTAGCCCTGAGCGAGTAATTCTCACTTCAACCTCTAGAACCGATCAGGCCGCCCGCTTGCTCATCAATGTGGGCGACACTGTCGCTATAGAAGACCCCTGGTATCCTGTCTCTAGGCGCATTCTCATGGCCTATGGTCCGTCGCTGGTAACTGTGCCTGTGGATGACCAAGGCATGATAGTAGAGCGACTGACGGCTCAAATGGACGGCTGCGCTCTCGTTTGTGTCAGCCCCTCGCACCAAGACCCCACCGGCGCCATACTCTCGATGGATCGTCGCCAGGCCTTGCTGGAATGGGCTGGGCACTCAGATACGCTTATTCGGGAGCACGACTTCGACTCGCAATATTTTTATGACAACAAGCGCCTGCCAGCGCTGCAAGGTATGGATAAAAACGATCTGGTTATATATTCCGGTTCTTTCTGGGTGACCATGGGGCCGATGGCGAGGTTGGGCTATTTGGTCGTGCCTGAGAGGATGACCAAGGTCTTTGGCGAGATGATTCAGGTGCTTGGTAATGATCTGTCAATGCTGGAGCAGTATTGTCTCAACGATTTTATTCGAGAGGGGCACTGGGAGCGCCATATAGAAAAGATGCGTAGCATCTACTCGCACCGCCGCCAAAAGCTAATATTTGCCCTCAAGACTATTTTGCACGAGATGGTCACTGTGGCCGAGTCATCAGCTGGACTGCATCTTACTTTTCGTCTGCGTACACCTCTCGGTGACCACGAGGTTATGGCACTGGCGGCACAGTGCAATATTTCACTGATTTCCACTGCTCCATATTATTTGAGCAAAGAGCGATCGGGTGAGTTTTTGTGGCCCTACTGGGCCTTAGAGGAAGAGCAAATTGAGTCGGCTGTGGCCAAGCTGGCGGCACTGCTGGAAAATTCGCGCTGAAGAACCTGGCCTGAAGACAATGTGGATCAGGTTCGTCGGCCGCAAGAGGATCAGCGCGAGTCGGCGCGAATCGGCAATATTCTTTGCCTAGGCCCATGTGGATCAGATTGTTCCTTGGCCAAAGGATCAGCGCCATCAACGCTATTTCTTATTGATTACTTTATTGATCATTTGGCACCACAGACCTAGTCTAGGTAGGCGAAACGGCCGCGCCAGCTATTGCTTGCTAGATTCTGCTACTGCTAAGTTTTAAGTCTTACCGGCTTAACGCCTTCTGACTTTATACAGAGGCATTTCCACTCAAGACTATTCATCTCCCGAGCAAACTGTCACTCACTTCTAAGCGCTTGCTGCGCTTGTGTGCGGCCGATCATAGCGCTGGTGAATATCTTTGGATCTATGGCTAACGACGCTGATGCTTGGCGAAATGGTCACCGGCCTAATTTTAAAATAGAAAGGAGATTTTCATGATTAGTTTCATGGCCCCAATCTTTCTCTGTCTCATCCCCGCTCTGTTGCTGCAGCTTTACCTGGCCTACAGGCGCCGCGCCAGCTACGGTTACAGTCAACTAGAGACGCAGCGAACATTACGTTCACTGTCAGTGGTGAAACACTTGCCACCAATTTTTCTTGGCGCTTTTCTCATTAGTCTTTGCTTAGCGCTTGCCCGACCTGTCGTCAGCGAGTCGCACACCAGGCAGACTATCGAAACCCGTGATTTCTGTATTGCTGTGGACGTATCTGGTTCTATGGAGTTGGAAATAGACAACAGTATTGTCGAACCAGCTGACCCAGCTGGTCCAGTAGATAGCAAAACAGATAACAAAACAAAAGACTCGCGGCTGAAAGTGGCCAAGGCAGCCATTGCCAAGTTCATTCCTGGTCGCGCTGGTGACCGTATCTGTTACATCCAATTTGACGACGAAGCCTACTTCAGCTGGCCCCTCACCACCGATCTAGAACTAATCAGCCGGCACAATTCGCACCTGGGTAGCTACTCTGGTGGTGGCACCAACTTCGATGGTCCGGATGAGGCTGGCTTCACTAAAACCGGACCGATTCAAGCTGCTATCGACCACTTCAAAGAACTGGGCGAAGCTAAGGCAAAAGTTCTGATTATAGTCTCCGATGGTGAAGCCTCGATTCAGCCAGAGCGTAAGCAGCAACTTTTGACACTGCTCAAACAGGGCAATATTCGCGTTTATGTGCTGGGCATCGCCCAGGGTTGGGTTATTGACTCACGGTCGGTACAAGACCTCAAGCAGCTAGCGATTGACACTGGCGGCAAGGTTATGCCGGTCGGCGATGAAGCGGCTATGGCAGCGGGTTTTGATGAAATCAACAAGTTGGAAAAAACCCAAGTTTCAGTGGAGCGGCAGGCTACCTATCGAGATATTTACCAATATTTCGTTTCTGTTGCGCTCGCCTTTGTATTTGGTTTAGGTGTGGTCAGTGCGCTTCTTCGCGAGCACTTGTGACTGACTAATTCTCATAACAATAAGGAGTAAATAATGCGAAAAAACAAATCTTTCGCTCAGCGCTTGGCGGTCACTTCTACTGCTGTCGCTGGAGCAATAATCTTTTCTATCGGCCTATATCTATATCACTGGAGCGACGACCAATACGCCCTGTACAACCGGGGTATGGCCGCTTATCGCGCCAATGATATGCAGGTAGCGATTAAGTTTGCCGATCAAAGTGTGTCGGTCTACAAAACCCGCAAGGCCGATTCTTGGATGGAGCGTTTCGTCTATCCTAAGCCCGACAGAGAGCTAGCGGCACAAGCTGCTTTTCTTAAGGGTAAAGCCCTGCTGCGCGCCAATCAGCCGGCAGCAGCTGTGCAATCGTTCAAAGAGTCTCTAGAGCTAAATTCTGGCAATCTCTATCTCGGTCGCCAGTTGACCGAAGCCGAATTTCACCAGTACTACGAAGCGGCCATGGTGACCAAATACGACCTTGAGTTGGTCTTCAAAAATAATCCGCCCCAAGCTCAGAAACAGGGTAAGGGCAAACCTCAAGACAAAAGTGGCAATGGCACCACTCCCTTACCTGGCGAAGATCCAAGCACACAGCCTGGTAAGGGTCGCCCTAATACAATCTAAAGGAGCACCATCATGTCTGCTTTTATGTTAGATATGCACTGGCTTCAACCCCAGTATTTATATTTGCTGCCCCTGGCTCTTCCTGTCCTGGCAGCCCTTTTCTATCTTTCTTATAACCAGCACCGTGTCGCTCGCACTGCCTGGGGTGAAGAAGAGTTGATTGAGCGTTTCACTAGCTCAATTAGCCCTCGGCGCCAATTGGTAAAAGCCACCCTTTGCCTGATGGCCGTTGCTCTCACTATTGTGGCAGCCGCTGGCCCCACCCTGAGCACTCTGCCGCAGGTAGTGAAAGAGGGCAGCACGCAGCTAATTGCTGTTGTTGATGTCTCTCCAAGCATGGCTGCCGAAGACTATCGAGGCGTCATGCCTGCTCAAGAAATCACTGACGGCAAGGGCCACGTGCTCAGGACCGTTAACCCCGACCAAGTGGTAGGCCCTTACGGCATGCGCTTAGACATGGCCAAGTATGTCATTCGTAGGCAAATCATGCCCACTCTTGAACGCAACAAAATCGGCATCGTCAACTACACTGGCCAGGGTTTTATCCAGGCTGAATTGACTGATGACTATGCTGCATTGAATTGGATTATGAACAAACGCATGGGTATCAACCAGGCACCAGGAGGCGGTTCAGACTATGCAGAAGGGCTCAAAACCGCTCTGCAAATGTTCAAAGACGAAAAACCAAATCGCTTGCAAAAGGTGATTTTGCTCTTCACTGATGGTGGCTTTACCGGCCAGCAGTCTGAACTGAGCAAGGTTTTGTCTGACATTCGTCAGGGCGGCATCAAAATTATTGTTGTCGGTCTTGGCGCTTCCAACCCTGTGGCCATACCCAAGTACAGTGCTGATGGTCAGTTGGTGGGCTTTCTTGAAGAAGACGGTAAGACCGTGCAAACGGCCATTGATGAAGCTGCTTTGCAGACTCTGGTCTTGCAGACCGGCGGAGATTACATCCGCCTCGACCCAGCTTCGCCCCCTGACGTCAAAATTCAGTGGGCTCACTCTTTAGGTAATACAAAAACTGAGCATCACCAAGATCCAGCCTTCCAGTATCCACTGGCCGCGGCCTTGGCACTAATGTCAGTCGTCATCGCATTCGGCCTTAGGGGCAGGGTGAGCAGACGATCTGCCAGTTAATTTTAGGAGAATCATTATGTTAATAACTAGAAAATTTTTGCGGGAGGGAGCGATTCCTGCGGCTCAAATAGCTAAGGTGCTTTTGGGAATTGTTTTACTTTCTGCGCTGCTGGCAACAAAAGTGTCAGCTGCGCCACCTGATACCTCTCCACTTAGTATGGCGAGTGCAGATCTTTGCAGTGCCGTATCTGGTGCTTTGGCTGGAAATTCAGCTAGTATTTCAGCCAGCAATTCAGGGCCTCAACCTACACCAGGCCTAGGGGCTGATACTGCGGCCAACCGTGACGACCCGCCAGAGCCCAAGCCAGAAAACCCGGTGCGCAAAACCTGTGCCGGTGGCAAAGTGCGCATGGTTGTCGGTATCACCCCGGCAGACGCTTTGGGCAATCCGGCATCGCACCGTCATTTCGGCCATACGATCATGGATAAAATTCCTTTGACTGTGGTGCTGGATGTCGATTCAGCAGTGAAGCTCGACTTCTCTACTTTGCTGCAACAAGGCGTAATCGGCTTTGCTGGTTCTAATTTTACTTTGTATAAAGCCGCAGATGGTGAACCACCAGCGGTATCAATATTGGGTCCGAAAATTAAAGACGGGCGCCAGATCTATGTCATCAACTTGATTGTTCAGACTGCAGTTTTTAAACCGAGCGTCGTGTTCAATCTTGATCTTCGCTACGCTGCCGAGATGCTGCCTGACGGCAAAACGCCTAACTGGCTGCCTCTTACCACTCCAGACTTTATTGTCTCAAAGATGACTGTTGTGGACAATGGCACCCAA
Source organism: Candidatus Obscuribacterales bacterium (assembly GCA_041675385.1). Lineage (GTDB taxonomy): Bacteria > Cyanobacteriota > Vampirovibrionia > Obscuribacterales > Obscuribacteraceae. The sequence goes on from JBAYTY010000031.1 coordinate 75,692, forward strand.
CTGCAAGAAGGTGACTTGAGCGATAGAGTCGAACGCCTGCCACGGCCGGCTGTTTGGGCATTGTCTCTGGGCGCGATTTTGATGTTGCTCCACTCTGGTGTAAGACTGCTTAAGTGGCTTAGTCGTATTCGCCCACGCCAGCAAATTGCCCCCAATCGCCTCGCTTGGACGATTTTCGATGCCAACTACGAGGACGGCGCAGCTAACGGCTTTAAAGTAAAACATCTAAAAGCTTGTTCTCGCGCTCTGCGAGTCTACTTAGCTACTTTGCCACAGTACCCGCAAATTGACGCGCTTACTATCACCGAAATTGGCCTGCAATTTCCTCAGGATGATTCCCGGCAGATTGAAACGATAGTGCGCGTCATTACAGCCTTAGAGAATGAAATTTTTGTTTCCGGAGCTGATCGCACTAGCGAATCGTTGGTGGCCCTCAGTCAAGCCAATCTGGAGATACTTTTTAGCGATTTAGAGAGCCTGGTGCCACGCACCTGGGACTCAAAGGAGTAAACACCATGAATAAACCTACCCATACCATATTATTTTTGGCCATCATGTTTGTTCTAAACCTGGCCATGTTCGCAATTCAAAGCCATTTGGTTGCAAGCCGAGATAGAGAAATCAGCCGAGTGACTTTTGGTGATAGGACCCAAGAAGTAGCTTACATTCCAGATCCAGCTACCCAGCAGAGGTTGAAACTTATTCGCTTTGCCAAAGATGGTATCACCCAATTGTCGGGCACTATCTACTGGAACAGCGGGTTAATTGAAGACCTTACTTTTACTAAAAACATCGTTACTTCGTCTGTTGAATACTATCCACTCGATGACAAAGTGGGCGATGCTCACATGATCAGAGGCGCCAAACGCGGTGTCTCTAAATTTGCCGAAGGCGTCACTTACACTTACCACGCGGTTTATCGACCAGACGGCACGCTAGAGCGAGTGGGCAAACTGTTGCAAACCGGAGGCTCTTATCAGTCTTTATTCTATTTCGAGGACGGAAAAACGGTCAGTCGTGAGCGCATTTTTGACGGTCAGAAACACTTTCGTCAAGAAAAAATCTATCGCCCTGACGGCTCACTAGTGGCTTCGATTTATTCGAAGGCCGGCGATTTTACCAAGACCGAAACTTCCCTCTATCGCGATGATGGCACTCTTTATGCTGATTTCACTCGCGACCCCATCGATGGCGAAAAGGGTCATGTTTACACAGCCGACGGCAAGTCTATGATTCTAGAATATGTGCGTGATTACTACAGTCTGCAAGAAATTTTTCTGGACGGCCAGGGTAATCTTGTGCAAAACCGCGACGGCAGTCGCATGGGAGGTCTTCTCACTGTGCGTGGCTACAAGCAAGTGAACGGCAAAATGCTGATGCAGTACCGCCAGCGTTGGACCCTATCGCAAACTATCGGGCCAGAAGCTAACAAGCACAGACTGCTGCGTGTTGAGTATTTCGACTTTGCTGCCAGCCAGACTTGTGAAATTCAGATGGACGTGGCTGGAACCACTATTGTCTCAGTCACCTGCCAGCAAAAAAACGGCACGGCAACAGTGCAACGGCTTGCTGCCGACGGCACCACCGTGCAGTCTATTGAGCGGGTCTCGAAATCTGGCAAGACCATCTCTACCGTTCACGGCAACGGTAAAACAGTTTCTTATCCGGACGAGTGGTTGAAAGACTATCGCCCTACCCCTTTGCCTGAGTGGAAAGATGATGGTGCACCACCCCCGGTGTACGACTTTCACTAATGGCAATCAATTTATTTATATTCGGAGGATAAAATGAAAGCATCCGATTTACTTGTAAAAGCGCTTGAGAACGAAAAAGTGGAATACATTTTTGGTATTCCTGGTGAAGAGAATTTGGATTTTATCGAGTCTCTAAGAACTTCAACAATCAAGCTTATATTGACACGTCATGAGCAAGCTGCCGGTTTTATGGCCGCTACTTATGGGCGGTTGACCGGCAAACCTGGCGTTTGTCTTTCAACTCTTGGACCAGGTGCCACCAACCTAGTTACAGCGGCCGCATATGCCCAGCTAGGGGCAATGCCCCTGGTTATGATCACCGGCCAGAAATCAATCAAAAAGAGCAAGCAAGGGCGGTTTCAGATAGTCGATATTGTCGACATGCTTCACCCTGTGACCAAGTCGAGCCGTCAGATTGTCGATGGTACCCGTATACCTTCATTGGTACGCGAGGCATTTCGTTTGGCAACAGAAGAGCGGCCCGGTGCTGTTCACCTGGAGCTGCCAGAAGATGTTGCCGCAGAAGAGGTGACTGCCCCGCTTTTTGAGGTCGTTAGGGCTAGACGCCCAGCGGCAGATGCCAAAGCAATTGCCATGGCAGCAGCACTGATTGAGAAAGCCCATTTTCCATTGATTTTTATGGGAGCTGGTGCCAATCGTAAGAGAACTTCTACTGCTCTGAAGGCATTCGTCAACAAGTTAGGTATTCCTTTTTTTAGCACTCAGATGGGTGTCGGCGTTTTAGATTCAAGCCATCCGCTCTCTCTTGGAGTGGCTGCATTGACCAATGGCCAATATGTTCATGATGCAATTCATAAAGCAGATTTGATCATAAGCGTTGGTCATGATGTGGTGGAAAAACCGCCATTCTTGATGGAGCGAAGCGAGGCCAAAGTTATTCACGTTAACTTCTCGCCAGCCAATGTTGATGATGTCTACTTTCCCAATCACGAAGTATTAGGCGATATCGCCTTCTCAATAGGCGCTCTGACAGAGGTTCTTCAAGTCCAGCAACATTGGAATTTCGCTCATTTTATGCGGGTGAAAAAGTGCAATGATCGTAAGATGCAAACTGCCGTTGACTGCTTATCCTTCCCGATGCTGCCTCAGAGAGTCGTGGCTGATGTTCGGGCGGCAATGCCATCAGATGGTATTGTCTGTCTTGATAACGGCATGTACAAGCTCTGGTTTGCCCGCTATTATCCGGTGCATTTGCCCAATACACTTTTGCTCGACAATGCCCTTGCCACTATGGGGGCTGGTTTGCCATCTGCTATTGCCGCCAAGCTGATCAATAGTGAAAACAAGGTCTTGGCGGTCTGCGGCGATGGTGGCTTCATGATGAACTCTCAAGAAGTTGAAACTGCTGTTCGATTGGGGCTCAACATAGTGATCGTGATTTTGAACGATAGTGGTTATGGCATGATCAAATGGAAACAAGCGGCTATGAAGTTTCAGAATTGGGGCTTAGATTTTAGCAACCCTGACTTTGTCACTCTTGCAGCTGCATACGGAGCGAAAGGCTATCGCATCAATAAGGCGACTGAACTTCGCGGGCAACTGGAACTTTGCCTCAATTCATCAGGGGTTCACATCATCGATGTGCCAATTGAATATAACGAGAGTAATAAGCTCAGCGACGATATGTTAGATAGAAATTTGACTGAGTGTTGAGTGAGCCTGTCAATTTTTGCTAGGGCACTAAAGTTAAAATGAGAGGGAAGCCGCCATCTAGTGATGGCCAATTGGTTTCCCTCTGAAGCTAGTTTCTATATGGGCGTTTTTTTATGGGGTAGGTAACTGTATTGCGTAGTATAAGAAAGCAAAAATCCAAGTAACGAGAAGCTGGTCTTACCCTGCCTTCGCTACCTGGATAGACCAAGTCTTGTGGACCAGTCTTACTTATTGCTCTTGTGCTTTACTCTTGAGCCTTACTCTTGAGCCTTACTCTTGGGGGCCGGCGCGCCAGTCGCGAAAGTCTTGCTTGGTCAAGCGCACCATTTTCTTCGCCGCTGGCAAGAGCCAGTTGCTGTTCTTGTCGAGAAAGCGAATGATGGCGGCGCGGGGCTTGGGTGTCCCCAGATGCACATTGGCAGCTTCGGCGCCCATGGCTTCGAGCAAGGCTCTTTCGTCACGCTCATCGGGCAGTTCGTTCAGCTCGATGCGCGCGCAATCGGGAGCAAGGCGACGAATCACCCAACCACTGTCGACACGCAAGAAGGGGTCGTGAGAGCGCAAGCAAGCTTCAGAGAGCTCGTTGAGGTAGATAGTCGGCTCTTTGCCATCCTCCGGGTGGAGCATAGACCAGGCCGACGGCATCATCACTTTGGCTTCTCTGACGATGCGGCTACCACCAAGGTCGCAGACCGCCAGGTAACGTTGACGACCGAGACTGCCGACACCAGCTTGCCGCTGGAAGTAGACAGGTTTGGAAGCATTGCGTGGCAAGGCCTGATTGATCACTTTGACCACGGCAGCAGGCACGGGGCCGGAAGTCTTGGCCTGTGTGTCGAGCTTTTCGAAGAAATCACGGGGGTCTTTGAGACGACTGTGAGCCATTTTGCCGAGATCTCGGTTCTTCTCAGCCAAAACAAAGGGGCGGCCTTGGCGCACGAGAGCGTCTCTGTAGCCGGCGGTGATGATGCTGCAGGCGTCTTTGAGAGAGAGCGAAAGCTTGCCTTCTTCGATGGCGAATGCAGCAGATGTAGCCAGGCGGACGAGGTCGTTGGTGAAGGGCAGAGGGTGAGCTTCGTCGAAGTCGTTGACACCCCAGTTGAGCCTGCCTTCAGCGTCGCGCCAGGTGCCGAAGTTTTCGATGTGCAGATCGCCGGCAGAGAGAACAATCGGGGCCTTCATCAGTTCAGGCAGGGCGGCAGGAAAGAGCTCGGCCCAGCGGTAGAAGGTTCCTCTGAGCAAAATGAAAGGGCTGGTGCGCATGAGCTTGTGCTTCTGATCGAGGTCGGCTTGCACAATTTTCGTGTGCTTGCTGAACCAGCGCTCATAGTCCAAGGTGGCAGTGTGGATATTAGCCATAAGAGGCTCCATTAATGCTAAGCGTTGATGAGATAGGAAGCTAGAGCTGCGACGGTCCTTGACGGGCAGTCTGTGTGACACTCTAGTGTGCATAGGGGGCTATTGGTTAGTCGGTGGTTCTTGTGTCTTAAAGATTATTCTGTTTGCATGTAGAAGAAATGAGGTCTTTAACTTACGCGTACGCGCAGGAAAGAAACAACGGCACTTAAATAAAATCCTTGCAATGAAAGCTTCGAGGAAGCGACGATTTAGCGCAGTTGTGCACGGCTAGCTCACTGTTTAGCTGTCTTCGCCCTTGCCATGTCAGCACTAGCTTTGGCTGAGTCGCCAATTTTCAAATAGGCTTTGCCCCGAGGCCCATAAATCGAGGCTGCCAACTCAGGTTCTTCCACTATGGCTGCTGAGTAGTCAGCAATTGCTTTCTTCCAATCTTGCGCCTCGCAGTAAGTGTCTCCTCTTTGCTTGAGCATAGTGGCGTCATCGGGCACTGATTTGAGCACCGAAGTGTAATCAGCGATGGCCTCTTTTGTTCGGCCGAGCTTTCGCCTCAGACCAGCTCGTTTAGAGAGAATTTCAAAGTTGCTGCTGTCTATTGCCAGTATTTTTGAGCACCAGATCTCGGCGTCGGCAGTGCGATTTAGATGTTCTAAAGCATTGACTTTGAGCCTGTAGAAGCGCTTCAACTGCGTTTTGTCGTTACCCGCCAGTTGAATCACGCGCTCAAAATCTTCCAGGGCCTTCTCAAAACTTCCCATATCTGAGTAGGCCTGACCGCGATCGTAGTGCAGGTACAGGTTGTTCTGAGAGAGGGCGATGCAACGGCTAAAGTCTTTAATTGCATTGGGGTATTTCTTGAGGGCGTGATAGCACTGGGCGCGACACTCTATCTGAGTTAAGTTCTTAGGATCTTTGATAATTGAGTTATCGAGCCAAGTTATGGCTTGTTCGAATTTGCCTTCTAGTATTAGTGGGTAAATCGGTAAGCGAGCAAAGTCAGGATTGTCATCTTCTATGTAACTGCTCACGACCGGCATACTTAGGTTTACAGCGCAAATAGCGAAAATTATTGTAGGCCAAAGCAAACGTGCCACCATTGTCAGTTACCGCAATTGAAGAGAAAGAAGAAGTTTAACTGCTTGGGGGCGAAGTTTCTATGTTTTGCCTCGATGCTGTCTTTGTTATTGACTGGAGGCAATGGGATACAAAAATGTTTAGTAATACAAAGAGGAAGGCTTATGCTCAAGCCTAAAGCCTTCCTCCTTGCTTTGAGGATTAGTGAGAGCCCTCGTGTCCTTTACAGGAGCCTTCTTTGCCCTTACAGGAGCCTTCTTTGCCCTTGCAGGAGCCTTCTTTGCCCTTGCAGGAGCCTTCTTTGCCCTTACAGGAGCCTTCTTTGCCCTTGCAAGAACCCTCTTTACCTTTGGCTTTCTTATCTGATTTTTCCTCAGCTAGAAACTGCTCAGCAGTTTCAGCTTGGTTTACTTTTAATAGCGCTGGTTTTTCCAAGATTCGCAAGCTTGGGTTGGGGCTGGCGTTAGCTGAGCCTTGGATGGCTAGTCCGAGTGTGGCTGCTAGTGCTGCGGCTACTTTGGCTTTTGTTTTGTCTTGCATCGGAAAAATCTCCTGTTTAGTGATTGATATTCCGTAAACCGATGCACCGCAAATTTTATTCCCACAAAAAACAAATTTTTTGGCAGTGGTGAGCAACCTTATGTGATCGACTAGAATTTAACTTACCGGAACCTAATTCACCAGAACTTCTTGGAATAAATTTTGCGACGGTTCAGTATGGAGAGTTGACGGCATGTTTGCGCTTCTGCAAACCCGGACAAATTGTGGAAAGGTGATCAATGACTATCTATAAAAGAACGATGTTTTGGGCCATTACAACTACTATTTGTTTGTCGGGCTGTTCAACCCCATCAATTGGAGCGTCGCAAAAACCGACAGATATGAGCAAAAACAGTGACAAAGACAAAAGTAAAACTCAATCTAAAATTGAATGGAAGCAATTGACAGATAAGGAATGGCGGGCCAGGCTCACTCCAGAACAATACCGTGTTGCTCGCGAGAAAGGCACTGAGATGGCATTCACCGGTAAATATTGGAACAATCACGATAAAGGAAATTATCAGTGTGCTGCTTGCGGTGGCACTTTATTTTCGTCAGCCTCCAAGTTCGATTCAGGTACCGGTTGGCCGAGTTTTACTGATCCAGTTAAAGGTGCCAGTCTCAGTGTGGCTTCTGATAACAGCCTCGGTATGGAGCGCAACGAAGTAATGTGTGCCACATGTGGAGCGCATTTGGGTCATGTCTTTGATGACGGCCCAGGGCCTAGTGGTAAGCGCTATTGTATCAATTCGGCTTCCCTTGCCTTTGATGCCAAGGCCAGTGTTCCGGAAACTGCAGCCAATAAAAGTGACGGAGCCGCTGGAGCTGTCGGCGCTGCGGGCGCTGCCAGCTCCGATAAAAATAGAGCTGCCGATGACCTCGACTTGCCTAAGTATTCGGCCCTTGAGGATGCTGCTGAAAAGGCCAAGGGGCTCGCCGTCGCTTACTTCGCTGCTGGTTGCTTCTGGGGGGTTGAAGACGCCTTGAAGGCGATTAAGGGCGTGCACAGCACAGTAGTTGGTTACACCGGCGGTGTCACAAAGAATCCAACCTATATGGATGTCTGTAGTCATTCTACTAAGCATGCTGAGGCTGTTAGAGTCGTTTATGATCCTAAGAAAATAAGCTATCAGGCTCTTGTCAAAGAGTTTCTTTCGATACATGATCCAACAACAAAAGATCGTCAAGGTCCAGATGTCGGCGATCAATATCGCTCAGCGATTTTCTATAGTGATGATGCTGACTTGAAACAGGCCAAAGAAACAATTGCGTCTTTGCAAAGTAAGTTTGATGGTAAAATCGTCACCTCATTTGAGCCTTTGCAGACTTTTTATACTGCAGAAGACTATCATCAAGATTATTTTGCCAAGCATCCAGGTCAAGGCTGTCATGTTCCGCGGCGCCATTTGTAAGAGCAAAAAGCAAGCATGTTTTTTCAAGAGAGTGTATCTAAAAAAAAGACTGTGGAGGGCTGGGTAAAAGCCTATTCGCGAGAATTCTATAATTATGCTTTATTGCGCTTGCGCAAACACGAAGAAGCTGAAGATGTGGTGCAGACAACTTTCATCAGGGCTTTTCGTTCTTTCAGCAGCTTTAAGCAGGGAAGCAGCGAGAAGGCCTGGCTTTATGCCATTCTTGGAAATGTTATCAAAGATGTCGTGCGCCAGTCTTCTACTCGGCCGCAGTTCAAGGTATTAGAAGAAGATGATGAGTTAGAGAATCTCTTAGTTGATGGTAGTGAAACACCAGACTTAGTCGCTTCGAAAAAAATTGAGTATGAGCTACTTGCTTCTGGTATAGCCAATTTGCCTGAGCATTTTGCCGCTCCTTTACTTTTGCGTGAAGTGAGCGATATGTCGTACAAAGATATTGCTGACTACTTGAGTGTTCCGGTTGGCACCGTTATGTCTCGCCTGTCGCGGGCGCGCAAGGCCCTTTTTGATTTGATGACCGGCAGCAGCAACACACAAGAGAGCGTGCAAGAACAAAGAAAAAAGAACACGACCATTGAGCCTGATAAGGCCGGCAAGAACTTGCAATCCAAGAAGAGAGGCCCAAATGAACTGTGAACAAGCCCGAGAGCTGTTAGGGCCAGCTAGTGATAACGAACTTGCTAATGAGTCTGCTGCTATGGTGGCAGGACATATTAGTAAATGTGATCAATGTCAGGCTCAATGGGAGCAAATACTTTCTGTCCGGGCAGGTATTGGCAATATTCTTGCTGAGCAGAAACCTGATGCTGACTTCGAGAAACGCATTATTTCAGCCTTGCACCAAGATCAGAAAAACAATAGGCGCCGCTATTTCAGCGCTTATCTAGTTGGAGCTGCTGCCACTCTTTTGCTAGTTTCGTTGACCATTCCCACGTTTTTATCTTGGTTCCGGTCGCCCCTATCTTCGCTTGGTAATTCAATTGCTGCCGAGAGTTTAGTAGCTAGTATCGGGCATCATTCGTCTGGCCCAGAAGATTCTAACTATGTCGTCAACTATGTGGGCAAGAAAGATGCAGTAGATCTGACGCCTAAGGTTGGATTTGCTGTGCAAAAAATCACCATTGGCAATTATCTGTTGTTTGGTTCGGATATTGTCAAAACGGCTCAAGGCAAGACCCTTGTGCGTATGTGCTACAGCTGCACCGATGGCTCTTCAACCGATTGTATCGACTGTTATCAGGCACCGACTGGTTTGCTTTCGCTACAAAAAACTAGCATGCGACAGGTCGTTTTGCGGAGCGGTCAAGTTGCTAATGTCGGTAAGATCGGCGGCCAATCGGCATTGCTGTTGTCTGTGAAAGGGACAGATGTCCTTTATGTCAGTCCGATCTCATCTGAAAAGTTGATTAAGTTGGTGGCGTCGACTACTTAGTTGTCGGTCTAGCTCTATTGCCCGGTTTTTCGTAAATATGAGCCAAGATTCCAAACCTTTGAGCTTCACATTCAGCCGAGGGTTGGTCTAATTCACAATTCTTTTACAACTGACCACTATTCTTGTTCTAGTAATTTGATCGACAAAACTATTTCGCTGTTTCTAGCTGGCTCGTGGTAACGAGCCAGCTTCTGTTGCTTGGTACTGCTGGTGGTGTCACTGGTGGCGGTAGCCGCGCTAGCCAGGCAAGCTTGTAAATACTTGTAATAACTTGGGTCTGCGGTAAGAAACGTGATCGAGAGCCGTTGCAATCGCAGCTGTCATTCTCTTAGTTTTGAGTGATATTTCCCTATTCAATTTTTTGAGAGAATTTCCAGCAGCAGTAGTAGTTCACTATTTTCGTACTTCCACAAGGCGTCCAAGGCTGTTTGTGGTCGTCTGTCCACTTAAAATGCAACCTCAGCAAAGGGAGACACCCATGTCCTCACCTATCAAGTCCATTCTCTTCATCGCCACCCCAGCCGTTCTTGCCGCCATTGCCCTCAACGGTTTTGCCGTCGAGGCAATTTTCAGCAGTCTGACCATCAGTGTTGCTGCTTTCTTCGTCGCCATGATGGTCAGTCAACCTCTGGTCAAGAGCGCAGCACCGCTCTGGAAGTACGTCGTCTACACCGCCCTCGCCTTTGGTCTGATCGCCAATATGGTGCTCTGGTCTTTCCATCTCGCCAATTCGCATCTGGCCTTGGTCGGCTTCGATACGAGCGCACTGATCGGGCACCTGCACTTTTGCCTGCTTATCGGGGCGGCTGTAGGTTTCGGTGCCTGGCTCAACAATTTCAATCCTTATCGCGGTCTCTGAATCGACAGGAAAGGACATCAAATGTCGCGCAAATCTGACGAAATTGCTGCTCGCTGCGCCGCGCTCGGATTGAAAGTGATCAAAAACGAACTGCCAGATTCTCCACTTGTTGCTTTGCCGTCACGACCGCCCAGCAAGCTCACTGTCGCCTCTGTGGACGGAGACAGCGATGGCATTGAAATCAGAGCTACCACTCTGGCTCAGTGGCTCGAGGAGCAGTATCACGCCAATGTGGTGCCGTTTCACTTTTTGGGTGATGTGCCAATCAACGTCGAGGATCTGCCGGAGGAAGCCGTGGTCGACATGGCCATGGCATTGCTCCGGGCTAGCGGCTGGCAAATCCAGGTGCAATATTTCAACAGTGCCGGCTGCCGCGCTGGCTCTGTGACGATGATGCATCCTGATTCGGTCGGTTTCTAAGCTACAGACTTCAAGCACCCCAACTCCCTACGAAAGGGGAACTCACAATGTACACCATCCCACCCTGCGCTGTCATTGGCGCCATCATCGGTTCCATCTTAGCCGGCGCTGTCGGCGCTATTGTAGGCACCGTCATCGGCTCCGTTCTCGGATTCATGGCTGCCATCATCCTGATCAGCGAATTTGTGACCATGAAGAACGTGGTCTCCAAGCCCATCAAGCTCGTGGCCATGCGCAGTTCTGACGGTATTTCCGGCACCTTCATCTGGGGTTCCGGCGCAATGAACAATCGCACCAACTACAACTACATGCAGCTCATGGAAGACGGCAGCATGGTACCGGGTTGGCTGCCAGCCAATCACCTGGTGCACCTGATCGAAGATGCGGAGTTGAAGAACACCGGCACTTTGAGCACCACTAAAAGAGAAGCCGACAAAACTTCGCTGCTGTATCGCTGGGCCATCGGCACCAGTGACCGTAATGAAACAGTGCGCCACGACTTCCGTGTGCCCGTTGGCACAGTGGTGCAGCAGTTCACCGTCAAGTAAATTCGGCCTGCATTATCAAGAGATCGGTCTGCAGTAGCTGTTGACAGAACTAGCCAGTAGGAGTTAGTTGACCCGGTCGGGAGTGAAGGGAGGGGGCCAAGGTCTCTCTTCTTTCATCTCTCGACCGGAGCATCACTGAACCCCTACTGTCACGCGCCAAGCTCTGTTGCCGCTGTTTTGCCACGGTCGATTGCCGGGGTATTTAGTACATGATCGGAAGAGGAACGGCGAATGCCGTTCCTCTTTTCCGATTTTCTGCACTTTTTTAG
>JBAYTY010000032.1:0-86655 GCA_041675385.1 Candidatus Obscuribacterales bacterium
GAAACTGTAGTGATAACCCGCTAGCTGTGGATTCTGACTTGAAGCAGCAAGAAATATCGAGCCTACGCAATAGGCAGTCAGACGATAGTAATTAGACCGCCGCAGAGCAATCTGGGCGGTCTTCTTGTTCGTGCTTAATAGTGCCCAGTCCTCTCCACCATCCTCCCCAACTTCCGCCCCAGCATCTTCACGGTTTGATAAGATTAGCCAAATTCTTCCGGCAATATTGGCTCATATCATCATGTCGTTGACCAAACAAGATAAAGCTGCCCTGCGCGCTACGATATTCCGTCATTTGGACGGAATCGCAACGGCACCCACTGCCTATACACTGCTTGAGAAGGGCGTTTTACAGCACCTGCTCGATCGCAAAACGTCAGATGTCACAGAATTGGCCTCCAAATTCCAAGCCAATGAGGGATATCTCAACGTTGCTTTGCGCATCCTATGTTCTCAGGGTTGGCTCGACACCGAAGTAGACAATGTCAACAACAAAGTCAAATATAGTATCAATGCAAAGAGTGCCGTGGCCTTCGAGCATTGCCGACTTTACAAAGACGTAGTGACGCTGCTTCGCCTTTCCGGTCAATTTCACAGACGCAAATTCGAAAGAGCTCCCTTTAGCGTGTTGGAGGGTATTTTCAAAAAATACCGCGAGAATTATGGCATCGAATTTTCAAGCGACCCCGACACAAGGTGCGTCCAGGAACAAGTGTTGATGCACATTGAAGGCATTGCTATTGGCCCTACCGTTGTCTCGCTCGGCATGGGCGGAATGTTTCACAAGTACTTCATGGAAGCATCGTTCAAGGCGGACGAATTTCACGAAGACACAGAGAGCTTCGGCAAAATTCTCGATTTTTTTGCATATCTCGGCTGGTTCGAAAAGAAAGCCCAGACCTATCGATTTACAGAGAAGGGCTTGTTTTTTGCCCGCAGGGCTAGTGCCTACGGAGTGACAGTTTCCTATATTCCTACTTTCCGAAACCTCGAAGAACTCATATTTGGCAACGCCGAAATTTTGACGAACACCAAGCCCGAACTGCCCGAGCTGCACGTAGACCGCGAAATGAACGTGTGGGGAAGTGGCGGCGCGCATATGAGTTATTTCAAAAAGATAGACGAGATAATTATTGAACTATTCAACGGTCCTCTTGATGAGCAGCCAAAAGGCATAGTCGACATGGGCTGTGGCAATGGCGCATTTTTGCAGCACATTTTCGAGGTGATCTCCCAGCGCACGCTGCGTGGAACGATGCTAGAAGATTACCCTTTGCTATTGGTTGGTGCCGACTACAATGAAGTCGCCCTTCGCGTCACTCGTGCCAACCTTTCCAAGGCCGATATTTGGGCTAAAGTCACTTGGGGCGACATCGGGCGACCCGATCTCCTCGCCCGTGACCTCAGTGACAACTACGGCATAGCGCTGGAAGACCTGCTCAACGTGCGCACCTTCCTTGACCACAACCGACCATGGGAGCCACCGGCTCACCCTCTGGCAAGGGTCAGTCAGTCTACCGGAGCTTTCTGCTTTCGGGGCAGACGATTGAACAACAACGATGTAGAGGCCGGCCTGTTGGAACACTTCCGCCGTTGGCAGCCATACGTGCGTCGCTTTGGACTTTTGGTCATCGAACTGCACACTATCTCACCCCAGCTTGCTGCCGCAAATATCGGCCTCACATCAGCCACCGCATACGATGCAACCCACGGGTACTCGGATCAGTACATCGTGGAAGTGGACGTTTATAACCAAATTGCTGTCGAGGCAGGCCTCCACCCAGACCCGGCGCATTTTTGCAAGTTTCCCCAATCAGACTTGGCCACGGTTAGCATCAATTTGTTGAAAGGCAGTTAGCCTCGAAAACTAAGCAATAGGCAGTCAGACGATAGTAATTAGACCGCCGCAGAGCAATCTGGGTGGTCTTTTTGTTCGTGCGTATTTTATTTGGAATTTTTTTGATTTTTACTCAGAAATTTCTAAAATTGCCACGATTTCGCCACACTTGTGGAGGCACAATGAAATCTCACCTTTGTGAATCGCACCCCTTACTATCGTTCTTAAGTAGATTGCTCGCCTATGTTTCGCGCCTATGTTTATAGCCAACCCCATCTGAGGGAGGATTCATGTCGCAATTTTTGAAAAATGCTTGGCAATCTTTTATTGAGGCCGGTGAAATCGCGCAGCAAGAAAATCGACTAGAAGATGCTGCTGTTCTTTTTCAGACAGCTCTTTTAGAGGCCCATGATTGTGAAAATGCCGAGCAGTGTTTTGCTACTACTTTAGACTTGCTAGCCGACACTTTTCAAGGACTTAATCGATACGAACAGGCCGAAGAAGCCGGTTTACGCTCGCTTCGAATTAAGCAGAACTGCGAATCGTTCAGTAAGGCAGACGTGCTGCGTGCAATGCTAAAGCTCTCCAAGATTTACTATGCGCAGTCTAAACTCGGAGCTGCTGCCTACACAACTAATCACGTTTTGCAGCTGAGCGAACAGACCCTTGGCTTTGATCATCCCGCTGTTGGCTTTGTTGCTCAGCAACTAGCAGATTTGTACACCGCTCTTGGTTCACTTAAGGAAGCAGAGCTTCTCTATCAGCGAGCTTATAGGCTACAGAGAAAGCAGTTTGCCAGTCAGGCAGAGATATCGTGGTATTCATCATCGTCTAGCACTTCTTCTTCTTCTTCTTCTTCCACTTCTTCCACGGAGCGAGCTTGTGCCTAAGCACTAGCCCTAAGTGTAGGACTAGATCTAGACCTAAATTAAATCTGGTCCTAAATCTACCTTAAGTCATAAGCCTCTGAGCATAGGTGGAAGCTGACGCGAACTCTAGTGCTGCTCTAATTTTGGTTTTGCCAAAGGGCTTTTCATGCCAGATTGTATTTGCTGTGTTTTTTCTATACTTACGATAAGAGTCTGTATCTGCCAGGACAATATACTTAGGACCAAGCACATCTGTTGAATGTCGCCCTAACCATTTCACCCAATCTGGAAGGCCGTCAACATCTGCCAGTACAACGGCTGGATTGTTAGCCCTAATGAAATCGTCTGCTGCTTCGAACGTATCTTTGATTGTTAAATCGAATCCGGCCTTGCCGAGGTGGCTAATCAGTTTGTTGGCGTAATCAATGTCTTTCTCTATTAGTAGGACGTTACATCTTTGTTGTGAGGGAGCTATTGCTTCGGTCGGTCCTTCGTTCAGCCCCTCTGTTAAATGATCTGTTGCTGACGGCCGTGTCAGCGCCGGCCTTGCTTTTAATGGTAACTCAATCCAAAAGCTGGAACCCTTTCCTAGTTCAGACTCAAGTCCTATTGCGCCACCATGTTGTTCGGCAATGGCTTTGGTGATGGCTAGGCCCAAACCAGTCCCTCCTTGGGGCCTTGAATCGGATGAATCAAGTTGTTGGAATTTGCAGAAAAGTTTGCTCTGCTCTTCCTTTGCAATGCCTGGCCCGTTGTCGCTAACTGTCAAGCGTATATTGTCTTCTACTTTTTCTACAGTCACTCTTACTTCTGCCCCGCTGGGCGAAAACTTTATGGCATTTGACAAAAGATTGTCTAGCATTTGCATTGTTCTATCTTGATCGGCGTCGAATACCCCCGACCACTTTATGTCACTGACTAACGTAATGCCAGCGTTATCGGCTAGGCCTTTCATTTCAGCCAGGGATAGCTCAATTAATTTTACGATGTCTACTTCAGTCAGCTTTAGTTCGAGCATGCCAGCTTCTAATTTGCGAATGTCGAGAATATCGTTGATCAAGCGAATTAATCGATCGCTTTCTGTCCTAGCAATGGTCACCAATTTTTTGACTTTGTCGTTTAATGGACCAACCAGTCCGCCCTCCATGATGCGCAATGAGGCGTGAACCGAAGTTAGTGGTGTGCGCAATTCGTGTGACACCATTGAATAGAATTCATGAACATTCTTTTCTGCTTCCTTCTTGCTTGTGATATCAATAGCGATACCATATACTTCAGCTAGTCTGCCACTTTCATCAAAGCTGGGATACGAACGGCACCACAACCAGTGCCATTTGCCAGCAGCATCGAGCTGCCTATATTCAATGCTAGCTGGGCCAGCTGCACTATTCTTGAAAAATCTAAAAGCGGCTGCTCTATCACTTTCGTGTATGCCTTCGACGGTGATTATCGGTTCCTGAATCAGCTGCTCAGGTGTGCGATGAAAGAACCTTGCCAGAGCTGTGCTCACCCATTTGAGCGCGAATCCTCCTGGCTGAGTTACCCAAACCATTTCTTCTAAGTTTGTAGTGATTTCTGTGAATTGTCGATCGTTGGCCTCAAGCTCTGCCTCGATTTGGCAACGGGCAATACCTAGAGCAACATTCTTGCATGCTATAGACAATTCGGGCGTGGCCTTTTTTGAAAATTGTGTCTCTTGCATCACACCTATAAAACCGACGAGCTCTGTGCCAACTAGCAGAGGCGCTATTAAAAGAGGCACAAATTTCTGAGGCACGCCTGCTTGTTTATAAGCAATCTTCAATATAATGTGCCCGTTGCGCGCAAATTTCTGTTCTGAAACTTTGAGGCTTTCGATTGTTTCTTGGTCCAGAGAAAGCCTAGACATATCTGGAAGAGAAGATGCGTCACCAGATTTGCCTTTTTGTTCAAAGAATCGTGCACCTTTTTCAGCCGTCCACACTCCGCAAAAGGCAATACCAAGATGTTCGGTTGTTAGCTTGGCGCATTCTTCTAGCATGTCTGTAAGTTTAGATTCACTGCTCACTACTTGCCCCACAAGAGCAGCAAAAGTGGCTATTCGTGCTTCTTCAGTCAGTCTTTCTTTTAAATCCATGCGCTCTAGAAACGCACCAATGGCGTGGCCAAAGGTCGGCAATAGAATCAACAAGCCTTTCTGTCGCGGGAGTACCTTGGGGAAATAGAACTCTACTTGACCAATTATTTTGTCTTCTAAAAGAATAGGAAAAGCAAGGGCGGCATGCAGACCACTTTGCAGGGCTGCTTTGGCGCGGGGGTAATTGTTGTCAACAACCACATCGCTAATCCAGATCGGCTTGCCTTGTTGCCAAACTCTTCCAGGCAGCCCAACCCCTTTTTTGAATGCAAACTTTCTCGTTGCCTCAATGAAAGTCTGGTCCTTTAGGCTACTAGAAGCCCAGAGCGTATGCGGCCTAATTAGACCTCGTTCTTCATCTATAAGCCAGATTGCACCAAAGGTAAAGCCATAGATTTCAGCAATTGAAGAAAGTAGTCGCAGTGCACCAGTGCCAAAATTTTTCGACTCAGTCAGTGCCTGAGTAACGGCAAGTTGAACGAGGGTGCGGTCTCCGTCTGCAAGTCTCTTGGCCATAACAAACATTATGGCCTCAAAAGAGAGCAATAAGATAAGCGTAAGACCCACAGCAAGGACAAATATTTGTCTGTCCTGTGTCTTCCTAATGTGCCGAATTTCTTGCATGTCTAGTGCACTTTTTTGTCTCTGCTCCTTAGAATTGATGACGTTTTGCATTTCGTACAATACATGATCGACTTTGCCATAAAGCACTTGCTGGCGCTGAAAATAAGTAAACAAAAGTATTGTTGTTACACCAATAAGTAGCAAGCCAAAGCTGACTGACAGTACTGTTAGCAGTTTTGGCTTGCCCATCTATTTTACTCGCGCAGTCTTGGCTTGCGATATCACACGCTCAATCTCTTCAACCAGCGTCATTGGATCAAACGGTTTTGTGATTACACCTTCGGCTCCCAGATCGCAAAATTGGCCTATTTCATCAGCTTGGATTTTTGCCGTTACAAAAATGATGTAGGTTGAATCGAGAGCTGGTATTTCTCGAAATTTTGCATAGGTGGTGCGACCGTCCATGCCGGGCATCATAGCGTCAAGTAGAATTAAATCTGGGATGAAGCTCTCGACTATCTGCAGTGCCTGAGCACCAGATGATGCTTCCATCACAGTCCAGTCGGTAAGTCCGTCTAGAGTGAGCTTGGTCAAGAAAGTAATATTGGTATCGTCATCAACCAAAAGTACATTTTTGATTGCGTCTGTGTGATTCATTAGAGCGAAAATCTCCGAAAGTCTCCAGTTGTAACTGTTGGATTGCCTAGCTGATCCGAAACGGCAAGGCGCTGTACTGCACATTCTAATAGTGAGTCAAGAGTAAGTCCGTCTATGCCAGCATCAGCAACGGCCGTATTGAGTATAACTTGGAAATGCTCGCCACTGGTACGGGTGAAAATGCTGCGAGCAATTTCTTCTTTCAGTAAGGCTACGGCACTGCTAGATGTGGCACTGCTTTCGCCCTTGAAGACTATTGCAAAGGCACCACTTTTCAGGATGCCACGAACATCAGTTGTGCGGAAGCGCAGCGAGAGCAACTCTCCAACTTCGGCTAATACCTGTTGTTTTGTATAATCTCCGTGTCGATCGTCGAGTTGACTATAGTTTTCTACTACAATCACCGCCAAAGATGCCGGTGTATTCTTTGTATTGCTCTCTTTCAGTAAGCGTTTGGCTTGCTTCTGGAAGTGCTCCCACTCAAGCACACCCGATACGTCATCATAATCGCTGTGTTTTTCTAGTTTAGATTTAGCCAAGTGTGCTTGCACTCTGGCCAGCAACTCTTCGGGTACAACGGGTTTGCCCAAAAAGTCGTTGCCGCCAGCCTGGAATGCGGCACTGCGTGTATCCATGTCGTTTTTTGCTGTCAAAAAGATAATAGGCACGTGGCTCCAGTTTTTGTGAGCACGCAGCATGCGGCATACTTCATAGCCGCTTAGTCCAGGCATCATTACATCGAGCAATACCAAATCAGGCTGGAAGCTTTCTAACGATTCAAGAATGTGGATTGGCTCGTTTAAGGCTTGAACCTCAAAGCCATCTTGACTCATGACACAGCTCAAAAAGAAAGTAAGCATAGGATCATCGTCGACACAGAGAATTCTCTGCTTTCTGTGCTTAAATGCGTCGCCCAGTGACTTAACAGACTCATCCAGCGCTTCAACACTGACAGGCGGCTCTAGTAGCCCCGCACAACCTGCGTAAATCAGAGCAGAGATGTTGGAATATTGAGAAGGGTCAGCAATGAAAATGAATGGCATCTTTTGGCACTGTCGTATAGAACGCAAGTTCTTTGTCAGTGACGCGATCAGCCCGCCTGATTCTGGATCTAAGCTGAGATCGATCACCGCTATGTCAAAGGGCATTGAATTGGCACGAGTTACGGCACCAGCTGCGCTGTTAACAACATGTACATCAATATTGAAATTGGCCGAATGTGAAATTAAAGTGCGATAGGTGTCTTGTGGTGAGACCAGCAAAAGGGAGATCGCTCTCTCTTCTTTGCCGTCTGCCGATTCTAGATTTACATGGGTTAGAGTATCAATTATGCTTTGACCATCATTCAAAAGACGTTCAATTTCAGCCCAGTAAATACCCATTTCCTCTTTGCTGCAAGACGGGTCTATGCATTTGAGAAAGTTTTCTAGCTCAGCGGCAATTTCAGAGATATGGGCAAGGCCGTATGAACCAGATGTGCCTTTGAGCTTGTGTGCTGCTTCGAGGGCTAGCAGTGTGATTGAATGATCAGCCGTATTAGAATCAGAATTGGAATTGGCTTTGTTTCTAGCGTCTACTACTAATTGAACCAAGTCTCGCCAAATCGCAGGAATCTGGGTGATATACTGCACACGAGCCGAGTGAACTGCTTTTTGTGTTCTAACCTTTCGTCGAATTTGGTCAAGTTCTTTTAGAACAAGTGGATCATCACCTGCTGCTATCACCAATTCATCAAGCTTTTGCAGACTATCCTCGTAATTTCCATTCTCCAGCATCTTAGAAAAGTCAATTTTGTTGAGAGAATGCAGAGATTGTACGGTCTCTCGCTGCTCGTGCTCTACAGCTACTGTAGCCTCTGCAGGCAATAGGTCTTCGATAGCTTGCAAGAATAACTGGGGATCTATGGGCTTGCGAAATATCAGCGACACTTTCAAGATGTTTCGAAGCCAGTTGAAAGTTTTTGCATCACACCAAGTACCCGAGACAAAAAGTATCGGCAAATTATTGCCGCTCTCTCTCAGTTTAGAAATCCAGGTGATGCCATCCATTACAGGTAATCGGTAGTCGACAATCAACATAGATGGCTGCCTGACTGCCAGGTAAGAGGAGGCCTCAGCTGCTGTTCGCGCGGGCCAGACCTCATAGCCGTGGGCAGTCAGTAGGCTTCCGACTAGGTCTTGGAAGGAGCTATCGTCGTCAAGAACGAGCACAGATTTTTGAGGTGGATGTGCCGACTCTATCGACGTAGCTTGTATTTGCGCTGCTTTTACCGTAGAAGATTTTACCTGTTCCGGTTCGACCTTCTCAGTCTTTTCAGTCTTTTCTTCTATTGTTAGCTCTCGCTCCACTGATTCTTCCTGTCTTTGATGTCACTACTGTTAGCCGTGGATGCCTAATTTAGCGGATAAGCCGCACTGTTGATGGAGAAAGAGTCCTAAGGGCTGGGCCATACGCTCCTGTAGGCGGGTCGCCTGAGCGGCCAAGAACGGCAGGTTTAACAATAATGCCGCTCATCGAAGCTACCCCTTTGTTCTTACTGATTCCTGTTATTTTTAGAGCGACAAAGCCAATAACCGCCGAAGACTGGTTAAAAGGCGGTTGGCCTTGAATCAGAGGAAGTAGTATATAGGGTTTAGCCATGATATTGGCATAGAAATCACGGCTCATAGCCTGATAGCCACCTTCGCCGTTATTGAGATTGATGACACTGCCTACCGAAACTGATGGAATGACTGCTGGGTTTGAATGAGTGAGACCCAGTGCTTCGCTCATTGCCGCGCTAAAGTACGGCACATTGGATGACCCCGAAGTAAATGAAGTAAAGGCCGCGTTCCTATCTTTTTTGCTGCCAAAGTATAAAGTGAAGACCTGTCCAGGCTGGCAGGCCATTAATGGCGTTTGCCCTGCTCCGACTTTGGCTATCGCGTCAATGCTTATAGCAATTGGAAAGGCCGTGCCTGATGGAACTTGAGTTACTTCACCCATGCCACCAGCCGTGGCACTGGCATAAACAACGTCGGTGCGGCGACCAAAGATCTTAGCGAACAAGTGAGTTATTCTTTTCTGGGCGCTAACTGTGATCGTCCCTGCCGAATTAGCCGTGGCGTTTGTAGTAGCCACTGATACGAGCGTTCCTGGCACTTCGTTTGAGACCATTGAGCCGTCTGCTTTGTTGCTAGCGGTGATGGCCAAAGCCTCAGTAATGGCTTGGGTTTTATCAGTTTCAAATAAGTGTGGCCCACCTGCAAGAGCACCGGCATCAGCTGCCGTTTGAAGCTCTTCGGTAGTGCAGACAATGTGGGCAATGTCCACGCCCAGCGATCCGATTGCAATCAGGGCTAAAACCAGAAATACAAGCACTAGTATTGAAAGTTGGCCAGTTTTACTGCGCAAATTTCGCATTTCTATTACTCCAGCGCATGTATCGTCGATGACGACAATTTGAAGTAAGCACCGAGGCCAAGTGGGTCTGGCTGCGGATATGGCACGAGGCCATATAAGCCGCCGCTATAAGTGACTGTGACCGTGACCGTTGGCGGTACAGCAGTTGTATCGAAGATAGCGTCACTAAATTGCCGCGAATCGGCTATAACTCCAGTGATACGAATGCGATCAAACACATTGGTATTCTGGCGAAAGCGACTAGTTGCTATAGATTTATCCTGCCAATAGTCAATTGACATGTCTCGGGCGGCCTTACTTGCTGCCTGAGTGAGCACGTTCTTTATTAGGTAGCCTTGGACGACTTCGCCACCGACGAAAATAATCACAATAAAGAGGGGAAGCATTAGGGCCATTACCGCTGCACCCTCTGCCAACGATTGACCAGCCTGCTTTCTGTAAGTTTGCCGCCTGTCACGCATAATCTATGTCCTCGCGGGTGGCTTTTTTTACCATCTAACTAATGTTGACAGTCTTGTCCAGTTAAGACATCGGCCGGGTGGCTGATTGGTTAGCTCGCCTCTCACTCGTTTGGGTTGGTGCACAGGAGGAGACTGTGAAAGTGCTGGATAGTTCCCTGAGGATCAAACTTTACTTCGGTGTTTGTCAAAATATCAGGGTATTAGCCGCACTGTTGATGGAGAAAGGTTCTTGAGGGCCTGACTATAAATATTTATCGGTGTGTCACCGGAGCGACCGAGAACGGCCGGCTTGACAATAATGCCGCTCATTGAAGCTACCCCGTTCCGCTTGCTTATTTCAGTTACTTTTAGAGCGACAAATCCGATCACCACACCTGACTGGTTTAAGGGTGGTGGGTTTTCAATCAGCGGAAGCAGGATATAGGGTTTAGCCATGATCTTGGAATAGAATTCGTGGCTCATTGCCTGATAGCCACCTTCGCCATTATTGAGATTGATGACACTGCCTACTGATACTGATGGAATTACCGCTGGGTCTGAATGAGTGAGACCCAATGCTTCGCTCATTGCCTCGTTAAAGTACTGCACATCGGCTGACCCCGTGTTAAACGAAGTGAAGGCAGCATTCTTATCTTCTTTGTTGTCAAAGTATAAAGTGAAGGCCTGTCCTGGCTGGCAGGCCATTAATGGAGCTTGCGCTCCCCCTACTTGGGTTGCAGCATCAATACTGATGGCAATGGGAAAGGCGCTACCAGATGGAATTTGAGTTACTTCGCCGATGCCACCGGCGGTGGCACTGGCATAAACTATGTCGGTGTGGCGACCAAATAAATGGGCGAACAAGTGAGTTATTCTTTTCTGGGCGCTAACGGTGACTGTTCCTCCTGAATTAGTCGTGGCGTTTGTAGTAACTACGGTTACGATCGTTCCGGGCACTTCGTTAGAGACCCTTGAGCCGTCTGCTTTGTTGTCAGCGGTGATCGACAAAGCCTCGGCAACGGCTTGGGTTTTATCTAGCTCAGATAAGTGTGGCCCTCCTGCAAGAGCACCGGCGTCAACTGCCCTTTGAAGCTCTTCAGTAGTGCAGACAATGTGGGCAATATCGACGCCCAGTGCACCCATTGCAATCAGTGATGCAACCAGAAATACAAGTACTAGTATTGAAAGTTGACCAGTTTTACGGCGCAAGTCTTGCTTTCTGTATGTTGGCCGCTGGTTACGCAAAATCCATGTCCTCGCGGGTGGCTTTTTTTACCATCCAACTAATCTTGACAGTCGTGTCTAGAATAGACATCCGCCGGGTGGCTGATTGGCTGGTTAGCCTCTCATTCTATTGGGTGATACCCTAGACTGATATGTGCGGCTCTAGTTCCCAGTAGTCCCCCTGTCGATAGTAAAAAAGCCGCCGCAGATTTATCTGGGTGGCTTTTTTGTTAGCCGACTTAATTTGGAAATGTTGAATCGTCAAGTTCAATGAGCGACTAATTCAGCTGCCTGCACCGCATGTGGTAGCATAGACAGCTGTTGAGATAGTTAAACATAAGGTTCCACTGCTGCAATTGTTTCAGGGGAAGTATGCCAAGATGGCAATGCTAGCTTGGCCCTGCTGGCTGGTTCTTTGATAGTCGCCGCTCTAGCGGTGGTCATATTGGGTGAAGAGACCGAGGGTAAAGTTCTTGAGGAGATTTAGCGCTTCACTTCTGCCTGTTTCGCTTCTTCGAGAGCGGCGTATACGAGCTGTTCTGCTCTTCAATCTCAGGTCCAACCACAGCTGGTGCTGTATGAATTTGCGGAATTGGTTGCCTAGCTTCATAGAGCAAATCAGTCAGTTTGCTTTTGATTTGTTCTGCGCTGAGTGGCCCTCTTTCTACATTGCGAGCCAAAATCACACCGCGATTACCTGGAATAAAGACGACTGTGGGTGCAGCCGTAACTTTGAAATGATCAGCTAAGTCTCTGTAGGCGCTATCTGCAATATCGCAGCTAATTTTTGTGATTTGAATATGCTTAGAATCTTGTGCTTCCGAGTCTTTCTTGTTGAGCCTCTCTATGGCAGCTTCAAGCTCTCCATTCGCTCCTGTTTCTTTAGCAAAAAATTCTAATACTATTGGCCCTTGATGCAAGTTGTGCATAATCAGGCTGGTGTAAGAGAAATCATCAGCTCTCGCTAAGGCATCGCGTCTTAGAAGAAAATCTTCTCTGCTCAACTGCGATTGCTCATTGAGATAGTTCGAATCGGCTTCTTTGGGCAAGTCAGAGGCTTGGATGCGCAATAGATTGCGTTCTATTATTGAGCCATCAACGGTTCTCAGTGTTACTTGCACTGAAGAGTTTGGCTCTCCACAAAGTTCTTGGTGAATGTCGTAGTCACCAATCATAGAGGCATTTTTGTGCGCGACAGACAATAGAAGATCGTCTTTACTGATTCCCGCCAGTGCTGCGGGCGACTCTTCTATTACTCTTGTGACTACCGGGTACTCTTTGTCGAGAAATGCATATTGCAAACCGACCACTCCAACACTTGAAATTGGTGCTTCTATATCCTCTGGCTTGCTCAGCAACAAAGGCAATGCCACCACTACAGCGGTAAGGAGCACTAGAACTACAGGAATAATTATTGCCGGTCGCACAAAGCACCTTCGAGAACTCTCTCAAGTAGAGGAAAAGCTGATTCTACAACGCTTTAGTCGTTCCCCGGGCGCTCTGATGTCAAACGCTGCCTGTTCTACTCTTAATGGTATAACTGCTCAGTTACTTGCTGGAGCTTTTAAAATGCTTAAATTGTCAGCCAACAGTGCTCTGAGTTTTCTAACCCTGTCAATTCTTTCATGTGCGGCAATTTTGCCAGCTGTTGCCGAAGGTGATGCTGGAAGTCTCACAAAAAAGGCGGCGATTAGCTGCGAGAAGGCTGAAGCCATTGCTTTGGCGAAGTACCCCGGCGCCACGGTAGAAGAAATTGAAATCGAGCGCGACGAAACGCCCATGAATTGGGAAATTGAGCTGCGAAGTGAAGGCATCTGGAAGATTAATCTGGAGATTGATGCTCAGTCTGGTGAAATTTTGAAAACACGAAAGCGCAAGGTCTGAGCTTAAGGTCTCAAGCCAAAGTTCTCTAGTTAAAGTTCTTTTGCCATTCTAAATTTCTGGCTTTGCCACAGCTTTCAATTGATTGCTGCTGATTTTGCCACAGATTCGACACATCCTTTGTGCATAATCAAATTACAGGCACGCAAGTCAATAACATCTAACCAATAGCCCGAACTAATCTTCGCTTTTACTAACAATTTAAAATCTCTTTTTCCCTTAGTGGCAACCACCCCCGTCCTTAGGAGGAATCATGGCGCAATTTTTAAAGAATGCCTGGCAGCCTTTTGTCGCTGCTGGTGAAAGGGCAATGGGCGAGAATCGGCTTGATGATGCAGAGGCCAATTTTCATGCAGCCTTGTTAGAGGCTGAGCTTAGTGATAAGTCTGATGAGCGCCTTGCTGTGACTCTAGACTTACTTTGCGAGCTTTATCAGCGAACTAATCAGCTAGAGTTAGCAGAAGAATATTGCTTGCGCAATGTTAGGCTTAAGAAAGACTCGTCTGTCTTCTCTAGTTTTGATGAAATGAAAGCAATGTTGAAACTCTCAAAGATTTACTTCGTTCAATCAAAATTGGCTCCGGCAGCGTTTTCAACCAAATGTGTTCTTGAATTGAGTGAGCGCACCCTTGGTATTAACCATCCTGCCGTGGCAGTGGTGTCACAACAGCTAGCTGATCTATATACCGATCTCGGGTCTTACGCTGAAGCCGAGTATCTTTACCGCCGAGCCCTTAATTTGCAAAGGAATCAGCGGCTTGCCAACGGTAATCCTCACTTAGTGCAGACTTTGAGAGGGTACGCCAACTTACTTACTCGCACTCATCGACCAGCAGAGGCTCAGAATTTAATTGCATGTGCGGCTTCTTATCTAGCGGCTTAGTATTAAGGTCGAATATTTAGTAATAGCGCCTTTTGTCTTAGGGCAAATTTGGTTATGCTGTAACAGTAATTTCCTCGCCATGAAGCAGGCTTATGCGCGTCCCGCTATATAGCTTGAGCCTATGTGTTTATGCCTTGGTCGGCCTTAGCCAGCCAAGCTGTTTCTCTGCGGATGGCTCCTCAGCCTCGTTGGTGACGCAATCTGAGCCGGTGCTTTTAGATAATAGCTACAGGCAAGAAAATGACAGGCAAGAGCACAAGCTAGTTGAGCATGAAGCCTGGCAGCAAGCCACTCAGGCAGGAAAACAAGATTTACTAGCTGGCGACCTAGAGGGTGCCAAAACTCGGTTGAAGAGGGCATATGAAATTGCCCAGAGATTTGGCCAGAGTGATTCTCGGGTGGCTGTCAGCCAGAGCAATCTCGGGCAATTGTATAAAGCTCAGGGCAATTATTTGTTGGCAGAAAAGGCTTCGCGCCGGTCGCTTGAGTTAATTCGTCAAAATGAGCCAAAGGACAATTTCGGCTTTGCTGTAGAACTTAGCAATTTGGCCGGTATCCTTAAAGACGAAGGTCGGTATGGCGAGGCTAAGCCGTTATATGAAGCTGCCATTGCTATTCTTTGCGAAATGCGCGGCAAAGAATCTGTTGAAGTTGCCACTGTTTACGATAATCTTGCCCTCTTATTTCAGAAGCAGGGTGACTTCAAAGCCGCAGTGGGCGTTCAACTTAAGGCTATCGCTGTTTATGAGCATGAGTTGGGTGCTGACAATCCTGACCTGGCAATTGCTTTGGGAAATTTGGCAGAAAGTTACCGTGAATTGAACCAGAGTGATAAGGCTGAACCTCTTTACGAGCGGTCTTTGGCTATCATGCGCAAGACCTATGGCGAAAAGCACCCGTCTGTGGCAACAGCTCTCGATAATTTAGCTGGTCTCTATGTCAAGGAAGGTAAGCTCAAAGAGGCTGAAGACCTACAGCTTAAGGCCCTCGAGACCTTTCGCGAAACTCTTGGTGGACGCCACCCTGATGTTGCTATCTGTCTTGATAATTTAGCCGATCTCTATAGTCGCCAAGGCAAAAGTGCATTGGCTTTGCGTAAAAGTGAAGATGCTTTTGAAATTGCTGAGAAGACTTTAGGCAAGGAACACCCTTTGTCAGTCGGCATCAAGCATCGTTTGGAAGACTTAAAATCACAAAACGCGAATTAGTTGTTATCGCCGTAGGGCGGTAGGCGCAGCTCTAAGTTGGCAAGCCAGAGAAGTAGTTCTACTTGGCGGTTCGCCGTCAGTTGAGAGCTATCTGCTAGGTTCTCTGCTAGGTTGTCCTCTTGCTTCAGCGCTACGACATTGCTCACGGCTGCTGCTGCTGCGTGCTGACCCTGAGCTGCTGTATATATATTAGCGTTGCCGTTGAAAACGAATTCCGCCACTTCCACTCCTACAAGTGTTAGCTAGATAACAATGACAGCTTATCTCTTGTGAACCAGTTTTTCATGTAGCCTTTCTCATAGCAAGATGAAGTTTTTTTTCTTTAGTCAGGGGCCGGTCATGAATCTGGCTCAGCGGGCCAGTTTGCTCTTGTTTTAGATTGACTTGAGTGTTGCTAGATGGTTAAGAAAACGTCGCCAGGCCTGACCACGATGGGACAGTTCGTTCTTTGCTGCGGGTTCCATTTGTGCTGCTGTAATTTCATAGCCAAGTGGCACAAAGACAGGGTCAAAGCCAAAACCATTGCTGCCTATTTCGCTTAAGGAGATATGACCTGGCCATCGCTGCTCACAGGTGAAAAGTACTTCACCATTACTATCGACCAAGGCAATTGCGCAAACGAAAGCAGCTTTCCTTTGGCCAATTGGGATGTCTTTAAGCTCATGCAAGAGCTTTTTTCTCCGGTCAGCGTCGCTTCCTTCGCAGTAACGCGCTGAGTGAATGCCTGGCCGGCCGTCCATGGCTTCTACGCTCAGCCCTGAATCGTCAGCAATAGCAGGGAGCTGACAGAGCTTGGCCGCTTCTCGCGCCTTAAGCAAAGCATTGTCGACAAAAGTGGAGCCAGTTTCTTCGGGGTTGAACCCTGCTGGTGCCAATATAAGTTCTAGCTTTGGAGCTGCCAGGCTAAGTGCTTGAAATTCTTTCAGCTTGCCCGGATTGCTCGTGGCTAGAACTATCTTCATTTATACTGTTTTGCCTGTGGGGTACTAATTCTATTTTGCCTTCGGCGTTCTATGTTGCCTTCGGCGCTCTATATTGCCTTCGGCACGCTATGTTGCCTTCGACGTTTTATTTCGCTTTTTTCTTGGCTGTAGTCGTTTTACTACGAGCCGCTGCTGCTTTTTTACTGCCGTTTCCGTTACCGTTTGTGCTGCCATTGCCATTACTCGAAGAACTGCCGTTCTTAGTTGAATTTGACTTAGAGCTGGTAGCTTCGGCATTGGGGTTGGCATTGGCTTTGACTGTTTTTATACCAGTTACCCGTGCTAGGGGGTTGGTGCCCGCGACGCGCTTGCGGTGATCTTTTCTGTGTACTCTTATAACGTCTGAAATTTGTGATATCGCCTGCGAGACCCGGGCCAATTGGTCAATATCAAGCACATCTAAAATCAAGAATATAGTTGCAGTTTTCTTGTCTCTGTGTGTATCTACCCGCAGGTCTCTCAAATTTACTTTGTGATCTGAAACTTTCTTCAAGATATCGCCAGCGATACCAACTCTATCAAGGCATTCAACTTGCAAGCCAGCAGGATACTGAGTATTGCGTTCGATTGACCAGTCAACGGCCATTCGTCGACCTTCTTCAATTTTGGCTAACATAGTGCAGTCAGCGCGGTGCACGGCAATGCCGCTACCTCGTGATACCACTCCAGCAATCTCTTCTCCTGGTACTGGCTGGCAGCACTTAGCCAAATGGTGTAGCAAGCCACCAAGGCTAGAAATATTGCTTGGTTTGTCTGGCACCATTTGAGGAATGGTGTAACCTTTCAAGGCAATTTTCTCAGCGTTGTCGACTTCGCGAATGCGGTTAACGACTTGTGCAACAGAGAGATCGCCGTAGCCTACCGCTGCTAAAATGTCTTGTGGATCAGAGATATTGAGTCGTTTTCCTGCTTCTTTCAGCTTATCTGACTTGAGGAATTCGTCTAAATTGCCTTTGCCCAATTCAGCTTCGAGCATTTGCCGGCCTTGCTGAATGTGCTCTTCTCTATGGTGCTTTTTGAACCATTGGCGAATGCGATTTTTTGCCCCATGGGTTTTGGCGAAGTTAAGCCAATCCATCTTTGGTTGGCCGTTCTTGCTTGTGAGAATTTCAACGATATCGCCGTTCTTCATGATCGTGTTCAGTGGCACGATTCTTTCATTGATGCGGGCACCAACGCAGCGGTGGCCAATATCGGTGTGCACTCGGTAGGCAAAATCGATAGGGCATGAGCCGTTGGGCAAGTCGAGAACGTCTCCCCTTGGGCTAAAGACAAAGACTTCATCAGCGAAGAGATCCATCTTCACTTCTTCAATGTATTCACCAGAATCTTTGAGGTCTTGCTGCCAGTCAACTAATTGACGCAACCAGGCAAGTTTCTTGTCGGCAGAACCGTCGGCCTTGACGGCTTCTCCGGCCTCTTTGTAGGCCCAGTGTGCAGCAATACCATATTCGGCAATATGGTGCATGCGCTTGGTGCGAATTTGAATTTCTACTGGTTTGCCCTTTGGCCCAATCACAGCCGTGTGCAAAGACTGATAGCTGTTGAACTTGGGCATGGCAATATAGTCTTTAAAACGGCCTGGAATAGGCTTAAAGATTGAGTGAACGGTACCCATTACTTCGTAGCATTTTTGCGTATCAGGATCAGATTCTAATTCGCAGAAGTTTTTGTCAGGGTTGCTATCGATGATAACTCGCACGGCGAGCACATCGTAAAGCTCTTGGAACTCTTTCTGTTGGCTCTTCATCTTGCGCCAGATACCAAAGAAATGCTTCGGTCTACCGATAATGTCGGCTTTGATCCCACGGCTGTCTAGATCAACTCTTAG
Source organism: Candidatus Obscuribacterales bacterium (assembly GCA_041675385.1). Taxonomy (GTDB): domain Bacteria; phylum Cyanobacteriota; class Vampirovibrionia; order Obscuribacterales; family Obscuribacteraceae. The sequence goes on from JBAYTY010000032.1 coordinate 17,896, forward strand.
TTTCTCAACCACTTGTGCTAGGTGGTCAGCGCGATCTTCGCGACTATCTTCCACCAATCGCTCAATTTCAAGATACTCGTCTTGATGGAGATACTTGAGACCGAGGTCTTCTAATTCCCACTTCATTTTACCGAGACCGAAGCGGTTGGCCAGCGGGGCAAAAATTTCGAGGGTCTCTTTGGCTTTTTCTGCCTGTTTATGCGGCGCCATGTGCTCCATGGTGCGCATATTGTGCAGGCGGTTGGCCAGTTTTACTAAAACAACACGCACATCTTCAGCCATGGCCACAAGCAATTTGCGGAAGTTTTCAGCCTGCCGCTCTTCTTTAGAGCTAAAGCTGAATTTGCCTAGCTTAGTTACGCCTTCTACGATTCGTCTGGTATCAACGCCAAAGCGTTCTTCGATTTCTTTGGGCTTAACGTCGCAATCTTCTAGAACATCATGCAACAGGCAAGAGCAGACAGTATCTATATCAGCATTAATATCAGCCAGTATGCAGGCGACTTCTACCGGGTGGATAATATACGGGTCGTCGGACTTGCGCATTTGGCCGTCGTGAGAGGCGTAGGCAAAGTCATAGGCCTTATGGGCGATGGCAAGATCTTCAGCCGGGCGACCCTGTTTCTCTAAAATGTCGAATAAGGGTTGACCGATTTGATCTTTCATCGCTGCTGCTTATAAGGGTGAATATTAATTATACCCAGCGTGTCAAGCCCTAAAGAGTTCTGTTGCGGCAGGGAGCGCACTTGTAACCAAAATGTCCCTATTTATTCCTCATATTGACTGATTTGCAGTCATTTCGACCAAGGGGTGCTGTTTAGGTCTTTTGGGAAAGGGCTGCCAGATCCACCCCAGTAGTCCTTTTGTGGCTTTGTGTGGTCGCTATTGCCGTAACTGGAGGCCTTAGAGCGGTTATAGTTTCCATAATCGCTGTAATCTTTGCCGAACACTTGATTTCGGGGTTTTTGCGCTGGTTGGCTGTCAGCATAGTAGCTGCCAGCCGCAGAAGGGTCGACTGTGGCCGGGGCATAGTAGTTGCCAGCTGCCTTACTTGGCGCTGTTTGGATAAAACTCTGGTTGGACAAACGTCCGAATGGTCGCGCCCAGCTATAGGCGGAGGAATAACTAGAACCAAAACTAGAACCTAAACCATAGCCTAGTCCAGACCCTAGTCCAGACCCGTAACTAGGGTAAGCTCCAAAAGAGCCAGCACTCCGGTAGAAGCGGTATGGGTCAGACCACGAGCCTCTGCCCCAACCGCTGTGTCCGACCAGGCCGCCAATGCTGCCAATACTGCTTAGAGTCCCCAAACCGCCGAATCCGCCGACATATGGAATTGAAAGTGATGGAACATGCGCTCCTAGATAAGGAACTCCAACATAAGGAACTCCTACATAAGGAACTCCTACATAAGGAACTCCTACATAAGGAATACTGCCCATAAAGGGAATGCTTGAGCGCCTCATCGTGCCTAGACCTGGATAGCTACCCAGGCTGGATTGGCCGAGGGAGGGCCAAGCCAGTGATGTTGGGGAAGACTGGGAAAATGGCGAAAATGCTTGTGGCTGGGAGAGCGGCGACTCAACAATTTCGATGTCGTGATCTTGAACTGTGGGTAGTAGTTGCCCGTCTTGGCTCAAGGCGCAGTTGGGAAATCCTAAAGCAAGAACTAGGGTAAGGCTGATAAAAGGGCCTGGTAGAAGTTTGGTGGCTTGTCTTGAAATTTCGAACATACGACACCCTGACATAAAGTACTAAGCAACTAAGAGTTTACTACTGCTTTGCTTTGGCAATTAGGGAACAGTGGGTAGAATTGTGCGTCATTAGCTTTGTGTGAAGATGAAACACTTAGTGTGGTGCTTAATATGAAACGTTCGCTATCTTTTCCCTTGCTACTGATTTTGGCAATTGGTCTGTCAAATTCTCCGACAAGCATGCAGGTGGCTCAAGCAAAGACTCTCAAATATGGCACCACAGCTGGCATCACAAATTCTGCTAATATGGCAAAAAGTGCTGGTATCAATAAGCTAACTGGCTTTGATGGTTTGGAAGGTAAGATGGAAAAGGGCATGGTTTCAGCTGAAGAAACGGTCGATGGTAAGGTTTTTCATATTGGTAAAACCATCGCTAACGCGTCACCAGAGCAGGTCTTTTATGTCTTAACTGACTATGCTAATTCCACCAGACTTTTTAGCAATTTAAAGCATTCTTCGGTGGTGGCTCGCAGTGCTGAAGAAAACACCACAGACGTAAGTTTCAGCTTGAAAGGCATGGCCAATGTCTGGAACTTCGACTATGTTTTGCGAATGACAGAAACATTTCCTTCTAGAATTGATTTTCGTAGGCTCAGTGGCGCTTTTAAAGCCAATGAGGGCTATTGGAAAATTGAGCCACTAGATGGCTCGGGCAAGAGAACTTTAGTTTCTTACTACAAATATATTGATGGTGGCATGATACCCCAATCAATCATCAATAAACAGCTGAAGGCGGCAATGCCTGCGGTGATGGCTAATGTTAAGGCTGGCGCTGAAGCTAGGGCGTTGCACGTTTCGTTGAAGCAATTTTGATTTTCGGGCTATTTTACTCATATATTCTTGGACTCATATATTCTTGCCCTCTTGCTCGTTGAATGAAAAAAAGTAGTTTCCATGGAAACTACTTTTTTTCAATGTAAGACTGTAACTAGCTTTTAATCAAAATCTTTTAAGCGGAAATTTTTGACAAGCTCTAATTCGTTCTAATTACTTCTGCTCTCCATGTGTAGTAGAGAATTTTCCAGACTTCATCTTCTTTGATCATGACTACATCTACGGTGCAAGGAACTTGTCTGCCTCTGTCTACTACAATACCTTGACCTTTCATGGTGCAACGATCGCCTTCGATAAATTCTATTGTGATCTTAGGCTTGTAGACATATCCTATCTTCAGGCGTTTTAGCTCTGCTTCAGCTCTGGTGCCATTGGTTTGCAGCATGGGCAAGCGGCTGGTTTTGTACCAGTATTGCGCTACTTGCGGCAATTTAGTGGCATAATACAGGTCTTTTATATAGCGGTAGTAAGTCAACCTTGGCAGACTGTCGCAGAAGGCTGGTTGAATTACGCCCACAAATAATGAAGTGAGGGCAAATAATACAACCAGACATTTCTTCGCTGACATGGACAAAACCCCTTGCACTGACTAATTCTTCGTTTCCGCCAATTTTCGCGAATACACTGGTGTCAACCAATGGGCATATTGCTCTACTTCGCCGCGACAGATCTTGGTGTATTTGTCTTTGATCATCGTGGAAATAGGACCTGCCACTCCGCTACCAACCGGACGTCTGTCTATCTCTATAATAGGGGCAATCTGGGCTCCCGTGCCACAGAAAAAGAGCTCGTCGGCAATATAAAGTTCGCTTCTGTCGATTTGTCTTGATTCAGCTTTGAGGCCAAGCTCAGCTTCTGCAAATTCCATAATAGTGCGGCGAGTAACCCCTTCAAGAATGTTTTCGTAAGAAGGAGTAGTTATAAGCCTGCCGTTCTTTACCATAAAGACATTCATGGCAGAACCTTCTGAGACATGGCCGTTTTCAGACAAAACAATACAGTCATCAAAACCAGCCATGACGGCGTCGGTTTTGGCCAGAGCGGTGTTGGCATAGGCTCCAACAATCTTGGCCCTTGCTGGAATTGCATTGTCTTCTACACGCCGCCAACTGGAGACTTGCACTTTTAAACCACCAGCACCATGAAAGTAATCGCCGAAGGGCACTGTAAAAATGCAGATATCGGACGGATTATTGTCGAGACTTGGACCAACGCGGTGAACCGTTTTGTATGCCGTTGGACGAATATAGGTATCGGTTCTAGGCCCGTTCTTTTTGACTAGCTCAACTACGATTTTGCACAGTTCATCAACAGACTGTGGCACCTGTAGGTACATGATTTTCATGCTGTCGGCCATACGCTCGAAATGCTCTCTTAGTCTAAAGAGATACATTTCCTCTTCTTTCTCGTTCCAATAGCCTCTGATTCCCTCAAAGACAGCCGTTCCATACATGAATGAGTGATTCATGATGCTTACTTTGGCTTCTTCGATTGGAACAATATTTCCTTGGAAGAATGCGTACGTCTTTTGCTCTGTCACCGGCATCTCCTTTTGACTTTAGTCTTGGCTATCGTCGACTCTTACTCTTTTTGACCTTTGCAGTACAAGATACGATCTTCGATGGTTCGTCTTTGTCCTGAGTCAGGTTTTAGTTCAACATATCGGGTAAAAGCGTTGGCCGCTTCCGCCCATTCTTTATCACTCTCTTGCAGCACCCCAAGCTCATAGAAGCCGTCGGCATAGTTTGGTTCTACTTCAGTAGAGCGCAAAAATTCGGTTTTCGCTTGATCAAGTTTGCCCAAACGCTTTAGGGCGCGGCCGAGGGCCGTGTGACAGGCCCCTGAATTTGGGTATTTCTTGATTTTGCTTTCGAAAATAGCAGCTGCTTTTTCTGATTCACCAATGGCGAGAAGATGGTTGGCATCTTTCAAGGCGACGTCCCAGTTCGGGTCGCCCTTCGCCTGAGCAGGCAGGCGAAGGGGTGAGCTAACCAGGCCGACGACGACTACTACTGCTACAACAGCGAGAACCAGTAATTTTACTGTGAATTTCATTGTTCCCAATTACTTTGTAGTAGGTGTAGTGACCGATCTAACTGCTTCTTTAATTACATTTTTGGCGCCAGTTTTGAGAATGGTACCAGTGGCATTGAAGGAGCGGCCGACTGAACTAGGTTCGCTACCAGGTACTGGTGATACCACAATGGCAGAGACTTCCATCGATACTTTCTTGACGGCATCACCGACTCTGGCACCAGCTCCTTTGACGATGCTTCCAGTTGATGAATCTTTTTCAACAGCATCAATGTTGAGAACGGCAATAGTATTGGTCAATGTTTTGATTACTTTGCCAGTATCTGGATCGTTGATCGTCTTGTAAGGGCGCAGTACCTGCAGCTTATCACCAATTGCCAGGCCGTTTATTTTGCCTACGTTAAGTGTGATTTGACCACCAGTGACGTCGGCAATTTTACCTTCTACGTTAGCAGCGGCAATTGACTGTCCATCAGGAATTTTATTGGCCGCAGCAATTAACTGCCCGCCCATTTCTTCAACTGATTGCAAGGTGGCTTCACCAGCAATTGAAGAAGCAAAATCAGATGAATCCATGTCTATGCCGAGAGCGCCAGTGCTGCTTCTCTTTGATTCTCCTGAGCCGTGCACGGCCGCTAAGATTTCTGATGTATTGATATCGATGATTTTGGCATCTACAGCAACTTTAACTTTGCTCTTGCTTGATTTGAAACTACCTAACATGCCGCCAAGACCACCGACATAAGGAACACCAGGAATGTATCCGGTTGGTAAACCGCTGGTGCTCATGGTTTTAGTTTCATAGCCAAATTGAGTAACTGTGCCGGTGATGATGGCGTCTACGCTCAAAATTTTACCGATTTTGCAGGCGGTAGCTGGGTCAGCCCGGTCTGAAACAGAGAGATTCTGCTCTTTCAAGAGAGAATCGAGCATTTGTCTGTCAACTACAGAATATGTGCCGTCGTTGACGAGCTTAGTTGTGAGCAAGCTGACGATACCCTTGCCCACGTCATAGTTGCCGGTGTACTGGTTCACTGCGCCATACTCAAACGGCATTATGGCGATGCGGCGCTTTGTCGACGCAAAAGCCTGAGGTATGTTGCTGGATGCCATAACAAATAACGCTAGTGCTAGCGCTGCTGTTTTCCGGAACTTCATCTGTCACTCCTTATTCGTGCCCAAGTTGTAAGCTCAGCGTAAGGCCAAGCAAGGCTCTAAATCTCTGCCTAGAGTCTACTGGATTAACGCCCGTAGTCTGATTAATAGGGATAATCAGACGATTTATTTTTGACTAATGTATTTTAATGGGCTTTTTTGCCGGTCTGGCCATCAGGGCCCGGTATGTGGCAATTTTTTGCTTGGCTAATTTTGAACGCTTACTTTTGCTGCTGACATCTTTTAGTATGGCAATGGCTTCGCTGTAGCGACCCTTTGATGCCTTTCCAGCCGCTGCTTTCAGTCGCTCTAAGGCATCTAGTTCCATTTCAAATTCGTCTATTAGATCTCGCACATCTTTGAAGTGTGGAGTATCGGGAGTGATTGGTCGAAGCAAGCCAATCGCTTCGTCATATTGGTCGCTATCGGCCAAATTCTGCGCTTTGATAATTCTCTCGCGGGTTTCCATCTCCACTATTACAGCGTTTTGGATTGGCCCGACAACTCGCTGTGAAGCAGAGTTGATGACGTCCCTGGCGGCATTATCTACTAGCTTTTTGTTGAGCTGGGCGGCACCACCCACTGAAAAATCTTGATTGTACTTTTGCACGGCTACAGTGTTTAAGACCTGACCGCCGGCCGTCTTTGTTATTACTGAACCGTTGTATCGAATTGAACCAGAACCAGGATCTAGCTGTTCAGTGATATTGCAGACGATGTACCAGTCAGGGTTGACTGTGCTGACGACGACATCGCTTAAACTACTTAGCGAATTAGTGACACGATCGACGATTTCTTGTTCAATACCGCTGCCGCTAGCAGAGACCACGGCTATTCTCACTGGCGGCGCTGCCCAAGCTGAGGTAATAGTGTAGGCACTGGTTACCAAAACTGTCGCTGCTGTCAGTAGCAGTTTAGCTAGATTTTTCATCCTCGAAAATATCTCCCTGATTCTTCGCCTTGATTCTTATTCGCTGTTACTTCTATTCGCCCTTAATTCTATTCGCCTTGGTCCATGGCCTGGTTTGCTAAAAGATCGGCTTCCTTATTGTACTCACGACGCACGTGCTCAATATTGAATTTCTTAAATTGGCGCTGCAGTCTTTTGGCTTCATTGAAGAGCGGAATTAGACCTTCATTTTTGCAACGATATTGGCCCTTGATTTGTTTGACGATAAGCTCTGAGTCCATGCGTACTTCTACTTCAGAAAAGCCCATGGCCAGAGCCTTCTCTAGACCAATTAAAAGCCCCGTGTATTCGGCCACGTTATTGGTGGCAATACCAACAAATTTTGAGAGGCTGGCCAATACTTCGCCGTCGATGCTGCCAGATTTAACTACAGCGCCGCAGCCAGATGGTCCAGGATTACCCCTAGAGCCGCCGTCGGCGAAAACTACTGCGACTGAACTTGCTATTACTTTTTGTTCTAAATCTGTCATTTTTTACCGGTGGCTCCAAGCTGTTCGGCAACAATATTTTTGAATCTAGCAATTGCTTCGCTTATTTTTGCTGGCTCTTTGCCGCCGGCTGAAGCGATGTCATCTCGACCGCCGCCTTTTCCTCCGACAATTGCTGCTACTTCACCAACGGCTTTGCCGCTCTTGAAGCCTTGTTTGACCAATTCAGGCGAGGCTGCCACCACTAGGCTGACGTTGTCGCCTTGTGTTGAAGCTAGTAGGCAAAGGGTATTGGGGTGGTTGGCTTTGATGCTCTCAGCGATAAGCTTCAAAGATTGAGCGCTTAGCTCTGGAATGACAGAAGCGATAATGTATGTTGATGTTGAGCCAACTTTTTCTGCCTTGGCCACGATATCGGCCACGCGACTGAGTGCCAGCTTCTCTTCTAGTAGCTGCAGTGCTTTTTCTTTTGCTTTTAAATCGCTTTGGAGGCGTTCTATTTGCGCCACCATTTCTGCTGGTTTAACCTTGAGCTTGTCTGTAGCATCACCGAGATACTTTAGTTGGTCGGCGATATAGTTCCAGGCACGGGGGCCCGAGTAGGCCTCGATTCTGCGAGTTCCTTGAGCGACGCTTCCTTCAGAGATTATTTTGATCTGGCCGATTTCTGACGTATTAGCTACGTGGGTGCCACCGCAAAATTCTAGGGAGAAGTCGCCCATTTTAACGACTCGAACCACATCTCCATACTTTTCTCCGAACATGGCAATGGCGCCTGTGGCCTTAGCTTCATCGATTGACATTTCTTGGGTAACAACATCACTATTAGAGCGTACCCATTCGTTCATCAGGGCTTCCACTCGAGCTAAGTCTTCTTTGCTTGGCTGCTTGTCTAGAGTGAAGTCGAAGCGCATGGCGTTGGGGCCAACCTGCGATCCGGCTTGAACTACCTGCTTGCCGAAGATTTCACGAATGGCTGCATGAAATACGTGAGCAGTAGAGTGGTGCAGTATCGTTGCCACTCTTCTAGCTTTGTCAACTATCGAGTGCAAAGCTTGGCCTGCTTCGATGGCACCAGCCATGGTGCGCACCCGGTGAATGTGAAGGCCTTCGTGCTTCTTGGTGTCGAGCACTTGTAGCCTGGCATCAGGGTTTTCTAGTATGCCTGTGTCGCCTAGCTGACCGCCAGATTCGCCATAAAAAGGTGTTTTGTCGAGAATAATATCGACTTCATCGCCTTCATTTGCAACATCGACTAGCTTGCCATCTTTCAATACGGCTAGTACTTTGCCAGTATCGTCTTGTTTGGAATAGCCAGTAAATTTGGTAGTACCGTGCTGTTTTAGAACTTCGCCTAAGGCATTTTCGCCGGTCATGATCACATTGAATTTGTTAACTGACGAGACAGCTTCATGCTTGCTTCTGGCTTGAGCAAAGGCCTCCATATCGACTTTCTTGCCGCGTTCTAGAGCAATTTCAGCTGTTAGTTCGATGGGGAAGCCAAAAGTGGCGTATAAATTGAAAGCTTCTTCACCAGCCACTGTTGTCTCTGGACGGCTGAGAATTTCTTCTAATAGAGCAGAACCTCTATCAATAGTTTTAGAGAAGCGCTCTTCTTCTTCCTTGATTACCCGTGTCACCTGCTCTTGGTTGTCCAGTAGCTCTTTATAGACCTTGCCATATATGTCTATTACTACAGGGACAAGCTTGTATATGAAAGGTTCGGTGATGCCGAGCAAAAGACCAAAGCGTGCGGCCCGTCTCAAGATAAAGCGCAAGACATAGCCGCGACCAATATTGCTGGTTCTTACGCCGTCGGCAATAAGAAAGCTAATGCAGCGGGCATGGTCGGCAATAATTTTGAGGTAGCTATCTTGTTTCCAGGTTGGTGATGTTGCCTGTGACTCCCATGAGCCTGATATAGCACCGCCAGTGTATTTGACCCCGGAGATCTCACTGACTTTTTCAAGGATGGGCATAAATAGGTCTGTTTCGAATGTATTATTTTTGCCTTGTTTAACTAGGGCGATGCGCTCAAGGCCGGCACCAGTGTCAACGTTTTTGTTGGCAAGGGGAGTAAATTTTCCATTTTCATCCTTGAAGAGTTCCATGAACACTAGGTTCCAGATCTCTAGATAGCGATCGCCGTCTACTCCGTTGTAACAATAATCTTCAAAACTTTCTGGGCCGTAGGCTTCACCGCGGTCATAGAAAATTTCTGAACAGGGTCCACAAGGGCCAGTGGGGCCTGGTGGACCCCAGAAGTTGTCTTTTCTGCTCATTCTGAATATACGATCAAGTGGCACGCCTACTTGTTTGTGCCAGATATCGGCGGCCTCGTCGTCGGCTGGGTTGTTTTCGTCTCCCTTGAAAACTGTGACATAGAGTTTCTCTGGCTCTAGGCCAAGCTCCTTAGTAACGAATTCCCAGGCCCACGGAATCACTTCCTTTTTGAAGTAATCGCCAAAGCTGAAATTGCCAAGCATCTCGAAGAAGCTATGGTGTCTAGATGTGCGGCCAATATTCTCGATATCAGAGTCTTTGCCACCGGCTCTGGCGCATTTCTGCACTGTCACTACCCTTGGTGGGTTAGTCGCCTCAGCTTGACCTAAGAAAATCGGTACAAATTGCACCATACCCGCTGAAGTTAGTAGTAAAGTGGGATTGTCTGGGATTAAGCTCGAACTGGGCTTGTGCAGGTGTCCGCGTTTATCTTTGAAGTATGAAACGAACTTGTCGCGAATCTCGCTGCCCGAAAGCGTCATTAGGTCCTCCCAGACTCATGGTTGGCACAACCATTTGGTCATATTGATCGTATGCTTGCAGAAACAGCGATTATAGCTCACATTGATCATAGTTAGAGGCTATTTGACGGCTCCATAAAAAGAGTCGCTAGATGGCTCTTAATTGGGGCTTCACAGAGTCTTAATTATGTTGAAAATGGCCCGCTCAATCTGCTAACCTTTAGCTTGCCGTATCGCTATATTTCTGCTTTTACGGGCATCCAGAGGCTATTTTCAGTTGAAGCTCAAGAAAGTCCTTGTCGTTCACAAAAAATCAACTTACCAGATTCAGGCTGAAGAACATAAAGAATCACGCTTTCTCAAGTTGATAGCGGAGGGCAACGAGGTCGTTAACCGTGTTCGTGTTGCTCACGAAGAGCACGTTGATACGCTGTCTAGGGTTGAAGATGAATTGTCTAGTCGAGGCATTGCCTATCAATCGTTGAGCCGTTCTCAGGTGGCTGAGACAGTCGAAGACGTTGACCTTTTAATTTCGGTGGGTGGTGATGGCACCTTTTTAGACGCCTCCCATGCTCTTAAAGATGTGCCAGCTCTCGGTGTCAATTCTTCACGCTCTTCAAGCTTTGGCCATTTTTGCATGGCCAATCGTGAGAATTTCTCGTCAATTTTGGACCAAATAGAAACTGAGATGATTTCACCTTTCAGTATTCTGCGTCTGGGCATTGTTATCAATGGTCAGCCTTTAAAAGAGCTGGTCTTGAATGAGGTTTTGGTCGCGCACAGTTCACCAGCTGCTACCAGTCGCTATTTAATTGAAGTTGGAGAGCACAAGGAAGAGCAGCGTTCATCAGGTATCTGGGTCAGTACCCCTGCTGGTTCGACTGGTTCGTTGCGATCGGCTGGGGGCACAATTATGAGTTTGTCCGAGCGTAAGTTTCAGTATAAGGTGAGAGAAGCCTGCATGAGACCAGGGCAGAGCTGGCAGCTCTTAGACGGATTTTTAAACGAAGATCAAAGTATGCGTATTGTCAGCGAGATGCGCACTGGTGAAGTTTATATTGACGGTCCACACATTATTCATACCCTGACTTTAGGTGATGAGCTGGTGATTAAACCCTCCCATGATTTGAGAGCCTTTATACATTCAAGCGTTAACGATGTCTTTTTGAAAGCGAAGCACTAAGTGATTTATTTGCAGGTAGAACGAAATGACCGATGACGGCAAATTAACAAGTTCAGATCATGCCGCTATTTTGGTTGCCCAGTTAACTGCAGCGACTATTCGTCGTTTGGGCTTAGGTCTTGGCTCCAATTTGCCAGGACGGTTGGCAAGAAAATTGTCACCTACTGTGTTGAGTAATCTTTCTGCTCAAACATCTCGTGGTGTCATTGCTGTCACTGGCACTAATGGCAAGAGCACTACTAGTGGTATTCTCTCGTCTATTCTGCGCACTGCTGGTTTTACTTTTGCTCACAACCGTCAGGGTGCCAACCTGGTTACCGGTATTACTGCTTCTTTGATTGAATCTTCTAATTGGAAAACTGGAATTGCAGCAGATTTGTGCTTGTTTGAAATAGACGAGGCTGCCCTACCGGTGGTGGCTAAAGAAGTTAGAATCAATAGCGTAGTTGTCACTAATTTATTTCGCGATCAACTTGATCGTTTTGGTGAGCTTGATACCACTGCTAGATTGATTAATGCTGGTATCAATCTTAACAATTCAATGGCCATTCTCAACAGCGATGATCCCAACGTCAGCCAGTTGGCCCCTGATGTGGAGCATCTCTTTTTTGGTCTTGAATCTCTGCTGCAATCAGCTTCTGAAGCAACTAATAGCGCTTCGCCCAGCGCTAATATGGAGCTTTCTTACTGCAGCAAGTGTGGTCAAGAGGTCAGCTACAGCAAAGTTTTTTATGGTCAAATAGGCCATTGGTATTGTCAGGGTTGTGGTTTTAAGCGCCCGCAGCCCACAGTTATCGCCCGTGATGTTGAAGTATCAGCTACTCATAGCCGCTTCAAGTTAGTTATAGAAGGCAAAGCTGAAGAGTGCGTTTTGCCATTGCCTGGATTGTTCAACGTCTACAACGCTCTTGCGGCGGCAGCGGCGGCCTATCACTTTGGTGCTAGCCGCGAAGCTATTCGCTATGGCCTGAAAGACTATTCAACACTTTTTGGTCGTTCTGAAAGAATGACCATTCAAGGCAAGTCGATCATTGTGCAATTGATTAAAAATCCCGCTGGGGCAACTCAGGCCTTGGCTTCATGCGTTAAAGACAGTAAGGCCAAAGTTTTGATTGCTATCAACGATAATTTAGCTGACGGTCGAGATATCTCTTGGCTCTGGGACGCCGACTTCGAACAGCTTGCCGTTCTCAACAACGGCACCATGATAGTGAGCGGACAAAGAGCTGAAGACATGGCTGTTCGCCTGAAGTATGCAGGTATTAACTCAGATCAAATAGCTACTGTGCCAAAATTGGCTCAAGCTTTGCGTCAGGGCATTGAAAGCCTGAAGGAAGGGGAGACCCTATGGTTGATGCCTACTTATACTAATTTGCTTGACTTGCAAAAAATTCTCAAAGCGATGGGATATTCCATGAACTGCACCTAGGCAATGGTTTCGCGTATCTTTTTTGTTTTTTTGGGGAAATTAGTTAGAGAATTTTGGCTGTGGCATGTGCGCTTTGAGCTGAAATCGGGCAAAACGATTATGGCTACTGAATACTAGGGTCTGATAATAATCTTGTTGGTAATCTAGGTGGGGATTAGTTTGGCATGAGCCCAGGTGCAAAAAATCCGAAGGCAAAAGACAGCTCACTATTTGGTGGTGGCGAGAGCCTTGTAGGCAAAACAATAGATCGATTCGAGATTGAAGAACAGCTTGGTGAAGGCAGTTTGAGTGTTGTCTATCGCGCTCACGATAAAGAATCACAGGGCACTGTTGTAATCAAGATTATTCACAAGCAGCTCTTGTCTAGTATCAAGAATCTCAAAAAGTTTGAGCAGAAGTTGCGGTCTTTGATGGCTCTTGATGATCCGCATATTTGCACTTACCGCGACGTTGTTATTGTGGAAGGTCGGGTTATCTTAGTGATCCGGCCCATGGTCTTTGAGAGCCTCGAAGATCTCCTCTCTAAAACTGGCCACATCGGGCCCGATCGTGCTGTGAGCATTTTTAGCCAAGTGGCTGAAGCCTTAGAATCGGCCCTCGTGCTTGACATCCTGCATCGAGACATAAAGCCCAGCAACATTCTCATCCTTGATAATCAGAAGTTTGACGATGACATTATGGTGATGGATTTTGGCATCGCTAAAATTATTCAAGATGAGAGCGCTGAGCATAAGTCAGATCAATATATGACCCGCTCTAAGGAAACTTTTGGTAGTCCTTTGTACTTGAGCCCAGAGCAGTGTGGTGGCAAGAAGGTTGATAACCGCTCAGATATTTATTCGCTTGGTTGTGTCATGTATGAGTCGCTTACTGGCAAACCACCATTTGTGGGCAAGAACGTTTTAGAAACTGCCTACAAGCACATGAATGACACTCCTCGACCACTGGGTTTAGATCCTGGTATGGAGCCGGTCGCTACTCGTTTTGAAGAAGTAGTGGCTAAATGTCTGGCTAAAGATCCCGATAATCGCTATCAAAGCCCAGAGCAGTTGCGCCAAGATTTAGAGCTATTGTTGACTGCAACCGATACAGAATGGGCCAATTCAGCCAATCTTTATAAAGAGGTTGCGCCGCGGAAGAAACGCAGTCAGGGTGGCGGAGCTTCTGGCAGCAAGAGACGGGGCTTCTCTGTTGAATCAGCCATTTGGATTGCTGGCATTGTTTTGCTTGTTGGTGTTGTTGGTTTTTGGTCTTGGATTATTCTCAAACCAGAGAGTAAGAAGTATCCGACCTTTGACAATAATTTGTTATGGAACGTCAAGGTCTCAGGCAAGCCCACACCAGTAGAAGATTTTGGCAACAAAGAAGAGGCTGCCAAAGTAAATTTGCAGAGTATAGAAAGAGATATCGGTACCAATTGCCGCGAATATGCTGACGCTCTGCTTGCTCTTGTAACCCTTTATCATGAGTCACAGCACTGGTCTGATGCCCTGACCTATGGACGAAAGTTGACGCAGACAACAGAGCGCTTAGAGAAGGATGGTCAGGAAGGACCCTGCCAACTGAGCGAGTGCTATCGACTAGTTGCTTATGCTGCCTTCTGCTATGGGGCCTATGAAGAGGCTGTTCCCGCCGCTGAAAAAGAGCTGGAGTTAGCCTCTGGTAAGCAGGCTCTCAATATTTCAAATATTCAGTGTCTGCGGATTCTTGGCGACATTTATTCGCGTCAAAACAACCTCGCTAAAGCAACTGAGGTCTATAAGCGCTTCTTTAATTTGGCTGAGATCGAAAAAGAGCAGCGTTCGCAAATGTACTGGGATGCCTGCGCTAAGCTGGCCGATGTCTATCGTCGAGATGGCCTGTTTAAGGAGGCTCAGACCACGTACAAACTAGGAATCGACTGGTGGAAGGCACACGGCAATCCTGATACCCCGTGGGCACCCAGAGCGCTCTACGGCTATGCATTATCGCTTTTTGCTCAAGGTGACTACAAAGGTGCAGAAGAGGCACTGAAAGAAGCAACATCACTGTGTAAAAAAGTAGGACCGGTCGATCCGGCTCTGCAAGGGGCTATCCGTAAAGTCTACATTGATACTCTCTACCACACCAATATTCTTCATGCCATTTCGGTGCAATTGGGTGAGGGCGAAGAAAAACACTAAGAAAAACACTAAGAAAAACACTAAGGAAGACACTAAGGAAGACATGCACTAAAGAAGATATGCACTAAAGGCGAATTGCCGTATGCGCACCAGTAAAAAGCTTTCAGTCTTGCTCCTATTCTGTTGTCCCTTCATACAGATAGATCCTGCTATTGCTCAAGGCCGCGCCCTAAAGCTTGATCAAACCCATGGTTTTATGGGGCGTGGTCAGCTTACCGTCAGCGCTAAAGGTGTTCGCCTGGAAAACAAAGACAAACTCAAATTCAAACTGGTTGCCAAAGCCCCTGATTGGCGTGTGACGATCTTTCGCGATGATGACAAAACCTATTTTTCTGAAAGTTTGAAAGAATTTCAAGAAAGTGGCCTGTTCTCTGGTTTTGTTATGTTTATGAAGTCTCGCTATCTCTCTGCTGCTAGATATAAGAAGTCGAATATCAAGTTTCTTGGCAGAGATGCTTTTCTCTGGACTGGCAAAGGTCAGACGTTGAAATGTCTTCCGTTCGCTAATCTTGCACCTGAGGCCGAGACTATAATCTTGGCTGCTTACAAGACACCTACTAATGGTTGTTTACCGTTAGCTTGCATTAAAGCTCAAAGCGGCAAAGATTACACCACTGGTGCCAGTCAGGAAGGCGAGCTAGAAACCATACTTGATACCACTAGAATAGAATCCATTGAAGATAATCCAAAATTCTATACAGTACCAAGCGGCTATAAATTGGCCAAGTCTTTAGGGCTCGTTTTTGCTGGTGCTTCAGTGCGCGATGATAGTGTCGAATTTCAGAATCTATTTGATATGAAACTGCCAGGCGGGCGAAAATAGATTGGCTTAGCCAATGGAGATGTCCTATGAGCGAGAAAACAAAGAAGAAAACTTGTTGGCTGTTCTTCATCGTCTTCTTTCTTCTGAGCATTCATACTCCTGCATCTGCTAGAGACAATGCTCTCAGGCTCAATCAAGCTCACACCTTCATGGGGCGTTGCCAGCTAACAGTCAGTGCTCATGGTATTCGTATTGAAAATCAAGACAAACTAAAATTCGTACTAGTAGCTAAGGCACCAGATTGGCGAGTAACAGTATTTCGCAGCGACGATAAGACCTGTTTTTCGCAAAGTCTCAAAGACTTTCAAAATACTGGTCTAGTGTCAGGATTCGTTATGGTAGAACGACCGCGTATGCTCAAAGCCAGCGATTTCACCCGGTCGACTTTCAAGTTTTCTGGCTATGACATTCAGCGTTGGACTGGCAGAAACTCAACTTTTAAGTATCTGTCTTTAGGCAATGTAGCACCACAGGTGGAGAGCATAATCTTTGCTGCTTATAAAGTTCCTACTAATGGTGGCTTGCCGGTCACTTATATTAAAGCGCAAAGCGGTAGAGACTATACAACTGGTATCAGCGAGGAAGGCCATTTGGAAACCTTGCTTGATACCACTAAAATTGAGCCTACTGTTGACGATCCCAAGCTTTTCATTGCTCCAAGTGGTTATAAGCAAGCTAAGTCGGTTGGGGTAGTCTTCGTTGGCAGTAGCGCACGCAATGAAAGTGGTGACTTTCAGAATCTGTTTGAGATGAGGCCCATCGGTAAACAAAAATAAGCAGAACTAGGCTGAAACAAGCAGAACTAGGCAGAAATAGGCTGACTTTGACATTCTGTGACGATGACCAGCTATTCTTCGGCGATATCATCCACCGTTGGGATGATTCTTGGCCAGAATAGCGTTTTCTATGTGTCGAGTTCAGAACAGATAGAGAGCCAATCTAGCATTTTGCTTCAAAGCTTAATTAACTCATTGATCAGTGCCTATTGACTCGGTCAAGGCAATTGTAGTCTGAACATATCCTTTGACTGATTTTATATTTTTGCCCAGGGTGTCTAATAGTGTCA
The DNA here is from genome assembly GCA_041675385.1 of Candidatus Obscuribacterales bacterium. GTDB lineage: Bacteria > Cyanobacteriota > Vampirovibrionia > Obscuribacterales > Obscuribacteraceae. Next base: position 34,478 of record JBAYTY010000032.1, read on the forward strand.
AAGGTAGCCTATCGCTACCGCTCTAGTTAGACGAGTCTACTTAAACGAGTCTACTCAAACGAGGCATTTATGTCACGCATACTGGTTGTTCGCGGCATTGACGAAGAGTTCTCTCCCTTGCGCAGGTGCTTAGAAGAGGCGCATGAACTCTACTTCGCCCACGATATCGAGATAGCCATGGCGGTTTTGCGCCAGTCTGATGCAAAAATTGATTTAGTGGTCGGCAATGTCTATGAAGAAATAGATGTTTTTGAATTGATCTCACTAGTCAAAGGAGATGTCACTCTACGCTCTATTCCTCTTCTGTGTTTGTCGAGGGAGCGATCAACTAGGGCATCAAAGCTCGATCCGACTTTAGAGAGAGCAGCTCTATTGTGTGGGGCTGACAAATACTTGAGCATGGATTCGTTTTGTGGTTTTAGGGCTCAAACTTCTGCCTGTATTCAATGTCCGTTTTTGGGAGAGGGCTGCGACTATAAAGGCCTGAGAGAGAGGATTGAGGAAATCATCCAGCTAGCTAAGAAAAAGAAAGACGTGCTAGTGGTAGTAGCCTAACTGTGACTTAGCTTAGATTTGCCGTATTGCTTATTGCACTACGTCACCAAAAGTGTCAGATTTTCCGAAGAAAGTCTGACACTTTTAGAAATCGAAAAGAAGAACCGCAGAAGATCTTGTTATTTGATCTTAGTCAGCTTGCTCACGCCTTCTTGGGCAATTTTTGAATCTGGTTTGATTTCAACAGCCTTTTTGTATTCCGTTAGTGCAGGAGCACTTTGACCTTGTTTCTCTAAGAATTGAGCATATTCTACATGGGCCGTAACATCACGGGGAGAAGCCTTGAGTGCATTTTTGAATTCGACTTCAGCTTGTTGATTGTCGCCTAAGGCAGCTAGAGCTGTGGCCAATCTTCTTCTTGCTGGTGTGAAATTAGGTTGCATTTTTAGCGCTTTTTTCTGTTCGGCTACGGCACCCTTGTAGTCGCCTGATTTTTGTAGCATCCAGCCTAAACCGCTCAAAGCATTGGGATGATTGGGCACTAGTCTGAGAGCGTCTTTGAAGGCCTGCGTAGCTTGCTGAGTATCACCAGATTCAGCAAAAATATTGCCGAGGTTTATATAGGCTTCTGGCAATTTACTGTTCAAGGTTATTGCTTCTTGTTCTTCTTTGATTGCTTGCGGATATTTTTCTTGTTGGGCATAGAGCACGCCCATATTAAGATGGGGAGTGGGATCTTTAGGATTGATTTCGGCTGCTTTCTTATAGGCAGAAAGAGCTTCATCAACCTTGCCTACGTGGGTATAGGCAAAGCCTAAGTCACAGTGGGCCCGGAAGCTTGTGGGCTTGAGCTTGCACGCTTCTTCAAACTCTGGCAGTGCCAATTCTACTTTGCCTTGGTTAGCGTAAATTTGTCCTAGCACCACATGTGGTAGGAAGTATTTAGGGTCGAGTTTGGCCGCTTGTTTTGACTCTAGTATGGCTGTCTCGTAGTCTTCCATAGCTGCCAGGATAGCGCCAAGGCGTTGGTGGGCTTTGGCATTATTTGGCTCTTGTCTGATGGCTTCTCTGAAGGCTTCGGCGGCTTCTTTGAATTTGCCATGGCTATACATGCCTTCCGCTTTTTTCATTATTTCAGAGTCTTGCTCGTCAGCTAATGCTGCTGTGCCTAAAGTCGAGTTTAAGCTGAGAGCGAAACTGCATGCTAGCAGTAATGTGCTGACGGCTGAGAAGACGGATTTGACAGAAACCAATTTGTTTTACCCCATGAGAATTTTAGAACATTAGTGAGTTGGCTAGTTAGTTGGTTAATATGCAGCTTTAGCTGGCTCGGCACCTCTAAGAATATCAACACCGGCTGATGTGCCTAACCTGGTAGCACCAGCATCAACCAATGATTTTGCTTTGGCAAGGTCACGAATACCAGCACTAGCTTTGATACCAAGTTTGGCACCACCTAGGGCTTTTTTAATCAGCTCGATATCAGCTACGGTGGCACCCTTCCCGTCTTTGACAAAGCCGGTTGATGTCTTTACCATTGCTGCACCGGCTTTGACACAGCACTCTGTGGCAATTACTTTTTCATCATCTGAAAGCAAGTCACATTCAATGATGACTTTGACCGGATTTTCTTTTGCCGCTTTGACCACAGCTTTTATTTCTTCTGTGACAAAGTCAACGTCGCCACTCTTGAGAGCGCCGACGTTGATGACCATATCGATTTCTTCAGCCCCTTCTGAAATTGCTCTTTGAGTTTCAGCAATTTTGATATCGGTGAGATTGGCTCCTAAGGGAAAGCCAATAACTGTTGCTACTGCTACTTTTGAGGACGAAAGCTCTTTTACAGCTTGTCTGACAAACGATGGGTTTACACAAACGGCGTAGAAGTTATTCTCCATCGCTTCCTGACAGAGCTTAGAAACATCGGCTTTGGTTGCCTGCGGAGTCAACAATGTGTGGTCGATATATTTAGCAAAATTATTTGCAGGGCTTCCACTTTTAGCTCCGCCAGTTTCATTGCTCATCGCTTACTCCAGTTTGTGCTCTCAGATTTTTTATAGGGATAATTCATGCCATTATTCATAGAAGACGCGGCCTTAGATCTTTTCTTATTGAAATCTAACCGAACGGCTGCTGGAGCTGGTCGTTGATTCCCAGTGGGCAATGCTCTGGTGATACTCTTGCAGGCTCTTTACGCCCAGGGAGCCTGATTGCAAGGCTCCGATGGCGCTAATTGTCGCCCAGGCGCCTGACATGGTGGTCACTACCGGCACGTTATAGCTAATGGCAGCCCTTCTAATTAGCTGGTCATCGCCCCGAGCAGTGCGGCCCGAAGGAATGTTTAGAACTAACTGAATTTCGCCGTTCTTAATGCGGTCAATCAAGTTGGGTCGGCCTTCTGAGACTTTGTTGGTGACCATTGACGGAATACCAGCGGCTTTCAAAACCTGCGCTGTGCCTCTAGTAGCGATGAGCTCAAAGCCGAGCTGGTAGAGGTTTTGGGCAACTGCAACCGATTCTTGTTTGTGGTGGTCCGAAACACTTATAAAGATGCGACCTTTAGTCGGTATTTGCTGACCAGCGGCAATTTGAGCTTTAGCGAAGGCCAAGCCAAATTGGGAGGCTATGCCCATAACTTCACCAGTGGAGCGCATTTCTGGCCCCAGTGATATCTCGGCGCCATGGAAGCGCTTAAATGGAATTACCACCGACTTAACTGAAACGTGAGGTGGTAGCAAGCGCGGCGATATACCCAGCTCTGATAGTGTGCGACCGACCATAACTGAGGCCGCTATGCGGGCCCATGGCACACCGGTGGCTTTGGAGACGAAGGGAATTGTGCGGCTGGCCCGAGGATTGACCTCGAGTATATACAACTCGTCGTCTTTGACGGCAAATTGTATATTCATTAGACCTACGACTTTTAGTTCTTTGGCCAGTTCATCTACTGCTCGGCGAATTTCTTCAACTATTTTGAAAGGAATCGTTTGGGCTGGCAGTACGCAGGTGCTGTCGCCAGAGTGAATGCCAGCTTGTTCAATGTGCTCCATGATGCCGGCAATAATCGTCGCTCTACCGTCCGAAACAGCATCAACGTCGATTTCTACAGCGTTTTCCAAAAATTCGTCAATTAATACAGCCATTTCGCCAGATACTGCTAAGGCACTAGATAACCAGCGCTCAAGCTCGTCTTGGCTATAGATAATTGCCATGGCTCGGCCGCCTAGCACATAGCTAGGTCGCACCATCACCGGATAACCCAAGGCATTGGCTTGCTCTATGGCTTCTTCAGCGTTGTAGGCAATTGCACCCTTGGGCTGTTTGAGGTTGAGTGAGCGTATGAGATCCCCAAATCTGGCTCGGTCTTCGGCAATATCAATTGATTCTGGCGACGTGCCAAGAATCTTAAAGCCGCGCTCTTCTAAGCCTTTTGCTAGTTTGAGCGGAGTTTGACCACCCAGTTGGACGATAATTCCTTCTGGTTTTTCTACTTCAGCAATGTTGCAGACATCTTCTAAAGTTAGTGGCTCGAAGTAGAGTCTGTCTGAGACATCGTAGTCTGTCGAAACTGTTTCTGGATTCGAATTTACCATCACCGCTTCGTAACCAAGATCACGCAAAGTTAGGCTGGCGTGTACGCAGCAATAGTCGAACTCAATGCCTTGGCCAATTCTGTTTGGTCCACCACCCAAGATCATGATGCGCGGTTTCACTGCCGGTGGTGCTTCTGATTCACTTTCGTAAGTAGAGTACATGTACGGCGTAAAGGCTTTGAACTCCGCTGAACAAGTATCAATCATTTTGTAAGAAGGGCGCAGATTGTATTTCTGCCGCAGCTCGTAAATATCTTTTTCTTTGACACCAATTAGGCGAGCTAGTTGCAGATCGCCAAAACCACGCCGTTTTAGTTCTAGTAAAAGAGCAGGATTGAGTTTGTCGATGGTATCAACTTTTTCTTTTAGCTCTTCAGATAAGCTGTAAATGTCTTCAAGATTGTCGATAAACCAAGGGTCGATAGATGAGAGCTCAACTATTTCTTCGGCTGATATGCCAGCTTTTAGAGCACCATAAATATCGGTGAGGCGGTGGTGTGATGGCACTGAAAGTCGTCTGCGCCATTCCCAGAAGTCGGCTTTTGCGCGCGAAGGCACATCAAGGAAACCAGGCAGACCTACTTCCATTCCTCTTAGTGCTTTTTGCACAGACTCTTGGAAGGTGCGGCCTATGGCCATGACTTCGCCCACAGATTTCATTTGGGTAGTAAGAGTGGTGTCAGCTCCCTTAAACTTTTCAAAATTGAAGCGAGGAATTTTTGTAACTACATAGTCGAGAGTGGGCTCGAAGCAGGCCGGTGTGTCTCTCGTTATGTCGTTTGAGATTTCACCAAGAGTGAGACCGATGGCTAATTTGGCTGCAATTTTGGCAATAGGATAACCAGTTGCTTTACTGGCAAGGGCCGATGAACGCGAAACCCTAGGGTTCATTTCAATAACTACAATGCGGCCGTCGTGGGGATGGATACCAAATTGAATATTGGAACCGCCGGTTTCGACGCCAATAGCTCGAATAATTAGAATGGCAGCATTGCGCAGGGCTTGATATTCGTTGTCAGAGACAGTTTGCATGGGGGCGACAGTAATGGAATCGCCAGTATGCACGCCCATGGGGTCGAAGTTCTCGATGGCACAGATAATGACGACGTTGTCTTCGCAATCGCGCATTACTTCTAGTTCGACTTCTTTATAGCCAATAACACTTTCTTCTAAAAGAATTTCGCTGACCGGCGAGGCTGAAATACCGGCATTGGCGATATCGTCTAGCTCTTCTTGGTTGTAAGCGATACCGCCACCAGCTCCACCTAAAGTAAAGGCCGGTCTAATAATGATAGGAAAACCGATTTTGGTACCGATTTCACGAGCTTCTGAAATGTTTCTGGCAATGCCTGAATTAGGCACATAGAGGCCGATTTCGATCATCTTTTGCTTAAAAAGATCGCGGTCTTCTGCCAATTTGATCGCTGGCAATTTGGCACCAATTAGCTCGACGCCGAATTCGGCCAGCACTCCACTTTCAGCCAATTCTACGGCTACGTTGAGGCTGGTCTGGCCGCCCATGGTGGGTAGCAGCGCTTGGGGACGCTCTATGGCGATCACTTCGCGGGCAACCTCGGCTGTGACTGGTTCTATATATGTGCGGTCGGCCACCTCGGGGTCTGTCATGATCGTTGCCGGGTTTGAATTGATTAAAACTACTTCGTAGCCTTCGTCTCTGAGAGCCTTACAAGCCTGAGACCCAGAGTAATCAAACTCGCAAGCTTGGCCGATAGTAATCGGTCCGGCTCCGAGCACCAGTATCTTTTTGATATCAGTTCTTTTTGGCATTGTTCCTGAGTAAGTAAGGCTTGCTTGAGCAAGTCGGGGAGATATGTAAAGCATATTCAGCCAGTGTTTAACATCTAGATTGAACAAGGCCTATCTTCTCATCTTTGCAATGGCCTTGTTCTCGATGACGACTGAATGTTTTAACTAGTTATCGTTTTAATCCGATTCCCTCTTGGTACATATTGTTTAGGGACTGTCTGTCTGATTCGACAGATTGACTGTAAAGCAGGTTGAAACTTGAGGCACACGATGACTATGTTTAATCGTCAGCTTTGCTTTGGCATTAAGAATCTAAAAAAGACATTTGGCGCAGCAGCAGCTGCGTTTTTTAGTACTTTAATTTCGTTTCAGAGCTTGCCAGCTATAGCTCAGTGCCAGGTTGAGCGAGACGATGCTCCCCTTGAGCATGGTATGACCAACCTGCCGAATATTCCAATTTGTGTTTGGCGCAATAAAAAAGAAGTAAAGCCTCAGGCTATAGCTATTGCTGTTCATGGCATGGTGATGCACGGTGGTGTTTATGATCATCTTGCCAATGAACTTGTCGGTCTAGGTTTTGAGGTCTATGCCCAAGACCTGCGGGGCTATGGCCGCTGGCAATTCCAGCCTAGCTCTAAGAGCGTACTCAGCTATAAAGCCAGTTTGGAAGATTTGAAGGCGCTGGTTCGTGCTGCTCACAATGAGCATCCAGACCTTCCTGTTTTTCTCATTGGTGAGAGCATGGGAGCCGGACTATCACTGCGTGCTGCTGAGGCTATACCTGACGAGATCAGTGGCCTAGTATTGTCCAGCCCTGCTCTAAAGCGCCGCAACTATTGTGAGCCAGAGATGGTGAAAGATGTGGCGGCCTTGTTCGCTAACCCGGTCAGGCAATTTGACATGGTTCCATACATTAGGAAGTTTGCCTCTGAAGATCCCGTGATTGCTCAAGAAACCATAGAAGACCCGATGGTGCGCAAAACTCTGAGCTTGAGAGAATTGTTAACTACTGCTTCGGTGATTCGGTCGAACATCAATCACGTTAAGAATATTCCTGCCGATATGCCTGTGTTGGTGATTCAAGGCGACCATGACCGCATGCTTCAGCAAAATGCTGTTGTTACCCTACTTAAGAAACTCAAGTCAACTGACCAAACAGTCAGGTGGTTGCCGGGAAAAGGTCATGTCTTGATAGAAACCGCCCACATCGACCCTACTACGTTGTTCACGGTTAAGTCGTGGTTGGTAGGTCATTTGCCAAGTGTAGCGGAGCGGATTGCAAAAGTTTCAACCAAAGCTAAGTATCACCAGTCTGATTTGGTTGAATTAAGTTCCATTGGTAACTACTAGACTTACTTATGACGTTAAAGCTCTAACTTCAAAGCTCTAACTTCAAAGCTCCGATAAAGATTCTTTATATGTCTCTTTGTAGCCCACATAATTTGCTGCGCCGCGCTCGATCATCTCCCTGTCTTTGGCGTTAGCTTCGCGCACGACCTTGCCAGGTACGCCCATGACTAAGCTGCCAGGAGGTATTTGACTGTTTGGGGCGACGATTGAACCGGCGGCAACTATTGAATGGGCGCCAATTTTGGCACCGTCTAAAATTATGGCCCCCATGGCTATTAGGCAGTCTGATTCGATGGTGCAGCCGTGCAGAATGGCGCCATGGCCAACGGTGACTCTATCACCGACTGTGAGGCCAAGGTGATGGGTGACGTGCATTAGGCAGCCATCTTGAATATTGGTACTGCGGCCGATGGAAATGGCGTTAATGTCACCCCGGGCTACGGTGTGAAACCAAATACTGGCATCTTCCGCCACTGTAACATTGCCGATTAGGCAGGCAGTTGGGGCAATAAAGGCACTTTCGTGCACGACAGGGCAAAATCCTGCATACTTGTAAAGGGTGTTCATGTATTTAATTATATATGGGTATTGCTTCATAGCCTGCAATAACCTCCTCAGAATACCCTTGTCAAGCTGATAACATTAAAAAGCACGTTTGTAGGAGTATTAGATGATGCCTGTTTTCGAACAGCCGATGCGCAAGTTGCTGGGAACCCTGTCTCCAACTATTTCTTGGCTTAACGAGAAAGGCTGCGTTGATGTTGCTTCCGTGCCTGAGTCTCACCTTGAAGCTATTAAGCAGTTAGAGCGTATTGGTGTTGTACACAAGCGCAACAATCGCAGCTACGAACTGCAGAAAATTCGCCTAAGAAAGTTGCTCGGCACAGATACTATTGAAGAGCTGACAGAGCAAGCCGCTCAAATGGCTGCTCAAATGGCTCAACTTGCTGCTATGCCTAAAGAAGTGGTTGAGCCTGTCACCACTGCCGTTGTTGCTGGTGCTGCTGCTGGCGGTATTCCGTCAGAGCTCAATTAACCGCATTTAGCAGTACGTTTTTTGAAAGATAGTGAGTATTGAGCATAGAAGTCTTCGTTCTCTTGAATGGGAAAGGCTCACTACTTATCTTGCAGAACAGAATGAAACAGCTGAGGGTACGAGGCGTTCAACGCAGCTCGTGCCCTCTTTGGGTTTTGCCTTCGATCTAGATACTGAAATCACCAGTGCTCAGAATTTGCTGGATCAAACCGAAGAGGCTTGCGCTCTAATTTCGAGCCGCACGGCTTTTAGTTTAGCTAAACTCAGTGATGTTCGCGAATCTATTGCCCTGCTGAGAGCTGGTGCTGTAATTACAGCTAGCGATCTGGCTCGTATTAAGGCACTGCTCGTAGTGGCGCGGTCTGTACGCGGATCTCTGGCTCTTCTTGTCCCCTCTCAATTTCCGCACTTACATCGCTTTGTGGCAACCTTAGTGGCCCTGCCCAAACAAATTGATGCCATTGACTTTGCCATTGATGATTTTGGTGTTGTTAAAGATACTGCTTCTAGCCTATTGCGCTCTTTGCGTCGAGAAAGACATAAACTCGATCAGCATATAAAAGACGAGCTGTCGCGAATTATTCAATCGCAGTCTGGCACAAAGGCCCTACAAGAGCCAATCTATACTGTGCGCAGCGGGCGTTTTGTCTTGCCCGTTATGGCCAATATGCGCTACTTGCTTGATGGTATCGTCCATGATGCTTCGCAGTCTGGATTGACTGTATATGTAGAACCCATCAGTGTAGTTGAGCTTTCAAATCAGACAAGAATCAAAGACTCGGCCATAGAAAGCGAGATCGAGAGAATCGTTGTCGAGTTATGTGATCAGCTCAGGCCCTTTGCTGATCAAATGGCTGATTGCTATAGCGCCCTAATTGATCTCGATTGCATCATGGCTCGGGGGCGTTTATCTTTGCTCTATAGCGGCATTAAACCTGACCTAAGCAATCAACCCATGATTGAGTTGCGTGGCGCCCGTCACCCACTTCTGGTTTTGCAGAATCGCCAAAATAAAGAAAAAATAGTAGTTGAAAATACAGTTGTTATGCAAGAAGGCGAGCGTACTCTGGTAATTACTGGTCCAAATACCGGTGGTAAAACAGTATTACTCAAGCTTATAGGTATTTACTCGTTAATGCTTCGGTGTGGCCTTTTAGTGCCGGCCAAAAGTGGCTCTAAGACTGCATTATTCCCGCTTGTTTGTGCCGACATCGGTGACGAGCAATCACTTGAGCAAAGCTTATCTACCTTTTCTGCCCATATGAAAAATGTTGTCGAAATAGTCAATACGGCAAAGCGCGGCATGCTGGTTTTGCTCGATGAAATAGGTGCAGGCACTGATCCTAAAGAAGGTGCAGCGCTAGCTCGGGCTATTCTTGAGCATCTACTTGAGCGTGATGTGGTCACTATTGCCACCACTCACCTTGGTGAGTTGAAGATGCTGGCCTATACAAATAGTGGTTTTGTTAACGGCAGCTTTGAATTTGATGAGGCCACTCTATCACCTACTTATAAACTGCGCTTGGGTGTACCAGGTAGTTCAAAGGCCAATACCATCGCCCAGAGGCTAGGCTTAGATGAAGCTGTGGTAGCTCGGGCTCGTGAGTTGACAGCGGCTTCTGAGCATGAGCTTGAGCAGATCATTGAAAATCTCAATAGTCGCCTGGCCCAAGTGGATGAGCGGCAAGAGCAGTTGAGTCAGCTGCAAGAAAATTTAGAAGCTAAGCAAGTCAAGCTTGACCAAAAAGAAGAAAAACTTTTGCTTGAGCAAGAAAAAGTACGCGGACGCATGGCTTCTGAGCTAGAAGAAGAGCTTAAGTGCGCTCGCGAGATCATGAAAGAAATGATTGCCGGCTTACAGCGCGAGCCTAGTATTAAGGCTGCGCAAAAAACCGCTGCTGAGCTAGAGGCTTTGAAGGCGACAGTAAGTTTCCTGCAAGAGCGGCAGAAGATTATCCCTAAGGGGCCAGATCCAAACGTTCTCACTGTGGGTATGACCGTTCGATTGAAGTCTTTGAATAGCTCTGGCATAGTGCAAGAAGTAATTTACTCTGACAAACAACAATCAAAAATTGATCGGGTTATGGTGCAGGTCGGACCTCTTAAGGTGAAGGTGGCTCCAAGCGATCTAGAAATTAGAGGAACAGCCAAGGTCAAGGCACATCAAACAACTAGCGTTTCAGCAAAGTCTAATTTGAAGAAAAATTCGGCCAACTCTATTCAATATAATGATCCGGCAGTATTTGTTCGCACTCAGAGCAATACTATTGACTTGCGTGGTAAGCGGGCCGATGACGCTTATGGCCTAGTTGAGCAGTTCGTTGATAGCTGTGCTCTCAATCGAGTTAGCCCTCTGATGATTATTCATGGTCATGGTACCGGTGCCATTAAGTCGGTCGTGCGCGAATTTCTCAGCAGCTGTCGCTATGCCAATCGCCAGCGTTCGGGCGAGACCTTTGAAGGTGGAGATGGCGTGACAATAGTTGAGCTAGGCGAGTAAGACGAGTAAGAGCCTCTTGCCGTCGGCTTCTATTTTTATGGAAGTTTGTCTAAAAACGAATCGGTCTGTATAGATGTATCTGGAGCAGTGGTTGTAAAGATAAAAATATAACCACTTGACTTCCCGTCTACGTAGTTTCCCCAGTTTCAAAGGACGTTAAAGCTGGAATAAATTAATATGGCGCTGCGTGTATGAATTGTCGCTACTCACTAGGGGTTCTTTCTAATGGCTGATGTTGCTGATTCAATCTTGAACAAAAAACCAGATGCTACGGCTGCCGACCCTTTGAAGATAGATTTTGGCAACCTTATAGAGAAGCCAGCGTCGACGGCCAAGCCGGCAACTGACGCCTCTGCTACAGCACCTAAGACCGCTACTGGTGACAGCACCGGTTCGGCTAAGCCTCCGGTGGATGCAGTACCTGTTAAAGAAGCGGCACCAGCCAAAGATGCAGCAGCTGCCCCAGTAGACAAAGCAGCCCCAGCCAAAGATGCAGCAGCGGTACCAGTAGACAAAGCAGCACCAGCTAAAGATGCAGCCCCTGTAGCAACAGACAAGCCAGCCGCTGCCCTAGACCTTACAAAGCCACTTAGCCCTGAGTTGGTTAAGGGTCTTACTTTGTCTAAAGAAGTAGCTCGCATTCTTGATAATGATGTGCCAGCAGCTAACCGTGCCCATAAAATTCCTGATGCCGAAGCCGCTTACAACAAAGCTATTGAAATTGCCAAACAAGTTACACCAGAGCAGATCGCTGCAGCTAAAGCCGACTATGAAGCTGTATTGAAAGCTAAGTTAACTGAAAAAGATCCTGAGAAGTTGCGGGCATTGGCTGAGCGTCAAGCTGCTGACTATACTCTTATGCGCGTCAATGATTGCGCCCAAGGCAATAAGGCTCTCTGGCTCTATCGTCAAGGTCGAATTGAAGAAGGTACCACTCAGTTCTTGCAGGCTGCTGGCCTATCTCCTGAAGACGCTAAGAATTTATCAAAACTCACTCCTGAGCAGAAAGCCCAATTGGGTGACAAGTTAAATGCCAATGCCACGATTCTCACAGATCCAAATTTCATGCGCCAATATACGCGCATTATGGAAAGTGGCCAGAAACTGCCACAAGAATTTGTGCAAATTCACCAATATCTAAGAGATCAACAAGAAAAGGCTGCTGCCGCCAAGACCACCGACGCTCCTGCTAACCTTCGAGCTGAGGCTAATACTCAGGCTGGAGCTGAGACTCAAGAATCTAGAATTGCTACTATTCAGCGGCTTATTCCTAATGAAGCTGCCAATATTGCCGCCATTAGAGCCGGTAGTGAACTGTCGAAGCAACTGACAGACAGTTCTGCAAAAGCACTTACCCCAGAACAACAAAAAGTTCTAGCAGACAGTGTTAAGGCTGCTGATGACCACCTACTTCTCTCTAAAGCCAAGTATGAGTTTAGCGCTGCTGAGCTGGCTAAGCTTGTGCCAGCAGAAAAAGCCCCGGCATTCACTGCCGCAGTAGGCAAGATTGATACTGAATTTGTCAACATGGTCAATAAGAGCCCCAAGGGTGCCGATGGTAAACCGGCTCTCAGTCAGGCTGATGCTGGTCTATTGCAAACAATCACTAATCTAGATGTCAGTGCTGCAGATCGTACAGCTGCCCTGGCTAAGTTGGGTCAGACCCATCCTGAATTTGGTAAAGCCGTTAGTGATGCAGTTGCCGCAGTTGGTACTCCTGAAAACGGCCTCAATGCTATCGCTCTACAATTTGGCATGACTGGTTTAGCGAAGAACTACGAAGAAGCAATTTATGCTAAGCCTACAGCCCACTACAACTATGCTGCTCTGCTCAATTCAGTTGGTGGCAAGGCTGCCGATGGCAGTGATAACAAGGCCACAGCTAAAGCAGTATTAGAATCTAGCTTTGCTGGTTTGCCAGATGAGATCACTAAAGCTCTTGTGGCTGACCCTGTAGTCTCTAAGCTTGCCACCGATACTGGTGCTAAGCTTCCTGTGGTTGCTGCATCGGCTGAGGCTGCTGTTGATCCGGCTAAGAAAACAGATGCTGCTGCTGTTCCTGGTCAAACTACTGATGCTGCTGCCAAGCCAGCCGCTCCCGGCGACATGGCTGCCCAATTAGCTGCAGCGACTCCAGACCAGTTGCTTGATGCTGCTCATAAGATGGCTAAAGAAGGGCCAGACTACATCCCTCAAACAAAGGCCCTTTACGAAGAGCTTTTGAAGCGCATTGATGATCCAACTCGTGTCGCCGAAATTAAGAAACAGCTAGCTGATAAAGTTGGCGCCATAGAAAAAGGCCAGACACTTGATGGCAAGCCACTTGATGCTGCCACCAGACTACAGTATCACGCTGAGAATGCTGGTCTGATTGATTCACTGAGCCTAGGAATTACTGTTCGTCAAGAATATGCTGCCTATCTTGGTGGTAAAGACGCTCTGGCTATAGACACCAAGAGCCCTGAGAAACTTCAGCCAGTTTTAGGTACCGGCCCTAACCAAATGGACTTGAACAAGTCTATGGATGATCAGCTTAAGCTGGTCTACGCTGCTGCCGATAACATGCCTGTTGACTTGATGAAGCGTGAGAAAGCCAACCTTGAGAAGAGCATGAGCACCATTGGCTCAAGTGATACTCAACAGCTCATTCCTAAAGCTTTAGACTTCTTGCAGGGTACTAAAGACAGAGCCGGTGCCATAGACATTGCCGTCACCACCAGAACCGCATCAGCAATGATGTATATTTCGCAAGGAGCAGTATTCAACCAAGAGAAGAAAGCTTGGGAGCACCGCTCCTCTCCACAAATTGATTCTCTCTATCAGCCAACTAAGGCTGTTGAACTGCTAAAACAAGCCGATGCTAAATACAAAGAAATTCATGGTGCCAATGCTACCGATCCATCTCTTGATCAAGTTAAAGCTTTTGGTGCCCAACTTGCTCCTGAGCAATTCAAGGCAGTCACCACAGCCGCTAACACTAAAATGTGGAGCACCGGTGTAGATATTGTCGATACTGGTCTGTCTTTCGCTACCCAGCTCGGTGTCGCCGCACTGTTGTCAAAAACCAAGATGGGATTTGCTGCTAAGCATGCCGTTGCTGATGTATCTTCCTTTGGCGTCAACTTCGCCACACGTTCAGTAGCGATGCGCCTAGGTACCGGTCAGTGGGAAGCGCCTACAGAAACTGCAGTGCACGCTGGTGCTGTATCAGCTCTGGTGATGACCATGAAGTACGGCGGTATCGCTGGCAATAAGATCTTGAACCGCAACCTCGCTGGCTACGAAAGTGTGGCTATGGCCGCTCGTAGCATGGATAACGAGGCTGGCCGAGTTATGACTTTGGGTGAGTACGGCGAACGTTTAGCTGCTAAAGGTCTGAAAACCGAAGCTGATGCGATTAGAAATAGCAGCATCGCTGGACGCAAGATTGCCGATTTGACTGATGATGAGTTGAGGGCAGTACTGCCAACCTCGCTCAGCACCCGTGGTGCCGAGGCCATGACTTTAGTTCAAGGCGGAATGACTCCTGAACTGAAGGCTATTAACGAACTGCAAAGAAACGGCATCAGTACCGTTGGAGACATCAAATCTGCTGTGGCCAAAGATTTGACTGCTACTCAAGATTTGGTTCAGGCCGCTAAAATGATTCCTGGTTATGAGAAGATGACTCCTCGCCAAGCCATGGAACATCTTGGTGCCGCTGGCGTTCCAAGATTCGATACTGCCAAGAAGATCGCTGATGAGTTGGCTACACTCGACAACGGTATGAGAGTATCGAGACTTGGTAGTGTCGAGTCTGTAAAAGTGCTGCCCAAAATGGGGCCAATTTCAGGCAAGTCTATCTCTGTGCCTACTCGTGACGCTAAAACTATGGGCGAAATTGAGAGCTACGTGGCTAAGGCAACTCCTGAAAGCGAAATGGCTCGCATGTTCCCCGGGCTTAAAGGTCAAGCTGACGACGTTGCTCTGCGTCAGATCGAAGCTAACGGTGCTGGTATCTTTGGCGATATTTCACGCAAGGGTGCCAACGGACAAGGCTGGCGCAAACTTGATGAAATGGCTCCTGAAGTCAGTGACATCACTAAGAAATCAAAAGGCCAGTGGTTGAAGGAAGTATTCGTTACCGATCGCTTCTATGGTGGTCTCAGTATTCCTAAAACTGTCAGAGCTGACTTGGCTGATGTACAGGCTCTTAAGGGTGGTATGACCCGCAGAGCCGATGCTGTTGCTGTTGGTTCATACATGGTTGGTTTGCACGCTTACGAAAGTATCACTGGCGTATACGACCGCATGGGCAAGGGCGTTGATTCAGATGGTAAGCCTGTCAAATATAATTTCAGCGAAGCCATGCTTGATGCTAACTTTGGCAGTACTAATCCAACTGCTATGGACGTCGTCCGCCGCAGTGGTGTGCTAGAAGGTCTATTTGCTGGAGCTGCTTTCCGTGGCTTCTCTAAGTTAGGTATGGCCGAAAGTAGAGATTTGGGCGTGAAAGCAATTCTCGGTCAGAATCTCAACCGTAAAGCACTAACCTATCAAGCCTTGAGTTCTCCGCTCATTGCTCCATTTGCAGGAGCCGCTCAAGACTCTTGGACACTTAGACCAATGGTTACAGGCGCTGATCAGGAACTCAAAGATTATGACTACGGTCTAGGCACAGCCATACCGCCAGCCGATGCCACACCAAAGGCTGCTGCCGATACAACGGTTAAGGCTCCTGTAGATACAACTGCTAAGGCCCCAGTCGATACAACTCCTAAGGCCCCAGTCGATACAACCGCAAAAGCCCAAGCTGATACTCGAAAGCCCGCAACCGCGGCTGACCAGGTCACTAGCCCTGATGCTAGCCCGTAGGTGAAATAAGAGAGCATCAGTTTCTCTTGACTACCGCGAGTAACAAACAAGGCGCCGTCTCTGATGGCGCCTTCGTTTTGGGCGAATTAACCCACTTATTTTGTCTGACTTTGTCGAGAAAAGGGAACAATCTGTATAGTCCATATTACTGAGAGATAGTGAATGTTTCTCAATCAGTATATGAAGCAAGAGGGTTCTAACCATGACCGAGACCAAGCCAGAAACTACTAAGGTAGCCGATTCAGCCCCTAAAAAGGTAGACGAAGCTGGTGATGCCAGTCTCAAGCTGAGCTTGGCCGGAAATGTTCCTAAGGAGACTAGCGACAAAACCAAAGTGACAGATGCAGCGGCAAAGCCAGCTGAAATTGATGTCAAAAAACAAACTGAAGAAATCTTTGGACGCATTACTACAGCAAAACAATCTTCTGATGCTCTTGCCGAGTTGATTAGCAGCAAGAAGCCGATGGATGAGAAAGTCACCGTCACTGGAGCTGATGGCAAAACGCATCAAACAACTGTGGGTGAGCGCATCAAAGAGTTGAAGCAAACTGTTGATAACGCTGCCAATCAGGCAGTAGTTATGTCAAAGTCGGTTGATCAAGCAGAAGTCTCGCGTCAACTTAATAACAATCTTGCTGAGCGCAATACCATTGCTAAATCTCTTGGTCTTGATACCAACAAGCTATCATCTGCCAGCATTACAGAGGCTTTGAAAAGCCCCGCTGACAATGCTACCAAAACTAAGCTCGAAGGCTTGCTCTCGGCACAAGAAAAAGTCGATGGATTGAAAACCCTAGAGAACGCTCCAGCGTTTACTAAGCTGATTTATGCTCAACTAAAAGGTGGCGGTTTTACTAACCCAAATACACCAGTTGAGTTGATGCCGAACGGTAAATTGAAAGTAGACCGAGCTGATATCACAGATGCTATGTCATTGATTGCGGAGGCTGGTGCTAGCAGCAAAGAATTGCGCAATCATCCACTTTATCTCAATGCAGTTAACGAAGTTTTCCCTCGCAATGAAAACGGTTCGCAGAAAGTCCAAGCCATTACTCAAGAACTGCAAAATGCCATTGAACTCGGTAGCAAGGGTAACAAAGTTGAACAAGAGAAAGCTCTTAAAGCTGCTGTTACTCAGGCTGACAACATCAATGTGCCAATGATTGCTCAAATGGTTAAAGACCCTGCTTTTGCTAACAGACAGACCCCAGAAGTATTGAAAGAAATGGCTAATACTGTGGTTATGGCTGAGACAGCTAGACTGCAGTATGCTCAATTCTTGGCAGAGCAAGGCCGCTTCGGCGAAGCTCAGACACTTACTCTAAGAGTGAAAGCTGAGTGTCCTGATGTTATGTACAACCGTGGTGCTGATGGCCAAATTCACTATAATGACAATCGTTTTGTTGACTTAGCAAAACTAGACAGGCAGATGGCTGCATCGTCTACCTTTGACCCTAACAAGCTCAATACTGATATCAATAACTTCCGCACTCAATTCCAAAGATTGCAAGGCGGCAATACCGATGCTAGCTCTGAAACAAAAGAGTCTGCTTACGGCAAGGGCATGAATAACACCCAAGTTAAAGCTGATTTGGCTGCACTTGGTGCCTCTATGGACGGTCAACTAGCTACACAGAAACGCGAACTGACTCAGTCAAAACAAGCTCTTGATGCTGAAAAAGTAAAATTAGAAGCTGAACAGAAGGGGCTGGGTTCCAAGAAGTTTGTTACTGAAGAGGCTGGCAAGATTGAAGCCAAGCGCATTGAAGATCAAATCAAAATGATTGATATGCAAAAGGGGCAACTGGAAGAACAGCTCACTAACAACACTAAAAATACTCAATTGGTTCGCTTACTTGAGGCTAGTTACGATCTCTCTCGTGAAGATAGAAGTGCTGCCAATGCCAAGCTTTCTGAAATTGAGAATGGTGATCCGGCCTTCGTTGCTGAGCACAAAAAAGACTTAGAGCAAATGCGAGAAATGGCTAAAGAGCCAGGCTGGTGGGATAGCTGGGGCAAGAAACTCTGCATCGTTGGTGCCGTGGTTGTTGGCGTGGCCGCCGGTATCTGGCTTGGACCAGGTTGCATCGCTACTGGTGCCGCCGCTGGTACTGCCGCTGCTGCCGCTCTCGGAGTCGGGGCTGTTGGTACAACAATGTTGGCGACGGCTGGTGTCGTTGGTGGTGTCACAGTACTCGGTATCGGCGCTGGCACAGTGGCCGCAGCCGGCACCGGTGGTATGCGCCTCTTGGCCGATAATACTGGTGGGTTGGCGCTTGATAGACAAGGCAAGCCATTGTATAGCCAAGAGTCTATTTGGCGCGATATGGGTGACTCTTTCAAAGTAGCCGGTAACACTGCCGCTCTTGTTGCCCTTCCTGGGGCAGCTGGTGCCGTGTCTAAAGTGGCCGCTGGCACTGGTGAAGCCGCTGCTGTCACTGGCTTCACCGGACATGCTTTAAATATCGGCAAAGTTGGTGCTACTAACTTAGCCTTCGGTACTACTTTCACCCTTGGTCAAACCGCAATCGAGAAAATTAGCAACCCCAACGCTGATATCAAATGGACTGGACACGGTATAGATAGCTTCGGTGGACAAGTGCTGCTCAACAGTGCTTTTGGCATGGGCAGCGTGATTGGAGAGAGTGGCAAAATTGCTAGTGTTCTGGGCAAGGTTGTCTCGGCTGAGCGAATTGCTCCTACCATGGGCGCCCTAATTACTGTTGGTGCTACTCAAGGCATTAGCACTTACGGCGACTACGCCGGTGTTAAAGAGTATGGAGCGGCTTATACTGGCTTTAGAAACTCTCAAAGTGTCTTCGGGCCATGGGGCTATACTCCACATGATGAGAGTCGATCGCTCTTCCAGGCTGGTCAAGTGAGAGCAAACATGCAACAACTTGATCAAGGTCAATCGTATTACACCACGAAGGCTTTCAATGCTGGTACGCTAACAGGTAGCAATTCAGTGTTCGACAACGCCGCCAGATTGGCAGCCCAGCGGGACGCAAATAAGTAGGGCAATAAATCAGGGTTTCCCTGTGAAGACGGTGCATGCAGGTTTCGGTAATAATTCCGGCATACAATGAAGATAGGCGACTTCCTGTCACTCTAACGTCGGTTTACCGTTATCTTTATCAGTCGGGTTTAAGCTTCGAAATCGTTGTTGTCGATGATGGTTCGTATGATGATACGGCTGCGTACGTTGAAGAATTTGCCGAGCAATATCCTGGTGTAAGGCTGCTCTCTTATGCGCCTAACCGTGGCAAAGGCTATGCTGTGCGCACTGGTATGTTGGCTGCTCGCGGCGATTATTTGCTCATGAATGATGCCGATGGCAGTTCACCCATTGAAGAAATGCAGAAGCTCTTGGTGAAGTGCGAAGAGGGCTTTGATGTGGTTATTGGCTCGCGTGCCATGGGTGATCCTGATGCTGTCGTCAAGGCGTTGCCTCATCGCAAGTATATTGGCAACACATTTAACCTAATTGTGCAGAAGTTGATTCTTCCTGGTATCAAAGATACTCAGTGTGGTTTCAAGTTATTCAGTCGGCAAGCAGCCCATGATATTTTTTCTGTTTCGCGTTTGAATGGTTATGCTTTTGATGTTGAACTTCTATACATAGCCCGTTTGCGTGACTACAAAATTGCTGAGATTGCTATCAACTGGGCCAATGTGGAAGGCTCGAAAGTAAATGTATTGACCGATTCACCACGCATGTTGGCAGAAGTATTGCGCATCACCATTGGTGCCTGGTTTGGTGACTATCGCAAGTTAGTAGGCAAGAAAAAGTCTTAGTCACTAGTGAGTATTAGCAGTAGCAAGTGCATCGACAATTTGCTGGTGAATTGTGCCATTGCTAGCAAGAATATGGCCGCTCATCATATCTAGGGGGCCGGCCTCAAGGTTGCTAACTTTGCCACCGGCCTCTTCTACAATAAGAGCTCCGGCTGCTACGTCCCAAGCTGATAGTTTGCGCTCCCAAAAGCCGTCTAGTCTGCCGCAGGCGACAAATGAAAGATCGAGTGCGGCTGAACCGTCGCGCCTGACGCCATGGCAGACATTGGTGATGTGCTTGAAACTGTCCATATTGTTATAGATGTTGTTGACAGTATCTGGGGGAAAGCCCGTGGCTAAAAGCCCATTGTCAAGGGACGCGCAGCTAGAGACATGAATGGGCTCGTCATTAAGAAACGCCCCTTGACCTTTTATTGCTCTAAATAATTCACCTGACATCGGGTTGTAAATAACGCCATGGGTGACTATGCCGTCTTCTTCAGCTGCTATTGAGACACAAAAGAAAGGATAGCTATGAGCATAGTTGGTTGTGCCATCCAAAGGGTCGATGATCCATCGTCTGCTTGGGCTTCTTTTGGGGCTTTTGCTTTGGTTCTGACCTGGGCCTTGGCTTGGGCTAGTCGCGGAATCGTTACCGTGGATAATGCCGCCTTCTTCCGCCAGGAAGCTGTCTTCAGGAAAGGCTGCCCTAATGGTGTTAATGATCAATTCTTCGGAAGCCTTGTCTACGTCAGTGACAAGGTTGAATGCGCTCTTGTAATCAACACTCTTGATTTTGCCAACACGGGCTTTCAGCAAAGCTCCACCCGCTAATGCTGCTGCTTTCGCTACGTCGAAGACTTTGGTCATAACCGCCTTTAGTTAATATGTGGAGTATATTTTGAGTTTACTCTAAAGCCGTCAATAAAGACTTGTTTAGCCAAGAAGAGGCGATTTGTTGACGTATCTATGGTCGTCGCTCTATCCTCTATATCTATATTGATTACCCCTTGAAAGAGAAGCTTTTATGATACTTGGCAACTGTATTTCAGTAGAAATTATTACAAGCAAGTAAAGGCGTGGGTAAGTGAATTTGCCACCGCCAGCATCACTGTTGGCGGTTTTTGTTTTAGAACTAACTTAGAGACTATTGAGGACTTACTGTGGCCGACGATAAGAAGAAATTTCCAGTCAATCTTCCTGTAACAGCTTTTCCTATGAAAGCTAACAGCACGGTTCGCGAAGTCGAAATTCAGAAGTTCTGGGACGAAAAACAGGTTTACGAACTCAATTTAGAAAAGCGCAGCGCTTCTGAAAAGTTCGTCTTGCATGACGGCCCTCCTTATTTGAGTTCGAGCAAGATTCACATCGGCACAGCCCTCAATAAAATTCTCAAAGACATCATCACTAAGTACAAAGCTCTTCACGGCTTCTATGCTCCTTATGTGCCGGGCTACGATAGCCATGGTTTGCCCATCGAAAACGCCGCTCTGAAGAATGTAAAAGGCGGAAGAGCTGCCATTACTCCAGTTGAGCTAAGAAAAAAATGTAGAGAATTTGCCCTCTCTAACCTGAAGGGTCAAGAAGATAATTTTAGAAGACTGGGAGTGTGGGGCGATTGGGCTCATCCATATATCACTCTTGATCAGCATTTTGAAGCGGCTCAAATTAGAGTGTTCGGCAAGATGGTAACCAATGGTTATCTCTATAAAGGGCTTAAGCCTGTTTACTGGTGCCCTACTTGCGAAACAGCTTTGGCAGAAGCTGAAGTTGAGTATGCCGACCATACTTCTAATTCAATTTATATCAAGTTTGCCGTGCCCGATTCTGAGCGCAGCAAGCTGCCTAAGTTTGTCTCTGAAGCCAAAAATGGTGCTGCAAACACTAATGAAAAAACGCCTGTTTCTTTTGTTGCTTGGACCACTACTCCTTGGACTCTTCCTGCCAACTTAGCAATTGCTCTGCATCCAGATTTTGTCTACGAATTTATTACCACACCAGATCATGGTGTGTTGGTGGTGGCACAGAGTCTGCGCGAGACATTCTTGCAAGCAGCTGATATCGATGCTGCTGCCGTAACCGTGCTAGGCGTTGCCACTGGCCGCGAGCTAGAATTAATTGAGGCAAGACACCCATTCGTTGACAGAGCCAGTCGCGTAATCAATGGTGCTCACGTTACCAATGAAGCCGGTACTGGAGTTGTGCACACAGCTCCGGGTCACGGCCCTGAAGACTTTGAGGTAGGCAAGCTCTATAACCTTGGTGTGCTTTCACCTGTTGACGGTCGCGGCATCTTTACTGATGAAGCTGGTCTTTTTGCCGGGCAACATTACGCTAAAGCAAATCCAGTTATCGTTGAGCATTTGAAAGAAGTTGGTGCTTTGATCAAGCATCAAACCTTCAGCCATAGCTATCCACACTGTTGGCGTTGCAAAAATGCTTTGATTTTCAGAGCAACTGAACAATGGTTTGCTTCGGTTGAGGGCTTCCGCCAAAAGGCACTAGAATGCATTGATCAAGTGGAATGGTTGCCAAACTCTGGTCGCAACCGCATCTTCAACATGGTGCAGAACCGCTCTGATTGGTGTATCAGCAGGCAGCGTGCCTGGGGCGTGCCCATCCCAGTCTTCTATTGTAAGAAGTGCAATGAGCCACTGATGAACGAGCAGAGCATTGAAGCTGTTGCCAAAGTCTTTGATGCTGAGGGCTCGGATAGCTGGTGGGAAAAGACACCGCAAGATTTCGTCGGCGATATGAAATGCGGTAGCTGCCCTGAGACTGATACTAATCCTTCTGAATTTGTTCGCGAGACCGATATCATGGATGTCTGGTTTGACTCAGGTGTGACCCATGCCGCTGTACTTGATGCTAGGCCAGAGCTGCGTGGTTCGCCCTGTGAGCTATATCTTGAGGGTTCCGATCAGCACCGCGGCTGGTTCCAGTCGTCATTGCTTACAAGTGTTGCCATTCATGGTCGTGCCCCTTATAAAACAGTTTTGACTCACGGCTTTGTCGTTGATGAAAACGGTCGCAAGATGTCTAAGTCTGTGGGTAATGTGGTTGATCCCGATGAAGTAATTAAGCAGTATGGTGCTGATGTATTGAGGCTCTGGGTTGCTTCAGTTAACTACACCGATGACATTCCAATCGGTAAAAATATGTTGGCTCAACTAGCCGAAGTCTATCGTAAGTTGCGCAATACCGCCCGCTATATGCTCGGCAATTTGTATGATTTTGACCCTGCTGTTGATGCTGTGCCCTTTGAAGATCTCTCTTCGTTAGATCGCTTCTTGTTGCACCGCCTCAATGAATTGGTGGAAGAAGTAACTCGCGACTTCGATCGCTTTGAGTTCTTTAAGTACTACCAGTTGCTGCAAAACTTCTGCGTGGTAGAGCTATCTTCATTCTATTTCGATATTGCCAAAGATACTCTCTATACAGCTGGGCCCAAGTCTTTGAAGCGCCGCTCGGTGCAGACAGTGCTTGCTCACATGCTGCAGGCGCTGGTCCGGCTTCTCGCTCCAGTCACGCCGCACATGGCTGAAGACATCTGGCAGCATATGAACGATGCCATGAAGACCTTTGGCGGTGGCCATCAAAGTGTATTGCTCACTGACTTCCCTAAATCAAACAAGAGCTTTGAGAATACCCTCGAATCTGATTTCTGGCATGAGCTAATCGATGTGCGTATCATCGTCAACAAGGCCTTAGAAACTGCTCGTGCAGCCCGCAAAATTGGTAGTTCTCTTGAAGCCAAAGTTGAACTAGCTTTTGAAGACGCCGCTCTGGCTAAGAAAGTGGCCGCTCTTGGTGAGGATTTACCGGGCTTCTTCATTACTTCGCAAGCCGTCATTGGTATCACTTCAACTGTAGAAGCATTGGCTGAAAACAATGAAAGTGGTATCAGTGTCAAAGTGATTCCAGCTTCGGGCACAAAGTGTGCGCGCTGTTGGAAATTTACTGAAGACCATGGCACTGGTAAGTTGCCAGTGCTTTGCCGGCCTTGCGATCAAGTTATTGCCGAGTATTATCCTGATTTCGATTTGTAGTTGGCAATCTAGGCAGATGTTGTTCAAGTTCTCTATAAAAACGGATAGATTTTTTCGCTAAAAATCTATCTGTTTTCAAACGAACGCATTGACTGCGGCAATTCACAAGAGTTTTTTCTTGACTTGGGTTCTTCTGGGCTCAATTTCACTTGGGCTAAACTGGGTATGGTGGTTCTGCCTTAGCTATCTGTTTTTGGCGAACTCGGAATATTGAGAACCATTCTAGAATTTTTGAGTGAATATGAGGCATTAAAATTGGCCGCATATGAATTGTTAGCAGTGGGCATGTTACCGTTATCAGAATCTCAATATTCTTGATGGCTAGTGAATGAAACGCGAAGACCCAAAAGAGCGAAAGATTGCCGTCACAGAACTCGTGGAAGACTCGAGTAGTCTTCTGCCTTCGTCGTATCAGGCTTATACGCCTGAATTGGTGGAGACCAATGACAGACCAGCGGCTCTGCTTGTGGAAAACGTTGAGCCCCAGCTTCCTGAGTGTGCCCTTTCTCCTAAGGCAACCCAGGAGCAATTTCCTAATCTTGGTGAGCGCTATGAAGTTCTCGCCTTGGTTGGCCGGGGCGGTATGGGTGTTGTCTACAAAGTTAGAGACAAAGCCGTCGACAAAGTATTTGCCGTTAAAGTTCTCAATCACGATCTTGTTCAAGACAAAATATCTGTCAAACGCTTTGAGCAAGAAGCTAAGGCGGCCAGTGCTCTCACCCATGCCAATTTAGCCGCAGTCTACGATTATGGTGTTGGTGTTAGCGGTTGTCCCTTCTTGGTCATGGACTATCTGGAAGGCCAGACCCTAGAGCAAGAGCTGGCTCAAGAGGGCTATTTAGATAGCGAGCGGGCTCTCGATATATTTATCCAAACAGCGGAAGCTATGGCCGACTCACACCTTAAGGGAGTTATCCACCGCGATATTAAACCTGCCAATATTATTTTGGAAAAGGCTGAAAATGGCTCTGACTTTGTCAAGCTTGTCGACTTTGGCATCGCCAAAGTTTTACCCAGTGAGCAAAAGGCCCATGAAAATTTGACTCAGACAGGAGACATTTTTGGTAGCCCGCTCTACATGTCACCGGAGCAGTGCGAAGGCAATATGCAAGACCGCCGCTCTGACATTTATTCCCTCGGCTGTTTGATGTATGAGACTCTCACTGGTGTTAAGCCCTTTGCAGCAGAGAATCCGATCAAGATTATTCTTCGCCATATTCACGAAGACCCGAAGCCTATCTCTAGTCTTACAACTGTTGTTAATCTTCCGTCTCAGTACAAAGTGTCGGCTGATTTAGACAAGGTGATTTTGCGTTGCTTAGCTCGCGACCCTAATCAACGCTATCAATCTGCTTATGAGCTAGCATGCGATCTTAAACTGATCCGCGATGGTGAGAAAGTAAGCTTTCCTAGGCCGATTGCAGCGACACAAGGAGAGATTCCTTCCAAAACTCTGCGTTGGGCTTTTATTGCCCTGTCGTTCTTTATCAGTTTTGTAGCGTGTTTCAGCATCTATCGAGGTGCAATTTCAGCCGCGCCACCTGCTACATCAATTGACCATCCTATAGCTGCGCCTAATGACCAGTTTGCCGACGCCCTCAATTTTGACAGTAAGTCGTATTCGTATTTTGTTGCGGGCGAATATGATAAAGCCGCACCACTGCTAGAGTTTGGCACCAAGGTTTATAGAGATAGCATTGCCGCTGATCTCAAAAGAGGAGATGATGCCGCCTTTCGCCGCGACAGCGCGCTGCTCAATGAAAATTTCCAGCATCTGGGCAAGTGCTACATGATGATGGCTCGTCAATCGGCCAGCACCGGGCAGACCAGCGAAGCGACTGAGCTGCTCAATAAGGCGAAAGTTAACTATGAGAAAGCAATGCCTTTTTATAAACAATATGGCAATTATTCCGGTGGTCAGATGCCTGAGTTTGTCAGTGATTTTGCCGAAGTCTTGCGCAAGCTTGATTTGCAGGCTGAACTGAAGCAACTGAAGGATCTGGCTCAGGCAAATAGAATCGATATCTAGTAATTATTTCAAGAGCCTTAAGGCGTAACTGTTAATGGCAAGAACGCTCAAGGCATCGGTGATTTCGCCTTGTTGCACCATTTCTACTGCTTCAAAAAATGCCATGCGTTTTACTACTAATTTTTCGCTGCCCTCTGGCTCAGCTTCACCTAAGGTAAGCCCTGTGGCCAAATACCAGATTGCTTCTTCGTCAGATACTGAATTGGACAAATGGGCCCGGCCGAGAACTTGATAGTTAACAGCCTCTAGACCAGTCTCTTCTTTGAGCTCGCGCTTGGCGGCGTTAAGAGTATCTTCGTCTTGAGGGCAGCCGCCTTCCGGAATCTCCCATGAGTAGAAGCCCAAGGGATAGCGATACTGTCCGACCAGATAGGTATAGCCTTCTTCGTCTATGGGCAAGACACCAACAGCTTTATTCTTGAAGTTGACGACACCGTAGATGCCATCGAGTCCATCAGGGCGAATCACTTGATCTTCTTGTACTTTGATCCACTGGTTCTCGTAGACCACAGACTGTGAAATAGTTTTCCAGGGATTTTCAGTCATGTTTTAAGGTCCTGCTTGATCGTCTTGTTTGAATGTATTCTGATATATTCAGCCGTCAGTGTGATGATGAAAGTGGCGCTAAGCATAAGAGTTGATAGGGCGTTGATTTCGGGGCTGACACCGAATTTAACCATGCTGTAGATGCGCAGTGGCAAGGTAGTGGCGCCTACACCGGCGGTAAATTGAGTGATGACAAAGTCATCTAAAGAAAGTACAAAAGCTAGAAGGGCACCAGAAATAATACCAGGTGCCAGAATTGGCAAGGTTACTTTGCAAAAAGCCTCGATTGGCGTTGCTCCAAGATCAAGTGCTGCTTCGGCTAGCTGCGGATTGAGACCTTCTAGCCGAGCCGCTACTGTCAAAGCCACATAGGAGAGGCAGAAGATTATATGAGCGACGATTACAGTTGCCAGACCAAGGGGCAGGCCAATGGCGATGAAGAGAATCAGTGCTCCTACTGCCATGGCTATTTCGGGAACGATAATTGGCAGCACGATCAGGCCGCGAATGAGAGCAGTGCCCTTAAAGCGAGCTTGGCTCAAACCCACTGCTACCAACACGCCCATAAAAACTGAGACTGTTACCGAAATTGATGCAACTAGTAAACTATTGAATAGAGCCGATTTTACCGCTTCGTTTTCAAAGAGTTTTTGATACCAACTCAGAGTAAAGCCGTGCCATTCTACTGCTAGTCTTGAATTGTCGAAGCTGAAAACAACAAGAATAATGATCGGTACATACATGAAAATGTAGACCAGAGCCGCAAATAGATTTAAAGCTCTAGATCGAGGCATTGCTAGATTCTGGCTTAGAGTCTAATTTGGGTTCTGATTTAGCTAATAGACAATCTAATCTCGCCTGCATTGCTTTCAATGGTGTCATGTCACCTTTTTGAGCGGCTACGTCAATGCCTTTTTTGAAAGTTTCTATGGCCTTTTCTGTTTGGCCTAAGCCTTCGTAGGTGCGACCTAGTTCTTGGTAGGCAACTGTGTGATTGGCCTTGATCTCTATAGCTTTGAGTAAATATGGCTCAGCAAGCTGATATTGCTGCAGTATGTTGTAACAATTGCCTAACCCGTTGTTAGCAAAAAGATCGTCACTGTCGATTTCTATAACTTGCTCAAACATAGCTTTGCGCTCGATGGCTTCAGCTTCGATTTTTGCAGTATCTTCTTTCTGTTGGTGCTCTTGCATTGCTTCTTTAGCAGCCAGTCTCATGCGGATGCTCATAGACTGTGCTTTGGCTTCTTCAGCTTTTTCTTTGCCACCACCTTGCTCAAGATAAAAAACTGAGAGATTGGCATAAGCCATAATCGAATCTGGATTGATGCGAGCTAGGGCCTCCATCAATTCCACGGCTTCATCTAACTGATTTTCTTTCGACAAAATTACGCCTAGTGCCTCGTAGGCATCTTCAAAGCTGCTATCCAGAAGCAGTGCCGTGCGCAATTTGCTGATGGCTTCCTCTGTATTGGTGCTTTCGCCTTGAACTTTGTTTTTATTTTGATCTTGGCTTTTATTTTGATCTTGGCTTTGGCTTTCACCAGCTTGGTGTCTATTATCTAGAGTGGCGTAAAGCTTTAGGGCTTCTTCGTAGAGATCTTTGGCCTTCTGCTTCAAATCTTGAGGTTCGATAAACGGTAACAGTTTAATTGTGGCTTGGCCAGTTAAGGTAGTAGTTTCTATGTTCTCTGCGTGAGTATCAATAGATACGTCCAGCACTCGGCCTGGTGTGCGGTAATCTCGTTTGACCATAGCCAGAGCGATATGTTTTTGCAACCGCTCTGAATAGACATTTGACAAAATTTTCGCAACTTCTTGACCTGCCACCATAAGCGGTGTGCCTATTGGTATTTTGTTAGTGGCAATTTGCTCACTACCTGCTTTATCAGATTTGCTCGTTAGCTCTAGAATCAAACCGGTAAGTTGCTTGTTGGGCGAGCCGTGGCCTTTTACACGAGCGAGCACCTCTTGCCCTTGGAAGCAGCCCTTGGTATAGCTAATGGCTTTGTCTTCTAGGCCCAGCTCGATAATCAAATTGTCGCTAGTAAAGTCTGTGGCGAACTGTGGCAAGCCAGCTTCAACGCGCTCGATCAGCAAGTCTTTTTCAGTGAGTTCTTGGGCGCCAAACTTAACTAATACAGGTAGAAGCTTCGCTTGTAGAGTCTGAAAATGTTCGCTGCCGCAATAAATTAAGAAGGCTTCTCTGCTTGAAAGTGGTGCTCTAAAAATATGCACTGCAATGCCGCAGAGTTCACCATCGATCAAATCTCTTTCAAATAGAGCTGGGTTCTTTTTAGACAGGCACTCACTTATGAGCATTCTGGCATCAGAACCAATCAATGCCAGCATTTTTCCTGCGCTTAAATCGAGTAGTTCTACTTTGTCAGAAAATATGTATTTGTCGAGATGTTCAATAATGGTTGCCACTTGATCATGTTCAGCTACAATGCGGTAAGAGCTGTTTTTACGATAAAGATTGAAGTAGGCGACCACATGGGCTTTGCGGTCTAAGAGGGCGCTAGGTTGCCATTGGTAGGGCTTTAGGGCTTTAACGTCGCTAGTGGTCTGAGCATTGATAAAGCGCTCAGCGTCAGCTCCATAAATCTCGATTAGGCTGTACTGAGCAGCTGCATAGTATCCACATCTATCCAGCTTGGAGCTCTGTGGAGTAATGACGCAGCCTGAAGAGTCACTCTGTGCGGTTTCATCTTTCTTTTGACCAACCAGTTTGAGCTTGTTCATTTTGGCACTCTTGAGACTATTTAAAATGAGAAACGTGCCGGACAGAATTATTGCCGGCACGTTCCAAATTACCTATTGGTCAGTAGACTTAGATCTAGATTTTGGGTTCTAGATTCTAGACTGAGAATGAATTGCCGCAACCACATGAGCCTTTAGCTTGTGGATTCTTGATGACAAAGCCCTGGCCATCTAGACCGCTCTGGAAATCCAGAACTGTGCCTTTCAAATAGATAGCGCTTTTAGGATCGATGAAAAGCTTGACGCCGTGTTCTTCGATTACATGGTCTTTTTCTTGAGCATTGTCGAAGCTCATGCCATAAGACATTCCTGAGCAACCGCCGCCTTTGATCTCCATACGCAGACCAGTCTTACCTTGCTCGTCAACCAAGAGTCTTTTCACTTCGGCTGCTGCGGCTTCAGTCAAACCGACAATCGTGGTGGAAGTAGGCGCTGTGGTGGTGTCTGCCATACTCGATACCTCATTAGTGCTTGTATTGCGGATTTTTGAGTACTAGCTCAAAACTACCCACAAAGTAAATTTATCACATTGGCCGGAGAATGCCGTGCACCGTAACAATCTGTTTCTCTTTGCTTTTGAGCATGAAGGCCACCAGGCCGCTGTTTCGGGAATTCAAGAGATTTCCAGCCAAAAGTTCTAGCCGAAAGATTTAGCCTAAACAGGCTCTAAGTTTTGCCGCTACCCGGCTGAGGCGCCGACCATAGTCGCCGCTGGCCAATTGATCTAAGGTGACCCATTTGTATTTGGCCACTTCATCTTCTTGCAGGACTATGGGCCGGGCATGTTTGTGGTCGAGCTGGTAAATATATTGAAAGTCGTGATGTCGGTGCTCGCCTTCACTTTTAGCAGCATTGGCAGGAATGTCGTGGGTATCGACATCAAACGGCAGTAGATCGAGTCCTGAGGGTAGTAGATTGGGTTCTGCGGAAATTAGATTAACTGCTGAGCTGTGTGGACTATGCAGAAGTGCAATCTCGCCCAGGCCCCCGAGTCCAGTCTCTTCCAGTAGTTCGCGCCTGGCTCCAGATTCGGGCTCTTCATTATGATTGAGGTGACCACCTGGTTGGAGCCACCGCTTCAGACCGTTGTGATGAATTAACAGTACTTGTGACGATTGGTTGATAACTAAGGCACTGGCTGTGAGATGGCCAACCATGTTTTTGCGATTGGTCAAACTACAATCGGTTTTTTCTAATTGTTCTAGCAGCACCGGCATTCTTTCAGCTTCGCTGGGCAAATTCGTCAGATAGCGCTGCAGTAAATTGGCTACTGAATAAATGTAATTGGCGCTACTTGCGTCGACTTTTGCGCTTGCTTTTGCTTCTGCTTCAAATGAACTTGTCACTGAATTAAAAGGCCTCGAAAACTACTTGGGCTATTTCACCGAATACCCGAAAAGTTTCTCTTGCTGTATCTATATCTAGCTTTTCGATTGAAGTTGGTTGAACAAGAACCACACCAAAGCCTGATCTGACATGCATTTCTGTGAAATTTGTGTATTGGCTGAGCAGCATAAGTTTATCAATCATTGATGGATACTGGACGAAGCGCAAAGCCTGGTCATTGTCGTTTGTCTGGGCTATATATTCGCTATCAAATTTTTTAATTCCTAATGGCTTGTCGCTGTGATCTACCAGTAGTATGCGGCTGAATTTCGCCCAGAAGCCAGTGACCAAGCGGTGGCTAATAGTAAGGGTGAATTCACCGCTACTCTTGTTTTTCTTGTTCTCGTTTAAAACATCAGTTTCAATGAAGAATGAACAGCCAAAGGGAAAGCTCACTCTGAGGGCTTCTATTGTGGCAGGAAAACCGATTACTGTGCCTTTTATGCAAGCTTCTACGCGATTAGTATCATCGACTACTTTGCCTTCAAGTAGCTCTGCTAAGGCCTGTAGCTTCGCTTCTTTATCAAACATGGTAATTACTCTGACTTTTGATCGTTAGTAGCTTGCGGCGGATGTACGAACATTTTCATCTCGCTTTTCGGCTTGCGTTTTACCAATCCTAGCAGGCCACCTTGGCGCTCGGAGGGATTTTCTTTGGCCTTCAGCGCCTCAGCAGCCTTCAATTCTTTCTCTAGTTTTTTCTTCTCAACGGCCCGAGCTGCTGAATCAATAATTTCTTGCCTCGAGGCACCAACTGATGGTGACTGCCTTCTAGTCGGTGGCAGGTCGCTGACTACTTTAGTTTTGTTATCTTTACCTGAGTCTTTACTGCCATCTTTAGCAAATTGATTTTCAATAGATAGAATTTGTTTACGGGCGTCTCTAGCAAATTCAGACTCTGCTGCCAGATCGACTGCTTTTCGCAAGAGCACTAGGGCTTGAGCTGGATGTTTCTGCTTATTTAACAAGGTGCCCATGTGATAGAAAGCGTCAGCCATATCTGGTGCTATGGTCACTGCTTTTACGTACACGGCGAGCGCTTCATCGTATTTTTTTTGTGATTCAAAAGCCGTGCCCATATTGAAATAAGCACTGGCAAATTTGGGGTCTACTGATACTGCCTTTTGCCATTTTTCAATGGCCTGCTCGACTTGGCCGCGGGCAAAGAGCACTGAGGCCAGGCCGTTCAGTGAAGTTGGTCGATTGGGTTTAAGAAAAAGCGCTTTATCGAACGCATCTTGGGCCAAGGCAAAGCTCTTTTGTGAGATATAGATCAAACCCAAATTGCTATAGGCCTGTTCTAGGCGATCATCAGAAGCGATGGCCAGTTTGTATTCAGATACGGCTTTTTCAAAAAAACCAGACTGGTGAAACTCTAGGCCCTTGTTGTAATGCTTGATGGCCTCAGCGGAATAGGCCCGAGGTTTTGACTCTGCTGCTGGCGTAGTACTTGACTCTTTAACGCTGGACTCTTGGCAACGAGCGGGCTGGCAGCTGACGTAGGTGGCAGCAAAAACTGCTAGCGCTGCCATAACTATATTGAACCGGCAGGGCATGGCATGTCTCAGAGATATTCTGCTATCTCTTTCTGGGCTTCTAATGACTGTGTCTGTGCGGTTTTCCATAAGAACTTATTGTACTCCGAGGGCCATTATAGCCTTATGCTTGCACCTAACTAAATGTTCACTATGTAACGGCATTTGAAATTAGGTGGTCGTAAAGGGCTCGCAATCCTAATTCGTAGCTATTGGCACCGAATCCGGCTATTACCCCTACAGCGACGTCGCTGAGATAGCTTTTGTGCCTGAAGGGCTCACGGGCATAGACATTTGAAACATGAACTTCAACAAATGGTAGCGCTACGGCGAGAAAGGCATCTCTGATGGCTATAGAGGTGTGGCCATACGCTCCAGGATTAATCAAGATACCGCTTACGCTTGCTCCTGCACCTGCTTCTGCACTGGAGGCCAGGCAAGATTGAATGATATTGACCAGCTCACCTTCAACGTTTGATTGTTTGAATTGGAGTTCTAGGCTGGCGCTCTTGGCTTTCTCAGCCGAGACTGACGAAATATCTTTGGCTAACATATCTTTGGCTAACTTTACTAGCCGGCTTTCAATTTCAGCTAGGCTAGTTTGGCCATAGGTGGAAGTTTCACGGGCGCCGAGGAGGTTGAGGTTCGGGCCATTCAGAACGAGTATTTTCAAGTGCTTCGACCTGCCTAACAGTCTAGTTCTAAGCTTCTGCTGCAGCCTGTGCGGCCTCTTCTGCCTCTTCTGCATCTAGCTCTAATGCTTCCATGGCGCATTGTGCTTCAATCAAAAACGGATCATTTCTGGTTAGTAGGCCTTCTTGTCTCACCATTTGCAAGAATTGACCGAGCAAATCGCGCAATGGCAGGGGTTGTTCACCGTACATAACTTGGTCGGCAATAATAAACATGGTAGAACCCAGCAGTACTCTAGCTTCAACTGCTCTAAGCTCTTTCGATGAAATAATTTCTTTGAAGAGTACTGGGTCAGCCTTAGTCTCAGTCACTAGGCCTTTGCACAGTTGCAACACCGAGTTGAGGAGGCCTTTGCTGCGCTCTTCAGGTAGTGAAGCTGCTGCTCTGATTAAATTGAGCTTGTTGCCAGCATCGCCTAGCGATTCAGCGCTATCAACCAAGTTTCTCACTTGGTTAGCTTTTGTATTAAACTGCCGGCGCAATTCAGTTTCGGCTACCGATGACACTGGTTTAGTGGCAGCGTCGAAGCGTTTGTCATAGTAATCTTGCACGTGCTGGCGCTTGAGTTCGATGCCAAAAGGCATGAGCTCCATAAAAATAGACTCCAGTCCCTCTAATTGGGACTGCAAGTACATTAGTTCATCTTGCGTCACTGCTGACAAGATCCACTCCTCCAAAATTCAGGTACCAATCAGATACTATAACGCGCCCGTACTAAAGTGTTGTATTTGTGAGGATTCTTTGAATCTCGGCGACCACCTCTGCCACAGTTTTGGCATCGGTATCAATTGTCAGGTGTGCTTGTTCGTAGATTTTTTGCCGCCTTGTCAGGAGCTGTCTGATCTTTTCAGTTAACTGCTCTGGCTCGTTTGCTGCCAAAAGTGGACGACTATCTTGACTGCCAATGCGCTTTGCAAGTGTCTCGACTTGAGCTGTGAGATAAATTGTCTGACCCAAAATTTTAAGCTTTTCCATGTTGCCATCACCTATTGGCAGGCCGCCGCCGCAAGCAATTACTTGGGGCATAAGATTCTTCTGTGCCAATAGTTCATCTAAAAGCTGATTCTCTATGGCCCGGAATCTCTCCTCACCATGCTCCTTAAACAATGCGGCAATTGACTGGCCCGTTTTTGCTTCGATAGCTTTGTCGCAATCAAGGCATGGGCATGAAAGTGTTTCACTGAGCAACTTTGCGGTGCTAGATTTACCCGCACCAGATGGTCCTAACAAAATTATGGTTTTAGACACGGCTGTTAGTTGAGTCTCTGCGCCAAATTTCTATTGCCCGCTTCATCAATTGAAGAGCTCATAGTTTGTTTTCTCTGCCGCGGTCTTGGCACTTGGTCTCCAGATACTCCAATCATGCTCAAGCGGCGGCCGTTTTCAAAATTAACTGCTGAGCCGGAAGCCGAGCTTGATCTTGAGCCAGAAGCATAATTAGAGCCAGAATTAGGATTATAAGCAGCACTTGCCTGTGAATTTTGTCTGATACCAGAGTGGCTGAGATTTGCGCTTAGGCTACTATCAGAGTTTTGTTGGCCATACTGGTTGCCAAATTCTTTGCCGTTTAGGCGCTTGCACAATTCAATTTTTGTGTGGGCATCGATCAAATTAGGATTGATCTGCAGAGCTATTCTAAATTCGTGGGCGGCGCTGCTGTAATCGTGTTTATTGAAACGAGCAAGACCGAGACCATAGTGGGCCGATGCCATATTTGGTGCTAGAGATAGAGTGTGTTCGAATTGCTCAATAGCTTGGTCGTACTGACCATCAATTGACAAGACGGTGGCTAAATTATTATGAGCTACAGCCATTTCTGGCTTAAGTTGAAGAGCTTGCTGATAGAGACGACGAGCATCACTATTTTTTCCTTGGGCAGCAAAGGCATTGCCTAAATTAAAGGCTGTAAGGGCATCTTTAGGATCTATAGCCAAAGCCTTGTTGAATTCATCTATGGCTTCTTTGTTCTTGTTGCGACACTGATAGCAAATGCCAAGGCTAGCATGAACAGCGGCTTTCTCTGGCTCGAGTTGGGCCGCTTGTTTGAGTTCCTGGGTGGCCAAGAAAATATTGCCACTAGAAAGTGCTGCTTTGCCTAATTTTTCGTGGGCCTCAGCAATGCTTGGGTCGAGACTGAGAACATGCTTCCACTGCGCCATCGCCTGCGGTAGCATGTGGGCCTGCATCAAGGCTTCGGCCTTAGCCATGCCGTCAACTATTTCTACTGAAGACTTAACCGTATTTTTTGACGTTGCTGCTTTGCCAGCACTGAGGCCCAGTGATTGAGCTAAGCTGCCGTTGATGCGAACATCTTGATTCAGTTGTTCTAGTTGGGCAACAACTTTAGACTGCTGACCAAGCTTCTCATAAACACGCGCCAGGTTACTGTGGGCCGTTGAGAGTTCAAGTTCAGCCTGAGAACCCTTGAGCATCGATTCGCTTGCTAGAGCTAGTTGACCACTGGCCTGGTTTGCTTCTACTGCCTGTTTTGATTCGCTTACACCCAACCGCGCTATTTCGATTGCTTGTTTAAACTGATTTTCGGCTTGGCTCAATTCGCCTAATTCGGCATAAATTAGACCTAGTCGATTGTGCAAAGATGGATCTTTTGGATTGGCCTCAATTTGGCTGAGAAGAAGCTTTACTGCTTCGTCCACAAGTTTGACATTGCTGGCTGTTACGCCAACATGTCTGACCATTTCTCTTTTGGCCCCGTTAACGCTAATGCCAGAGCTACTGTCTTGCCCGAGATTGGTCGCCCCTGATTTTGCCAGGCTAGTCGTATTGGAAGACTTCGACGACGTCTTAAATAGATTGCCGATGGCAGCAGCTGAAATATTGCTTGTCTGCTGGGTTAGGTTGGCTAGTTTCTCACCCAAGTTCTGACAAAGTTCTGAGCGCTGGGCGCTGTCTTGGCAGACAAAATAGACACCCGGTACGACGACGAGGCTGACACCGCCCAGCACAAATCCCATCAATAGTACCGAGTTACGGCGCCGATTGGAGTGCATGGAGTTAGAAATTTGACTAGTGCTAGCCAATGCTTATCTCTGGTGATTCCGGGTATTACTGGGTGCTTCGATAGATTGATTTCTAGGCGTATGTCAAGATTAAGCGCGCCTAAGGGGGGAGTCAATACGGGTTTTACGCATATGAGCGGCAGTAATCCAGCAATCCAGATTAATGCAGTCTCATTTGTACCCTAAGCAAAGCTCAGTGGCATGCCGATAACCAATTTATTTGGCTAGATAATTGCTACTTAGCTCTGACATACAGAATTATGCCGCCAAGGGTGCCTATAACTATATTGGGCAACCAGGCCGCCAACAGCGGCGTAATGCGGCCAGCATCCCCAAGGGCGCCAGAAGATGATTGTAGTGCGTAATAAAGGAAGACGACCACAGCACTATAAATAAGACCGAGGTTGCTGCGTGACCTTCGGGCTAAAAGACCGAGGGGTGCACCAGCTAAAGACACAATCAGGCAGGCTAGGGGCTGGGAAATTTTTTGATAGTAACGCACCAGGAGGTCATTGCTCATCGAATTTGAGCTTTTGAGGATGTCTAGATAGTTTTTGAGCTCGATTAAGTTCATTTCTTTGGGCGAGACTTTGCCTGTACTCAGGGCCTTCTGCACTTGACCCAAGCCAGGAATAACCATCTTGTCAAATCGGCTTATTCTCGTAATGTCTGAGTCGCCTGAAAGCACGTATGTGCGGCCAGAGTTTAGGGTCCAGTGGCCGTTGTCCCATAGCCCACTGGCAGCACTGATGATTTGCACTAATTTGGCTCTAGTAAAATCGAGAATAATGACATTGCTGAGGTTTTTACCCTCGTAATAGCCAATGAAGAAAATGCGGTCGATGTTGAGATCTTTGCCCCGCTCCATATAGGTGAAATTGGCTTGACCGGCTGGTAATTCGGCTTTATACAGAGCGAGAAACTCAAGTCGTTTGGAGGTGCGGTTGGCCACTGGCACTACAGCTTCGTTTAGGCCAAAGCTAACTAGAGAGGTGAATAGGCCAAACATCAAAGGGGCGACCATGATGCGATAGAAGCTGACACCGCTTGTACGTAGGGCGATAATTTCAGAATCACCTGAGAGGCGGTTGAATACTAAAAGAGTGGCTAGAAGAACACCAATAGGAATCGTCATAACGATTACTTCGGGTAAGTGCAAACCCAGAATAGTAAGAGCCATGTGAATAGGCACGCCTGATTTCATAACCAGGTTGAAAATTGTTTTTAGTTGTTCTGCGCCGAACCATACACCAGTGACGATACCAATACCGAACAACAATGGTTGCCAGAATTCGTTAGCGATATATCGGTCAAGAAGCTTAATACCAATGCTCACAGAGTGAAGTCCTCTCCCAGATATTGTTTGCGTGCTATAGGACTTTCGGCTACTTCTCGAGAAGTACCAGCTACGAGAATCTTGCCGTAGTCAATTAAGTAGGCACGGTCTGTAATTTTAAGTGTGGCCCGAGGGTTGTGGTCGGTGATTAGAACCCCTAAATTCCATTCATCTCGCAGTCTGCGAATCAGACCCTGAATATCAGCAATAGAAATCGGGTCAACCCCTGTAAAAGGTTCGTCAAGCAAGATGAACTCTGGTTCTGAGGCCAGGCAGCGAGCCAGTTCAAGACGTCTTCTTTCACCACCAGATAGCTGCACTGAAATGACATCTACTAAGTGGGCCAGACCGAATTGTTCAAGCAAAGCTAAAGTGCGCTTCTTGTGCTCTCTTGCTGGAAAATTTCGTAGTTCAAGAATGAGTTTGATATTGTCACCAACAGACAATTTGCGGAAGTTAGAGGCTTCTTGTGGCAGATAGCCAATGCCCATGCGGCTGCGAATGTGTATAGGTAGCTTAGTAAGGTCTTTGTCCCCTAGGGTAATTGACCCTCTTTCTGGCTTAACTAGACCAAGCACCATATCGAAAGAGGTGGTCTTGCCTGCTCCGTTTCTGCCCAGCAGGCCGACTACTTCGCCGCGGTTAAGATAGAAGCTGACGCCGTCTACGACTCGTCTTCCACTGTATGATTTTTGCAGGCTCTCGATTCTAAGTGTTCTAGTATCGCTTGATTGTATTGAGCTTGATGTTGGCGCCGCCGAGGTCATTCTGGTCTATCCACCTTGGTTGTACTGAGCTTGCCGCTAGAATCACTGTCAATATTATTTTTATCAGCAGTATTTTTACCAGCCAGTTTGAAATCTGGTGCCGATTCAAATGGCACAGCTTGAGAGGGAGCCACAGGAGCTTCAATTTTCTTTTGCAAAATAAAGGCTCTAGTGTTGCCTTCGGCAAGCACTCTGCGATCATTGATAATCATAGTGATGCGGTCACCAATCCAGCGTTTGCCAGGTTGGGTTATTTGTGAGCGGCCGATGAATACAACTTTTTCGGCTTGGCCATAAGCATTGCGTACCATCACTATTTTGGGCCCGATACCAACAGTATCTTCGTAGAAGATTTTGCAGTTACCAACGGCGTCAAGGCGACCAGTCTCTTTGTTGTAGTCTTGGGTGTCTGACACAATAATTACTGGAGCACCAGTATTGGTTATTGCTGGAGTCGCTGTAGGAGTTGTATTAGCTGTACTGGCTGCTATGCCACCATTGACGATTGGCTCAACTTTGCCTTCGTTAGCTGGGGCTGTCACAGTGTTTGATTTGGAAGCTGTACTGTTTGAATTGTTGCTTTGAATTACTTTTGAACGCACATGGCCAGTGGCTTGTAAGCGCTTAGTGTTGAGGAAGTAAGTCATAGTATCTGACTGGGTATTGTTCTGACCTTGAGTGGCCGATACTTTGCCAGTAAATACTGCTGCTTCTGGTTTCTGGTCAGCGCCATAGGCCATGCGCAAGTGGTCTGACAGAACGTCGATGTCGCCAGCTTTTACTTTAACGTGACCAAAGGCCTCAAATTGACCTGTGCCTCGGTCATAAACTTGACGATCAGAATCGGTAATTATTGTAGATGGGCCTTCTGAAGTGCCGCCAAGGGCACTAGTAGTGGTGCCACCGGCACCATTAGCACCAGCATTGGCTTTGCTTTCTGGTTCAGTAGAGGCGTCAGAGTTGAGCGAACCTTTGGTGGCTGCGGCTTGAGCCAGGGCTGCTTCAGCGCTAGAAGCTGGGGTTACTTTTTTACCTGGTTTTTTTGTCTCGCCTTTGCCTGCAACTTGTTCAGCCGCTGGTGGTGGTGCTTCGTTTACAACTTCAGAGTGAGCATGACCTTCGGCCATAATCTTTGAAGAAACCATTTCAAAAACTAAAGTATCAGCATCAATTTTATTGTTGCCCTGCACCAAGTGCGGGTGTCCGGTGAAAATAGCTTTTTGTGGTTGACCAGTATTGACGTCACGATAGAGCGTAGCTACTGGGGCAACAATGACGCTGTCTTTATAGACAACGCGCACGTGGCCGCGAGCAATAATGTGGTCGCCAGCAAATTCTTGTTCTTCTGCTTTAATATCGATCGGGCCGCCGCCGCCCATGTCTGGTGCTTGCGCCATTGCCGCTAGTGGCATTTGCATGGCAAGCAAACTAGATAACAATGGTAGGAGTGAGCGTTTGATACTAAGGCCGTTCATTATTTTGCTGATTCCTTAATGACTGTCTTCGTTTTCATCTATTGGCTCGCAATAATGGCGTGGGTATTGCCGATTATTTTGAGATCTTCAAGATCTTTCTTGCCAAAGCGCCCGGTAGCATAGTTACCCGTCACCTTGGCTACCCCCATGGCGATGTTAACACCACCAGTGGCCTTAAACTGATTTTTTTTCTCTAATTCCAGCTTTTCCATATCCATTCTTGACTTCCCCGCCTCACCCTCGGCGACCACCCGCTGGCCTAGCCCTGAGCACAATTCCACTCGGCGGGTTTCAGTATTGGCGCGCCCCACTGGTGCTGAAATCAGCATTTTTACAGCATCGCCGTCCAAAAACTTCATGCTTATGCCGCTTAGGTTTACGTCTTTTGAGTCTTTTATAAGGGTGCCAGTCTTGGCATTGAGAATCCAGCGCACATTATTGGCGTCATCAACTTCTTTTAGTTCATAGTTTGTAAAGGCGATATTGCTGGCTGTTGGGTTAGCTTCTCTTTGCGCCTTGAACTGCGCCTCTTCGATTGTGGCACTCCACTGGGCATAGTAGAGCAGTCCGACGATGCCACCCAATATGCTTAGGGCGAGAACGAGCTTGAACCA
Source organism: Candidatus Obscuribacterales bacterium (assembly GCA_041675385.1). GTDB lineage: Bacteria > Cyanobacteriota > Vampirovibrionia > Obscuribacterales > Obscuribacteraceae. The sequence goes on from JBAYTY010000032.1 coordinate 74,063, forward strand.
GTCAGTTTTTAAGAAGTCGAACATAGAAATCAGTTACCTGGAATATTCAGTTACCTGTTGCCCTCAAGGCAATTGCTTTAGAAACATTTGTCAGGCTCTCCTTGAGATTGCCCTTCTTAAGATAACCCTCGCCGAGGAAGAAATAGGCGGCAGGATTCAATGGTGAAGCCTCTTTTACTTTCTGCCACTCGACAATAGCCTGATCGATATTGCCTGATGACTCAGCTTGGAGGTGCGCCCGATAGACGCGAGCCCAGACGTCATCAGGTTGACGGGCCAAAAGGTCGTCCAGCTTGCCTAGAGCCAGTTCGTAATAACGCTTAACTTGAGGCACCGCATCTGGTGAAACTTGTGACATGTCTTTGCGAATTTGAGTAAGGTTGCCGAGTGTTTGGCTGGGAGAGGCTACTGCTTGAACTGGAACTTTCTCGGTTGATTCGGGCTTGGCGGCGTCTGTGGTACTTGCCACTGTTGTACTTGCTACTGTGGTAATTGCTGGGCTTGGATCTGCTGGCTTTTTCGCCTGGGCAATCCATTCAGCATACTTTGGATTTTGGCCCGCCGCTTGACCTGAATATTTCGCTAATAGATATGCCTTCATGTAATAAGCCCATGCCAGGTGATACCTCACTTGGTTATCTTCTGGATAGTAAGTAAGCATCTTTTCGTAGCTGGCAATCATTTGGTCGAAATAGGCTGGGCCGCCATCTTTTTCGGCCAGCTTGCGTGCTCTTCGAACCTCTTGCAGGGCGGTTTCGACCTGACTAGTGCGGCTCAAGGCTACAGCATAGATAAAACTGGCTTCAGGGCTGTCGGGATAGGCCTCGCGCTGTTTTTTGGCAAGAGCTAAGTCGTTTGTGCAAACAATATCTTCAGTGGCCATACTGACTGAAATCGACTGGCCTGGTTTAATCAGCCACTGGTTGCTTAAGGCTGGTTCGGCAGTGCTGGCTTTGGTTTCTGGTTTTGATTCAGCAGGGACTGCTGTCTGGGATACTGATTGTGCTGCTGGTGTTAATGGAGCTGAAGTTCCCGCAGAGCTTGCCGGAGCAGCTACGGCTTCGCCACCTATGCAGAGCAATAGGGCACAAGCCGCAACGGCGCATGCCGCAATAACTGGATAGCCGTGTCTTTTGACCACAGGGCTGGAAAAATATGAATTAATGCTCGAAAAAATGGCCTTCTACCTCTTGAGCCGACTAATAATAACAGACGACGAGAGGTTGCCAACTGGTACCGCCGTTTAGATGAAGTTTTCTGCATAATTGGCAGCTGGCGACTAGGGTGACGATGGAGATAGAGTTTCATCGTCGCGGATATAGTGAGTTGAATAGTTGTTGATCTTCTTCAAGCTGACAAGGCGTCGGAGGGGAGCATTACTATCTTGGTCTGAAACGAAATAAACTGCATCCAAATTACCCTTCGCGGCCTCAAGACTAAATCCGTGAGGGTTACAGTCGCCATATTCGTCATTGAATGTGTAATAGCTCTTTACTAGTCTCAATCCCCCAGCAATATTTAAAAAGACATTGACCGAATAATCACAGTCAAAGAGGCTTTCACTGCCATTCCGTTCCTGCTGCAATGTGACAGTTTTGCCTGACAGCGGCAGCGAAACTGAAGAAAGGTTGGTGTATAAGCAAGGCTTCATAAATACTGAGAACATAACTAAAAGGGCAACGCTTTGCAGCGTGAGAAGAAACAAGAGTGCAACTGTGTTGTTTGGTTTTGTCCAGGCAAAAACAAGTAGAACAAAACAGCTAATAGTGACGAAGTGCCACTGGAGGAGCATAGACACAAAGACACAAACCGCCACTTGCGGCAGGTAATTGCGGCAATTTTGTGAGCCTAAGGCCAGTATTGCTATGGTTGGTGCAAACAGTCCTAGATCAACCAGCAGATTCCGTAAGAGGGGTTGCTCAAACTCGAAGAATCCGTGTGTCGGAACAAACCAGTTGGCAATCATAATGAGAATTGAAGCCGTATATAGCCAATACAAATTGCGCTGATTATTCAGAACAAATGCACTAAAAGATTGACGGACATTGCTCATTTACAACCCGCTTCTCTGAGATTTTGAAGGGGCTATCCCGGCTTGTTGCCGTTGCGTCCTTTGAGAATAATGGGCAAGACTTCATGCAGGCCATCAACTATATGAGTAGGCTCAGACTTGGCCAGCATTTCTTTGTTGTGCAAGCCCGTGGTCACGCCAATGGCATCTACGCCAGCGTTCTTGGCCATATCGAGATCGAAAATACTGTCGCCAATTACTACTGCATGGTCGAGGGGTATTGAAAGTTGTTCTAGGGTCATATGAACCGACTCAGGGTGCGGTTTGTGATTTTCCACATCGGATGCACCCACTACCATTTTGAAATAGTGAGCAACGTTGTGGTGGTCGAGTACTATTTCAACCAAGTTACGGCGCTTAGAAGAGGCTATGGTGATTACTACCCCAGCTTCCTTGAGGCTCTGTAACATAGTGAACATATGAGGAAAGGGTGGGCAAATTTCAATGGCCATGGTGTCGTATATGGCGCGATAGCGGTTTGCTACTTCTAAATGGAAATCAGCAGATTTCTCTGGCATGATGATTTCCATTTGCTTAGGTAGAGGCACACCTACTAAGAGCGCCCATTCCTTTAAAATCTCCGGTGCAAAGCCGTATTCATCCACAACCACTTTCATCACATCGACGATGCCAGGGGTGGAATCTACCAGGGTGCCGTCGAAATCAAAGATTGCTACTTTATACAAATGGCGCCTGCTTTCACTTGCTTACTTACTTAGTTACTTTGTGATGTGACTCGATTAAAGACAAGAAACGGTCAAATAAATAGTTAGAATCGTGCGGGCCCGGATGGGCTTCTGGGTGGTATTGAACGGCGAAAATTGGTAGTTCTTTGTGGCGGAAGCCTTCAACTGAATTGTCGTTTAGGTTGATGTGAGTTAGTTCAAGGTTAGCTGGCATTGATTTCTCATCCACAGCGAAACCGTGATTTTGGCAGGTAACTTCTATTTTTCCGGTGGTTAAATCTTTGACTGGATGGTTGCCACCACGGTGACCAAATTTAAGCTTGTAAGTACTGCCACCAAGTGCAATAGATAGAAGTTGATGGCCCAAGCAAATACCGAAAATCGGAATGCGTGCGGCTATCAGTGTTTTCATTTCAGCAATTATGTCTTCGCAGGCCGCAGGGTCTCCGGGGCCATTTGACAAAAAGATGCCATCAGGGGAAGTGGCAAGAATCTCTGCTGCTTTGGCTCTGGCTGGATAAACAGTTGCTGTGACGCCGCGGGCAATAAGCTCGCGCAAGATATTTTGCTTGATACCAAAATCGAGCACAGCAATTTTAGTTTTGCCTGTGCCGATTGTATATATTTCTTTGGTCGTAACTTCGTTAGTGAGGTCTTGGCCAGCCATTTGCGGGGCGCTCTGTAATGCCGCAAGAACTTTTTCGCGACCGCCTTCAGTTAGCACATCGTCTTCAGTCGATACGGCACAGAGCATGGCGCCTTGATCTCGCAATCTGCGAGTGATTGCTCTGGTGTCTACTTCAGATATGCCAGGGATATCGAACTTCTTCAAGAATCCATCTAAGGTGCCACTAGCGCGGTGGTTGCTGTGTTTGCGCGAGAGGTGGCGCACCACTAAAGCACGAGCAAAAATGCAACGTGATTCAACATCTTCGTCGCAGACACCGTAGTTGCCGATTTCAGGATATGTAAGTGTGATTATCTGACCGGCATAACTGGGGTCAGTCAAAACCTCTTGGTATCCCATCAGCGAAGTATTGAAAACCAGTTCACCCACTGCTGTGGTGTCTGCTCCAAACGCTTTACCTTCAAAGGTGGTGCCGTCTTCCATAATTAGAAGAGCCGGTCTTCTGTTCTCGTCTAATTCCAGCAAGCCACTGGAGTTGAGGGTTAGCCTTGTGCCGATTGCCATTTTTTTACTTTTGTATCTCTAGGACGCCGTTTTAGTAGGTATATCACAATCTTACCCCACAGGGCTGTCAACAGGGGATTTTGCCAAACTAAAGCAAAGCTTACTTACAGATTGGGTAATCCTTACGATTCTTCCCTATTAGCTATGTAGAATTAAGAGCGTCGGTGAAGACAAAAAATTAAACGCGAACTTGGGGACTTTTAATTCAAATGGGCGATTATCAAGATTACACGCGGATGTTAACGTTGCTGGCTCCTCAGCTGACGCTGGTGGTCGGCGTTCTATTTGCGGCTCTGTGGAACTTGTTTGCTCCCAAAGCAAAAGGTCTAACGCCCATTGTATGTCTGATATCGCTGGCTGTATCAGGGTACTTTCTCACCACTCAGTTGGGTCTAACTGAAATACTTTGCAACGGGCTCTTTACTATTGACCCGCTCTACACGGTCTTCTCGCTCATCGCTATTGTTGTCGGCGTCATTGTTGTCTTGATCAGTATGGGCTATGACCATCTCTTCGGCCGCAACCGAGGCGAGTACTACGCCATCTTGATGACCGCAATTTTGTCGAACGTGTTCCTGGCTGGTTCCACCGACTTGATCATGCTTTTCGTTTCACTAGAGACCTTGAGCGTTTGCTGCGTGCTCTTGACTAGCTTCACCAAGAAGGATGTCAGAAGCGGAGAGGCCACACTTAAGTATTTACTTTCCACTGCCGCCACCACCGCTACCTTGCTCTATGGTCTTTCTTTCCTTTATGGACTGACAGGAGCCACCTCATTCACGGCTATCCGCGATACCTTTTCAATGGGTACTCTGGCTGCCCCTTCCTTCTTTATGTTGTTGCTGCTTACCCTAATAATTAGTGCAATTTGCTTCAAGTTGTCTGTGGTTCCTTTCCACATGTGGACTCCCGATGTCTATGAAGGTGCACCGACACCGGTTACTGCTTTCCTTTCGATTGGTTCGAAAGCTGGTGGTTTTGTAGTGGCCATGCGTCTTTTGTTGATTGTCTTTGCCCAGTCACAAGCCCAATGGATGGTTATTCTTGGTGCCCTGGCCATCTTGTCGATGGTTGCTGGTAACTTGATTGCCCTGGCCCAGAATTCATTGAAGAGAATGTTGGCTTATTCATCTATAGCTCACGTTGGCTATATTTTGATTGGCCTAATTGCTGCTTCAGAATCTGGTTTGTCTGCCCTAGTGTTTTATGTCATGGTTTATGGCTTGATGAACCTTGGTGCTTTCGCCGGTGCCGTTCTAATCAGCAATGAGACAGGTTCAGATCGCATAGAAGATTATGCTGGTTTGATTCGCAAGCGCCCACTGACGGCTCTGGCCATGGGTCTTTGCTTACTCAATTTGGCTGGTCTGCCAATTCCGCCAGCCGGTTTCTTCGCCAAAGTCTTTATCTTTACTGCTGGCGCCAATATTCAAACTCAATTCATGGGCTTGCCCCTTGGTTGGGTTCTTGTTAGTGCCGCTCTAATTACCTCTGTGCCTGCCATCTATTACTACACACGCGTAGTAATTCTCATGATTGTTCCTGAGCCATCTGAAAAAGTGGCAGCGCTTCCTGGTGCTCAGGCTCCAAGACCATGGGTTGGCAGCCCGCAAGAAGCTCCAGCTTTGGCTTTGCTTATCTGTACTGTATTAGTCGCTGCAGCCGGTACGATTTCAGTCAATTCATTGATGAACGTTTCTCGTATGGCTGTTGGCAGCATGGCTCTTCGCACCGAAGCCGGTGCGCCGATATCTGTTCTGCCTAAGGCTGATTCGGTTCCGATTGCCAGCCGTCCAGACTACAGTGCACCACTCTTCCAGTAAGTTCGCGTTCGGGATCTGGGTGCCAGTTAAGTTGTTTTGGACAGAGCGCAAGGGTGAGATCGTCTCTCTTCTCGTCTGTTTTTTTGCGCTTGTCTTGGCGCTGACGGCCTATTATTTTCCGCTGTTGGTGGAAGAGCGAGAATACTTTGTCTCTGACCACACCTATTTCTTTGAGCCCTTCGCTAGGCTAATTAAAGAGGGCTGGCTGGCGCAGCGCCCGCCTTTGTGGAACCCCTACATTTATTGCGGTTCGCCACAATTGGCCAACCCATCACCGGGTTTGTTTTACTTTCCCAATTTTTTGTTCGTCGCCTTTTCTTATAGTACGGCCCTTGCTCTCATTCAATTTTTCCATCAGCTAGTAGCATTTGCTGGCTCTTATTTATTCTCGCGTATGCTGCGCTTTAGCGTGGCCAGTTCATCATTTGTCGGTCTAACTATTGCTCTGAGTGGATACTTCTTTTCGCTACCTGCTAACTACACTTTGCCTGCCACCTTTGCCTGGGGGGTACTAGCACTGTACAGCCTAGCTTCAGTGGCGCAAAGGCGCAATTGGCTTGCCTATGTGGTTTTGTCTGTTTTTGCAGTGCACTGGATGCTTATGGCTGGGCGACCAGAAATTTATGTGCCATTCTTTATTATGTTTGGTTTCTTGATACTGCTGATGGTGCTGAAGCTGTTTAAGTTGCCTGGTGAGGAACTGACACCAGATGGTTTAGGCTCGGACTTGGATTCAGCTTCTGCTTCAATTTTAGATCTGGATTCTAGTGCCAAAATTTCTGGACGTATCAGAATTGCATTCTGGCAAAGTCTGGCAATTGGGTTGGGCATTTTAATGAGTATGGCCATGCTCTTGCCAGTTTATGAGTGGAGCAAACTGTCGCCCCGGGCTAGTGGTTTAGATCTTGGTCAGGTCTTCAACTGGAGCTGTAATTGGTATGACTATCTCTGCTTAGCCTTTAGCCAACCACTAGGTGACTTGCAGCAGCCTCACACGCTATTTGGTGGTGCTGTGGCCAGTAGAGATGGTTACTATCCCTTTCTTCCCTCGGCTTATATTGGCCCGATTGTAGTTACTCTGGTATTTTTTGGCTTAGCTGATAAGACTTTCAAGTATCGCTTTTATGCCTTAGGGGCCGCACTGGTGGCGGTGCTTCTGTCTCTGGGAAAATATGTTCCGGTATCAGCTTTTCTCCTCAAAGCACTGCCGTTTCTCTCGATACTGCGCTATCCGGTCAAGCTTTTGATCTTTGTGATTTTGTTCTTGGCCATCTTGGCCGGGCGTGGTTTGCATTCTTTAGAGGAAGGCCAGCGCAGCAAAGTAGCGATCGCACTCAGCCTCTTCCTCTGGAGTTCTGCTGCCGCCTTTGCCACCACATTTAGTTTTGCACCAGATTGGGTGCACGGTATTCTGCCGCGCTTTACCGCCGCTTTTTATCAGGCACTTGGCCGTCCAATGATCTTCACATCATTGATTGGTTTGATTTTTTCGTTATTTATTGCCTTCTCTAAGAAACTCAAAATAGCCGACAAGCAAACCTTGGCACTGATAGTGGTGGCGGCCCTAATTGGCAGTTTGATTGTGCCCGCTTTTCAGTACAGGCAGAAGACGGCATTGCCAGGCTATTTTGGACACAAGGGTGTTCTAGTTTCATGGCTGGAGCTTCTGAGAGAAGAGGAAAGCCTGGCTGCGAGTCTGCCACCGCGGTTATTAACAGTCTATTTTGACCCTTTGAAGATGCCGCTCCACTATCAAGCAGGATTACAAAGAGAGTGCATCAACGGCGAAGCGTACATGCAGTATTGCCGTGAGATGCTTTTACCCAATATTTGTATTGATTGGCATCAGCCCGTTACTTTTGGCTATGAGTCAGCTGAAACAAAAGACTATCGTTCAACTTTTCTCAAATTTTTGCACCGCTCATCTATTGATAAAAAAGGTGCCAGCGACGATGAGCTGGCTCGTTTCTGTAAGATCACTTCTACTCGATATGTCGCTAGTTCTATAATCGGTTCTGGCAAGAAAGGCCCTACGCGCCTCTTAAGTAAGCGTTGGTTTAAATTGCTTGATGAAGAGCCAGATTATAATTTGCGGCTGTACGAAGTGCTTGAGACTTTACCTAGGGCGTTTGTTGCTAGTTCTTGGGTAAAGCGCAATCAGGAAGAAGTGCTTAATAGCTTCCTCAAAGGGCCGTCCTTACCAGGGGCTGGTGTCTATATTGAGGAAGACCAGAAGTTGCCACCGGCCAGCGATTGGTTTGCCAGTTTCGATGGCGCTAATGGTGATACGGCTGGCGACGTCGAAGTGCGCAAAGTCAGTGGTATCGCGCCTGGTGAGCAGAATTTGCCGTCGACTAATTCGTCTGAAAGCGAACCTGGTGAAGGCTCAGGTAACAAAGTCACTTTCTTGCAAGATCAAAATGAGCACGTCGCTCTCTCGGTGCAGTGCGACAAAGATAGTCTAGTGGTGCTAAACGACCGCTTCTATCCTGGCTGGAAGGCAAAAGTTGATTCTATGCCAGCTACTATTTATCGGGCCAACGGCTTTATGCGCTCTGTTTATGTCACTAAGGGCTCACATCTAGTTGAGTTTGACTTCCGCCCCGATAGCCTGCGTTTTGGAATTTATTTAGCGGCTTTGGCGACATTGATAACACTGGTGCTTGCTTTGGTTTCACTAGCCAAGCTAGCGAAATCGCTTTTTAGATTTCTCACAAGTGGTCAAAAATAGGCGATACTAGATAAATGAATATGCAAAAAATAGCAGTTTTAATCGGTTTGATAGTAATGGTCGGGATGGTCATCTATCCGCCTTGGCAGTCTGTTGATGCTGATGGCCAAGCCTCAGCTATGGGCTATAGCTTCTTGTGGAAGCCTCCTGAAGTGCAAAATGTTGCCCATGCCAATTTGCTTGGCCTTGACATAAATGTCAAGCTGAAGTCAACTACTGCCGATTCCATCGATTACGGGCGCCTGCTCGTGCAAGAGGCTGTAGTGGCGGTGGTTATTGGCGGCTTGTTTGTACTTGGGGCAAAAAGTTCTAAGTAGTTGTAAAAGCCCAGATTAGAGCGACACTCCTGACATTGACCTTGCTACAGATTGAACTTTTTAGTTGTTCTGAGCGTTAATAAGGAAAGAGAGGGTTGCGGAGGTCGATGACATGATTTGCGTTGAGCAAAGAAATCTGATTGCTGAATCTGTAGTTGCGCGAAAGCGCTCTAGAAGACCTACGCCTGGTCCTGAGCTGGCTTTGGTCGAGAAGTTCTTAACCTCAAACTGCCTGCCGAGCCCTGCTGCTCATCAAGAACTCACTGTATTTATAGAGCCATGGGTCGAATCCGGTTATCCAGACTTAGTTGCCGTTTACTGGGATAGAACAAAAGTAGAAAGATGGCCGCAGGCTAGGCTGAAGCTTACGAAAAGTGACCTTAGGCTGGCGCACTACCTATATGTGGTTCAGCCGACTTGCATTGTGGATTTGACTGAAATATTCGGTAAGAGCGTAACAAAATCGCTCCAACGTTTGATGGATGCAGAGCTATTGTTGGCGCAAAGTGGCACGGTTGCGCTCCGGCCATTTGAGGATATTTTTGCCATCGAACGGTTAGTAGCGATTGAGGCAAAGGTAACAAATTGGAAGGAAGGTTTATGTCAGGCAGTGCAAAACACCTGGTTCGCATCCGAATCATATTTGCTTCTGCCTAAGGTGCCAAACAATCAAGGTCTCATAGAGCGGGCTCGGGAGCTAGGCATAGGTCTCCTTGAATTAAACTCTCATTTTGACTGCGGCTCGACTTTTGCTCGAAAGGAAACTTTTCCGCAATCTCATGGCTGTTGGTACTTTAACGAATGGCTTGCAATCGCTGAACCTTCATAGATTTGGATTGGTAGTATTCAATGAATATCAATATGAGCTGGCTGTCAAGCCAATTTCCGCAGCTTTCTGAGATACACGCGCTTGAGTCTGGTGGGCAAAAATCGGTGTTCCGTGCCAAGCATGAGAGCCATGGTGCTGTTGTTTTAAAGCTGTTTCACCCCAATGCCGATGTTGAGAGGGCTAGACGAGAGATTCTCGCAGTGCAGCAAATAGTATGCGACCGCATACCAAAGGTCTTGGATGCCGGGATTGTACGACTACCGATTGGTGATTTGATTTGGCTAATCGAAGTTTTTGTAGATGCTAGGTCGTTGAGGCATTGGCTGCGACTGGATACGGCCCTTGGTGACGTCACAATCCTGACTCTGGCCAAAGGTATACTTGAGGCATTGGCAGCAGCTGAAGCTGCGTCAATTGTACACAGAGATGTTAAACCAGAGAATATTTTGATGCATGGGGATGGGACAGCATGGCCATGCAATGCGACCAACTTGCATGGAACTTCTAAAAAAATGGTCAAAAGGGCGATTGATTCTGAGTCCAAGAGACATTCCGTCAAAAAATTTGCAGACTATTGCTAGTGACGCGATCAATTGTGGAGCAGACATTCTCTTCGATCCTCAATTTTACCTACCTCATGCTGATCACAAAACTTTGTGTGAACACAGCTATTGGCCCAAGAACTATTCTACTGGTGCATTCTTTGCTGGCTACGGCCTTAGTGAGCTTCTTGATGAATTGGGAAAATTAAACAGTTTGCTTGGTTCTATTGGATTCATCTTACCTGGCATACATGCAAGCACCATAGACGATGCTTGGTTGAAATATCACAAGATGATAGCAGAAGCTGCTGTAGACAAAGGTTTTCGAGATGGTTTCAAGCTGTTTGCTACTGTTGCGCTAAGTGCTGAAGCCTTGGTCGATGATGACCAAGTTCATGAACTTCTAGAAGAGATCGAAAGCTGGCCGGTAGATGGAATTTACTTAGTTTGTGAACATCCGAAAGGCGAGTATTTGGTTAGTGATACCAACTGGCTTGTCAATCAGCTGGATCTTTCTGCTGGTCTAAGGCTCCAAGGGAAGGAGGTCATTTCTGGTTACTCGAACCATCAATCTCTCATTCTGGCTACGGCATCGGTAAACGCTATTGCTTCAGGTACATGGATGAACGTGCGAAGTTTCCCTCCTGAGAAATTCGTCATACCACCTGAGGAGATTGTCAAAACAAAATCAATTTGGTACTACTGCCCCCACGCTTTGTCAGAATTCAAAATAACTTTTCTCGACGTGGCATCAAGGCAGGGTATACTCTCAGAAATGATGACGCCGGCCGCTTTTGGCAGCTCCTTCGCCGATTCCTTGTTTGTCGGGGTTGGTAGACCAAGTTTGGTTGGTCTAAATGAACGCAACTCATTTTTGCACTACTTGCAGTGTCTAAATGTTCAGACCGCCCAGTCTAGGCTTTCAACGTTCGATGCGACAGTAGATGCTTACAACCAAATGCTAGATAGCGCCGAGCAATTTCTAAGCCTTCTGCATGATCAAGGTGTAAGAGGTCAAAATCGAGATTTTTCTGAAATCATAGACGTAAATCGTGCTGCCATTGCAACCCTGAAGAGCACAAGAGGGCCGATGCTCAAAAGGAAATGGGGAAGCCTTTAGGGTGTCTTCTGATCATCACCATCCTAGCAATTCGTAGACCGTATTACTTCTCTATTGCTTGAGAAAACAGCCAATGAAAAGAAGTTCAGTGTTTTACAAATTTCTTCGAAAAATCGATGTTTTTGTCTATGTTAATCGTGGCCTAATTCCTGATTTAAAGCGGTTAGATTTTGTGAGAGAGGAACGACAGCTTTTTTCAGATGAGGGCCTGCTACGGATAAGTATGTCTATTATCCCTGGGACAGACGGTACACTCAAAGCCACAGTCAAAGCCCTTGGAGGCTGGCAGGTGCTCATGCAACCTTCTTTCATAGTCACTGAGGAGGTGTATTCAAAGCTTGAACGGTCTGGTTTAGGTCGTGAACAGTTTGATAAAAGTCGTGCCTATATTGCCAATCCCAGTCGCTACGGCAAATGAAGTGCTCTTATAATCGGAGTGTTTATCGAGGCTGTTGTATTTCTATTGACTAGACGACCATTTGAACTCTGAGGTAGCAATGAAGTGATGCTAATGTCAAGTTCTGATTTATGCCTAATGACTACCGCTGGTGTCTCAAGCTCATATCTTTCGTATATATGATTTGAGTCTAATGGCCGAAACTGTTATGCTTTAAAAATGCCCTCGTAGTTCAGTTGGATAGAACACCTCCGTCCTAAGGAGGGTGTCGGGCGTTCGAGTCGCTCCGAGGGTGAACTTTTCAGGGAATAGCAAAATAGCGCCCCCAAGCTGCCCCCACATTTTTCAGTAACTGAGAGCCAATTTTAATTGGCTATTCATGAGCTAAGGGCAAACAGTTGACTAGGACGGTGGAGGCCATCAGTGCGATTTCCTCCGGAAGAAAGCTGTCTATTTTGTCTGAACGCCACTCATTTACACCGAGGGGGTTGGGAACGAGCCTCTCATCGCCCAAGACTTTCGGGACTTTGGAAAAACCCATCCCAACAATATCCCAACTTTTCCCCGGAAAAGATTGGCATGATAAGAAAACGTTAGTAATGCTCTTTAGGGCGATCAAGCGTTTAATTAATGAACTAAGAAAGGCCTGCATTTATTGCGGGCCTTTTGCTTTCTTTCTATTGATAGAACTGCACCATATTTGGTGCAGGTTCGTTGCGTTATTTGCTGAAACGTGTTGCAACGTGTCCGTCCGTTCCGCCACGTGGTAGGCGGCAATCGGTTGGCGTGGTTTGCTAAATAGGCGCGGCGATCGGAGAGGCTCGAATCCCGTTAGCGAAAGCCTGCGCAAGCAAAATTTCTAAATACGAGGTTCCCTCATGCCAC
>JBAYTY010000033.1:0-84998 GCA_041675385.1 Candidatus Obscuribacterales bacterium
ATCATCTAGTCCGTTTTTAGTTGTTTGTGTTGCAACTTAAAACTAAAACCGGACACCCTTTTCGGCAAGACACCATGACAGATATACGGCCGCACTTAGGCAAAGAGTGTGGCAAGTAACACCCTACAAAAAACTTGTTTGCAACTATATAGCTAAGTAAAGCGGAAAAAGAAAAAAGCCTGAACCTGAGTGAGGTTGAAGGCTTTTTTGAAGGCCGAGAAACTATGGCGAGGGTTTTGTTTTAGGCAGGTTTAGCCTTTGATTCTTGAGGCGCCTTTCTACGGTTTGATGGTGACCAGATCGGCAAGGCCGACGTTCATGATTTTGCCGTCGAGAGCAGGATCTTGATTATCGATCAACTTGATTTCAATGACAATGAATACGACCTTATTCGGATTGATGTCGGTGGTGCCCATACCCATGCGCAAGACTTCGACAGTGAGCGTGTCTTTGCTGCTGGAAAGACCATGATGATCGAGGAAGGGTTTGAGCTTTGCTGCGCTCACTTGCAGTTTGCTGCCGGCCGAAATGCTGGCAACGGTTTCCACTGCGTCGATGGCGGGAATTTGATTGGCAGTGGTGGTGTCTTGCTTGTTCATTTGATTCTCCTGGTGTGGTGCGATTGTTCCGCAAATTTGGTGTTTGTGCTGCGGTGAAACCTTCGTGTTAGATGCGCTTTTTTAGAAAGAACATTGCGGCGATGGCAATGCTTGCGGCGATTACTCCTGCCAGGGCGGCCATGCCGGCATAACGGATGCAGACGATTGCCCAGGCGGTGGCTAGGATCGCGCAGACGAACTGCACACGACTACCACGCTTGCTGCCGCTGAAAATGCCGATGCCAGCCGTTAGGCCGATGAAGGTGAGGACTCCCAGAATAACCAGGGAGGCGAAGAATGAAGCTGCGAATATTGACATGATTGACTCCTGGTCACCGTCTTTCGACGAGCGGTAACCAAAGGGTGAAGGGAAGTTGAGTGGCAAGATCTGATTAGGTGTTTTGCCGAGCGCCGAGAATTTTCTCGATGGCGTCGAACAGGCGGTTGACGGCAGAAGCAGCGGCATCATTAGCGTCTGTTTCTTTGGACAGCCAGATCCTTCTTTCTGCTCCGACAACCCAGCGGAAGCTGCCAAACTGCTTGCTCACAGCTTCTTCGCGCACGAGCTGCTCGCAATACACGCTCAGCGAGATATTGGTCTTGTTCGTGAAGTTGGCGCTGAGTGCGCGTTGGGCTGGGCTATTGAGCATGCCCTTGGCCAACAAGAGCTGTGGTGCCAGCAGCATAACGACTGTGTCGCGGCTTGAAGCTATGGTCTGAACTAGTGTTTCGGTCAACTCAAAGCTGGCTTCATCTGTGTCGTGCACTTCCAGCATCAAGCCGTTATAGCCAGGGCAGGGCAGATCTAATGCTGCCAACAGCTCAAGCTGCTTGAACACAGCTGCTACTGTTGGGTAGAGCTTCATGTCTGAGCCGCTGAAGAACACTTGGAGTTTATGCGGGGCTATCGATCTGATTGCTGTGGTGAAACTGATCATTTGGAATCCTTTAAAAAAGAATAGCGTTGCGGTAAGAAGGTCAAACCAGGCTTCAAGCTTGTTTCTTTCTTTGAAATACATCGCTTTGATGCTAAGCCGAATGCACTGTTCATGCAGGTTTAGCCTTTGATTCTTGAGGCGCCTTGCTACGGTTTGATGGTGACCAGATCGGCAAGGCCGACGTTCATGATTTTGCCGTCGAGAGCCGGATCTTGATTGTCGATCAACTTGATCTCAATGATAATGAATACGACTTTGTTCGGATTGATGTCGGTGGTGCCCATACCCATGCGCAAGACTTCGACAGTGAGCGTGTCTTTGCTGGTGGAAAGACCATGATGATCGATGAAGGGTTTGAGCTTTACTGCGCTCACTTGCAGTTTGCTGCCGACCGAAATGCTGGCAACGGTTTCCACTGCATCGATGGCGTGGGTGGGGGTGGCAGCGTTGGTGGTGTCTAGTTTGTTCAATTGATTCTCCTGGTGTTGTGCGACCGCGGCCATTTACGAGAAGATGCCTGTGACAAGCATGGCTTCGGCGCTGGCAATCAGTTCGTCACTGTCTTCTGCCGTGGGATCCGGCAGGTCAGAGGCTGTCAGGAAGGCTTCACATTCATTGATCGGCAAGGAGACGCAGTAGGAGGTGCCGACCTGGGCAACTACTACCATATTGGGGTATTGCGTCTTCAGGCTTTCGATGGTTGGGCCGCCGACGGGGAGCGAGAAGAGAATGGTGCCGCATACGGTGACGACATCGGCCATGGCGTCGAGCAAATCGGCCAGATCCGGATTAGTGCTTGTCTGAATGATGGCGATGGCTGGCGTGGAAGTGGCAGTGTCGCTGGTGTCTAGTTTGTTCAATTGATTCTCCTGGTGTTGTGCGCTGTTCTGCAAATTGGCTTTTTGTACGGCTGCTGTAAAACTTACATGCGATCTCTAAGTCATGATTTGTCCTCCTTCTTGTTTAGTTTTGCTCTGCGGTTTGGCAATAGTTGTTTTCTGGCACTGGCTTCTACAGAGCATTGGTAATGCCTGATATCAATTCTCTGAGGTTGCTGTGATAACGGTTTTGGAAAGATCTCGGTGGGGGCGAGCAAGTGATGAATAACTATTGCTATCGGAGTATCGGGCATAGTCTCAAGTAACATTTGATGCTTGGAATGACTGAGTTGTTTGCTTCGAAAGCTTGATGGATAGTCGCTGGTTACACTTTTTTCAGAGTGTTTACATTGGCGGACAGCACTAGTAATTAAGCTTGACGTTAGTTTGTGCGAACCTTAAGTTGGAATTCAAAATAGGGCACCAACTGCCGGTGACTGGTCTGATCCGCTTTATACTGTGCGGTATAGTGGTTGGGGCTAAATTAAAAAGTGTTTGGAAAATAGAAAGTAGATGGCCCGCCGTTCTATGCGATTTGGTAATCGCTGAACGGCGGGGCCATGATCATGATTGAAGTAGTCTTGGCTGGCGCTTGTCAGGCTGCCAGTTTGCGGTCGCGGTAGAGGATGTCGCCCCAGGAAGCCCAGTCGAACATGCCGCGCAAGAGAGCAAACTCTCGGCGCAGTGCTTCACGAGCGAAGCCGAAGCGGTCGTTGGCCGGAGCCGTCCAACCAGGCCGTTCACGGACAATCAGGTCGGCGATGGCCTGCTCGTGCATGGCGTGCCCGGCGCGGATGACGGCGAGTGCGGGGCCGTGATCCGGGTGTTCGTGCGGAATCCAGCTGTTGCTCCAGCTCTGGCTGTTGAAGTGGCCGCAGGCGCAGAACCAGCCGGCATCATGGGCGAAGACGTTGGCCTTGGCCTTGCAGTGACCGCACGATTCGGCCGTGAAGCCGTTGTACATGCCGCCGTTGGAACACATCGACGCGATTTGCGCGGCGCTGTATGCTACCGGACCTTCCTTGAAGCTGCCGCGGTTGCCCTGGAAGCCTTTGGTTGAGTGGTTTCTGTTCATGTATTTCCTTCGTTGAGTTTGGTCTTTCGACTTGAGAAATAGGCAGCTTCGTGGAATCGCCAGGCTTCTATGTCCTGGGCGATTCCCTTCTGCTGTCTTGCGCATCCGCTCTCCCAGCTCTTACTCGCCGGCCGGGTTGGGGAGGCGACCGTCCTTGATCGCTTCCAGCAGAACGCGCTTCGAGTGCACGTAGGCTTCCTCGTACATCTGCAGGCAGCGCTTCTTGCTGAGCGCGAAGGAGAGACCGCAGACGTCGTCGGCTTCCTGGTTGATCAGGAGGTTGCGAGTCTCGTCGATGGCCGTTTCCTGCATGACGATGGGGAAGTAGACCTCGCGGTAGTGGAAGTAGAGCGAGAGCGGGTCGAGCATCTCCTTGGGCCACTTGGTAGCGAAGCCCAGTGAGGAGACCACCGCCGGGTCGGTGCAGAACTGGTCAGGGTTGCGGTGGAAACATGCACCGTCCTCGAGCAGCATGCCCTCGTGACGCACCGGCAGAAAGACGCCGGGGAAGGCGCCGGAAGCTGCCAGTGCGGTGCCGAGGTTGTAGTCGACGCCTTCGAAGAGCACCGGCTGCTTGGTGGCACCATCGCAGGCGACGATGCGCAGGCGCTCGTTGGCTTTGATGCCGAGCTTCTTCACCGATTCTTGCCACGGGCCTTCCAGAGAGAGGAACGACATGCCGTGCATGAAGCTCGGCAGGTCAGGCACCACAATGGCGCTGGCCATGAGCAGCGGGTTCTTCGAAGAGTCGTGAGACGCCAGGAAGAGTTCCAGCACGCGGGTGGACGACCAGCCGTTGGAGGCGAGGGCAGCGACGATGCCGCCGACGCTCACACCGGTGAACTTGGAGATGTTGAAGCCGAGCTCTTCCAGCGCGCGCAGCAGGCCGATGTGCAGGTAGCCCTTGACACCGCCGGCGCCAAAGACGACTTCGATCGCCTTGCTCTTGTCAGTCTTGATAGTGTTCATGATGAACTCCTTAATCAGGTTGCGGCGAACCACGGGAGTGTGGCAAGCCGATGATTTTCAGATAGAAGTGGTAACGCATTAAGTCTCCGTTTTGCGCGGTTTTTGTTTGTTGTTTCTTGGTTACTTCTTCGGAGGGTAGCTGGCTAGGCGCGTTCGTAGACGAGGAGCAGCTTGCCGCCCTCGTTTTCGCCCGTGCTGTCAGCACCCTCGTCGTCGTCTTCTTCAGGCGTGAGCCAGTACTCACTGTGCACGCCGTGCTCGCTAGTGAGCGCGATGTCGAGGTGCGAGAACAGCGTCGAGTCTTCCAGCAGTTCCACTTCGAAGCTGTTCATGTTGTGGAACTGGCGATATCCCTCGCTTTTGGCGTTGAGATAGTCGCGCACCATGAAGCGAGCCATGTTGCGGCTGCTGGCGATGACAATGGTATAGCCACTGCCCTTGCCACCTTGGCCCCAATGGCTCAGTACGAAGATTTGAGACATGATGCTCCTTGGTTAGGTGAAGTCGTCTTGCGCGTGGACGCCGGCGGCCAGGTCGATGGTGAGCAGCTTCGACTTGCTGTCGATGGCGCTGACCAGGGCCAGGGTTTTGCCGTTGCAGGTGATGGCGGTGCCGACCAGAGCCGGTTCCACCTGCTGCACGTCCTGCTCTTCTTCGCTAGCATCGACACGAGCCGCGAACTTGACCAACACGAAGGTGGTGGCCTTGAGGGAGTGGAACTTGTTGTTGGCGACCTTGACTGTGACGCCTTCTGCGACGAGAACCACCGACTGGCCCTGCTTGAGCGTGATGCTCTGCATGGGGCTGGCCAGTTTTGTCGCTTTCAGTTCATCCGCAAGGCGGACGAACTGCACTGGAGGCGGTTGCTCCAGGTCTTCCAATGTTGTCATAGATTGACCTCCTAAGAGATTGATTCAGAGCTTTACCCGAGGGTGACGGTCCAGCGAATTCCGATGTAGAAGAAATAATCACGGAAGTCACTGTTGATGCGCTTGGCTTGTGGCGGCGCGTTGGGGTCGGGTTCTTTCACCAGGCCGCATTCTTGGTAAAGGCCACGTTCCACGAAGGGTTCGTAGCCTGCTTTGCGGCAGTATTCGAACACCGCCCACGGTGCTTCCAGAAACTCGTTGACGTCGGGCAGGCGACCTTCTGGCCAGCAGTCGAAGATGTTGTCGAAGAAACCGGGCTTCTCTCTTGAGTCAGTCCAGTTCAGTCGCATCATCAGCGCACTTACTATGTATTGCTGCAAGCCCTGTGTCACTGCCTGGTCGACGGTGGCGGCAGAAACTTGCTGGACGAAGGCGGGAATGTCACTGATGATTTGCTGCGCGCGAGCCCTGTCTAAGGCTACGAGGCGTTCTATCTCAGCGGTGAGTGTGGAGTCATGCTCCGGTATAAGGTTGGGCATTGTGTGCCTCCTATATGGAGGAAAGAACCAACCACTTTTGGTGGCTGGTTCTTTCAGGTGCCGCTGAATCGGTAGCGGGAAAGAGCTTTTCAGCTCAGGGCGGCGACGTACTTCTCGAAGGCGTCCAGGTCGGCTTCGAGCTGGTTGCGATTGCTCGCCGCCTGCTCGGAGTAGTTGACCTTGGTCTCCAGCAGATCGAGGACGGCCATGACGCAGTCCTCGGCGTAGGAGAAGTGGAAGACATGCTCCGCGTTGGCGAGATTCTCCTTGGCGGTGGCCATGGCAGCGTTGTGGGCAGCGCGCTTGCTGTCGAGCGCTTCCTTGGTGGCGGCGTTGGAGAGGGCCAGCTTGTCGTGCTCTTCGCCAGCGGGAGTGGCGTTGAGCTTCTGGACGAGGCGGCCGTAGGCGAGGGTCTCCTTGTTCAGGTCGGCCTTGGCGACGTTCATCTGCACCATGACCTTGCGAGCGTTGAAGAGCTCGAGGCCGATGTCGTAGTCGTTGCTGTTGACCTGCTTGAGTTGACCTGCGGCGTTGTCCGCGATTTCCTGCAACGCCTTGACCGTGGCCATGGTGCTGCCGAGCTGCGTGAACATGCTGCGGGCCGTCTCGTCGCTCTCGATGCGCTTCTGGGCGAAAGCGAACTTGAGGTCGCCCAGGCCGACGGTCTTGGCCGGAGTGGCCCAGGCGGTGACGCGAGCGCAGACATCGTTGCCGGGGGCGCGCACGATCTTCACCTGGATGGCGGGCTTGACCGGTTCGGCCTTGCTCACGGCGGGCTCCTTCGTGCTGGACACGGCGCTGGAGTCGCTGGTGGCGACCGGCTTGGCGGCGCTGACGAGCTCGATGCACTTGACGAAGTGGACGGTGCCCTTCGGGTTCTCGCCGGCGACTTCGACCATCCAGGTCTCGCCGAGCTGCGGCTGCTGGCCGTTGCGGCTGGGGAAGGCGCGGCGGCCGTGGACACGCTGCTCGGTCTGCAGGCCGTTGTTGGCGGCGATGAAGGTGGCCTTGAAAGCCGGGGCCTTGGTGTTGGACTGGTCGGTCTGGTTGGACTTGTTCGACATGGTGCTCTCCTTCGCGATGGGGTGATAGATGGAAATGACGGTATCGTTGGTGGTGCCAGAAGTGTGTTGCTCGACGTTCTTCTCGATGCGCAGTTCGACGCCGAGCCTGTCGCTCACCTTCGTGGCCGTGGCCAAGATGGCTTCGAAAGATTCGACCCAGAACTCCCAACCGGTGGTGCCGACCCACTGGCACTGGTTGAAGATGCTGCCGCTGACGCCCGGGGCTTTGACTTCTTCCCAGGCATCGCGGATGGTGCGGTCGGCATCCCAGCGTTCTGAGTCAGGCAACCTGGAATAGCAGGGCTCGTAGGGAACGTACTTTTCGTCGCCCTTGAGCTCGTTGACGTAGAGGATGTAACCCTTGCCCGGAGGCTTGGCGAGAACCAGTTTCATAGTTTTCTCCTGTTGCGAAAAAGGTGAAATGCTTACTTCACTGGTCGTACTTCGCCCAGTCGATCTCCTCCCAGAAGCCAACTCGCTTGAGCACTGCCACCACATCGGGATAGCTGCGCATCTTGTCGGAGTCGGTGTTGATGATGGCCTTGGCGCCGTCGATCTGTCCGCGATCGAGCTCACTGCACACACCGCGAACGCAGCTGATGCCGCGCCCGTTGTTGTGCTGAGCCTGAAGGTTGAACAGTTCGAGCGACAGCGCCTTGGCGTCGATGGTGCTGCTGTCTATGGCGGCGGCTGACATGGCGTTCAGCGACGGCGGCAGAGAGCAGCGATGACGAAGCAGGCGATGGCGAACAGCAGGTGCCCCTTGAGCAGGCCCAGCAGTCCGATCACCACGAGGATGCCGGGCAAGCCGAGCATGGGCAGTGCGATGAAGCCAACCACCAAGAGGATGACCACAAGCAAGATGGTATCGATGCCGTGCATGATTTTCCTTTCTGTACTAGATGTTCAGATGTTGTCCTGCGAATCAGACCAGCGGGATGGCGCGCATGGTGCCGCCTTCGTCGATGATCACCTTGATGGCCGGCCGCGACTTCTTGGCGACGACGGTGGTGACCATCGTGATCGGCGCGGCGTAGTGCTGGGCGTTGCACTGGTTGTTGTTGCTGTCGTTGTTCCGGCGGCGCGAGTTGCGGCGCTTGCTCTGGTTGCGACGGGGCTCCTGGGCGGGGTAATCGCTGGAGTTCTTGTTGATGATGCCGCGCGGTCCGATCATGTCGCACTCTTCGATCGCCTGGCGAGCGTCGAGGTTGAACTGCTGGTGGCGCAAGTGCGCGCGGTGTTCGTTGTCGCGACGGCGGTAGCGCGAGTCGATGCTGCTGGTGTCGCCGCCGATGCGGTTGCCCGTGCGCTTGATGCGGCCGTTGTGCAGCTGGATGATCTTCTTCGCCATTTTGTATTCTCCGGAAAAATTTGTCTGATGACAGAGCTTTGTCAAAGTCGTAGGTCTAGGCAAAAGTGCGGGGCAGCGGTATAGCTAATAGCTAATGACCGCTGCCCCGCTTACTTCGACCTGCTGGTGTTACATCCAGCTGCGGCAGTGGGCCGAGAGCACGCGGCCGTTGGCGTCGAGCACCATGGTGACGTTGATGTCGTCGCCGTCGTAGCGCACCGCGTTGCCGGAGACCGTGGCCTCGCCGTGGAAGAGCATCTCGTTGATGCCCTGGGGCTTGTCGGCGGCGCGGTCGAGGACGTCGGCGGCGATGGCGCTGATGTCGCAGTCGTCGACCAGCTGGGCGGCGAAGCGGTTCTCGGCGCGCGTCTTGATGCGCTTCTCGATGTTGTCGTCGACGTCGGCGCGGGCCCGGTCGTTGTCGCCGCCGATGCGGTTGCCGGTGCGCTTGATGCGGCCGTTGTTCAGCTGGATGAAGGTCTTCGCCATGTTTTTTTCTCCGATTTCTTCAGAAGAGCGTGTCAAAGCGCCAGCTTTGAGCACGCCGGTGGTAGGGATTGAGCCGAAGCTCTGAGATGTTGAGGTCAATGGATGTTTTGGTTGGCAGCTCCTTGGCTGTGGTTGATGTTCAGTTGTCTAGGGATAGACAACCAGCTTGCCGTTCTGCACGACCTCGAGGACAGCGTCGCCTTCGAGGGTGAAGTCGCCGCTGCTCATGGAGTAGGCCTTGGCCGCACCCTTGCCATGGAAGACAGCGCGGTGGCCGAGGAAACCATTGCTGGTACCGTCGGCGGTGACCGTGCTATCGTCCAGTGCAGTCCAGGTGCTCTGGTCGTAGGCCTCCAGTTGGCTGCGCTTGTGCATCACTGCTTCAGCGTTGCCCAACAAGATCACCTTCGACTCGCCCATGGCAGTGCAGTGCGTCTGGCCGGTGGCGCGTGCAGTTGCTTGCTCGAAGAGAATGACAGTGGCACTGCCGCTCGCTTCGATATGGGCTGTGCCGCTGGCGATGACCAAACCGCTGTCGACGATGTGACAGCCGCTATTTACTTTGAGTTGTTGCATAGACCTCCCTGTTAACGTGTGGCTGTGAGAACGCGACCGGTGCGAGCCGGAGCAGCAGCGGTGCTCGATGGGTCGACTTCCTTGACTTCAATTTTGCTCTTGAAGCCCTGGCCGACGAAGGCGTTTGTCACTTCCACCGTGAGCGTGCTGCCTTTGCTCAGGCCGCAAAAGCGGTCGAGCTTGGCGTTGCTGTCGCGGCCCTTGAGGCCACTCAAAGGGATGACGGTCTCCTGGCAGTTGTCCAGTTCGAGAACCAGAGCACCGGAGATGATGCGAATCACTTCCGCACCGATGACGTCACCAATTTTCAGATTTACTTGCATGTTCTTCACTTCTCTCAGACGAGTCTGCTTGTTTGTTTTCGCTAGACTCGGTGTTTTTCAAATTGCCAATGCCAGAGAGAGAACCTCTTACGAGGCCCTCTCTCTGCAAGGCTACGGACTGAACGAAGCTGGCGCTTAGTTCAGGTAGGTGCCGCGGCGAGCGCCGAAGAGGCGGTCATCGCGACGCGACTCGGCAGCCATGTCGATGGCGTCGCCGAGGTTCCAGCCGGTCTCGCGGGCGAACTTGTCGGCGAACGACAGGTTCTTGGCGCGGCTGTTGCGGTTGCCGAAGCGATGGCAGCGTCCGAAGAGGCGGTCATCGCGACGCGCTTCAGCGGCCATGTCCACGGCGTCGCCGAAGGTCCAGCCGGTCTCACGTTCGAAGCGCGCTTCGTCCGTTTCGATCGTCAGGTTCGGATCGGCTTCCATGGCGGTGGTGCAGGCGCTGAGCCAGCTCCAGCCGGTGGTCGTCTCGAACTCGGCGACTTCCGCGTCGGTCTTGCTGGCAAGCAGAGCCTGCAGGGTCATGTTGTTGATGACACCCGCGTGGCAGCCGGAGTTGGCGCCGTTGTTGCCGCTGGTGCTGGTCATGGTCATGTTCAGATTCGTTTTCATGGTTTGGTTTCCTTTTCTTTCGTTTAGTTTCTGTTCAATACAAGAGGCAGCGTGGTAACTACATCGGCCTGCTGCTACCTGGTGGCAGGCCAATGTTTTTGTCAGTGATAGAACCGTTGCCAGTTCAGTCACTTAACAGTGGTGCGAAAAAAACGACCGCAGCAAAAGACTGTCCCTCGCGGAACAGCCTTTTACCGGGCCGCTTTCGACAACGGTTAGTGGCGAGTGCCGAAGAGACGGACCTCGCGCTGACGTTCGGCAGCCATGTCCACGGCGTCGCCGTAGGTCATGCCGGTTTCGCGTTCGAACTTGTCGGCGAACGATTCGCTGATGCCGCTCTCGGCGCGATTGCGGTTGCCGCGGCTGGCACGGAGGTTGGCTTCGGTCTCGGCCAGGATGGCTTCGTCCACAGCGTCGCTCCACTTCCAGCCCGTGGCCGCCTCGAACGCCGCGATCTCCGCGTCGGTCTTGGTGGCGAGCAAGTTGGCGGTGCCAGCTTCCAGAGCGGTGGTGCAGGCGTCGCGCCAGCTCCAGCCGGTTTCGCTTTCGAACGACACCACGGCTGTGGCGTTCTTGCTGGCCAGCAGGATCTGCAGGGCGGCGTTGTTGATGACACCGGGGTTGGTGCCGTTGTTGCCGCCAATGTTGCCATTGTTACGGTTCTCGATCATGTTCAGATTCGTGTTCATGGTAGTTTCCTTTTGGTTTGGTTTCTGTTCAATACAAGAGGCAGGTTGTTGATTACGTTGGTCTGCTTCTGCCTAGTGGCAGGCCAACGTGGTTGCTAGTAACAGACGACAGTCGACCAAGCCAAAGCAAAAGACTGCTCCTTGCAGAACAGCCTCTTGCCTGGCTTTGGTCAACTGTTAGTGGCGAGTTCCGAAGATACGGACTTCGCGCTGATGCTCGGCCGCCATGTCGACAGCGTCACCGTAGGTCCAGCCAGTGACGCGTTCGAACTCGGCGGCATCCGCTTCATCGGTGTCGCTCTCGGCGCTCAGGCTGATTTCGCGGAGCTGGGCTTCGATGCCGGCGAGAATGCTCTCGTCGACAGCGTCGCTCCACTTCCAGCCGGTGGCCTCCTCGAAGTCGGCGATTTCCTCGGCGCTCTTGCTCGCGAGCAAGTTTGCCGTGGCCGTTTCGAGGGAGGTTTCGCAGGCAGCCTGCCAGGTCCAGCCGGTCTCCGCTTCGAACTGAGCGACTTGCGCTTCGTTCTTGCTGGCGATCAGCAGCTGCAGGGCTGCGTTGTTGATGACGATTGCACTGCTCATGTTGGTATTCATATGCTTTCTCCGTTTCTTGGTCTTTCGACCGGGTTGACTGATTGACACAAAACACAGACCTAGAGCAGGTCCGTTACTAACAGCACCGCCTCTGCCGCAGCAAAGACAGTGCCGGTTTTCTCCAGCCGACCTGATTGCTCAGTTCAGCGCTCTGGAGAAGTTCTGCGACCGCAGGCTCAGGTACAGCGCTTCGGGAATGAAACGCCGCACTGTGTCGAAGTCGCAAAAGCGGTTGATGATGCTGGCACCCTGCGCTGACACGCACAGAAGCTCAGCACCAAGGGCATCGGGTTTGCCGTTGACGACGATGTCACCACAGCGGCAGAGGCCGTCGTAGATGTCGTCCGGCACGTTCAGGCAGAAGATGTCCATGCCCTTGTTGGCCACTTCGATGTCGGAGGCGATGTCGAGAGCGAGTCTCTCCGCCGCCTCCTGACTGGAGTGCACCAAGTCTCCGCGCTTTTCGTTGAGCACGGGGGCACCATCTGCGTTGATGTGTTCGACAATCCAGTTTCTTTCCTGGAAGGTCGCGATGTAAAACAACTGAGCCATCTTGGCCTCCTTTTGTCGTGAAAGAAGCGGTCTTAGAACACCACCTCCATGTGGGGGCAGCGGTCCTTGACCGACGGGTAGTTGTAGTGCGGGAACGAATCTTCCGTTCCGTAGGCTTCCTTGTGGCTGATCAGGGGCGCTTCGCCGTTGCCGACCAAGAGCTTGTCGACCAGCTCGAAGGAGGCATTGCCTGCTTCGCGGCTGCGCCAGACGACACGACCTTCCGCCTCTGCCTTGAGCACCACGTCCACCAACCGCGCGTGCACATCGGGGTTCTTCACGACCACATCTTCGATGTGCTCGTTCCAGGTCCCCGGCGTGATGGCGTGGTCGCGGGCGCAGCCGAAGACGAAGAGGCCATTGGCCAGGTCTTCGTCGTTGATGCGGCCAGTCTTGAGGGCGTACATCAGGCCGGTGAAGGAGATGAACAGCTTGCGTTTCTGCATGATGGTTCCTTTCAGAACAGAGTTTTAGGCGCGACCGCGGTCACGATGGCTGACGATGACACGGCAGTTCCACTGCGGGTTCTGCTCGACTAAGGCACTGACGATGGCCTTCGCTTTGAGGGCGAAGAATCGTGAGCGGTGCTTGCCTCCCGTGCAGGCGAAGACAAGTTTCACCTCTTGCGGGTGATAGCTGTTGGCAGCGACATGACCAGGCAGCAAGGCCTTGAGCACCGCAGGAAGCGCAGACAGCATGAGCTGCACGCTTTCTTCGTTCTCAAGAAATTGCTGCACTGGCCGCGATGCTCCCGTCAAGGGCCGAAGGTCCGGCTCGTAGAACGGGTTCTTGAAGCTGCGGCAATCGAGAACGAAAGCCGCATCAACAGGAGGTGCACCGTGCTTGTAGCCGCAAGACATGATGCGGATGGTTTTCTTTTTGCTCTTCATGGCACCTCCAGTGTTAGCGGAAGTTGACATGGAAGGCGGGGTCCATCACCGGCATGAAGCGGCGCACCAAGGCCTTGGTGTACTGCGCCAAGAAGGTGAAGGTGCCGTCGACATTGCGCACGAACCAGTCGTGTTCAAGCTTGACGGCATAGCCCCCTTTGCTGGCGAAGGAGAAGTCGACCAGAATCTTGCGACCTTCGCTCTCGTTGATGAGGTAGAAGTCGATTCCCTGCCGGTCTTCCTTGCCGCCCACTTCGGTTTCTTCGCCGCTCCAGCCAGTGTTGGCTTGCTTCAAGAAGGCGATGATGAACAGGCTGACAGCGTGCTGCGCCTTGATGCCGTCTTGTTCTTCCAGTTCTGCGCGAGTCATGGGCTTGCGGCCGATGCTGGCGTCTGCGAACTGGCGGTTGCTGTAGCCGATTGGCTTGGTGTTGGTTGTGGTGTCGCGTGGCGACGTTTGCATTGATGTGTTCATGTTTTCCTCGTTTTTGATGTTTGCGGAAATAAATTTCCAGTTGATACTTCTGCGGCAGCAGAATGCTGTCGCAGCGCCGATTTCTTACCGTCGGCTTAAGAGGCTTCTCAGTCTCACGCGGCCACAGACCAGATTTCTCTGCTGCGTTTTTGGAGCTGGCTAGTCAATTGCTTGACCAACCAACTCCGCATAGTGGCTAGTACTCGCCACTGCTATCTAGCGTTCGAAGATCACAACTTCTGCATGGACTTCACTTTGTAGCCTTGACGACGCGCGATGAGCATTTCCATCAAGGCGTAGGCCAGGAAGACCGCACCAGCGATACACCAGGCTTCGCCTGCAGCCTTGACACCAACCCAGAAGGTGCGATTGAAGCCCATGGTGATGCCGCCGGCGATGGGGGTGAGCACCAGGCAAACGCTGATGAGCAACAGGGCGACATAGCGGATGTGGCTTGCGGCAGGGTGTTGAAACAAGTTATTGACGTTTTTCATGTAAGACCTTTCGATTTCAGAAATAAGACAAAGTTGGAAGTGCTACTTGTTGCGGCACTTCCATTGGGCTAGGTTGCTCTGTTGCGCTGTTCAGGAGCCTTCGCAGGCCTCAGGCCATCAGGTGACGACCGAGGTTGCGAGCAGCCTCATCTTCGTCAGTCGAACGGTGCGGCTCGTACTGCGTCGGGTCAGGCTCGACCTTGTGAATCGGGCCACCGGGGATGGTGACGAACATGCGCAGCTGCTTGGTGGTCAGGCTCGACTGGCCGTCGCGGTTGCGTACCATGACGTTGCCGCTGTCGAAGATGCGCAGTTGGCCATCGAAGCCTTCGCCTTCGAGCAGACGCAGCGCTTCGGCCAGCATCTCCTGATGGTCGTTGGCGGTGAACGGCGCTTTCTCGCGACGCACACCTTCCACCACCATCAGGGTGTGATAGCCGCCCACGATGGCGTTGATATAGAGTTCCAAAGACTTGCTCATGGTGTTCTCCTACTTGGTTGCTACATAAACGGAACCGCTCCCTTCATGGGAAGGGAGCGGTATGGTGGTGCCTGGGCAGCTTGTTAGGCCGCTACGGCTTGCGCTTGCACCTGCTCGCTGAGCTGTTCGATTTCAACTGCGCCGCTGCCCTTGAGAGCTGCACGGAACTTCCGCGAGTGCTCGTTGGGGCTGACAGCGCCGATGATGTTGGCCAACTCCTTGATGAACTTACGCGCCACCTCGAGGTGAGCAATGCGCTCATCCATGTCGGTGGTGGTGTTCATGAAGCCCGACCAGACGCTGGCCAGGATGCGAGTTTCGTAGTCACCAGACTCGGCGTAGAACCACTGGGTGATGCTGACGTCGATGTTCCAGCGTGCCTTCGGGTCGCGCATTGGCGGGCGGCCGCACAGCCTGTCGACCATCGAGTGCTTGCCGATCTGCCAGAACGAACGCCATTCTCTGGTCAGACCAGTGGCGCCTTCGTAGTAGCCGCTCGGCATCACTGCCGCTTTGCTCTGGGTGGCTGCGCGCACCGGCTTGATCATCTGGTACGACTGGTCCACCCGCTTGCGGTCGCCTTGCTGTGTGAACAGCTCGAGCAGACCAACCTTGGCGAGCAGATGGCGCACGATGCTGCGATGGTCGAGGTAGTCGTGACCAATCACCGCAATGCCGAAGGCACTGTTGCCGGGGTTGATGGCCCCATTGAAAGACGCCCCCATCGCGCTCATCATGCCGTGACCGCCGAAGTCGCCGTCCAAGCTGACGCCGTTGTCGACAGCGATACTGTCGTGGTCTGCGCAGAACGAGTGGGCAACGCACAGGGCGTCGGCAGTCGCTTCACCGCTGTGACCATGCCCATGACCGAAGCCGAAGTCGACTCCCGACATGTTACCGGTAATAGCGTCGTTGCCATGACCGTCGAAGCCACCTACTCCGTGACCGTCGTGTGATCCGTGATCCATAATAAATCTCCTTCTTGTTTAGGAGGGCACCACAGCTGGTGTTAGCCAGTAAGTGGTGCCCGGGTTGTTGTTGATTGATTTACTTAGTAACAAGGCTCAGGCGGCGTGGACGGTACCGGATTGGAAACCGTGCGACGCTTGGGCGTGAACCAACGCTGCGGGTGCAATGTTGGTGTCGTTGGCTGCAACTCCTGCCGTATTGACTTGCATCAATTTGGCAGCGATTGCGGCAGTCGACTCGTCAGCGAGCGCGTTCTGTGCATCTTGCTCAGCCTGCCACTTGAGGCCGGCCGGGCAAGATTTTGCGAACTGACAGGTCTTGCAGCGGTTGCCAGATTCAGCGCGGAACTCGCCGGTGGTCCAAGCCTTCTCCATCTTCTGGATGGTGACTTGGGTGCCGTAGAGGGCCTGATCCTGGCTCTCGTTCAGCCGACGTCCAAGCCAGTACGGCTTTTCTTCCGGCGTGTTGAGGATGTTGCCGAAGCGGTCGCGCAGGTAACGGACGGCGTAGCGGATGGGGCCTTCGTGACCGAAAGCCTTCGACATCTTGGCCACGTATGCCTGGAAGAACACCGAGGTGAGCTGCATGGCAGAACGATAGCGGCCGGCCTTCTGGTCGATGACGTTGAGGTAGGCCCCGCGGTCATTGCTCTTCAGGTCAGTCGAATCGAGCTTGGCGTACCACCAGGTCTGGGTGTAGTCGTCGAAGTAAACCAGAGTTTCCTCCTTCTTCGACACCTTGGCGCCCTTGCTGTCTGCCTTTTGAGCAGCGGTGGAGACCTCGATCAGCTTCTTCACTTCAGCGACAACCCGCTCGCGCTCAACCTTGTCGGTGACAGTGGTGATGCGGCTGGCCAAGTCGTTGATGCGCTGCCCTTCCGGCTTCGCCGTTTCTTCGTGAACGATGTCGCCGACCTGCTCGGTGATAGACTGCTCGCCGGTGGCGTCGCCTTCTTTCCACTGCAGATAGAGCGCTTCGCACTCAAGGAACTTCTTGATGTCAGAGGCGCACACCGTGCGGTCCCAGTTGTTGATGGGGGCGAGGGTGTAGTTGTCGTTCAAGACACGCATGCGATAAGTGCGCAGGCGGCCGAATTGCTTTACTTGGTTCGTTTTCATGATGATTTCCTTTGTTTAAGTTAAACGTGATTGGGAATGTTTCCCCAGCCGTGCCCCTTTCCAGGCACGACCAGCACGAGACCACAAGCGGCTGTAATAGCTACTTGCGACCTCGCCCCACCGCAGGATGGTGCGGATTCGGGATTGTTAGTCAGTTAGATAAGAGACCAGTGACTGCTCAGTGATTAATCAGCTTGTGGTCCGGAGAACGAGTGTTAGCGGCCCTTGGGCGCTGCTACCAACAAGCTCTGAGGAAGACTGATTAATGACTGACCATTCGAGAACTCGATGCGGGAATCGTCGATGTATTGACGTTCGGCGCCGCTGAGTTCGAGGACGTGCTGCAGTGCTGTCAGAGGTGAGCCTTCGTGAGCGAGCAGTTCGATGAAGCGGCGGTTGCCTGCGAGAACTGTGCGAACGACGAAGTCACCAGGAAGCATGCTGTCGAGGTCGATGGTGAGTTTGACGCCCTGGGTAGGGAGACAATCATCGATTTTTTCGACTTGGACGATGTTCTTGCTGGAGGCAAAAACATTGCTCTGGAGTTGGCCTTCTTGGAGAACGACGGAGACGACTTTCTTAGTTGAAGCCTTCATGTTTGTCACCTTTCGGAATGCTGGGCATTCCAGTTTTGAGAATTAAAAGCCCGTACTTCTGAACCAACAAATTCGACTTGGAGCCTGAAGCAACCTGAAACCAATACCTGATGCTGACCTAGCAGTGAGACGTGTCCTTTCTACGTGCTGTGCACGTGGTTGGTGGAAGGGTGGTTGAAATACTGGGTTTGGTCTTGGGTTGGTTTGGCTCTTTGGTTGAATGAATTGGTTAGGTACGTGAGTTGATACTAATGAGAAAGTTTGATGTCAAGCAAGGCTCTTCTTCTCTTTATTACTTAGGTGGAATTCCAGGCAAAATCGCTCTGTTACTCTCCGTGTGGCTGCCTTAGGTATTACCCCCGCTGGCTTTTGGGGTATGCGATTTGGCATTATTGGGGTAGGCAAAATATTTTTTCTTGAAGATTTCGACTGGCTTCCTATGCGGTTTCTACGTGTATGCAGGCCGATCTACCATTGGCACGGGTGGCGCAAGCTTGTGGTTTTCTCATTTTGCCCTGGGCGAATTGCATATGATTGATGGCGATGGTTTGGGCCTTGAGTAAAGCAATTGGCTGTGATAACTGCGCCAGTTAGATCGGACCGCTTTGTAATTTCAGAAAAAAACGTTGAGAAAAGTTCGCGCAAGCTGAGCTAGAGTTAATGATAAATGCTTCACAAATGCGCTTAAAAGGGGACGACAGTTCAAGTCGAAAATTCTCTTTTGTCTCTTAGATTGCAAATTTTTGATTTTTCGCTGGCAATATAAGCGGCAATTTAAATCTGCTATTTTTGGGGGAGCTAGCGCAGCTCTCGACAGTATCTCAAGACGCCTAATAATCATAGATGCGCGATGCCTCGTTGTTTCTGTAAAGGCATGTAAAGAGCTGTTAATTACAATTCTTCTCGTGAGTCGTAGATCTCTGTCCTGTTAGCTAGGAGTATCCCTTTTCTCCCATTTACCTAGAGCTAATAAGCAACTTCCAAAGCAAGCTCCTCTTACATCTCCAATCTTTTAGTTGATCTTCTGATCAATTAGGAGTGGCAGGGCTGTCGGTTGGCGCTGGTTTCTAGGGTGGTTGAAGGGCGTCTTTCACTTTTGCAAGGAGATTCTATGGTCGTATACAGCGCAAAAACGCTTCTCTACAGTCTTTTATTTCACAGGAGTCAAACATGTCTATCTCTTCAAAAACCCCCTGGAGCCAGTTGACCGGTCGTGACCTCTATCTGGCCATCGTCTGTTCTCCGGCTCTTCGCCTCGAGCGCAAGCAAGCCTATGCCAGAGAGCGTGCTCTCGTCAGTGGTCAGCTCAAGGTTCATACACCACGCAAGATTTTGCCCCGTCGCTCCAGAGAAATCTGGCATATCACTCCCTTGCTTGACTCGCCGCTGAGCAATTCGCTCGATGATGGTTCTGTCAGCTACTGCCTGCATCCCCACACTGGTCAACCCCTCGTGGTTAATGGCAGCTGCCTTGTCTACGACGGCGAGAGCAGCCACTTTCGTATGGTGCAGTTCAACAACGGCAAGGGCTCTGATTGGTCGAAGCAACCCAGCATCATCGACGGCGAGGCTCATCTGGCTTGCGATGGCGGCACTCTCGTGGCTATCTATCGCAAGGGCAAGTGCGTCTCCAGCAGCTTCGTCTCGACGGTGACAACCCACAGCTCTGGCTTGATGGCTCTGATTTTCGGTCAGCCTGGAGCGCCGGACATCGTGCGGAGCAGCCCGCGTAGCGAATTGCGCAGCAAATCTGGCAAGTCCTCAACCTGAGCCCGAAGCTGAACCAGCATCAGAATCAGAGAAGGAGTGAGTTTTCTCAGGAAATTATTCGAATCAACAGCACCAATGTGTGAAAAGGGGGTCTCATGAGTAATCACGAACAACCTGACCAATCCCGAGTCAGGTCACGAGCCAGGCTGCTGCAACAGCTGCAGACTGTGGTCGTGGACCAACAGGGTCATGAGCGACCTTACCTTGAACAGTACTTCGAGTGTGAACTACCCGACCATGCTCGGGCTTACATCTACGAGCTGGTCGAGGTTGAGCAAGAAGCGGCAGTGCCTGGTCAAAGAGCGTACCAAGTGGTGCGGTTGGCTGGTACTGTGATTTTTCGTCGCGGCACCGTGCATTAACGGCGTCGCTAACCTCATAGGAGAATGGATGCTCTACATCGTCGAATTTTGTATCGTCGTCTGTGTACTGGTGGGTCTCGCGCTTTACGGCGTGTTTCTCGTCAGCCCCGTGGTCAGTGTGGTGGCAGCTCTGCTGTGCGCCTACTGGCTCTACAAGAACGAGGCCCATGCTGGTCTCGCTATCCTCGGTGCCAGCTATGGTCTGCCGGCACTGATAACCATCGGTGTGCAACTGGCACACTGAGAAAGGACCCAATGTCAGGAAATGACAAACGAAGACCCACTGCCATTGCCGAGGTCGTCTGCGAAGACGGTCTTTGCAGTGTGGTCAGAGCGCTTCCCGCAAGGAAGCTCGGCATCGCTGCCTCTGACCGACAGGATGCATCACTGCATCCGGAATCTGCCACCAGTGGTGTCACCTCTGGTGGTTCGTCGGCGCCCTCAAAGCGCCCTTTCTTGGTTGACTTGCTTCACGGTAATGTCGACCTGGAACGCTTCTTCAAAGACGAGTAGAAGCAACGGCACGTAAAGTCACAAACTTTGCTGCTACCTGATACTCAATTGGGCACACCCTAGCTCAGTTGTCTATCCAAGAGTCTGAAGCGTTGCCGATGCGGAGCTGACGCGCGCTTCAGAAAGAACAAAATTTACTTAAACTGGAATACATCATGGACATGATCATCGCCGAACTGCACGAAAAGTCGAAAGCTCTGCGCACCCGCGCCCGTATCGCCCTGCTTGCCGCCAAGCGGCTGGAGGGTGACGAGACCACGCTTTCGGTCAAGGACGAAGCCGCCGTCACGGCTCTTTTCAGTGCCAAAGGCCTGGCCAACGAACTGAGTGCGCTGCGCTTGCTTGCCGTCGAACTGAAGATGGAAGTGCGCGCCAACCAGATGTCGTACCCGACGGAGGCTGCTCTGCACCGCCGTCTCAGTCGTGCCTGCGAGCTGTCTTCGATGGCCATCGAAGCAGAAGCGCGCATCTTGCGAATCACCGAAGGCGAGAGCAAGATGTACATCGCTCTCGAGGCCGAGTCGAGAGCATTCAAGCTCGAGGCTGAAGCCCACCTGGAGAGCGCCAGCGCCTCCGAACGCTCCCTGCTGAACAGCAGCAAGGGTTCCGGCAAGGGCAAGTAAGCCCTTTTGGACAGTGCATTCTTTGGGATGCACTGTCTCTTCCAAAACTCAAATGAAACACAAACAAGAAAAGAGGCGTAAATGCGTCTGTTCAATGGCACATCGCTCGGTGTGCAAATCGTCGACAACGGCTTTCTGCTCTGCGGCGACCAGAAGGTGGAATTCCACCCCTCGCTCTACACCACTCGTGGTGCAACCTTCGGCAACAGTCTGATGTTTGCTCAGCTCATTCGTGGGCTCGACGGCGTCTATCGGCTGCATGGCTGCCCGGTTGATTCGCATCAAATCAGCGCCATGGAAGCGCTGATTCTGCTCAACATCAAGGTCGCGCCTGCTGGCAAGGTCACCTATCCTGCCGACAGCTTCGGCGCTAAGGTGGCTCTGGCTCAGCGTATCCCCCGTAAGCCGCGCAGTCTCGATGCACCTGAGTTTCATGCACTGGTGGTTCTCAAGCCGGGTCATGAGATCGAACTGACCGATACCTACATGGTTTCGGATCCCAGCCAGCTGACGGCTGCCTCCAGGACTGCCAAGCGGGCAGGTTCCGGCAAAAAGGTCGTCCAGCCGGCTCTTCACACCTCGCCCTTCGCACAGGTCGAGCGCATCTGCAAGACCCGCATTGCCTTCGACGGCAAGGCGGTGACTATCTCTTCGACCAACTAGCTGCTTGCAGCTCGGGTCAAATTTCTGATTAACAACTTCAACAAACAGTCTTCGGAAGGAGAACTAAAATGAAAATTTTTCACGGTACCACATACGGTGTGGATATGGCGGGTGAATCCACACTTTGGGTTGGCCGCCGCCAATACTCTGTCGACTCGTCGGCCTTGAGTGGCCTGGTCGATGGTCGGCTCTGCCGGGCTTCTCTCAGCCAGGTTGGCGACGACTTCAAGTTCAGCGGCGAGGGCGTCAAGTCGAGCTTCGCTCATAGCGACCAGGCTGCGGTCGTCTTCTTCGACTGTCCCTTGGTGAACTCCGAGCCCTTTTCGGTTCGCTCGGTGCGCGGCGACTGCCGTGCTCTGTTGGCCGAGGCCGAGCAGTACATGATCTCGTCTGGCGGTGTATCGCCCGGCGCTGCCATTCTCACCCGCTGCCAGGGCCTGCTGCTCATGGAGCCTGGCTCCTGCATCGAGGTCAAGGAGAGCTATCGGCGCTTCCCGCTGTTCGACTGGATCGACCATTGGCGCGGTGTGCACTCGGGTACCACCCGCTTCGTCTTGCGTGTTCATGTCTCTTACGACGGCAATTCGGTGAAAGTCGAAAAGCAGCCGGACGAGCGCGTGATCAGCTAATCTCAAAAGCATCCAGGTCGACCATGCGTTGGCCTGGAACTCCTTTTGAGAACACTCTTAAGGAGCTTTTGATGATGAAAAATCTCGCCATTCCTCCACCAGGAGATAGCCTTTCGCGGGCAATCTTCTGGGCTCAGATGCGCTGCTGGGGCCGCTGTCTGCTGGTGCTCATTCTCTGGGATGGCATTGGTATAGCCGGTCTCTGTTCGCCCTTCTTGTTCGGTGAAAACATCAAGTCGTCGCTTGGCGTCTCGCTGTCAACTTTCTGGTTGCCATTCTTGTTCACTGCTGTGGTCGTGTGGAATTGTGCCAGAGATTGGCAGGCTCGCCTGGTACTCAATGCCCACGGCTTGGACCACTGGACGCGCAACGGCTACGCCTCTGAAGTCGCCGCCGACTACGCTGATGAGTTCAGCTGCGAGCTGGAGAGTCTTAGCACCATTTTGTCAGTGGGCAAACCGCGCTGGTTTGTTACTGCTCGAAAGGGGCTGTCTATCAAGGTCTATTCTCCGGCGGCCTCGGTTAGCCGGGCGGCGATTTTGCTTACCAGCGACATGCTGGCAGCTAAATTCAGTTTGGCTGGCCGACGCACTTTGCTGGCCCACGAGCTCGCTCATGTGCGCCTGCGAGGCTATCTCTTTGACATGCTCTGCGCTAGCGCGAACATTGTCGCTTGGTCAGGTTTGGCTGTAGCTTCTTTGTTTGTGCCCGCGTATCTGGGCTGGAATTTGCTTCTTCTGGCTGTGGTTGTTCCCACTACTTGCTGGGTTGCTAGCTCGATTGGTGACCTGGTCTCAGCTCTGGTTAGTCGCATCCATGAGGATGGTGCTGATCGCATCGCTGACATTGTAGTGGGTCCTGGTGCTGTAGCTGCTTGTCTGATCCATCTGTTGCATGTGCAATTGTGCAGCATGAAAAATGGCAAAGAAAACTTCTTTGATCGGCGCCGCGCGCCTGGATTCATCGGTGCGTTGCGTTACTTCAGAGGCGAGCTCTTGGCTGAGCATCCTCATGAGTTGGCGCGCATTGCTATTTCTCGCAAACGTAAATAAGGAGTCTCGATGACCATTGAACCAACGAAGCCAGCAAAGGCTTCGATATTCTGGCTCTGCGCTATGGCTCTGCTCAGCCTCGTGCTGATGCAAGAGCCGGACTTGCGCTATCTGTTGGTGCCTCTCGAGCTGCTCGATACGACGCTGCACGAACTGGGGCACGCAATCTTCTGCATCGCTACTGGTGGCACAGTGCATGGTCTTACCATCGTCAGCGATGGCGAAGGACATGCTGGTTTGACCATGACAGCTGGGGGAGTGCCGTTTGTCATCAACCAGGCGGGCTATCTAGGCACCACCCTCTTCGGTTGTCTCATGATCGCTCTTGGTCGCAGTCGAGCTGCTGCTCGTGGCACCTTGATCGCTCTGGGGGTGCTGATTGCGGTGGCCAGTTTCGTCTGGATCGCCCAGACCTTCGGCCTGCCTGGTCGTGTTGGTCAAGCCGCTGGCAGCTTTTTCGTGGCCTTGGCTTTGGCTCTGGCACTGATTTTTGCCGGGGCTAAGTTCAGCGATCGTTGGGCTCAAGTTGTGCTTCTTTTTCTTGGGGTGCACATCGGCATCAACGCGCTCACCGACATCATTTGGCTGAGCAAACTTTCGCTTGGCATGGTCGGTGCGCATTCGTTCACTGATGCCACCAACATGGCTCAGTTGACCGGCTTTCCAGCGGCATTCTGGAGCGTGCTCTGGGGGCTTTTGTCGCTGGTCATGCTCTTCGCTACAGTGAAGCTAGCCTACACTGGCAGCGACGAATAGAACCTAGGCTAGACACCTAATGCTCTAGCCTCTTTCTTTAACTTCAACCCCTAGCTTTGGAGGCCGCTATGAACGTGAGCACTCAAACGCAAGATCTCCGTGACTTCGTCCTTTACTGCATTCCGGCTACCCTCGCGGCACCGGTGCTGGTGGCGATTCTGGAGAGTGATCTCGGTCGCCTGGAGGCCATCAACAAGATCATCATCAATCTGAAGGGCGACGATCTTCAGGTTGCCGTCAACGAACTCAATCAGGCTATGCGCGACCTCGGTCTGCGTCGCTCTGATTTCTTCACCGCTGACTGCCGCGACGACATGTGGTTCAGCTTCGCTTCTCTGCCGCACGGAAGCTACCGTCACGGCCAGGGAACGCTGCACATCCACGCGCTCAACGGCGAGGGTGAACTCTCGGTTCTCTCGCCGGCTGCTCGTCGCTTTGGCGCTGAGCTGGGCACCGAGGCGGTGATGCTGAAGTCGACCGGTCGCGGCGTCGTTGTTGAGTCGGTCGATGGCGCCGAGGCCCTGGCTCACATTCGCTCGGTGCTTGCCCTGTCTATCGCTAAGAGCGCCGAGCGCGCTGCTGCTCAAGGTGCTTTGCACTAGCAGCGGCTGCCGGATAGGAGCGAGCGACAAGACAGGCAGCAATGCCGACTAGAGCGAGCAATCGCTGCCATAAAAACAAACAGGAATTTCCAGTGCCTTATCTGGTCTTTTGAAAGCAGGCGAGCATGCGCTCGTCTGCTTTTTTTCTCTTTAAAATTTTGCTCTGTTTAACTATATGCCATGGTATAGACGGCATCAATTTCTTTGTTGCACTGTGTTACTTGCTTGATAGGCAAGTTTCCAAATACTTGAGTACTCAAGTATTGGAAAAAACGAAAAGAAAGCAGCTGAAAATCTATATAGACCAAGCATGGTCGGTAAAATATTGGGGTCAAATTACTATGAGAGATAAAAATCATGTCGCAAAGCGCAGGAAGCATTTTTCATTTGGGCGAAGACACCACTGAATACAAGTTCTTAGGCAAAGAACACGTTTCGGTTGAAATGTGGAATGGCCGCGAGATGTTGGTGGTCAAGCCGGAAGCTCTGACGATGCTTGCCAAGGCCGCTTTCAAAGATGTTTCACATCTCTTACGCGAGAGCCATTTGAAAATGCTGCGCTCGATTTTAGATGACGAAGAAGCCACTGCTAACGACAAATTTGTGGCATTAGAGCTTCTCAAGAATGCCAGTATTTCAGCTGGTGGAACACTGCCAATGTGCCAGGATACAGGCACAGCCATTGTCGTTGCTCACAAAGGCGATCATGTCTGGACCGATGCTGATGATGCTGCTGCCATTGCTGAAGGCATCAAGAAAACCTATAACGAGTGCAATTTGCGCTACAGTCAAATGGCTCCTCTTAGCATGTACCAAGAGGCCAACACGGGCTCTAACTTGCCAGCTCAAATTGAAATTTATGCCGAGCCCGGCGCTACCTACGAGTTCATGTTCATTGCTAAAGGCGGTGGCTCAGCCAATAAAACTTATCTCTTCCAAGAAACCAAATCTTCGCTTAACCCTACATCTCTTGCTCGCCTACTGACTGAAAAGATTGGTGGGCTGGGCACTTCGGCTTGTCCGCCGTATCATTTAGCGGTTGTAATTGGTGGCCTCTCTGCTGAAATGACATTGAAAACTGTGAAACTGGCCAGCACCCATTACTTAGACACACTGCCAACTGAAGGCGATAAGAGCGGTCGCGCCTTCCGTGATTTAGCTCTTGAGAAAGAAGTATTGGCAATTACTCGCAAGCTTGGTATTGGCGCACAGTTTGGTGGGAAATATTTCTGCCATGATGTGCGCGTTGTTCGTTTGCCCAGGCATGGAGCCAGTTTGCCCATGGGTATTGGAGTCTCGTGCAGTGCCGATAGACAAATTCTCGCTAAAATCAACAAAGATGGTATCTGGCTTGAGCAACTAGAGACCGATCCTGCCCGCTTCTTGCCCGAAGTAGAGCCGACTGATCTCGGTGCTGAAACTATCAAGATCGATTTGAGCAAACCGATGTCTGAAATTAGAGCCAGCATGGCTGGAAAGCCCCCAGGAACAAGGGTAATGTTGACTGGAACATTAGTAGTTGCCCGCGATATTGTGCATGCTAAGTGGAAAGAATTGGTAGAAAAAGGCGAAGAGCTGCCTGATTACACTCGCAATCATCCAATCTACTATGCTGGTCCAGCCAAGACTCCTGCTGGTTACGCTTCTGGTTCGTTTGGCCCGACGACAGCAGGGCGGATGGATTCTTACGCTGATATTTTGATGAGCCGGGGCGCTAGCTTGGTTACTTTGGCTAAAGGTAACCGCGCCAAGAACGTTGGCAATGCCTGCGGTCAGTATGGTGGCTTTTATCTTGGCACCATTGGCGGTGCGGCAGCACGCTTGGCCCAAGATTCTATTCGCAAAGTAGAAGTAATTGATTACCCAGAACTGGGCATGGAAGCAGTGCACAAAATTGAAGTAGAAGATTTTCCTGCTTTTATCATCATCAACGATAACGGTGAAGACTTCTTCTCAGCGGTGATGGAAAACGTCGCTGTTTTGGCTAAGGGATAGCCAAGGACTAATTTTTTACAAGTTGCTTAGATTTTGCCTTGTTGTAGCTTCGCTAGGTCATGGTGATTCTACGTGTCTGCCAATTCCGTCAATTAATAAGTAATAGTAACGGCCGTCATTAACTTATGCTCTCTTTAGTAAGTGTTGCTATCAGACGGCTTTTCTTGTTAGCACTAGTAGTCTCTTTACTTTTTTTCCTCCAACAGCCAATAGAACTATCTAAGCACTAAACACATCCACGCGTCGCTCTCTTCAACAGTCTAAACAGCTGTTTCGTCATTTGCCGCCTTGTTCTCCTTGTAGGTCTCCTATGAGAGTTCGTGGCTTAGCAACCAGTTTTTCTAATCGATGAAGCCTGAGTTAGTAACCCTAATTCTTTCCAAATGCAGGCTAGCTAGCTGCTTTGGGCGCTTCGTCATTCTCTAACCGGAATGCTCCAACAGGAATGTTCCAAAAGGAAATGTTTATGACCACTCAGAACCCGAAAATCGTGGCCGCTGCTTACTGCAACGACTCCGTCAGCCTGATCGGCTGGATTTTTCCTGATGCTGCCAAAATTGTTGGCTGCCTCGGCATGGCTCTCACTCGCATCGACCAGACCGGCAAGCGCGAAGTGATCACCACCAAGCTGCCCTTCGATGGCGAAGACAATGCTGATTGGAAGAGCCAGCCGAGCACGGTTTGGCCGATTCAGCGCATGTTCCACATGGACTTCACGGCCAAGGTCGGCAACACCTACACCTACGAAGTTCAGGCCATGGGCGGCACTCCGGGCAACCTCGTCGCCATCCCTGGCATGCTGGCTGTGACCAATGCGGTCAACGTCAGCACCAAGGTCGACGACACCTTCGAGGTGGCCTTCACCCGCGGCACGCTCTCCACCCAGTGGATGTCGCGGATGATCGGCACCACGCCCGATGGTCTGCCTGACTTCCAGAAGATCATCGATGCTCTGGAAGACTACGCCAACCCCAACAACGTCATTCGCAAGACGCTGGTGGGCAACGTGCCGGCTCTGCTGATGGCTCCTGTGAACGAATGCGCGACGGATGGCGGACACGTCTATTCGGCGCTCTACGAGCTCAGTGCCAACCAGCTGGTCGACCACATCAAGGCCAACCTGCAGCACATCACCCTCATCCTCGGCAACACCGGCGCCGACGACTTCATCAACGCTCCGGCTCGTGCTGCTCTGCATGCGGCTGGTGCCAAGATGTACGATCGCATGATCGGCAATTGGGGCATCGCGCACAACAAGAGCCAGGTGAAGGTGAACAAGGACGGCGTGCCGACCGATGTCACCACTGGCAGTACCAACTGGACCAACACTGGTCTGGGCTGCCAGTCCAACATGGCCTGCCGCATCCACAACCCGGCGGTGGCAGCCAACTTCATGGACTACTGGAACCGCATGCTGGCGGACAATTCGGAGCAGGCACTGGTTTTCCGTCGTCGCAACGCTCAGGGCTATGCCCCGATCACGCTCAACGACGGTACGGTGATCGAGACCTACTTCCAGCCCTCCATGGACGACAAGGTCAAGCCCAAGGGTGCTTCCGAAACGGTGCCGTTGTCGCCGTTCTTGGCTCGGGTCAAGGGTCTGATCGACGATGCCGCTGCGGATGGCGACAGCGTCATTTGCGGTGAAGTGTTCTACCCGGGTACACCATCGGCCATCAACTGGTTCGCCGATGCCTGGAACAAGAACCCGCAGCTGTGCATGTTCATGACGGTCAGCTCATCGCAGGCGCTCATGGGGGTGAAGACCATCCGTCGCGCCGGTCGGCCGCCGTTGTTCACGATCGCCACCGGTCGTGAGAAGGAGTTTGGTGACTTCATCACCGAGTTGCTCAAGCTGCCGGAATCGCATGCCATCACCCACGGCAAGATCGTGGTGATCATCAACAAGCGCACCAAGAAGTACACCGTGGTGTTCGGCTCGGACAACCTCGGCGCCAAGGCCAGCTACGGTAACGACGAAAACGGCGTGATCGTGCTCGGCAACGAGAAGCTGGCCTGGAACGTGTTCGTCAACATGTTCGACATCAACCAGCACTACCTGTCGCGTGCGGCAGCTCGTGCAGCGCAGTACTTCCAGAAGGCCACCGGCTATACCGGCCGTCTGTCGACCAGCGATGGTTGGCAGGCTGCTTGGCTGAGCGGTTACAAGGCAAAGCTGTCCAGCCTGATCGCCACCGGCGTTTGGGATGGTACGGGTTTGGTGGACAAGCCCGGTGCAACGCCTGTCCTGGTGGTGCCGTATCCGAAGCGCAAGCCCAAGGCTCCGGCTGCTGGTACTGCTGAGGCTGGTACTGGCGGAACGGAAGGAGTGGTGGTGCCTGCTGACGGGGCTGGCGATGCGGGAACGGTTGCTGCGGCTGCGGACGCTCCTGTTCCAGCTGCTGCTGTTCCGGCGACGGCAACTGACCTGGTGACGGCTCCGGCTGTTCCTGTGGTCGAACCGACCAAGGCGTAGTCAATAACGCCGACGAGCTGCAGCAACAGCTGTGGCTGTAACTTGTGGCTTCGGGGCTCTAATCGGGCCCGAAGCCATTCTTTTTCTCTCACTTTCTTCTCACCTGTTTTGGTATCAACCAAGAAACCTAAGGAGACACCATGTGTCCATCAACCGCAAAAGAGGAGCGCTCATTGGTGTACTAGCCCTCACCATCACTTTCCTCACCGCTACCTCTCTGGCTGCAGCTTTGGCTGTGCCAGTGTTCGCTTCCTTTCCTGTCAGCGCTCGGCATCTTCCTGTGCGTTCGCCTGGGCAACTGCCTGTGCGCCCAGCTCCTCATGGAGATAAAGCTCAAGAGCAATCAACTGCTCAATCGGGGCAGCCTGCTGACCAAGCCTTCATCAACGAACCACTTCTGGGTAAGACGATTCTTGTTGACCCCGGCCATGGTGGCAGTGACCCTGGAGCCATATCTGGCGGCGTTCAGGAAAAGACGGTGACACTGAATGTCTCGCTCTTGCTGCGAAGCAAGTTAGAGGCGCTTGGGGCAACCGTCGACATGACCCGCGACAGCGATCAAACTCTGACACTGCAAGAGCGGCTGGATGCGAGCAATCGCAGCTGTCCTGACGTTTTCATCGCCGTGCACGGTAATTCGGTGGCGAAGACTCAAATCAGAGGTATTGAGACCTACTACTTCGACAGCCGCGATCAGAAGTTGGCTGAAGTGGTGCTTGATACTGTTTCGCTCAAACTCAATGAACAAGCCAAATGGAGTCACGCTCGAAACCTCTTTGTGTTGGATGGCAA
Source organism: Candidatus Obscuribacterales bacterium (assembly GCA_041675385.1). Classification (GTDB taxonomy): domain Bacteria; phylum Cyanobacteriota; class Vampirovibrionia; order Obscuribacterales; family Obscuribacteraceae. Next base: position 29,377 of record JBAYTY010000033.1, read on the forward strand.
TGATGTTCCGGCAACCCTGGTTGAGATTGGTTATCTGACCAATCCCACTACTCGGGCTCTGCTAAAGACCGCTGCTTATCAAGACAAAGTGGCTTCTGCACTGACTGATTCGCTTGTTGCGTATCTGGCTGATAGTGGCGCTGAAAGAGGTTGCTCGGTTTAGCAATCTTCTTGGCGCCATTTCTGCTTGCCTCGAGTAGCTCCGGAACCTAGTTCTGGAGCATTTTTTGTAAACATCCGAAAGGAAACATTATGTCAAACGGTCAAACTTTGGTAAGTTCGCAGGAGACCGCCGACGGCCAAGCCGATTCGGCCGGCGCTCCCGCTCAGTCTTTCAAGTTCGTGGAACCGATGAGCCGATCGCTGCTCATGGCCCTTGGTCTTGGTGCCCTGATGGTGCTGGTCTATGGCCTCACCTTCGGCGTACAAGCTGTGGCAGAGCAGATTCATTCGCCTTCGTTGCAGGCCTTCGCTGACTTCATCTTCTACGGCGGCATGATGACCGATGGTGTTTGGCACGGGCAAATCTGGCGGCCGGTCACGGTTGCCTTTTTGCACGGCGGCATGTTCCATCTCTTCGGCAATGTCGTCAACTTCTGCCTGTTGGCCTACTTCTGCTCCATTGCCTTTGCTCGCAAAGGCTGGATGACGATCTTTTTCACATCGTCAATTCTGGGCGCCATGATTACCATCCTGGTCAATCCCGGAACGCAGCTGGTTGGTGCTTCCATCGGCATCATGGGGCTATACGGCTCTCTGATTTCGGCGCAATGGCGCAAGCGCAAAATCGACAAAGACCTGCTGCCAGCTACGCCTCTTGTGCCCCTCAAGAGCTTGGTTTTGCTGCTCATGATGCAGCTGGTTCTTGAGCATCTCATCCCCAATGTCGGGCACGTGGCTCACATCGCCGGCCTGTTCGTTGGCTTCGTGCTGGGCTTTGTGTTGCCACTCAGTGCCGGTGTGCGTCTCTATGCTTCGCGCGCAGATCTGGTCAAGATCACGGAGGTGAAGCGTACTGCGGATAAGGGCAAGAACGCCGATGGCCGCTCGGTGGTGCAGACCTTGACCTACACCGTTGGCGAACAGCAGCCGGGTGACTGCATCTGGAGCGAGCAGACCGAGCATGGATTGGCTCGCCTGCTGAAGACAACTCGGCAGGTTTGGCTCGGTGAACCGTCTGCTGTCCAAGGCGATGCATCGGGATACCTGGTGGCCAGTCGCTTTGCCGTGCCCAGTGTTGACTCACTGGTCGTCAGCGAAGAGACCGTCACTGCCAGCAAAGCTCCTCCCGCCCTGCCTCTCTGGCGTCGGGCAGCTAGCTGGGCTCTGCTCGGTTACATCTGGTATCGGCTCTTCCTGAGCTGGGCGCCGGACATGACCATGCCCAAAGCAGACCTGCAGTGGCTCAACTTTCTGCCGAGCTACCTGGCTGGTCCGGCCATCAGCGTCGCTTCAGTGCTTGGTGCGCTGATTGTCACCTACTTCGCAGCTTCGATGCTGAGTAGCTTGTTTGGTGGCATGCTGTTTTCCTTTCTCTCTGGCATTTTCGAAGGAGCCAAAGAGGCGAAGGACGGCAAGGCCGACAAAGAGAGCAAGTAACTTCTGACCACATGCAACAATAACTGGAAGGATATAGCTATGAAAACTCTGAAAGGGATCGCTCTGTTGTTCGGTTTCTGCGCCATTGGTGCCGGAATGTTTCTCTTCGTGGTCTTCGGCATGCTGTTCTTGGCACTGCGCGACGGATTCTTCGCTGTTGTCGGGGGCATCAGCCGCCGTCTGCGCGGAGAGAGCAAGAGGCGCAACGAGCCCAAGGTCTTCTACGGTGGTCGCGATGGTGTGCCCAATTTGGTCATGGACGCCGACGGTTTCGTCGAACCTCCGTTGGCCTCGGCTTTCTCGTCGCCTTCCTCGTCGCCTTCCTCTGGGCGTCAGCATGTCGGTCATCTCATTCCCGCTGGCAGCCAGTTGCACTGCTACAAGTCGGGCCAGCCTTGGCGCCATGGTGCTGCGGTGGGAGTGATGCAAGACGGTGCCATGAGGATTCTGCAGTTTCCCGTTTCTGCGGTGGAGCGTCAGCGTCTGATCGACTCTCGTCAGAAGCCGGTTGACCATGGCACTCTGGGTGGTGACACTGTCGTCTTCATCCACGGCCAGGCAGGCAAGAAGAGCTAGTCAGCGTCGCGTCGCTAAATATGATACCCCGGTGTGTCGGAGAATTGTGCTTTGTCACAGCTCTCCGGCAACACACCGGGGCGGTCATATTTATTTTTTTTCGCCTCTATTCATTCATATAGTTGAAGCGGTGTTTATTCTATTTGCTATGTTTGCTGCTTGCCACTTGTTTGCCCTTAAAATGCCAAGAGTGATACTTACAATACTTGCATCAGAGAAGCTATCAGTTGATTCTTGCTCTTCAATAATTGGATTCTACGCTACAAGGCAGATTTAGCCTTGTAGCGTATCGCTGTTTTGTGCCACCGCAGGTGGTGGCGCTGCGCTAGCTGTGTTTGCTTCTGATTTGCCATTGATTTCTCTCTTCTCTCGCACGGCTTTGCTAGAGCGTTGATACTCGTTGGCTCCTGCTTCGGCCTGGAAGTGCCGGCTCTGCTGCCTCTCGCGCGCGCACTAACTGCGACATGCTTGTTTGGCATTTATTCCGCCTGTTACTAGGGAAATTACTCATGATTGATCTTCTAACAGGTCTTTAATTAGGGTGTTTTATATCCCCCTATTTTTCTTCCAAAGATTTTCCACAAGACCTGTAACCACATAAACAGTGCCATCGCTAGCTTCTTATTCAGACAGAACTCTGTTTGGTAATTGGCCGTCTTTACTTGTTTAACTTCGAAGGAACTGAAATGACTTTTGCCGCGTTTGTTCTCATCGCCGTTCACCTCTTCGTCCTTGTCTTCAGCTACCAGAACCTCCAGCACAAGATCCGTCAGGGCAAGGTGCCAAGTTCTGCCAACCTCGTCACCATGCTTGTCTCCTTTGCCTTCACTGCTGGTTACATCTGGCTGCAATTGAACCAGCCGACCGTGGTGGCCTACTTGCTTGGTGCTGAGTTGATTATGGTGCTGCTGGCAGCGATCTACTTCGAGCTGAATGCGTGGATGCTCTGCCGCAAGTACAGCTCTAAGCTGTTCACAGCGCGCGAACGCAAGGTGCTTTGCCATGCTGCCATCAACCCGCAGTACACCAATGGCCTGCTTGAGAATTTGCACAATGCTCACATGGACTGCGTTGCTGTTCACCAGTCTGTCGCCATGACGCAGTTTCAGATTTCTCAGATCGAGCGCATCCAAACCGAAGAACTGCCGCTGAGCATTGCCTGCCGCCTGTCTCAATTGCGTGAGCGGCTCCTCCAGCTCAACGCAGCGGGTAGCAATTGTGAGCAAAACCTCGCCCTTCTGAAAGGAGATGCACAACTGATTTCGCAACACTGATTTCTGCTTCGTGCAACATTCGTTGACTTAGTCAAGACTGCCAGTCTTGGCGGGTCAACCTTCAACAACTGAACCTAAGGAAACAAATGCGTCGCTTCTTCCAAGCAATTTTCTGGCTCATCTTTTTGGCTGGTTGCGCTGCCGCGTATTTTGTCGCGCCTGCCCCTGGCCTCATGATCCTTGTGGCCGCCGTTCCCTTCGTCTTCGCTTGGCCCTCTCCGTCGGACGAAGGTCTGCGAGCGGTGGCGATGTTGCTGACGGCGATGTGCTTCGTCGGCACGCAGATGACCTCGACCTGGTTCCCCTGGGCTGGCGTGGTCTTGTTCGGTCTGCTCGCTCTCACGGCTGTGCCGCCCCGGGTGCGCCTACCGCGTGTGCCGGACGACGAGTAGTTTTTCGACAAGTCATTTGTCGGCCAGTAGCTATTAGATCATTCTTGCAGAACCTCAACATTCACCAGGAGCCTTAAGTGGTTGAAACCAAGACAATCAAGACGATGCCCATGCTCGACGTCTACGGAAAGCCAACCGAAAGCCTGATTCTGGAGGGCCTGTTGGTGCGGTTGGAATCTCCAATGGAGATTTCGCCCACGCACAAGATGCGCTTCGACAGCCAGCCGGGCCACCAACTGTGCCACGTCTACTCCGACGGCTGCTTGCGCTGGGTGCCCAACGAAGCCCTCGATGCCCTCGCCATCGCAGCCCAGGCGGCGCTGATCCAAGGCCCTGCAGTCGACAGCAGTGCCGACCCTCGCCCGGTGCGACCGCAACCGGTTCGTCGTATCCTCAGCGGCATGAAGGCTGATGTTCAGGCCTTTCAGATGTCGGCGTCGGACATGTGGGCCAACTTCACGCAGATGATGCGCGTGATCAATTCGGCCAATGGCGAATTGCCGGCAGAGCAGTTGCTGCTGGCGATGTCGCTTTACTCGTCGACTTCGGACATGCTGATCCTGGCTGGTGGCGCCATTCGTTGCCTGCGGGGTGCGGAGAGCGTTCAGCTGTCGCGACTGCCCGACGACGTCTCGGCCATTCGCATCAGCGCTTTCTATGCGACGGTGCGCCAGGATCGCGTGTTCGATGACCAGATCATGGCTCAGGCCAAGACCTTCGAGCAAGCCTGCGACGGCCTCAGTGATACCGCCCGCGAGGCCTGTCTGTCGGCCTTGAGCAGCTCCTACCTGTCGGCTTCGATGCTGCTGTTGCTGAATTTCCAGCATGCGGTGGTGGCGCTGTCGCAGGTAGATCAGCAGTAAATGCCGTGAGCTGGCATTTGATCTGACCTGCGGCCCAAGGGCTGCCAGTCAGCCTTTAACCTAGTTGAGAGGATCTATCATGGAAGCAGTCCTGGCTGTTCAAACTGCCGTTTCTTTGCGTCAAATCTCCTGGCTTAGCGACCTGCCCGCAATGCTGGCCATCGAGAAAGCTAGCTTCGAACATCCGTGGGGTCTTCTCGACTTCCTGCGCTTCGGCATCAAGACTGCGAATTCGGGTCGGGTGCGCACTCTCGACGGCAAGGTGGCGGGTTACATCCTCTACACCAAGCTCCCGGATCGGCTGCATGTGGCTCACGTGGCTGTGAAACCTGAGTTCCGTAGTCTGGGCCTCGGCCGCGAGATGATTCTGTCGCTGGCTGACCGGGCGCGCTGCTATGTCACCCTGCACGTGCGCAAGGGCAATGTCCGCGCGCAGAAGCTCTACCACAACCTGGGTTTCGAGGTGGTGCGCGAGCTGCCCCATCACTACGCCGATTGCGAAGACGCCTTTCTGATGGGGTATCGCGGCCGCTAGTTGAGTGCCGATCTTTCTTTGAGCTTTACGTGCGATGCAAACGATTCAGCATCGCTCCGTTTCACCATTTACAGAAGCTCTTGCCGCAGCTGGCGGCGTTAAAATCTCTCGCCAACTACCTATTTGGTTTTCGGTGGTCTGGTCTGTCTGTCTTAACAAAACACATAGGGCTCATTTCGAGCTGAGAGTGCAGGTTCGACTCGGCGTTGCCGAAAAGGAGAATACCATGACCGTCGTGTACACCCAACTGTTTAATGCTTGCGGGGGCCGTATCATCAAGACGAAGAAGGGACAATTGGTCGCTCAGGTTAACGACTGCTCTGCGGACCAGCCGAAGTGGCGCCGCGCGAGCTCACGGCAGGCAGTCGCACTGTTCCGCAATGCGTTTGCCGTATCGTGCCTCAAGATAGGCGATCACGTCGTATGCTGGCAATACGGCTGCCTGATGAAAGGAACCTATCAGGGCTTGTCCAGTGGAGGGAACCATCTCGTTCAGCGAGATTCTGACCCAGCCGGCGTATGCAGGGTCGGTCGTTACGTGCTGCCACTAGCATTGGCGGATGAAGACCTATTCCTGAAGGAAGTGACTATGGGATCCAACGGTGTCACTGCGGCCTATGGATGTGGCTCGCCGGCAGAAATCGCCCTGGGTTAGTAGGCCGGGATAGCGAAGCTGTCACCAAGTGCAAAACGGGGAGGGGCAAGCTGACGCGGCCAATCCCCTTGCAGCTGTGGCTGTGCTCAAGAAGATGTTGCACCAATGCGAAAGCGACATCTTCATCCTTTCTTTGAGCTTTACCTGCGATGGAGTTGTTCACCATTGCAGCGCTTCAACGTTGAATCGGTTCATCATTCACTTCTCGTGGAGAAATCATGAAAGCCAAACTCGAACTCGCCATTTCCTTCCTGTCGAGCACGCTCAATCAGGCCAGCGTCGTTCTCGAGACGGTCTTGGCCAACCATCTCAAGCACGTCGCCGAGTGCGCTGACCCGGTTGCCCGGGCTGAACGGCTGCTGAATGGCCTGCGCAACTACGCCGGTCCCGCGGCGCAAGCACAGCTGATCGACCGCATGGTAGTGCTGGCAGTGCTCAAGGAGCTGTTGCAAGAGGTCGAGAAAGACCCGGCCAAGGAACTCTCCCACGAGTTCTCTGTCGGCCGCCACGGCGACGACTATACCGAAGGCCGCGACGCCTCGGTGCCCATCGTCGAGGCCAAGCTCACCGGACGCACCAAGCACCTGCTGGCCGTTCTGCGCTTGGTGGAGGCTCAAATCGAATGGCCGGAGCGCAGCAACGGCTTCAAGGCTCACTTCATCATCAAGGCCCGCTGAAATACTGCGGCATAAGGAACCATCATGCATAAGATTTTCAACGGTGAACTTTACCAGGTGGCAGATACCGAGATGCATCGCCAAGCCCGCCTGTGCTCGGTTTACCAACCATGCACCAGCTCCTATCTTGGTGCTGCCATGAACGCTCTGGCCTGCAAGACCCAGGCCAAGCAGAGTGTCGATGAAGACAAGGTGCTCACCACTTTCTTCACTGCCGAAGCTGCGGCCTACCTGCGCGCCATGCCCAATCTCTACTGGCTCTGGAAGGCAGTGACGTTCGCCCTCGTCTGCAGTGCTGAAGATGAGACACAAAACGAAGGCGAGGCAATTGGCCTGAGCAGCGTCAAGCAGGCCGAGCAAAGCATGCGGGCAGAAGTGAGCTACAAGTTCGACCTGAACAAGCCCATCGAGAAGTTGACCGCCGCCCAGCTCTGCTCACGCGCCGCTCACGGTTTGATTCTGGTCAAGGCTGGCCAAGGTGATAACGACGAGATCGTCGTCAACCCCATCTTCGCGCCGCAGTAAGCGAAGGGAGTAGGCGAAGGCACGAAGCAGCAAGGTCCATTCTCTGCCAGCTCGGAACTTGGCTGCTTCAACTGCACCACTCGGCGCCTAGGCATTCGAAAGACAGGAAGACATTCTCGCTTACCCGAGGATGTCTTCCCATCTCTTTCCGATTTCTTTCTCTTCTAATTAGCTAGGCATCAGGATTTCAAAAAAAATACGTTTTTTAACTATCTGATACAGTAGTAACGAAAATTCTTTTTTTGCAATTTGCTAACGCACCACGTCGATGCAATAACCTAAGCCCTTGATGGTGCGAATGCATGACACTTCCCGATCGCCATCGATTTTTCTTCGCAACCTAGTTATGCGCTGGCGCACAGCTTCTTCTGAAGCATCTTCATCGGCTTTGAAAATTCTTTCCATCAGTTCGTTGTAGCTAAAGACTTTGCCCCGGTTGCGCAGAAGCAGCTCAAGTAGAGCATATTCGTTAGCTGCAAGTGAAGCAGGTTTGTCATCGATGGTAACGATGCGAGAGTTTAAGTCAAGTTTGACGTTTTGCACGGTCAAAATAGTTTCACCTAATAGGCTCGGGCGACGCAGCAGAGCATTGACTCTGGCCAGTAATTCCTTGAAAGAAAACGGCTTGGTCAGATAGTCGTCAGCACCCATGTCTAGGGCACCTACGCGGCTATCTATGTCATTTTTTCCTGTGAGGAAAATTATAGGAGCTTGTCCACCTTTTTGCCGATACTCTTGACAGATCTGCAGGCCTGTCAACACTGGCAGACCCCAGTCTAGTATGGCCAAGTCGTATTCGCTAGCTAAGAGCCTCTCTAAGCCGTCGCTGCCGGTAGCGACAGCTTCAACCACGTGATTAAAGCTAGAGAGCCCATCGGTTAGGGTTTCTAGCAGTTGCTCATCATCTTCAACGATTAGTATTCTTGACATTAACTAGCCAACTTTGAACAGGCAAAACGTTAGTAATCATATTAGTCTATGCCCGATATGGGAAAAGTTAACAGTGGAACTTCTTTAGTCGTTTCTGGTCATCTCTGTTTAATTGATAACATGGTTTGCAACCTTGTTATATTCAGTATTGGTTGATAGGAAACAATTGGATGTCGGCTGAAAGGAATGAAAAAGTTTTGGCCGGGCCTTGGTACGGGCCTCTAAATTTGTGGCGACAGAAAAGTAGAGTCATTGCTGTCTTTTCTATTTTGGCAATAGTGCTGCATCTGTTTCTACGGTTCGCTTTGCAAGCGGAAGAGAAGATCTTTGATTTGCCCTTACAGTGTTTGTTTGTTTTTGGTGGCTTGCCGATACTGTATGACCTCTTGCTTAAACTACTGAAGAAAGAATTCGGTGCCGACTTATTGGGCGGTATTTCAATAGTTACCTCGATCATACTGCACGAATATTTGGCTGGTTCAATTATTGTCCTAATGCTCTCTGGTGGTGAAGCTTTGGAGAGCTATGCTCTTAAGAGTGCTTCGTCAGTCCTCGCCGCATTAGCCAAACGAATGCCTTCGATTGCGCACCGCAAACGCGATACTGAAATAGTAGATGTGCAGCTGCAAGATGTTGCTATTGGCGACACCTTGGTGCTCTATCCCCATGATATTTGTCCTGCCGATGGTGTGGTCATCGATGGTCGTGGCGGCATGGATGAATCATACTTGACCGGTGAGCCATTTCAGGTAACCAAGACTAGCGGCTCAACAGTTATCTCTGGAGCTGTTAATGGAGAGGCTGTTCTCACTATCCGTACCACTAAGTTAGTAGCTGACTCTCGCTACGCCAAAATTATGGAAGTGATGCGCGAGTCGGAAGCGAAGCAACCACAGTTGCAGCGCTTGGGAGATAAGCTCGGCGCAATTTATACTCCGGTAGCGCTGGTGGTGGCAGCTCTTGCTTGGGCTCTAAGTGGAGAGGCCGTTCGTTTTCTTGCGGTACTGGTAATTGCTACCCCGTGCCCTCTCATTCTAGGTATTCCAATTGCCATTATTGGTTCGATTTCGCTTTGTGCTAAGCGGGCAATCATCGTTAAGAGCCCTGTGGTCTTAGAGCAGATCAGTAGTTGTCGCACAGCGATTTTTGATAAGACGGGAACTCTGACTTATGGTGCTCCTAAACTTACTGAACAAATTATGGCCTCTGGTTTCGAACAAAAAGAAGTTTTGACTTTGGTTGCCAGTCTTGAGCGTTATTCAAAGCATCCTTTAGCTCGGGCCATTTTAGCTGAGGCTGAGAGCAATAAACTTGAGCTAGTTGAAACCAGCAATGTCAGCGAGCCGCCTGGTCAGGGGCTGCGCGGCACTGTTTCAGGTAGACAGGTGCAAGTGACCAGTCGCACCCAGCTAGATGCCAATTTGCCGGGTATTGAGCAACTGCCACCAGTCGCCGGTGGGCTGGAGTGTGTGGCCGTTATCGACGGCCGCTACGCTGCCGATCTGCGCTTTCGCGATGCACCACGCAGAGAGAGCAGCAGCTTTGTGCGCCACTTAGAACCCGAACACTCCTTCAGTCGCGTGCTGATTTTGTCTGGCGATCGCGAGTCTGAAGTGCGTTATTTGGCAGACCAAGTGGGTATTAGTGAAATATTTGCCGAGAAGCGCCCGGAAGAAAAGCTCGCCATTGTGCGCAAAGAGACAGCCGCAGCAAAAACACTCTATGTCGGTGATGGTATTAATGACGCGCCGGCAATGTTAGCGTCCACCGTCGGAATGGCGATTGGTCAGAATAGCGACGTCACTGCCGAAGCAGCTGGTGTAGTAATTATGGACAACTCGCTTGAGAAAGTGGACGAGTTTATGCATATTAGCAGGCGCATGCGCACCATTGCCCTGCAGAGTGCAATTGGTGGTATGGCGCTCAGCGCAGTGGGCATGGGCTTTGCCGCTACTGGTTATTTGAACCCAGTTAATGGTGCCATCATTCAAGAAGTGATTGATATTCTTGCTGTGCTCAATGCCCTGCGTGCGGCCTGGCCGCCTAAGGTGTTGCATGATCTCTAAGAAAAGTTTGGTTAACCCTTAAATTCACCGGTATCCTTTCAGCAGAGGCTTTTCTTTGCCGCTGCCATCTGCTGAATGGATACTGACTAAATCTCGTGCGCCTGCTTTAGCCGTTTCGAAGCGCAGCGAATATTTTTCTCCTTTGTCATTTTGCATTTCTATTTTGCTTATGCCGTCTTTGGCAAGATCTTTTGCTGCTGCCAGCCGCTCCTCCGGCTTGGCGTTGCTGTCACTAATCAATAGCAAGCGCTGATCTGGTTTGCCGCCAACTTTGCTTGAATCGGTTAGTTCCACATTTGGTAAGTGTGCCGCTGCTGTGTCTTGTCCTCCTTTGAGATCGCTTTGGTAATTGCTGCGCTCTTTTCCTCCGACTTCTATGACTTCACTGACCGTAGTCTTTTCAGTTTGGTCGCTAACTTGTAGAGCTCCTTTAGCATGCGTCTGTTCGGCGTTTTCTTCGCGTTTCTCAAAAGTCATAAGACTTCGCGCCTCCTGGTCGCGATGAATTTATTTGAGCTAACTCTTCTATGAATGCAGTACAAAAAAAGAGCTAGTTTTCACTTGAGCTTGCCAGCCAGAGATTTAAATTAGTAAGTAGCACTCGATTAGTAAGTAGCACTCGGGGTGATTTGCCCAAGGTAACTTGCCATCGTGACCTGATCGTGACGAAAGCGAAAAGTCCTAGAGATTTAAAGATTGAGACTTTTGGATTTTAGAAACGGATTTTAAAGCATAGTCCGCCGCGCCCTTTTGCCCCACATTTGCGTGGATTTAACGACATCTCCACTGGCTGACCGTTCAAATTGAGATCAAAGGTGGTCAATTTATCGAAGCGCAGGCGCAAGTCTAGACCAGGCTGTGGCGCTGGGGTCTCTACTTTGAATGAGAACTTCGAATTGCGGCCGATTATTTCATCTTCTCTAGTGAGGGGATAGGGTTTAAGCGTGAACTGGTCGCCGAAGACCGGCGGATTGATGACGTCAATCTTTGGCATTGAGCAAACTTTGGGCTCTAAGGTTAGCGGATCTATATTTTGTGAATGGGCAGGGCAGCGACCTATCTTCAGTGGCGCAGCAAATTCTGGCTGAAGACTGGGTAGTTCGACGGGAGCTGCGGCTGGGCTTTCAGAAGAGTCCATTTATCACCTTGGTGGGGACTAGGCATACTGAGTATTGGGCTTATTGAGCATAAGACCTACTGAGTTACAAGGCTTCCTGAACTGCAAGGCTTCCTGAGCATGATTTCTTGGGGGGTGCCTACTAATTTCTCTTATAAAGGTTTTTGGGGCAAGGGGGAAATCACCATGCGCTTTGGGTTCTGTTTGAGTGGGAAATTTCTAAATGAAACCTCTGTTTAAGGTTCTAATTTGTAGCCAACTCTGTGCACAGTCTTAATTATCGATTCCGCCCCTGGTGTATCAATTTTTGCCCGCAACTTAGTGATGTGAACGCGCACTGTGTCTGGAGAGGCATCGCTTTCTTTCGACCAGACTTGATCTAATAGTTCGTTCTGGCTAAATGTGCGCCTGGGATTGCGCATGAAAAAGTTAAGTAGAGCGTACTCTTGCGGCATAAGTTGCAAGGGAATACCGGCTTTACTGACCGTGTGATTAGCGGCATCAAGGCTGAGATCGCCGATTTCAAGGCGAACGGCAACGTTAGTTCTTGACCGCCTGGCGATGGCCCGTAAGCGAGCGCCTAGTTCACGCATATGAAAGGGTTTGGTCAAGTAATCATCTGCTCCCAAGTCAAGGCCGTGTTCTTTATCGGCCAGAGTATCTTGACCGGTGAGAAATATTATTGGCGCACTGCCGCCATGTTTGCGGTAGGCCTGACAGACGTCAAATCCTGACATTCCTGGCAAACCAACATCGAGAATTAGTCCGTCATATTGCCCTTGTTCAAGCCGCTTCAATGCCACCGGACCGCTGGTGACATGGTCTAGCTCGTAGCCTTCAGCGCAGAGAAAGTCTACGACAAGGTCTGCAAGTTTTTGGTCGTCTTCGGCAAATAGAATTTTGATCATTGCTTACTCATTCAGGCTAGTCTTGGCTCACTTTGACTAATTTACAATGGCAATATTCTATCTTTCCTTTCTCAGCTGGGCTAGAGGTAAGATAGACTTGGCTTTGATATTTGGAATCTTTGGTATCTCTGGAATCTCGGGTGTTTTAGGAATCTCCGGTTTTTAGGTATCTCAGTAAGTTGCTTGTTAGTATTGGCGGATGCATTGAAGCTTTCAGTCGCTCAAAAAGGCCTAATAATGGCAGCCGTGCCTCTTCTCTTGGGGCTGATCTATTTGGCTGTGCTCAGTGCGCTCCTGGAGAATGCACAGGTCGTCGCCGAGCGTGAATATCGCTCAAGAGCAATTGTGGCCGAGGCAAACCAAGCACAGCGAGACTTATTTGATGCAGGCAGCGCCATTATTGCCTGGAATTACATGAGAAACGATGCGCTACTAAAGCGACTTGACGACGCGATAGCAGTTATTCCTGAGCGTGCGGCCAAGTTGAAAGCTTTGCTTAAAGACGACCCAACGCGCATTGACCGTCTTAAGGCTGTAGAGACGCAAGCGCAGAGTGTAGTCTCTGTGCTCAACTGGCACAAGAAACGCATAGAAGAGACGCCGCAAGATGTCTATCACTTTGAATTTGGTAAGTTTAGAAACCAGATTGAAGGCTCATTCAAAACATATGTTGATGAACTGCATCGATTGACCAGTGAGGAGAGGCAGATTCAAGAGCACTTGCCCGCAAACGAAGAAGGGCGCAAGCAAGAAATGCGACTTTATATACTAGCTGGGGCGCTTTTGAATTTGTTGCTCTCGCTTGGTGTCGTTGTTTATTTTAGTCGTGACATTGCCGCTAGGCTAAATATTTTAAGTCGAAATGCCGAACTGTTTGTTGAGCACAAGCCACTTTTGCCACCAATTGTAGGTAACGATGAAGTGGCCGAGCTTGACGCTGCATTTAGAAAAATGGCAGACGATGTTAGTAAGGCAGAAGAGATGAAACAGGCCTTTGTGGCGATGGTTAGCCACGAGTTGCGCAGTCCTCTTTCTGCTATTCAGGGAGCCATAGAGCTTGTTGAAAGAGGCCTGTATGGAGAAATTTCAGACAAAGGGAAAAAACGTTTGGGCCATGCTCAAGTTGAGTGTGATCGTCTGCTTAGGCTAGTCAATGAACTGCTTGATATTGAAAAAATGGAAGCAGGAATGATGGAAATGACTATGGCGCCCACTGACATAGCAGAGCTTGCCCTGCAGTCTGTCGCCGTTGTAAAAACACTTGCTGATGCTAGCTCGATTAAAATCGAAGTCTTTGGCGATCATGCAGTTGCCTCTGTCGATAAAGAGAGAATAATGCAGGTGTTCATCAACTTGCTTTCTAATGCAATCAAATATTCACCAGATGGTGCCACCATTACAGTAAGTATTGCCATGAAGAAAGATAGCGCTCATGTCAAGATCGAAGATCAAGGCAAAGGTATTCCGCGCCACATGTTAGACTCGGTGTTCGATCGCTTTCAACAAGCTCATGGTGGCGGTGCTGGAACTAGTGGCCTTGGTCTTGCTATTTGCAAAGCCATTGTGGAAGCCCATGGCGGAGAAATAGGTGTGGTAAGTGAAGTGGGCAGTGGGAGCATTTTCTGGCTCCATCTGCCCACTTCTAACCCCGCGATTTAAAATTGTGTGCTTCGACTCTGTACTTCGCTTCTGTGTTTCGCTTTTATTCTTAGCTTGAGAGCTTAGCTGCTAGGCTTCTACCTGCCAGCTGGCATGGGGATTTTTTCCACTTACATCCACCACGGTATCAACCCAGTGCGCGCCGCTGCCATCATGCAAGTCGACTAGCATCTTTTCGCCAATAACTTTTTGCACTTCGATGCCCCTTGCTTCCAGCAGCGGTACTTGCTTCTTGAGGAATTGCTCTACTCTAGCTTTTTGACCTTCTCTGTCTGGATTGAGTAGATCTTCTTGCAACATGTCTGCCACCAGATGGCCAACAAAATATTTAGGAGTATCGTGGCCGTTGTTCCACTTTGTGGCGTCGAATCCTGGGGGCGTGGGTGCAAACTCGGGTGCTCGGGTTTGTGAGGCATCGCCTTTGCCCACCACTGTCCATTGCACTTCAGGATTGCCGCCACCGATATTTTTTACGACGTCAATCCACAGTGGGCCGGAGCCGTCGCCAGCGTCGAGCAATACTTTCTCATCTTTGATGGCGAGAACCTTTCCACCGCGAGCTTCCATGTTCGGTACTTGAGTCTTGAGGAAGTTCTCAGCAAATTTTCTCTGTCCTGCTTCATCGGGAATAGCTAGAAGCTGATCGAATGAACGAGCCAGTTCTCTTCCAACTGCATACTTGATTGTGTCGTGACCATTTTCCCATTTTGTTTGATCGAACCCAGGTGGGCATGGTGGCAGTGGTCTGGTGTCGGCCGCCGGTGATGGTGATTCATAGCGATCGCGTGGCAAAATGTCTAGGCCTGGCAATCCTGAGTTGTAGCGATCATATGGCATGGTGCGATTTCGTTCTTCAGGTCTTCTTTGATTGAGCAAGCTGATTAGCTGCACTTCTGAATGACCTTGGCGATCTCTAACTGTGTCAATTACTAGGGCACTACCGCCGATACCAAGATCAATTGTGATGCGCTCGCCGTTCATTGAGTTGCGGTGGCCATCGTGAGCGTGTCGGTGCCCGTCATGTGAGTCGCGGGAATGACTGTGCGAGCCGTGGTCAGATGTATTGCTGACGCTGACAAAGAGGGGTGTTATTTCAAGGCTGTCCAGCATGTTTTGAGCCATTCTGTCGGGGGTGCGGCCTCTGCTCTGGCCGCGAAAGAAATCGGTGGCATCGTTGCTTGCTTGATGGGCCCAGCTATTGAATCTATCTTGGCCGGCGTCTTGATAGTTAGTGCGGTCTTGAAGATTTGAGCGATCTTGTAGGTCTCTGATGTTCATATTCATGTTAAGGGTTGTCTCCTGAGTGCGGGGTGGTAACTCAGTGGTGGTTTGGTGGTAGCTTAGTGGTAGTTCATTGATAGTTCAGTGGTAAAACAGGAGCGGCTCTGGTCTGGGGTGGAGAATTGCAACCGCTGCTCTGTGATTTCAATATAGGGCCGGGTATGCTTTAAGTTGTTACCAACTTGCTAACAAGGTCGAAATTAGTGAATTCGGAAATTTACGTGGCGCCGAGGCCTGACCTGCAAGACAATTGGCGGATGGCTAAGCGGCGCACTGCGGCCCTTGTTGTTGACTGGGCTATCAGCAGTGGCATCGTCAGCATTCCTATTATGTTTAATCTTGGTACTCTTCCTGAGTTTTCGGCCAGTTTCGATTTCATGCAGCGTCTTTATCATGCAATCGCGAAAGACCACGTAGTTCTTTACTCGGTCGCTCTCCTTTTTACTCCAGTTCCAATCATATATTTGCGTCTCTGCTTTCGAGTTTTTATGCGTTCCGGAACACCGGGTGAGATGCTGATGGGTCTTATGATTGACTTCAGACGCAAGAACTCTAGTGGTTGGATGAATGAGATACTCTATGGCTTAGCTCAATATTGTTATGTCTTGTGTTCATGCGTGCTTGGCACGATTGCATTCTTCGTGGCCACAACGGTTCTGCTCGGTTTCTTTGGGCAGCTAATTTACTCTCTAGGAATTCAGTTTGGAATCGTTTTATGCTATTTACTTTGGGCTGTGTGCATTCTGCACTCGCTGTTACTGTGTCATTTCACCAGTTCAAAGCAAACATTCGCTGTCAATGCCGAACATTTGCTAGGGTTAGAGGTAGACTTTGTCAAACCAGGCAATCATGTCTAGATTCTAGTTGTGTTATGCGAGGGCTGTAATGCATACAGGTTCTATCTTTAGTGACTCAAGCAAGCGCGATCGTCCTCGGGCTGTCATTTACGTTAGAAGTGAATCTGTTCGTTCTTGGTTGAAGGAACTTCTTTTGTCACTCTTGAATGTGGTTGGAGAGGCTGCTGACGGTTCGGCTGCTGCTGAGTTGATTCGCAGGTTGAGTCCTGATTTTTTAATTCTCGATTTTGAGCATGACGAGCTAGAAGGCGTCGAACTTTGTCGAAGAACAAGTGCGCAGTTTCCCAATTTAAACATCCTTGTCTTCACTAGCGCTTATTGCGCCACCAAGTATCACAATCAATTATGCCGCGCTGGAGTGCGTGGATTTTGTTTGAAGAGTTCTGAAGCGAGTGTCTTGCTAGAGGCGGTGTCCCAGTTGCTTAGCGGTGCGCGATATTGCGATCCGGCTATCGAGCAATTGGTTAAACAGGCACCCAGCACTCACATGCCCAATAGCGAGCTGACAGAGGCAGAAGTAGCAGTGTTAATCCGGCTTGACAGTCGCAACAAGGAAATTGCTGAAGAATTAGATATGAGGGTCCGCACTGTAGAAAAGCATATTGAAGTTATACTGGCTAAGTTGAGAGTTCCAACAAGAATAGCTGCAGCAACTAAGGCTGTAGAGATTGGGTATGTTTTGTTGCCAGTGAATTCTGGTTCGACTGGTGAGTAACTTGCGCGTTTTGCAATTTCACGTGGTGCTACTTTAACTTCGTCGCATTTAGTCGCTTTCGAAGCTTGGGTATTCTGTCTGCGAGAACACTGCTGCTGTCAATTACTTCAATAAAAGAAGGTGCCTTAACTTTCTTTGTCCATATCATAAGATTGATTTGCTCTGGGTCTCCGTGGGAGAAGAAACGGATTCCTTGAAAGCGGTTAGATTGGTATATTGCTGTCGCTAAAATCTGGGTGAGTACAGGTGTGTGAATCTGGCACCATTTGCACCTGCACCTAGCGCAAAGAGAAGCTTGGGCTTGCGACCTTTGCGGTAAAGGACCGCATTGGCAATGGAGCGATGAAATGTAGCTTCGATAGGAATGGCTGTCAGGCTCGCTAATACCTTGGCCAAGATATTGGGTGCGTGCATTTCTACCCCGGTTGACCGAGGAGGTGATCTTCAAGTAGGTCGGCCAGTAAGCTTGCGTGCCCTTGCTTTATCAGCTCAACTGGGAGAGCTTTAGGAAATGCTTTGTTCGGGGAGTTGAGCCAGATCTTTAGCCCTTTCTGTAAGGCACCACCAGTAATTGTTTTTATTGCCGATGCTATTCGTTCAAATGGATATAGCGCCGGTTGAAGGGCAAGAGAATCAGGCGTTTTATGGACGGTAGTGTAGGGCCTGTTTGCTGCGCGAGCGATATCTTTTAAAGTTAGACCAAAGCATTCAGCGATTCTTTCTGCGTCTAATCTGCCGCTGCTAGTGCTGCGCAGCATTGGTATTGGTTCAACGGCTATTCGGTTCTCTGGTAGAAAGTGCTGTTCTTCTAAATTGAGTAACTTGGCGATTCTATGTTCTAGCTCTTGTGGTGGTGCCGCGCTGTAAACTAGCTCTAGTCTCGGATCCGTTAATTGCTGCGCCCAAGTTCCAGATGCAGCTTCGCAGAGAAGTATCATTGGCATTGTCGGTGCCATTTGCCTGAATTTCTCTACAAGGTCTAAGCCGAAAGTGTTTGGCCGCTCGTGAATGATCATAAAGTCGAATGTTTCGCTCGCGACTATGCGGTTTGCTTGTTCTAAAGAATTGGCGAATTCGAGGTTGCTAAACTTAGATTCGGTTGCTTTTAAGGACCGCTCCGCCTTGCACGAGTCAAAGTCCAGCACGATTCCGCGAGCATTTGTATCAATAGTCATGGCGCAAGCTCCCAAGTACTGTTGGCAATATGCCATTAATACGCCAAAAATACGCTTAAAATACGTCTGCGGGCAATGCTCGTTCTCGGCCTTCTAAGAGCTCGAGTTGCCATCGGTGTCTATGATGGTTTGGCCTTGGCTATAAAAAGCAGAACATCAAAGTATTGCCAACACAAGCGCGCCCTTGGTGAAAGCTCTTGGCTCCATGAAATGATTTGCCGAAGGCATTTTTCCCTAACTTGTTGATAAACATCCAAGTGTCACCTTCGTGTTTTTGCACAAGGGCAAAGCCTTCGGAAAATTCTTCTGCTGTGCTGAATTTGTAAGGAGCGATCAGCTTGCCCGATTTGTCTATGAAGGAAAATTTCCCACCTGAGATGTTTGCAAACACTCTCGCCCTGCCGTCTCTGAAGCCCCACGCGTAGTCAAACTGCGGGGCTATTGCCATTTTTCCAGTCTTGTCTATGTAGCCATACTTATGGTCTTTCTTTATAACTGCTAGGCCTTCGGCGAAGTCATGATTTGTTTGTGGTAAGGTCACGCGCGGGCCTCCAGAACCCTTTTCTCGCGGCACAACGAAGTTATTGTTTCTGTCTAACTTCATTCCGGATTTGGACTCTTCTTTCTCAGTCAGAACGGAGATCTGCAGCTTCCCGTCTCGATCGATGTAATCCACTCTGTTGGCTTCGGAGGGTTCTTTATCTACTATGGCCGCGAGACCATCGTGGTAGGAGCTAATTTGACTGGTTTGCTCGGCTTTTACAATGAAGTTGCCTTTCAGATCGATCACTCCCCACTTGTCTCCGGCTTTGACGACCGCTCTTTCTTCAGAAAATGATTCCGCGGCGCTAAATGTTGACGGAATTACCTGTTTGCCTTGGGCGTCGATGTAGCCCCAGCTGCAGGTGCTTGCCGACATTACAGCTGCAACCCCTTGCGAAAACGACTGCGCATCAATGTAAATGGGTTCTATTTTTACCTTCCCTTCTTTGTCGATAAAGCCCCATGGTGTGATTGTATTGCTTCGCCAAACGCTGGCAATCAGGGTGGTTTCTTTGTGTTGACCTAGAGGACTAAAGGCTGCAAGCCCTTCCGCGAAGTCTTTTACCGAGGCGAAGCCGGGAGATATGATGCGTCCAGTTTCGTCGATTATGTATCTGGTCAGACCGCTATGTTGAGTTACGACTGCGCGATTGTCGCTGAAACTAGTAGCGCTATAGTTTTGATTTCTCAACTTCTTAAGATCGATTACTTGCTTGCCAGTTTTATCAATGAATCCGTATGGATAGAGCTTTTCTGTAAAAATACTAATCGCTTTTGATTCGTTTGCAGCTGCGCTCAGTAGCAATGTGATCGCTATCAGTCCAGCTTTTAGGCCGACTAATTTACTCATGATCAGCGGATGCTCCTTTTTGCTCACTGTCGTTTGCCGGTTCAATGCGGCCGCTTTGCTGTCGGATTAACTGCACGATCGGTGCTGTTTGTTTCTTAGTCACTGCCAGCGAAGCAACTATCAATGCGGGTATCCACAATATTGGCAAAATGATTGAGAAGAGGTTCAGGCCTATGACAAGTCCAGAAGAGGGCAGTTTCTCGCGCCATGCCATTAGGGCTGGAGTAAGAAACAGAGCGAAGCTTAGTACGATTGTGATAAGTCCGAGCCCAAAGCTAAGCGTAATTCCAAGGAAGAGCAGCATTTCAAGATTGGTGCTTCTTGCTAGTTGCTCCATGGTGTTGACTATCAGCGGAGCAACGAGGGCTACAGCAATGTTGGCAATGCAGGCAATGTAGATTTTGCTTGTGTAGCCTCGGGCACCGCAGGCCATCGGTATCCAGCCTAAGAAAAGATTGGGAACGCCGGTCGCTATCCCTAGAATTTCTACACCGTTGGCGACTATGCTTGAGAGAGCGGTGAGGTTTGCATAGTTTTGTGCATCCATTGTGGTTCAAACTTTTCGTGAGGAGATAACGCTAAGAGATGATAGCTCATTTTTGTTTGAGGCGGGAAAGTTCGTGAGGCAGCGCGATGTTGCGGATTTATTGTTTATTTCGAATTGCTGCTGACGAGCATTTAGCTTAGGTGGTCTATTCTGAAGAGGGCCAACCAGGAACTGAAGCTGTCATAATGAGCGAAATGCTTGGAGGTTTGAAGCTATTGGATAGTGCAATCGAACAGCACCAATCAGAAATTTATGTTACGCCTAGGCCTGGCCTGCATGGCAATTGGTGTTTTGCGTGGACGCGCACTGTTGCTTTCACGTCGTTGTTCGTGCTTCCAGTCATTCTTCTGATCGGTACTGCTCATGGTGCTGCGGCTCAGTATGATTCCCATCAGCTAGGCGGCGGCCTAAAGTTAAATACTCCAACGCCAACCAACGCCCTTGAGCACAATAATCGCGGCGTTGAGCTCGGATGTCGTGGCCTGTGGAGTTTGGCCATTGATGAAGCCGAAGTGGCTGTTAAAGCCTCTCCTGAGAGCGATATTTTTAGAAGAAACTTGTCGGCTTTTGCTTGCGGAGCAGGCAGAGAAAAGCAAGTTGTATCGCGTCGCTGCGGTTGAGTATCGTGCTTGTACGTTATTGGATGATTCTGCAGTGAATAACTACAAGCTCGGTCGCTGTTTGATAGATGCGGATTCTATGAGTAGGGCTCATCTAGCTTTGAAGACTGCCATGAGCAAGAACTGGACCAAGGAAGAGCAAGTTGATAAAACCGCTTGCCAAAGCCTTTTGGACGAAATTGAAAGCAAGAACCGAGTCGTAAGAGGAAACTGATGCAGGTTGACCCCCCGACTACCGGTTCAGATGCCTATAAAGCTTTGCGTTTAGAAAAATCTCTTTTGAAGCAATCTCAAGTCTATTCCACTAAATTGTTTCGGTCTCTGACTGTTGACTTGCAAGGGGTTCTGCTTGCTGAAGCCCAATTGCAGTCTGAAGAGTTGCCGGTGTTTGCCTTCGTTGAAGATTCAGAAACTTGGTTTCTCGCCACATCAAGGCGTGTACTTTGGTCTAGGCCGTCTTTCAAGCATCAATTGAGATATGGGCAGATCCGCGAAATGGGAATGTCTGAACTAGATAAGGTTATGCGGCAGTATGAGGCATCGGGAGATTGGGATGCCTGGGAAGATGAGATTGGCATGCTTAGATTTAGCTCGCCTTGGTTTTATTTTGTTGATGACTGCGGTGTTCAGCTAGATGTTCTGCTGCCGCCAGGTGGGCCGTTGTATGCCATCTGGAGCGCAATGAGATTTATGGTGCAATTGGAGCGAATTCACCCTTGCCAGGTATAGTGTGAAATTTACTCAGGCTTTGCGTGTTTTCATTAGCAGAAGACTGCAAGAAGCTAGGAAACCAATAAAGCAGAGCCACGATAGAAGAGATAAAAGTGTTAGTAGTTCTTCTCTGAATAAAAACCAGCATGCAGCCGCTAGTAATGGTAGCCAGATACAGCCTTTAGTTGTGATTAATCTCTCGTGCATTGTGCGCCAAGCTCGCGCACCATACTTTATATCTAAATTCATGGCAGTAAAGCTAAGCCACATGAATACTATTAATGTGGTCGTAAAGATTGGCGTCCAAGAGCTGAAGGCCAAATTTAGCTGGATGTTCATCGAGTGGCTTACGGGTTGCATGCAGGTAGGAATTATCAATCCGATACGCATGGCACTGAGCCACATTGTTGTGAGCAGCACGTAGAGATTTATGCTGAGCCACACAGCGTATTTTCTAAATCGGTAGATCCACTTCATGTAGCTATCTTATCAAAATTGCTGCTGCTTCGAGCTACGCGCACTCATGCAGGCTTTTACTTAGAATCACGCTTCGATAGCAAGCCTTATCCCATTGGTGATGCTCAATTAGTTTGTAACCGCGGCTCGTATAGTATTCAATTAAATCGGTGGCACCTTCGGCGGTGTCACAGGCAAGCTCGTCTTTGCCGTCAGCATGAGCGAGAGATTCAGCAAACTCCACAAGCTTACTGCCGATACCTAACTTTTGCATTTCTGGTAGAACTGCAAATTGGCCAAAATGGCCGACTACGTTCTTCTTGTAATAATCGGGTTCATCAGGCGCATCTCTTGCTGTTGTGTAATAAGTGATGGTGCCGATAATTTGGTCGTTTCCCTTCTGTCTAACTATGTATCCCTTACCTGCGCTTAGCCGACTCTCTGTGACTGCGGCAGTTTGCGTGGCGGCTACGTAGTTAAAGCCGCGTGCAGCAAGAGTGGCATAGGCTTGATGAAGCAACTGTGTGATCTGCTCAAGTGAGTCGGTGGCACGATCATACAAATCAATTTCAATGGCGTTTGTATCCAGAATCTTTGTATTGAACACTTGCGATTTTGGGTCTTTCACTTATACTTTCCTAGCTTAAAAGCTGGCTTAATGCGTTGGTTCAAGTCGTTGGCCTAAATAGTATTGCATATGTTACTGCTTCTCATTTGTTTGTACAAAAAACGGATAGATTTTTGGCGAAAAAATCTATCCATTTTGGAAAGTGATAGAGCAAGGACTCATCCGCTATTTTTCTCTTATTGCTAAGCCAACTTTCTTTTGAAAACCCTGCCAGTTCTCTCTAAAAATTGAGTATATCTACTGCTGACTCGTTGCCGTCGAGCAGAACCTCGGCAAGCGACGACTGCTTCAGGCCTGTCGGCAATACAAGTCTGTTGTCTATGTTTGTGCGCGAAATTGAAAGCGTTTCGAGCACTTGATGCCCACCACCCTCTGGGTCTGTGTAGTGCATGTCTATTGGAATGGTATCAAGTTTGGGCAAGCCATAGACCTTAGTCATGAGTCTCCCAGCGGCTGCGAACGGGCAATCAGCGAGGGCAAGCAAGCGCACCGATTGGGCGACTTGGCGCTTCTCAAACATGCTTGTTTTTGCATGCGAAGCGTATTGTGCTTGCTTCTTAGTATCGATGCCGTAGCAATTAGTTTCGACCTTTAGGTAATTAGTCTGTCCAATTCTAACTACTGGAACATCGGTCATTACCATGCCTTTTCCAATAGCCAGGTGCCGCAACATTTGCCCTTCGAAATTTGCCAGTGGAACTTGGCACAAGCGTTTGCTGGCAATATTCACAACGAATACAGTCTTTCCTGGGGGGAGGCACAAGGCTATTATTCTTTGATTAGGCATCTCAATGCGCATTCCGGAGCGCGCCATACTTACTTTGTATAAGCCAAGGTGTTTGCGGTTCTGAGTTAGCGACCAACCCAATTCATTTTTGGCTTGGGCGGCAGAGTTAGTATTGCGGTCAAGGAATACCAATAAAATTAGCAAAGAAAGTAGCAAGGAAATTGGCAACTTCAATCGCAGCACGAGTTGCCGTAGAAATGGAGCTGTGGGCTGGGTTTGGTCCTTCGCCAAATTTTGCATGTCTGTAGTATGCATTTTCTCAGTCCACAATCATCAATCTGCAATCTTCTAAATGTATTGAGCTTATCCTATCGCTTTTTCAAGTTGCTTATTCATGGTTGCTTAACAATTAGTCGAATTACCTTGCAAACAATTTTTTATACCCGCATAATGCCGGCATGTTAAATCGTTCCACCAGAAACATGCAGATGTCCATGCCCCACGCGGGCAGGGATTTGTTGCATTACGATTTTGATCGAGTAATTCGAGACTAAGCATCCGTAATTAAGTTAGCAACTCCCTTTCCCGCAGCCGCGAGAGAGGGAGTTTTTCTTTGGAGAGAAATACAATGACTACTAGTAAGCAAGATTCATCACAGCCGTCCCAATCACCTAGCGATGCGCCCCAACGTAACTTTGGTTTCAACACTTTGGCCATACACAGCGGCCAAGAGGCCGACCCAACTACAGGCGCTTTAATTACACCTATATATCAAACTTCGACTTTTGTACTCGATGAATTGGGCAAAAACAAAGGCTATCAGTACGCCCGCACCCATAATCCAACCCGCACTGCCCTTGAGGTTTGCCTCGCTTCTTTAGAAGGGGCTAAGTATGGAATAGCATGCGCCTCGGGGCTAGCGGCGGTATCAATTGTGCTTGATATTTTGTCGGCTGGTGATCATGTCATTGTTGGGGAAGACGTCTACGGCGGCGTATACAGACTATTTGAGAAGGTGAAGAGAAAATTCAATATCGAATTTTCATATGTCAATGCTGCCAAACCTGAAGAAATTGAAGCTGCCATTAAGCCAAACACTAAATTAGTTTGGCTAGAAACACCAACCAATCCACTCTTGAAATTAGCTGATTTGGCTGCTGTGGGCAAAATCACCAAGAAACACAAATTGCTTTTTGCTGTAGATAATACATTTGCTACTCCGTATTTTCAGAAGCCTTTGCAATTTGGCGCTGATATTATTGTGCATAGCACAACCAAGTATCTATGCGGGCACAGCGATGTTATTGGCGGTGCCATAATCACTGATAATGATGAGCTATATGACCAATTGAAGTTCTATCAAAACGCTGGCGGTGCGGTGCCAGGGCCTTTCGATTCGTTCTTGATTTTGCGCGGTCTAAAAACTCTTGCTCTGCGATTGAAAGAGCATGAGCGCAATGCTTTTGCTGTGGCTCGATATTTGTCTGAGCATGAACTAGTTGAAAGTGTCTACTATCCTGGTTTGCCGTCGCACCCCCAGTTTGATCTGGCGAAAACGCAAATGACTGGCTTTGGCGGTATCGTTGGCTTTGTCGTCAAAGGTGGTTTGGAAGCGGCGAAGAGTGTCGTCAATTCCACTGAATTATTCCAGCTAGGCGAAAGCCTTGGCGGCGTCAAGTCATTGATTTGTCATCCGGCCACTATGACCCATGCCCCTATTCCTAAAGAAGTGCGCGAGCCACTCGGTATTGTCGATGGTTTGATCCGTTTGTCTGTGGGCATCGAAGACGCACCTGATCTTTTGCAAGATTTAGAAATTGCTTTGCAGGTTGCTCAGCACGCAGCTGTATCTAGTAAAGTTCCTGCTGCTACTTCTGCTGCTACTTCTGCTGCTACCGCTACTACCGCTACTATCGCTACTTCTGCGTCTGTTGCTTCGGCGGCTACTGCTAGTTCCGTTTCTTCAAAAGGAGCAAAGCATGAGTAATTCAACTAAGAAAATCAAAGTATTGAAGTTCGGTGGAACCTCGGTAAAGAACCCGCAGCGAATCTCGCATGTGGCTCAGATAGTGGCTTCTGTTAGCGCTGAGTACAAGACCATTGTGGTGGTCTCGGCTATGGGTGATACCACTGATAGTTTGGTGCGCTTGGCAGGGCGGTGCTCTGAAAAGCCCAACCCGCGTGAGCTAGATGTGCTTCTAGCCTCGGGTGAGCAGCAGTCAATTGCCCTTCTCAGTATTGTTTTGAGTGACCTCGATATTAAGGCTAAGTCTTTTACCGGTGGGCAACTGGGCATTATCACCGAGTCAAACTATGGTAATGCCGAAATTCTCAGTATCGATTCTGACAAAATTGATGAAGCTTTTGCTAACAACGATGTCATTGTTGTGGCTGGGTTCCAAGGCGTTACCGCGGCGGGTGACATTACGACTTTGGGTCGCGGTGGTTCCGACACTTCTGCTGTGGCCATTGCTGCGGCGGTGGGGGCGGAGTTGTGCGAGATTTATACTGATGTTGATGGTATCTTCACTGCCGATCCAAATATTATTGAGGGAGCAATTCAGCATACGCGCATTGGCTACAGCGATTGCTTAGAAATGGCAGCCAAAGGTGCTCAAG
Organism: Candidatus Obscuribacterales bacterium; assembly: GCA_041675385.1. Taxonomy (GTDB): domain Bacteria; phylum Cyanobacteriota; class Vampirovibrionia; order Obscuribacterales; family Obscuribacteraceae. The sequence continues at coordinate 54,882 of JBAYTY010000033.1, forward strand.
TGATTCACCCGCGGGCTGTGGAGTGTGCTCGGGAAAACTCAGTGGCTCTGAGGGTGCGCAGTGTCTTCAATCCGGATAACTGTGGCACTGAAATTGGTGCTGATGTTGTATCTTCACCTTCACTTGTATCTTTCGGTTCAACTCCATCGTCTTCTTCTTCTTTTTCTTCTTCACCGGCATCGGCGAGAGATTCCATTGTTGGTGTCACTGCCGTTGATGGTTTCAGTATTTTGAAAATTGAGTTTAATTCTTCATTGATACACTCTCAGCTGATTCATGACACAGTGCAGAGCGAAGTCGGCCACGTTAACTTAATTGAGACTTTTGTGCGGCCAAAGTCTTTGGCAACTAAGTCTGAGGCAGTCAAGTCTTTGTCAGAGTCGCTTCTAGAGTATATTGTGCCTTCTGCGACTGCCGATTGTTCAGTTGCTTCGTACGTAGTTTCGGGGTTGAACCGCTCATCTGGCCAAAAGTTAGTGGAGGAGTTGGCTGATATACCTGGAGTGCTAAATGCTATTGTCAAATTTGAGATTACTTGTATTTGCCTTGTCGGTTCAGGTGCGAAAGCTGAAGTCGCTGGGAGCTTAGGCTCTAGTTCAACCCTCTGTTCTGGTTCTTTGACTTTGCTTGAAGATTGGGAACAAAAGGGGCTACTTGAGGGCTTGCCGCCGTCCGTAGGTGAGCTCTCCGTGGCGCTCTACGTTGCCTACGAGCACTCTCGCAAGGTCTGGACATCGCTGCATGAGGCGCTGCTACCGCGTTTCCAGCCTGACGGCCGGGTTTGCCAGCTTTCGACTGCTGGCTCGGTTTGAATTATTGAGCCAGTTACAAAGCAATAATGTCACATTGGGGGCAATGGGATTTTCACCATTGCCCTCTGGGTAAATTGTTAGATACTTGATTGTGGCAAGTTATTACCTGGACAATCTTAGAAGGGCCCTCCCCCCGATGGCATCTCCTCTCGAAAACGACGGCGAGTCTACAGACAAGGCTAAAGTCAAGGCCATCGACGCAGTTAGTCCGGTGTCGGATGCTGGCGCGGGCGCACATGAGGCCAAGCCTGAAGTCAAAGCCGTGCAGGAGATGACCACTGCTGATTGGCAAGCTGCAAGTAAGCCGCTAGTGAGCACACAGGCCGCCGACAAGTTGGTAGCGAGCACGCCGGGTGTCGATCAAAAGATTGCTGACCAAAGGGCTACTGATCAGCCAGCTAGTTTGCCCAAGGTATCTCTCGAAGCTCCACCCGCACCAAAAGATGTTTTGATTAATCCAGCCGCATCGGCCGAAGAGAAGTTAAAGGCTGTAGAAGCCCTTGGTCGTGCTGGACAGACCACTGTCGAAGTTGTTGATAAAGATGGCACTAAACGCAACCTCACTATTGAGCTTGAAAAAGCCGGAGCCCGCACCTTAGTGCACCTTTATGCCAACGATGACCAAGGCAAAGAGCGTGTTATCTTACGCGGTGTCAAAAACGCCGATGGTAGCTGGCAGCAGCAGCAGACTGAAAAAGGCGACGCTGTTGGTTCTTACGGTACTTGGTGGTCGAAGAATATGGGCGATCGCTCTTTCTTCAACGACGCCGTTAAGCCAGACACGCAAGTTGCTGAGCAAAAAGTAGCTCCCGAAGATTTATTCTCGACTAAGCGCAATGAAATTTTGCCAAAGCAACCGGCTGATTTGCCTAAAGATATTCCGGCGCAAGCTTTCGTCGCACCGGAAAAGCTTGATGCTGCTCTTGAAGTGCCTAAGTATGATGCTAATGCCAAGGTCTATGCCGACCCGCCTATGTTAGAGCCCTACGTTAAGCCATACACTGCGCCGCCGCAATTAGACGCTCAGGCCATTCCTCGGGCAATTGAAGAGCGCAGAGAAGTTTCGATTCAAGACCTTCCAGTTCCCACTCGCGAAGTTGTAGTGCCTTGGAACAGGCCACCGCAGCGCGTTGTCAGCGATGAAGAGCGTTTGAATGAACTCTTTGATGGAGTGGCAAAAAGTGCCGGCTATGCTAGGCGGCTGACCCGTGTTGATGGTGGTTCTGTCTACTTCCGCGCTGGAATGGCCATCGATGCTGACGGCTCACCAAGAGCTCGACAAATTGACCCTGACGGTCAAAGTAATACTTCGCTCCGTCACAAAGGCGGTGCGCCAGTGAACGCTGAAACCACTAAATATTTTGTCTTACCTCTAGAAAAGTATCAGCAGTACGGAGTGCGTCTTGGTGATATTGCTGCGGTGCGTTACGGTGACAGTGTTCGCTTTGCAGTATTTGCCGATGTCGGACCTCATCAAAAATTGGGTGAAGGCTCTATGGCGCTAGCGGCGTCGCTGGGCATAAACTCTAATCCGCGTCGCGGCGGCACTCAGCGGCCAGAAGTTGAATATATTGTCTTCCCTGGTTCTGGCAATGGTCGACCACTGCATAGCAATGCCCACGAAGGTCTGGGACGGCACTATCTGGGCAAAGCCTATCGCAACACAAGAAGCTCATAAGCAATAAGGCGAATTGGAAAAAGGTAAAAAGTGACTGGCAATGAGCGATCAATCAGAAGTTATCAGTGACCCTCCAGTGACCTATAAAGTTGTGCCCGGAGACAATCTCTGGAATATTTCGCGCACTTTGCTCACTGCTAAAAATGGCAAAGACCCGAGCAATCAAGAGATTATGGCCATGGTGAACCAATTTGTCAGTCTTAATGCCATCGTCAATCGTGACTTGATTTATCCTGATCAAGTCTTAAAAATCCCGCAGGTTTAAGCAAATAGGGGCATATTAGGGAAGGTGAATTGGCATATTGCCAAATCTTGTTATTGTTTGCGCTTGCGCTAGTGAAAAAGTATTTCCGCCCATGACCGACTCATTAGAACTAGAACAAGCTCCTGCCCCTGCGCCGGCCCTAGCAGTCGCACCGTTGCTCACTAGAATTCTGGCGATGGTGCTGGATAGTCTGACGTTGGTGGTTTTACTAAGCAGCGGAGTCTATCTTGCTTTCCTTAGCAGCAAGTTCATTATTTTTCCCCGCTCATCCTTATCTGGTGTCGGTGCGGCTCTTCTCGTTGCCCTGCCGGCTATAGCGTTAATTGTATTGCTGGCTGTGCCTATTTATTTTGCTATTTTCGAATCATCCGCGTGGAGTGCAACCCCTGGTAAGTGGGCTACGGGGCTGGTAGTGCGACGCAGCGATGGTAAGCGCCTAGGCTTTTTCGCTGCTTTGTTTGCTCGATTTATTTATTGGTTGCCATGTCTGATTTTGCCATTGGGGGCATTCTATATGCCCATCTATGCCCTGGCACAGCTGGCTCTAGCTGGAGTTTTGGCTGGTTTGTTTTGCGACAAAAAACGCCGCACCGCGGCCGATCTTGCGTGTAGACGTTTTGTTTGCTTGGCAAATGAAGCACCTCTGACGCCAGCTACAAACTTTTGGCAAAAATTGCCTATGCCACTGATAGCGGTGCTAACAATGTCTGCGTATTTATTTCTTGCTCCGATAATTATGTTTTCTTTTGGCCAGATGGGTAATCTTGTCTATCGCCAAAAACTCACTGCCTGGCGGGCCAGGGGCCTTCATGCAAAGGGAAGAGTGGTGTTTGTCGAACGCCGCATCATGGCACCGAGTGTACTGAGTGATAATGATCTGGCAGAATTTGAGGCTGATCCAGAAAGCCTGCCACCGGCTGCTATTGTCTCCGCCCCGGCTGTTGTCGGTAAGAAGATTGTGGGCATTGTCAACCAAGGAGCGGTGCTCACTGCTGAGGCTTTTGATCAAGCCGATGTTCGCCAAATTGAGCAAGCGGAAGCTGAGCGACCACCGTCGGGGCATAGCGATGCCCAGCCAGGCGTTTTAGTTTATCGCTGGCGCGATCGAGTTAGACCGGGTCAATTGATTGCACTTAAAGACATTGAGCCCGTCTATATTGTGGAAGAGCAATTTATTGATTCTATTTGTTGCACTCCCTGGCAAATTGTCGGCCGCACTGTGAGCGAAAACTGTCAGGCCCTCAAGCGCGATATTATTCATTGCCAGTATGTCGATGCACCGGTTTCCACTTTGGTCGTTAAGCGCGCCATGAAGAAAGGAGAAGCGCTCAAGGCTGCAGATGTGGAAAGTGCGAATTTGTCGGCGAAGCAGCATTACTATACTGCTATTTCGGCACCGCAATTGGTGCTGGGCGCTAAGCTTAAACGCGACGTTGCCGCTGGTCAAGCTCTGCGTTACTGCGATTTTGAGAAGTTGATCTACTGAGGGCTATGACTCAAATGACGCTTAGGAGACAAAAACTTGTATGGGTTGAGGAGGCTGACAACTATGGAGCTGATTTGTCGTCGCCGCTCTATCTCGAAGCATACTTGTTAATTTACAGGGTGAAGCGGCTGAGAACTTCTTGAACGTGATTTCGCACTATTTGGGTAAGAAAGGAATATGAGTGATGAGAATCTGACCATAGAAGCACCAGCTCGTTCTAGTAGACATCAGGTTTATTGGACAGTTCTGGGTTGCATGTTCGTTTGTTTTCTGCTCTCCCTGGCCCCGGTTCGGTGTACCAATGCAGCCGTTCAGGGGATTAAAGACTCAATCTTATTCTTTACACCCGCAACTGTGATCATATACACGTTTGTTGCCATGACCGTGAAGGCTATTCGCGTCGTTGCTGCTTTCCTTATGGTGCCTGTAGTCTTAATCACTTTGCTGGCGCTATTTTTCTATTCAATGGGTACTGCCGGTACATCAATTGGTGAGCAGTACAATGTTGGAAAACATAGGCTTGAAAAACGTCACCATTTTGTCTTTAATCAAGGTGGTGATGATGAGCTATATGAAGTCATTTCAATTTCCCCCGGCCTTGAGTATTGTCGCGAACTTGGCCGCTCAAGCTGGCAAGGCCCCTCGTTTTCCAATATCAAAACTATCAACCCAAATCAAATCGAAATTGAGTATACAAACGGCACCAACACGTGGACTGAGAAAATCGACTTGTAAGGCTCTGCTGGTTCGAAAGCCCGTATGGGCTGTAATTATCTAAAGCTGAGGTAAACTGAAAGTAACTACTTGAAACGGTTGCTTTGGCTCTAGTCTGCTTGTTCCCTTTCCCATTTCGCTCAGAAACATTCTGAAGGATATCTTAGTGGCAAGGCTTTTAGCGGGTATTTTGAGCGAAAAGGGAGTTTCGTCACTAGCTGATTCGCTGGGATAGAAATATTTTTCATCGAAACCGCTCTTGTTATCAATACGTGTGCAACAAACGATTTTAGAGTCAGCATCTTGCGGACGCCTACTATCCATCTTTAGATTGAATGAGAGATTGTAGAAATCAGGATCTTTTACTAGAACATGGCCAGTTGATGCCTGCTCAAGCCACGCATTCGCAATGGCAACTTTGTGCCCGGCTAGAGTAAATTCAGCTGGCTTTGGTGTCGCTAAACCGATGAACATATTGAATCTTTTTGAGTCCTGCATTGAGAGAATGCCGCATTCCCCGAACCTAAAGCCGAGGTTGGGGGCGTGAATCGGTTCGCCTTTTTTTTGAGAACAGAGCATCTCACGGCCGACTGCCGCATAGATACTTTCAAAGGCATGACAGGGAAAACTGCTTGATGGAACTATTTTTGTGTCAACCATATCCATCGAAATTATTGTTCCAGCAGGTATGTCCCGTGCACAGACCAGCAGGGGTGCGGTCTTTCCTGAAAGACTCCTGTTGAGAAGAGAGTTTTCTTTACTTAGGCTCTCGCAGGTCTGTTTGCTGCGATCCAGTTCGACGGCGAGGTAGGCCGTTACCAGAGCCAGAACGCCGATGACAACGTTGCCTCTGTTTATCCATTTCGGAAGTATCACGCTGTCACCCATGTAGAGCTTGTTAGGTATCTAAGTTATCTTAGCTCACGGGTAACGCCTTCGTTGAATGGTTTACTTCACCCCCGCCCTGCTCTCTTTCAACTTCTGAAACGCTGCCAGTGCCAGATTCCGCGCTTCCCCATGTTCGACAATAGGCAAAGGATAGTTTTCTCCCAGAGTCACCCCGGCGGCAATTAGTTCTAGCGGCGGGGCTTCCCATGGTTTGTGAATATATTTGCTTTTCATTTTTGCTAGTTCAGGCACCCACTTGCGCACATAGGCGCCATCGGTGTCGAATTTCTCGCCCTGCAAAATTGGATTGAACACGCGAAAATATGGCGCAGCGTCAGCACCGCAGCCCGCCGACCACTGCCAGCCCATGGTGTTTTGCGCTAAATCGGCATCAACTAAAGTATCCCAGAACCATTTAGCACCAGCTAACCAGTGCAGACGTAAATGTTTCACGAGAAAGGAAGCGACGATCATGCGCACACGGTTGTGCATTATCCCGGTATGCCAGAGTTCGCGCATGCCGGCATCAACAATTGGGTAGCCAGTTAGCCCTTTTTGCCAAGCTTTGAGAGCTGTCGGGTTGTGGGTCCAAGGAAACAGTTTGAAGTCGCCTCTAAGGGGCTCTGTTGGCGTCTGGGGGAAGTAATAGAGAAGGTGGTGTGAGAATTCACGCCAACCCACTTCGCGCAGGTAAGAAAGGGCCGCGGCTTTGCTCTTTTCGTTTTTGAAATGTTCGGCTTTTTCTTTGACGATAAACCAGAGGCTGCGCGGGCTGATTTCACCAAAGTGAAGATGGGGAGACATGCGCGATACGCCCTCTATGTCTGGTCTATTTCGCATTTCGGAGTAATCATCAAGGCCGTCTTGCAAGAATTTGTCTAGTTGCTTGAGGGCTCCTTGCTCTCCGGGCGTCCAGGACTCTGTTATGCCTTTTTCCCATTTAATGTCAGGGAGCAGCTGCAATTCTTCCAAGGTGCATTCCAGGCTAAGCTTTTCAATATTTGTTGAGGTCAGATTTTTCGAGGCCAATTTCTCTGGCGCCATTTCGTTTGGGGCAATTCCTTTTGAAGCAATTCTTTTCGGTGCTTTTAGGGGTGGTTCAAGCTCAACTTGTATCTGGTCTAGGCAGGTGCGCCAGTAAGGCGTGAATACTTGGTAGGGTTTGCCCTCCTTTGTGGCCACTTGCCATGGTTCCAAGAGCAAAGCACCATTAAAAGTTTCAACTACAAGGCCACTGGCTCTGAGAGTTGATTTGATTTCTTGGTCTCGCGCAATCGCGCTTGGCTCATAGCGGCGGTTCCAGAAAACGGCACCGACGCCGAGTTTTTCGGCCAAACCCTGTAGGATACTCAAGCTTGACTGCGGGTTTTTGTCGTTACTTGCGCTTGCACTGTCTTTCTGACTGCCTTTCTGACTACTTTTGCTACTAGTTTTGCGACCAGCTTCAAATAAGCGCAGTCTTGAGCCGAGCTTTGCTATTTCCGCAGCCAGTGCCTTGAGTGATTGATGGAGCCACACTTTGGTCGCCCCTCCTGCTGGCCAGGTGCCTTCTTCGTCCGGAGCCCAAATATACACGGGAATTACATCCCCATTGTTCTCAGTCGCCCATTTGACGGCGGCGAGCAGGCCGGGATTGTCAGCTAGTCGTAAATCTTGACGAAACCAGAAAATCGCCGAACCCTGCTTCATTCTTAATTTCTCTTGCTACTAACTTGGAACTTATTCGGCGATTTTAACTCTGGAGTGAGAACATATTGTGAATATGAGATTTAAAAGCCAAATGGTTGGTAAAAGAATCTTATGGAGTACCAAACATGGCAGAAGCAAAACCTGTACGCATTGGCGACCTTTTAACGAGAGCCGGTGTGCTGCGTAAGCAAGATTTGCAGGAAGCAATCGAAATCTCGCAAGATACCGGTCAAATGATCGGTAAGGTTTTGATTATGTCTGGTTTTATTACCAAGGAAGATTTGCAGGCGGCCGTGGAAGCACAGTCTCTTGTGCGCGACGGCAATCTAGAATTTGAGTTGGCACTGCTAGCCATTGCTACCTGCTCTCGCGAACGGCTCTTGCTCGACCAAGCTTTAGATCAGCTGGGCTGGCACCCAGAACAGAGCCAACCCACAGCTCGTTTGGGCGAATTGCTCTTGGCTGCCGAGGTTGTCACTTCAGAGCAGCTTGATGTTGCCTTAGAGCAGGTGCGCGAGTCAATTACCCCGCTTGGGGCTGTCCTGATTCAGTCGCTTGTAATTAATAGACAGATTTTAGACTTTGCCCTTGATGTTCAAGCTGACATTAGGGCGGGGAAAATTACCAAACTAGATGGTGTTTCACGCTTAAATAGCAGAGTCAAGGCCCATTCTTAAGGTCCATTCTTAACGCCCCGTCAGGGCGTTGAAGAGCAGTCCAAGCCAGGCCGGTCCAAGCCACAGCGGTGAGGTGGTTGTGAAATTGCTAATTTTGCCAGTTGAACAAAGTCGGCTCAAGTGGTTGATCCTCTTGATATAATGTGCAGATTGAACTTAGTGTCGCTTCCTTTCGTATATACATACACAGCTATACGCTGCTAGCGCTTTTTTCGGAGGTGGCGGCATGAAACTTACTTTAGAAACCCAGCAAATCGAAATGCGTTCTTCTTTTTCTGAAGTTCATACGCGCATTGACAATCTTTCTGTGCAGCTTGATTTGCACAGAAAAGAGACTGCTATGAATTTCCGCCAGGTCGATCTTCGGTTCGATAAGTTAGAAGGCCGGTTCGACAAGCTGGAAGGCCGATTCGAAGTATTAGAAGGCCGGTTCGACAAGCTGGAAGGCCGATTCGAAATATTAGAAGCCAGGTTGGATAAGGTGCCTTCTGAACTCGCCAACATGCTCTCTCCGTATTTTCGAAATATTGAGCTAATGCTGGAAAACCATGAGAAGCGGATTTGTGCCCTTGAGCAGTAATCGGAAACAATAAGCCCAGCTATTTGTCACTAGACTTTTTATTCTTGCTCTTTTCGGCCTCGGCATCTGTGAAATCTTTGGCAATATCGATGAGATCATTTCTGTAAGCAGCCGAAACAATTACGTCTTTGAGGTCGTTTGTACGCTTGTAACCTTTGGGATATTCAAAATCGGATGCCTTGTAGGGTACCTTTTTCCAGCCTTTCAGTTCGACCGTGAGTCGTTCGCTGTTATTTCTGTCCATGGTTTTGAAGTTGAGCCAAGGAACGGCCGATTTTTTCCTTCTCTCGGCGTCCTTTTTCTGTTGCGCTGGGGTCAAAATTACTTCGGCTCGCAAGATGCGAACGGGAATGGCGAGAATATTAGCCGAGTTAAAATATCGTGCCACCACCTCTGATACCTGAGGAGAGGTCTTCATCTCTCTCGGTGTCCAATATGTTGCACCATCTGGAAGGAGGATTTTGTCGCAGGATAACCCTTTTAGCGATTCTGCTTGTAACCACTTTGACTTCGTAACGGCGAACGATGTTTGTTTGGACAGAATGGCCAAAATTAGAGATTTGTCGAAATTCTTTAGGTCGGTTATGAATTCTAGCTTGTCGCTGGGCCGAAAGCACGATATTTTCCAAGTGGGTGCAGTACAGACAGCAATACCGCCATTGCCAGTGTTTTCAAGCTTGATACCATCGTCTGTAACGTAGTAACGATATGAGCCCGAGCCATTGTGGAGGGTTTCAATAACCCATTCAGATTTAGCTATGGCGGGCGTGGCAAGGACAGAGGTGAAGGCACAGGCAAAAGTAGAGGACAGCATCAACAACAATATCAATGCGGCTGAATTCTTCAGGTCTACGCAATGTTGTGCCTTTGTCATCTATTGATCTCCAGCGGCTTCTGCGTCATCATACTAAGTTTTTCCTGTCAAGTGGTCGGATCAAGCAACGGTGAGCAGTCGAAAACTAGAATTGGAACCAGAATTGGAACTAGATTGATTGTTTTTGGTCATACTGTAGGCGAGGCCAATTACAACAAGTTAGAGGCATGACGATGATTGCACGCAAGCGTGTGCCAGAGCTAATGGATGACCCCAGTCTTGATTATCGGAGCCATGCTCAGGCCTTGCGCGGTCTGGCTCGCCTTAATGCCGCTAGTTTTAGCCATGATTCTATTTGGTCTGAAATTGAGCATGAGGCGCGCCGTGCCAGTCAGCCCTTGCGCATTCTCGATCTTGCAACCGGCGGTGGCGATATTCCCATCGCTCTGTACCATAAGGCTAAGCGTTTAGGTCTAAAGGTTGAGATAGTCGGTAGTGATATTAGCGCTGACGCTATTTCTTACGCAAAGAATCGAGCATTACAAAGGCAAGCAGACGTGGAGTTTATAGCCATGAATGTTTTCGAAGATGACTTGCCTCCTGACTTTGATATTGTCATGACCTCGTTATTTACTCATCATCTTGACCCCGATGACGTCGTTATGCTTTTGGCGAAAATGAGTCGAGCGGCGCGTTTGAAGGTGTTGGTCAATGACCTGGTACGTAGCGAGATTTCTTACTGCTCAGTTTGGTTAGCAACTCGCCTATTAAGTCGTTCTGCTGTTGTGCACTATGACGGACCAGTATCTGTCAATGCATCATTTACAGCCCCTGAATTCCTAGAAATGGCCAGTCGCGCCGACATCAGTTCGGCCACTATAAAGTCTTTTCCTCCTTGTCGGCAGATGCTTGTCTGGCAGCGTGAATCGGCGAGGTCGGAGCGCCAAGTAGTGAACGACATGCGTGCGACAGGCCGTGAGCCGTGACCTGCCATGACATGAAGAGATTGGTGCAGCAAAAATGGGATGCCATTGTCATTGGCGCTGGCCCAGCTGGTGCCTTTTGTGCTTTTCAATTGGCAAGCGCGGGAAAGAAAGTATTACTGCTCGACAAAGCTCATTTTCCTCGGCCCAAGGTCTGCGGCTGTTGCATTAATCAATCAGCTTACGGAGTATTGCAGAGAGCTGGGCTTGACTGCATTTTTATAGGCAATGGTGCTGTTCCACTTAGTTCTCTAGAGTTGTTCGATGGTACCGCAAGTGCCACCATCCAAATAGCTGGAAGTTTTGCTTTGTCTAGAGTTTGTCTCGATACCTCTTTGATTCGCGCTGCCGAGGCCGCTGGCGCGGTGTTTGTTTCGGGAGTGACTGCAATTGTTTGTCCGCAAGTAAGCGCAGTCAGCCGTGTGCAGATTGTCTCTAAAGAAATGGTAGTCGATGGCGCCGCAGATTTTGAAGACGTCTTAGAGAGCAAGGTCAGCATTGTCGCCGATGGCTTGAACGGCCATGCTCTAGACCGATTGCCTGAGTTTAATACTGTAGTTGCTGCTGATGCTCGCTTTGGTTGCGGCACCACATTTGCTAACGCCAATGCATACAGTTTAGTCAATGAATACAGTTTAGCCAATGGTTACTACCGCTCTGGGCGCATTTATATGGCATGCCAGCAAGGTGGCTACGTCGGATTAGTTATGCTAGAGAGTGGCGGCATTGACATAGCTTGTGCTTTAGACCGGTCTTACGTGCGCCAGCAGGGCAGTTTAGCTCAGGCTATTGCTGCCATTCTTAAGCAGTGCAATCTACCGCTACCGGTCACTTTTGAAGAGTTTTCTAGCAAGCCGTGGCATGGTACAGATTTGCTAACAAGGAGACGCAATAAGATTTCGGGCCAACGACTTTTTGTTGTTGGTGATGCCTGCGGCTATCCCGAACCTCTTACTGGCGAGGGCATCGCCTGGGCTTTAGAGTCGGCCGAGGCCGTTGTTCCCTTGGCCATTTCGGCCATTGAGCAGTGGCATGATGCGCTTGCAGTGCAGTGGCAGCACGTCCATGGTCGGCTCGTCAACAGGCGCCAACTGAAGAGTCGCTGCATCGCTTACAGCTTGCGCAGTCGAATTTCGAGGCGAGCGCTAGTGCAAGTTGTTTCTCTCTTCCCGCTGCTGGCTGAAGGTATTGCCTCAAGCCTGACGCGAAAGTCTACACAAATCGTGGCTAGCAAATGGTGAGTATTAAGTGAAGCCGATAAAAGCAGAGCTATTATCTCGAATATTGGCGATTGGTACTGCTACTCCTTCTCGTTCAATCAGTCAGTCTAATTCTTGTCAGCAGGCCCAGCAGTTCTTTCAATGTGATGATAAGGGTGGGCGCACCTTGCGTGTGCTCTACAAGCGCACAGAAATTGAACGCCGGGCACTGGTGGTGCTCGATAAGAAAGATTGTTCAATTGATAGAACTTTTTTTTCTCCCCCGCAGAGCAAACGCGACAGAGGGCCGAGCACTGCCGCCCGCATGGCGCGTTACAGTAGTGAGGTTGCCCCTTTGGCGCTTGCTGCCTGTCGGTCAGCCATAGAGTTAGCTCAAATTGGCCACGGCGAAATTACCCATTTGGTCACCGCTTCTTGCACTGGTTTTGCTGCACCTGGTTTTGATCTGGCCTTGATCAAGGGCCTACCGCTTAGGCCTACTACTGAGCGCACTCATATTGGCTTTATGGGCTGTCATGGCGCCCTCAATGCCCTTCGAGTGGCTGATGCTTATTGCCGCGCTGATGCAAAAGCCACTGTTTTAGTTTGCGCTGCTGAGCTTTGCTCTGTGCACATGCAATATGAATGGTCTGCCCAGAGGCTGGTCGCCAATGCTTTATTTGCTGATGGCGCAGCGGCGGTAGTCGTGCGCGCCTCGGGTGTTGGAGGCTTGTTGCCAGTTGACCAGCCGGTTGCTTCTCCTATTGGTTGGCCTCAATATTTATCTTCGCAATCGGTTGTTATAGACAGCAGTTCAGAGGCGATGAGTTGGGAAATTGGCGACAATGGCTTTGTTATGACGTTAGCTGCGGAGGTGCCAGCCTTGATCGAGAAGTATCTACCGGCATTTATAGAAAAATGGCTAGCTCAATCTAATTTGCGCGTCAGCGATATCAAAAGCTGGGCGGTCCATCCTGGCGGTCCGCGCATATTGCAAGCTGTTCAAGATAGCTTACAGCTCGATGCTGAGATGCTTTCAGCGTCGCGGGCAATACTGGCCGAGCAGGGCAATATGTCATCGCCAACGGTGCTATTTATTTTGCAAAGATTGCTTCAGCAGAACGACAAGTTTCCCTGTGTCATGCTTGGCTTTGGCCCCGGCTTAACCGTCGAAGCTGCCCTTATTGGTTGATTTGTTCGCCATGGTTGCTGAATGGACAAATTCCTGGTAGATTTTCAAACGAGTGTACCGTTCTGTTGGTGAAGTGTTCAATATGCATGACCCAATTATGACCTGTCCCAATTGCGACAGAAAAGACAAAACAAGTTTTAGCAAGTGCCGCTTTTGTCATACTCGGTATGACGCGATAATCGAGAAAGAGAAATTTACGATTGATAGTCGCTTGCTCGGAATAGTGGCATTTGTTGTGGTCTTTGGCAGCGCCGGTCTGTGGGTTGACTACGCATACAAGCAACAGAAAATTAAGAGCTTGGCACCGATTGTCGCTAGCATTAAAGCTGCTAACAAACCTAGAATTATTGAGTTTTACGCTACTTGGTGCCCCCCGTGCAAAGAATATGAGCCAGTGATTGAGGCTTGTCGAGTCAAATACTTGGGGCGAGTAGACTTCGAGAGATTGAATGTAGATGATAAAGCAAATTTAGAAAAGAAGCAGGCCCTAGATGTTAAAGCCATACCAAAGACTTGTTTCTTTGATAGTGAAGGCAATCAGGTAGAAGAAGTAGTTGGCGGGCTCGATCAAGAGAAGCTCGAAGCCAAAGTTGGCAAATTGCTTCTGCCTAGGTAGCCGCTCTCTATCGCTTGCTTAGTGAATTTATTAGTCGTCGCTAAAGCTGCTGTGCATGATTTTGCTGGCCTTGTCTGCATCTTTGCCGCTTACCACGCAGGTCAATTTCATTTCGCTAGTGGCAATCATTTTGATGTTGATTTCGGCTGCACCGAACGCTTTGAAAACCGTTGCGGCGATACCCGACTGACCGGCTAGGCCGGCGCCAATTAAGCTGACTTTGGCTATGTCTTGATCGGCAATCACTGCAGTGGCTTCAAAGTCTCCTTTGATTGCTTCAAGTACTGTTATGGTCTGGGCCAAATCGCTACTGTGAACAGTGAAAGTGATGTTATTGTGGCCGGCCGTGGGGTGAAAAGCTTGCATGATCATGTCGATGACAATGTTGTTGTCGGCTAGGGCCTGCATGATTTGACCAGCGATACCGGGTTTGTCAGGTACGTTCATGATCGTGACACAGGCCTGATCTTTGTCTACTGCTACACCACTTATACTGCGATAAATTTCCACGTTTTCTCCTTCGCTAGCACCTTGGTCTATGATGGTGCCTTCGTGTTCTGGTTTGAAAGTGTTGCGCACGCGCAAGCGCACTTTGTATTGGCGGGCTAGCTCAACGGCACGAGGGTGAAGCACCTGGGCGCCCAGTCGAGCCATTTCGATTACTTCGCCGTAAGAAACACGCTTGAGCAGTTTGGCTTCGGCAATGACATTTGGGTCGGCTGTGTAAATTCCATCTACGTCGGTATAGATATCACATACGTCTGCGTTGATAGCCGCAGCTAGCGCGCAAGCGGTTGTATCGCTGCCCCCTCGGCCTAAAGTAGTAATGTCACCATCGGCGGTGACGCCTTGAAAGCCTGCGACCACTAAAACATCGTGGTCGACCAAGGCGCGGTTAAGATTGTCGCTGTTGATATCGACAATGCGCGCTTTGCTGTGTACTTTTTCAGTGAAAATGCCGATTTGAGGAGCTGTGAAAGAACGGGCGCTGATTCCCATTTCTTTTAAAGTCAGTGCCAGTAGCGTTATCGAGATTTGCTCTCCAGTTGAAAGCAGAGAGTCAAGTTCGCGCTTGTCTGGGGTGCGTGAACATTGGGCGCCGAGCTTAAGTAAATAGTCAGTAGTGTCGCCCATGGCCGAGACCACCACTAAGATTTTTTGATTGTTGTCTTTGCCAAGGCGATCTCTGACAATTTCGGCGACGTGCTGAATGCGGCCTAAGTTTTTTACCGAGGTGCCACCAAACTTCAGCACAGATATCGTGGGATTATTCATATGTTGCTTGCAATCCTTTTGTATCGACGCTCAAATCAAGGATCTGTGGCTTGTGCTGCCGTCTGTCGGCCCATGTTTGCAGATAGCTTTTCATTTCAGCATGGTGTCTTTCGTGCACAATCACCAGGCTAGATGAACCTGCTCCGCTCAAGACGCAGCCTAAAACCGGCAGTGAAGCTAGGTCGCGGCGTAGTGCTTGAAGCTCAGGTACTAAGTGAATGCGATAGGGTTCGTGTAGTTCGTCTAGCAGTGCTTCACTCAATGTATCGTCGTCTTGATTGACCACTGCGGCAATCAGAAGTCCAGTGCGCTGCAGATTCTTTACTGCCTGACTCATGCTCACTCTGCGGGGAAGCACTTTGCGCGCTTCGTGGGTTGAGAGTTCGTAGGGTGGAACAACCACCAGGGTGCGCCATTGCGCAGGCCAGTTTAAGCGCTGGCAGATGGCGCGATTGCCTTTTTGTCTATAACCAGAAACTATGAAACCACCCAGTAAGCAAGCGGCGACGTTGTCTGGATGCCCTTCTAGGCGAGCAGCGCTGGCAAGTATCTGTTCGCGGTCTGGGGCGGCACTACTGCTGAAAGCTTGAGCCGCCCATAGCGCTGCCAGAATGGCAGTGCTACTGCTTCCTAGGCCGCGCGCTAGGGGAATATCAGTTTCTATGGTCAGAACAATATCGTCGGTTGGTCCAGAATGATTTTGGCTAAATTGTTTGTAGATCAAATTGTCTTCGTTGGCTGGAAGACTCTGGGCGGCAGTACCTTTGAGGGTAATCAGACTTTGACCAGGGGCGCGTTTTTGCTCTAGACGTTCAAAAGTGACCGTTGTATAAACTGAGAGTGCGAGGCCTAGTGTATCGAAACCAGGCCCTAAATTAGTTGTGCTGCCGGGTAAGCGCATCGTCAGTTTTTTCAATGGTGCCATCTCTAACAACCCCGATTAAAGTTCTCGATTATAGACCGATTGATTGACGCAGAGCGCTGATGTCGGCCTCTACTGGAGTCAAATCTACGGTTGTTACTTTTTGAGCGGTGTCTGGGTCTTTTAGGCCGTTGCCAGTGAGCACACAGACGACTGTGGCAGCGCCTGGTATCAAGCCGCTTTTGACATGTTTGATCAGACCGGCTAGAGATGCAGCGCTAGATGGCTCACAGAAGATGCCCTCGGCCGTGCCTAACATTTTGTAAGCCGCCAAAATTTCTTCGTCGGTTACTGAGTCGATTTTGCCTTTTGATTCTGAAGCGGCTCGTACTGCTTCTTGCCAGCTAGCTGGATTGCCTATGCGAATGGCCGTGCCGATTGTTTCGGGGTTTTTGATTGGTTCGCCGCGCACGATTGCGGCTGAGCCCTCTGCTTCAAAGCCGTGCATGTGGGTGATATTGCTTGCTTCTGTAATACCTAGCTCGTTGTAGAGCTTGAAGCCGCGCCAGTAGGCGCAAATGTTTCCGGCGTTGCCAACGGGGATGCAGAGATAATCAGGCTGTTTGTCTAAGGCCTCGACTATTTCAAAAGCCGCAGTCTTTTGCCCTTCTAGTCGATAGGGGTTGATTGAATTAACTACAGTAATCGGGGCTTGCTCGGCTAGTTCACGCACAAGCTCTAGGGCCCGGTCGAAGTTACCTTTGATTGGCACTATTTGAGCGCCATAGTGTATAGCTTGGGCCAGCTTGCCTAGGGCGACGTAGCCATGGGGCAAGAGCACATAACACTTAAGACCGGCCTTGGTGGCAAAGGCTGCGGCTGAGGCACTGGTATTACCGGTGGAGGCGCAAATTACTGCTTGTGCTCCTTCTTCGACTGCTTTTGAAATTGCCAGGGTCATGCCCCGGTCTTTGAAGCTACCAGTTGGGTTCAAACCTTCTAGTTTGAAGTAGATATTGAGCTGGGGATAGCCCAGGAGGCTTGGTATGTTACTGGCTTGTACCAGTGGTGTATTACCCTCACCCAGCGAAATTAGTGGCGTCTTTTCGCTGACAGGCAGGTACTTTTTATATTTATCAATCAGGCCAGTTTTCTTGCAAGTGGCTGGGCAGTTGTATTGTTCTTGAATTTGCTCTTTGGTTTTTGATTGCATTTTTGATTGTCTGCTTTAGCTAAGGTGTTTAGCCGGCTCTGTAGATGCGAATAGCGCTAGCTACAGAGTCGAGGAAGGGGCATTGTTTGAGGTCGGTTAGTGCGGCGTTCATGTCGCCTTCTTTCACGTCATGGGTGAGAATGACGATTGTTGCTCGCCCTTCTTTGACCCCGCGCTGAATGATGCTTTGAATACTGATTTTGTGATTGCCAAATATTGTGCCAATGGTGCCAATGACACCGGGTGTATCGGCTACTGATAAGCGTAAGAAGTAGGGGCTGACCCAGTCATCAGACGAGGCGGTGGTCGACCACTGACTGGTTATACTTGGTTGGAAGTAGCTGGCGAAGTCCGGCAGTTTCAAGGCGCTTTCTAGGTTGATAATATCGCCCACCACTGCTGACGCTGTGGGTAGGCTGCCAGCCCCGGGGCCAACCATAATAATTTCGCCCACGGCGTCTCCGGTTACTAGTATGCAATTGCTAGAGCCCGAAACGGCTGCCAGTGGATGGCTTAGTGGCACGAGTGTGGGATGTACTCGCACTGCTAGCGGTCTTTCGCTTCTTTCTTCGCCACTTTCTTTGCTGCTTGCGCTGCTAGGCGCGCTAGCACTGCGGGCGGTGCCAACTAGTTTAATGCGATAGCCAAACTCTTTTGCTAGCGCTAGGTCTTCAGGGGTAATTTCGCGGATGCCTTGGCGGTAAATATCGCTGGGTTTGACGAAACGTTGGAACGATAGAGCTGCCAAAATAGAGAGTTTGTAGGCTACGTCGTGACCGTCTACATCGGCCGATGGGTCCGCCTCGGCGAAGCCCAGAGCCTGAGCTTCAGCAAGGGCGGTGTCGTAACTTATCCCTCTTTCCTCCATATTGGAGAGGATAAAATTGGTTGTGCCGTTGAGAATGCCAGTGACGGCAGTAAATTGATTAGCTCCTAAGCCTCTTTGAATGGTTGATATCAGAGGAATGCCGCCAGCTACCGAAGCCTCAAAGAATATTGTTACGCCTTTTTCGCGGGCTAGGGCAAAGAGGCTAGGGCCATGCTTGGCTAGTACTTCTTTGTTGGCCGTGACGACGTGTTTGCGCTTTTCTAGGGCCCGTTTAATGTATGACAAGGCCGGTTCTTCACCGCCCATGACCTCGACCAATACTTCGATTTCGGGGTCGTCAATTATTTCATTAACGTCGGCGGTAATCGGGCAAGTGGTGGTGGTGGCGCGCTCTTTTGCCAAGTCGCGCACAGCAATTTTTTTCAATTGTAGGTGCTTGTGCTGGGCCAGTAGCTTAACTACACCAGTGCCAACTGTTCCTAGTCCTAACATTCCGAGTACAACCCGGGCCATAAATTAACTCCAAATCGCCAACTACACTATCGTGGAGGGCAATTATCGCCTATCCGTCTACCCTTGGGGCCAAACAGTAACAGTGGCAGTTAACATATGAAACTAGAAGACTTATTCCGGTTGATTTAGCCCTGGCTCAGTCGCCTGTCTTTCTTTTGTTGCTTGAATCTCGTCTGATAAGGCGTTATTGGCAAACTGGTCAAGAATATCTGTGGGGATGCCTAGGGCCTTAGAGTTGTCGCGCATTTCCTGCACTTGGCGTGCTAATTCGCGAGATTCGTTTGAGGCGCGAGGGTCTAGGGTGATTGCTTTCAATTCTTGCGTCTGGCTGAGTTTGCGCACACGGGCCTTCTTCGGATCAGCCTCTAGCCCCTGGTCTTTCTTGTCGTGATTATTGTCTTGATCTTGGCCTGGAAACTCTGACACTCGCAACCTCTAATTCTCTAAAAAGTCTTGCAGAAACTCTAGTTTAACCTCTGACATTTTGCCCAGAAAAAATCGTTTTGAGCATGTTCACGTCTTTTTTATGTATTGGCATCTATGTTGAACTGAGCACTTAATGCTGTTGCCGCCAGCTGATACCTTAGTAAGAGTATAACCATGAAAGAAAACGATAGCGACGCTAGCCGTGAGCGTCAGATCGCCAAGCCCGATGAACGTTCTAACTCAACTCCTGGGCTCGATTTAGTTTCATTGTCGAAGCCAGATGACACTAGCAGCCGGGACAAGCCGGCAGCTTCGTTGAATGCTGAGACTCGTGACAACAAACGCTTGGCCGGGGTAAAGCCGGAAGACTCTGTGACTCACTTAGATTTCAGCCCTGACCCATATAAAAGTGTAGAAATGTCGAAACCTTTGGTTTCGGCGCAAGCTTCTGATGTTTCTAGATCTTCAGATGTCTCTCAACCCTCAGATCTGTCTAAACCTTCCGACCAGCCTAAATCTGTTGATCAGCGTCTGGCTGAGGGTCGCAAGAGTATGGAGGATTTGGCTGAGAAGCATATGACTCAGTTTTATCCTAGCGTTTTTGACGGAAAGCAATATCAGTATGCCCCTACTTTTAAGAAAGACATGGAGAAGTTGGAAGGGCGCATGAACTCGGGCCAAGTTTCGAAAGAGGAAGTGGCTCGCACCTATGAGTCAATTGCCAAAATGGTTGATAGCCCAACTGATGTAACTTCACAGGGCAAGCGCTTGCAGCTGGCCAAGAACATTATGTTTCATGCTGGTGACCCGACCAAGACAGACCAGGGTGAATACAATACTTGTGCTCTAACTTCGCAGCAAGAGCGGCTCTTTACCCGTAATCCTAGTAAGGCTGCCGATATCATTGCTGAAGCCGCAACGACCGGAAAGTGGGTGGCACCTGATGGCAAAGAAATCAAATTAGATAAGGCCAGCTTGCAGCCACGACCAGGCAGTATCATGGGCTCTCCTATTGATGGCGAGCGCAGTTACGCCACTCAAGTGCTGAACAACGTCTTGGCCAACGACATTCACCAACGCAAAGAAACGCCTGAAAGCTACGTGCAGTACCAACACCGTGACAAACAAGGCCGACGTCTTACAGAAGAAGATAATGGTGAGCGGGTCTATGATGCTAAAGGCAGGGAAGTGAGAGATCCCGATGGCCAAAAGTTGAGAGCCCCTCAGGTTGATGATACCGAAGTGGCTGCTCAGATCAAACGGTTGACCGGAGACACTGGTGTGGTGATGGTCAACAAGAAGATGACCGAGAGCGATGATCCCACGCAAAAGCGGAATTCGGAAGCAGCCAAAGATGTGGTGCTTTTGTCTAGCGAAAAGCAGCTGAGTGAAACTCTGGCATCCTTGAAGGCGCAAGGAAAGTTTCCTGCCATTATTGGCCTTGATGGTGCTGATCGCGTCTTAGGTGCAGGTTTGCCGAAAGATCCACAGATGGCTAAGAGCAAAGAGTTCGAAGGTCACATGCTTTCAGTGATAGATTTCGATGCCGTTAAAGGCAGGGCAAGGCTTTCTAATCAATGGGGTCAAGTCAGTGATCGCTGGATGAGTGTCAAAGATCTTTATCGAGCAACCGATCCAGAACATCCCCGACGCTAATTTGCAGAAAGCTTTGACCTGAATATCTCAGTTAAAGAGTTTTGGTGAGACAATAAAGTTTGCTCTTGCTTGTTCTACTGACTCTTTTGATGGTTATATTTAGAATCAATGGCTGACCCCAATTCAAACAGCAACAATCCGAGTACAAATAATCAAGGCACGTTGGAAGTTGGCTCTTTCATTGGCGGCACTTATCGTGTGCTCGACTTTATCGGTCAGGGCGGTATGGGTTTTGTCTACAAAGTAGAGCACTTGATGATGGTCAAAGTTTTGGCTCTTAAAGTCTTGCGCTCTGAGCAGGTTTCAGAAGATGTTTGGAAGCGCTTTCGCATAGAAGCCCAGGCGATAGCTCGCCTAGACCATGCCAATGTCGTGCGCATTTATGATATGAGTCAAACTGAAGCTGGGCTTCCCTTCTACACTATGGATTTGCTTGAAGGTGAGTCGTTGGCTGACTACCTTGATGAATATTATCGCCTGCCTGTCAGCGAGGCCCTGCCTATATTTAGGCAAGTCTGCGCTGGCCTAGCTTATGCCCATGATCGGGGAATTATTCATCGCGATATTAAGCCTGGCAATATCATGCTTCTCTCTGATGGTCGTGAGAATACTCTGCCTAGAGTTGCGCCGGTAGTTAAAATTGTTGATTTTGGTATTGCCAAATTGTCTTCTTTTGATAGCGGTTTTGGTCAAGGATTAACCAGGCCGGGTGAGGTTTTTGGTAGCCCACTCTATATGAGTCCAGAGCAATGTGCTGGCCAGAAGCTTGATCATCGCACTGATATGTATTCAGTTGGTGTCACTATGTTTCAAGCCTTAACGGGGCGCCCTCCGCTATTGGGAAAGACTGCCGTTGAGACCACTGCCATGCATCAGTCAGTGGTGCCCCCTGCTATGGCCGATGTAATTGAGTTAGAAGAAGATGAAGAGCCAATTGTTTTTCCTCCAGAGCTAGAAGAAATTGTGGCGCGTTTGCTGGAGAAGTCGCCTGATGCTCGCTATGATTCGCTAGCCGATGTTGCCAGCGAGCTGTTGGCCTTAGAGCGCGGTGAAATTAGAAGAGGACAAGGCGGACCGGCAACTTCTGATGGCGCGAAAATGGCACCGTATGCAGTGGCGGAAGCAGCTCGGCGCAAAGCTAGTAATTCGAAGACACAGGTTCTGACTTCTGGTCAGAGCGAGACTGACTCTGGGGCAGAGGCTGCCAGTCGCAATCAGGCAAAGACTCTTGTTCTTGCTCTAGTGGGGGTGATTGCGCTGATTGCCGTGGCAGCAGTGGCAACTTTTGTAGTTTTGCAGCAGAAAAAACATGAGAAAGAGACTGCTACTCGCCTTAAGGTGGTGAGTTTTGACAAAGGTACTGTAAACCAGAACTTGAAACTACTGGCGGATCTCAATGAAGATAGCTTGGGGGAGTCGCGGCGTCTGAGCAAGGCAGATGTTAAGGTGATTGAGAACTATTTAGCTAGTCATTCTGGATTCTATTCAAAGCCTGTAGTTGAGGGCGGGAAGCGGAGCTATATCTTCGAATTTCCAAGCAAGTTTGGTCTGGGTGATCTCTATCACAAGACTGATGTTGTTCCGTTTTACAAAAGGGAAGCCGCTGTCGGAACTATCAAAATGCCTATCAATGAAGACTTACGTATCGGTGCCTCTCCGGCCGTACTTGCCTATCCCGAGCTTCTTAAGGGCTTTCGTTCTGATGAGCTTGTTGAGGTTTGCTTCAATGAGAGAAAAGATAGAACGGACAAGATTTTTCCTATCCTTCTTGGCCTCACCAAGCTCAGCCGGCTCGAGCTGAGAGGCTTGCAACTAGAGCCATCCGATCTGGCATCGTTAGACAAATTACGTACGGTTCGGGAGCTGTGTGTAGATAGATCAACTCTGACTGGAAGAGAGCTTTCTCACTGCAAGATCCTGCCGAATCTGACTTTGCTCGGAGCGTCCGGATTGCAAGAGATGACGCCACTTTTAAAGCAGTTGTCTGAGTTGAATAAATTGATGGTTTTGGAAGTTAGCCATAGCAGTCTCACTAGACAAGATTTCGTATATATTTCAAAAATGACTAATTTGTGGAGCCTGACGCTTAAAGATAATCCGGTAACGGATGAAGACGTTGCTCAATTTAAAACGTTGCAGAAACTCAAGGTCCTGAACATAAGTAAATGCAACAAGCTTACTCAAAGAACTATTGACACTTTGACACAAATGAAAAGTCTGGAAGAGATTAGGGTAACAGAAGAGTTGGCGTCGCCTGCTAACCGAACGAAGCTGAGGAAGGCCTTGCCAAACTTAAGGAGCTTCGATTTCGATTTTTGAATTGCGCTTGCTTTTTGTTGGCTAGAAATCAGCGCCCTGGCGCAGTATGATTTTTGAAGAAGTCCCAAATTGCCTGGCTGGCGCTAAAATCGCGACAAGTCTTACCGACAGTTCCTTCGGGTAAATATTGTAAGCCGCCGGGCCAAGTGTGGCCACCGCCCTCGATACCGTATACAACTACTTCAGTGCCTTGTAGGCCCCCAGAAAATTGGGCATACTTCACTCTTGTTCCGTCATTAGGATCGACGTCTGGCAGGTCTATAGTGCGTGGATTCGGTTGGCAGCGGTTTGCTTTAACCCAGTATTGAGCCGCTTCTTTTGCCGATATGACACTGCCTCGGTCGTGGAAGCTTTTGTAGTGAATTGGACCACCTTTAAAAGGCACAAGTGGGTCGCTCATGCCCAAAATGTACATGACTGATACTGGTTTCATTGGTCTTCGTGTGTGGAAAACAATATCAGGTAAAGTTGCTCCGACCGAGGCGCAGCCGGCAAATTTGTTAGGCAACATCAGGCATAAATATTGACTGAAAAAGCCACCATTCGAAACTCCAGTTGCATAGACTCTTTGTTTATCGATGTTCCAGCGGCGCTCTAGGTGGTCAATCATATCGGTGACAAATTGCACGTCGTTATAGCGGTCATGGCCATCGATATTGCGGCCGTCGTTCCAGTGTCTATTGATGCCTTGGGGATAAACGAGTAGAAAGCCATTCTGATCGCTGACGGCATCAAGGCCAGTGAGCGCGTCCATTCTGCTGCCTAGGCCAAAGCCGCCATGAAAGCACATAACCAGCGGCATCTTCTGGCCGTGATCATAGCCTTTGGGCACGTGCACAAAGAATTCGCGCTCAAGGCCTTCGCTTGAAACAGTTTCTCTAATTAGAGAAGCGTCGACAGGTGGTAGTTGGCCGTTGGGGCCGGTGAGGAGGCTGGGGTCAAATGGTTTATTTGATACTTTGCTTTTCTTTGCTTTCTTTTGATTGGGTTTGCTGTCTGGGTTGTTGTTGGGGTCATGAAACATCATGTTCTGACCTTCATTTACTTGAAAGGGGCGTTCGCTCTTCTCTATTTGGGCAAAAGCTGGCAGATAGCCCACTGTCAAGCCTATAGATAAGCTTAGGGACAAGCACATGGCTGTACTAATTGTTGTTAGCGGGCCAGTGCCACGAAAGCAATTGCTCATTTGTTGTGTTTCTTTTTGGCCTCAAGATCTCTTTTAGCTTTGATTACGATGCCTTGGGTGAGACCGCCCATGTACTTAGAAAGATCGGTATCGATACCGACTGTCTTCAGTCCGGCAGAGACCACACCATAGACTGTGTCGCTATTGAGCATTATTGCTGCGGCAACCAGCAGTGTCACTGCTAGTTGTACCAAAGTCTTAATGGTGCGCCATCTGCTTTCGTTATATTTGCGTGATGCTTGTTTGTTTCCCACTGTTTGTCTCGATTCTTCTTCAATGTTTGTTGGAATACTTGGGTCAACCATAGGCTGGTCTTTAGGTGCGCCTACTGCCGCCATTATTGGCGCTAGATCTAGTTGGCCGGTTTTTGGTCGAGCGGCACTTTCGGTAATGCGCTCAGGGTGGGTATCTAGAATTGATTGCGGCGCTTCTGGCAGGTTGGGCAGCATCGCTACTAGTTTGGAGGTGGAGAGCCACAAGGCCTGGTTTAGTTCATTGGTTGACTTGCGCATGGGGTCTAAGATGGCGTAGTTGCCATCTGTCACCATTAAGAGTTTGCGTACTGCGCCATATCCACTTTCGCCAGTGACGTTGATTCGAGCCCCAATGATGAAGCCACCGGCCGAAAACAAAAGGCGACCTTGCAAATCGGATTGATTGTCATTGATGCGCAAAATCGGAGTTTGGCAAGATTTAAGTGCCACAACGGCATTGACGACGTCGGCCACCGGTTCATCTTGGTTGATAGTTCCTTCAGTGATAACGTCCACAGTGCCCTCTACTTGAAAATGATCGTGTGTACGACTTATTTGTCGAGTGATTTTCAAATTAGTCTAACAGACGGCTCTTGCTATAGAATATATGACTATGAAAAAGCGCGTTATGTGTGTGTTTGGAACGCGCCCGGAAGCTGTCAAGTTGGCTCCTGTGGTGCATGCTCTTCGCCAGTCTAAGAGTTTAGAACCTGTGGTGGCAATCACTGCTCAGCATCGCGAGATGCTTGATCAGATGATGCGCTGGTTCGATGTCAAGGCTGATTATGACCTTGACTTGATGAAGCACGGCCAGACTTTGGCTGAGCTCACAGGCAGGGTTTTAAACGGCATCGACCAGCTGTTGTCAAAAGACAAGCCGGATCTTCTTTTGGTGCAGGGTGATACTACTACCGTGATGTCGGCTGCTCTTGCTGCTTTCTATCAAAAAGTGCCGGTGGGCCATGTCGAGGCCGGTTTGCGTACAAATGATCGCTACAATCCTTTTCCTGAAGAAATGGCTAGGCGTCAGACTGGTCGTCTTGCTACTTTGCATTTTGCCCCGACAGCTCTAGCGGTAGAAAATCT
This sequence comes from Candidatus Obscuribacterales bacterium, assembly GCA_041675385.1. Taxonomy (GTDB): domain Bacteria; phylum Cyanobacteriota; class Vampirovibrionia; order Obscuribacterales; family Obscuribacteraceae. The sequence goes on from JBAYTY010000033.1 coordinate 80,094, forward strand.
AAAGAAGGAAGGCATTGTCGATAATGTTTTCATGACTGGCAATACTGTCATTGATGCCCTGCTTGATACTGCTGGCCGTTTGCAGGCTGATCAAATTGACCCTGCCCTTTATGGCAAAGTTGACTTTGATAAAGCCAAAGTGCTCTTGGTAACAGCCCATCGGCGTGAAAATTGGGGGCAGGGCATGGATGAAATCGCTCTGGCATTGCGGCAAATTGCCGACGAGTTTCCTGATGTGCAAGTGCTTTATCCCATTCACAAGAACCCTGTGGTGCGCGAATCAATAGAGCCAGTTTTCGCCGGTCACGAGCGGCTGCACTTGGTCGAACCTCTTGATTACGTGCCGTTTGTTCATGCTATGCAACGTTGTCATTTCATACTTACTGATTCTGGTGGAGTGCAAGAAGAAGCCCCTGCTCTTGGCAAGCCAGTGCTAGTCATGAGAACTAACACTGAGCGTCCTGAGGCTGTGGCAGCTGGCGCTGCCAAGTTGGTCGGAGTTAGTCAGGAGACAATTGTGGCGGGCGCTCGGGAGCTTTTATCAAGCAGTGATCTCTACGCCAAAATGTCTCAGGCTGTCAATCCGTTTGGTGATGGCCACGCAGCAGAGCGCATAGTGCAGTCGATCGAGCGGTACTTCGCCAGCTAGCGACAGCATAAAACAATTCTATCTATCATTTAAGTTTGGGCTTAAATAGGCGGTTTGGCGCTATGATCTGCTTTAGATTCAGAATTATATGGGAGAGAGTGACGTGAGCACCTCAGTTACCGAGCACGATGTCATGCCATTTGGCGAATTTCTTGACGCAGAGCATCAGGACATTAGAGAGGCGATCCGAGGTTTTGCTACTCGGGAAATCGCTCCTAAAGCCCATGAGGTCGACCAAAGCGCACGCTTTCCTATCGAGAACTTCAAAGAATTAGGCAAGCTTGGCTATCTTGGTCTGCCAATTGGTGCAGAATACGGTGGTGCCGGTCTCGACTATCGCTCGTATGTAATCGCTGTTGAAGAAATAGGCAGGGCCTGTGGCTCCACTGGTTTGAGCTATGCTGCTCACGTCTCACTGGGCACTAATCCGCTTTATCTATTTGGTTCAGAAGAGCAGAAGAAAAAATATGTCTCCAAGCTTTGCTCTGGTGAATACATTGGTTGTTGGGCGCTGACCGAACCAGGCACAGGCTCAGACGCTGCCACACAGAAGACCACAGCTAAGTTGGTTGGTGATCACTATGTTTTGAACGGTACTAAGCAGTTCATCACTAACGCTACAGATGCTGACGTTGCCATCATCATGGCTATGACCGACAGAAGTCAGGGTCGCCGAGGCATATCATCCTTTGTGGTAGAAAAAGGCACCCCAGGATTCTTTGTCAGCAAAGTTGAAAAGAAATTGGGCATGCGTGGCTCCCCCACAGCTAGTTTGACCTTTGAAGATTGCAAAATTCCTAAAGAGAATATGATTGGTCAAGAGGGCGAAGGCTATAAGCAAGCACTAACAACCCTTGAAGGTGGTCGCCTTTCTATCGGCGCTCTTGCCCTTGGAATCGGTCAAGCTGCGTTCGATGCCGCCTTGAGCTATGCCAAACAACGTGAAGCTTTCGGTCAACCAATTGGCAAGTTCCAAATGATTCAAGCTTATTTGGCTGATATGGCCACTCAACTCAGTGCTGCTCGCTTGATGCTTTATCATGCTGCCTGGATGAAAGACCACCACAAGCGTGTCACCCTAGAGGGTTCACAAGCGAAGCTCTTTGCCTCTGAAGTGGCCTCTAAAGTTTGCAACCTTTGCGTGCAGATTCACGGTGGCTACGGCTACATTGTTGATTTCCCAGCTGAGCGTTTCTTGCGTGATGCCAAACTATGCGAAATCGGCGAAGGTACTTCTGAGATTCAGCGATTGGTTATTGCTAGACAGCTAGGACTCTAAGTTTAAGTATCCGAGGATTCAACCTATGGGTATGTCCATAAGCTGGGTATGTGTTCGCGGTAAAACCATTGAACAGGTGCTGGTGTTGCTCAGTGGCGAGAGACAGCGGCTAACTTGGGACAATATCTATGCTTCTCCGATGCGCATAGTCGATATGCAAAACGGCTGGCTAGTCTTGGAGTGTTATCCGGAATTGTTCTTTGTCGATAGACCGGCTTTTCTTGAGGCTCTGTCGCAGGATGGCGAAATTATAGTTTGTCATATTGAAGAACACGTCATGTGTAGCACTGCCTTCGCCATGAAGAATGGAAGCAAAATTTGGACTATTTCCCATCAGTCTGAAAATGCGTTTGACCATTTAGATTCTGAGGGAACTATGCCGGATTGTTTTGATGAGATTCGCACTGCGGCTGTGGAGAAAATGAAGACACGACACCGCAGTCTCTTTGGTGTTCCGGTTGACGTCTGCAAAGAGATAACTGGTTACCACCAGAACCTACATCCCTTAAAGACCGTCCACGTCCCAATTCCGTTTCTATGACTTCTGAAAAAGACTCAGCTCCTGTGCCGCCGCTAGCGAAAAAGGTGCCCCATGTGGTGGCATTACACGGCCAGAAAATCGTCGATGATTATGCTTGGATGCGTAACTTACCGACCCAAGATCCAGATTTGATTCCGCATCTGGAGGCCGAGAATGCCCACGCACTCTCATACATGGCCGACACTGTCGACCTACAAGAGAAGCTTTACCATGAGATGCGCTCGCGTATCAAAGAAGCTGATGAATCTGTGGCTGCTCAGCGCGGGCGCTGGTTTTATTACACTCGTACTGAAGAGGGCAAGCAGTACAGCATTTATTGTCGCCGCGGAATGAAGCCGGGCAGCCCTGAGCAAGTTATTCTTGATGTCAACGAATTGGCTGCTGCAGTCGATTTCTTCGAGGTCGACTCTATTGCCATCAGTCCTAGTGGTAACTTCCTGGCCTATTTGTATGATGATAAGGGCTTTCGTCAATACACCCTGGTTGTGAAGAATCTTCTCAGTGGCAAGGTGCTAGCTACCACTGCTGAGCGGGTCACTTCGGTAGTCTGGGCGAGTGACAACAAGACTCTTTTTTACACCACTGAAGATGCGGTGACCAAGCGTTCTGACCGTGTTTATCGCCATAAAATCGGCAGTAAAAGACATCATCTTGTGTGTGAAGAAGCTGACGAGTTCTTTGGCGTGCATCTCTCTAAAACGCGTACTGGAGTCTTTATTTATCTCAGCACGTCGAGCCATACTACGGCATCGGTCAGCTATATCCGCTCTGACTCGCCACTTTCGCCTTTCAAAGAAATTCTGCCGCGCAAGCACATGGTGGACTATGAGGTTGAAGACGACGGCAAGAATTTCTACATTCTCACCAACGACGATGCCAAAGACTATCGTCTGCTCAAAGCCCCTTGTAGCAGGCCATCAAAGTGGCAAGAAGTGTTGGCCCATCGGCCGGGGGTAAAGCTTGATGGCGTCGATGTCTTTGCTAACTTTTTGATTGTCTTTGAAACCGATCAAGGTCTCGATAAAATTCGCATTACCAAGTTGTCTACTGGTGAGGTGCATTATGTCGATTTTCCTGAGCCCGCTTATGCTATTTCAGGGGCGGCCAATCACATTTTTGATAGCGAAGTTTATCGCTTTGGCTATCAGTCGATGGTGCGGCCGCCGTCCACTTTTGAGTACGACCTAAATAAACGCACCACTGAGGTGCTGAAGACTCAAGAAGTTAAAGGATATGACCCTTCGGCATATCGCAGTGAACGCATCTTTGCCACCGCCGGCGATGGTACTTTTGTACCAATCTCTCTAGTCTATAAGGACCCGCTCAAGAGTTCACTTAAGAACCCACTTAAGAGCCCGCGTCGCTGCCATCTATACGGATACGGTTCTTACGGTCTTACTATTCCCAGCGGCTTTAGCAGCGCTCGCATTAGCCTGCTCGATCGGGGATATGTCTATGCCATTGCCCACATTCGCGGTGGCGGAGACATGGGCGAAACTTGGCGTGATGATGGTAAGCTGCGCAAAAAGATGAACACCTTTACTGACTTTATTGCTTGTGCTGAACATCTGATTGCCCAAGGTTATACCGAGAGTGATCAGTTGAGCATTGAAGGCGGCAGTGCTGGCGGCTTACTCATTGGAGCAGTGCTCAATCTGCGTCCTGATTTGTGCAAGGCTGCCATCGTCGATGTTCCTTTCGTCGATGTCATCAACACCATGCTCGACGAGAGTTTGCCGCTCACCGTGGGCGAGTTCGAAGAGTGGGGCAATCCCAAAGTTGAGGCTGACTATAACTACATGCGCCTCTATTCGCCCTACGAGAATATCCACGCGGCACACTATCCGGCCATGCTTGTGCAGTCGGCTTTCTACGATAGTCAGGTGCCTTACTGGGAGCCGTCCAAGTACACGGCCAAATTGCGTGCCACTAAACTCGACACCAATCCACTAATTTTTAAAATCATGCTAGAAGCTGCTGGGCACGGCGGAAAATCAGGGCGTTTTGATGCTTTGAAAGATGTGGCTTTCGAATATGCCTTCTTGCTCAAGCAGCAGGGCGTATCAGTCTGAAATGAGAAATCTGAAAGCTAAAATTAGAGAAGTGCTAGACCTAATATTTCCAGATAGAAATGGTTTCCATGGAAACCATTTCTATCTGAAGAAAAGACAGTACCTTTGAGTGTGGCCTTGCGGTTTACCGAATTTGACTGTCACGCGCCAAGCTCTGTTGCCGCTGTTTTGCCACGGTCGATTGCCGGGGTATTTAGTACATGATCGGAAGAGGAACGGCGAATGCCGTTCCTCTTTTCCGATGTGTGCCACGCATGTTTGATAACTGGAGGTGAAGGTCCTCACAGAACCGGATAGCGGTGAACTGTAGCAGAGCGCAAGGGCGTAGTCGCGAGGCTGGGTCTGAAGGAAGCGCCGAGCAAAA
>JBAYTY010000034.1:0-84542 GCA_041675385.1 Candidatus Obscuribacterales bacterium
AATTTCGCGCACAAGACCAATCGCTGCAGCTCTCTACCGCGAAGTCAGAAATACAACCGTTTTCCTGCCTTACCGCCAATCTGAAATTTCGCGCACAAGACCAATCGCTGCAGCTCTCTACCGCGAAGTCAGAAATACAACCGTTTTCCTGCCTTACCGCCAATCTGAAATTTCGCGCACAAGACCAATCGCTGCAGCTCACTACCGCGAAGTCAGAAAAGTAGCAAAAAACCTGACCACATCTAGCAACTTGACAAAGTGTCTTAATAACACTATATTAGTGTCATCAGGACACTAAAGCGCAAAAACTATATCTCCGAAAAATAAATCCCTCAATACAAAGCGAGGAAGACATCATGTTAGGCGTCAGCTATCGCAAATCGAATCCCACCGACTATGTTCTGCACTTCTCTCAGGGACACTTGGCTAGAGAGGGAGCAGGTCTGTCATTCTTCTACTTTCAGCCAGCTTCAACCATCGCCCTGGTTTCCCTAGCCAGCGCCAACATTCCCTTTGTCTTCAATGAGCCCACAGCAGACTTTCAGACCATCACAGTACAGGGACAACTGACCTACCGTATTGTTGATGCAAAAAAGGCAGCAGCTATGCTCGACTTCACCATTGATGCCAGCGGTCGCTACATAAGTGACCAATATCAAAAACTGCCAGAACGCCTTATATACGATCTACAAACACTGATTCGTGCCGAAATACAACGGCTACCACTGCGCCAAGGATTAGTGCACTCGGACCAGCTTACAAGCATCGTCCTAGAGCAGCTAAAGGCCAGCCCAGAAGTGATCCAACTAGGAGTAGAAATTCTCAATTTAGCCGTACTCTCTCTCAAGCCTACTCCCGAAATGGCCAAAGCACTTGAGGCAGAAGCGCGAGAGGCACTCAATCGCAAAGCTGATGAGGCCATTTACACTCGGCGTAATTCGGCCATAGAACAAGAGCGTAAGCTAAAAGAAAATGAGTTGCAGACAGATCTATTAGTGCAAAGCAAACAAAGAGAACTGCATGAACGCAAAATGGAAGGCGAAATTGCGCTAGAAACACAAAGAGCGCTACTAACCGATCAAAAAACTGAAAATGAACGCAAGGAAGCAGACAGCAGAGCCTATGCCCTCAAGGCCGTAATCAATCCAGTGCAAGACCTCGATTGGCGCTTGTTGATGATGCTAAATCCGCAAGGTGGAGATGCTAAAAACACAATTGCCATGGCCTTCCACGAGCTGGCCAATAATGCCGAAAAAATTGGAGAGTTGAATATCTCTCCTGACCTCCTACGCAGCCTGATTGGCACCAGTACCATTAGAGGATAAAGAGGATAAAGAGGCTAAAGAAGATAGAGAGGACAAGCCAATGTTCGACAAAATCGTGCTAGTAACTCGCAAAACACGCCTCGATGAATTAGTCGATCGCTTCAATACCAAAGAGCAGGCGAAATTTTATATTGAACATAGCGGCGGCGATTTCAATTCTTATTTACTTGAGCACGATGCCTACCAACGCTCACTAACAGAAGTACGACGAACAATTGAGTGTGGATTGAAGATTCAAATGCTCGACCGTAGCCTTATTCCTACTTATGTTTTTGCTACAACAGATGTTGTTATAACTCTTGGCCAAGACGGCCTAGTGGCAAATACGGCAAAATATGCAGGCGGGCAGCCGATTATTGCGGTCAATCCTGATGTCCAACGTTTTGATGGCATTCTCATCCCATTCCTTCCGTCCCAACTAAAAACGGCACTAGAACTAACTTTGGAAACAAAGGCAAAAGTACGCGCGATCAGTATGGCAGAAGCAAAGCTCAAAGATGGTCAGAGACTGCTGGCCTTCAATGATCTATTTATCGGAGCCAGTTCACACGTATCAGCTCGCTACCATATTAATCATGGCCAGCGTCAAGAAAATCAATCTTCTAGTGGCATTATTGTCTCAACTGGGGCCGGGAGCACCGGTTGGATGTCTTCAGTCTTTAACGAAACTAGCGCCATCAGCTCATTTCTGGGCGGCAAGCCACTAAGACCGGTGCCTATGTCTTGGGAAGAAGAGCGGCTCTTATTCATCGTGCGAGAGCCATTTATCAGCCTGCATTCCCAAGCCGCCATTGTAGTTGGCTCAATTAACCCCACCGAACCACTAATACTAGAATCACAAATGCCTTGCGGCGGAGTAATCTTCTCTGACGGAATGGAAGCAGACTATCTAGATTTCAATTCTGGCACTGATGCTACCATTGGCATTGCTGGAGAAAAAGCCAATTTAGTGGTGGCCTAATGCATGCATCATGAAAACGAAAATGACGAAACTTCAAATCACAGTAGATATAGTGCTCTTCACTATCCTAGATAGACAACTGCATGTACTTCTAATCAGGCGCTTAGCCGAACCATTTAGAGGCAGTTATGCTTTGCCTGGTGGTTTTGTCCTCGAAGAAGAATCAGTAGACGCAGCTGCCAATAGAGAACTGCAAGAAGAGACTGGTGTAGAAAAAGTCTTTCTTGAACAGCTCTATACCTTCGGAGAGCCAAAGCGCGACCCACGGGGTCGGGTCATAACTGTCGCCTATTATGCTCTTGTCTCCAGTAGTCACATTCTCAGATCGGGAACCGATGCAGCAGACGCCGCCTGGTTTGCACTAAACAGGCTGCCACATTTAGCTTTTGATCATCTATCAATTATCGAATACGCACACCAGCGAATTGCCAACAAACTTGATTACAGTAATGTTGGTTTTGAGCTATTGCCAAAAAAATTCACCCTGACAGAACTACAGCTGGTTCATGAAGCTATTCTTGGCGAAAACCTAGACAAACGCAATTTTAGGCGCAAAATCTTACAGCAGGGCATTGTCGAGCCCAGCAAAGAGTGGCAGAAAACTGGTCGCAAGCCCGCCCAGCTATATCGCTTTGTTGATTGAGAACTATCTGCTATCGTGTTAGGCAAACCCTAGAAAAGGCCTGCCGTGGCAATTGCTATATACCTAGAATATAAGTCTAATGTGGCACTTTACAGGCGCCTCTCAGACGCCCTACGCAAAGCTATTCTAGAAGGTCGACTCAAGCTCGGAGAGCCAATGCCCTCAATTAGAGAGCTATCTGAGACTTTGAAACTGTCACGCTCTACTATTCTTAAGTCCTACGAAGACCTGAAGACCCAAGGCTTGGTTGTAGCCCAGTCTGGCTCCGGAACATTCGTCACCAACACTTTACCTGGCGATCTGGGAGATATGGCTGCAGCCTTCCTCTCGCCATCTAACCGTTCAGTAAGTTTTAAGCCTTTGCCGCTTTCACAACGGGGCCGCTCCATTTTTGAAGTTGGCCGCAAGCAGGCAACCGAACATGTGCACGTGCCAGCCCTTGAATACGGTGGCACTCCTTTTGAACTTTCACCTATGCGCGAATGGAAAACGCTCATGATCAAACATTGCGATGTTAGCCGCGAAGAGCAAGTGGCTGAAATGATTGAACCACTGGGCCTAGAAAAGCTACGTGAGGCAATCGCCGCCTATGTTCTTAGACGGCGTTCTATAGCTAGTGGCCCGCAAAATGTATGCATCTTCGGCTCTAAACAATTGCGACTAGAACTTATCGGGCGTCTTCTTCTTGACCCAGGCGATATAGTTGCCTACGAAGAACCCGGCTATCCTGAGAATAGAAATACTCTTGAATCAATGGGTGTAAAAATCACTCCTATTGAAGTCGATACAGAAGGCCTCTCAGTAGCGGCCTTAAGACGCTTGCCCAAGCCTCCCAAACTTATTTACGTCACGCCTTCGCACCAAGACCCGCTAGGGTACGTGATGAGCATGCCTCGCCGTCATGAACTGCTGGAATACGCCGCCGCCACCGGTGCCTTTATAATTGAAGATGACTTTGACAACGAATTTCGCTACGGCAGACCGATATTGCCGTCAATAAAAGCTCTAGACCAATATGATTGCGTCATTTATGTAGCATCTTTTTGGACAATTTTGTATCAGTCACTGCGCCTGAGCTTTGTGGTATTTCCCGATTGCATGGTAACCATAGGAGCCTTAGGCAAAAGCTATCTAGAAAGGCACCTACCGCTGCTTGAACAGTTAGCCTTGATTGATTTCATCAATGATGGTCACCTCGAAAAACATCTCAAAACAACGCAAAAAGCATTGGCTCAACGCAGACAATCTTTAGTTCTAGCGATTACCCGCTATCTCAAAGATTTAGTTGAACCACTATCCGATGGCGGTGGTACACACTTTATTCTCAATTTCCTCCCCGAACTGAGCGACCAAGCAATAGACCAAGCAGCCCATAAAAGCGGCTTTAACCTCATGAGTACAAAGCCTTACTATGCAAGCGCTACAAAGAATGGACAATACATAGTGCCATTTGCCTCAGTAGACCAAAGCACTATCGACAGCGTAGTGAAAACCTTTGCCACAGAACTCAAGAACCACTCAGGTCAGGACTGCGATGCTAATTGATCGACTAAATTTAGCTCTAGACCCCACTTCTTCCGCTCCGGCCTCGCGGCAAATCGCCGACGCGCTAAAAGAGGCAATTATAGAAAAACTGCTCAGCCCCGGAGTAATTCTGCCCTCAGTGCGCGACATTGCTAAAGCCTTAGATATATCGCGCTCTACCGCCGCGCGGGCCATAGACGAACTTTCCGCCCAAGGCTATGTGGTCTCCGAAATGGGCTCAGGCACTCGCGTATGCGCGCATTTACCCGGCCAGTCAGAAGAGCTACCGCCACGGGATAAAGTACACAAAACTCTTCATCTGTCACAATTCGGCAATCGCCTGCAGCAACGATTTGAAGCAGGACAAATTTCAGCCAAGATCTCCTATATCGGCCCGCTTTTGCGCGAGCTACCACTGAACACCTGGCGTGAGCTACTAGTAAGGCATTGCCATACCGCCTCAAAAGAAGAAATGGAATATGTGCCCGAACCATTTGGCTACCAACCCCTGCGCGAAGCGTATGCCTCTTATCTAATCAGAGCTAGAGCGGTAAAAGTCAGCCATGATCGCCTAATTACATTTGCCTCACGCAATCTGCGTCTAGACCTTATCTCTAGATTACTTCTCAACGAAGGCGACCTCATAGCCATCGAAGAGCCTGGGTTCTCAGCGGCACGAGAACAATTTTTAGCAAACGGCGCCCAAATAGCTCCAATTGGCGTAGACAATCAAGGCCTAATAGTCGAGCAACTAAAAGAACTAAAATCCGTACCACGTTTGATTTACGTTACCCCTTCGCATCAAGCTCCTACTGGGGCTGTAATGTCGATGAATCGACGGAAGCAACTTCTAGAATACGCTGCTAAGAATCAAGCATATATTATCGAAGATGACTACGACAGCGAGTTTCGCTATGACGGCCGCCCCCTGCCATCTCTTCAAGGCATGGATAGCAATGATCGCACCATCTATCTTTCGTGCTTGTGGAATGCCATGGCGCCTGTCTCCAGAATAGGTTTTATGGTGGTTCCTGAAGCCCTAATCGAACCCATGTCCGCGGCAAAGGGCCTAGTAGAAAGAGATGTCTCACTTGTCGAGCAAGCAGCCCTTGCCGATTTCATTAACGAAGGCCACCTAGAAAAGCTAATCCGAAAACAGCGCTCACGCTATGCCGTGCGCAGGCAAAATCTACTAAGTCTTCTACCAAAAGCCTTTGATACCAGCTATATAGCAGCAGAAAGCGCAGGTCTAGCCTTGCTTGTGCGCTTAAAGGACCACTATAAAGCGGCAAAAGTCGAACAAGCCATTGCTTCAAGTCAACTGCCGATGACAAGCACCCAGAGCTATTATGCTGGAGAAGCCAGAGAGCTGGAGTTTATTCTCTCTTTTGCAGCCATAGAAGAAAATGATCTAGCTCAGCGGCTAGAGCTATTTACAGCAGCCCTGAACTCATAGCTCATGAATACTCATAACTCATAAATACTCATAACTAATGACCCCCTACCATCACAAAACAGGATTGAGCTTAGCAATAGTGGCGGCAATCATGGTTGTTACACCACCAGCGGCCAAATCAATAGAGTGCCTGCGCTTTGAACAAAGCAGCAAGATCTATGGAGCAGGTACGGTGTTCTCATTTGGCAAAGAAGGCTTCCGCTGGTCCAATCCAGCCAATGGTGTAACCATTATGGCTCACGCACCAGAATGGAAAGTGCAAATCTACAATGCCAAAACCAATAGACTTTTCGAAACCCCACTAAATAAATACGAAGGGCACATGCTGCGTATTTCAATCATATTTTGGGGCTTTTCCTTCCCCCGCATTCCTTTTGATGAAGGCCCAAAAGAGAAGGTTCTAGGCCTGCAATGTCGATCATTTACAATGAAAAAACTGACTAAAAAAGAGAAGCTAGATAAAGGCATTGACACTCTCTTGGACGCCAAAATGCTAACGACCAAAGACCTAACTTACCCGCCCCAGGTACTAGCCTTCATCAGGCAACAGTATAATTTTCCCGCCTTGGGCGACCTGCCTTTGTCATTTCAACTGGAACGCAAAGGCAAGAATAAACAATTCATGCTACAGACAACAAAAATCACCAAGGTGAACCTCACTCCGGCCGACTTTCAGGCACCTGCAGGCTCCCAGAGAGCGCTCAACGACAAAGATGTGCTGCGAGGCTCCGATGAAAATAATTCGCTCGATGGCTTGATGCAGGACATCAATCGCAAAAGTTTCTAAACCAGGACAGGCCAGTTTACCCCGAGACCAAAGAGACTCTTGCAGCATTCGCCACAACCTGACAAAGCCAAAGGCCGTACATTTCTTTTCACTGCGCCGCTTTGCCACGACCGGCTGAGACACTAATACCGACGTCATTTGTAATCACACAACATGTGAGAGTAATTAGCTAAACAGCTCTATTTAAGCCGCTTTGCAGTTGTCAAACAGCCCCTGCTTGAGAGATATTGAAGAGCGTTTTCTTTCTCATTTGCCCAGGGGCTTCAATCAAAACTAATCACTCTGCTCCTAACAGCTTCTTCTTTCTCAGATCTTAGAGAAGTAGTGACGCTCAGCAGTTGTTTTGCGCCTCTAACTCAACAACGACAAGCAACAAGCCCGCAAGGCCAAGCCCATAAGGCCAAGAAAGGAACGCCAATCACCGAGACTCTTCACAAGTCTCATCCGCCGTACACGGCACTACATCAACCTCAGCAAAATCTGCTAGGACGGAAAAAATGAACACTAACGAAACAAGCCTAAAAGGCCAAGTAGTATTTATCAATGGTGCCTCACGCGGCATCGGTCTAGCCATCGCTCTTGAATTAGCAAAGCATGGCTGCAAAATAGTAATTACTGGCAAGACCGTAGAGGAACGCACTGATGGCAAAGTCACCGGCACCATCCACACTGCAGCAGCAGAAGTGATAGCAGCCGGAGGCGAAGCACTTGCCCTGCAAGTCGATGTGCGTGATGAAGAACAAGTCAAGGCAGCCATAGCCAAAGCTGTCGAAGTATTTGGTGGCATCGATATCTTAGTCAATAACGCTGGAGTGCTTAGCCTCACCGGCGTTGAGTCAACCGAGATGAAACTGTTTGACTTGATGTTTGCAGTCAATGTCAGGGGTCCATACATGACTATTAAACATGCCTTGCCCCATTTGAGAAACAGCGCAAACCCGCATATTCTCAATATCTCGCCAGCGCTTAATCTTGACCCTGAATGGTTCAAGTTTACATACACAGTTTCAAAATATGCACAAAGCATGTTAACCATGGGCTTTGCCGACGAATTTAAAGTCGATGGCATTGCTGTCAACTCGCTCTGGCCAGAAACCACTGTCGATACAGCAGCCGTGCGCAACAAACTAGGTGGTGCAAAAACTGTTCCCTACTGTCGCGATGCAATAATCGTGGCCGAAGCCGCTCACTGGATTGTAACTCAGCCCGCAGGCAGTACCAGCGGTAACTTCTACACCGACTCAGTAGTGGTATCAATGAAAGCAGCCGGAGTGAGCGATCCCGCAATGTATGCTCTGCACCCACTCAATGACGCTGCTGTAATTAAGGCAGTGCAAGAAATAGGCAAAGTAGATCTAGGCAAGTATGCCATGGACCCAACAAAACCACTGATTACCGACTTCTTCATTGGCAAAGTGCCAAAAGTAATTCCCGGAGCAGTACAAGCGAAGTTGCCCCCTAGCAGTGCAGTGGTAGCAAAAGAGTCAGAAGGCACCATTGCAAATGAAGATGCAAAAACAGAAACAAAAGCAGAGCCTCTGACAAAAACCGAGCCCGAAACCACAGCCTCTCCAGCAACGCTTGAAACCACTGTAGCACCGGAGAAAGTATGAACAAAAAAAGATACAAAATTGCCCGCTACTACTGCTGGCCTAACATTTTTCCAGGAGAAATTCCATGAAGAACGAAGAAAATGAAGGCAATCACAACCAAGACATCAATCTGCTGATCGGCACCGGTGGCTCAAGGTCAATTCTATTTGGCACCGGAGTTTTACTGGTCTTAGCCCAAGCCAAATTCCGCCGTTTTCGCTCAATTACAGGGGTAAGCGGCGGCTCAATTCCAGCGGCTTTGATCAGCGCTAACCCTGATGTCACCCACCTACTGGCACAAGTATTAGACACCGACTTCAACCAACTAGTGGCTCGGCGTGTCTCTCTTGTTAAATTCCTCACCCAGGCACTACGTGAGCCAAAGGCTGTGGATCCACCACCTTTGGAAGGCGCACTCGACGCCACACTGATGGGCCAATACTTCGACGATCGCATCAAAGAGTGGCCCAGTCTCTTTTGCACCGTAGCACTCTCCCATCAGGCCAAAGTGATCTTTACAAAAGACGGTGTCTGGCATGAACAGCAAGACGGAACACTGCTGAAAGTGGCAGCAAAACCAATAGCAATTGGCATGGCCGTGCGAGCTACTTGTGCAGTGCCGATCTTGCTTGACCCAGTGGCTTGGAAAAGTGACAACGGTGAAGAGCACCTGCTCATTGACGGTGGTCTCGGCCCCGAAGGTCGCTGCCCAATTTCAGTACCACAGGCACTTTTCCCAATGGAGAACTCATACTTAGTCGTAGTCAATGTGGGCGAAGACAAAAGCACCCTGCATCAGCTGATCGACAAAGTCTATGGCATCATCAGCCATGATCGCGAAAGCCTGAGAATGGACGGCATTACCTTACCAGACAATCACGACCGCATCGTCATCAGCCCGCCCTCTCCGCTCTACGGCTCATTCAAATTTAGTATGACCAGAAGAGAAAAGTGGCAAATGATTATGTCTGGCTACATGTCTGCTGTAGAGGCATTGGAAAAGCATGGTCTCTTGAGCAACGAAGCCCTTACTCAAGCGCGCAACCGCGGAGTTAAAGCTCTGTTGCTTTTGGCCGGTAGAAATCGACCTTACTTCAAAGATTCGCTGCCGCTTGAGTTGGATAGCCTATTTGTCGGCCTCAAATTTGAAGAAGACAAACTCAGCACCTCGGCAGCAGCGACAAGTGTCTCATCAGCTTTGGTGGAATCGTCTACTGCTCGCTAGCTGGATACACACCAATATGCAGGGAGTAAGTAAATTAGTAATAGTTTCTCTTTCTGCAGCACAGAAGAGGATGTTAGGTTCAGATATATCCACTTTACATCTTCTTTTATTTGAGCACCATTCAACACCACAAAGCAAAGCTTAGCTCTATCTTCACTTAAAATCTCCGCGCGTTTGCTGCGGAGGTTTTAACCACCAACAATAGACTTACACCGGAAAAATTGCTCGACTGCCTTCACTGGATGTGGTGGCATAACTGTCCATTTATGGCAGCCAGGGATTGCTGTCATGAATATTCCAATCTTCATTCAATCAAGAGAGAACAAACCATGAAAAACATTCCTAACTTAGCAGCACTGCCTAACGAAATCAGATTTGCCACCTGGAGCGATTTAGCAACTTGGGGAGTTGAACGGGTCGGACCAGCTAACAAATACTTATGCGAAGTGAGCTTGCCCGAAGGTTGGCAGGTAAGACAAAGCGATCATCCGCACTGGCAAGAACTGGTCGACAACAACGGACGCAATCGTGCCGATATTTATATCTGCCACGATTTCTCCGGCACCCGCGCCTTCTTCTCGCCGCGTCGTCGTTTCACTACTACTTTTGAAGTGGCCGACAACAATAGTGAGCTGCGAGTTCTTGTCATGGATGGCAAAGACCAACTTCATTGCACTCCTTGGGTAGAACTGCGACACAGCCTGAGCGAAAGCCGCCCCGATCAGTACCATGACAAACAAGCTCATGATCGCGCCGAAAATATGGCCAAAGATTGGCTGAGGCAAAACTTTCCAAACTGGCAAAACTGCCTGCAATACTGGGATTGCGACTTCTGATTGCGGAAGACAGATAAGGCTTTGACCTCTGTCAATCTCAGTCTCACTTAACGTTGTCTTGGTGCTGGCTATAGCCCGGCACCAAGCTATTTGTGGAGTTAAACATGACAACAGCAACAACTGAAACAAACAGGCACGCTAAACGACAACCCTATCGCCAACCGCCCACACTGCTCGCATTCATAGCAGTCCCGCTTACGCTTTTAGCTGGCGTTTTCTTTCTAGGCTGGCTAATCATATGAACAATCTATTCTCAGCTTGTTACATCGGGCTGCTAATTACCATATCTGGCTGTAGTTCTATTCCTAGCAAAGAGCCTAGCAAACAAGCCTTAAGCCATGACATGAGCAAAATGCCAGAACACGACATGAGCTCTATGCCTGGGCACGATACGAGCGCGCCGATTGATGACGTCAATAAACATAAGCAGCATCATCACAACAATAGTGACGGTGACTACCTAAAAACCGAACCAATGTTTTCAAACTTTGGCGGTCCTTATGAACGAATGACTGCCATTGGTTCCGGCACTAGCCTAATTCCCGCCGATAGCCCAGCCTACATGTGGCACTTCAACCTATTTGAAGACAAGGCTCGCTGTATGGCACACGCTGAACTGAAGGCCAGCTTCAACAGCCAAGGTGGACCTCGTGGTGTATCGGCCTTTCAATCGCAAAACTGGCTAATGGCCTCATGTGAAGTGCCGGTGTGGGGAAACTCTGCTTTCCAGTTTCGCGCCATGCTTACAGCTGAGCCATTCACCACCCCACCAGGAGGCGTTCCTCAACTCTTTCAAACAGGAGAAACTTACGCCGGGCGAGAAATCGTCGATGCTCAGCATCCCCACAATCTCTTCTCCGAGCTGTCAGTTTCTTTTACTCAGCGACTCTCAGAAAACTTCCGCTACTATCTCTATTTCGGCCTACCGGGCGACAGAGAAGAAGGACCAACAGCCTTCATGCACCGAGCATCAGCCTTGGAAAACCCAGCAGTGCCACTATGTCATCACTGCATGGACGCTGGCCATATTACTAACGGCGTATTCAGCGCAGGCGTTGATATTGGCAAAGTGCGGCTTGGTGCTTCGATATTCCGCGGTCAAGAACCAGGCGAAAATCGCTACATCGTCGAAAGTGGTAGTTTTGACAGTTTTTCAGTGCGGGCACAGTATGCACCTACAGAAAACTGGGTGCTTGGAGCATCGTACGCATCTGTGCACAACGCTGAAGTGTTACACCCTGGCGACATGGAACGCTATACCGTTTTTGCTCAATATTCCAAACGCTTTGATGGCGGCTATACTGCCGTTTCAGGAGTGTTTGGTCACAACCAAGAACAGCATGGCACCTTAACTGGCGGTTTACTCGAAGGAACAATCAACTTTTACGATCGCAACTACCTCTACGGCAGAGGTGAGTGCGTCAACAAGCCCGGTCTAACCGATACCAATATCTACGGTCGCCCAGGCCTGGAACACGAGCTCTCCGGACACGAAGACCTGCACAGCGCAAGCGCTATAAGCCCAGCTAATAGCACAGTCTGCGCCCTGACTGCTGGCTATGCGCGAGATGTCTATGCTTCTTCCGCCATACGAATTGGCCTTGGTTTCGATGTCACCGGTTACCTCGTGCCCAATGAACTTGAGCCAATTTACGGCTCAAATCCTATGAGCTTCATGCTCAACATCCGTCTTCGACCCGGTCGTGTTTTTTAGCTTCTTAGCAATATAGCTGAACAACATAGTTGCTCTCTAGCTAAAGACCTAAATCTCAGGCCAAACCATCAAACAGAGACCAACACATGAAAAGTAAAGACTATTTTTCCCAAACAAGAAAAGAACTAAAGTGGCTATTAGTAGCTATCTTTGCTCTTTTCAGCGTACTTAGCGGCACCTACTGCGCAGCAGAAGAACAAGGCGATACATTTATCAACGCCTCATACTTCAGCCAAGTCGACTACCGCTATAACCACAGAGGCAATGGCTCTGGCTATAACCAATACAGACGCTGGCCCTATCAGCAATATTACCAACGGCCCTATTACCCGCGGCAATATTATCGCCCCCCTTACTATCAACGCCCTCAATATCAATGCTGGTACGTACCGGTTTATGACCGATATGGCTACGTGGCCTACCACAGACGAGTTTGTCGCTAACTATTCCTTAGCTAGCAGAAAGCCACAAACAAACTCACCCACAAACCAAATTACGAACCGAGGAAGAAACTTATGAACAAAAGCAATCTTGCCAGAAACAAATTGCTTCGCCCCCTACTGCTTGTTCTCGGCCTTATCACCGTACTCGCACTGAGCGGTTGCGCCACTCCTTTAGGACAACGGTATGGCACCATTGGTGCGCTGGGCGGTGCTGCTATCGGCGCTGCTGCCGACGGCCTCCCTGGTGCCGTTATCGGTGGCGCCGCCGGGGCAGCAGCAGGTGGCTACATTGGCGATCAAGAAACATTTGACCAAGAGCGCCAATACCAATACCAACAACAACAACAACAGCGCTATTACGAACGTGATTATGGCTATCAAGAGAGATACCAACCACGGCAAAATTATCAAGAATGCTGGTACGAGTCAATTTATGACTACGATGGCTACGAAGTTGGTAGACAAAAACTTTGCCGCTGAGCACAGTTAAGCCGATCGCTATTGCAAGGCAACCGATCCGCCCATCCACGTCTTATAGCCGGATCTATCACCCCCTTAGAACAACTCAAATCAAATGAGCAAAAATCTTCGGGGCCCTTAACATCACAATCAGGATAATAAAACATGTACATCAGCATTCGCCACCGTGACTCCAGCGGTTCCGTTGCTAACGGCTTTGAAGCGCGAGCAGCTGCTCAGCCAATTCTCTTTCAAGTGACGGTTCCGCCAAGTCCCGCAACACAAGCACTAAGTACGCTGACTATCGACCTAAGTCACCTGTCACCAGATGAGAAGCAACAAGATGTCGAGTTTATTGTGCAAGGAGCTCTAACCGTCATCAAACGCGGACCACATTGCCTCACAGTAAACAGTACCAACGAATCGCTTGTTGGCACCATTGAAATAAAAACAGTCGAATGCACTTTAATTGGCACCATCGTAACCGGGGAGAAAGTCAAGTTTGACTTTCCCATCAGATAGATTGAGCTGAAACAGCTAACCAAAAGCAAGCAGTCGGCCTTTGAACCACGGTTTAGAGGCTGACGACTTCGAATCAACATTCACCCAATAGGTTTACCTATGAACTTAAATAATCTCACAGAACCATCCGGCCGAGCGGGTTATGCGCGAATTATCGCACGCTTTCTGTTTCTATCATTTGTCATAACTCTGCCACTATTCCAGCCTGGTCTAGGATGGATTGCAGTGATTGCCACCTTTGTCTACGGCACCAAGAAATGGGGCTTCTTCGCTGGCATGACCGCAGCGGCAGCCTACACAGGCCTCTATGCCGCTATCTCCATCTACGCCCTGCCTTTTACCCATGTCTATACAATCACAGCCTGGCAATATGTGATGCAGTGGGGCCCTGCAACTGCAGCCATTATTCTCAGTAGCGCCTTTATACTACAGGGTAAAGTCAGCAATTGGGGTAGCAAAACAAAAGCCACAGTCCATCTCACTGTTTGGGGTATTGCACTATTTATTGCAGCGTTCTCATGGCTAGATTCGAGCAATCAAGATGTCACAGAATGGACCATGGCAGAAGTGCTTGATCCTGAAGTGATTAAAACCCTGCCCAATGCTGAAAAGAAAAACTTCCGCATGTTGCCCCAAGCTACCGCACTAGGCTATTTGCAAAACCTCAATGGCGACACCAGAACCTATGTCTCTGAACCGCACATGGCACCCTGTGACGCACAAGGAAACCAATGCTGGGAAGGAGCCATTCACCTAAAAGGAGCCGCCGATGGCATTTGGTACAACTTTCTTGGTGACACAATTATAAATGTCGCCACCGTCGACCCGACTCAGGTCAACATGAGAGGCAAAATTGCCGAAGGTTATGACGGCTTCTTCTTAGCTGGCCCCAAAAGTTGGGTAGTGCAAGCTGCATTTGCTGTACACAACCCTTTTAGCGAACAGCAAGAAGCACTTTACTGGAGAGAAACAGACCACGATCCGTTGGTCATGCTCATCCCTTACATCTCCTACAGACCCACATTAACAGGAGTAATGTTGCCCGAACTAGCTGGAGTAATGAGCGTCAATCGCTTTGGCATCGTCAATGATATGAGCCCAGCTACGGCTAAAGCAAAATATCCGAACATGCCGTTCTATCCAACTAAGCTGGCTCGGCAATATGCTGAGATTTACGCCAAATGGAATGGTGGCATGAAAGGGCGCATGATTACAAAAGAGCATGAGTTGCGTGTCAGCGAACCTGACACCACTGGCCAACCCCACTTCAACAAGGCACCATACATCGAGGTCTACGACAGTAACTTCGGCTGGCAAGAGGTAATCACCTTAGAACCCAAAGGTGACGATAGTGCAAAACTGGCAAAGATACTTTTCTTTGATGCCGCTTCTGGTTATTGCAAACAATACATTGTGCCTAACATTGCTCTTAATGGTCCTAGACAAGCCATTATCCAAGTGATGCAAGGCAACTGGAATGCCGACTGGTCACAATTCCAAAAAGTTGAACCGCGACCGCTCATAATCAACGAACATATTTACTATGTTGTTGCCGTTGTTTCTACAGCTGGTACAAAACACCCCTATGTGCATTCAGTGGTCATTGACGGCCAAACTTTGAAATCGTATGAAGTGGGCGATCATGCAGCGCTCTTCACTCTGATAGACAAACTAGAGCACGGCATTACGGTGCAGCCAATAGCACTACCAATGGTGGCTCCAAACCCTAACCAATAAACTCTCACCCATATGAGCTGGCGTCAAGAAACTTGCCGCCAGCTTGTATGGCCTTTTCATTGAATACTCGAGGTGCTCATTATGCACACACGTATTACTAAGATTTTCATTGTCATTGCTCTAGTGCTGGGCTTTATACTCTCCCGCGTTGGTCACTGGCTCAAACGACAATCTAGTGGTCCTGCTCCAAAACCTATTCTTCTGCATTACGGCCCGATGCGCCTGATGCAAACAAATTCAGAACAGCTCCCAGAGCAACGCCTAGAACAGCAAACAGTCGATGTCTATTGGCGCTTTTCAGGCACTAACACCAAGGAGGTCATTAGCGTTCATCCAGAAATTAGCTTTCAAGAAATTGTCGGCTTTGGCGGTGCTTTTACCGATGCTGCTTGCTACAACTTTGACCTACTGACAGAAGACGATAGAGCTAAATTATTTAGTGATCTCTTCAACCCAGCATCCAAAGGGGGTTTGGGCCTAAATTTTTGTCGCGTCTGTATTGGCTCAAGTGATTATGCCACGCATGTGTATAGCTATGACGAAGGCGAGCCAGACCCTGAACTAAAGCGCTTTTCTATTGCACATGACCAAAAATACATTCTGCCTTGTCTGCGTCAAGCGCTGGCACTCAACTCCGAGATGTTGTTTTACGGCTCACCTTGGAGCCCCCCAGGCTGGATGAAGTCAAATGGCTCGATGCTAGGCGGAAGTTTTCAACGAAAGAACTTTGGCAGCTATGCCAACTACTTTGTCAAATTTATTGATAGCTACAAAGCTGAGGGCATCAACATTTATGCCATCACTGTACAAAACGAGGTAGACACCGATCAAGACGGCAAAATGCCAGCTTGTCTGTGGCCCCAAGAATACGAAGTAGATTTCGTCAGTTACCATCTAGGACCGCTTTTCGAAAAGCTAGGCCTAGAAACACAAATCTGGATTATCGACCACAACTACAACCTCTGGGGTCGCGCGGTGGCATCACTGGAAACTCCAGCTCTAGCTAAATACGCTTCGGCCATTGCCTGGCATGGTTATGTCGGCGACGCTTGGCGTATCAGCACGGTGCACGATGCTCACCCCAAAATCGATCACTACTGGACAGAAGGCGGCCCTGACTATACAGACCCCAACTACCAGAGCGATTACATCAAATGGGCAAGAACATTTACTACCAATCTTTCTCACTGGTGCCGCGGCATTACAGTATGGAACCTCGCTCTTGATCAAACCGGTCGCCCTAATATCGGACCATTCCCCTGCGGCGGTCTAGTGACCATTAACTCAATAACAAAAGAAGTAACACGCAGCGGTCAATATTACGCTCTTGCTCACTTCTCTAAGTTTATTGAGCGCGGTGCAAAGCGAATTGAATCTAAGGCCTTGAAAACAACTCAAGAGATTTCACACATAGCATTTCTCAATCCATCTGGAGAGAGAGTGTTAGTGCTGACCAATCTAGGCCCAGAGAAAACAATTAGTATCGAGGAAGGAAAAAGTGTAGCGGAAATCACTCTGACAAAAGAGTCGGTCACTACACTAGCCTGGCAATAACAGAAACCGCCACCACTAAGCATCAGCTTACCTATGGCTTGCTTTTGGCTTAATTTCCTTGCGATCAATTAACTCATATTTTTTGAACTTAACTAGTGGAGATCTGCCATGAACAACATCCTCACAGCGATGCCTTGGAAAAGGCTAGCAAAAATAGGTAAGCCTTTTTGGGTATCGGATAAAAGCTCGGTTGGTTTTACCAATCTCGGAATAATCCTGACACTAATGGCTGCCAAAGCTGGTGTAGCAGTTTGCATCAACATTACCTCCGGTCACTTCATGACGGCAATGGAACAGAAAAGTTGGTTTGATTTCGGCCTTTATCTGCTCCTGTCTATTCTCGCCATCTTGGTCACCGTACCTGTTGAAACTTACTACAACCTCTTAAGAACGCGCCTTGCGCTCTATTGGCGCGACTGGCTCTCAAGGAGCTTAATCCACAAATATTTCGCAGAAGGCGCTGGTCTACGAGTTGAGAAATCACACGAAATTGACAATCCCGAGCAGCGTATGACCCAAGACGTAGACTCGTTTTGTGGTTCATCCATACGCTTAGCCATATCGATTTTGGATGCCTTCGTCACTGTCTGCACATTTATGATAGTGCTGTGGAAAATCTCACCATCACTGTCTTTCATCGTCATTGTTTACTCAACTCTTGGTCTGGTAATTGTTTCGCAGATTGGCAAAACACTAATAAGTATTAGCGATCGTCAAATGAAAACAGAAGCCGACCTCAGGGCTAAACTAGCTAGCGCCCGCGATGAGCTAGTGAGCAACGCTACTAGCAGCGCCACTACTGTTGCTGAAGCAAACCTGGCTCTTACCGCAGTAATATCGAATTTACTAGACATGACGATCGTACACAAGAACTTGCAGTTATTCACAGGAGTCTTCAATCATCTAGTACCACTGATTCCGCCGCTGATTGTCGCTCACCTTTACTTCAACGATCACATTCCTTTCGGCACCATCACTCAAGCTGTCATGGCTTTTACCTCAGTGTTTCAAGGTGCCACAATATTGATCGGACAATTTGCAGACCTCAGTCACTATGCAGCGATCATCAACCGCATTGGCTCCCTGACAGAGGCCCTCGAAGCTCCAAGCGAAGAGACAAGACTGACACTAACTAACTACTTTCAGCTCGACATGTTCTACGACTTTGAATCGAGCAACTCGGAACGAAACAACTTTGACAAAGACCATGAAGAAGAAAATGACGACTTCTTCAATCCAACCACTTTTACTAGGAAACAAAAATGTTAAATCAAAAAGCTATTAAGAAAGCACGCGGCGCGTTAGTTATCTACTTGCGCACAGCACTTACAGACAAGATGGACGAAATTCAGGCCCTTCTCAGTCACATTGAAGAACTGGAAAGTGAGGAGAAACCTGTCTTTGAACAGGCAGAAGCATTTCTTTCTAATGGCAACAAACTTTGGAATGTAACCGCCCTTAGAGAACTCTCACTGCGCAAAGATGCAATTCAGCTGTTCGATAAAACCATGGCCAAAATAGCAGAGACAAAAGATGCTTCTGGAACCATAGAGGTGTTGCAATTGTCATTCAAAGACACCGATCAATACATGTACTCGGTGCCACTAGCGCCTGAAAGCGACAGTGAAATTCCCGTTGAAAATATCAAAGGGCAGCCACGCGTACTTTATGACGTACTAAAAGAAGCTGAACTGAAACCTCGCTTTATACGCAAAGGCATGCTTGACGCTTGCGTCTTACAGATTAGCTGGTAAGACAGCATTTTCCTTCAAGATTCAACCGCCAGAAACTAACCATTAACCCTTAAAGAAAATACCTATGACAGCAATACGCATGACACCTATGCAAGCCTACAAACTCGCCATCACACAACTTCTAGAAGCTCTGACCCAATGCCGGGGCAACGCAGACCAAGAAGAACTGGACGAACAAACTGAGGTCGAACTTGAGTTTTCACCAACAGCAACGGCTCTGCTAGACGAACTAGATATGGCCGTGGATGACATCGACATGCTCTCTGGCCAGATGCACCCTCGTGTAGACGAAATCATGACCGAGCTGGAAGTGCTGAACGAACCTGGCATCGAAGAAATACTGGCATCGGTGAGGGCGAACTTGCCTAAAATTAGCGCTCTTGCCACCGCGACAGTGACCTACCTACAGGCTTACAACCTGCTCAAAGACAATGAGCTACAGACTGCCGAGCAACTTCTCGATGACGCTCTAGAAGAGGCCGGTGAAGACGTTGCCGATGACTTTCGCGAATTAGAAAGCGAACTGCACAGACAGCTAATTAACCACTCTTTCGCCCCCATAGGCGAAAGCCCCATCCTTCACTAGTTACCAACACTAGCTATTTAATATAGGAACGAATATGAAATTTGATTCGCCTAACTCAACCGCTGCAAGCGGTTTAGCTATCTTTCGCTGGGCCACAAGTGCAACTCTTGCACTAATATTGGCGAGCCTACTGGGCAGCGCTGTGGCTCTTTTACTAATCTACTCGTTCGGGTATGTGGAGGTACTCCGACCCTACATGCCTTCGCTAGCCGAAATATTGTTTACCCTTGGTACTACCGGCACACCGCTTGTACTGAGTTACCTCTACTTCACCGGGCGAACGCCTTTTGTCACCGGCTGGTCGCAAAAACTGCATCCTTTTTTTCACTTAGATAGCAACCTGCCCAATTTCCCCAAGGTACTGGGCTTCAACTATCGACTTGTCGGCATGACCTTCAAGAAAATTGCCTTGTGGGTCATCGCCGGCTTTGCCCTGACCTATCTGTTTGACTACGCCACTGATGCTTTCATCCACATCGGACCCAGCGGCACCGAAGCGGCTGTCTCATCGAATGTCGGCGCACCATCAGGGCCACAAGGCATTGAGCAGGTGCTAGCTCACATGACCATGACCAACTTTCTCATTACCTCAGTGCTCGTGGCATTGCTAGCGGCCTTCATGGAAGAGATGGTATTTCGTGGCGTTATCTTCAACTTATGGCGCACAAGCTTTGCTAGTCAGGCCGAGGATCTAAGCAACAGCCCAAGCACATTTGGTCGAGCAGTTCACAAATTTCTATCGGTCTGCGGCAGCTCAATAGCAGTTATTATTGCTGCAGCATTGTTTGCCCTGGCCCACTTGAACATCGATGCCTTTCTTAGCGAGTTCTTCTTCGGACTAGTGGCCGGTGCACTCTACTTAGTGACAAGAACAATTTGGACACCTGTGCTACTGCATGTGGTTACCAACTCGGTTTTGCCAATAGTAATTTTAGTTAGCAGTATCGGCGGTAGTATGACTGGCACTGGTAGTGGCAATACGAGCGACCCTGCAGTTAAAACCACAGAACCAGCTCATAATCACGCCGTTCCCCTTAGCCCTGCAGCTAGCCCAGAAACTGCCCCTACAACAAGCTCTACCACTAGCCCTGTAACTAGCACAGCAGAATCCCCCAACCTGGGTATTCGTGTACCAGGTATGAGAGAAGTGATTGAACCAGGCGACGGTCAAAAACGGGTTAGACCACTAGTGGCTCAAATTAGTCAAGAAGACTTAAATAGAGCCGACTTTAACTCCAGCGGTAATGGGCTTGTTCAAGTTTGCAAGGCAGACGAATGCGCTGCACAGCTGGCAATCTTAGAAACTTTGGCCAAGCAATATCCCGATGTAGAGTTTAGCCAAGCAAACAGCGCCAACAACGCAGAATTTGTTGCCCGGCTAGAAATCGAGCAAGCTGGCATGGCCAAAGCCAAAGGCAGTAATGTTTCAGCCTCAATTGTCTATCCAGTTTATGTCTACGCCAATCAAGGCTTGCAAATCGCTCCAACTGGCACCAGTAGTGAAGCCGACGTCAAAAAATTTGTCGAACTGAACTACACGGTCTATGGCGAGTCTAATGAAGACAATGATGACCTGATGAGCCAATATGTCAGCAAAGCTTGCAATCCAGAAAATCAGGGTCAATTTGATGGCAAAGCGCTCTATGGATGCGCCTTTGACTTAGTTGCTACCACTGATCTATCAATTATAGACCCAGAAAAACGGGCTGCTTTCGTTGAAAAATGGCAACATAAATTTGACCGCAGCAACGTCTTATTGACCGAAGAAGGAACAGCCAAAGCAATACGCTCAATGCTGGCAGATCTAAACGAAATGCACACCAACTTCTTCACTGCTCAACAAGCGAAAGACTTAGAGCAAATGTTTGACTCAAATTCAGCTGGCATTGGCCTCCGCCTTACTCGCCTGAATTTGAAAGCAGCAAATCAAAGCTCAACCGTTCAAGCACATAACCTTATGGGCTCAGATGAAAGCCTAGCTCTCTCCAAAATCACTGACGACACGCCGTTAGTAGTTTATCCTGACCCGATTGAAGGTAGCCCGGCAGCAGCTGCTGGCCTGAAGAAAGGTGACCGCATCGTCGAAGTTGGCAACCCCGTTATTAACACCGTTGCTAGCTCGGCTGACACTAAACCGAGCAATGGCCGCACTGTTAACGATGTAGTAACCGACATTCGTGGTTCTATTGGCACCTCAGTAGTCTTAAAAGTATTGCGCCCCAAAGGCTCTGACTTTGAGAAACTGACTTTCACAGTTGTGCGCGCAAAAATACACTCGAAAGTGGCCACATGGAAAAGGCTTGACAATGGCTATGCTGCTGTCAAAGTTGAACTATTTGGCGACAACGTATCAAAAGAATTTAGCGAAGCGCTCTATTCTGCTTGCACTGACAAAACATTGCCCGAAGGCAAAAGTGCCCTGGCCGCCATAGTCAACAATTACCAGCCAGAGAAAGATTGTAGCCAACTAAAAGGATTAGCCATAGACTTGCGCAACAATCCCGGCGGCCGCCTTGACCAAGTAGTCGAGATGATGCAAGCAATCATGAAAGATGGCATCATCGTTTCAACCTTGAACAGAGAAGGCAATGAAATTATTGAAGTGAAAGAGTCAGTCACAGCAGGTCAATTTCGGCGTGAGAAAGTAGTCAACGGCAAGCCTGTAAAAAGCTATACCCATCCTCGCTTCTGGCGCATCTTGCCAGAAAATCTGCCAATCGTAGTGTTAATCAATGAAGGTAGTGCAAGTGCTTCCGAATTGATGTCGAGCGCTCTACAAAAGAATGGCATCGCCACCGTAGTCGGTGCTCCAAGCTTTGGCAAAGAAGTCGGTCAATCAGTCAACCGCCTTGATTTCGGCACAAAACTGAAAATTACAACCTTCCGCTTCTTACCAGCAGGCAGCGATCTAGGCGTAGCAGTCTTACCAGACTTTGCAGTTGGTCAAGACACTGCCTTTGTCAATGATCCGCTGAACGCACCAGACCTGATGATGCTCAAGGCACAAGAAGTCTTGGCTAAAGGCAAAAACGCTTTGGTTGAAGCCAAAAGTGCTGAAGTGCTAGCTCGCAAAGCTGCAGCAGCAACTGCAGCGGCTGAACTACACAAAATGCGTGAAAAGCAGGCTCTAGCTAATCAAAAATCAGGCAACCTGATTGAAGAGTAGTTCTAAGTCCGAAACCACCAACACAACTTACAACCACAAACTAATTTGCCAACTTTGGCAAAGATTAACAAGGAACAATTATGACTACCCAACTCGTTTTACAAGCACTGATGATCGTCATCGGTTACTTTGGCGTCTCCAAATTAGTCGCCATTGAGCACAGAAAATACGGCATAGGCGTTTGCTTTGTCGTCAATATCTTGCTGATCATGCTGCAATCACACATCAGCCCCTGGCCCTTTGGCATGCCCATACTACTGTCTTCATATGTCGCTCTAGGCGTATGGTGCAAGGCCGTCTATAAACCCGACCTGCCTTCAAACTCTTGAGGGTAAAGAGCGGTTAATGCAAAAATTTTGCAGTGCTTTCTTCTAATCGAACACTGTTCAAACCGATCGCTGACTTGCCTAGCTTACGAGCTTACCTAACTCAAAAGGACCGGCAAGTCAGCACCCTCAAGTCTAAAACCAGGAAATCGCATGAACAAACAGTTCGAGAAATTCATTTTTAGCGGCAGACTGTTGCTAATACCAATGTATCTGGGCCTAATCGTCACCCTACTCGTCTACGCTATTCGCTTCTCAGTAGAAACATTTGAGTTAGTCTGGCATTCCTTTGCCATGTCTGAAACTGACATGCTAATCGCGGTACTGCAACTGCTCGACATCATCATGATTAGTCACTTAATTGTGATGGTGATGATTGGCGGTTATGTACTGTTCATTAGCGGCAGCGACTACGATGACGATCAAGCGGCAGCAACACCGTCCGAACTACCAAAGCTAAAATGGCTTGGACACATTGATCCTGGTGCGCTCAAAGTAAAAATGAGCATGTCAATTCTAGGAGTGTCTACCATCCACTTGCTGGGCGCATTCATCAACGCCCAAGGCGAAAGCATCGAATATTTGATGAAACTGGTCGTAGTGCACATGGTCTTTGTCGTCTCCACCTTGGCTATTGCCTGGGTCAGTCGCTTTGCCTTCAAGCACTAAATCTCAATTTAAAATCAACATCTACAATCAAAATCTATAGGTATTTATCATGAACAAAGTTTCTATGGAGAAGTTCAGAGCAACCTCCGGCCTGCACGGGCACAACGCTCCCTACCTAGAGGAACAGTATCAGCAGTTTCTCGCTAACCCCCAATCTGTCACCATAGAGTGGCAGCAATTTTTTACCAGCCTGGCCACTTTAGAGTTTGTTGATGGCGACCTAGTTGACAAAACGGGGATGCCGCAAAACGATGACACCATCAAGGTGATGCTCAAACAGTTGGCAGTGTTGCAACTGATTGAAGCTTATCGCATCAGTGGTGTGCGCCAAGCTAAGATCGACCCCCTGGGCCGCAAGCAAAACAATGCCCTGAAGTGCCTTGATTTGGCTTCCTACAATTTAGCAAGCAACGACGCTGAATTGAGCGCTGCCACATTTCTGCCAGGCAACTTGCCAATCAAAGGCAAAGCCAGCCTGAAAGAGATTGTCAACACTTTAGAGCAGATCTATTGCGGCACCCTGGGCTTAGAATACATGCACATCTCTAGCCAAGAACAAAAGCTCTGGTTGCAAACACGATTTGAAGATTTGCCTACCAGAAATAGCCTTGGCCTAGAGGTAAAAACCCGCATCTTAGAAAAGTTAACCGCTGCTGAAAACCTAGAGCGTTACCTGCATACCAGATATGTCGGTCAAAAACGCTTTAGTTTAGAAGGTGGAGAAACTTTTATTGCTGCTCTGGACTTTCTGATCAGCCAAGCAGCTGGTCATGGCGTGAAAGAATTGGTAATGGGTATGGCCCACCGCGGTAGGCTCAATGTTCTAGTCAACTTATTGGGCAAGCTACCGAGTGAACTCTATGGTGAATTCGAAGGAGCAACTCCCCCCGAAGGCACGCTACCAGCCGGTGACGTCAAGTATCACAAAGGCTTCAGCTCTAATATTGACACCATTAGCGGTGCTATACATGTAGCCCTAGCTTTCAACCCTTCCCATTTAGAAATCGTCAACCCAGTGGTGGTGGGCTCAGTTAGAGCAAGACAAGAACGCGGCGATTCAACAAACAGCGCGCTGGCCGTGCTAGTACACGGTGACGCTGCCTTTGCTGGTCAAGGCGTCAACATGGAAACCTTTGAACTGTCACGCACTCGCCACTATGGCATACACGGTACAGTGCACATCGTCATCAACAACCAAATAGGCTTTACCACTTCAGACATCCGCGATGCCAGATCAACGTTTTACTGCACCGATCTAGCAAAGATGGTCGAAGCACCAGTCTTTCATGTCAACGCCGACGATCCAGAAGCCGTGCTCTATGCCGTTAAACTGGCACTAGAATATCGCATGGTCTTTGGCGAAGATGTGGTCATAGACTTGGTCTGTTTTAGACGCCGTGGCCACAACGAAGCAGACGAGCCTAAAGTAACACAACCTCTGATGTATCGGGCCATCGACAAGCACCCAGGCACGAGAGCTTTGTACGCTCAAAAGCTGATTGCTGAAGGTCTGGTATCCTCAGAAGCAAGCGAGAAGATGGTAAGCGACTATGTCGCCTTGCTGCAAGCTGGCACATCGGTGGTCAAGGAAGTAATTGACAAAAACAAAGGCATGGTTGACTGGACGCGTTTTGCCCAGGGCCAACTAGCTGAGGAGGTTGTTACTGCTGTAGGCCGAGAAGCTCTGACTAAGTTGGGTTTAACACTATCCCAGCAGCCAGAACACTTCAGACTGATACCCTCAATGCAAAAGGTCTTGAACAATCGCAAGCTGATGAGCACAGGAGAACTGCCAATTGATTGGGCTATGGCCGAAAACCTTGCTTATGCTACTTTGCTTACTGCCGATAGCCAGAGCGATGAGAAAAAGTTCTCAGTGCGCGTCTCAGGCGAAGACTGCAAGCGCGGTACTTTCTTTCAAAGGCTGGCAGTCTTTCATGACCAAGACCGCGAACACTGGGACGACGGCTGTTTCATACCTCTAACCCAGCTGAGCCCTGATCAAGGAAAGTTTGTAGTAATTGACTCGCCCTTATCAGAAGAAGCTGTTCTTGCCTTTGAATATGGTTATGCCACTACCGCCCCTGATACGTTAGTGATTTGGGAAGCACAGTTTGGCGACTTCGCCAACGGTGCCCAAGTAGTAATTGACCAATTCATAACCTCAGGAGAGGTCAAATGGGGGCGTCTTTGTGGGCTAACTATGCTCCTACCCCACGGCTATGAAGGACAGGGCCCAGAACACTCCTCAGCTAGGCCAGAAAGATATTTGCAGCTCTGTGCCGATAACAACGTTCAAGTAGTTGTGCCGAGCACTCCCGCTCAGATGTTTCATCTGCTTAGACGGCAAATGCTCAGAACTGTGAGAAAACCGCTGATAGTAATGACACCCAAGAGTCTGCTGCGCAATGCAGCATCGGTGTCTAGCCTAGACGACTTAGCCGCTGGCAAATTCCAAACTGTAATTGGCGACACGAAACAGACGGCAGAATCTCGTCAGCAAGTTAAGCGTGTCATTGCCTGCTGTGGCAAGATCTACTTCGACTTAGTAGCGGAAGCGGCCAAACGTCATATCACCGACGTTGCCATCATCCGCGTTGAAGAGCTTTACCCCTTACCTGAGCAAGCAATCAAGGCAGAGCTTGCCCTCTACCGCAATGCTACCTCCCTAGTTTGGGCCCAAGACGAACCAAAAAACCAAGGCTACTGGAGCTATTTGCTTGAACCCTTGAGCACTTTGCTGGAAGAGTTAGATGCTCCCTGGCCTATGCGCCTGCGTTATGCCGGTCGCCCAGCAGCAGCTTCACCAGCTGTTGGTTACCACAGCTTACACGTCAGCCAACAGGCTGAATTGCTTGAAAGTGCATTAGTCGGCTGATTGGCTAATTGGCTGAATAGCCTTGGCTAAAGGCAACAAAAGCACAAATCGCCGTTCTGCTTGGCTCTGCCAGGCAGACGGTCCTTTTACATCGACATTGAGAGAAGTATCAATATGGAAACACCAAAATTCAACTTTTCGAGCCACTTCAAACAAAGAATGATCCGTGGCGCCATGATTTTCTTCCCCTTCGCAGCACTAATTTATGGCTTCAAGCTAGCCCTCGGTATCGCTGATGGTTGGCTGGGAAGCCTGGTAGCTATCATTTGGGGTTCCTTCAACCCTGACGCCGCCGGTATTTCGCACAATCCAGTTTTTAGTTTAATATTGGTAGCATTGCTGTTCTACTCGTTGGGGTCAATCGTCTCTTGGAGCATAGGCAACAGTGTCTTCAAATGGCTTGAACAGAAAATTCTCAAGATTCAAGGAGTGGGAAAAGTTTATGGCTCACTACGAAAAATCATCGATATGGTGGGAAATTCAGACAGCACCAGCAAATTCAAACGAGTCGTATTCGTTCCTTTTGTAGCGGGAGGTGGATTAACTATTGCCTTTGTCACCAACGAAATCACTAACACAACCAATGGAGCAAGATACGTACTCGTCTTCATTCCTACTCCACCCAACCCAATCAGCGGTCTCGTGGTAGCCTTCCCAGCTGAAGCAGTAAGTGACTCTGACATGACCGTAGAACAGGCAATTCAGCTCTGCGTTTCTCTCGGTATGGCCGCCCCCAGTGAACTAACCTTAACCCCACCAGCATTCTGTAATTTTGCTCCTGGTCAAACCATGCACTGTTCCCATAGCACACCAGCAGAAAAAGCATAAACCCAGGCACCCCTTAACTAGAAGGTAACTAATGAGCAACAAAGAAAATCAATTGCCCCCTGAAAGCGACCCTTCAACTAACAGTTCAACCACTGATTCAACTAACAGTTCAACTAACGACTCGACTAACGACTCGACTAACGACGATTCAACTGCCGAGCTAGAAAAGCTCAAGACAAGGCACGACGCAGTACACCACATGCCGACTTCTCCGGGAGTGAGCAGTCTGGCAACACGTGGCCAATCACTCGAAGACGATTGGATTAGACGGCACGAAAAAAATCAGGCCGAGGCCGCCAAAGTCAAACAGGAGAGAGAAGAAAAGGAAGCGAGAGAAGAAAGAGAAAAGAAGGGTAATAAGTAACCCTGTGCAGAGTCGCTAACATGCTCATAGCTACAAGTGACCCACTCCATTTTCTCAAAGTGGCCTGCCTTAGCTAACAACGTCAAGCGGCACTCGCCAAAGAGTTAGTCGCGCTCATACCAAGTGACTCATGAAGAGCAAGTAGAAGCGTTTCGTCCGCGCCAGCCGAGCCAGAAGAAACTAAAAATTTCGAACTGGATATCATTGCGTCAGGCCCCAAGGCTTCTATATGGTGAGAACTAGCCATTCATCTCTTCATCTTTTCTTAAAGAAATTACTTCCATTCAAAAACCACTGATATTCACTCTTTATCCCTATTAACAGCTGCACCTAGGTGTGGCTGTTTCTGACATGTCTAGAACATAGATAAACAGAGAACGATGGCCCCGCGAAATGTGCGCGCACAAATACTGACTTGATTCGCCAGAGCTGTTCTATATGAAAGCTTTGCCAGATCTTTTCGGGACAACATTGCCGCCACACATTTCATTTGTACTTTTAACTTTCAAGGCGCCGAAGCAACCAAGAGTTACTTCGGACGCTCAGAGGATACCCAAATGAACGAGAATCAAGATCCAAACCAAGATCCAAACAAGGGTCCAAACAAAGATCCGAACTCGCCTAGAAACTGGCTTATCGGATTCGTAGGAGTTGTTGCACTGTATCTGCTTTTTCAGATCGTCGGCCCTTCTGCACCTAACATGAACCCATTGATAGGCACTGCGGTTGCCACTTATGACGAAGCACTGAAAGCTGTTCAAAGTGACGACACTGTAAATGCAGTAGTTTTCGGCTACGACACTTTTGGCAACGACATAGTCACTGTCGAATTTAAGGGCAAAGCATCTGTTACGGCAGGCACACCTCCAGGAGGCTATGACGAAATCAAACAGGCTGCCAAAGCAAGAAACATCGAAGTCGATGGCACCTATCAACCGCCCTTAAAGCCTGATGAAGGCAATGGGGGCTTTGTCTCATTTCTGGCTGGTTACGGCGGCATGTTCATCATCGTTGGCGTCTGGGTCTATATGATGACTCAAAACCCCATGGCCCAAAGCAAGAAGAAATCGCCTAAACACCGCATCTACCTCAAAGGCACAATAACTGAAAAGCTCGACAAATTCGCTGGCAATGACGAAGCCAAAGAAGAAAGCGTTGAGATTATCGAATTCTTGCAAAACCCAACAGCCCTAGCCAAACATGGCGGTGTTGTACCAAGAGGGGCCTTAATGGTGGGTGAACCTGGTAACGGTAAAACCCTTTTGGCACGTTGCATTGCTGGCGAAGCAGGTGTCACCTTCATCACCATTTCGGGCTCTGACTTTGTCGAAATGTTTGTTGGTATGGGCGCTAAAGCAGTTCGTGACTTGTTCAAAGATGCTGCTGAGCACGCACCATGTATCATCTTCATTGACGAAATCGATGCTGTTGGCAGACAACGCGGTACTGGTATGGGTGGCGGCAACGACGAGCGCGAGCAAACTCTGAACGAATTGTTGGTACAGCTAGATGGCTTCGAAAGGATGCCCGGCGTCTATGTCATTGCTGCTACTAACAGAGCAGACGTACTAGACAAAGCTTTGCTGCGTCCTGGTCGTTTGACAAAAACCATCACTGTTGAAGCCCCTGATTTACATGCTAGAAAACTGATTCTGGCTGTTCACCGCAAAGGCAAAACTTTCGCCAAAGATGTTGATTTCGATCACATCGCGAACTCAACATGGAGCTTTTCTGGTGCTGACATTGCAGAGCTGATGAACCGTTCTGTTATTTTGATGCTACGTCGAGTCACTGCTGCCAAAAAATTAGGTAAGAAGCTGGCTGAAGAAATCAATTCTGTCGACATCGAAAAAGCCATCATCGAAGGTACGATGAAAGCTTTAGCATCAGAAAGCAGCTCGCGCAGACAAGACCCGGCTATCAAAACCATGCTCGCTTACCACGAAGGTGGCCATGGCGTGGTTGCAGAAGCTGGTTATCAACGTTGGTTGGCCTCAGGCAAACATTGGGCACACCAATGGGGCAATGCTCTGCGTCGCCTGACAATTGTTGGTGCAGCTGGCACCGGTGGCCATATGCAAGCCACTCCAGATACCAACACTATGGTAAAAACTGAAGAAGCTTTGCTAGGTCAAATTGCTTGCGCAGTCGGGGCAACAATATCAGAACGCTTGTTTGTTGGCACTGCCACCACTGGCAACAGCAACGACTTAGAACATGCTTACAACTATGCCAAAATGATGGTAACGAAGTTCGGCATGTCCGACCTAGGAACTATCTCAGTTGGTGCTGATGAAGACAACCCTAACTTGGGTCGTCAAATGGGCATGGGTGCAGGTGCATACGGTCTGTCAGACGAGTCATCCAACCAAATCGACCAAGAGATTTTACGCAAGTTGGCTACAGCCTCTCGCATTGCCATTCGCGCTTTGCTAGAAAGAGAGCAATTCTTGCACGCCTTGGTGAAGAAGTTGGAAGTTGAAGAAACCATTGCTCGCGCCGAATGGGTAGAGTTGTGGAATCAATTCAAACCAGCTGATATTAGCGAAGAGCGCATCGAAGCCGAATTGCAAAAATTCTGGCCGCGCTTTGTCGAGCTTTCAAGCAAGGTTGAAGCGTAATCCATCAACTACAACACACGGGCTAACAGAAGGCAGGAACGCTATCTGCTAGCCCACAATCCACACCTTTCTTTTCACAGAAATCAATCACTTAGTAGGCAAACAAAATGGCAAATTTCAACAAAGTAGATCCAAACGACCTGATGTTCGAAGGTTCCGACGGCTATATCGCTGCTCATCAGAACGTACAAACAGTGGGCATGCTCGTAGTGGCTGCCGCCTTTGCTTTAGGCTACTGGCTTGGCGCAAAAGGCCCAAGTCTGTCAAAGCAAAATAAAACATGGACCATCGTCGGTATAGTTCTCGTCGGCATTTTTGCTGGCACTATCCTAGGCCTTCAAGGTGGTATCACCATCGTCTTCTGGGGTGGAATTGCTTTAGGCGTTAGCTTCTTCATGGGCAACCGCCGCTACAAACAGAGCTTGGCAAATTTAACAAATTTGACAGACCAAGAGTCTGACCAAGACAAGTAATCCATTTAACCGTTCACTAATGAGCCTGAAGAGCTGCTAAAACGGCAGCTCTGATGGCATACGAGGAATTCACATGAAAAAGCCTAACTTACCCAAACTACCAGCTTGGCTAAAAACAATGCCAAAATGGTTAATCATGGTCGGCGTGTTTTTGGTCATATTCTTTATCGCCAATCTCTTTAGCGCTGGCCCGAACTCTGAATACGACGCCTTGCAGTTTGCCCAAAAAGGCGACGGCATTAGAAGCTTCGATACCGCTCTGACTCTAATTAAGAAAGACAAGGGCGAGATTGAACGCATCACTTATGGCAAAGACACCTGGGGCAACCCAGTGATCACCATCAAAAGAACCGGTACAACACCAATGACTGCCGGTCTTCCCCCAGGAGAATGGCCCACAGTCAAAGCCTTAGCCGACGAAAAACATATTGTCTTAGACGGCACTTACCAGCTTCCTGTAAAAGCCAAACAAGGCACATTGCGTGAAGCAGTGTGGACTATATTCATTGCCTGGCTTCCGTACCTGATTATGGCTGCGGTTATGCTCTTCTTGTTCAAGAAGTTCAATCCAATGAACTCTGGCAAGAACAAAACACCAAAGCATCGCATTTACCAAGCAGGCACAGTAAAAGACAAGCTCGATAAATTTGCTGGCAATGACGAAGCCAAAGAAGAAAGTGTCGAAATCATCGAGTTTTTGCAAAACCCTACAGCTCTAGCCAAACATGGCGGCGTTGTCCCAAGAGGTGCCTTAATGGTAGGCGAACCAGGCAACGGTAAAACACTGTTAGCTCGTTGTATCGCTGGCGAAGCAGGCGTATCATTCATCACCATTTCGGGCTCTGACTTCGTCGAGATGTTTGTTGGTATGGGCGCCAAAGCCGTACGCGACCTCTTTGAAGACGCCAAGAAACTGGCACCATGCATCATATTCATTGATGAAATTGATGCTGTCGGTCGTCAACGTGGTACTGGTATGGGTGGCGGCAATGACGAAAGAGAACAAACTCTGAACGAATTGTTGGTACAACTAGACGGCTTCGAAAGAATGCCCGGCGTCTATGTCATTGCTGCTACTAACAGAGCAGACGTATTAGACAAAGCGCTGTTGCGTCCTGGTCGTTTGACAAAAACCATCACTGTTGAAGCTCCTGATTTACATGCCAGAAAACTGATTTTGGCTGTTCACCGTAAAGGCAAAACTTTCGCCAAAGATGTGGATTTCGATCACATCGCGAACTCAACATGGAGTTTCTCTGGTGCTGACATTGCTGAGTTGATGAACCGCTCAGTTATCTTAATGCTGCGTCGAGTTGCTGCGGCTAAAAAGCTAGGCAAGAAACTGGCTGAAGAAATCAATTCTGCCGACATCGAAGATGCCATCATCGAAGGAACGATGAAAGCATTAGCATCAAAAAGCAGCTCGCGCAGACAAGACCCTTCAGTCAAAAGAATGTTGGCTTACCACGAAGGTGGCCATGGCTTGGTAACTGAAGCCGGTTATCAACGTTGGTTGGCTTCAGGAAAACATTGGGCTCACCAATGGGGCAACGCCTTGCGTCGCCTAACCATTGTCGGTGCAGCCGGTACTGGGGGCCATATGCAAGCTACCCCTGATAGCACCAGCCCTGTACAAACCGAAGAAGCTTTGCTTGGCAGAATCGCCTCGGCAGTAGGAGCAACAATTGCCGAGCGTATGTACACCGGTACTGCTTCTACAGGCAACAGCAACGACTTAAAACAAGCCTACAACATCGCCAAAATGATGGTAACAAAATTTGGCATGTCAAAACTTGGTGCCATCTCTGTTGGTGCCGACCAAGAGAACCCCAACTTAGGTAGACAAATGGGTATGGGCTCTGGCGCCTATGGTCTGTCAAATGAATCTAGCAACCAAATCGACCAAGAAATCTTGGGCAAACTGGCTACTGGCTGTCGCATGGCCATTCGCGCTCTGTTAGAGAGAGAAGAGTTCTTGCATGCACTAGCTGATCTGCTGGTAGTGAAAGAAACCATTGCTCGGGCCGAATGGCTAGAGTTGTGGAACAAATACACACCAGCCTATGTCAGCGACGCTCAAGTAGAAGCAGAGCTGAAAAAGCTGTGGCCTCGGTTTGAAAGACTTTCAGTTCGCAGAGCTTAACTAGCGAACAACACCAACAACAACAAACATTCAGGTGAGAACAAGGATGTTCTTGCCTGAAGCTAAAAGACAAATCTGTTTCCACAAGAAACACTCAACAATCACAATCACCAACACAAAATAGGTAAACACAATGTTTAATAAAGTAGATCCAAACGACCTCATGTTCGAAGGTTCCGAAGGCTATATTGCCGCTCATCAGAACGTACAAACAGTAGGCACTATCGTAATTGCCGTCGCCTTTGCCATCGGCTACTGGCTTGGCGCAAAAGGTCCAAGCTTGTCAAAACAAGCCAAAACCTGGGCTGTGGTAGGCGTAATTGCTGCCTCTATTTTTGCCGGTACACTGCTGGGCCTGCAAGGCGGCGCAACCATCATCTTCTGGACTGGCCTTGCTTTCGGTGGCAGCTTCTTCTTAGGTACCCGCAAGTACAAGCGCAGCTTGGTAGACAAAACCGAAAAAGAATAACCACAAATAACCACGGATAACCACAACCAATCACTTGAATTACCGAGCCGAGAACACGGATGTTCTCATTTTTCGCCTTTGCACTTGGCAGCCAACCCTGTGCCCAAAACATCCTTTATTTTCCACCTAAAATCGCGGAATTTCCCGCGAGGAGTTTCCATTTGAACGATAGCCTCGGTCTTTTTACCAAGCACGACAATCTCTCTGCTGCCGAACGCACACTAGTGAGAGCGGCCATGAATGCTTCCGAGCGCGCTCATTGCTTCCAGTCCAACTTTCCTGTCGGCAGCGCAGTGCTCGCTAGCAACGAAGATGGCACGGTGCGCATGTTCCACGGCTGCAACGTCGAAAATGAGTTTTTCCCAGCCACTATCTGTGCCGAGCGCAATGCCGTCACCACCGCTGTAATGGAAGGCTACAAGCATCTCCAAGCCGTAGCCCTATTCTGCAGGAAGCATCCCGGCGGCTCCCCATGTGGTGCCTGTCGCCAAGTATTAATGCAATTCGGCCGCGGCGCTACAATGCTCGGCATCGCTGACTACTATGGCAATGTGCAACGAGCTAAGGTTGACGATTTACTCCCGGCAGCCAGCAGCCCGCCCATCGCGCCTGCGGCTCAAACTGCCGCCGAACGCAAGTACGTCAAGATGGCACTAAATCAACGGAGCAAATCTCATGCACCCTATTCAAAGAATGCTCGTGGCGCCGTTTTCCTTGCCTCTAATAGCAACGGTAAACAGCGCACATTCAAGGGAGCGGTGATCGAAAACGCTGCTTACGGTGCCTCAATCGGTTGCGAAAGCGCTGCCATTACCGCAGCACGCCTAGCCGGTTACATAAACGAACCGACTTTAGTGGTCACCGTCAACAATGTCACTGCTAGCAATCCTATCGACGGCGAATGCCTACAGATTTTGCGTGAATTCAGTCGCACAGCCAACATTCTCCTTGTCGGTGAAGACCACTTTGTGGTTCGTAGCACATTAGTAGAGCTATTGCCTGACTCGTTCGGTCCAGAAGCACTATAGAACTTTTGCTATTGGCAGGCTTCTGCCGCTAGCAATACTTAAATTTAACAAGAACAATTAGGAACTAACATGACCGCATCACAAAACACCGAAACAACTGTTCCCAACCTACTCTTAAACAGCAAACTCAATGCTCTACCTGCCTTTGAAAGCGTCACTATCGAACAGATGGAACCAGCTATTGATCAAATTTTGGCAGATAATCGTCAAGCCATTGCCGCTTTAGTAAGCAACAATAATGGCAGCTGGAATGACTATCTAGCTTTAGAAGTATTGCTCAACCGCCTGAAGAAAGCTTGGGCTCTAATCAGCCACCTCAGCGGAGTGAAAAACAGCAATGAACTGCGGCCTGTCTACAACAGCTGTCAAGAAAAAATCTCAGCGTTCATCACTGAAGTAGGTCAAAATGAAGGTCTCTTCAAGCTTTATACGGCCATCAAGGAAAAGCAATATGAAAGCTTGGATGCTACTCAGCGCAGAATTATCGATGGCGCTCTGCTTGATTGCAAGCTCTCAGGCATTGCTCTTGAAGGCATTGACCGCACTAGATTTGGCGAAATCAAACAAAGGCTCGCTAAATTAGAAGCGCAGTTTGACGAAAACGTCATGGACGCTACTCAAGCATTCGGCCTCGAAATCGCTGAAAGTGAGAAAGCAAAATTAGCCGGTGTGCCTGACTCTTCAGTGGCAAACTTTCAACAAAAAGCCAAAAGCAAAGGCAAGCAAGGTTACCTGATTGGCATCGATGGCCCATCGTTTTTGGCGATCATGACCCATTGCGATGACCGCGAGCTGCGCGCTCAGATCTACAAGGCCTTCCAAACCAGAGCCACCGACCAGGTCGCCGAAACCAGTAAGTTCGACAATACGCCCTTAATGGTAGAAATTCTCACTCTCAAGCAAGAATTAGCTCTGCTACTGGGCTTCAACAATTTCAGTGAGCTATCTCTGGCAAAGAAAATGGCCAAAGACACCACTGCAGTATTGACCTTTTTGGAAGACTTGGCTGCCCGGGCCAAACCGATAGCAGTCAACGACCTCGAAGAACTAACAGTATGGGCCAAAGCCAAATACCCAGAACATTTCCAGCAAGGCGCTGGTCTACTGCCCTGGGACACTGGCTACTATGCCAACAAACTGAAAGAAGAACGTTATCAAATATCAGAGCAAACAATCAAAGAATACTTTCCTGTCGACAAAGTCTTACCTGGGTTATTTGCAGTGGCTGAGCGCTTATATGGCATCACCATTAAAGAACGCTCTGGCGCTGGTAGTGAACGAGTTGAAGTCTGGCATCCAGACGTGAAGTTCTACGACATCTTCAACGGCAGCGAATTGATAGCAGGCTTTTACCTCGATCTTTACGCACGCGATAACAAACGGGGCGGAGCCTGGATGGACGAATGTGTCTGCCGCATGCAAACAGCTGAAGGTCTGCAATTACCTATTGCATATCTCAACTGCAACTCTGAACCAGCTGTCGGAGATGATTCGGCATTACTCACTCACAGTAATGTGGTGACTTTGTTTCATGAATTTGGTCATGGTCTACATCACATGCTCACTAAAGTCGACTATCTCACCGTTAGCGGCATCAACGAAGTACCGTGGGATGCAGTTGAATTACCCAGTCAATTTATGGAGTTCTTCTGCTGGGAAGAAGAAGGTCTAAAGCTAATCTCGACCCACTACAAAAGCCGCGAAGGTTTGAGCGAAGAGCTATTGCAAAATATGCTGGCTGCTAAAAACTACAACGCCGGTATACAAGCTGTGCGGCAAATTGAATTTGCTTTGTTTGATTTTCGTCTGCACATGGTCACTGATAAGGTTGATGGTGACAGCATCCAAGCAGTTCTAGACCAAGTGCGCTCTGAAGTAGCAGTGATGATGCCACCAGATTTCGTCCGCTTTCAAAATTCATTTACGCACATTTTTGGTGGTGGTTACGCCGCTGGTTATTACAGCTACAAATGGGCTGAAGTTCTAGCAGCTGACGCTTTCTCTAAGTTTGCTGAAACTGGCATTTTCAATAGAACCACTGGCAATGAGTTTTTGCACAACATTCTGGCAGTTGGTGGATCGCGCGACATGATGGAGCAATTTGCTCTCTTCCGTGGTCGTGAGCCTTCCATTGACGCACTGTTGCACTACACCGGCTTAAGCCAATAATTGCTCCAATCTACCCTTTACTTGAGAGGCTTGCCTCTCAAGTTCACACTTTTCTGCCGACATTCGGCATAACTACTACTGAGGAATACTCAAATGGAAGAAATCACTTTTAGCACGATCTTGTTCTACGTCGGCCTCGTTTTCGGCGGCATCATGTTCATCATTGCCGTCTTTTCGTCTTGGTTTACCGTAGACCAGCAAACCAGACGCGTAGTCTCGCGTTTCGGTCAGTTCATCAGAATTGCCAGCCCCGGTCTGAACTTCAAAATTCCATTTATCGACAGTGTCTCTGACGAGGTAAGCTTGCGCGTAAGACCGCTTGACCTTACTGAATTGAGCTACACCGATAAAGGCACTTCTGTCACTATCACTGCCAATGTTCAATACTACATTGACGAAAATAATGAGAGCGTGATGTTGGCGTTTTATAAGCTAGCCAATCCTGACAGTCAAATCATGTCGCACGTCTCTAGTGCCATTCGTTCCAAAGTGCCGCACATGACACTAGAAGCAGTACAGAACAACCAAGCAGAAATTGCTAGCCACGTCAAAACAATTCTGACCGAAACCATGCGTGAATATGGTTATGTCATTAAAGATGTTCTGATCACCAAAGCCGACCCCAACGAGACTGTTGTGGCCGCCAACAACGAAAAATATGCATCAGAACAAGCCAAAGTAACTGCTGAAAACATAGCCGCTGCCAACTACACAAAAGTAGTAGAGGCGGCTCGGGCAGACTCTGAAGCCATGGAGCTACATGGTCAAGGTATCGCCAAAGAAAGAGCAGCAATCATTGAGGGCTTACAAATTTCAATCAAAGAATTTGAAAGTAATGTTCCAGGAACAACAGCAGCTGATGCTATGGCTCTAGTGCAATTTCAACAGTATGTTGATGCCATGACAAAAATGGGCACTAGCCAAAACGCCAAAATCGTCTTCATGCCTAGTGGTGGCGACGCAGTTAGTAGCTTGATGAACCAGCTGACAAACAGCATCATTGTTGGACAAGAAGCGACTAAAGACAGCGTAATCAACAAATAGTAACAAGTTATGGCACCCCACAGCGACTCAAAAATGCCAGCAAAAGGGGTTGTTTATGCTCTTCTTGCTGCTCTATTATTTGGCATTACCACTCCATTGGCCAAGGGTCTGCTGGTTGGAATTAGTCCGGTGCTTTTAGCTGGACTTTTCTATCTTGGCTCTGGCATCGGTTTGGGCATTTATCTGTTGACGACACAGCTTGCTGCCCAGATTACTGGTCGACAAAAAAGCAGTGAAGCCTCTCTACAAAAGTCAGACCTACCGTGGTTGGCTGGTGCCATTATTTTTGGTGGCATCATCGCCCCAGCCTTCCTTATGTTCGGTCTAGCGACAACCAAAGCATCTTCGGCCTCGCTCTTTCTCAACTTAGAAGGAGTGTTCACTGCCTTAATTGCTTGGTTTATCTTTCGTGAAAACTTCGACAAACGAATTTTCCTAGGCATGGTAGCCATAGTCTTAGGGGGCATCATTCTCTCGGGCGCAGAGGTCAATTTGACTTCAGTTAGAACCAACTTGGGCGGTGTTCTATTAATTGTTGGCGCTTGCTTGAGTTGGGCCATCGACAACAATTTGACCAGAAAAGTATCCAACGCCAACCCAGCTCAAATCACCTGCCTCAAAGGTCTCTTTGCCGGTTTGGTGAACGTCTCGTTAGCTCTATTCTTTCAAGCAGAAAGCGCTGCACTGCCAAGCCTAAGCTACATCATGGCCGCACTATTTGTAGGTTTTCTTGGCTATGGTGTCAGCTTAGCCCTATTTGTGCTAGCTCTACGCCATCTAGGCACAGCTCGCACCGGTGCTTACTTCGCCCTGGCACCCTTTGTTGGCGCAGCAATCGCAATCTTGCTTCTTAATGAACCAATGACTTGGGCATTTCTGGCAGCAGCTTGTCTCATGGCTATTGGCTTGTGGCTACATCTAACTGAGAATCACAGCCATGAGCATGTACATCAACAAATGCAACATCAGCACAAGCACACTCATGACGAGCACCATCAGCATGTTCATGCCGGCGATGATGCGAAAAACACATCAGGCGAGCCCCATACGCACAGCCATATCCATGAACGACTAGAACATGGCCATGCACACTTTCCTGATGCTCACCACCAGCACGAGCACTAGCAACTAAATCAAATCTTTTACTGACTGGAGAAACTTACAATGATACCACTATCCAATCTCTCTCAATACAGCGCTGGCGAGCTAGAGGCAGCCATTCACCACGAGTTGAAAGCGTTGTGCCTGTGTACGTACTACCCAACCGTGGACAACAACATTGGCACACCGGCTCTGCCCGTCAAGCTGAGACTACCATCGCGACGCTCATTTGGTCGTCTCAGCGGCATCAATGGCACCATCTGGCTGTTTCGCTACGACAAAAGCTATACCATCGTCTGCGATGCCCCGGTGTTAAAGAACAAGCTCGAAGCCTTGGTGCTCTTGAGTGACAATGACATCAGTGTTTCGACACCGATCGAAGATGATACAACGGCACCGCTTTTAGTCAAGCTCAGCAGCCACGAAAGCCTCACACTGGCTGTCATAGTGCTGCGACAAGCGGTGAACGCAATGATCACAGCAGCCATTTAAATTTTCATTTCCAGAGAAACGCTATGAAAAAACCGATGAAAATATCGTATTCAAAATCGGTGTTTGCCACTGGGCTAGCATCGATTGCAATAATTCTCACACTAGTATGGATACTAGTGCCGAATAGCCAACATAAGGCACTAGGAGAGCAAGCAGGGGCGCAGCCTGACCTAGTACCACAAACGCTTGTTTCAACAGCAGTCAAAGATATACCGGCGGTATGCAATCGCAACAACACCGGGCCATTCAACGGCAAAGTGCTTTACGACTGCGTTTTTGGGCTGATCGTTAAATCTGATCGCGCCTTCAACCTGATGACACCAGACCTGCAAACGGCCTTCATCGACAAATGGCAACACAAATTTGATCTTAGCAATAGTTTCGGCACAAAAGAAGGCACTTACCAAGCACTCAGCAAAATGGTGAATAGCCTGCAAGAGATACACACTGCCTTCCTGCCACCAGAAGCTGCCGCTCAACTAATTGAGCACACCCAAGGCAACCTAGTCGGCATCGGTGCACCAATGACACGGGTAGGCATGCGTAGCAAGGTTAAGGCACTCGGTGAAAACCCTTCACAAGAAGCCCTCGCAGCTCTGAACAAAATTACTGAAGACACTTTGCTGGTTGTCTATCCGGCTCCGCCACATGGTACCCCAGCCGAACAAGCTGGTTTGAAATTGGGCGATCAAATCGCTGCTGTCGATGGTCATTCGCTCATCGGTCAAACTATGCCAGAAGCTATCGCCTTAATCAGCGGCAAGAACCAAGCAGGTACCACAGTTGTATTGTCAGTTAAGCGCCCTGTAACCGATGGCGAAAATAGCTTCGAGAACATCGAAATTGCTATTACTCGCAGCGCCCTGCACATCAATCAAGTTAGTACGGAAAAACTCGAAAATGAC
Source organism: Candidatus Obscuribacterales bacterium (assembly GCA_041675385.1). Classification (GTDB taxonomy): domain Bacteria; phylum Cyanobacteriota; class Vampirovibrionia; order Obscuribacterales; family Obscuribacteraceae. The sequence continues at coordinate 39,795 of JBAYTY010000034.1, forward strand.
TTTCTCTATGTCAAAGTAACGAGTTTTAGCAAAACTGTAGCTACCGAGCTAAGCGACGCCCTTTACTTGGCGTGCACAGGCAAGGCACTGCCCTACGAAACAAATGCTGTTCTTGAAGTAGTAAAGTCATACAATCCAGAAGACTGCGCTATCAAAGGCTTGATTATTGACTTTCGCAACAACGGTGGCGGCGTCATGGAAGCGACCCTAGACATGGGCCAAACCATCATGGCAAGCGGTCCTACAATTACCATTCAGATGAACTCTGAAGGTCGCAACCTAGAAGTCAGACAAAGAATTGATGGCGACAAGTATGTACAAGAGCTGGTAGAACACGACGCTATTGTCAAAAGTAAAGCCACCCCCCGCGTTTTTCGGGTTGTGCCTAACATTCCTATCGTGGTCTTAATCAACGAAAAGAGCGCCAGTTCTTCTGAAATATTAGCCGGTATGCTTAGAGCCAATGATTTAGCGGTTCTGGTGGGCAAACCAAGCTATGGCAAAGAAGTAGGCCAAGCTTTCACCCCTATCGACTTTGGTGCAGCAGTAAAAATTACTACTCTGCGCTTTTTACCTGGTGGTGTACCTCTTGGTGTAGCACTGATTCCTGACTTTGAGGTGGAACAGTCAGATGCTTATTTTGACAATCCGACTGTGGGCCCAGACACCCAATTAGCAAAAGCTATTGAAGTCTTGGAACATGGCAAAGAAGCCATAGCTGAAACCATAGAAGAAAGCAAAACCGCTGCGGCTCAAGAAGCAAAAGTGCAACGCAGCATCGAAGTAAAAGCTGAGCACGACAAACGTGATAGCGACAGATTGGCAGCTATGGCCGGCCAGTAAAACCGACAACACCAATAGGACGCGGTGTCATTGCTTTTTACCAGAGCTAAAACAAGGAGTTTTTAGTCTCTGGCTGCTTCACGAGAAAATACAATCATGGACAAAGAAATAATTAAGTACTTAAGTATCTATGCCTTTATCCCATTCTACCTGGCGGCTACCTATTTAGGAGCCAGGCAGATTTTTCCGGTCTTTTACGACCAGTTTGTCGGCCAAGGCATCAATTCAGTCTTCGCCTTTTTTTACGCCTGCTCTAGTGCCTTACAAGCCACTAAGTGGGTGCATGTTGCTTTGGTATTCACCGTCTTGCCATGGGCCTGGGCAACCAAATGGCTTATGGAACGCTTTGGCAAATAAGTGACGCAACAGATTGGCCATAAGGGATAGACCGTAAAGGTCTGCCTAATGGCCAATCAAAGCTTTCAACCGGTACTTAACTGTACCAACCAAAAACCTACAACAAACAGGACATGGCGCTAGCGCTGCAACACTGGGTAGACGTATCAGCCAAAACACGCGGCTATACTCGTTTGATTGAAATTCAAGGTATCCAGTTAACCGCTGCCCACTTTACCAAAATCTTCGAAGACGCACTACAAAACAAAGCTGTTCGGTCACAAGAACTCGACCGCGCCGATTCGAAGAGAAAAACACAAGTTCAAGGGGCCTTAGGCGAAGCAGCGAAAATTACGCGTAATGCCGAAGCTGAGGCAAACAACATCAGGCTCAATGCCGAAGCTGAATCGCAAGCTATGACTCAAAAAGCAGAGCAACTAGCGAAAAACCCTGAACTCTTGTGCTACCTGGCACGCTCAAAATGGCATGGTCGCCTGAGCGATACTGGTCATGGCAAAACACCGTTCGATCAACTCTGCGACAAGAAGTAAGAACTACTGACGCGAACCAGTTGGCAAGCAAAAACTCTTACTAGAAAACCCTAACCAGCAAGAGCAGCGCCAATAAAGAGGCGTTGCCCTTGCCATTGTTTATCAAAAATTTTTGAGAGAAAAACCATGACCGTAAACAAAGTACATCTCGTTGTTCCAGCTTACATAGCAGGCATAGCTTTTGTTGCCGCAGCCACTCAGCTGTTACCACAACACATTGGCATGCCAATCGCAGCGTTGTTGGCTATTGCCATGCTCACCTACTTCTCACTAGCACACTGTAGCATTAACGGAGAAATCGAAATTCACATAGTTATATGGGCTATTGCTATCGCTATCGCCTGTGGGTTAGCTGCCACTATCTTTGCTGCAATCCCCGGACCGACAGTAAGTTTGATGGAAAATGTTACCTGGTGGCAATTGGCCTTTGTTGTTACTCAACAAGTTTTCTATTTTGGCATTCACGCCTTCACCTCAGAGAACTAAGCAAATTACAGACCTATTTGCTTAATAACCACGGAGAAACTATGTTCCAAGTGCAACACAACTTTAGCCGTGACGATCTCACACGCTTACTGAACCTCTCTCTAAAAAAGTGGAGCAATGGCGAAGCCAGATTTGAATGCATCACTATCAACTGCGACGACGATGGCCAAGTATCAGGCTATCTGTTTATGCGCCCAGGTGTCGGTTCAGAGTTGTTTGACAAGAAATCTACTACGGTCAATTTAACTCACGAGCTAATCACTACGGCCGTCTATCAAGCAGCAAGTGATGAAGGCTCTCCCCTGGCTTTGAATAGCCTGGTCTTCAGCAACAGCAAAGACGAAGACATGGCCTATTCAACAGTTACAGCGACCGCTTCATCGGCCGATGAAGCAGAACAGACAGACAAAAATGGGCCAGCAGTGCCACCAACTCAATCAGGCATTGTTTCATTTCCTGCCCCTGTAAGCATCTTCTTCGCCAATGAAGAATTACAAGAGCTAGTCAAGGCTTCAGGCAAGAGAGCTGGATATGCAATTACCAATGTCTCGCTATCGGACAATGAGACAAACGGCGTGTCAGCGGACATAACCATCAAGACTGGCACAGCTAAAAACTCAGATAGCAGCAGCCTCACACTCTCGCCAACCCGGCTCAACGACACACTAGCCACCGAACTAACAACACGAGGCTACATCGTCGCTGACGATGGCTTGAGCCTTTTACAGGACGGGGAAGGTAGTGTCTGCGCCGCAGTCACGGTTAGCGCAATCCCCAACCCTTAAATCAAAACATAAATCAAAACCAGACAGGCATCACTATATGAAATTCATTGCACACGTACTCCTCTCAGCCGTTCTCTTCAGCTTCGTTTTTCCGGCAATTGCGCCAGGCATTCAGATGCACGGCAGCTTCGTCCCTGAAGGCATTATCTGCGGCTTTCTCTTCGCCGTAGCTGGCTGGTTTCTAAACATAATGCTACAGCTATTCGTCGTCGGCACCTTGGGGCTTGGCTTACTCATAATCTATGTTTTCCAGATCTTCATTCCCGTTCTGCAACTACAGCTGATGGCCACTTGGTTCCCCAGCTATCTCACTGTAATCAGCTGGGAGTCTGCCACCGTCGGTGGTCTCTGCATCTTCGCCATCAACTGGCTATTAACCAATCGCGTCACTGTCAAGGTCGGCTAACTAAAGGGTCTACACCTTCGCTTGTCAGCTGCAAGAAATTTAAACGAAGGAGGAATCTATGCTTACCGCAGTCACAGTAATGTATTGCATTATCGTTCTACTCGTCGTCTACTTCTGGTTTGTCGGCCTTTGGCGAGCATTTCTAGCACATCCAATCTTGGGTGTAATCTGCTTTGTAGTTCAAGCCCCACTGGCTATATTTGGCGTCATTTATGTACTCTTCAAGTACGATGTCGCCGAAGAAATCGTCAAGCTATTCGACTAGAGTCCTAAGGCTAAAAGCAGCCACTACTCTTGTTGCGCACCCCTTTGGTGGTGCGCAACTTCATTACAAAAATATCGGACCTACTGTTTCAGGAGAATCTATGAACAAAGACCAACAACACACATCCCCTATTTTAGAAGCCGATGGAACAGTAGTAGCCATTGCTCAATCGCTACTCGATAAGTCAACCAGCTATCACCTGGCGTTAAAGATTTTCGACAAAGGCATTAAAAACGCCTTTGAGATCATTACATTCTCAGGGATAAACCTGACCGAACTGCCCCTAGTAGCGGTTGGCGACAAAGTCAGTATTCAATATGCCTTGCGCCCTATCACCGCTTACGCCGACGAAAAAATACACGATGTCGGCACCAGAAACGAGCTGCTCGACATTCGCATTGACTGGCAATCAGCTTATAGAAACACTTTTAAATATGGAGATTACTCATGAACAAAGAAAATACTATCCTAACTTTAGCAGTGGCGGCTTGCACGTCTGTTGTAGTGATACTTGCTACCTCTCGCACCACCCCAGTGCTTATGTTTACCGCTGGCCTGATAATTTTCACGCTGATTCTAAACACCGGCTGGAAAGCCGCTGGAGTCGAAAGCTATCAAGGCCTTGGTGCCTGGTCTTTCATAAGCCTATGGCTTTGTCTAGCTCTTCTACTTTGGTTTGCATTCTTATCGGGTGGTTTCTGGCTTTGGATACTAGCAGCCGCCGCCATATGCGCGTGGGTGACAACACCCTGGAAGCACGCCAAACGACCAGCCAACGAAAGCTAATCAACACACCCAAACTACAAGCAATCACGGAACACATATGAAACACTGCAAGTGCACCACAGCAATACTTTCACTATTATTGCTGGCAATAGCTGCTCCCTCTTTCGCCCAAGATAGCTGGCTACCATCTTTCAAAGAAGGAACGTCTGTCTATCTGGCGCCAACTCTACCAGCAGAAGAAGTCACCCTTTTCAATGCATCCGGTTACACCGAGGAGCTGAAAAGCCTCGATAGCGTTCATGACCTGCAAATTTATGTAGTCGTCACCCGCAATGCTGGCAGCAAACTTAGTGATGAAAACAAAGGCCCAGCCTTAGTGCGTAGACTTTGGGAGAGCTGGAACAACAATGCAAGCTTCAACGAATCAAGGGCACTAGTAATTCTGATGACCGCGCCGAAAGACGGACCATTGCTTACTATTGGCGTTAGAGCCGGTAGCTACCTCAACGGCATCGGTATCAATCGAGATACGATGAATGACCCAACTGGCCCAGTTTTCACAGCAAAAAATCAGTACCTGAGCACTAGCCCAGCACGTGTACCGCTGAGCATAGCAGAGCAAATAAACACCCTGGTAGCAGCAGCCACAGAAGCTAATTCAGAACCTAAGCCAGAAGCTAAGCCTGACACTAGCCCTATAGTTGAGCCCGCAACCAGTCCAGAAACTAATAACGAAACGGCGGTACAAACTATGAACATATTCGCAATTGTCGGTATGGGTCTTTTACTCTTACTCGGCATCCTCCTCTTCGCCATCTTCAGCGGTAGAAACAGCAGAAAAAGCCCATCATCACGATCTGAGTTCGAAAGTCGTTTAAGAACTGACAAAAGCAACAGAAGCAAAAACAACGACGCCACTTCCGGTTCAAACAATGACGTATTAACAGCTACTGCTGCTGCCGCTGGTGGTTTCATCTTAGCTGAACAGTTGAGAAAGAAACCTGAAGAGCCGCGCAAAAGTACAGACAATACCAGCAGCAGCGATTCATCAACAATTGTTCCTGCTGTCATCAGCGACTCAACCACCACACCTAGCGGCGGCTCTTCCTGCTCAACACCTAGTAGTTGCAGCAGTGGCAGCAGCTGCGGCGGCGGTAGTAGTTGTGGCGGCGGTGGTGGTTGCGGCGGTGGCGGTGGTTGCGGCAGCTAAGGCACTGACTAGAGTGGCAATCATGTTTAGATTTTGGAAGTTCCACAAAAAAACAAAAACAACTGATCCTCTGGCAATATGGAAACTTCTACAGGAATTTTCTTTAGACGAACCAAATGCGCCCTATCCGTTCTCACACCGCTTAGAAGAAGAGCAAGATTGGACCAGCGAATTTACAGCACGAGCAATCGAAGAGTACAAACGCTTCATTTTCTTAGCAGCCTTTGCCGGTCACAAAGTAACGCCTTCTTTTGTCACTGACGAAGTTTGGCACTTACATCTCATCTATAGTAATTCGTATTGGGATGAGATGTGTATCGGAATATTAGGCTGTTTGATTCACCACAATCCGGGCTCAGGCCTGGCTAGCGAAGAGCATATATTTCAAGCCCAATACCAGAAAACGCTGCAATCTTACCGTCACTATTTCGACGAACCGCCAGCGCAAATATGGGGTCCAGAAAATGCCAAGCTAGTCAAGCCCAAAGGCCGAAAACGCCCCTTGCCTTAACTCGGGGTCTAAACATCTTTTTTACAAGCTAATCATAGATTTAGCTGGAGGTTTTTATGTCTACTTTAATTGCAACAATCGGCCTGGTATGGCTGTCGCTAACATGTATTGCGCCTAAAATCACCAAAGGCAACGTCACGGTTAGCGAGTTTTCACTCTCACTGGTGCCACCAGCATTGGTTGCTTCCCTCAGCATACTGATGCTGATCTGCGCTCTCGGCATTGCCACAATGTTTGCCATGAGCATAGCTGGAATACCACTGAACTTAGAACTCGCAGTTGCCAGCCCAGGGCAATATGCCATCAATGAATTAGCCACTAACCTGGTAGCAACAACAGCTGCCCTAGTAATGAGTAGCAAACTGATGCCATCGCTTATCAGTGTTAAAAGTGGACGCTGGGCCGCAATTGCAAGCTTACCAATTGCCTTGTTTATGACAGCAATCGGTCTAATGGCAGCAGTGCCTGTAATGATCTAAATTCTATAAGATGGAGGAGCAAATGAACAATCAGTGTCGAACAAATATTTCAGTACAGATTGCCGCTCCGACTAAAGAAGACGAGCCAGGCATTCTTGAAATAAACAACCAGAGCCTGAGCGCGCCATTCACAGATGAATGGTATCAACAGCTCAGTCCCGAAGACGACAATTATGCCCTTGCGGCAAAGCTCAACGGTATCGTAGTCGCTTTCATCATTTACAAACTCAGACCCGAGGGCGGCTATGTAAGTTACATAGCCGTGCGTGGCTCACACCGAGGCTTAGGCATTGGCAGTTTGCTCATTAAAGAAGCCGCCAAAGCTCTACTCACGCAAGGCAAAGAATTCATCCGCCTACACGTCAGCGTCAACGACAAAGGGGCTCAAAACTTTTATGCCGCCCGCGGGTTTGAAGAAGCAGCACGATTCAACAATTTTTACGGCAAAGGCAAAGCTGCAGTTTTGCTGAAAGTAAAAATCGAGGACCTCAAATAGGTCTCAATCCGCACAGCAAAAGAAAGGCAGAGTCTTAAGTCTAGACAACTCTCTGCTCTTTCTTCAGTGCGCCTATCAACAACAATTTAAAGGACAGCAATCATGTCTACAAAAGACAAAAATTCAAATCCCACAGCCTCCACAAAGAAGGTTAACCCTGGGGTCGGCGCTAATAGTGCTGGTGACATCGATCTGATTAAAGACTCGATGGAAAAAGCTGGCAAAAGCGCAGAAGAAGTCGGCAGTGTCGTCACTATAGACCAAGCTCAGATTCACGCCGACAGCGGTCGCGCAAAACCAGGTGTGCTGCAACAAGCGCTGCTGGCTCCAAGCGTTGACCTGCGTCTCTTTGCCTGTCAGGCAAACAAGACTGAACTAACCGACTCAGAAGCTGCGGCCGCACTAATGGCTAGCATCGAAGTGGGAAAAAGGCACAGAGACGCTGGTACAGTATTTGGGGAAGACGGCAAAGTCAACCCGGTATTAATTGCCGAACTAGCCGAAGCTGGTTACTGGGGTCTACCGATTCCCAAAGAGTACGGTGGCACAGGAGCTTCGAAGTTCTTCTTAGGTCGCACCATGACAAAAATGGGTGCCACGGTAGCCGAAATAATTGGCGGACTGCTCTCAATTGAACGTTTAATCGGCACAGCAGGCCCGTTAATCTGGAAAGGCACAGCGGAGCAAAAAGAACGCTTACTGCGCCCGCTAGCCGCCGGTTATGTGCGTTCGGGCTTTGGTGGCACCGAACCATCAGTCGGTTGCAACATCACCAAAGCAGCCACTCATGGCGTTGTCGACGGTGATGACATTGTCGTTTACGGCGAGAAGTTATTCATCTCAAACGCTTGGTATGGTCACGAAATTGCACTGTTACTTCTGATTGAAGGCAAACTGAGAGTGCTTATCACCACCTTGCCAGAAGAAGACAGCGATGTGTTCTCTATCAATAACTACGGCATCCACGCCCTGCGCTACATTCACAACAAAGGTCTGAAGTTCAACGGCCTGCGTGTACCCAAAGCTAACTTGTTAGAAGGCGATGGCCTAGCCATCATCTTCCACGACTTAGACGAAGGCAGATTTGCTGTAGCCACCACTGGTGCAGCAAGAATGCGGAGAATATTGGCCATGTGCGTACAGTGGGTAAACTACCGCGATACTTTCGGTGTCCTCCTAAAAGATCGTCAATACATCCGCTACAACCTCGCTCTACAAGCCGCCTACATCGCCGGTGCCGACGCCTTGGTCGACTGGTCATCCAGTTTGATTGACGCTGGCTATCAAGGCGATGTCAGCTCAATGATTGCTAAGACCAAAGCAACAGATTGGCTGCGTCAAGTTTCAACTGAGCTTGGGCTGTTTACCATCGGCGGTCGCTTCACTTTGCACGGCAGCACCATCGGCGACAATTTAGCTGACGACTTAGTCACTTCTGTTTACGAAGGCCCTAACCCTATGCTGGGCATGGCCTGCGTCAAGTCACTAATCAAGGCCTTTGGCGAACCGTACTTGGGCCCAGTGATGCAAGAGTTCAAGAACGCTGGTATCGACCCGAACAAACTGGTTTTCAACGCCAAGAACTTTGCTCAAACTTGCAGCTACTTGCTAGCCAACACAGGGAAGCTAGTGAAAAACCGCAAGAAAATTTTGGCAGCAACGGTGAACATGGCCAAGTACCTCAAGCAAATTCGCTCCACACCAAAGGCCAGTGATAAATTTGCCTTTGAAGGCTTGGATAACCGCTTCGAAGCCCACCGTAAGTTTGCTGACAAAGCCTGGTTCAAATGGCGCAAGCAGTTCATCTTTAACGTCTTGAAATATCAAGAACGTTTGGGTGACAAGCAGCTGACCATGCTAGAAGGTATCTATGAACCAGTGGCGAGCATAACCACAATGTTCTGTGCCATTGCCGCCTCTCGCGCTGCCAGCCAAGCCGGTGACCAAGCGACTGTGGCTGCTCTAAATTTGCTTTGCCTAGAAATGCGCTGCAAACTCGCAGGAGAAAAGCACACTTCTAGCCAGTACGAAAAGGCTCTTGATGAAGTAGCGACCTATGTACTGGCTGGACAGTTTCATCAGCTAGACGGTGTTCCTGCTGGCGAAATTCAACAACCTTACAAATAGCGAAGGGGCTTTTAGCGCACTGTAGCAGGCGATAAGCAACACATTGCCTGCTATTTCTTTGCAGCGAAAACCACTTTCCACTTCTAATCAATCGGAGAATTATCATGTCGTCAGACAACAGCAACAATAAAGGCTCAACCAAACGCAAAGTCGTTCTGGTCGCCACCAGTCGCACAGCGATTGGCAAAATGGGTGGGGCCTTACATCGCCATAGCCCAGCCGAAATGGGTGCCCATGTGCTTAAATGCGCAGTGCGCAAAGCAAACATCAAGCACCTCAGCATGATTGACCAAGTTATCTTTGGCCATGCGGTGCAAAGCTACTATGAGCCAAACACGGCTCGTGTAGCGCTACAAAACGCTGGCCTGCCAGAAAGCATCAACTGTTACACAGTGCATCAGCAGTGCGCCAGCGGTATGAACGCCGCCTTTCAGATTTGGTCTGAAATAGCTCATGGCCGCAACGAGCTTGGCATTGCTGTCGGTGTTGAATCAATGTCATCACCGCACCTAATGGTTAATGGGGCCAAACGCTATACCGGCCTCAATAAATGGCTGACACAAAGCTCTCCCAAAGCCCTGCGCAAACTCTTCAAAGTCTTTGGCCCTCTACCATTCTTTGGCCTTGCAGACAGCGGCCTTGGACCTGCCTATTTAGCCAGAGACCCGGCCAAGCTAAACATGATGAAGACAGCACAAATTGTCGGCAATCTTGTTGATATTAGCCGCAGCGAAGCCGACCAGTTCGCCGCCCGCTCGCATGCCAATGCCTTAGCAGCAATTGCCTCCGGTCGCCTTGCTCATGAAATTGACCCAATGGTAATACCTGGTTTGGGCGTGTTCGATACCGATGAGCATCCGCGTGTCACCGATATGAAGTCATTGAGCAAACTCTCTGCCGTTGGTGGAACTGGCTTAATTACTGCCGGTAACGCTTCTGGTATGGGTGACGGAGCTTGCGCCCTGGTTATGTGCACCGTAGAAATGGCTGAGATGCTTGGTTTAGAGCCACTAGCCGAAATCGTCGACTTCTGCTTCACAGGCAGAGACGCAGTTTCTATGGGTCTAGGCCCGGTTGAAGCTGTGAGAGAACTGTTAGCCGCCAACGGCTTGACAGTAGACCAAATTGACTACTGGGAACTGAACGAAGCTTTCAGTCATCAAGTTCTATCCGTGATGAAATGCTTAGGCATTGACCCAAATAAAGTCAACGAAAATGGTGGCGGCATTTCACTCAGTCATCCGCTAGGCATGACCGGTGCTCGCATCATCGGTGCAGCAGCCTGGCAATTAGCTTTAAAAGGCGGAAAACTTGCCGTTGCTTCACTCTGCGTGGGTGGTGGCATGGCTGGTGCTGCCTTGGTTAAACCTTACACAAAAGGAGAAAGCAAATGAGTACTGTAAATCACAAGAACGGACAATTCTTCCGTCTCGAAACCAAACCATCTGGTGTAAAAGTCTTATGGCTGGACGTACCAAAAGTAAATGTTCTAAGTATGGCTGTCTTGCGCGAGCTTGATGGCATTCTTGATCGCCTGGCTAACGACCCGACCTTAAAAGGTCTGATTATTGCTTCGGCAAAAAAAGGTGTATTCATCGCTGGTGCCGATATTAACGAAATCAGCCAGATGCAGAGCGACAGCGAAGACAAAATTTACCAGGTAACCATGAATGCTAAACGCATTCTCGCTAAGTTACGCTGCCTTGGCGTGCCTACCATAGCGGCCATCGACGGCGCCTGCAAAGGCGGTGGTCTAGAGCTGGCCCTGTGGTGCACAAATCGCATTGCCAGTGACAGCCCAGAAGTGGCTCTAGCGCTTCCTGAAGTAAGGCTTGGTATCTTTCCAGGCTTTGGTGGCTGTGTCTTATTGCCACGGCTAATTGACACAGTCAAAGCCATCACAATGATTACTACAGGCTCAGACGCTAGTGCCAAAGAAGCCTGGCAAAGCGGCTTGGTAGACGAAGTTGTCGCTCAAGTCAAACTGATTGATACAGCTGAGGCAATTGCTCTGGGCCAAAGACCGCTAGCATTCACCGTACACGAAACATTCGTAGAAGTAGCTAACATGGCGGGCGCACATGCTGTTGCTACTGTCGAGGGCAAAGTCTACACTCCTCAAAAAGCTAGCAAACCAGCCAAGAAGAAAGTTCCCTTCGGTGAAAAGCTGGTAAGCGCTATCTTAAACGTCAACGAACCCTTCAAAGCAGATCGCTTCTCCGGCCTACGTCGCTTTGTAAGCTCCAAAACCCACGGGTTTGCCAGCAAACAAGTATTGGCCCAGATCAAAAAGAAAGCCAAAGGCTATAGCGCACCAGGACAAGCAGCATTTGTCACTATGCGGGCACTGACCATGCCATTGCAAAAAGCACTAGAGCTAGAATCAGTCTATTTTGCCAAACAAGCGCAATCTACTGAGTCAGCCAATCTGGTCAGCATCTTTCTTGATCGCGGCAAGGCTAAAAAGTTAGCCGGTGCCACAGCTCCAGCTCAAGTCGTTTCCCTTGGTGTGATTGGCTCAGGCATCATGGGGGCAGAAATTGCCTTCGAAGCAATCTGTTCAGAGCAATTTGAACAAGTGGTTGTCATCGACATCAAAGATGAATTCTTAGCCAAAGCCAAAGCCAACATCGAAAAACTGGTAGCAGCTAGGGTCAAAGCAGGAAAGTTTAATAGTGCAGCCGCTTCTGCCAAACTGACCAAGTTAACCCTATCAACTTCGTACAACGCACTGGTTGACTGCGACGCCATCATCGAAGCTGTGCCTGAAAAAGACGAAATCAAATTTGCTACTTACAAGCAAGTTGATGAAGTCATGGCGACCCGCAGCAAACAAACACCGTGGTTCTTGTTCTCAAACACCTCAGCACGCGACTTAGAGGTGCTGAAAACAGGTGTAGTCAATGATGCCAACTTCAGTGGTTTGCACTTCTTCAACCCTGTCTCACAAATGGCTGGTGTTGAAATTCCGGGTACTTCATCAACATCGGCTGAAACTATGGCAACAGCCATAAGTTTGGTTAGCGCTTTGGGCAAAATTCCACTGCCCTGCAAAAACTACCCGGGCTTTATCGTCAATGCCATCCTGGGGCCATACTTAGCCATGACAGCTCATTTGCTGGCAATGGGTGTGGCACCTGCGGCACTAGACAAAGCAATCTTGAACTTCGGCATGCCTATGGGCCCCGTAGAGCTTATGGACTATGTTGGCTTAGACGTAGTAGCCAGCGTCGCCAAAACGCTTTCTAGCGCCCACGGAGAGCGCTTAGCTTTACCAACGCTTGACCTAGTAGGTAAGTTGGTTGAGCAAGGCTTCTTGGGTCGCAAAGGCAGCTATGGTTTTTATGTCTGGGAAGATGGCAAAACCGTCAAAGACGCAAAAACACGCAAGCCGGTCTTGGGTGCTCCTTATCGCAGCATGGCAGAAGCTCACAACTTGGGCAATACACCAATGGCCGAAGAAGCCATCGTCAAACTATTAATCGGCACGCTTCAAAACGAGGCCGTCAGAGTGTTAGAAGCCGGCGTTGTCTCAGACCCGTTCTTGATCGACCTAGCTTTTGTCATCAGCACCGGCTTCACCGCTTCTCTGGGTGGCCCCTTGCGTTTGATCGACCAACAAGGCGTAAAAACCTTCTCTGACCTGAGCCGCAACATTGCTACTGGTGCCGAACTGCCCGGTCAGTCATGGCGCAAAAACTTCGTGCCCTGTGACCTGCTCGCTGAGCATGCTGCAAATCGCACAAATATCTATCCTGCTCAATAGCAGATAGACATATCAACCTGCTCGCAGTCTGCGAGAGCCTATTTAAGCTCAGTGCTAAGAACAAGGAGTTCTAGCACTGAGCAATTTTGTTTGAGAAGCATTATGCAAACAAACCGATATGCACAAAGAAACCTCGAAGCCAGACAGCAGTTCGAGTCTTTCACATCTGCAGTTTCATTAACTGGAACTGTTAGAAGAGCGGGAAGCTACAACGCCAATGGCATCAGCCGATTCGTATTTACAATTCAACGCGATTGTAATAGTGACAACAAAACAGAAGTGTTTTATACAGCAGGAGCAGAGTCTAACTATCTCGCCTTCTTATTGATCAATGCCTCACAGGTTGCGGTAGGTGACGAAGTATTGTTCTTTGTCAATATCAACAACCCTGAAACGATCGAATTCATTGAAACCATTGCTCCTTCTGAAGAAGAGATACGAGAGCTGGATAGAACGTAAAAGTCTAGGTCTGCATCGCCAGTCATCACTGGATGTGAGGACGTTTAATTTCGTGGCCCTGTGTCTGGAAGCAAAAAAAGGAATCTAGCTCAGAGCCGTCATTTTGAGTAACTACCGGCGTTCCATAAAGAATGCCAGTAACTTTTTTTGAGGAACAGCTCATGACAATCTCGACAGAAAATCGCTTCCTTTCTACTCAAGCAAAGACTATTATCGGCAGCGCAGTCTTTATGATTTGCCTGCTCATTTGGTCTTATGTAGCTCCTGCTGCTGGTTCTGGCTCGCTTCTACTGATTGCCATACTGGGTCAAGTGCTATTACTTGATTCAATTTACAAAGCCCGCATGATAGCAGTTGGAGCTACAGTGATGATTGTCACAATGTCAGCATGGTGGTTCCACCGAGAGTTACCTGATTCGCTCTGGGTTCTCTTTCTGTTTACCGTCTGTACAATCGCCACTCTAAGCGCTCTTAGTACTCGTCGTAGTGCGAGGCTGAGCAAAACAAACAAGTAGCGAAGCACCAAACCTGAACCGCTAGAAACAATCTGGCGTTCTCAAACTTTCAACCAGCCGCTACCAAGAATTAAGGAAAAAAGCTTGGCACCGGCTACTTTTTAATGAGGATATTATGAAATGTTTTAGAGTAGCTTGCAATAAGCATCACCCCAACATGGCAACGTGGCTGGCTGGGGGTATTCTAGCATCACTGGGCTCACCACTGGCAATACCATTGCTTAGTGGCAATGTCGATGTGGAGAATTTGCCGACAGCTAATCAAGGATTATTTCTTGAAGACAGGGGCTCTTACATGGTCACTTGTCTACGCTTGGCTCCATGGCCTGACACTATTAATGCCCTGGTTGATGCCACGGTCAAGCAAATACCTCATTGCTTTGAGCTAGGTAAACCAGGATATAGTTCAATTTTGAAGCGTGCCTCTATAGAAATTAAAGAAGGTCGAGTCTGCCTGATTCCTGAACATTCAGAAGACACAGCTGATCAGACTAAGGCACTGGTTCTTATAAATGCTGGCAGAGGCAGCGCAGATTATCTCACTTATGACGTTGGCAACGCCAAAGTCTTTCACAGCATTGATGGACGAGACCCGATAATCCTAGCTGCAATTTCTGCTGGAGAAAAGATAGTCGCTATTCGTAGCAACTGGCGCTGGCAAAACATGCTCGGTATCAAATCGCGCAAAATCATCGAACAAATTGACATTGGCTTCGATGGCGAAAACATTCAAGTGATCAGTTAGCTGTTTATCACGACATGACTGCGCAGCCAAGGCACAATATCTGCAAAATTGAAGGCTTCCCTTTTATATAAGTCGAAGATAAAAATATAGGTTTCTTCAGCAGCGGCTGTAAACGAAACACCATTGATAGAGAGAAATGTGTAAGTCGCTGCAAAGGCGGTGCGCTTATTGCCATCAACAAAAGGATGGGTTTGAGCTAGACTCTCCCACAGCGCACAAGCTTCCTCAATAATATCAGCGTAGTAGCCAGTCTGCGGTCGATATAAAGCCGACTCAAGAAGCCCGAAGTCACGAACCCCTGGCAAGCCACCATAGCGCTCAATTTGATCAGCATGAATGGCTAAAACTTCTACCAATGTAAGATAATCAGTCATTTAGCGAGTTTTTTATACAATTCGCTGTATTTCTCGTGGCTACCCAGATAAGCGCCAATTACATGGGGGCGAGGCTTGTTATTTTTGCGCTTCTCGATTAAATCAGCTAAAGCCTCGTCAACGAGCGCTTGCAACTGTCGCCCCTCTGTTCGAGCTAGAGCACGTAGCGTCGTCAGTATTTCAGAATTGACTTGTGTGGCAAATTTCTCTCGTCCAGTAGACATGAGACACCTCAACTTATACCGATTTCTAACTTAATCTAGTCTATCTTGGTATTTCATGATACGTCAAGATGCAATCTCTTCCTACGATTGTGCCCGCTCAAATGATCCACACCAGCCCAGACCGGCTGTAGTCATCGCCAATGACTTGAGAAATGATTTCGGTAAACTTGCTTCGACAACCATGACCTCTCTAGTAAAAGCACTTAACAAAGGCTATCTAAACGAGCATCAGCTGATTGCACAGAACGTGGTGTCTTAGCTATTGACCTAGCTGTGAACTGACTTAGCTGTGAACTGACTAAGCAATTCGCGGATTCAGCAACGCCGCCAGGAGACTACCCTGCAATCAAGGGTGCCACTGGTAACTACTAACAACTTTTCAATTGGAATAATCGTATGACTTCAAACCAAACAGGCATAGAAACTGTCAGAACAGTGCCAAACAACAGTGCAGCAGCAATAGCCGAACAACTAGGTGCTCACATTGCTCAATGCGATATTGCCCAAGCACTGATCGCCAATTGCTACAAACAGCAGGCTGGTTTTCGCCGCGCCAATATCGACGAAACAGTAATTGACTCACTCAGACAAGTGCTGTTGCAACTATTAGAACTAGCCACGGCCTTAATAGAGCAAGCCGAAGGCGCCGTCTTATACGTCAACGAGCCCTCAATGGCATCACTGAATGAAATTTTCAACTACGTCACCACCGGCGATTTTATCGAGAGAATATCAACAGACAAAATTTTCTGCGGCAAGCATCAACAAGCACTGGAGCTCTTCAGTGAACTGCTCAGCAGAGAAACTGCCGTGCTTAAAGCAGAAGCTGCACTTGCCAAGCTCAAAGCCACTCGGCAACAAACACGTGACAAGCTCCAAGTTAAGAAGAGCGAAACTGCACTCTACGCTGTGCTAAAAAGAAACTGTACAATCAGCGATGAAGCATTGATGGCCCAACTTTCTGAATTTCAAGCGGGACGCCACCACCCTGTCGACCACATTACAGACGACAGTATCCGCATAGGCAACCGTGGTATGTCCATACACTTCAGCCCGAAAGATGCGCAGCAAGCCTTTGACATATTCGAAATGCCTATCGTTCCACCCCCTCAATCTTAACAACCATTAGCAACGGAAACATCATGAAAGAGTTACTCGCCATAGATATCGGCAATAGCAACACTAAATATGGTTACTTTGCTGACGGTGTCTTGATAGAGCGGCACTGCTTTCCCACTGCTGAAATCGCACATTCAACCGCCGCTATAATTGACAAAAGAAAGTGTCCTATTGCCATATCTTCAGTGGTGCCAGCAGCAGAAGCCACTCTCCGCTCATTGCTGAGCAACCATGGGGTTATTTCTATAAGCGCCGCTGAGCAACCTTTTCTCACCGGAATGGCCTCGACTATGGGAGCCGACAGAGTTGCCGATGCGGCAGCCGCCTGGAAGATTCACGGTAAAGGGCGTCGACCAGTGATAGTGATAGGACTAGGCACAGCGACAACAATGCTCGCTATTTCAGCCAACGGTCATGTCGAGGGCGGCTTCATTGCACCAGGCCTAGGCCTCACCCTTGCGGCACTACATCAACAAACGGCCCTTTTGCCTCTGCTCGATATGGCTGGCCAAACCCTTGAACTAGGCTATGACACCGAAACGCACATGCGCAACGGTGTCTTTGCTGGCCATATTGGGCTAATTCGTGAGTGGCAAGCACTAGCCAAAGAACAGCTTGGCAAGAAAGCGCTAACAATTGCCACTGGGGGCTGGAGCGAAGCAATATCGGCTGCCAGTAAATCTAGCAAGAAAGTATTCGACATTGTCGACCCCAGCCTAACACTCAAAGGCATTCACCTTCTAGCCGCAGCAAAAACTTCGGCTTAGAAGCTCATCCAAATTTCAATCGTAAACCTATGTCCTTCAAAGAAAAGTTCAAGAAGTGGGTTGGCGAACTAGCTGAGGAAGGTGCCGCTGAGACAGTCACCGAAATCGCTATCGACCAGGTACCACCAGTGCGAATTCTGTCAATCGTGACCTAGACATGCTTGCTGGTCTCGAGCTACCAGCACGTCAAAGGTCAAGTACAAGGTCACCTGCAAGAGCACATGCAAAACAAAAATTTGCCAGCCAAAACAGGCGACAAACTCAACTCAAACACAAATTCCCCGGAGAATTTATGAACACTTACGCCTCACGCAACACTAAAGAAACTACCGACAGCAGCAGCCTCATGGCCAAAGTGATGATGCTTCTATCTGGCTCACTGGTAATCAGTTCAATCGGCACATACATGGGCCTCGGCATTACATCAGGTTGGGTTCTACTCGGTCTGTTCGTTCTGCTGATTGTCGGCATATTTGGTGTAGCTGCCTTAGCCGCTACCTCACCAGCCCTTGGCGTTGCCGGCCTAGCCATCTGGACCTTCGTCAATGGTCTAGCCATTGGCCCTGCCGTAAACATATATGCCGCCACCATTGGCTGGCAGACTGTCACCTTCTCATTTATGGGTACAGCGGCAATCATGGCTGTTCTCGGCTGCTGGGGGGCTTTCTCTGGACGCGATTTTAGCGCCTGGGGTAAATGGCTCTTCGTCGGCTTACTGGGCTTGATTATTGTCGGCATCATTGGGATGTTCACAGGCTTTGGTCATTCATTTAACCTGCTCTATTCACTGGCAGGTATGGTGATTTTTGCTGGCTACTTTGTCTTTGACTTCTTCCGTCTTTCTCGTTCTGAAAACAACGACTTCAATGCGGTAATGATCACAATGAACATCTACCTAGACTTCGTCAACTTCTGGTTGTCGTTAATGCGTTTCATCGCTGAGAGCAAAGACTAGGCTCAAGCTAGCTTCTCGAAGCAACACAATCTGACAACAACCTGATAACAACGTGCTACCAAACGGACTTGGTGGCACTCAATCATATAAATTATCCAATCAAGGAGCAAAATGGCTCGTCATCACAAAAAGCACAAACCTTTCGGCGAACAATCCAGACGCCGCCGCAAGCTCACTTACATCAACATCAAGAATCAAATCAGACGGGCCCAACCAGTGCTTGGCGGTCTTTTCTATAGCCAAGACCACATTCATGGTGAGAACGGCTGGATTGACTGCTACTTTCTTGGTAAAGAACCGCTCACGTTTTACAACTGCACGCTAGAAACAGCTCGCTGTGCCTATGTAGAAGCAGTTCATGAGGCCGCATGGGAAGCAGCTGAAAAATTGCTCCCTTACCATAGCAACTTAGTCGACAATACTTACTTCGACAGTGAATCAGGTCTCTGGACATCAGAACTAGAGCCAGAGAGAGCAGAGGCAGAATTTGACGGCTTAAGTCGCTATGACTGGATTGAAGCCGAAGAAGTGAGAATCGCCAACTCTGGCAGCATCGTTGTACATGAGCAAATCAGCCTGCGCTACGATTTTGCCTGCGGCATTGGTCTAGATGCCACAATCAATGTTCCTTATCTAACAGTTGAGACAATAAACACATTCATAGCGCAGTTCTTAAGCCAATCTATCGGCAGCCATGAAAAGTCAAATTCGAGCTCTGCACCACTCAGTTTTGCTCACAATCAAATTGAGCGCTGGGGCATTGAATCGAACGCTATTGTCGAACCCTGGTAAGAACCAATAACTGCGAACTAACTTGGAGAAATTCTCGATATGTTCACACAAACTAATTTCGTTTTTTCGTAGAGAACTCCCATAGCTAGAACTACATGGGACGTTCTCCTCCACCCGCAGGAGACCGTTGCGGCTAAAGGAAACTCCCATGAAAACCCCAATCAAAAATAACCAGCAACTTCCTTGGTATGCACTATGGTGTATTCAAGCCCACGGTAATCAGAAGTACGGCAGAAAGCCCTATAGCGTTCACCTCGCAGCGGTCGCTAAACTTGCAGTTCGTTTCGGTTTTACCGACGAGCTGGTCATCATGGTTTGCTGGCTTCATGATGTGCTCGAAGACTGCCCCAATCAGTCAATCACTACGCTGCTTGCCGCAGGCTTCCCCCCAGAAGCTGTGGCGGCGGCCTATGCCCTGAAAGACGAAGACGGTGCTACCCGCGACGAGAAGAAAGCAAAGACCTTGCCGAAGATTGCCGCTAACCGCGTGGCTGTGATCGTCAAGCTTTGCGACCGTCTCGCCAACGTCATCATGAGCCGCCGTAACAATCAGAAGAAGTACAACCAATACCAGCATGAGCAGGTTGCATTCAAAGCAGCGCTCTATCAGGCTGACGACCTCGAACTTCAGCCAATGTGGCAACGCCTTGAACAGCTTCTTGCTGCTTAAGATTGCCGCTACAGTACGAGTACTTGGCACTGTCTCACCAGAAGCGCCATCAACCGTTATGGTTCGACGGCTCGCGCTAGATTTAACAGTGTCTCAAGGGTCAAACCCCAAAGTGCACTGCTTACACCAGCCAAGCCATGGCAATTTCTTCTAGCTAAACAACACTTTACAACCGACGATTGTATCGGCACTGGCCTGATAGCTAGATTGAAGCTCTACCTATAAATCACAGCAACGCTCTTCAAAGCTCAACAAAACCTCAATCAACAAACACACTAAGCACTCCGTCATTGTTCCACTGCATTTTGCTGCAGTGGAAATTACATTTGCTTGTGTTCTTGCTGCAATTCTGGCTTCGGCCAGCATTGCAGTTTATCTAACGGCTCTCAAAAGTGAATCTTGAAGTCACTCTGACTTTCAACTTTCACTGCGAGGCCATTTATTCAAATCACAAATTCAGGAGTACTGAATGAAATCAAAAGCTAGCTTTAAAAACTTGCTCGTAGCACTGCTCACCACTATCGTTCTCTCAGCCACGGCCCAGGCCGCACCAAAAGGTGCCGCTGGAAACAACGTTGATTACATCCCTTTTAAACCTCTGACCGAAGCCCTTAAGGGTGTGAAACTAAAACCAGTAAAAGATGGTCCAATCAAACTGCCGCTAATTACCTGGCCAGGCGACGTTGCCACTATCGATGCCGATTCAGAAGGGCTGTTTAAGAAAGAAGGCCTCAACGTTGAACTATTTGTAGAAAACGATTTTGCCAAGCAAGTCAAAGGTGTGCTTGAAGGCGAAACTCCCTATCTGCGCTGCACAGCTGGTATGTGTAACGCCGCTGCTGAGGTCTTCAAGCAAGCCAACACCAACCTCTACTTAATCTATCAACTAACCTGGAGTAATGGCGGAGACGTGCTGGTTGTGCGCCCTGGCATAAACAGCCTGGCTGATTTGAAAGGTAAAACCATTGGCATCCAGCTCTACGGCCCACACATGGACTACCTGACCACAGCACTAGCCAAAGCAGGTCTTGAGCCTAAGGATGTCAAAATAAAATGGTTAAAAGAGTTGACCATCCCTACCTATGACACAAACGGCAAAGTAGTTGATCCACGCACAGCCTTTGAACAAGACTCGTCTTTAGACGCAGTGATGGTAATTAGCCCAGACGCAGCAGCACTGACTGGCGGTGGCAATGCTAGCGGCGGTGAATCTGTCAAAGGCGCAAAAGCACTAATTACATCTGCCATGTTTAACCGCGTCATCGCCGACACTTATGCAGTGCGGGCAGACTGGTTCGAAAAACACACCAGCGATGTACAAAAATTGACCCATGCCTTAATGCTTGGCCAAGAACACTTTGACTCGTTGATAGCCAACAAAGCAGACCAAAAATACACTCAGCTTATTGCTAAATCAGCTAACTTACTCTTTGGTTCACCATCTGCCACTACCGATGTTGAATCATCTTTGGCTGACTGTCAGTGGGTTGGTTTTAGTGGCAACGTGGCTTTCTTCACTGGCCAAGGCACCACCCGAAATTTCGAGACACTGTCGAGCGAAATTCAAACCAGCTTCGTTCAACTGGGCTTACTCAAAGCTACTGCCCCACTGAAAAAGGCAAGCTGGGACTACACTCAATTAGCCGTTGGTCTGCAACACGCCGACACCACTCAATTAGCTGCAAAACCAGCTTTTGACGAAAACAAAGTAAGAGCCAAAGTTGAACATCAGATTGCTACTGAATTAGATTCATACAATCAAGTTGGCGCTTTGCCTCCCTTTGAAATCTACTTCAAACCAAAACAAGATGACTTCGCTATCCAAGACTATATGGACGACTTCAAACGCGTTCTAGACCAGGCTCAAACTGCTGGCGGTATAGTTTTCGTGATTGAAGGTCATAACGCACCTGATGCTTACAACAAACGCAAAGCCGAAGGCGCTAGCGCTCAAGAACTGGCCGAAATTCAACAAGTGGCTAAAAACCTCTCCAAAAAGCGTGCAGACAACGTCAAAATTTCATTCATGAACTTCTGCACCCAAGAAGGCTACAGCTGCGATCCATCTCAGTTTGTCACTGTTGGCCTCGGTATCGTCTCACCAAAATGGCCAGAAGACCGTCCAAGCAAATTGCATTGGGACCAAAACCGTCGCGTTGTCTTCCGTCCTAAAGCTGTGGAAACAGAATTAGACGAATACACACCTGGCAAATAAGGAGCGCTGACCATGAGAAAAACCAACTTAACCAAGCTTGGTCTGATTCTGGCAGGGCTCTTACTGCTAAGCGGCTGCGACGCCTCACAAGATCAGAACAACAGCGCCACAACGCAGCCAGCCATAGCGGTAACAACAGCTCCGGCTTCAGACCTGGTTCTGGCCCAAGCCGATGCCGATAACCAGGCCCAAGCAGTGCTAGACCAGGCGCAAGATGCAGTAGCATCAGCCAATTCAACTGCCCGCAATTTCTATGTAGTCTTTGATGGCTCCGGTTCAATGAGCGGCAGAGCACCAGGCGGTGACAAATTTAGAAACAAGCTAGCCGGTGCTAAATGGGCTATGCATCAATTTGTAGAAGCTCTACCTGACGACGTCAACTTGGGCCTCTATGTCTTTGACGCCAAGCACAACGGTGAAGTGCTACCCCTGGCAGCTAATAACAAAGCTGAGTTTCTAAAACTGGTAGATGCCGTAGATGACGGTGGAGGTACACCCCTAGGTGACTCTATTGAAAAAGCTGTGAACACCCTGAAAAAGCAATACGAAAAGCAATTCGGTTATGGCGAATTTCGCTTGGTTGTAGTTACCGATGGTGACTCAACCGACTCACTAACCACAGGAGTGAAAGCTGCACAAAAGAACAACTTTGCTATCTATACAGTCGGCTTTGGTATAGGCGAGCGTCATGAGCTGCGCAGATACTCGCGTTTCTATAAAGATGCAGTCAATGCTGACGAGCTAAAAGCAGCACTGACAGAAGCAGGTTCGGAACTTGAACTCTACGACCCCACCAGCTTCCCTGGCGAAGCAGACGGCAAGTAGCCTTTTAATCACTAAAATCACTAAGGTGCAGCTTCGTTTGAAGCTGCATCAGCGGAACCTTTTATTATGAATCAAAATCGAACAGTAATAGCCGCCCTGCTCATTGTGGTGGTTGGTTTTCTTTGTGTGGGAGGCTTCAAACTCTGGCTGATGTATAAAGAAAGTTCAGGCAAAACAGAAGCCAGCGAAGCAAAGGTAGAAAGTACCTTAAAAGTTTGTGGTGACGGTTATCTAGGCTACTTTTTCGTCGACTCACCAGAGATGAAACTACAAGCAGCCAGACGTGGTCTAGGGGTGCAATTTGTCGTTGACAATGGTGACTACGCTGATCGTCTGCAAAAGTTCGCTAGTGGTCAATGTGACGCTATTGTTCTGCCAATCAACAGCTACGTACAGCACGGTCTGCCCCACAAGTATCCGGGTGTAATAGTTGGCGCTGTCGCTGAGAGCAAAGGAGCTGATGCCATTGTTGGCTTCAGCGACAAATTGCCCACCGGTAAACTAGCCGATCTCAATGACGCCTCGCTACAAATTGTCTATGGCAAAGAAAGCCCTTCAAGCTTTCTCATTGACCTAACCATGGTTGATTTCGACCTCTTCAACCTGCAACGCTCCAACACCTGGCGTCAAGAAGTTGATGGTTCAACCGCCGTTTACGAACGGGCGAAGAATCACCAAGGTGATGTCTTTGTCATGTGGGAGCCAGATGTCTCTAAAGCTCTACGCGACGTACCCGGTCTCAAACGCATTTGGGGCTCAGAAGGCTTTAGCGGCTATATCATGGATGTATTTGTCTTCAGACGCGAGATAGTCAACAACAAAGCAGACCAGGTGATTACCTTTCTGGATGCTTACTTCTCGACAATGCGCGCCTACAGCAATGATCGCCCCCGCATGATTAGCGACATGAAAGTAAGCACTGGCCTAAGTCAAGACGAAGTCGAAGCAATGCTCAAGCTAATTGACTGGCACGACGTTTACCAAAACGCTAGCACTGACCTTGGCATTAGTACCACTATTGGTGCACCAAATACTGACGGCCTGGCCAACTCAATAGCCAGAATTACCCAAGTACTGGTCAAAACGGGGAAGCTAAAGAGCGATCCACTGAGCGACCCTTATAGCATCATCAACACCACAGCCATGAAAGCAGTGGTGAACAAAATGGCCAGCCCCAATCAGGCCAACGCAGTTAAGCACGAATTCAGTCAACTGTCAGATCAAGATTGGGACAAGCTCGAACAAATCGGCATGATGAAAGTTGAGAAAATCAAGTTTCAACAAGGCACCTCCGAGCTAGACCAGGTGGGCAAAGATCAAATTGATCAAATTGCCGCCCTTTTGACCAGCAACTATCCAGATCATCGAGTTGTAGTCAAAGGTCACACCGGGCCAGGCAGCGATGAAGACGCCAATATCACCCTCTCAAAAGAGCGGGCCGAAACTGTCGTACAAAGATTGATTGGTACCCATGGTCAATCAGAAAACCGCTTCCGCGCCATCGGTGTCGGCTCAGCCGAACCACCACCAAAGCGACCAGGACAAAACGAAAGAGACTATCGCTATAACCTCCCTCGTGTGGAGTTCATTTTATACAAGGACCACGGGTCCTTATGACATTAGTGAACAGAGGAGAATCATATGTTCAACTTTTTTACCCATGCTCGTGCCGACCCGGTCAGCGAAAAACCTGGCCTGGACGATTTCAATAGCGGCAAAGTAGCCAGAGCAGTACAAATTGAATGTCTCACTCACATTGCCACCATCATTCCCTTTGCGGTCTCTTTGGTGGCACTTTTCTGGACCTTCCTCATTGCTGCTTCTATGGGCTCGGTGGCACTTTTCTTTGCTGGCATCTTTACTGGCACTAGTGCCTACATCTGGAACTACTTTGTCAACGGTGAAAATAGAGTCAATGCCCACTATGCCAAACTAATGGCAGAAAGGCGCAGCTTGAAAATAACTGAATTCCAAGACTTCATCCGCAACAGCGAAAGCGATAATTTCGATCGCGGCGCCGCCGAAGGCAGAGAATTGCTCAAAGTCTTCAATGAATTAATGACCTACATTGCCAAAAGCAAACGGGCCACGGCATTGAATGGCTTTCGCTTCCGTGCCGAAGCAGCATTTGAACAAGGTTGCAGCGTACTGGAGCATGCTTACGAAGTTTTCAAAGCACTGCACACAGTCGATGTTAAAACCATCCAAGCAGCTGTAACTGCACTGGAAGAAGAACTGAAAGGCCTGACTGATGACGACGATAAAGCAATGCAAAATCGTCAAATTGAGGCCCACAGAAAACAACTAGATTTTTATCACAAGAAAGAGAAACAGCTGAAAGAGCTACTCACACTTGTAGACGAAATCGAAGCGGCCTTACAAACCACTTATCTCGGCTTACTAGAACTAGGCAGTGAAGACCCTATCGCTTTTCTTAGCGAAGATGGCGACGCTGCCAAACAGCTGGTATCAGCCTTCGAAGCGGCACAACGGGTCGAAGCAAGACTGCGGGGCAAAGACGAAAACTCTGCTACCGCCAATGAAGAAATGCAGAAGTATATAGCAGCTGCTGAATAGCGCTCTAATGCTCTCTGTTCCACAAAATACCCAATCAATCCATCAATCACAAACCAAGGACACATCATGAACATTTTCGCAGCAATTTGGCGCTTCATTACTTTTCAAAATCTGCGTCAAGGCGCAAAAGTGCAGAACGCCGGCGACGCCGTGTTTACCAAAGACGCAGCCGGTCGTGCAGCAGCCTTTGACATCGAACGCGATCGTCTGGTGACCGACTACAACGAGTTTCTAGCAGCACTAAGCGAAGCCGAACTGGCTGTAGAACAAAAAACCGGCCGCCTCGAAACCATGAAAAAGCAACGTCAAGAAGCGCAGAAAGCTCTTGACGGTGCAGTCAATGTTTACACCCAGGCCAAAGCGGCTAACGATACTGAGAAAATGGAAAAAGCTCAAACCGCTGGCAAGGAATATCAAGCCAAGGTAAAACGGCTGGAAGAACAAGAAGCAACCCTGCAATCAGAAATTGAAGCACAACAAGCCAGCTTCAAAAATCTGGAACGTCAGCTGGCCAAAATGAAAGAACGGATTGCCAGTCTGCCTGCTGATAAAGCTGACTCGATTGCAAACTATGTTAGCAACCAAGCCTTTATCAAAGCACAAGAACGCCTTGACGGCATTCTTACTCGTGCCCAAGAAAGCCCACTGGATGCAGTGCTGAAAGCTGACCAAGAACTAGCAGCAAAGGCAAAAGTGGTTGGCAAATTGGCTGGTCAAGATAAATCGTTGGAGCATGACGAATATCTGAAAGCAGCAGAAGGCGAAAGCGCTGATCAAGATTTTGCCGCTCTTGTGCAAGCCAAACAAGCAGAAAAAGCAAGTGCCACAGGCACCACTGAAGCTGTCACCGAAGAACGCCCCAAAATCTAACGGTAAAGGCACGTTCTTCGCAGTACTTACAGCAACTACAACCACAGGCTGGGGCTTGCTCCAGCCTATTCGTCGACAAAATTCACGACAAAATCAACTCAGGAATCACAAATGAAAAGCATCGTAAAAAACAAACTGGCTCTGTCAATCACTGCTGTTCTGGCTCTTTCATCAATGGCTTACACAACTACAGCCAGTGCCGATGAAACTCAATCTGTACCTAAACAGTGCACTGAACGCAAACAATTCACTCTGGCAGTATCAATCTACACAGGTTGGATGCCTTGGTATTACGCTCAAGAGCAAGGTCTGTTGAAAAAATGGGGTGATGCTTATTGTATGGACATCAAGTTAGAGCCCATGGACTACGGCCCTAGCATCGATACTTATATTGCCAGCAAAGCACAGGCTTTAGTTGTTACCAATATCGACTTACTGACTGCCTCAGCCACAGTTGGCAAAGAAAGCACAGTGATTGGTGTTGGTGACTTCTCTAATGGCAACGATAAAATGTTGACCAGAGGTCTGCCCTTGAACAAAATCAAAGGTCAAAACATCTATTTGCTCGACAAATCAGTTTCGCTCTATGTGGCCTGTCGTGCCCTAGAAAGTGTCAATCTTTCAGCCTCTGATGTCGCCATCGTCAATACATCAGACCGCGACATTCAACAAAATTTCATTGCTGACAAATCGCAAAAAGTAGTGGTGACATGGAATCCAATGGCAATGGGTCTGGCCAGCACACGCGGCATCAAAACCGTTTTCGACTCCAGTCAAATTCCTGGCGAAGTGCAAGACTTGCTGGTGGTCGATACTAAAACAATCAAAGCCAATCCTGACTTTGGTCGCGCTCTCACGGGCATCTGGTATGAAGTAACTAGCACTATGACCAACCGCGGCAAAGCAGCCAACGAAGCCATTGCCGACATGGCCAGACTATCTGAAGTTTTGCCAACCGAGTTCAATGGTCAGCTCAAAACCACAGCGATGTTCTACACCCCTGATGCTGCAATTACATTTGCTGCATCAAAAGAAATGCAAGAAAAGAACGCTAAAGTGCGCCAGGTTACCTTTAGCTGCGGCATGATGGATGAAAAAATTACATCAGTCGACACAGTTGGAATTGAATACCCTGACGGCACTGTTCAAGGGGACGCAAACAACACTTTGATTCACTACACTGTCGACTTCATGCAAGAAGCAAAAGACGGCAAACTGAAACGCTAAAGCTTCAAGGTAACTAAAAAGAAGGAGTAAAGAAGAGAGGCCAACAGCTGAATGACAATCAGCCCAGGCCTCTCTGCTTCTATTACTGATTCCAATTCCATTTCTATTTCGCCTTTAAAGCCCTTAATGTCGCAATCAGCCCTTCTGATTGGACCTTTTTCAACTAAATCTATGGAACTTCTATGGCAACTGTTTTTCGCTCAGATTCAAAAATCTCAAGCCGAACCAAGTGGATACTTGGCCTACTGCCGTTTGTTTTACTGATCGCTGCCTGGCTCTGGGGAGCCCACTATTTGCGCTACATTGAAACAAACTTTCCCGATATCGAAGTAGCAGCATCCAAGCTAATGCCACTCCCGGGTGAAATGTTTGATGGCTTGATGCGCTCAGCTACACCAGACCGCAATCATGAGGTGCGCCTAGTACTAGACTCAGTGGCCTCGCTACAACGCTTTGGCATTGGTCTAGCCATCGTCTCACTCGGGGTAATCGTCGGGCTCTACATGGGCACTTTCCCCATAGCTGAGGCCTTGCTCTATCGCTTCTTCGTCTTCGCCGATAAGGTGCCACCACTGCTACTCTTACCTATACTGGTAATTGTCTTAGGTGTGGGAGAAGAATCAAAAATTGCCTTAATTGTGCTTGGTGTGATGCCTGGTCTGATTTTAGAGGCCTACACTCGCATCAAAGAAATTCCCCACGAACAAATATTTAAGGCCCAAACTCTCGGTGCTTCAGAGAGTGAAATTGCCTGGCGCATTCTCTTTCCTCAGATTTTACCCAAAATGATTGGCGCACTAAGGTCAAACTTCAAGTCAGCCTGGGGCTATGTCATTGCCGGCGAAACTATTGCCGCCTTACACGGCATTGGTTATCGCGTCTATCTACTCAAGCGCACAGCCTCAATGGATGTAATTGTTCCGTATGTGCTGCTCGCCACACTATTTATGTTCTTGCTGGATTTTCTCTTCCAGTGGTTAGAGCGCCAATGCCCAGGTGAAGAAGGAGCCAAGTAATGACTACAGAAATTAAGACAGAAGCCGCTCCCGTAGCGCAATCTGACTATCTAATTGACGCTCAGTCAATTACAGTCAGCTACCCTAAAGACCATGGCGAGCAGATCATTCTCAACGACATAGACCTGCATGTTAGCAAAGGAGAATTTGTGACGGTGGTGGGTGCATCTGGCTGTGGCAAATCAACCATGCTTGGCCTAATTCTTGGCTCAGCCAAACCCACATCTGGCACAGTAACTGTGGCCGGTAAACAAGTCGAACGTGTAGATAGAGACAGAGGCATTGTCTATCAAACCTACACCCTGTTCAAACATCTGACAGTACTCGACAATATTGCTCTGGGCCTGATGTTAGAGCAAACCACTGTTATAGAAAAGCTACTGGTTTCGCCATTGCTACTGTTAGAGAGCATCTTCGACTCACTCTTGCTGCCGCTGTTTAGCGCCATTTCAGGCAGACTCAAACAGGCAACCGCGACAGAGGCAGCACCAACTGAACCACTAGCATTCTGCCGTGCTCTCAATTGGTTGCACTATTTCAAAGTACGCAAAGAAGCAAGAAAAGAAGCAGGTGAACTCCTGCTCGACATTGGCCTAACAGCTGCCGACGGCGATAAATATCCAGCCGAGCTATCTGGCGGTATGCGTCAACGTGTAGCTATTGCTCAATCGGTCATCATGCGCCCGCAGATATTACTGATGGACGAGCCCTTTGGTGCCCTCGATAGCAACCGTCGCAAAGTGATGCAAGACTTCATTCATGACCAGTGGAAAAAGTATGGTCTGACTATATTTTTTGTCACCCACGATCTAGAAGAAGCCGTCAAACTCGGTACTCGTCTGATTTGTCTATCACAGTATTGGAGTGGGCCTGCTGGAGAACCAGCGGTTGGCGCCAAAATCGTGGTGGACCGCAAGGTAATGGGCGGTGACATTATGCCTACTACTTTTGCCAGACAAACAGAGTTCATTGAGCTGGTAGACACCATCAACACAATGGGCCTTTCCAAGGCAATTCTACCCATGGCCGACTTTGATCTTTCGCATCCTGATGCCATTACCCACAAGCATAGCGAACAGCTAGCAACCGTCAACCAGGAGCAGTCATGACCGAAACAACAACAGCAACAATAGCGCCAGGCGAAACCACTATCGCCCGACCACAGTTTATCAATGAAGTCAGCGCCGCATACTCGAACCAGGGCAAGAGCGTAATGATACTTACTGGCAACACTCACGACTTCTTCTACTCTAAGAAAGCTGACCGTTTTGTCGACCTTGGTTTTGCTCTTTACCACTATCTCAGTGATATCTTCACTGTTTTGCGGCTAGACATATCTACCGGTCTGGGCGGCTACCTGAGCGATGATCTCAAAGCACTGCAGGAAACAATCAACAAAGCAGACGCCGCCTCCATTTACGACGACGAAAAAGTTGGTGACATTCAACGCAAAATGGCTGCCACCAGACACAGCCCGCTACCGGCCCTGGTGCACATGCATGAAATACTGCAAGCGGTGAAGAAAGTCAAAATAGACTTGAAAAAATCGGCAAAACCAGTTTGCACAATTATCCGCTTTGCTGGCTCGCTCTTTCCCGCTGGCGATTTCGACAGGCTCTCTGAAATCGACAGACAGAGATTGGTTACCTTCCTCACCTTAATCGAGTCACAATGGTTCAAAGAAAGCGGCAATCTGCTGTTATTGATTGCTGACACCAGAAGCGAAATAAACAGTCGCATTCTCGCTCAACCATCGGTGCAAAGCATAGAAATTGAACTGCCTGATAAAGAGCGCAGAGCAAGCTATGTCAACAGTTTTCTCGCTGGTAAAACTAGTCAGATTAACTTCACACCCAGCCTTGATGCCTTTGTTGAAGACACAGCCGGGCTGACGCTAACAGCTCTGTTCGACCTGCTAGAAAAAGCCAACCGCACCGCCACTGCCATAAGCAGAAAAGATGTTTTGGCCCAAATCAACACTGTGATGAAGGCAGATCTCGGCGACATCATCGAAATCAAGATGCCAGAGCATAGCCCCAAAGACATTGTTGGCTACGCCCAAACTGGTGCCATCATAAGAAACATCTTTGGCCGCTGCGAAAAGAAAGAAACAGCAGTACCGGCCATTCTTGTCTCTGGCGCCAACGGAGCAGGCAAAACCTATCAGTTAGAGGCCTATGCCGCCGAATCAGGTCGAGTAGTAATCGAACTGACCGGACTACGCGGCATGTATTTTGGGCAAACGGACTCGTTCTTTGAAAAGCTCAGACTGCGGCTAAAAACCTACGGCAAAATACTGATTTTGATTGATGAAGCACACACCCAAATGGGTTCCGTGCACAAAAGCGACACCCACGAAACAGAAAAACGACTGGCTGGCAACATCATCAAAATGATGGGCGACCCGGCTTTGTTCGGCAAAGTACTGTGGGCACTTGGTACCTCTCGTCCTGATGAACTTGACCCTGACATCAAGAGTCGCGCCCCTATTCAAATTCCGATCTTTGATTTAGAGGGAGAGGAGCGCCAGTCTTATGTGTCAGAACTCTTCGCCCGCGCTGGTGTCACTATTGCTCCAGAAGAGCTAGAGCAAGTGATGGCCACAACAGCCAATTACTCCAGCCGCGACTATAGTTTTCTCGTAAAAGAAGTAAAAGGCTCAGGTGAAAAATCAGTGCTTGCTACTCTCCAGGTCTGGCAAGCAAGCAGTTCAATTTTACGCCAACGCGCCATGCAAACTTTGATTGCCGCTCAGCATTGTAGTTATCCAGCTCTGATGCCAGAGAAACTCAAAGAAATGGCCAAATCAGGAGCACTCGACAAAGAGGTTGAACTGATGAAAGCCCTTCTTCTCCACTAAATAGGAGTACAAACAGTGACACACACAAAAGTGCCAGATGAAGATGAACGGGCCAAGCTATTCAAAATGTCTTTGCCCGAGCTGCTAGATAACCCATCAAACGATTTTTTCGAACGTTTCGAAGCCCAGGCCTATAGCTGCTACGCTGGCATAGAAAAACCAGGCGAGCACGACAATCCCCATGGCCAAAAAGTTCTACGAGTCATTCCACCAGACAAGCTCTGGCCAGATAAAAACGACGCTCTGATTCCGCCACTGGGAGAAGCAGCACACGACATGCTCAGAGCCTTTATCTTAGGCGAGTACTACCCTTGCATCGGAGCACGAGCAGCCTTTACCGAAGGCACGTACCGACTAGGTTTTTACAAGCATCTCGCCCATCTCAGCTCAGTTGCCGCTATGGGCCGCGATCTCAAAAGATTTGTAGGTGAGTATCAAAAAATCGGCCGCTACAATACCTTCATAGCTATCTTCAAATATCCACAAATCACCACTGAAGACCAATTCGAGACATTGCTCTGGAAACATCTACAACTGCTGCACAACCACGACATCGACCACTGGGACCCGCATTACTCTCCTAACCCAGAAGACCCTAACTTCGCCTTTTCATTTGATGGCGAAGCATTTTTTGTAGTTGGCATGCACCCAGGCGCCTCGCGCTTCGCCAGACGTTTTGGTTATACAGTGTTGGTCTTCAACCCTGAGTCGCAGATTCGCGATCTTAAAGAACACGACAAACTGACACGCTTTTCTGAGGTTGTACGCACACGCGACACTCTCTTTCAAGGCTCACTCAACCCATCACTACCGCTCGACGGCAGCACCACTGGCGGTGAAGCCCAGGTCTATTCAGGCAAAGCACACCCGTCGGGCAGCAAGTATCAATGCCCCTTTCATCCACGACCAGAAGTAACAAATAAAATACAGGGCCACGAGGTCCACGACCATGAAACACAAAATAACAGCTCTTGAGCTTGAGAGCGAAGGAACCCTCGTTATTATCGACATGCAAGCGCCTTTTATTAGGCACTGCACCAACCAACAATTCATTGCCGCCGTGGTAGACCAGGTCAAACTGGCCATATCACGGGGCTGGGCAATTGTTATAGTCGAAGTTAAACCCTGGGCTTATGGGCCAACAATCAAAGCTATTATGGAATTGCTTGAAGGCCACTACCAGCGCTATAAGATTGTCCAAAAAGAAGGCGACGACGGTTCTCAGCATGTGCTGGAAATCTGTCAGTCACCACAAAACTATCCCGATCGTTTTTTTCGGGTTACAGGAGTACTGATTGGTGCCTGTGTAAAAAGCACAGCTTGGGGTCTTTGCACGAGGAAGCACGACTGCTTCGTGCGCGTGATCAAAGAAGCATGTGCTACCAACGGTGATACTGCCGCTGCTTGGGCTGCCTTCAAAGAAGGGCCCCGAGTAGTGGTCAGTTCAAATTCTATTGATATAAAACCAGATCCGATCTTGCTGCAAATCAAACTGAAGATCACATTTTTATTTTCTCTATTAATGGAGACATTGTATGAAACGTTTAAATAAACAAATCTCAGACAAGCTTTCAATCATCAAAAATCTTGTCTGCCCCGTCCGTCAGTTCGACCAAACCGATATATCTGTACCAGAAGCTTGGCTTTCAGTATGGAACGAATTTGGTGTCTGGCAATTAGTTGATTCACTTTACGGCGCTGCAAAATTTGCCGCCAACGGAGGTCAAACAATAAAAGAAATTGCCGACATGGCAGCCCACAATTGTCACGACAAGCAAGGTTGGGCCACCATGGCAGCGCAAGTTCGCAACATCATCAGCACCACCGCTACTTCTGATATTGATGAAGAAACAGTTGCTGCTCTTATCTCTGCCTATGATTTTGCCATTGCTGCAGCCACAGAGAAGAAACAATGGGCCTTGCAAGCCTGTGCCGCCGCCGCTGCTGCCAGAGCTTACGGTTGGTCTGCTTACGCCAAAAGTTTTTCAGTCGATTTGATTTACAAACAAATCAGTGCTGAAACAATCAGTGCCCAAATGGAAGAGTTTCTTAGCTTGCTGG
Source organism: Candidatus Obscuribacterales bacterium (assembly GCA_041675385.1). Taxonomy (GTDB): domain Bacteria; phylum Cyanobacteriota; class Vampirovibrionia; order Obscuribacterales; family Obscuribacteraceae. Next base: position 73,053 of record JBAYTY010000034.1, read on the forward strand.
CGAACCATCAGAACGCCGTCCAAAGCGCTCAACGTTGCGCTGCCTAATTCCAAGCAGCACTCCCGACCAAATTTCTATCATGAAAGAACTAATAGCGTTTCACGGCAATCAAGCCGTGAAGGAAAAATACCTGGCACGTGTCTTGGCCGATAAAGAAGCCGGCATGATTCGCCAACACTGTAACTATATGGAAAGGCGCGACCCACCAATTTACTACAACAAAGAAGAACCCAAAGCCTATCTACTCGACGGTACTGGCATTATTCGCTCTGCTCAAACCGACAAGCAATACGAAGCAATTAAGAAGATTGCGCACCTATGCCGCATTGACTGTTTAGATGAAGCCAGTTGGCTTTCTATAGATATTACTGCCGTGCGCGAAGTCGCAGCAGAAACGGCAGCAGCAAAACGGAAAGACTTCGCCACAGCCTCAGCAGCAGCTGCTGCCTTGTGGGCTACGGCTGCTGCTGAGGCTGTGGCGAGCTGGGCCGATGGAATGCGCAGAGGTTCTGCCTATGCTATCGACCAGTCGGCCGAGTGGGCCTTTCAGAGAGTGCTGACCGTTAAATATATCGAGGCTGACGACGGCAATATCGAAGCTTTGACTTTCTGGAAGAAACACATTGCCCAGCGAAACATCCAAATCGAAATTATCAATCCGATGGCCGATAAGTTCCTTCAAGTTTTGGAACTTGCCCCTGTACCTGATTGATAGCCGACAATACTGGCAATAGCACCAATGATGGTGCCATTGCTTGCTCTCCAAATTATTAACCGAGGAAAAACATGAATACAACAACAATCTTCTTCAGCATGTTTGCTGAACTAATTGCCGCCGCAATTGCTGTGGCCATGATCTTTCGCCAAGCAACAAAGATTGATTCGATCCATCATTGGAAAGCTCAACATCTGCGCGAAATTGGTGCTCAAGTTTGTGCGCTCTCTGCCACTGGCATTTTGCTAAGCTACCTATTTGCCTTCAACGCTGACAGCGTAATTTTCAGCACAATTGCCAGCCTAATGTTCATGACATTCATGTATCCATTTATGGTCTATTGCTGGATTAGCGATTGGCCCCGTGAACCACGTCCCTCATACAAAGATAGCAGCGCCATGACAGCACTGAAGCATCTGGGCGAATGTATGGTGCTCTTAGGTGTAGCAACCTGGGCTGCTTGTATGAATTCCTCTCACAGCGACCTTGCTCTTGCCACTGGTGCTTCTGTCGCAGCAATTGGCGCTTGCGCACTATTTCTGGGTGGCGGCCTGCTTGGCGAGCGCCCGAACTGGCTGAGATAGGCTGAGCACATTAGCCTGGAACAGCTTGATCCAAACAAACAAACAACTCCAATACAAACACAAATCGAGGAATCGCATGAACTTAGACAGTCTGCAAAAAGAAAAAGACCAAGCCATTATTGACTCAATTCTAGAAACTGTAGCAAAGCAGTTCGCTGGCAAAGAAGGCAAAATTTGGCTCTCTGGTGTTTCGCGGGAAGATGCAGAGAAAGCGGCATCTAGCCTGCGCGTCGACCACCTACATTGGACCTTCTCTGTCGAGGCGCACGGTGCAAGTGGTACTTATCTTGTACTCACTCACTCACGCTTAGCTCAGGATGGTCACTTCGGCGACCACTAAACTGGTGACTGCTGTTCAACAAAGCAAGCAACCGACTTAACTTTAAAGAAAAAGGGCATGGATGCTCCTTTTTTTTATTTTAAGAGTTTAACTGACCAGTCTACTAACAACGTTTAGAAAACACGGACAGCCATAAACAGTGTGGCTGGCATAGCTCAGGGAGACTTAGTTGTTTCGGCAAAAGCGTACTGAATGAAAGGTCAAGTTGGCTGTTGTCAGCCCTGCTTAGCTCTTAGCTATTGAGAAAGCTGAAGAAGCAATTAAGCCGACTGCGGCACAGATCAGATTAAGTAAAGAATACAACCGAGCATGAGACTGGAATCCTCACCCTGCTAGGGTAAGGGCGCATTTTTTCTCCCCATACTGAGCTACCCGAAAAGCCTAACAGTCAATACCTCAGGTCAAATACTTTCAAAACAAGTTGGCTCGTACAACTTGTTTGACACTCGGGTATTGGTCGGATGCTCTCCCTTCAACCTATAAACTTTCAAGGAAAACAGATGAATCTTGTCAATCAAGACAATTCGACCGTCCCCACTTGCAACGCCAAACTTATCGCCTGGGTTAACCAAATTGCTGCCCTTTGCCAGCCGGCCAATATCCACTGGTGCGATGGCTCTCAGAGCGAATACGACGAACTCTGCGCCTCCATGACCGCCTCGGGCACACTGACACCGCTCAATCCAGAAAAGCGACCTGGCAGCTTTCTCGCTCGCTCTAGCGAAACCGATGTGGCCCGCGTAGAAGAACGCACCTTCATTTGCTCTGTCGCTAAAGAAGACGCTGGCCCCACCAACAACTGGCTGGCACCAGAGGCAGCCAAAGAGACACTGACCAAACTATTTACCGCCAGCATGGCTGGTCGCACCATGTACGTCATTCCCTTCAGCATGGGCCCCCTAGGCTCAGATATCGCCCACATCGGTGTAGAGATTAGTGACTCACCCTACGTTGTCGTCAGCATGCGCACCATGACGCGTATGGGCAAAGCTGTTCTCGATGTCCTCGGTGCCGAAGGTGAATTTGTTCCGTGCCTGCACTCAGTGGGTGCTCCACTGGCTGCCGGTGAGAAAGATGTGGCCTGGCCCTGCAACGAAACTAAGTATATTTGCCATTTTCCTGAGACCCGCGAAATCTGGTCCTATGGTTCTGGCTACGGCGGCAATGCCCTTCTCGGCAAAAAGTGCTTTGCTTTGCGCATTGCTTCTACCATGGCTCGCAAGCAAAACTGGCTGGCTGAGCACATGTTGATTGTCGGTCTTGAGTCGCCCGAAGGCCAGAAAATCTACATCGCCGCAGCCTTTCCTAGTGCTTGCGGCAAGACTAATCTGGCCATGGTTGTTCCGCCTGCTGCTTTGAGTGGCTGGAAAGTCACCACCATTGGTGACGACATCGCCTGGATCAAACCAAATGCAGACGGCAAATTCTATGCGATTAATCCAGAAGCCGGTCTCTTTGGTGTGGCACCAGGCACTTCAGAAAAGACCAATCCAAATGCCATGGCAGCTCTTACCAAAAACTGTATCTTCACCAATGTCGCTCTCACTGCCGATGGTGATGTCTGGTGGGAAGGCATGACAGAAGAGGCACCAGCTTCTGCCATCGACTGGAAGGGACAGCCCTGGACACCCGATTGCGGTCGTCTAGCTGCTCACCCCAACTCTCGGTTCACTGCACCGGCTACTAATTGCCCTTCACTTGACCCAGCTTGGGATGACCCTAAAGGTGTGCCAATTGCTGCCTTCCTCTTTGGCGGCCGTAGGCCCACTACAGTGCCTCTAGTCACTGAGGCTGCCTGCTGGGAGGACGGTGTCTACCTAGCCGCTACCCTTGGCTCAGAAACAACCGCTGCTGCTGTTGGCACAGTCGGTGTGGTGCGTCGCGATCCGATGGCAATGAAACCTTTCTGTGGTTACAACATAGGCGACTATTTCAGCCACTGGCTTAAAACAGGTAAGTCTGTGCCAACACCTCCAGCTATCTTCGCCGTCAATTGGTTTCGTCTGGATGCCAACAAAAAGTTCTTGTGGCCAGGCTTTAGCGATAACCTCAGAGTACTCAAGTGGGTCTTCGAACGGGTGAGCAATGCCGCTGGTGACAATCACACCAAAGTGGCCCTCGGTCATGCCCCGCGTCGGCAAGACTTAGATCTGAGCGGCTTATCTCTGAGTGATGAACAGTTTGCTCAGCTGATCAAACTCGATGCTGATGAATGGCGTCAAGAAATTGGCTCGCAAAGCGAGTTCTTCGAAAGCCTGGGCAGCCACTTACCCGCTGAGCTGCTCGCCAGTCAAAAGGCCATTCTCAACGCCTTTACTACAACCTCAAATTCTCAGGAGAATCAATGAATAACCAAACACAATTCAACTGCACAAAAATGACTTATCGCATCATCTTTGGAATCACTGTCGCCGCATTTTTTTGTCTAATGATAAGTCTGATAACAGCAGAACCAGCCAGAGCTGATGCTCCGCAAAGCACTCTGGGCGGCACATGCAAGAACGGCTACATAACAATTGTCGACCGCAAGACCAACGAAATCGTCGTCCTGGGCGTTCTATCTTTTAACGATGTCATGGACAAAGGCGGAGAAAGTATTCCGTTTTTTATAGTAGATCCCAAACAGTCCTATGGTTTGCAGTTCCCAGCCACGATTGCCGTACCAGGAAGTGCGAAATCAGCGTTAAAACACGGCCAGTGCGTGCAAGTAGCAGGAACGCTTGTTACTACAACCGCAATCGAAACGGGCAGTCGACAAGTAATCAAGGTCACCTCCATCAAGCCAGCTAACTAAGACTCGCAAGTCTCCAAGCTGGCTTTTTGCAAAGTCTTTAAATTTGTAGGATGCGCCCATTACAGCAGGAAACCCACAACAATGTTGTGCCGAGTGCAGTTTCACTTGCAACTTTGGCAACTTTGACCAGCTCACTTAAACCAAGGCTGAAATTCATGAAAATCACACCTCCACGCGCCCCTCCAGCAGGCATGGCAAGTACTCTTACACGCTTAATTTCTGGTATTTCACTGAGAGTAGCCAAAAGTACTCTTACACGCTTAATTTCTGGTATTTCACTGAGAGTAGCCAAAATTACTCTTGCTCTCACTGCTTTAGCTAGCAAACTACGACCGCAAACAGAACAAGTCACACCAATCGAGCTTTATCACTGCACCTGGGAAACCGCATCATCGATCGCCTATACCATTCACAACTTGAAAGAGTGGAAGACCTGGGAACACAAATTTGATAGTCAAATAAAAACCAATGAAGATGCGATCAAGTTGGCCAACGAAATGCTGGCAACAATAGGCGATCAGTATGCAATTCTGCTCTCGCCAGCACAAGTAAAGGCCGAGCAAGATCGCGCTAGTGGTCAGTTCACCGGCATCGGTGTACAGTTCGAAGCCAAGCTCGACTCAGCAGGTAGAGCGGTAATGGCCCCCGACCCCGAAGGCGGGTTTATGGTCAGCACCGATAGCAACGGCTACCCGCTTATGCAAGTGGTCAGTGGCCCGGCCCAGCAAGCAGGTATGCAAAACGGTGACGCCGTCGTTTCTATAAATGGTGAAACAGCTAAGAACATTACTAGAGCCGGTTTAGTTAACAAACTGCGGTGCAGCGCCGGAGAAAAAATAGAAATAGTAATTTTGCGAGATGGACAAATTCGCACTATCAACATTACAGCCGGCAGCGTCAACACCGAAGTAGTGACGTGCCAGGTGCTCAAATCTAGCAACGGCCAGTCAGTCGGCTACATCCGCCTCGAACATTTCTACAAGCTTGAGACAGCCAGCGAAATGATAACGGCTATAAAAAAACTTGCAGTCGATAAGCTGATCATCGATCTGCGCTACAACCCAGGTGGCGACATGGATGTACAACTACAATTGGCAAGCCTATTCATCAAAGATGGCTTGCTAGTCTCATGCCGCGAGCGCACCAGCAGCACCAGCCATGAGCTGAGTGTTTACTCTCTTAACTCAAAAGGTCTCAACATCAATGTCAAAGACGAAGCAAGTGGCAAATATACTAATCGACACTTAGAGCGCCTGGAAGCCATTGCGGCAGACTGCGAAATAGCCATACTGGTCAACGGTGAAAGTATGTCAGCTGCTGAAATGTTTACGGCCGCACTGCAAGATAACAAGCGAGCTATCGTCATTGGCGAAACTACCTTCGGCAAAGGTATTGCCCAGGCAGTGCTACTGATGCCCAATGGCACCCAAATGCGCGTCACTAACCAACGCTACTTCACCCCCAACGGCAGATGGCTTGGCGATGGCGGCAACTCAAGCGAAAGTTATGGCATTGTGCCAGACCATATCGTCAAGCTCGAAGACAAGCCAGACATCATTCTTGGTTCGGCTCACGACAATCAACTTACCTATGCGCTAGAGACCCTAGCTAACGCCGGCCTGGAACTGTCTCAGCAGATCACCGAGAAAGCGTCACCCTCAATCATTAAGACAAAACCCAGTGTCTCAGACCCTTTGACAACAACCGTACCAGAAGCGCAAGCCTAACCAGGTGAGCCTTGGCAATTGTCAAGTAGTTTTATTGCAACTATATTGCAGCGCCGCAACTGCGCAGTCTAGGTTGAGTAATAACCATTTTCCCTCAACCACTCGCCGAGAACTCTCATAACCCTTTAAATCGAAGCTATTTCATCACCTACCTCAAGAGCAGCTGCATTCCATTGCAGTTGCTTTTGAACTTTCTTGCTCTTCGCTACAAAAATGCCCACGGCGAAACTTGCCAGCGATAGACACAACAAATGTGCGCTGAGCACGGCCCCTATACCAAGAGGTCGACACTTAAGCGTCGACTCAAAATCAACTGCTGGCGCCATAGTGCGACGGCTACTTAACAATTGACGAACTCAGGCTCTCTTAACGACGCTTGCTGTTTTTAAATGAGGAACGACAAATGAACATCATCAACAGTATCGAATTCATCAACTCAAATATTTTTTTTCTTGTCGCCGGGCTGGTTGTATTTGCCGCCAACTTTGCTGCCGGTCATGCTGATAAGTGCTTCAAAGTAAAAGGTGGCAAGAAGGCCTTTGCTATTGCCCTGACAGCATTCTTTGGTGGAATAGCAATTGTAGTGCTAGGCGGATTCTTACATAGCGCCATTTTGATTTGGATTGGAATCTTTGTGGTTGCGCTGGAATATTCGTGGGCTGGAATTCACGAATGCAACGTCGCGTAATCAAATCATCTATCCAGTAACAACCAGGTCAAGCCAGCACTTCTCGAAATCAACCCGCGAATGCCTAGCGGTCTTTTTTAAATCAATTAAAAAACAATGGACACTATCAAAAACATTCAACGTTATGAACTAAAGGATGCTTTCGCAGCTACTTTCCTCTCGGCCATGATGGCTTCGGCCTGGGGGAGATTCAATGATGCTGCAAATGCAAACGTAAAAAAGGACACCGCCATCAGTGCTATAGACGGAACAGCGACCTTCCCAATCGGCTATCTCTTCGACGGCGCTGATTCTGAAAGCGTCAAGTTAACAGTAGACATTGAGCTATCCGGTAGCCAGTTTCCCTTCGAGGGTGGCACTGAGAGGCAGCCTAATTCTGAGCTGGCGGAAGAGGCCTTCAACTTATTCAAACAAAAGGGCAAAGATGCACTCAGCGAACAAACAGAAGTTTTCGAAATGGCTGAAATTCTAGCCACCGGCAAGGGTCGTTACAGCGTCAAAATCAAGGTCACTACGCGCTTAACCACCACAATCTCAACAGCGACTAGCATCCCCGATCGCTGATAAAAAAACCAGGCTATTTAACGCCTTTACCTTTAACAAATCTGGAGACTTTACTATGCTCAATCGCATTTTAAAGCTGTTCGGCACTCCCTTCGTGGCCCTCGTGTTCATGATCGGATTTTCCACAGCATCATTCGCGGCCGGCCCAACCTGGCTGCCCAAGGGCAATCAATTCAAACCCGGTCAACACGTGTATCTCGATCCTAAGCTCGAATCTGGTGGCAATCCTGTCAACCTCGACGGCTTGGAAGCTCAGCTTAAAACAGAAGGCGCCAAGCAGGGTGTCGAGTTCTTCTATGTCATGGTCCTCAAAGGCGATGAAGCGAAGAACCCCAACGTTCCCTTTGCTGTTGAACGTCTTGATGATCTTGTCGGCAACTGGAGTGGCCAAAAAGGCTTTCCCACCAGCAAGGCTGTGATCATTCTGGTCGTTCGGCTTGACAGCGACTGGACCAAGAGCTCCTACGCCATCAACACGGCTCCGGCTCTTGCTCCTCTTGGTGTCACCAGCGTCAACATGACGCCCACTCTCGACCAATATGGCAAGAACCCCAACGGCGGCAACCCCAACGCCCTCCTGCCTCGCGCCCCAGCCGACTTCGGTCTAAAGGTCGCTCAAGCAACCAACGCCCGTCTGGTGCAATACCAAGCTGACCTGAAGCAGGCCGAAGCCAATCGCCTAGCTCAGATCGAACGCCAAAAGCAGGAAGCTATTGCTGCTGCTGAACGCCAGAAGCAAGAAGCTATCCAAGCCGAGGTCGATCGCCGTGCTCACGAGAAGTTCATGGCTGAACTGCCAATGAACCTGGCCATTTACGGCACACCGTCAGCCATCGTCATCTCTCTGCTCGTGCTCTTCCTGCTCTTCGCTAGTAACAAGAAGCTGGCAGTCAGGGCTCTAGAAGACTGGAAGAAGCAATTCGAGCCTGGCAACCAGAACTATCTAGAACTGGAAAAGGCCTATTGGGGATTCCTCAAAAACCAGGGCGACCAATGGTCGAGCCGCTTCAAAGATGAGACCCTGGCTCGCTTCAAGGTGGCAGTGCAAGCCTACGCTGACCTGTCGGTGCGCATCAACGCAGCCCTAACATTGATGTCAGAATCTGAAAAGGACATCAAGTCAGCAAGCATCTTCTCGATTGGCAAGCTCAAGGGCGCTGCGGCGCGCCTGACAGTAACACCGATCAAGATCACCGGCGAGACGCTACCAATCGAACAGCGCAGCATGTTCGGTTCAATCGTGGCTGAAGCCATCTACGCCCCTGATGAACTACTGGACAACATCGCCCAGCTGTTCGACACCGCCAACAAAGACTGCGCTACGATCAAGAACGCCATGGGCGGCGCGCAGCAGAACAAAGAAGACATTGAAGGATTGCTTGCTTCGGTGGAAGCCACCCGTTCTGACCTAACTGAGAAGGGCCTGAACTTTGCCCCCTACGAAATCAGATTCACCCAGCTCATCACTGCACGTGACGAGTTCTTAGCGCTAATGATTGCCAACCCGCTCCAGGCCTTCGAGAAATCGGAAGCTGTCGAGCAAGGTGTGGAAGCTCTGAAGGCCACTCTAAACAGGGCGATCAGCCTCAAGGTCAGCCTGGCGAGCACCACCAAGCTGATCGATGCGGCCCAGGCCAAAATTGCGGCAGCCCGCAGTAAGCCCGCCGACTTCGACTACCCAGAAAAACAGACCACGGCAGAAGTGGTTTCGGGCGGCAACTTCAAAATAAGCGAAGAGGGCGCAAACCCTGATACTCAACTGGCCGAAGCCAAAGACCACCTGCAGGTCTGCCTAGATAACCTCTTGGCTGGCCAGTTGGACCTAGCCAACATTGAAAAGGCAACAGCTGAGAAATTGGCTGCTGAAGCCAGTACCCTGGTCGATACCATTTTCGCCGCCCTGGCCTTCCTCAAGCAGCAAGTACCTGTGGTGCGTGGTGCCCTGAACCAGCTCGGCGAAGACCTGCCCGCTTCAAAAGAAGATGTGGCGGCACTGAATGCTGGTTTCCTCGTCAAGAACTTCGAGGGCGAGCCCAAGAAGTTAGATACAGGTAACAGCGTATTCCAGAAGACCGACGCAGAACTGGCGAAGATCCGCAAGGCCTTCTTCGAACAGCGCTACGTGGCTGGCCGCGCTGCTCTCGAAAAGACTGGCAGCGACATCCAAAGTGCTCGCAACGGGCTGGTGGAAATTCACACTCGCCTGGGCCAGCTGATCGAAAACCGCAAGCACGCCAAAACAGTTGTGCAGGATGCCACGCAGTTCAGCGGCGGTTTGTCAGTGAAACTGAACAGCAACAAGTTCACCACCTCGGCCACCACCGACGGCACCTACGCTCAGCTCAAGCCAGTACTTCTCGGCCAACAGCAAAACGTCGCCAAAGAAATCACCGACTGGCCGGAAGCCGCTGGTGTAGCCGACAAGCTACTTAGCGACCTAAAAGCTGTGGACAAAGCTATCGACAACGAGAAAGCCGCTCACGGGCTGGCCGTATCGCGCATCGCCACTCTCTCGGAAGCGATGCAGTCGGCCAAGACCGCCCTAGCTGTGCGCACCACGCGTCAGCCTGCTCGCACCAAGCTTGAAGGCGCTATCGCTGCTCAGGCCCGTGTGGAAGTCAGTGTGACCGTGGCCAAGTCTGACTGGAATGCCATCTCTCGTGCCGCAGAAGCCGCCAAGGCCACTGTGGACGACGCTGTCAAACTGGCTCAGGAAGATGCTCGCGCTGCTACCGAAGCGGCCGAAGCAATCAGCGGTGCCGAAGGTTACATCAGTGGTATCGACAACAAGTCGTACTCTGAGAGCCGTTCTATCGGTCACTCTTCGCAGTCGTTTGGCTACGGAGTCAGCGCCGATGTCTCCTCTGCTCGCAGCCGCCTGAATCAGGCCAAGCAGCAGTTGCAGGCCACCGAATACGAAGCAGCCAAGGCCTCTGCCCTCAATGCGCGGCAGGCAGCCAAGGATGCCGATGAGCAGGCCGAAGCAGAAGTGACAACAGCTATCGCAGCAGCGGTTGCTGTGTGGGAACAGGCGGAGCGTGAGCGCCGTCGTCGCGAACAGGAAGAACAAGATCGTCGGGATCGGGAGCGTCGTGAGCAACAACAGCGCGACGATGACGCCCGACGCAGCAGTTCGAGCGGCAGTAGCTTCAGCGGTGGCGGAGGTTCTAGCGGCAGCGACTTCAGCGGCGGTGGTGGCTCTAGCGGTGGTGGCGATTTCTAACTCGCTATCTCAGCAAAAAGCACTCCAAACCGCAACCTTTTACAAATTACCACGGCAGGCATCGACTCTCGAGGAGTGAGTCGTTAGAGCCTGCTGTGGGTTTCTCAAGTTAACTCCTCTATCTCTTTCAAATTCAACAATCAAAGGAAATTACCATGTCAACACTCTCAATCGTCATTCTGCTCGTAGTCGCTGGTATCGTCACCGGTGCCATCTTCTCTCCAAAATTCCGTCAGCTGCTGCGCATCCGCGGCGGCAAAGCTGTCGATGCTGGCACCACAGCTCTGGAGAAGGAGCAAGATCAATACAAGGTACTTGTCGCCAAGATTCCCGCTCAGCGCACATCGGTTGCCACCACTAAAGCTGGTGCCGTGATTGCGCAGAAGAAGCTGACCACCCTGACCAGCAAGCTCAGCGACATCGAAGCCGAGTTCAAGCAGGCTGATGCCGTCCAGGCGCCAGCTGATGTCGTCGCTGCCATCGAGGCCGACTACGCTGCTACCGAACAGGCCATCGAGGCCCAAAAGGTAATTGCCACAGAAGCTGCTCAGATCGCTGAAGAAGCGCTCCAAGCACTCGAAGCCACCAGCAAAGCCCTGGGCAAGTTCGCGAGCCGCATCGAACAGGACAGCAACAAGGTCGAACTGAAGAAATCGTTGGAAATGGCCGCCGCCGCTCGTCAGGAGCTGAAAGACATCCAGACCGAAATCTCTGGTGCTGGCCAAGCCTCTGCCGAAATCGACAAAGAGCTGGAAATCGCTCGCGCCAAGAACGACATGAGCAAAGGTTCTACCACAGACCAAGCTCGCGAACAGCTCGCCGAACAGGCTGCTGCCAGCGCCGCCGGTGCTCGCT
>JBAYTY010000035.1:0-82072 GCA_041675385.1 Candidatus Obscuribacterales bacterium
GCGGTTTTAGGCACACGACTATTCTAGAAGCTCTCGATCTCCCGCACCACAGGCTAGAAGCCCGTATTTTTAGATCAGTAAAACTTAACGTCTATTACGCTATCTAGTGAATATTTACCAAAATAATATTAAGCTTGATTTGTAAAAGACATAGAGTGGCACCATTTACGGCACCACTCCTGAGGTTGTTCATGGCCTCTAGGGCGACACCCAATTTGCAGCTGTCTAGATGCCTTCATCAGAGCCCACTTCAGCAGCCTTTGAGATTTTGGACGAGGCTGGAGAAGAAGTACCTGATGGGCAAGAAGTTGAACCTGAGCCGGAGCCTGAGTAAGAGCAGAAGGAGGGCACGGCCTGGCTGGCTGTGGCGCAAAGAAAGTCAGCGCCGTCGCCGGGGGCAGCAGATCAGCAGCAACATGCCAAAGCAAGTGAGCACTGCCGAACCGCACGCCCCTAACAGCGCCGTATCTGGAGAATTGCCGATGGCAAGGCAAATGAAGAAGCTGAGGAAAAACGAAAGAGCGATGCAGATAACTGTGATGGCCGGTCTGGGCGGTGTCATGACTGGGTTTCCTTGTCGTTAGTCTTGTTTTCTGTTTTGTCGTTTTCCGATCCTGTCGCAGAAATTGAGCTGGAGTTTGAGCTGCAATTCGAGCTACCGCTGTGGTTCTTTACCAGTGCTTCGAGTGCCAAGACCTTAGCGGTTGGCCCTTGAATACTGAAGCTGATGGTGTAGAACTTGGGCTCAGATTGAGCGAGTGAAACCAGCTTGGCGTCTAGCTGTACGACCTTGAGGCCATGGCTATGACTGTGCAGGATAATCAGTTTCATGATCTTCTCGCCATCGGCGCGACACATTGGCTCTGTTGCTGTCGAGAGCATGATCTTGTCGATGGTAGTGTCGGCAGTTTCTTCCACTGCTGTTGTTTCAGTGTTGCTGGAGCGTTTGGGGAAAGTAAGCACATTGTTCATTGTCGGGAAGGGCACCACGTTGTCGCGGGCTATTTTTCGAAGTGAATTCTTGTTCTCACTTTTCCCTCTGTCGAATTTGATAACGATGTCGTTCATTTTGTAGTTCCTTTCTTAGTTGCTTGGTTACTTAGTTTCTGCGTTAGCCGTTTGCCACCAGTTCTGGTGGCAGGTGGAGCTCGTTGCGTGAGTCTTTTGGCCGAGCCAGGGCCCAGCGATAGAGCGCCGAGGACTGGTCTGGAACCAATCTGGTCTTTTTCCAGATGCCAGCGTCGCTCAAAGTTTCGTCTTCGACGACGGTTGTTGTGTCATTTTCCCAGAGTGATTTCACCAGCCTGAGATTGTTGTCGCTGACGGCGTAGACATGAAAGGCATTTTTGCCGCTAGCCAAGTCGGATGTGACGCAATAGAAATCGACTTCGCCGAGGTTGTCGCCTCGCCTGAAGGAAAGCTGAAAGGTCTCAGTCACTTCGGCGACAAATGGCATTGTTCGTCCTATGGCCTTGGCGATGGCGAAACCAATCACCAGGCCAATTGCGGCTGCCACAAGAAAGGGCACGAAGATAAGGTCCCAGAGAACGAGAAGGTCGACGATCTCTGAGTCTGCTAGTCCGACAAAACCGAAGAGCAGCAGGGCGAGGCATGAAGCCAAGATTGATGTGGTAATCGTGTACATGATGCCTCACTTCTATTTTGTGTTGTGTTGGCCTGCCTTTATGCGCCGTCTGGAGCGGCGGCTCAAAGGAAACGGTTTGCTCAGCTCGATCAGCACTACACCGTATTCGATGTAAATGCCGCTCTTTACCAAGTCATAGTGAATGCCTTTTGCCACAGAGAGAGCGCCTTTGTAGGTGTTCAACACCATACTTTGGCCGAAGATTTGGCGGGTGCATTTGTCAGCTTCGTGGCGATCCAGCTGAGTAATGTTGTCGATTGCTGCGGCGTATCCGATGCGATATTCAGAGCTGCGGCCAGATTGAGAAAGAGTTTTGAGAATGTAGATACCGTTGTCTGCGGACATGGTCTTAGACCTTTCGCTTGTGCTTCTAGTTTTGATTCTCGGAGGCCGTCGAAAGAATATTTCTCGCTACAAGACCATAAGTCTTTCGTGAGAAATTAAGTGCTAGATATTCTTTCGTCGAGCTTGTGTTTGCCTCTTTATTTTTTTGTTGGTTGAGATTGGGTGGATAAACTAATCTCAACACAAGAAATGGGCTAGATCAAAATGGTTGTCGAGCGGAAAAGGCTGTATTAGTTAATATTATTGTGATTGAGCTAGCTGCGATTGTATTGGTATGGCTTTAGGTTTGTGTTGTTGGTATGGTGTAGCGCGCTCTGGTATGCTTCTTGTAAGCAGGCATTGGTATGCCGTCAATCTTGATTAAGGGCGCTGGCAAAAACAGAAACTATGTTGGCAATTTCTTCTTCACTAAGCAGTGAAAAATTGATCAAATATTCGTCTGCTTTGGCGTCTTGCAAGTAGTATGTTGCCGTCGAAAGCAGTGGCAAGTTAGCTTGCCGGGCAGCTGCTTCAACCGTGGTTCGCGGCCAATTTCGCAAGTAAACAACAAAATAATTGCCAGCACTATCGTTGCGAATTTCAATTTGTGAGCCCAGTTGCTGCTTTAATTCGTAAATTAGAGCAATTCTCTTTTTTGTAAAAGTCTTTTGAATTTTGCGTATGTGTTTTTCTAAGTGTCCTTCATCGAGCATTTTAGTCAGTGTCAATTGCACTGTAAAATCGGCAATACCTTCTGTTTGTAAGTCTTTGGCGGCTGAGAATACTGGTATCAAATTCTTTGGCACCACCGTATAGCCGATGGTGGCAAGGGGATAGAGAAGCTGCCAAAATGTCGAGCTGTAGATAATTCGTGACTCCGGTTGCAGTGACCATAGCGTTTGAGGTGGGGCCGCTCCATAGTAGAAGGTGCTGTCGTAGTCATCTTCAACGATCCAAGCATCATTTTCGTCTGCCCAGGCTAGAAGCTCGTGCCTTCGTGCTAGCGACATTATTATTCCCGAAGGATCGTGGTGACTAGGTGTAACATAGACCATCTTCACCTGCTCTTTGCATTGCTTCAAGGCTGCCACGCTTAAACCTTGATCGTCAATAGGTATTGGCAGCAGTCTAATACCATGACTTTTAGCAATATTTTTTACGGCACCATAGCCTGGATCTTCTACTGCGACAACGTCTCCGTGCTCAAGCAAAAGCTTGAAGATCATATTGATAATGCCAGCGGAGAGTGAAAAAATTGCTACTTGTCGCCAATCGCAGTCGATGCCCTTGCTGCGGAAAAGATAGGCAGCAATTGCTTTTCGCAGATCCGCCCGGCCTAAGACACTGGGCTCATATTCTAATTTGCGAAAGGTTTCTGGCACACACATCTGCTGCATCAATTCGCGCCAACGCCTTATTGGTAGAGCGCTACGGGGCACTGCTCCATAGTTAAGGGCAGCAAAGCTTGGGGTGGAAGGATGCTTAAATGACTGATTCAGCATCTGTCTTCCTAAGTGTGAGAGTTTCGAATGGTCTAGTTCAGCGGCGCTGCTCGTGCTATTTAGGTTGCTCGACAGCTGCTCTAATTGATGTTCTCTCTCTTCGTGCTGCAAGACATATGTGCCTTTAGTGGTGGCACCACTAATATAGGCCAGACGATTTAATTCACGATAGGCATTGACCACGGTGTCTCTTGATAGACCAAGAGTGTTTGCGAGTTCTCTACTAGAAGGCAATCGGCTCTTTGCTTTTAATTTGCCAGTTTCAATCATTGCAGCAATTGCACTAGCCAATTGAATGAAAATCGGCTCGACCGAATCTTTGTTTGCTTCAAACAAAATGTTCATTGGCTTTTGTATCTGACCTTAACGGCAAAAATTACTTACTGATAGTTGCGGCAGTATAACCTTTCTATTTGATAAAATTGGCCGATAGTTACTGCTTTCGTTTGGCTTTCACTTCGCTCTAACATCTGGTCTGTAGGCGCACTTTTCTTTTTGGAGCTTTGATGAAGACTCGAATTCTTATTATCTGTTTGGTCCTTGCTGTTGTCGCTCTTGGATATCAGGTTTTTCAATTCACTCAAATAGCCCAACAAGCGCAAAATCCGCCGGGGCCGGGGCAACGATTTGCTACTCATCCAGGTGCACCCACCGAAGAAGAAATTGAGAGAGAAGAAAAGCGCTTAGAGCAGAAGGTGGAGCAAGATAGAGCGGCGGCTTCAGCGACAGCGGCGAAGACTAAGCAAACTAAATAATTAGTTAGTCCGAAATTTTTAGTTTTTACCACTCGGCATAGAGCTTAGTATTAGCGTAAGAAAAACAGTCGGAATTTCTTACGCTTTGGCCCGGATGGCTGGCTGACGCTAGCTGCGCTAAGCGTTAGGGCGGCAAAAAGAAATTACGCTTAGTTCAGAAATGTCAAGCAGAGCCCTGTATTCAGCTGATTTGGTAGCGATTTTTGGTTGTCCTACGTAATCAACCGATACAGTTGCTTGCTTGGGCTCTTGATAACTTTTAGATTAAATCATCGCTTTTACACTCTCTTCTTGTTCCTGATTCAAAGACACCAAAACCTCAACACACTTTAGGTTCCTCTTTACCTTAACCATCGCAGTGCCGGTGGTGGGATCACAACAAGTTCTCTTTCACAGCCAACTAAACATCAGTATCTGACCTTCGGGGGATGCTGCTGCATAAGGAAACCCATATATGAACCTAGCCAAACTCAAATTTTGGAACTGGTGGAAGACCAGCCAACCTCAGAGAGTCGGCATCTACGGCGGCAAGTTTGACCCTCCACACGTGGGACACTTGATGTGCGCTGAGATGACTCGCGAGGCCTTCCACCTCGACAAGGTGCTTTTCGTTACCAGCGCCAACCCTCCTCACAAGAAGACTGGTGTCTCCGATGCCCGTGTTCGTCATGAGATGGTTGAAGCTGCTCTGTTTCGCAATTGCTTCTTCGAGGCCTGCGACATCGAGCTCAAGCGCTCTGGCCCCTCGTATACCCTCGACACTGTTCGCGCTCTGAGCAAGCAATACGGCCCAAGCACTGAGCTGTTTCTGATGCTCAGCTCTGAATATCTTGAGCCGACTCATTCCTGGCATTTGAGCAAGTGGCATGACTCAGCAGAGTTGTTCCGTCTCACCCACTTCCTCATCTTTGCCAGACCTGGCCATACCACTGAGCAAATCGAAGAATGGGCCAAGCTCATTCCCGAAGCGCGCATTGAAGTGTTGGCTTTCTGTCCCGCTCCCCCTGTTTCCTCGACCATGATCCGTGACCGCATCGGTCGTGGTGAATCTGTCTGGTACATGATTCTGCCGGAAGTTTGGCAGATGATTCGCAAGCGCGGTCTCTACACCACCGGTGGTGACAAGACTCCACGCCGCTGCACCACTTGCCAAAAATACGGAAACCTTGTTGCCGGGCTGGTTCGCAGTCTGCGTAATCGCTTTTCGATTTAGTTTTCCCGTCAGGTTCTGTTCACCAGATACCGTTTAACCAGCTTAAGCCGGCGCTTTCAAGCGCTAGTGCGAGCACAGTTGTGGACTAAAAAGCCACCTCTCTGTTTTTAACCCGCCAGACCGCATACCGCGGCCTGGCATCACCGCTAGTCGGAGATACAAACTATGAGTAATCACACTTCCCAAACCAATGTCACGAATGCTCAACCGAAGAAGCTGAGCGCCGCGCAGAGCAAGCGCCTGGCAGCCCGTGTGCAGGCCAAGCGGCAGAAGATGGTCGATGAGTTCTTCGATCGCCTCTTCTTGCTCGGCGGCATGATCACGGCCACCGACACCTACAAGCGCACCATGGGCCACGCTTTCCGCGAATTCGCCATGAAGCCGGCGGCCTATCACTTGACCATGCGCAAGGGCGTGGGTGAACCGGGTGCAGGCAACCAGCTGATCCAGGCTGGTCACGAAGCGATGCTGGCACAGTGGTTCCGCAAGCCGCTCAAGCGTGCAGACATCCTGCTCGCTCGCGACTTCGCCCACAACAACTCGAAGGTGCCCTACTTCCCCACCGAGATGTGGGAAGCGCTCCTGGCCGATCAGAAGGGCAGCCAGAACATTCACCTGCCGGTGGATGTCTGGGGCTTCCCCGGCGGTCAGACCTTCCTCGCCGGTGTGCCTTCGATGACCTTCGAAGGCCAGTACGGCGGCGTGCTCTCCTACCTCGAGCCCCGCATGTGCAACTACTTCCAGCCGGTCATTCAAGCGACCAAGGGCCGCTTGATGGACATCGCCACCAAGGGCCGCTTCGCTGAATTCGGCCTGCGCACCGCCCTTGAGGTCAATCACCTGGTGATGCTGTTGGCACTGTTCGTCGGTGCTGGCGGCAAGCGTATCCTCACCTCGAACGACACAGCCGAGCTGATGTGGCCGGAGATGTTCTACGCCATCGGCACCTTCGGTCACGAGGGCATGAGCAGCAATCAGCGTCTCGACCGCAATCTCAGCGATTGCGAGTTGGAGATGATGATCGCCGCCCTCAAGGCAGTTCCCAACGCTCGCGTTCTCACCGACCTGATCGACGCCGAAACCGTCGGTTTGGAGAACTTCATCAAGGCCCTTAAGGCCGTGCCCGAAGCTTCGGAAGCCGGCCCCCGGGTCGACTCTGGCGACATCGCCAAGCAGTGCGCCATGTACTATCAGCGCATGGTGGAAGAAGGCATCGTGCCGAGACTCACCGTCTACGAAGACGAAGTCAATCCGGAGAAGTGCGTCGAAGTTGACCGCATCTTCACGGCCACCACTGGTGCTGAGCCGACCAAGCTCTTCCCTGGTGCCGGCGGTTACTTCTGGCGGGGCGTTCACCGCGATACCGTCGCCGCTGTGTTCAAGCGCAGCGAGTCGGACGGCAACCCCAACATGAAGTTCAGCAACTCGCCGGGCAAGGCCTCTATTCCGGGCAACGTGCGTGTCTACGGCAAGGGCGATGTGATGTACATCGCTGACGTCAGCGAAGTCGTTGATGGTGAGCCGCTCTTCGTCCAGCTCGTCAAAGATGGTCGCATTGTCTACAACGAGTCGTACGTCGACCAAGGCAAGCGGGCCGAGGCAACCTGGGGCAAGTACACCCGCTTCGAGTTGTCGCCCCTGCTGCAGAGCCACATCGACACCTACAACGGCATGCGCGCTCAAGAGCGTGCTGCCTATTTCGCCAACCAGCCTGACCAAGGCAAGCAAGCTGCGACCGAGAAAGCTCCGGTCAAGGCCTAACTGTTTCACTCAGTTTTCACCAAGACAAAACCGGAGATATATCTATGGCCAAGAAAATCAAACCATTGCTCTTCTGGACATCGAGCTACGCCTACCTGGGCGAAGCGATGATGAAGAGCGGTCTTTTCACTGCTGGTTCTCTCGCACGCGGCATCAGCGACAGCGGTGAGCCTGTGCTGGCAGACCAGCCTTTCCCTGACGGGGAGCGCTATCACCGCATGATCACCGATGTCGACGGGCGCGAAGCAATCGTGCTCGGCGGCACCATCGATGATCGCGAAACCCTGGAGTTGTTCGACATCGGCAACTTGCTGGTCGACATGGGGGTGTCCGAGCTCAAGCTCGTCATCCCCTACTTCGGCTACTCGACCATGGAGCGCGCCATCAAGGAGGGTGAGGCAGTCAAAGCGAAGTTCCGCGCTCGGTTGCTTTCCGCCATTCCCCAGGCTCGCTTGGGTAACAGCATCTTCCTGATGGACCTCCATTCCATCGGCACCCAGCACTACTTCGAAGGGCCCACCCATACTCGTCACATCTACGCTAAGTCGGTGGTGATCGAGTCGGTCAAGGGCCTGCTGTTGCAGCGTGCTGGTTTGAGCGCCAAGAGCAAAGACAAGGCAGCGATCGCCGCGGCCTTGGCTCAGCCTTTCGTCTTCGCTTCCACCGATGTCGGCCGCTCTGCTTGGGTCGATTCGCTCACCCGTGAGATGGTCGGCCTCGGACTCAATGCCTCTGCTGCCTTCATCATCAAGCGGCGCACCAGTGGCAGCAGCTCCGAGGTGCGTGACATCTCGGCTGACGTCGATGGCGCTTTCGTCAT
The DNA here is from genome assembly GCA_041675385.1 of Candidatus Obscuribacterales bacterium. Taxonomy (GTDB): domain Bacteria; phylum Cyanobacteriota; class Vampirovibrionia; order Obscuribacterales; family Obscuribacteraceae. The sequence continues at coordinate 8,021 of JBAYTY010000035.1, forward strand.
CATCTACGACGACATGGTGCGCACTGGCGGCAGCTTGATCAAGGCAGCCAATGCCTATCGTGCCAAGGGCGCGGCTGATGTCGCTGCCATTCTCACCCACTGTGTTCTGCCTGGCTCCTCGAAAGAGAAGCTGCAGAAGAGCGCCGCGTTCTGTCAGGTGGTCGTCACCGACAGTCATCCCCGCGCCGTACTTCTCGCTGACGCCGACACCACGCAGAATCCGTTTCTAGTTGTAAACTCTATAGCCAACCTGCTCGCCGAGAAGGTTACCAAGGGGAGGCACCAGCTTGTCTGATGCCAAATCTGGGAATATTCTTGAAGAGCCTGAGGAATCAATATGACTGCAAATAACCAATCAAAGGGCGCCGGCAAGTCCGCGCTCGCAAAGATTTCAAACAGGGCCCTGGGTTTCGTCCGGGTGGCTACTGTTTCACCCCGCTTGAAAGTGGCCGACTGCCAGTTCAATGTGGGCGAGATCATCAGCGCCATGAAACGGGCACAGGCTGATAATGTGGAAGTGCTGGTGACACCAGAACTTTCGATCACAGGTTACACCTGTGCCGACCTCTTCCATCAGACTACCCTGATTGAAGGTGCCAAGGAAGGCCTCAAGGCTATCGTCGATGCTTCCGAGCAGTTCGACGGTATCGTCTTCGTCGGTGCGCCGCTGGTGCTCGACGACAAGCTCTACAACTGCGCCATTGCCATCAAGAGTGGCATCGTCCTTGGTGTCGTGCCCAAGAGTTATCTGCCGAGCTACAAAGAGTTCTACGAACAGCGCTGGTTTGCCTGCGCTGAAGTGGCTCACAGCAAAGAAATTGAGGTGCTCGGCCGCACGGTGCAGTTCGGCAACGACCTGCTCTTCCACACCGATAGCGTGGAGGGTCTCTCTATTGCTGTTGATGTCTGCGAAGACCTCTGGGCTGTCATTCCGCCCAGCTCCTTGGCAGCGCTCAATGGGGCCACTCTGATCGTCAACCTCTCGGCCAGCAACGAACTGGTCGGCAAGTCTGAGTATCGTCGCGACTTGGTGGTCGGTCAGTCCGGTCGCCTCATCGCTGGCTACGCCTACGTTTCGAGCGGTGTCGATGAGTCGACCACCGACGTGGTCTTCGGCGGTCACGCCATGATTGCGCTCGATGGAACGCTCTTGCAAGAGAGCCCGCGCTTCTCGCGCGAAGCTGTCTTCACTGTGGCCGACCTCGACATCGAACGGCTGCGTGTAGCTCGCATTGGCAACACCAGCTTCTCGGAATCTCAGCGCAAGTTCGCTCGCGCTTTCCCGTATCGTAAGCGCATGTTCCGCCTCTCGCGCACAGCCAAGTCGGCCGACCAAATCGGCCTGCTCGCCTACGTCGACGGTCAGCCCTTCGTGCCCAAGGACGGCACGAAGCTGAAGGCTCGTTGCGAAGACATCTTCAGCATCCAGGTGGCTGGCTTGGCCAAGCGTCTAGAAAAGATTGGTGGCGTCACTGCTGGCGAGAGCTGGCCTGGTGTCACCATTGGTGTTTCCGGTGGCCTTGATTCGACCCTGGCGCTGCTCGTTACCGTTAAGGCCTTCGACTTGCTCGGCATCGACCGGCGCAAGATCAAGGGCTACACGCTTCCTGGATTTGGCACCACCAGCCGCACCAAGGGCAATGCTCATTCGCTCATGAATGAGTTGGGCATCACTGCTCAAGAAGTCGACATTCGCGAAATGTGCCTGGCACAGATGCGCACCGAAGGCCACAAGCCTTTCGGCATCGACTTGGTTGCCCTCGATGCCGAGGTGCAGGTCGAGTATCTGGCTCTGGTTCGTGCCACTGCAGTCGGTGCGCCGCTTGCCAGCCCGAACGAGATGTTGGTGAAGAAATTCACCGAGAAGCTAATTGCTCTTCAGGCTACTGGTGCCGAGCTCAAAGACTTGCACTTCGAAAACGTGCAGGCTCGCGCTCGTACCAAAATTCTGATGGACAACGGCTTCACCATCGGCACCGGCGACTTGTCGGAGCTGGCCATCGGCTGGTGTACCTACAATGGTGACCACATGAGCATGTACGGCGTCAACGGCAGCATTCCCAAGACGCTGGTCAAGCTGCTCGTTCGCTGGGCTGCCAACAATCAGTTCGAAGGTAAGACCAGAGTCACCCTGCTCGACATCTTCAACACTGAAATCTCACCGGAACTCTTGCCCACCGACAAGGATGGCAAGATCGTTCAGAAAACCGAAAGCGTCGTCGGTCCTTACGAGCTCACCGACTTCTTCCTCTACCACATGCTGCGCAACGGTACGCGGCCTGAGAAGATTCTGGCCCTGGCTGAGCACGCCACCTTCGAAACGAAGTACAGCACCGCTCAGTTGCACAAGTGGCTCAGGCTCTTCCTCACCCGCTTCTTCAATGCTCAGTTCAAGCGCTCGTGCTTGCCGGACGGCCCCAAGGTCGGCTCGATAAGCTTGTCTCCGCGCGGCGACTGGCGCATGCCCAGCGACGCTGAGGCCACTCTTTGGCTGGAATGGGCCAAGGGTCTCGGCGGAAGCACAGAACCGGAGTCCACGGCAGCAAATGCCGCCTCCGACAAAGCAACCAACAATCAGTCTTCAAGGACTCCTATGACCAAGGAAATCACCACTGCTGCAACGCCCCTCGCGCTTGCGGTTACGAAAGTCTTTCGCGTGCTTCTGCGCGTCGATATCCAGAAGGGCTTCTGCCCGGGCGGCAATCTGGCAATTCCCGGAGGCGACTTGATCGTGCCGGTGGCCAACCGTCTCTCGCGCGAAGGTGCATACGATGAAGTGATCGACAGCCAAGACTTCCACCCCAAGGGTCACGGTTCGTTCGCTTCGCAATACCCCGGCAAGAAGCCGTTCGTCGACACCGTTATTCTGAGCGGCGTCGAACAGAAACTCTGGACCGATCACTGTGAAGAAGGCACCCCAGATGCCGACTTCCATGCCGACCTTGATCGCTCGATGGTGAAGAAGACGGTGCAGAAGGGTCGTCACCCCGGTGTCGATTCGTACAGCGCCTTCTACGACAACGGCAAGGATGTCGCGGCCGAGCTCAAGGCCAAGTATCCCTTCCTCGGCCAGAGCACTGGCTTGGCTGAGTACATCATCGCTCAAGCCACCGCTGCTGGTGCTGATGAAGTGGCTGTCGATGTCATCGGCCTGGCCTTCGACATCTGCGCGGCTTTCACTGCCAAGCATTCTGCCAAAGAGCAGTACAAGGGCAAAGCCTTCGCCACACGGATCATCCGTGACGGCTGTCGCGCCTTCGGTGACGCCGATGCGGCTGCTGCCGATCTCGTCGCCCATGGCGTGGCGGTGATCGACAGCGCTGCGGTGCTGCCGGCTGCGGTGAGCAAGTAGTCACAAGAAGAGCGTTCTTGCAAAGTTAGCGACAGGTAGACGTTCGTAAGCTCGTTGCTTGCGAGCTCAAACAGTCGGCAAGTCAATAGAAGGGGGTCGATTTCGACCCCCTTCTTTCTTGTGTCCACCTTGTCTAATATCAACTAGGAAAGCCCATGAAACTTCCCTCAATGCCGAGTTTGGCAGGCTTGCGATTTTCCAACTGGTCCACCCCCATGAAGTGGTCGGTCGGATCGATCGTCGCCATCGTCGTGCTGGGATTTCTCGCCTACGCCGCAGTGTTTCTCTATCTGCTGGGCGGGGTTCTCGCTTCTATCATCGGTCAGTTCTGGCCCTTGATGGTCGGCACCGTCGTTGCTGTCACCGCTCTTGGTGCGGCTATCGGCAAGCGCTCCAATGGCAACGCCTTGCGCGGTGCCAAGTACGGCGCTATCTACTCTACTCTGGCGGCCATCATCGTGCCGCTGGTTGTGGCCATCGTCACGCTCGTTACCTGGCAGGCCTAGCGCCTGTCTCGGTGCCAGCGTACACAACAAAAACAAAAACTTCGAAACCAGAACTTCGAAAATAAAAAGGAAACTGAATGAGGAATGACTTCACCAGCGTGATCGTCGAACGTGCCCGTTATGGCCGCTCCCGTGTGCATCCCAAGGCCGCTCGCTTCCCCCTCAACTCGCTCCGCGGGCTCATGCTCGATGACGACTCTGACTCGCTCGATTTCAACGAGAGCGACACGCATCAGTCGATGAACGCTCCCTGGCGGCACAACCGCAAGGAGAAGCGCATTCACCTGGCCCCGCTGCGCCGCTACTTGCGCGCGCAGGTGGGCCGTCCCTGGAACGACGTCTACTCCGACGTCTGCCACACCTTCCAGGGCGTCGTCAGCAACGGGGACCGCCTCACCAACTACATCGATTGGGATGTGGAGCTGAACGTCCGCGTGCGCGAGAGCGACGGCGAGTTGATCACCGAGCGCGGTTACTCCCTGGGTGGCAACACGCTCTACGTCCATCCCGAGACGGGCATCCTCACCCTCTCCCCGACCAAGCCCCGCCGGCGCTGGAAGAACAAGCCCCGCTTCGAGATGGTCACCATCGACAACGATCACAAGCTCGTCAACATCGATGCTCTCTGGTTCGTCGTCACCCTCGCCACCATCCCCGGTGACGAGGTGAGCGAGCGTCCCTTCGACGTGGTGCTCGGCCGTGCCGTCTTCGCTGATGACATCAAGTACGCCTGGGGCAATGAGTTCTACCGCTCCTGGGGGCCCGGTCTCTACGCTTGTCACAAGCGTCAGGCCAACAGTCGTGAGATCCGCCGTCTGGTCAAGGATCAGGTTGATGAAAACGGTGACGAGCGCAAGAACAAGGACAAGAGCAAGTCCGAGCGCAAGTCCCAGTGCTACCGGCCCCAGGGCCGTCGCTAGGCTGCTAGCAATTAGATAAAGTTTGGGGGAGGAAGCTGACATTGTAAGATGTTCAGTCTTCCTCCCCCCTTCTTTTTTCACTTTTTCTGCCTTTAAGTTCTGCTATAACCATCTTTCACATCGAGCTTTTAGAGGCTGTATGCAATCTTGCAGAGGCTACAAGAAGGAGCCGTAAATGAATCGTCTGTCTCCACTTCTGTGGGCATTGCTGCTGATTTTTTCAGCAGTGCGGGTGTCGATTGGCAAAGCGTTCGCCGCCAATCCCCCAGAAGCTAAGCCCGCCCAAGGAAAACCGGCTTCGACCAATGCTAAAGCCACTCACGGTTCCGTCGATCTCAATCGTTTCGAAGAAAGCATTCGTGCTTTCGAAGCGCAAGATCAAAAACTGCCTCCTGCTCAAGGAGGCACTGTCTTTATTGGTAGTTCCACCTTTGCTCATTGGACTACCTTAGAGCACGAATTCAAAGATCTTGGTGCTATTAATCGCGGCTTCGGTGGCTCCACCATTGCCGAGGTCAATCACTATAGCGATCGTATCGTTCTCAAATACAAACCGAAGCGCATTGTCTTTTACGCTGGTACTAACGACATTGGAGAACTGAACCATTCCGGCCAACAGGTCGCTCAGGACTTTGAGAAATTCGTGGGCATAGTTCACGGCAAGTTGCCGCGTACCGATGTCTACTTCGTTTCGCTTAGTGTGGCACCAATTAGGCTTCAGAATGCCACTGAGTTCAGAGATGGCAACAAGCGCATCCGCGATTATTGTCAGAAAGCTGCGCATGTCCACTTCATTGATGTTACCCCGGTGATGCGCGAGGACGATGGACGCTTAAAACATGAACTGTTTGGCCCTGACCGGTTGCATATGAACACCAAGGGTTATGCTTTGTGGATTCCAGTAATTCGCAAGGCTCTTTCTAACTAGATTGAAATTGAATTTTAGGAGCGCCTGGTCTGTTAATTGAATAGGCTGGTGCACCTGAATCTTTTTGATCTATTTTTTGATTTTCTAAATACTATATGCTATAGCGTTATACCCCAAAATGATATGAACTAACCCTTCATGCAGAGGATGCGCTACACTTTTGTCTGAATGAGATTGCCGCATCTTTTTTTGTGGCACGTATTTGTAGTATCCGCTCTTACTATTGATTTGCTAAAGAGGGAAATGGTCGAAAAGGACAGCGAAAATCAAGGTAATGCCGCAGCATCCAATGATAGGGCTTTGCGCGAAGCTGGTGCTGTCATGCGTACCGGCCAGTCAGCTTATGACAACGGCAATTACAAGCTTGCCGAACCTTTACTTCTCAAAGCTCTCGATGCGTTTGAGTTGCACGGTGTTCTTGACAGTCCAGAATATTATTCATGTCTTTCTGTTCTGGCTGATAATTACTTTCACCTCAAGCGTTATTTTGAGGCAAAAGGTTTCTATGAGCGCCTCTCGGTTGCCCGCTTAAAGAACCCTGATGCAACAGACGCCCAGGTGGTGGTTGCTCTTCTCAAATTGGCATCATGCCAAGAGAAATTGCACGAAATAAACGATGCGCTAAACTCTTTCGAATTAATTCTTGAATTGGCAGAGACGACTATCCCCCATGGCCATGCTCTTTTTGGTGTAATTTTTGATTCATTTGAATTGCTTGTGGAAAAGCATGTTGATCGTCCGCAAGATCGTTCTGAACGTTTAGATGATTTGAAAATCAAAAGAGAACAGTTTGGTTTTTCTGAGACTAAAACTGGTCAGTGGGACGCTCTACCTAACGAACTGAGCGATAGTCAGATTGTGGCCCGTTATTCAGAGCAGCCTGGAAGCGCAGTTGTTTTATCTAAGACTTCCGAAGAGTTAATTACTGCGCTGAGCGCCTGGACAGAGCCAGATCTAAGTTCAAAGGCCCATGATTTGCGTGTCAGAAGAGCGACCGATGAAATAAGTGGTTGGCAAGTCCGTAATATGCAGGCCAGCGACTCAAGCGATTCGCAGAGTGCTATAGGCAATCTCAACGACCTTGATGATCGTGCTTTCCATGAAGGCGAAAAGCACTTACAAGTGCATTTGACCACTGACATGTTTAAGCGCAAGCCCCGCATCGGAGACCAATCAGATGTGGCTTTGCCCGCCGTTGAAGGGCCTGAACCAGCTGCTGTTATAGAAGCGGAGCCTGTGCGCGAAGGTCCGAAAAGCGACGAGCGCTTGGCTAAGGCCGCGAAGCGTGTCAAAGCAGATAGACGACCGTTTAATCCGCTGCCGGCCCTAACGGTATTGGTAGCGGTGCTAGGAGTAATTGGCTCTATGTATGTCGCTCACGAGTGGACAAAAACAGCGGCCATTTCACGCTCTGATGCGCGTGCTTCAGTTAGTGCTGCTGCCGATCTCGTTGGTAAAGAGTTTATATCCAGCGATGGTCAGAAAAAGCTGCGTATTAAATCACTTACTGACTGTGAATATATCATTAATGGTGCCACCGTACCCAGTGTCTTTCATATTCAGGGTGAGCCTGAAGCTTCTTCTTTGAGTGGTTTCTTCAATAGCGGGTCAGAGAAATTGGCATTGAAGCAAACGACCTCTGGCTTTGTTTTTCCTGATGGCGTAGCCCTTTACGCTGATTTGTCGAAAGACCGATTGATCTTAAATAAAATCCAGGCTACCTCAAATTTCGGTACTTTCTTTTACGCTAGCCACGACCATGTATATCCCACCAGCACCAATGATAATGTTGCTGGCAGCACTAGTTTCAATTGGGTCAATCCCCTGACTAATCAGATTAATGCGCCGGTGGTGGAAGCAAAACCATATGAAGTCGATAAATTTGATGAGCTTTTCGTTAGTAAATTGAAAGACTTTAGAGCTAGCAAATCGCTTTTCGCTGTAGATGAATCAACAACTCCGCTACCTGGCCAAATTGAGTGTCTGTCTATAATTCCTGGTGGTGAAATTATCGGTGAAAAGGTGCAGCCCTCGAGTGCTTTTCTCATTCGTGGCTATGACAGCGAAGGCAAAATGTTTAAGTCAAGTGATGGCCAAAAAGCCTTTGTAATAGCACTAAAAAATGGTGTTTCTGTTGACCCTGCCAAAGCTAGTAAGGAAGATGCAGCGCCACCGGTGGTTGCTGGAAAGTATAGTTTTGAGATTACGCTTTTGCCAAAAGAAGAGGCCAAAGGTGAGTCGAAAGAGATGAAGCCAGCTGCTAAATAGAGCGAATTGCAATGAAGAATAGATTTTCCGAAAAGGGAAGATTTTTCGAAAAAATCTTCCCTTTTGGGAAAATCTGAAGTCTGATGAAATCGACTACCGTAGGCCATAGGGCAATTCGAACCTGGAAATTGAGTGATCAATAAAGAGACTGAAAATCTACTCTTCCTGATGCAGCCCAACCTTGATTGGAACTGCTCGTGTATTACTGCGGCCACGTTCGGGAAAACTGTCGAATTTGAAGTCGAAGTAGCGCTTTTTACTTTCCATCCAAAGTTCGATGAGAGCAAGATTAAGGATGGAGAGCAACGTCTGGTCGTGGGGGTTATTCTTCGCTTCACTAATGTGCTTAGTATTGAGCCCAGCACATTTGATCTTGAGATGGACGGATGTGACGATGGAAAAGTGAGCTTTGGTGAGTTATGGAATCTCTTCAAAGTTGCCGGTGGTTATCGTGTTGTTGGATTGCAGTTTGATATTGTAATTGATGCTGCTGACTTCACTCTTGAAGTCCTCGACGGTTTTGTGTGAATGGATTATTTTATACTACATCATGTCAGAGTGCTGCGGAAAAAGAAAACAATCAGCGCGGGGAGTTACGCCCAGACTGATTGTTTCTAAGTTGGCTCGTGCTGAGCGCTCGATGCCCTTTCAGGCAACGGCGCTGCTCATGAAGAAGCCATCTTCGCCATCAGCGTAGTGCTGCGGCAAAGTGCGCACGATCTTGAAACCCAGCTCGTAGTAGAGCCGTTGCGCCTTGGTGTTGGAGCGGCGCAGATTGAGGGTGACGGTATTGCCTTCGAGGCTGTTCACCATCGTGCTGCCGGTGCCGTTGCCGCGATGGGCTGGGCTAACAGCGATGTGGGCGATGTGCAGGCGTTCGCCGCTGCCTTCGCCGGTGACTTCATTGGTCCGTTCGCGTTCGATCAGCATGTAGCCGACGACGCGACCAGCGATGGTTGCGATGGTGGCGCTGCTGTTGGGCTTGTTGATGAAGTCGACGAACTTGTCGAACGACCAAGGATGGTTGAAGCTCTCGCCTTCAATGTCGAGCACCGGGGCAAGGTCGTTGCTCCAATCAGCCTGGCGCAGAAGCGGAAGGAGATTGGCATTGGGATGCACGATCTGTTGACGAATGCGCTGGCGAGCGCGCTTGTCGATCGCCTGATGTTGCATGGCTTGGGTCATGGTGACTCCTGATTGACTGTTGATGAAGCGGTTTTTGGCAAAGCCAAGTAACTAAGAAAGGTGGTGCTTACGAAGCTTGTGGGGCCCTCCAAGCTCTTGCGAGTGTTGGAGAGCCCCCTGCCGCTCGTTCATGCATTCACTCATTCGCCGCGCTGGCTGTAGGTGATGAAGGGCATGAGCTTCTTCAGCATCTTCATTTGCGCTTCGCTGGCGTACACCACCACGTCGAAGCGGAAGGGTGCGCGGTGCGTCGTCACTTCGTATTCGACATCGAGGTCGAGGGTTTCGAGGACATAGTCCATGATTTCCTCGCCGCGATCGTCGATTTCGTGGAGCGACTTGGCCTGAGCCTGAATCAAATAACGATTCAGACCGCGGTCCTTGCTGCCCTCGGAGAGAGGCTGGAAGAGCGCCGCTTTCTTCGGGTCGCCTTTCTGGTCCTTGGGCGTCTTGTTGTCCTTCGGACCTTCGAGCAAGAGTGGCGCCTGCGGCTTGGCACCGTCTTTGGTGTCAGTCGGCTTGGCGGCCTTGGCTGCCTTCGCCGCTTCTTCTGCTTGTGCCTTCACTTCTGCGGCAGTGCCGGGAAGCATGCTGAAGTCGAAGCGTTCCAGGTGGGCATTGAACGAGATGATCACCGTGCAAGCCGGTGGCAGTTTGCCCAGATTGAACAGTCGACCCAGCGGCGTCAGCAGCTCCTTCTGCATCACCCGCTTCAGCTCGGCGACATTGGTGCCGGTCTGAATCAGGAGCTGTTTGCGAGCGCCAGCGTCGCACTCCAGTTTGAATCGCTTGCCGGCCGGAGCCTGCTTGACGATGCGATCCTGGATGCGAGTCAGTTCGGTGACGACGATCTTGGCCAGCTCGTCAGCCGAGAATGGCCGGAAGATGACGACGGCATCGAGGCGGTTGCGGAACTCCGGCTTGTAGCGGCGCTTCATCTCAGCGTCGACCACGTCTTTGACATCACCCTCGGTGACTACCTTGGGGCCACCGGTGGTGAAGCCGATGCCGCCCTTGGCCAGATCCTCGAGCTGTTCCATGCCCAGGTTGCTGGTGAGGATGAAGACAGTGTTGGTGAAGTCGACGATGCGACCGTCGGAGAGCTTGACCTTGCCCTTGTCGAAGGCACCCATCCAGAACTTGTAGAAGTCGTAGCTCGACTTCTCAAATTCCTCCAGCAGGACGATGTCGATTTCCTTGCCAGACTGCATGCGCAAGCGCATCAAGTTGTGGTTGGAGATTGGCGAGGTCGGGTCCTCGTCATCGGCCTTGAGCTTGAGCTTCTCGATGTCTTTGAAGCCGATGTAGCCCGGAGGGGCTCCACGCAGGTCAGCGACCTGGTGGTCTTCTTCATAGTCGCCGCACTGCAGGCGGGTGAGCGCCTCCTGGGTGCCGTGCATGAGCTCAGCCAGAACCTCACCCGTGTACGACTTGCCAGTGCGCGATGGGCCTACCAGGTAGTAGACGCCGATGGGCCTGGTCTTGTCGCGGAAGGGGTTGGTATAGGCGTTGTGCACCATCGAGGCAATCTGCTCGGCGGCAGGTTGTCCGATGATTTTGCGGCCGAACTGATGCACGAAGGCATCTTCGGACGGGCTCGGGGTGTAGGGATCAAGTACGATGACGCTGCTGCTTACAGCAATCAGGCTTGTGCCTGGTTTGTGCTCGATGGTCATGGTAATTCCTTTCGAAAAGGGCCACGCGTGTGGCAGTTAAAACGTATCTAGTGCTATGAAGCCGAAAGCTTTTTAGCTTCTCGGTCGCACAACTCCCTTGGGGCTAACTGTCAGCGCAGCTTTGGTCTGGCTGTAGCCCAGGCTGGCACGCCGGGCTACTTCCGATTCGCTGAGCCTGCCGAAGAAATCGTCGACGTCATTGCTGACGCTGACGACATGCTCATGAGGTCCGTTGGGGTACACCGTATCGACCAGTGAGCCGCCGATGAGCTTGCTCACAATTGTCGTGGTGCCTTTGCCTCTACCCTTGCTAATGTCGCCGGGGCTGCCAGGGTGCGGGTGATGCACGCCACCATCGACAAGCAAGCGTCGCTTGCCGTCTCTGTTGACGTACACTGGCCGCATTAGACCTGGCACCGAGCAAGATGCTGCCAGGGCCAGGGTGAGGTCGTAGTCGAGGCCCTCGAAGACAACTGATTCGAGCCTGAGCACGTCATACGCAGTCATGCGCAATCCGGGCTGGGGCTTGAGGTTGTACTTCTCCACCAAGTGACTCATGAGGGGGATGAGGTCAACCACTCCGAGAATTCGCAGCGGGTTGAGCGACGGTAGAATGGCGCGCACAGCTGTGAACAGCGGCGGGAAACTGATGTCTTCGACGAAGGCGCGTTTGATGGCATCGAGGGGAACACCGTTCAGGTACATCGTTGCCACGATGCTGCCGATGGATACCCCGGTGATGCTCTTGATCGGTACTTCGTGCTCTTCGAAGAACTGCAGGAACCCGAGGTGTGAGACGCCGCGATTGGCACCTCCACCAAGGGTGAGTACCACAGCCGGCTTCTTCTTCTGAGAATGTGTTGACATGGGATTCTCCCAGAGTAGAGGGCCTGAGTAGGTCAGCAGGCCGAGAATTTAGAACTTAGAAAAGCTGCCCGAGGGCGAGCCTTAAGCAGCAAGGAGCTGCTCAAGACGTTGCCACATCGGCTGAAGTTCGAGGTCGTCGGCCTGATAGAGTGCTGCCTTGAAAGCAACGTGCTCATGCTGGTACCGGCTGTACTTCTTCTGGTTGTTGCGACGGCTCATGGTGACGTTGGCGAGTCGGTCGCAAAGCTTGACGATGAGAGCGACGCGGTTAGCGGCAATCTTCGGCAAGGTCTTGGCTTTCTTTTCGTCACGCGTGGCGCCATCTTCGTCTTTCAGTGCATAGGCAGCAGCGACAGCTTCGGCGGGGAAGCCAGCGGCAAGCAGCGTAGCGACTGATTCATTGGGGCAATCTTCGAGCACATCGTGGAGCCAGCAAACCATGATGATCAGCTCGTCGGTAAAACCGAAGCAAACTGCAAGTTTGGCAACAGCCTCGAGGTGAACGCGGTAGGGCTTCTTGCCGTACTTCTGATTGCCATGGGCCTGAATGCACCAGAGCGCATACCAGGGGAGTTGCTGGATGTTCGTGTTTTGGGTTTTCATGGGACTTTTCCTTTAGCCGCAACTGGCTCCTGCGGGTGGAGGAGAACGTCCCATCTGGTTGATGAGCCGCTCTCTACGAAGAAACGAAATTAGTTCGTGGGAACATATAGAGAATTTCTCCAAGTACGTTCGCGACACTGAAGAGAAGCGCCGAAAGGCATGCTGCTCAGGTCGAAAACTGGGGTTAGAACGCGCAGTTACAAAGTCACAGAATCACAAGATTTCGCAATTACCAATATGATTTGCAGACTGCACTAGAAAAACGGACTCATACCAGACTGCCAAAGAGACTGAGGAATTCCTGGGGGATTGGGTGGAAGTTGGTTCGGGAAGGCCTCGGGTCTTTGTAAGTGAGTTAGATATGTAAATTGACTATAGGCTCCCCGATGTCAAGAAAGCCATAACTCTTATCTAGCCTAAGCCTATAGGTTTCTAATGATACTGAGCCTATGGCTTCTATCATGAACTAAGTGTATGACGGAGCTAGCGCACTCTCGCGAAACCAAGAGGTTTTTAACGTGCCTCGAGATTGAACCTGCTTAACAGAGGGCCATATAGCTGGAATTTGGCCCTCTTTTCTTCATAGGGTCTGTTGTCTCTCTCTTTCCCTTCCCAATCAGCAGTTTTTTCGCCAAAACCAATTTAATTCGACCAGTGCAATCTTTCGCCATTCAACCTTTGAGCAGCAGTGCTCTTAAGTTGTTTGTGAGATTGACTGTGCGGATTTTTGTGGAGGTTAACTGCTGATCGGTGACTGCCTTTGCTGACCTAGTGATAGCCGTTCGCAAGCACAGTTTTTTGAGGCGGAATTGAAAGAGAAAAATGATCTGGACTTTCGCATTGACGCAATTGTGTGATCGCTGCGAAAGCTCAAACAGAAAGAAGGAAAACACCCAATGTTCGGTTTTCTCGCCTTGCTCGCTGTGGCTGCTGCAATTTGCTGGGCTGTCTGCGTTGCTTCGCGTCGCGAACTTTATCGCGGACCGGCCAGTGCCATCCACAACAACATGCCTCACTATAGTGCGACAACGAGAACTGTCTTCGTTGTACTCCATCGTGAGCTCTCTGAACTTCCCTCTGCTTCCCTCGTTGCAAAACTACCCCTAGCTAAGTGTGAAGCCCTTTTTGCTGGCAACAAGCTGCGAATTGTGCCCATCAACGTTTCAGTGGTCAAAAGCCTCTGTTCTGGCGTTCGCACTTACATTGTCTGAAAGTCACGGTCTAGACCTCTTCTGAAGGTCATTCTGTGATGCTCAGCAGCTCCGTAGTTCTTATCCACCACCCCCGCGCCAAAAGCGCACAATCCCGCTCTCAAACAGAGCACCAAGGAAAAAGCAAATCATCATGAGCACCCAAAACAAGCAGCCCGTTGTCTCCGACGCCCCCGATTCGTCGGAAGTGACTGTCTATCTTGGCGGACCCGCCTTGGTCCGTGAGAATCGCCTCGTCAACTTGCCCGAGGGCAAGAGTGAAGTTTCGCTGGCCGGCTTGCCCGAACAGCTCGTTCCCAATTCGGTGACCATCACCAGTGTCACCGGCGACGGTGCCTTCAAGCTGGGCCCGTTCAGCTATCGCCCCGCCAACCTCAGCGTCGCTGCCATTCTCGAGAAGGCCGTCGGTACCACCGTCACCCTGATCGACCGTGACCATCTCGGCGAGCGCAGCACCACGGGCAAGCTCGTGCACGTCATCCACAACCAGGCCGTCATCGAGGAAGCCTCCAGCGGCAAGGTCGTGATCGTTCCCCTGGGCAACCGCTACAGCGTCGACCCCTCCGTCCTCAAGGGTCTGACCAACCTGGCCTCCCTCGTCATGGAACCGACTGTGTCGAAGGAAGGAAAGTACGGCATCGGCATCATGTACGCCGCCGATGGTCTCTCCTGGGCCCGTCGCTTCGAAGTCTTCTACGACGCCAAGGCCGAGAAGATGCTGCGTTTCGCCTGCTGGGTCGACCTCACCAACAACAGCGGCGCCCCCATCGGCGATACCAAGTTCAAGCTGATCGCCGGAGTCAACAACGGCTACCAGCAGGTCAATCGCGGTCGCAGCCCCAAGGGCGGCGCACGCATGATGGCCATGGCTGCTTCGGCTGATTTCGGTGGCGGCCTCGAGTCGGCATCGTTCTCCGCCGACAACGCTGAGGTCGAGACCGTCGGCGAGCAGAAGCTCTACACCCTGCCCGACACTCTCTCCCTCGACAACGGCGAGACCAAGCAGACCGTGCTGGTGCTGGCCGAAGGCGTGCCTGTCAAGCCGGAGTACTACCTGCAAGACACCGGTTACTACCTGACGCCTGGTCGGCGCGATGTTCCCGAGGACAAGCTGCCTGTCTACATCCGCCTCAAGGTGGCCAACGACAAGGAAAGCAACCTCGGCTTCGCTCTGCCGTCCGGTGCCGTCAACATCTTCGAACCTGACAGCTCGGGCGCTCTGCAGCGCACTGACTCCAGCAACCTGGGCAGCCACGTCGCCGCTGGCGAAGGCTTCACTCTGCAGCTGAGCACGGCGTCGAAAGACATCAAGGCCACGCGTCGCCTGACCAAGCAGAAGATCGACCCGGTGGTCGTAGCTCCCGCGCCGACGTCTGTCGAAGAAGGTGGTCTGGAGGGTGGCGATGAAAGCGGTACCGTTGCCGCTCCGTCGCTCACTGCCGGTCCGTCGATGTCCGCTGCTGCGGTTCCGACTGCTGCCAAGGCCAAGAAGCCTGAGAAGAAGCCGCGCTATTGCAGCGAAGAGCGTGAGCTGGTGGTCGAGAACTTCAAGGACAAGGACGTCGAGGTGCAGGTCACCGATTCGCTCCCGACCTTCGAACTCGAATTCACCAAGCCCATCGACGGCGTCAAGGGCCTCGTTCAGGCGCAGGGCTCCGGCACCTTCACGGTGGCTGTGCCCAAGGGCGGCAAGACCAAGGTGGTCTACGCCATCAAGTATCGCGTCGAGTAAACTCTCGGCGACGATAGCGAGCTAGTTGTGGGCCGACCAGTATTCACTTTCACAGTGATGCTGGTCGGCTCTTTTTTCTTCTAAGCTCCTTTACTACCGGAGGTAGTTGAGCTGCTGATGGTAGTCTTAAGAAAAGCGTTGACCGAAATTTTGGCTGTGATGGTTACCAAAAATCTTTGCCACTGGTCTCTTTTTTTGTCTTTGATTTAGTTTCCATGGAAACCATTTTTTTTCTGAAAAACGGACTAACCTAGAAGCGGAGCAACTGAGAGTTAACTGTGCAGACGATTCTTCGCGACCTAGTGTGAATTGTCTCCCAGTGAGAATCCTATGTCTTTGAAGCCCAGCAAATTCTTGGTTAATGAGCCGCCGACGATCACTAGCTCATGCATTGCTTCATCCATGTGCTTGTCTTTAACGACAATTGGGTCGCCATCGGGAGCGGCAAATAGAGCGGCTTTGCGCATTAGTTCGTTGATGAATGCTCCGCTGGCACCAGAGGTTCTTTTTATATATGTGTCAAGATGTTCAAGCTCAACAGTCATTCCCTCTGCATACAAATCAAATAGACGCCTTCTGCATTCGCTGTCGGGAAGCGGCACTTCGTAAGCTTGATCGATGCGACCGGGTCGTGATGCAAGTGCTGGCTCTAATACTTCAGGTCGGTTTGTCGTTAGTAAAAAGAGTACATCGCAATCATCGTTGAGGCCATCCATTTGGTTGAGCAATTCAAACATTAAAGCGTGGCCGCTCGATGAGGTGTTTGTGCGTTCTTCGGCGATTAAATCCACATCTTCGATAATTACCATTGAAGGTTGTAGCCAGCGGGCGATAGAGCAGGAGCTTTCGATTAGGCCCAGGCCGTTGCCTGTCATTAAGAGCACGGTGCGATCGCTCATGGCTGATGCTAGATACATCGCTGTTAGGGTCTTGCCTGTGCCGGGTTTGCCGTGCAACAAGATGCCGCGTTTCATTTTGCGTTTGGCGTTGCGCAGGGCTTCGCTGTATTGCCCTACATCGATTGTTTGACGTTCAATACGCTTGAGCAGACCCTCTGGCAAAATGATTTTGCTGCGCTCTATGGTCGGCACTGAATGAAATTTGATGCCACCCACTGTGCTAGCCCCACCTGGAACTTCCTGCTTGGTCATAGACAAGATTTTGCCGCGGTAGATGTTGTGTTCGTTTACGGCCTTGCGAATCTCGGCCATGGCGGCCTCTGCCGTGGCTTTGTCGGCCGCTAGAATGTCGAGCATTGTGCCGCCGCTGCTGGCAATTTTCATACCAGCTGGACGCATGAGAAAGACGATTTTGGGCTCGCCGCTGACTAAGTAGAGCGCGCCCTGCACGCAGGCTAGCTTCTTGCCGTCGGCCAAGTCGACATTGGTATATTGCACGGGGCCTTCTTTGGCGCCCCCTAGGCCGGCGAAACCTGCCATGGTTTTGGGTGTGACTATTTCGGCTAGACTGATTCCGCCAAAGCTGAGAATGCCGCCTTGAATGCCGATTAATTTGGCAGTGCGCCCCGAGCGGCCGGTGAAGTCTTCTAGGGCCAGGTGTAGGTTAGGATGATTCCAAACTTCGAATTCTTCAGAAAGAATGGGCAGGCTGGCTGGGTCGCAACCCAGGTGCTCTTTGATTTGTTGAACAATTTGCTTTTTTTTGCCGAAGAATGGCAATGACATAAATCACCTACTTCAATTAGGGTTGGATGCCATGTTTCCTTGCTAAGTTCATACCCGTTTTTTCTACTAATAATGAACAAGGGCCGCCGGGGGATTTGGCGGCCCTTATTCAGTTATGTGTTTTTAGACGGCAGGGCCAAATCAAATGTGCCCAGTCAAGAGCTTAGTTGCTGCTCATATTCGAGCCTAACCCATATCTATGCTGTTGCTGCCAAGTTGCTGCTCAATCACCGTGCGGTTTCCGCTTGAATGCATCAGGTGCACGTAGGCTCGCACTGTTAGGGTTTTAATTGTTAGTCCTAAGGCAAAATAGATCAGTGTGAAAGCTGCAGCGAAAATGGGGGTCAGCATTTTACCAGCGGCACCACCGTGGAAAACCATACCAGCCATGGCGTAGCAGATTACGGCGAGGAGGCCGAAGGCGATGGAAACTCCAATTCCTACTGCTAGCGGCCAGAAGAAACAGTAGGGAGCAAGGCGCCAGATATTTCCTGCCATTAGCTGTCTGCTTCTGCTCATTGCTTCCATGACGCCGCAGCCTTCGAGTACAATAATTTCTTGGGTGAGCATATGAATTATGGCGAACCATATACCTGGCACTATGAAAAAGAACACACCAATAGTGGTGCCTATGTTCACTAGTATTGCTGCGCCTAGCATTTTTAGTTCTGGCTTGACCGGAAAGAGTTCGTCTTGAGCGCGTGTTTCTGGAAACAGGTTTTTATAAGTTGTTTGAATAAGTTTTGCTAGAACAAAGAACATGGCGACAAGTTGAAGTAGGCCCCAGGCGAAACCGAAAAACGGCAAAATTGCTTGGCCAAGAATCGCTGCTGCTACGCAGGCGAAGGGAATCGGAGCTGTAGTTGCTGCTTCAATCACAATGTTGAACGACTTAGTCCAGTCAGGCCCGAAGTTTAGCTCTGCGGCTGGGCTGGAAGAAATACCTGATGGTAATTGGTTCATATATGGTGCCTACTTACCTATTTGCCTTGGTTGAGATAAAAGTTTAGACCCTGAATACCTTGACCTTAAATACCTTGGCAGTTAATGCCTCGTTAATGGTATCACTGCCCTGCGATTTCAGGAGTAAGCTGTTTCTCTATAGCTGTAAGGCTTCCGCTCTTGTGCGTAAATTGTACGTAAGCTCTGACCATTAGGGTGGTGCAGCTGAGGGCAATGGCGAGGATGAAATAAGTGAAAAAGATTTGGAGCGTGAAGGTCGATATTTGGAACGACGGATTGTGAATCAGTAATGAGACAATGGATACTATCATACCAACTAATATTGTCCCTATAAAAGCAATGATTGTGCCAACTATGGGCCAAAGAATAACGTAGCCTAGAAGTTTGAGGATATTTCCCTTCATTAGTTCGCGACTGCGTTTGAACGCTTCGCCGACTTTGCAATTTTCGAGCACCACAAGCTGCTGCACTAGGCAATGGGCAACGGCAAACCAAATGCCAGGCAGGATGAAGAGCAGGCCGCAGGCTATTGTGCCCGTATTGAAGAGAAAGTTACCGCCAAACATATTTGACTCGGGTTTTGCTGGAAATAGCTCAGGTCTATCTTTTGCTTGTGGCACAATTTGGCAGTAGGTGAGGCGCATGAGTTTGGATGCGAGGAACAGCCAGGCGATTGTCTGAAGCAGTGACCAGCCAAGTATTGCTGCAGGGTAAATGACGCCTAGAAAAGCTACTACTATCACACTGCTAGCGGCTATCGGAGCTTCTTTGATCGCCTGAAAAATCAAGGCGTAAGACTTCTTCCAATCTTGGAAAAACCTGAGTTCGATATCTTGGCCTGTCGAGTTGACCGCCGGCAATTCATTCATGTTTTGCTACTCACTAGTTGTTGGGTAATTCTCTTTTCGATTGCTGTGGTGCGTCCCGATTTATGCATGAGGTAGACAAACAATCGAGTGGCCATTACTTGAGTGGCCAACCCAATTGTTGTGAAACCAACCGATCCTGCTAGGCGGATTGCAGACTCGGCATTGCGACTTTCAAAGGAAGACGTAGCGCTGTAGAAATCTAGCAAAATATTGATGCTTTGTATTACTCCGAAAGCAATGGCGGCAGTGATCAGTGGCCATAGGCAGAGGTATTTTGTGGTTGTCCAGATATTACCTTTGGTTAGTTCCTGGCTTTTATCGATGGCTGCGATCATTCTGGTACCTTCAAGAACAACAAATTGCTGTGCCAGGCATGAAGCGATGGCGAACCAGATACCAGGCACAATCAAAAAGAGGCTGAAGTAGATTGATCCTATTAGCCACAGTCCGGTGACACTGGCCATTCTTTCGATTGGACTGGCTGGGAGCAGCAGCGGAAATGATTTCGCTGCTGGAATTATTTCGAGATAGCTAAGTTGGACAGTTTTTCGCGTGATGTAGAACAGTGCCATCGCTTGAACCAGGCCGGAAAGTGAATTGACGCGGCCAAATTCTTCCAGGTTCAAGAGTAGTAGATACACACTTGACTCTAGCGGAGTGGAGGCAATTGCCTGAAGCACCACGCTGAAGGATGACAACCAGTCTCTCAAACTGCTTAGCTGTTGAAGCTTTTCTGTGGCTGATTTTTCCAACGACTGCGCCATGAATATCCAGGTGGCTGATTGGGGGGGGGGCAAAGCCACTTGACTTCACCGTTCGTTTGAATTAGCTTTGAGCATGGGCTTTGCTTTCTGCTGGCTGTTCCGAAGTTCATTGATTATGACTGATTTCACATAGAAGGCAAAATCGCATTGATAAAGCTGAAAGATTCTATTGGTTGTGTACTCTTTGGCTTGCTTTTCGTCATGCTCGCTTCCGAGCGTAGGTGTCCATCACGCGTTGCAGTGCCAGTTTCGGAGAGTACTTGTCCACCAATAATCACAAGGTTCCCTGGAGTAACTCCAATGCACTCTGGTGAGCGCAGCGCTCCATCACTCGCCTCTATGACTCGGCGCGAGTCTATTCGTGAGTTTCTTGCTGGCAAGACCAACACAGTGTACGGTGATTTTGGCTATCGGATGCCTACAGAGGAGACCACAGAAAATTCGCTCGATCCCCGTCAAGTTTTGATGCCGCAGTCGCTTCTTCCTACTGATGGTGTCCCCTTCCCAACCACTTGCCCGGTTGAACCTTGAGTTGGTGCGAACTCACGCGAGCATTAATCAACTTGTTGAAAGTGTCTTGTTTTAGGCACTCGCTGGGGTGTTGGTTGCCAAGTTTAGTAAAAGCTAAAACTCAATGAGGTAGCCAAGATTGGAATAGAGCCCAATATAGCTGCTAGTGAGAAGAGCGTATCCTTTCTTCTAAACTCTCTTCTAGCAAAATAATTCTTCCAATCTCAGTTTCTTCCATCTAATTTCTTGCCACCTAGCGAGTCTCCAGCCCTTTTAGCGCGTCCTTGCTGCGCTTGGGTCAGGCTAACTTGCTAGAACACCGCCGCAGTGCCCCTTGTGAACTGTCTAAAGTTCCTCGGAGCGCGGCTAAACAAACAAAGAAAAGACCTATGAACACTCAAACATTTTCCGCTGGCCTCGAAGGGGTCATCGCCTGCCGCACTCGACTGAGCCATGTCGATGGTGCTGCTGGCAAGCTTGTTCTGGCTGGGCACAATGCCGTTGCATTGGCTGAGAACAACACCATCGAAGAAGTCTGGTTTCTCTTGCACGAAGGGCACATGCCCGATGCGAGCGAACTGGCTGTCTTCAAAGACAAGATTGAAACTCTCGGTCGTCTTCCCAACGACGAAGTCAACTTGATCAAGAAGCTGCGTGGCATCGAGCCGCTTTCGGCCTTCCGCACTGCTCTTTCGGCCATCGCCAACAGGCGCGGCTATCAGCCTTGGCTCAATCGACCCAAGCAGGAAGCTGTCGAAGAAATTCTCGCTCTCTGTGCGCTGGCGCCGAGCATTGTCGAAGTCTTGCACACTGGTCGTCGCCCTCGTCTCAAGAACGGTAATGTCGGCTACGCTGAGCGTTATCTCTGGGGCGTTACTGGCAACAAGCCGTCGGCGGAGAACGTTCGGGCGGTGGAGACCTACCTGATTCTCACCATGGATCACGGCCTCAACGCTTCTACTTTCGCATCTCGCGTCACTGCCTCGACTGGTGCCGATGTCGGTGCTGCCATCACCAGTGGTATCGGTACCCTTTCTGGTCCGCTGCATGGTGGTGCCCCCGGCCCGGTGCTCGACATGCTTGACGCCATTGGCAGTAATGACAAAGCCGACGCCTGGGTGCGTGCTCAGCTGGCTGCTGGTGCTCGCTTGATGGGCTTCGGCCATCGCATCTATCGCACCGATGACCCCCGTGCTCTCACCCTCAAGCGTGTCGCTGAACGGCAGAACGGCCCGCGCATTGAACTGGCCAAAGTGACCGAGCAGGCCGCACTTACCGTGCTGACCGAAAAGCAGAACGCTCGTGCGGCTGTGGACGGCAAGGTCGTTCGTCCTCTGCGTGTCAACGTCGAGTTCTGGACGGCAGTCGTTCTTGAGCACGTGGGCATTCCGCGCGAACTGTTCAGCTCCACTTTCTGTACCAGCCGCATCATTGGTTGGGGCGAACACGTCGCCGAACAGATCGCTGGCAACAAGCTCTTCCGTCCGCTCTCGCTCTACACTGGCGAGATGCCAGCGGAGTAATAGCATTCCGGACTTACAAGCGGAATTTCCGAAATTTTGTTGTAGGTCCTTTCCCAATCACTTAGAGATGGCGCTTCAAGAATTCTTTCAATATCTAGGGCGCCATCTTTCTCATCGCTTAAGCGGGAGAATCGCATGAAATCACAAACAGGTAACACCCTCAATAACTTTTACCAGGCCATGGAAGCCGCTATTGCTGAGGCTCGCAAGCGCTTTCAGCGGCCGCTGACATTGACCGAGAAGATTCTGGTCGCTCACCTCTTCGACAAGGGCCAGCTCGACAAGAGTCAGTCGGCATCGTGGCCGCTTCCAGTGCGGGGCAAGACTCAGGTCGCCCTTTTGCCGGACCGCGTGGCCATGCAAGATGCCACAGCGCAAATGGCCATGTTGCAGTATATGCAGGCAGGATTGGGCCAAGTGGCCGTGCCCACCAGCATTCACTGCGACCACTTGATTCGCGCCAAGTCAGGAGCAAAGCTCGACCTGGTTGACGCCTATGGTCAGAACAACGAAGTCTACGACTTCCTCAAAACTGCTGCTGCTGCCCACGGTATCGCCTTTGGTGCGCCGGGTAAGGGCATTATTCACCAGGTTATTCTGGAAAACCTGGCTTTTCCTGGTGCCTTGATGGTCGGCACCGACTCGCACACTCCCAATGCTGGCGGCCTCTGCATGCTTGCCATTGGTGTCGGTGGTGCCGATGCTGTGGAAGTCATGGCTGGCGAACCCTGGGGCTTGACCTGGCCGCTGCAGATTGGCGTCAAGCTGACTGGCAAGCTCAATGGCTGGACTGCCCCGAAAGACATCATCCTCAAGATCGCTGGTATTCTTGGCGCGGCGGGCGGAACTTCGGCCATCATCGAGTATTTCGGTGACACTGCGAGCCTTGGTGCTACTGGTCAAGCTACCATCGCCAACATGGGCGCTGAACTGGGCGCGACCACATCGGTCTTTCCCTATAGCACCGCAGCTGGTGACTATCTGGCGGCCACTGACCGGGCCGATTGGGCCGCTGCTGCCAGCAAGTATGAGCATCTGCTGCATGCAGACCCAGAAGTGCAAGCCGAGCCTGAAAAGTACTTCGACCGCGTCATCGAAATCGACTTGAGCACACTGGAGCCGCACATTGTCGGCCCCTTCACTCCAGACTTGGCCCGGCCGCTGTCAGAGTTTGCTGCGGAGGCCAAAGAAAAGGGCTATCCTCTCAATTTGAGCTACGCTCTGATTGGCAGTTGCACCAACTCGAGCTACGAAGACATGGGTCGGGCGGCGCACATTGCCAGACAAGCAGCCCAAGCTGGCATCAAGGTGGCCTGCGGTTTTCTGGTTACTCCTGGCTCTACGCAAATTTTCAATACCATTGAGCGTGATGGTCAGTTGCAAGACTTCGAAGCCATCGGTGCCCAAGTTTTGGCCAATGCCTGCGGCCCGTGCATCGGCCAATGGCAGCGCTCTGATGTCAAAGATGGCGAGGCGAACTCGATCATCAATTCGTTCAATCGGCCGTTTAAGGGGCGTAACGACAACAACCCGGCTACCCATGCCTTCATTGCCAGTCCTGAAATTGTCACAGCCTTTGCCCTGGCTGGCACCCTGGCTTTCAATCCGCTCAAAGACACGCTCAAGGCTGCTGACGGTAGTGAGTTCAGGCTGATGCCGCCGACGGCTGATGCTCTGCCGCCCAATGGTTTTGTCGGCGACGCTGAAGCCATTGTCGATGCCCCAGTTTCAAGTGGTGTGCAGCTGGCAGTGCAGGTCTCGCCCAAGAGCCATCGCTTGCAGTTGCTAGCGCCATTTCCTGTCTGGGATGGCAATGACCTGACCAGCCTGCCAGTGTTGCTCAAGGCCAAGGGCAAGTGCACCACTGATCACATTTCTCCGGCTGGTGTTGAGTGGCTGCGCTTCCGCGGGCACTTGGACAACATTTCGGACAACATGTTCAGTCGTGTCAGCAACAGTTTCACTGGTGCTATTGGCACTGGTGTGAACTTGGTGACAGGTGAGAATAAGTCGCTGAGCCAAGTCGCTCGCGATTACAAGGCTCTTGGTTTGGGCTGGGTGGTGATTGGCGATAGCAACTATGGCGAGGGTAGCAGCCGCGAACACGCCGCTATGAGCCCGCGCTATCTTGGTGGTCGCGCTATCATTGCCCGCAGCTTTGCTCGCATTCACAGAAGCAATCTGTGGAAGCAGGGCATGCTTGCTCTCACTTTTGTGGAGACTGCAGACTACGACAAGATTCAAGCCGGTGACCGCCTCAGTTTGGCTGGATTGAAAAATCTTGCCCCTGAGCAGAACGTCATTGCCACCATCACTCATGCTGATGGCACAAGCGAGGCCGTGGAGTTGAGCCATGGCATGGGTCTTGACCAGATCAACTGGTTTGTTCAGGGCTCTTTCCTCAACTTCGTGCGCGTCAAGCACGAGCAAGAAGCAACACCATCTTGCTGCTCAACCAAAGTTACGGGCGCTGCTGAACCAGGCAATGCGAGGGCAACAACAGTAGAGCGTAGCGCTGCTGCCGCCCCTAGCGATTCGACCGGTGATGCCGCCGCTGGTGGTGTCTCTGACAAACCCGGTTTCGTCGCCAGGCTGAAGATTTGGATTGTCCGCATCCTGTCAGGTCTTGGTTGGAAGTAAGAGCCGCCTTTGGCCGAGAGTAAATCAGTAAATAGCCGATAGGGCAATTGGCAAAGTAGCAATCGCAACTTTCGCAAAGGGGGACCATTAGGGCTTTTGCTCAATGGTTCCCCTTTTTTCACCATTGCTACTACTCTATGTGGCATATTGGCGGTTTGAAAAATATGCCCGAGGCGGGGGTTTTAATCCCCGCCTGTGCTATACGGGCTGCCATGCCTGAAGGCGAATTTGATTACCTAGGTGTTCAAACTGGATAGTCTAGGCGAGCGATTAACTTGTCAGAGTCTGACCGCTGGTCTTTGGGAGTAAGGCAAATATCGAAATCGTATCCGCAGGCGGCAAAGTAACCAATTAAAGTTAACCAGCAAATTTTGGAACTGTTATGACGCAGTAAGTTCAATTTCTCCGCGCGATATTTTCTGACTCTGGCATCGCACGGGCGTTCTTCGCTCGCAACCGCCAAACGTTCTACAAGGGTCATAAAGGCCTTGCGGCTCAGCTTTCCTTCAGCAAGCAATCGATGGGGGATACCTTTGTTTCCTGCACAGCGAGCGTGAATCTCGACAAACATATTTAGTTTGTCAGCGATTTCGATTGTTTGTTTAAGTGAAGGCATGCGTTCGTCTCCGAAAATACGCACGAAGGCGCTTTTACCGAGAAGCTCATGGGCCGTAATGATGAATGGTATGCCGTGCAGTCTTGGCTGTTTCAGGCCTTCCTCGCGAATCTGACAAATCAGATGGCGAGTGATTTTGATGTCTAGTACGTTTAGTTTCTCGACTTTATAGGCGTTTATTTCAGTCATAGATTGGAATACCTGATCTTGGTTGTTCTTGTACATGATTTCTCTCCAATGAAAAAAAAAGAGCCAGGTCTGTGCCTGTGCTCTGTGTCTTCTGTAGCGATGCGAACATTTTCGGTACCGATTTAGCGACCCAGCTTGGCGGTCTCCGAAAGGATTTGGGCAATTTGTGATTTAGAAAGCAGACCTTCCAATTCCATCGCGAGTAGAATTTCTAGCTCTTCATGGAAAGCTGCCTGCGCTGCCTCTTCTAGGCATCCGTCTAGATTGCTCGAATGCCAACTTATTTGTATTTGACCGAGCGGTAAGCTGTTGGCTAGCAAAAGTGTTTCGGTTGTTCTTGTGTTCATGTCTACTCCTGCAGGAAACTGCAAAGCGCTTCCCGATATTTGCGTGGGATCTAAAATGGCAACGAGAATTGAAATTGATAGATGAAATCGGAGCTTCTGAAGCACTGAAGAGTGGCCATGTATGCCGCTCTTGTTTAGAGTGTTCGCAGCTTTGATTTAGTGAATGCTTGCTCTATGTGAGCGATTTTGCAGATGTTTGGCGGGTCCTGAATTGGGCGGTAATGTGAATGAATTGATATCCCCAACCTACGCGGCCAATATTGCCAGAGCCAAGTAGTCTGTCGATTATTTTTCGGGGATTTCCCCACGAAAGGCTTTTATTAATTTGCTCGCAAAGCAGAACAGTGGTTGATTGACTAAAGTCGAAACAGTGTTGTACTAATTTAAGTAGTATCCCGGGAAAGAGAAAAAGGGCACCGGTGAGGGCGCCCTTTTTCAATGGTTTTTAGTGACCGTCGACCGACCAGTGCGGTGGGTCCGAAATCAGCTTGATCACTTTGTAGGTGGCACCCACGTTGACCAATGTGCTGTTCTGACCCGTGCGCGGCGAGGCGATTGTCACAACCTTTCCTTTGGCGTCAGCGATTTTGAGATCGCCTGCCCAGGAAATTGTCATGTCGATTGCCAGTCGCTGAGTGTGCTGCGAACGCAGTGCCGGTTTGAAGGCAATGCCGTAGGCATCAACCATCTCTTCGGCGGCGTTGCGCGATGCGGTCAAGTCGAGCTTGCCGCTGGCACTTTTGTGCGCCCATTCAATTTCGACTCCAGCAAGAGCCGGCACATCAAGCGGGCTGAGGCCCTGGCGCGCTATGCGAAAAGCATAGTGCATCAGGTAGGCGCGCTCTCTGGGGCGGTATGTGGCGTTGACAGAAACGCTTGCTCCGGCTGCTGCAAGAGCGGCCAGAAACTTGCTGACATTGCCACCAAAAGTAGGGTCAAGGTCAGCAACACTTTTGCTGGTAGGAAATTTCTCCACCCAGTCTTTGCCACTCAAGACTAGAGTGGTTCCAGCTGGGTGGCGTCTCGGGTGCTTGCGCTGACGTCTGGCATTCCGGATGCTTTTAGAACTTGCCATAGAGGCCTCTCTTCTTTTTTTCGGGAGGGCGGGCCTGAAGCCAGAGCTTGCGCTCAAAGCTCCAAGCCCCCCAGCCTACGCCTTAGCGCAGAGCGCGTTTGCCCGTGCCGTTTGCCGTAGCAATTTGCTTGACGGCATCGGCGACGGCCTTGGCCACGCGCGAATCGAAAACCGTCGGGATGATGTAGTCGGGGTCGAGCTCTTTCGGCTTGATCAAGCCAGCCAGAGCGCGGGAGGCAGCGATGCACATCTCTTCCGAGATCTGCGGAATGCGTGCTTCGAGTGCACCACGGAAGATACCAGGGAAGGCCAGGGCGTTGTTGATCTGGTTGGGGTACTTGGAGCTACCCGTCGCCATTACAGCAACGTTGGCTGGCACCTCTTCCGGGGCAACTTCGGCCTTGGGGTTGGCCAGGGCGAAGATGATGGCCTTCTTGTTCATGACCTTGAGGTCGTCGCCAGTGAGCAAGCCGCCCACCGAAAGACCGAGGAACATGTCGCGCTTCTTCAGGGCATCTTTGTAGGTGCCGTTGAAGCCTTCGAGGTTGGTGCGCTCGGCCAGCCACTCTTCTGTCTCCGTCAGGCCCTTGGCGCCCTTGTAGACAGCACCATCTTTATTGAAGGCGATGATGTCTTGGACGCCGAGGTCAATCAGCATTTTGATGCAGGCCATACCGGCTGCACCAGTGCCAACTGCCACTACTTTCAGCTTGTTGAGCGGCTTCTTGATGAAGCGTGCGGCGTTGATAGCCGCGGCGCCAACAACAATGGCCGTGCCATGCTGGTCGTCGTGGAAGACGGGAATGTCGAGGGTTGCGCGCAGACGGCGCTCTACTTCGTAGCACTGGGGAGACTGAATGTCTTCCAGGTTGATAGCGCCGAAGTTGGGAGCGATGGCCGTGACGGCAGCGACGATTTCATCGACGTTCTGGGTGGCCAGACAAATCGGGAAGGCGTCGACGTTGGCAAAGCGCTTGAAGAGCATGGCCTTGCCTTCCATCACAGGAAGGGCCGCCAGAGGGCCGATATTGCCCAGAGAAAGCACGCGGGAGCCGTCGGAGATGACAGCTACCATCTTGCCCTTGATCGTCAAGTTGAAGGCCTTTTCCGGGTCGGCCTTGATTGCTTCGCAAACCCGGGCAACCTCGGGGGTGTAGACCTGGCAGAGATCGATACGGGTCTTCACTTCACTGGTGGGCTGAATCGAAATCTTGCCGCCCAGGTGCTTGAGAAAGACCACATCAGAAACTTGCATGATTTCGACGTCAGCAACTTTCTTCAGGGCCTCGATGATCGCTTC
This sequence comes from Candidatus Obscuribacterales bacterium, assembly GCA_041675385.1. Classification (GTDB taxonomy): domain Bacteria; phylum Cyanobacteriota; class Vampirovibrionia; order Obscuribacterales; family Obscuribacteraceae. Next base: position 35,750 of record JBAYTY010000035.1, read on the forward strand.
GCCATGTTTGACGTCGCGGGCACCGATGTTGAAATCGCGCAGCATGTAGCCGGTGGTTGACTGAACGACATCGATGTCGCCAGTGTCGCCGCCAGCGTTCGATACTGCTGCTGTGAAGGATGCCAGTGCACCGCGACCGTTGCGTAGCAATTTCGCTCGCACGATCATGGTGTAACTGCGCTCGCCAATCTCGCCGTTGTCGGCCGGGCTCAGGCTTGAGTCAGCGGCGGGCTGACCAGAATCAGCCGGAGCACCAGATTTGGGTTTTGTGGACATAGTGACTTCCTTAAATGAACTAGAGAAGCGGTGCTTTTAAGGGCACCGCTTCTCTTTGTTCGTGAGTTTGCATGCCTGAGCGTTCTAGGCTTCAGGTTTTGTAGAAGTAATTACTTGCTCTTGCTGGAGCGAGTTGTGCGCTTTTTCGGAGCCGTCTGGCTGCTGCGACGCTTACGCATCTGAGCCAGCTCGTCGGTGAGCACCTGCACCTGGGTTTCCAGCTTGCTGAGCTTGCCGGAGACTTCGTTTGCACCACCAGCTGCAGCGTCTTCAGCTGGTTTCTTGGTGGCAGCTTTCGCTTCGCTGATATTGCTGGAGGTTTCGCTGATCAGCCGCTTGATGCGACCATCGAACGAAGTTTTCTCCAGCTGGCTCAGCACTGGCAGCGAGTCTTTGTGAGCACCCGCGCCGATGGCCTGCACCAGCGACATACGCAGAGTGAACTGCGCGCTGTCTTCCATGTCAGCCAATTTGTGCAGAGCTTCACGAGCCTTGCTCGACTGCTTGGCCAGTTGACCAAGGCAGCTGAGAGCGGCCGGACGAGCGGCGAAAGGCTGACCCGGGGCCGCGAGACCCTGAGCCACTGCCACGCCTTTGGCATCACCCAATTCGGCCAGGCCGTTGAGGGCGCCGATGCGGATGATTTCGTTCCACGAGTCCATCGTGCTGGCCTTGGTGAGCACCTTGAGAGCGCTCTTGTCTTTGGTCTTGCCCAGAGCAACGCAGGCGTCAGCCAGAACGAACTGACTGGTTTCTTTGCCGCTCGTGATCAAGTTGGCCAGAACCTTGGCGACACTGCCATCAGTGCCGCTGCCAGAGTCTTTCAGGCTGCCCAAGGCATTGACCACCGAACGGCGCACCTTGGGGTGCTCGGTGGCGATCAACTTCTTCAGTGCTTCCCGAGCCGCCGGTGTGTTCATGCCACCGAGGAGAGTGGCAGCTTCGATGCCGACACCATAGAAGAACGGTGCATCTACTGCTGCGCTCAGCTCGGCGACAACATCGTCACCTCCCAGCTTCGACAGCGTTTCAGCAGCGAAGATACGGCCCATGACAGTTGGGTCGTTGCGCAGCTGATAGATCAACATGCCCTTGGGCACGTTCAGCTCCACCTTTTTCAAGATGAAGTTGTGCGGGTCGAAGCGGAACATCGACGGCTTCTTGTCGAGGGAGAAGCTGAACGAATGCTCAGCCGCTTCGACATTGATAGTGACGTCTTTGCTCGTGCCATCAGCAAAACCGAAGCTGATGTCGATGGGCAGCGTGAAGAGCCCGGTCAGCTCTTCCAGCTTCTGCACCTGGCTGACCTTGACTGTGGCCAGCTTCTGCTTGTCGTCGAAGCTGTAGGCTACCTTGAACTCAGGGTAGCCGGCGCCGAACACCCACTGGTCGAAGAACTGGCGCATGTTGCGGCCAGTGGTCTTCTCGATGGCCTTGATCATGTCGATCGTTTCCACCGGTTGGAACTTGTTGTCTTCGTAGTAGGTCTTGATCGAGGCGTAGTAAGCTTCGCGACCGAGCAGGTGGCGCAGCATGTGACGCACCAAACCGCCCTTCTGATAGAGGTGGCGGTCGAACAAGTCGATCGGTTCGCGGAAGGTGTTGCAGACCAGCGGACGACGATAGCGACGGTCTTCACCGAAGTAGACCTTGCTCAAGCCGAGAGCGTAGTAGTCGCGCGCTTTGTCGCCGAAGAGGTGCTCCACGGCTTCCACTTCGCCAAAGGTTGCGCCGCCTTCATTGAGCCAGGCATGCGACCAATCGCGGCAGGTGACCAGGTCACCGTTCCAGTGGTGGTTCAGTTCGTGCGCGTTCAAACGCACTTCCTGCAGGCGCTGTTCGTCACGGGTACCGACATCGGCGAGGATGCGGTCGGTCATGACGGTGATGGTGGTATTTTCCATGCCACCGAAGATGAAGTCTTGCACGAAGACCTGGGCATACTTGCCGGGCCAAGGGTACTTGACGCCGTAGAGGTCAGAGTAGAGACGCACCAGTTCCGCCGTGCCCTTGAAGTACTCGCGCGCACGCTCCAGCAAGCTGGGGTGAACGTAGGCTTCGACGGGCAGGTCGTCGTACTTCTCTTCGAGCTTGACGAATTCCCCAACCACAAGCGCCATCAGGTAGGTGACGTGCGCTTTGTCATGCAACCAATGGAAAGTCTTGGTGGCGAGTTCGGTGGCATCTTCACCTGATGCTGCAACCGGGTTGACCGTTTCGCTCACCAGCCGACCGTTGGATAGAGCGGTGAAGCCATTGGGAACAGTGGCCACCACTTCGGAGGTCATGCGGTGATTGGGATGGTCAGCTTCGGCCACTGGGAACCAGTGGTGAGCGTCGTCATCCTGGCTCTGGGTCCAGACCTGGTAAGGCTTGGAGGGATAGAGCGAGGTGGGGCCGGTGAAGTAGATGCCCAGCTTGGGAGAAAGGGTGTTGTACTTGATGTCGATGACGAGCCGTTCGCCCTTGTTCAAGACCTTGGCCAGGTGCACGAGAATGCCCTTGTCCATGATGTCGAACTTGAGTGAGACACTGTCAGCATCAGTTTCGCCCAGAACCCGAACGCTGTCGATGTGCAGGTCAGTGGCTTCGAAGAAGATGGTCGAGATCGGCTGATTTTCGTAAATCGGCTCGATGGTGGTGAGGCAGTTGCCGACGAGAGTCTTGGCCACCGGGTCGACAGCGATCACGAGCTTGGTGTGGTGCACGTGGGCGGTGAGGTCGGGGGCGTACTGCCTGGCGGTGCCAGGCAGAGCGAAAGGCTTGCGAGCTGCCGTAGATGAGGAATTGCTCAGGTGCCGCCACCAGTGAAGGTGTCCGCAGCAGGCTGAGCTTTCGTGACTGTGAGCGGTAAATCCGCTGTGAGTGCTGTTTGTCATTTGAGGCTCCTTTGTAGACTTTCCTATGTTTCGGAGTGCAAGACAAAAGAGCGTTCCGCAGAGGCTGGAACACTGGTGTGTCTTGGGAAAGTCTTGTTGTTAGAGAAAAGCTTTTGGCTTTGGAAGAAGAAAAGTTTGGTGAGAAGTTATTGGTAGCAGAAAGACTCGTTGAACTTAGTAACTAATGGCTTTCAAGAGCAAGAGGCAGGGCATTACATATCCCTCAGGTTATCGGGTCTGAGGCATGTAGTGATTCGTCTGAACAGGCCCTCTGACCATCGACGACCAGTTATGGAGACAATGGGCCTATGTGGCGCAGTTGTGCAAGCTTTTTTACTGGCTTGTCGCGTCTTGCGCTAAGTGTTACGTGCCCGTGGGCTTTTACATGTTAAAAATCTAAAAAAGAAAAGGGGTTAAGCTCTTCTATCTCGACATCTCTACTTAAGACTTACTAGATGAGCTTTTACAGGGTTAAACCAATGAGATCAGCTACTCCTTGACAAGGTTGCTTTGCTACGGGTGCGTAAGGTAGGTCTAAAGGTCTACATTTTCTTTCTTTTCTTAAAAACTTACTGGACCAACAAAACCAATCATAGCTTTCAACCTTTCTTCGTGAGCATAGCGCTCATGCCGATTGTATCGACCTGAATTTGATTCAGGTACTCCACTTTGGCGTGCCAAAGGAGGTTATATGTCACACTCAAACAAATTTTTCAGGAGCGCATGGAACACTCTCGTTAACCCGACTGTTCGTCTCTCTGCCGATTTTCCCTTTGCACCTGGTCGTTCGCTCAAGCTCTACGCTTTGAGCCTTGTCTTCTTCGTCGTCGGCTCCGCTCTGCCGGTGAGTCTCTTTCTGCTTGCACTGCGCTTTATGCCGACTGGTGATTCCTTCGTCACTAGGCTGCTTATGGCTCCTGGAGCTGAAGGGATTGTTCTCACTGTCATGTCGCTGGCTACTTTCGCCTGTGGCTTCGGTCTGCAGCTCTTTTGCGTCAGTCGAGCATTCAACAAAGAAGGCTTGAAACTGCTTGATGTCATTTCCTTCAACCTCAAGAGTTTGCAAGGTTCTTGGGTAAAAGCTGTTGGCTTGGGAGTCTTGACCTTCGCTGTCGGCCTTGGGGCTGAACAGTTGATGGGTCTTGTCTACACCGTGCCTAGCTCCGACCCCACGGCTGACTTCATCAAGACGCTTGGTGGCACGGCACTCTACCTCATGGCCGCACTGGCTATGATCGGGCCGGTGATGGAAGAGGTGATCTTCCGCGGATTTCTCTTCAACGTCATCAATGGCTCAGTAAGCAAGAAGATGGGCCCTGGCGCAGTGACCACCATGGTTGCAGTCGTCGGTAGCGCTTTTGTCTTCGGCGTCATGCACATGAACCTTCCGGCTCTGCCGTTCTACATGGTTCTTGGTGCAGTCTACGCTGAGGCGTATCGGCGCTCAGGCAGTCTTGTGGTGCCTGTCATTGCTCACGTGCTCAACAACAGCATGATCGTGATTGCGCTCATTCTCAGGCAGGCCTAAGCTCAGCTTAAGCCTCTATCCGACGCGGTGGTAGTCATCGGCGTAGCGGACGATATCTTCTTCAGGGAAGCCGTCGCCCACTTGCACTTCGATGATTTCCACGGCTTCGGAACCAGCGCAAGCAATTCTATGCTTGGTGCCGCGCTTGATGAAGACGTGTTGGCCATAGGTTTTCTCGATGGTTTCATCGTCGAGAGTAATCTGTGCAGTGCCTTTTACAATCACCCAATGTTCGTCACGCAACTTGTGGCTCTGTAGGCTGAGTCGTTGGCCAGGATTAACCAAGAGTCGTTTGACTTTGGTGTTGGTCTGGTCAACTAGTACGTCGAAACTGCCCCATGGGCGGTCTTCGTGACTCGGATCCATTTTGCCAGGCTACCTCGTTAGCGTTTTTTCTACATCGAGATCCTACCATCAACCGCCTTTCACCGGTCGGGGATGGGGTTCTCAAGTTGTAAGCACATTGGCGTTGATAGCGCCTATTTGTTTGCAACTCTGCTCTCTATCCCTGATTTGACTGGCGCTGACGTCCAGTCTTGATTCCAATTCACTAACACAAAAACCGGACGCTGGCTGTGCTTGCAAGGCAGCCGCGCGTCCAGGAGGCTTTTTTATGTCAACGCAAACTCAAATTTCTGACACGAAGATCGGCCAGCTCCAACCGCAGAATGCCGATCTCGCCAAACTGATCCGCGCCAGCTACAGCAGCAACGATCTCGAATCTGTCCGTTCCGCTCTCGTCAAGCTGCGCACGCTTGATTTGAAGCGCTACAAGAGCGGTGGCCACTCGGCCGTTACCGTCCTCAACGCCGATACCCTGGAGAACAGCATCGATGGTCTGCTGATCTTCATGTGGGACCGCGACAACATCATGCAGTGTCTCGCTGAGCTGATGCTCGCCGAGAACGACTCGCTCAACGCCGGCCTCAACGTTCCCAAGAACAACTGGAAGCGTGGTCTGGCAGCGAGCATCATGCACCATCGCAAGGGCGAAGGCCGGTTCCTCGATGTCATCCACGGGCGGGCTTCTGGCTTTCCCAAGGACTATTTCCGTCGGCCGCACATCCGCTACAACCCGATCTCCCTCTGTGAAGTCGGTGACCCTTGGGGCCATGGGCAGAACGACTCGCTGTCGTTCATCAACTTCCTTCTCTTCCACGGTTTGAAGACCAACCGTGTGCAGTGGTCCGATGAGGTTGGCACGCAGGCAACGGCTTTTGCCACCCTGCTGCACGCCTACCTCTGGACCATCCACGTCTGGGAAGACCAGGACCTGGGCGCTTGGGAAGATAAGGTGGCTCAGCACTGGTCGTCCATCGCCTGTGCTCTAGTTAGCTTGCGTGAACAGTACGCCGTGCTCTTTCCTGATGGCGCCATGCGCTACACCAAGGACAGCGTCGACTACTGGGTACGCGACCATGGCGTCAAGGAGTTGATCGAGAAGTGTGAGACCAAGCTGCGTGAACTCGGCATCCGCGAGTTCATCAGCTCTGACAACGGCGACCAGCGCAGTGCTGACCTGGCTCAGATCAACCCGTTGCTTCTGGCGGCGGTGGCAGGCAAGCCTGTGCTCGATGACGCCAACACCGTGGCTGTGCTCGAGAACATCGAGAAGGAACTCATGGGGCCTCTCGGCATCCGTCGCTACACCAAGGACGTTTGGGATGGCCGCATCAACCGCTACGACCTCGGCCCCAACGAGGAAGCGCAGTGGTGCCATGGTTCGCCGCAGATGTCTTACATCTACGGTGAGTTGTTCCAGCGCACCGGCGACTCGAAGTACTTCGAGAAGCAGCTCTTCCACTTCAACCGCACCATCGCTTCCATCCCCACCAGTGGTCTCATTCCCGAGGCCTGGATCGTGGACGTCAACACCCGTGAATGGGTGATCGATGCCAACGAGCCTCTGGCTTGGACTCAATCGATGGTGGTCATGGCCCTGGGCCAGATGCAGGCCAGCTTGAAGAAGCAGGGCCTGTGAACCGCTGCGGCAGCCCATGGCGACGAAATGTTGCTGTGGGTTGTTGCTGCAAATTGTCGCAGCTATTGGTCGCTGCGATTTTGCTACAGCTAACGGAAACAGCCGGTGGTGGTCTCAGTTTTCCCTGATCGGGAGGATTGGGTGCCGCCACCGGCTTTTCATTTCAGAAAAAGAAGTCTGGAGTAACAAGACAATGATGAACACAAAAATTTCCACCAACCAGCTAGTGATGTTTGCACTCAGCCTCGGTCTCTGGTGGCTCCTGCTCGGCTCCATTGAGATGGCGCTGGGCTTCTTCGCCCTGATTTTCGTCCACGAAATGGGCCACGTCATCGCCGCCAAGCAAAAGGGCTTGAGCGTGTCCATGCCTACTTTCACCCCTTTCGGCGCCTTTGTTCGCACTGAGAATTGCCGTTCGGCCAGTGACGAAGCGTATGTCAAGTTCGCTGGCCCCTTCCTCGGTGGCTTGGTGAGCTTGATCACAATGGTGGTTGGTGCCGCCATGGGCAGTGGCATGATGATCCAGGTTGGCGTCTTCGGCGTCTTCCTCAATCTCTTCAACCTGATTCCGCTTGACCCCTTGGATGGTGGCGGCATGAGTCAGGCGGTCAGCAAGTGGTTCTGGATTCCCGGTGCTGCTTTGTTTGCCTACGTGCTGATTTTCGTAGCCGGTGCCAATCTCTTCAACTTGATCATCGGCTTCTTGATTGGCCAGCAGGCCTATCAGGCTATCGGTCAGCGCGAGATTCAGCGCTCGGTCACGCCCAGCTACTACGCCGTTTCGGCTAGTACCAAGATCTTGATATTGGCAGCTCACATTGGCTTGGCTTCTGGTCTGGCCTGGGTGCTCTTTAACAAGGTGGCCTTCCTCAATCTCTTCGCTGCTTGGTTCTAAAGCCCTCAGCTTAGCGATTGAAACTGCCAAAATTTTCTCCCCTCTCTTTCGTCCAACCTAAAAGGAAACTACCATGAACACCTTCGGTATCGTCGGTCTTCTCTTCACCCTCATCATCGCCCTCGGCGCCCGCAAAGTCTGGCTCGTCGTTGTGCACGTGCTGAGCAAGATGTTCAAGCACGAAGCCAGCATCAAGAAAGCTGCCTTCTGCGTCATCTTCGCCACGGTCATGCTCATGGCCGCGCCCTTCATCATGCCCTTCAGCCCGGCCCTGCGCATGGTTGTCTGGGCTCTCTACCTGCTCTACGCCGGTCTCGGTCTCTACCAGATCTACGACTGGCTGCCGATCGGCAAGAGCAAGGACAGCGAGTAGCTGCAACGCCGGAGAAGGCTGCGCCTAATCACTTCCAGTCTGGAATTGAGTGCTTAGCGCGCAGCCCTCTTCTCTTCAAGAAAGAGTCAACGAATGTCTTCAGACTACAAATTTTGCCCGCTCTGTGGCACCGGCCTTGGTGAAATTGTGGAGGAAGGTACTACCTTCCCCCACTGCCATGGCTGCAAGAAGTTCACCCACTACGACAACCCCAAGGGTGTCTCGGTGTTGCTCATCCCCATGGATGGTGGCATCGTCTTCGTCAAGCGCAAAGTGGCGCCGCGGGCAGGTAAGTATGCTCTGCCCGCTGGCTTCATCAACAAAGGCGAAGGCCCTCGTCAAGCCGGTACCCGCGAAGGCCTGGAAGAAACCGGTCTTGTCGTGGAAATCGTGCGGACATTGGCTGAGCTGCCTGTGCCTGGTGGCAATCAGTTTCTGATTTTCTACGAGGCCAAGGTTGTCGGCGGCGCACTCAAGGCCGGTTCGGACGCGTTGGAAGTGGGTGTCTACCCCTTCGACGCCCTGCCGAGCGAAATCGCATTTCCTCTGCACGATCAGGTGATCAAAGACTGGATAGCGGCACGTGCTGCTGCCCTGGCTCTGCCCGCTGCTTCGAGCAAGTAATTTTCTCTCACTCAATAACAACAGAAAGCGCAAGGCATTAGCACCTCTGTGCAAGTAGATCTGGTTCTATTTTGCGTGCATTTTGCGCGTCACTTCGATCTATTTGCCTTGCGCGATTAGAAGAACAAAGCACAAAGCAGTAGTGGCAACACTCTGGCCTTTGCTCTTCTTAGAACAATAATAAGCCGCCTGCTGATGAGCTGCCGCCAACTAAGTTGGTTGGTAGCTCATCAGCCCCGGCTTGAAGGACTCACGATGAAACATAACAAACAGAAGCGTTCGGTTCCCAGCCAGCGCATAAAAATGCATATCCTGGGGTCAGCCGGTGACGTTTCTGGCTCACTTTTTTTCTTTGAATATACCGATGCTGCAGGCAAGACCATTCGCTTCCTTTTGGAATGTGGTCTGCACCAAGAACATGAAAGCATCAACCACGAGAAGCGCTTGCCTAAGGGTCTGACAGCTTCTGATATCAACTTCGTCATCATCAGTCATGCCCACATCGACCACTCTGGTTGGTTGCCGGCTCTGGTGAAGGACGGCTTCGCTGGCTCGGTTTATACCCATCCGGCGACCAAAGACCTGTTGCAGTTTTTGCTCGCCGACTCTGGTCGCTTGCAGGAAATGGCGGCAGCTCGCAGCAACAAGCGCATCGCTGCCCGCCAGCAGGCTGCCTCAAGTGTGAAATCAAAGGGTAAGGCTGTCGCTTTGGTCGAGCCGCTCTATCGCGCCGAGGACGCTGTTAAGTGCTTCCCGCTGATCAAGTCGGTCAACTACAACCAGCTCTATAACATCGCTGATGGTGTGGCAATGCGCTTCACTGAAGCCAGCCACATTCTTGGCGCTGCCGTTGTCACTCTGACGATTGGCACAGGCGAGGAAGCCCGTACCGTTTGCTTCACTGGCAACGTCGGTCGTCCCAATACGCCGCTATTGAAAGAGCTTGCGCCGGTCAAGTTTGCCGACTACGTGATTTCGGAGTCGACCTACGGCAACAAGCTGCACCAGAAGCGCGACCGTCTGAACGTGCTCGCTGACATCGTCAACAAAGCCTATGCTCGCGCCAAAGTGAAAGAGCGCGATAGTGGCAGCGGTGTCATTCTTATTCCGGCCTTTGCTGTCGGTCGCGTTCAGGCTGTGCTTTTCGACTTGCGCACCTTGATGCTGGCCAAGCGCATTCCGGACATTGCTGTCTTCCTCGATAGCAAGATGGCCATTGAGGCAACCAAGGTTCACCGCAAGTGGGCCAGCCTCTACAATGATGAGACGCGCAAGATCTTCGCCCGTGGCGAAGACCCCTTCAGCCCGCCCCGTTACCTGGAATGCAGCAAGCCTGAGATGTCCAATCGCTTGTATGAAAAAGCAAGCGAGCCGATCATCGTGGTTGGTTCGTCTGGTATGGCTGCTGGTGGCAAGATTCTTACCCACATGGAGAAGCGTCTGCCCCAGAAGAACAGCACAGTGCTCTTCGTTGGCTATCAGGGTTCGGGCGCGCTCGGCTTTGATTTGGTCAACAACAAGCCCAGCCAGGTTCGTGTTCATGGCAAGACTCTCCCGGTGAGAGCGACCATCGAATACATGTCTGACTACTCTGGTCACGCTGACTATGAGGAAATCATTGCCTGGATGAAGCAGTTCGAAAGCAAGCCGAAAAAGACCTTCCTCGTTCACGGGGATGGTGGTTCGCTGGAGAAGTTTCAGCAGCACATCGAGGTTGCTCTCGGTTGGTCTGTTGTCGTGCCTTCGCGCGGCCAGACTTTCGATCTGATTTAACCTCAAGCCTAATAAAACAACATAGGACCATGTTTATGAACGATACATCTGTGTCTGACAGCCCGGCGAACGCTCAAGCTGTCAGACTGTTCAATGGCCTCTGCCCACCTGCTGGAGAAGTCGTCCAGTTCAAGGACGGCAAGCCGATTACCCCCAATCAACCGATCATTCCCTTCATCGAGGGTGATGGCATCGGTCCGGAAATCTCGGATGCCACCCGCTTGGTGCTCGACGCTGCTGTAAGCCTTGCTTATGGCAGCGCTCGGCGCATCAACTGGTTTGAAGTCTTCGCTGGCGACAAGGCCAGGCAGCAGTTCGGCAAGGCCCTACCCGATGATACCCTGGCTGCTTTGCGGCACTTCGGAGTCTCGATCAAGGGGCCGCTCAACACCCCCACTGGTGGTGGCATGCGCAGTCTCAACGTCACCATGCGCCAGCACTTCGACCTCTACAGTTGCGTGCGACCTGTGCGTTACTTCAGTGGGGTTCCTTCCGTGGTGAAGCGGCCTCAAGATCTGGATGTCGTCATCTTTCGCGAGAACGCCGAAGATGTCTACGCCGGCATCGAGTTCGAAATGGGCTCGCCGTTGGCCAAGAAGATTTTGGCACTGCTTGCGGAAGAAGGCTATGACATTCGCGAGGATACCGGCGTCGGCATCAAGATCATGTCGCGCACTGGAACTCGGCGGTTGGTTCGTGCGGCAATTCAGTTTGCCATCGAACAGCAGCGCAAGGTGGTGACGATTGTGCACAAGGGCAATATTCAGAAGTTCACTGAGGGAGCATTCCTCAAGTGGGGCCTGGAATTGGCAGCCGAAGAGTTTGCTGAAATCATGGTCTCAGAAGATGACCTGTGGAGCAAGCATGGCGGCGTTTTGCCTGAGGGCAAGATTCTGCTCAACCACCGCATCGCTGATGCCACCTTCTTTGAGCTTCTGACCAGGGCCAACAAGTTCTCGGTGATTGCCACCATGAACTTGAACGGCGATTACATCTCGGATGCTGCCGCTGCCCAAGTCGGTGGTCTCGGTATCGCGCCTGGTGCCAACATCGGTGACAGCTGTGCCCTCTTCGAAGCCACTCACGGCACCGCACCCGATATCGCCGGTAAGGGCATCGCTAACCCTTGTTCGCTTCTGCTCTCGGGCGTGATGATGCTCGAGTATCTGGGTTGGACGGAAGCAGCAGAGATTGCTACCAAGTCTGTCCAGAAGACGATCAAGGCTCGCACTGTCACTGGCGACCTCGCTCGCTTCATGAAGACGTCGACGAAGCTCTCTACCAGTGATTTTGCTCAGGCAGTTGTTGGCAATATGGTGAAGCCACGCCGCCGTTCTGGAAAGAAGACGACCAAGGTGACACCTGCTGGCAAGTGAAGCTGAGCAGTGAGTTAGTGTGGCTCTCCCGTCAGACAGTATCGCTCTTAGAGCGAATGTCTGACGGGTAGAGCTTCATTTTTTTTGTTTTTTGGCCGGGTCTAGTCAGCTATATAGTATATGAGCGATTTTTGGATAAGATTGGTTGAGATGTACTGGCAGGACCCCAAAAACAATTCCAAAAAGAAGAAAGCGACCGGCAAGACGAGTCTGGACATGGAATCCAGACGATCTTGCCAGTCGCATCAGGTCTCACTTAAGGGCACAGCTTCTTCAGTTCACGCCGCATGTTGTCGCGAGCGCGTCCATCTGCGAAAGCCTTGACCCCGGTAGTACGGAAAAGCACCGGCACCTCCACGAATTTGCTGAGGAAGGCCTTGCGCCCGGCTCTGTAGTCGTCGTCACTGAAGTGCGCGTACTCAAAACGAATCTGGCGACAGTAAACCTCGTAGGCACGAGGGCTTGAAGCCAGAATGAGGAGGTCGCAATCGAGGAAAAGGTAGAGTTCTTCCTGGTTGACGCCGAAGACAGTGTGCTTGTCCACATGCGAGGCGGTGGCCATGATAAAAGCCTCCACATCGCGCAGGAGCAAGGCCTTCAACGACTCCTCGTCCACCACCGACTCGATAAAGGTCTTGGCCAGAAGCCAGGACCTGTACTCGTTGTCCTTTCGAGTCGGGTCGTAAATGGCGTCATGAAAAAACACCGCGATGCGCAGCGCCGGACTGGGGGCACCGCCTGGGGTACTCCTGCAATACTGATGCAGGTGGTCCAGAAACTGCCCGATGTGCTTGAGCCTATGATACGCGCGGTGTTTCTCCCGGTAGAGCTTTTCCAGCTCCGACCAGAATGGCTGCCACTGAGATTGTTTCAGACCGAGCTCTCGCATGAGAGTCAGCCAGTAGCCTTTGGCTTTTGTCATGCTTCTTTCTCCTGACTGAAAGCTAGATTAGCACTTTCGGTGCTGGCTGGTGGATAAAGTTAAAACGGCCGACGGCGCGAGCGCGAAGACGCTGCGATGCGGGCGGGCTGCATGCGCGCCTTGGTGCTGACCGCGGCCACTGTGATGGCGATGGCCGAGAGCATCATCGAAGCGATGGACAGATCGTGGATGCCCAGGCTCTTGCCCAAGATGGCGATTGCCACCAGAGGCAGTGCCAGGCCGAGGGTGAGCGACTTGGCCGTGGGCGTGCAGCCGGCGTCGAGGTTGCGGGCCGCGAAGTAGGCCAGGAGCAACGAAACAGCAAGGGAAGTGGTGATGAAAGCAAACATGGTTGTTTCCTTCTAGGTGTTGGGGGGCAGAACTTGGACTTTCTGAGAATTGCTATGAAGAAAGACAGCTGATGGCTGAAGCTGAGACTACAGGCCGCTTACTTGACGCTGAACTGCTGCACCACGGTGCCGACGGGCACGCGGAATTCCTGGCGCACCGTCTCTGTCCGGTCGCTGCTGCCGATGGCCCAGCGGTACAGCGACGAAGTTTTGTCGGCTTCGCGGGTGGTGGTGCACCACGAACCGGTGTTCTTCAACTCCGCATCTTCGATCAGGTGCACCAGGTGATTGGCTGGCAGCCAACCCGGTACCATGCTGCCGTCTTCCACGAGCTGCATGAAGTTGTAGGTGGTGCGGTTGCTCATGGCGCCGGAGCCCCAGATGAAGGTTCCGGAGATGCCGTCGGAGCTGCGCATGGCCACGAGCTTGATGGACTTGGAGACCACGTTCTTCATGGGCACCAACTCGCTGATGATGGTGCAGGCAACGATCAGTCCGACTACGGCGCCGATCAAGGCTCCGACGATAGCGCCGAAGATGCCGGCGATGAAGCTGCCGATGATGGCGCCAATGGCAGTAAAGAGTGCGATGGTGTACATAGTGAGTTTCCTTTTTCGATGTACAGCGATTGGTAAGAGAAGTGCTTGTTGTTGCTACTGTTGCTACTGCGGCAGCTTAGAACGGCCGGTGGTGCGCTTTGGCGGCGGTGCGGCCGGGGTGCAGTGCCTCTGGTCGCTGTATCTGGGAACTCCGAGAACCAGAGCCAGCAAGGCGCTCAGGGCAATGGCGAGGGAAGCAGTCATGGTCTTTCTCCTTGGTTGAATTGGAATTTAGCCCTTGCGCAGATTGGCAATGCTTTCTGCGCTGAAGGCACGCTCGGGCGAAATCAGCAGCCGGCTGATCTTGCGCACCTGGCCGACGACGTGGTTGACGATGTCGACGTAGTGGTCACCTGTGCCATTGAAGACCTGGTACATGAGATGCACCCGCTGTTCAAAGTAGGCGACAGCATCTTCGATTTTGCCGTCGGCGTTTACGGCCGGAGGACCACCAACAGTTGAGATGCTCTTCAGCACATTGACAGGAATGACGTGGCGACCTTTGTCGAACACGGCGTTGATGTCGTGCTTGAACGCTTGCTCACGGCCGTTAGCGGCGATGAGCACTGCCAGAGAGTCGATGAAGGAGTTGGCGTAGTCGGCCTGGGTTTTGGCCACGTAAACCGGAACCTCATCGTCCTCGACGTAGAACATGAAGCGCGGGCAGGAATGACCAAGCTGTTTCTTGTTCAGCTTCGCCGCCACCGCCAAGATGACGCCATCCACACCCAGGCCTGAGGCACCATGGGCGAGGCGGACGTCGACGCCCTGGTAAGCGTTTTCCAGTCCGATGATGATGCTTTCGAGAATGCCAGCGCAGGCAGCCTCGTAGGCACCAGGCGCCACTCCCCATTCGCGACACTTCTGGTCGGTGAGTGAGCTGTAGCCGTTCATGCCCAGCACGATCACGTCGGTGCCCTTGAGGTTCTCACGCACTGCCCGTTCGTACTCATGGGGCATGTAGATGGGCTTCTGGGAGAAGGTCTTTCTGTAGACCCGCTCCGCTTCGGCCGCATCGGGGTTGATGCAGCTCACGCCTGCCAGTGCGGCGACGTAGCTTGCACCTTTGACCATGACCACATGCGAGCCATCGGGCTGGCGAGTGATCAGGCCTTCTCTGGTGATTTTCTTCAGATTCATGTTGGTTTCCTTAAAACAGGTTTTGCTAAAAAGACTGCTGATGCACGTTAGGCCACCAGCAGACGATGACGTTGGCGAAATGCTTGCCAGGCTCCTTTCTCGTCCCAGTTGGTCGAGCAGGCCTTCTTCACCACGTTGACGACGCAGTTGGAAAGCCGCTCCACCAGCGAGACGGCGGTTTGTTCGACGCAAGCGTCAATCCAAACACCAACGACTTTGAAGTTGGTGGTCGAGAAGCCTTCTTCAAGGCAAACATCGATCACTTCGCTTGAACCGTCGGGTTTGGCCTTGGTTTTCTGCAGACAGCGCTGGTAGCCTTCGACCACCTTGGTGATTTCTTCCATGGTGTGGTCGAGGCGCCAGGGCGTCACTTCCAGAAGGATGATGGCCCAGCCTTTCGCCATCGCCGTTTTGATTTCGGCAATGACGTTGGCCAGCAAGTCGACATTTTCGCAGCCCTTGACGAAGAACCATTGCATGTCGACAACCACCAAAGTACCGTCTGGCTCAGCGCCCGAGGCGCTACTCATTGCCCTCTCCGAGGCCATTTTCGCCACCAACTGCGAAGACATCCGGCGGTGCAACCGGCAAGGCCAGAGTGTCCTGCAGGTAGTTGAAGAGCAGCGAGCCCACCCGGCCGTTGCCGTCCGAGCCTGCGTGAATCTCTTCGAACTCGCGGTAGAACTCCACCGGCGAAAGGTCGTCTTGAGCGGCGATGAGGTTGCCCATCTGCTGGCGGATGTGCTGCCAACCGATGACCTTGCCGCCGACGACGACATTGGTGAGGCGGAAGCCGCCCTTGTTGACGCGCGGTTCCACCTCGCTGTAGAGCTCTTCCACCAGGGCGGCGGTGAGCTTGGGCTTGGTGGCATCGGCGGTGCGGTCGGTCATGAAGGTCGCCAGATGTTGGTAGGCATTGATCATCCACCACACCGAAAGTTCACCGCTTTTTTGGCGGCGGCACTCATCGGCGCAGTAGGCGACCACACCTATCTGGCTCAGTGACAAGAGTGTTCTCATGAGATACTCCTTGCTCGTTTGAGCGTTTCTTCAGTTGAAAGATAAGCGGAGCTAACGATCGAGGACGAAAGTCGAAGTCTCCAGGTAGTTGAAGAGCAGCCAGCCGACGCGGCTGTTGCCGGTGGTGCAGAGCTGCAGCTTGACGAAGCGCTGCAGAAAGTGGGCCGGCAAGATGGTTTCTTGCTCGCTCAGGAGAGCCTGCAGCTCTGCCAACGCCGTTTGGTTGGTGAAGCCGTTCTTGTTCTCTTCAGGTTGCACCAGCTTGAAGAGCTCGTGCACCAACTCGACTGTCAGCGGCGGCCGGGGGTAGTCGAAGCCGCGAAACTGAGCCACGCGCTCTGAGGCCAGGGTCAGCCAGTAGGCTGCCATCTCGCCGTGTTGGCGGCGTTGGCAGGCCTTGGCGCAGCTGTGGACCACGCTGAGGTGGTGCTGCGAAAATTCGTCGGTCAGTCGCGGCTGCTTGCTGCCCGAGTCGCGATACAGGTAGAGGAAGCCGTAGGCGGTGATCATGGTGAAGACAGAGAGCGCCCCGCTTTTCAGCCGTTGGCACTCTTCAGCGCAGTAGGCGAGCACGGCCAGTTGGTTGGATGAGAGATGAGTTCGCATCGATGTCCTTGGTAGTCAAATTCAGTTCAAAGTGGCCCCGGCAGAGGAGTGCAGTGTTGCCACTGCCTACTCCTAGCCGGGGCCTTGTTGATGTCTTGTCTAGCTGTTCATGCCAGACAAGTTTCTACTGCCGCCAGTGCTTAACGGTAGTAGTAGCAGCCGCAGCGCTCGTCGTAGAAACGACGGGGCTGGTGGCGACGCACGGGCGGCGGCGGTGCCGGGCGATAGCGGCGGTCGTCGCGGTAGTAGCGGTCGTCATCGCGGTAACGGCGGTCGTCGCGGTAGATGCGACCATCGCGGTAGGGTTCCACCGTCACCGGCTGTTCGCCGTTGAGGATGTCGACAGCAGCACCGATGCCGGTACCGATCACTGCCGCACGCCCGCCGTCGCCATTGAGGATGCTGGCCGCTCCGCCGATCACTGCACCGGTGGTGGTGCCAGGGCCGACGTGCATGCCAGCGCAACCGCTCAGGGCGAGAGTGCCGAGCAGGAGGAGGGGCAGAGCGAAGTTACGCAATTTACTGGATTTCATGATTTTCCTTGGTTTAGGCTGATAGCCTATGGCTGTTGGATGGTTGTCTGCTTGGAAGAAAGTCGAGACTTTCAATCAGGCAGGAGTTGTGGCTTTCCGGTCGGAGCTTGACTGCCCACGTCTTCTGGGCGGAAGCCCAGAGCGAAGGCGAGTATCGGCACGACCTTGCGCCACTCGGGGTCAGGCTGCATCGCCAGGGCATTGAAGTCGCCCCGGGAGAAAACAGCCGCTTGCATCAGCTCCTCTTCGCACTGCCAGAAGAGCTGGTTCATGGCCTCGATCACCTTGAAGTTCATCAGCCTGCTGCCGAAGAACGGCACTTCAAGATTGGCCACGAGTTTTTCGCCACCTTCAATGTGTGAGCAGAGAAAGGCACGAGCTTGCGCTTGCACCGCACTCTGTCCCGCCCATTGGTCGAATGGCGCGTCGAGTCTGTATCGCATGTTTTACTTCCTTTTGGCTGTGTTTCGCCTCTTCAGTGGAGGTGGTCGCGAAAAGCCTCGCCCGAACAAGCAGCGGGAAACTGCTCATTCATTCGGGCGAAGATGGGCTTGAGGCGCTGTCCCAGTGTCGAGAAACCACTGGGCGAAACCACTTTGCCTTGCTCGACGGCGTAGGCGTAGATGGCTTCGATGATCATGCGAGCGTAGCCCTTGCCACGATGTTTGTCTTCCACCGTGACATGTTGCACCCAGTACATTTCAGTATCGTAAGGGTTGACTTGCAAGCCACCGATGCCGATGATGCGTTGCCCCAGCGAGAGCACTACATGCACCTGCTTCTCGTATTCTCTGCTGCAGAGGTAGTGCAGCCGTTTGACCTCCTTGCCGTCCACAACGCGCACTTTGAACAGGTCGCGATTGGATGGCTCGGTGCGAGTGCGCTGGTAGAGCTGGCTGGCGCTCAAGATTGCAAGACTGAGTGTAGCTTTTGTCATGTTGATCTCCTTGAGCGCGAAGCTCGGTTTAGGTTGAAGTCGGCACCCCCAACTCTTCGAAGAGCTTGTGAGCAAACTCTTGGAAGCCCGGGTAGTCCTTCACTTGGTCGCCGCCCACGCGCAGGCCGAAGTTGACCTCACCAATGCGCATGCCACTCCTCACCGGAGAGATGAAGAGCTTGAGACCGGCGCCGTTGAGCCGAATCTCCTTGGAGCCGTTGAAGTAGTCGTGAGCATCGGCCACGGCCTTCTTCACCCGCATCAGCTGTTGGTCGGTGCTGCCTTCGCAGTAGTAGCTGGTGGGAACGCTCCAGCCGGGCTTGGTGAACTGCGGCTGGTTGCCCGTTTCGATCAGCTTGAAGATGGCATGTTCCATGGCTTCCATGGCTTCCAGCTCCAGGCATCCCTGACAGGGTGCGCTGCCGTTCAGTTGCAAGACCTTTTCGCCATTGACACCGGCGGTGATCTTGTGACCCTGCATCCAGGCATACGGCCAGCTCTTTCCTTCCCAGGCACGGGCCCGCCGCAGGAAAGCATCGGTGTCGCCGTCGACGCTGTAGTTCATGATGTGATTGCAACGGGTGATCATGCTGCGGCGGTTTTCGTGATCGGGACCGTTGAAGCTCGGGCGGAAACCGCACATGGGGCAGTCGCCGTCGGCGTTCTTCATGCGGCGTTCGATCTCGGAGTCGCTGAAGTACATGGGTTTGTTGGCCCGCACGAACCTCACTGCCTTGTCGAAGAGGCGGTGGTCGGCCGGGGTGGCGCAGAGCTGGTTGAGGCGGACGTGGTGCAGCATGACGATGGGGTCATCGCAAGCACAGCTGTGGCGATTGGCGGTGCGGTAGAGATAGGAGCCGTCGTCCTGACAGAGGTCGCTGACCAGGTCGAGATAGGCGGCGATGTCGGCGGGAGCTTCAGTCTTGCTGGTGCTGGAGAGGCCCATGGTGGCGCGCCAGTCGAAAGCGATGTGACGGTGTTGCATCGTAATCTCCGTTTCAAGTTGAGGGGTTTTAAGACAGGTTTGATACAGATGGAGGGCTTGTTCTCGTCTACTTCTGGTCTCAATCGACAGACATGCACATACACCCGGCCTACCAAAAAGATCACAGATCTAAAAGGAAAGTCGGGTGATGGTTGCTTGAGGCTGTTTTTGTTGGAAGAAGCCTTGGTGTTGGAAGAAATAAAAGAGAACTCGTTTATGATCAGTTTCTCAGCTTGTGTAAAGCAATAAGAAAAGCCTATACAAAGCTCTTTGAGAACAGATTTAGAGCTTTTTAGTTCGTAGCCTCACCATGATTTAAGCGAGAAACATCTAGCGCAGATTAGCGCAAGTTCATAATCGTGCTCTCTAGTGCTAAGTCTCGGCTGGTCGTACACACTTTCGCGTATGCACTTTCGCCAATTTACCGATTTAGCGGTTCTCGATACGATCGAAGTGTTGGGGCGAGCTGAAAGGCTTTGGCGTTAGGGGCTTCTGGGGGATAGTAGAAAATGGAACCACTTTATACATCGCTAAATTCAGTGACACAAACAATGGCACTTAGCCCAGCACTCAGTGCCATTGTTTGTGTCGCTGCAATTTCCTGGATTTTTAGCTTTGCTATTTGCCTTCTTTCTCTTTCATTCGTGAGCAAGGGCGCTTTCTCTCACTGGATGCCTGAGATCAAGTCGATTTCATTTCTTGTTACTGGCTCAATCTGCTTGGTTCACTTGTTTACCCACAGATGGTGGCTGTTTTAGTCGAGACCTTTGAGCTGTAACAGGTTCGTGTGAAGTAATAAAAGTGGCCTGATAGCGAGGCTTGCGCTAGCGGGCTAGCTTCGTCTCTAGAGGGTTTTGAGGGTTTCTAAGAGGAATCTGAACGAAGCTTTGTAAACAACCCTTTGAAGTGGAGGTATAGTTCCGCCTAGGGTTCATTTATCCCCTTTTCTTCTTCACCCGAGCAATAAACATCACAAGCGCCTGCAAATAAGCATCTTTCACTATCAAGTCTGTTCCTCAGGCTAGTGTGGGAGACCGTGCTGTTCGCTCAAGCTTAGGTGTAACTTGCTGTTGAAGACATGCCGGGATCCATTGGCTCACGTTCCTAGACTGCTCGCTAGAGTCTTCTGGAACCTGCGCCTGCTTCCAACCTCAGTCAACCTTGTCATTTATGACAACAAAAAGGCTCATATGAAACCCGACTCTTCGCCAAACGACTCGTCTGAGAATCAAGGCAATTCACCTGATTCATCTACCGGCAACAACAACACTGGATTTCTCCAGAAAATGTTGACTGGTGTCATGTTCGCTGTTGCCTTCGTGGCAATGATCTTCATCAAACCGGCTCAGTATCTCAAGCGCCAGGTCTATGACCAGCCTTCCACTGGCGGTCCGGCCTGGTTCTTCGGCATCTTGGCCTCTATGGCTGCCGGCATCGCCACGGGCTATCCCCTCTGGTTGGCCAAGGCTGCTATCACCACCTGGGTTCCACTCGCACTTGCCTCTGTGGTGGCAACCTACTATTACCTCTGGCCGGCGCTCTACATGGCGATTTTCCGCTGGGCTTTCCAGTCTAGTCGCTTCTTGTGGCGCAACGTACCCAACGCCTCCGATTCTCGCAGCACCAGCAATCCGGTGTGGTTCAGTCAGCTGCTCAATGTCGCTGCCATTGCCGCCACCGTTCTTTGCTGTCTGTATGAGGCCTGGACGATCGGCAACGCGCTCTATGCTTGGCTTGCTTGGAGCAGCGCCCTCGGCAGTGTGGTGGCATTCGCCATCAGTGTGGTTGTCGGCGGTGGTGCTGCCTGGATCACCGGCTTTGTCGTCATCACCATCATCACCCAGGTAGGCATGCCCGCTTTGGCTGTTGCCAGTGGTGCGGCTTTGGCCTGGTGGTACGATGGCGCTCTGGCGGCACTGGTGCAACAGTACGAACTGCCCCACTCCCTCACCTATGCGCTGCAAGCGGCAGTGGTGTTCGTCGTGGCCAGTTACGTCTTCCCCTTGGCGCATGTGGCCATTAGCCGTGGATTGAACTTCGTGGGCAAGTACATCGGCCCGCTCATCGAACGCTTTATCAACGGTTTCTTCGATGCCTTCGGTCGTTTCCTCGACGGCTTCTACAACGACCATGACAGCAAGTACGTCAACTTCTTGCACCAAGTGGTCGGCATTGCCATCACATACGGTGTCGGCTCCTATGTCTACGGCTGGTCGGCGAGCTTCGGCCTGCCTGCTGCTGTGGCCTTGACCGCTGTCGTTGCCCTGATCGGCTATCTGGCCATCGGCTCGATCGTCAGCCAGGTGAGCAACATGTTCATCGGTGTTGCTGGCTCGATTGCTGCAGCGGCAGCTGTCGTTCTGGAGCCGTCACTGCAAGTGTTCAGTGGCTGGTTCTTTGTTGGCGTCCAGGCCGTTTTGACTGCGCTTCTGGCTGGCCTGGTGGTCATTCCTTTGGCCTACCGTGCCGTCAAGTTCGTCGCCAATCCGCTTCTGGCTAGTTGGCTCTCCGAGCCCCTGACCAACTTGCATCGCTCGCTGCGCCGTGAGCTGCTCAGTGCCAACAGCAATACATATTCGGACAAGACCGGGTTCGAGACGCTGTTCGCGCATCTAGTCAACATCACTGCTGCAGTTGCCGGCTTCTTCGCTGTCAACCTGCTGCTTGCCACCCTTGCCATCGGCGGTTGGATGGCTTTGGTGATGCCAATTGCCACAGTGGTGTTCGCCTATCTCTTCCTCGGCAAGCTGCTGTTGCGCTACGGTAACCACCTGATTGGTGGTATCGTCGGCCTGGCAGTGGGCGTCTTCGTCGGTGTCGAGGTCTTCGCGCATCAAGGGCAGAACTACTGGTACGCCATTCCGTCGTTCGCTGTGGCTGCTGGTCTCACTGCTGCGGTGGTCTTCCCCGTGCTCTATGTGCTCTTCCGGGCACTGGTCAATGCCGTGCGCGGTATGAGCTGGTTGCTGCCTGTCGTCGGCGGCGTCTACGACTTCTTCTTTGGC
This sequence comes from Candidatus Obscuribacterales bacterium, assembly GCA_041675385.1. Classification (GTDB taxonomy): domain Bacteria; phylum Cyanobacteriota; class Vampirovibrionia; order Obscuribacterales; family Obscuribacteraceae. The sequence goes on from JBAYTY010000035.1 coordinate 57,552, forward strand.
TTCGTCGCCAAGGTCTGGACGCAGTTCCTGGTGGTCTACAAGCGTCTTGAAGCCTCGTTCGTTCCGGTTTGGCGGCGTTTGTCCCAGACCTGGGACGAGTCGTGGGAGAGCGCCATGGCTGCCATCAACAAGGCCTGGAATCAGACCAAGAAGTAGTTTGTCGGGCCTTGTATCGAGGCTCTGGTCATGAGGGGGTGGGAGCATCTGCATAAGTGCCGGTGCCACCATCCCCTCTTTCTCGTTCTCTAACTCAACCACTCAAAATAGGAACATCCATGTCCGAAAATCAAACAACTCAAGCGCCGGCTCAAGCGGCTTCCGTAGCTGCCACTCAGCCAATTTTCACGGCCGAAGCGGGCATCGCCCTCGATAAAGCCGTTCAGTCTGCGCAGTTCCAGAACTGGCTGACTCAGGTCGATACCGCCAAGTTCCAGATTCGCTCGGTGCACTTTCAGTCGGTCGACATGTTCGGTCCGACCAAGATCGGCTTCATCAAGTTCAAGGCCGACGTCGTCGACAAAGGCGGCAAGGTCATCCCCGGCATCGTTTTCATGCGCGGCGGCTCGGTCGGCATTCTCGCTGTGCTCACTTGCAAGGGCAAAAAGTATTCGGTGATGACCGTGCAACCGCGCGTTCCCACTGGCCGCTTTGACTTTGTCGAGATTCCCGCTGGCATGCTCGATGGCTCTGGCAACTTCGCTGGCGTCGCCGCCAAGGAGCTGGAAGAAGAGCTGGGCATCAAGATTTCGGAAAAGGACCTCACCGATCTCAGTGGCCTGGCTGGCTGCAACCAGGGCGTCTACCTCTCTCCTGGTGCTTCCGACGAGACCTTGCGTTTCTTTTCTTTCACTCGCGAAGTGACCGAAGAAGAAATGGCCTCCATGAACGGTCGTTGCACCGGGCTGATCGCCGAGGGTGAGCAAATCACTCTCAAGATCGTCCCCCTCGACGACTTGATCACCATCGCCGACGCCAAGACCATCGTCGCCTACGCGCTCTACCAGAAGTATCTGGCGGCCTGAGCCAGCTGCCAAACCGCAAGCGGCACCGTTGGTGGTGACACCCGGTGCCGCTTGTTCTAACCCAACGAGACACCCATGACAAAGCGTTCTGCTATTACTCTTCCCACGCTCCCCACGGCCTGCTCCTACGGCAACGAGATCTCGACCCTGCACATCATCGCTGAGGGTCAGTCTCGCCAAGTGCGAGGCAGTGGTATCTCTGGCGGTTACTTTAGCCGTCTGATCGCCTCGCGCGCCGGTATCGTCACCCTGCTGGCTCCAGTTTTTGCTGGTCGTGAGCGTCAATTCAGCCCGCCATATGATCGCTCCGCCCTAGAAGAACGCGGTCTTTTCATTCTGCCCATCGCTGTCGCTGCCAATGATTGGCTTCTGGCTGTGGAAGAGCAGGGTGGCTGCGACCCTGGCTGGGAATATCACTTGCTCCTGGGCAGATTGCCTCAGGGCGTGCGCTCCGCCAGCGAACTTTTTCATCAGGTCAGTGCTGCCATAAACTTGCTGGACAATTCTCAGGGCACCGTGCCCTTTCAGGAGTTCCAGCTCTGGCCCCCTCAGCCAACGAAACCTCAGTAAATTCGACGCTTCTCGCAATCGTCGATGGCGTACTTCAATTCCAACCTGAAAACGAGAAAAACAAAATGAGTCAAAAACTTCCACTGCCAGTGCCACTCTTCAGTGACCTCTTCGTGATCATGGACCCCGGTCGTGATCAAGACGACGAGGACGTGCTGGTCGGTATCAACCGTTTCATCCGCCTGGAAATTCTCAGCGTTCTCGGTGTGGTGGCAAACCTTGCCCCCTCTCTGGAACGTGCTCGGCTGGCCAAAGGCACCCTCCACCAGCTCGGTCAGACCGCTATTGCTGTGGGCCAAGGCTCAAGCTGCAAACAGCCCGATGATGACGGTTTGGAATACCAGTTCAACGTCGGCTATCTCTCCGATGCCGGCGAAATTCAGGACGGCAAAGAGCTGATTCTGCGCACTCTGAAAGATGCCAAACCCAAGGGCATCGTGCTGCTTTTGATTTCGGGCATGACCGATGCTGCCGCCGTGCTCAAAGATCACATGCATCTGTTCTCCTCGAAAGTGCGGCGAGTCGTGATCATGGGTGGAGTCGTCAGTAAAGACGATCTGCCAGTGCTCGACAGCGAAGGTCGTATGGTGCCCGACATGACTGCTCAGAATCACTCGTTCGATAAGGAGTCGACCGAGTTTCTCTATCGTCAACTGCAAGATCTGCAGATTCCGATCACCGTGCTTTCGCGCCACGCTGCCGTCGCTGGCAAGGTGCCGCGGGCAATCTACGACGACATGGCGGCCACTGGCCACCCGGTTGGCGTGCGCCTTCTAGCGGCTCAGAAGTTGGCCATCCAAGAGCTGTGGGCTCGTGCTTGCATGCCGGCCGATGCTGCTGCTCGTCAGGGTCTACCCGCACGTTGCGACAAGGCCTGGTTCTGTTCGGCTTTTTGTGGTGGACAAGGCAATGACCGTGCTGCCACTGACTCGATCTGGGACATCGTGCAGACATTCAATCTCTACGACCCCTGCACTCTGATTGCCGCCATTCCCAATTTGCGGGAACACTTCTTCGCACCGCAGGTGGTGGAAGTGCATGGCATTGAACATTTGGTCGTTGGCGTCTCTGCCACCCAGAACAATGTGCGCAGTGGACCCGAGCTGGCTTCTTTCTTGTGCACCACCCTGGTGGACGGACTGGAGAACGGGTTGACTGTTGACATTGACTCTGAAAGTGGTGTTGCCGTTCCGGCTCAGGCCAAAGCTGCTGCCTAGTTCGGCTTGAGGCAGGATTTTCAACAACCTTCAACAACCTTCAACAACAACTATGAGAGAAGGAACTGTCATGCTCAAGAAGGAAGAGACGATCAAAGGCGCCATCGTCGAAGTATTCCAAATCAAAAAAGGTGTGGCTGGCGCTAGTCCCGACCATGCCAACGCCGCTTATGTCACAGTGACTGCTGAAGCTGGTGGCTTCTTGAACGGCGGTAAAGGTGTTGGCATCGGCACTCGCCTCGAGATTGTCGCACCGCCCAAGAAGCGCAACGGCATCAACACCGTCGTCGTCAAATTCGCCATCGAAGGCGGTGAGTACGAGGGTCACGTCTATTGGTGTGAGCTGCGTGCCAGCTGCAAACTGGTGCAAGCCTCATCTGCTCCTCCGGGACCGGCTCTGCCACCTGCGCGCAAGAAGTCTGGCGTGCTCAAGGAATTCAGCGAGAAGCAGTTGGCACGGCTGCCGGCTGCAGGTTATTGGGTTGAGATGATCGGTGCTAACGCCGCATCTGCAACGTTTTTCTGCGTCATGAATGGTGCGGTCAAGTACTTCCGCGGCAAGCCTGACGGTCAGTGGGCTACCTTGCTCTGGAGTTGCTGCCCTACGGCCAAGACGATTGCGGGGCCCAGTGCTCATGGCATCACCTACTCGCATTTCGCCGATTACGCTTCGCTGTTGGCAGCGCATCCCAACGTCGCTCCGCTGCTCAAGGCGCCCAATGACCTCTGAACAGTTAGGGCACTTTTGATAGTGAGATAGTCTCTTAGGCGAAGTTTCAAAGTTTATGGGAAGAGGGAGTCGCAAGGCTCCTTCTTCCCTATCTTTTTTTGTTCAAATTTTCCGCACTCTCAAATTTTTGAATTTTTCTACTAGGAGCATTAGTATAGTGGTATTACTACTTGATTGCATATTATAGAATGTAGTAGAAAAATGGAAAAACAAAACTGCATGGGCCCGAGGCCAACACAATTTTGTTCATAAGCAAGGGGTTTGGCTGACAGTTCTTGTCGACTGCTTGAGCCATTGCCATCACTTAAACTCTTCCATGAGGAAGGGCCGGAAATACTCATCAGCTTGCTTTCTTATGGTAGCGAATTCAGTGGTGAGCAGCTTCGTTTCCATCGAAAGAATATGCTGCAACTTGAGAGCGTTAGCCCTCTTGCCTCGCGTTTTTTGTATTGGCGAGAAGACACTGAGCAGAAGCTCAGGAGTGAGCAAACCAGCGACCAGAGCGACAAAAGCAACAGGCTTCTTCAAGCCGAGCTTAGCGCCGAGGGCAACCATTTCTTGATTGAGGTCAGACTGCGTGCTGATGCCGAGGCAAGGCACAGAGTTGGCCGCAAGAAAAGAGACAACCTGGGGGCCAGTAAACTCGCCCGCTAGCTGTCCGTCTACAAAGGCAACGTCAATTTCTTGGGGTGTCACCTGGTCGTCTTCGTCGGCTTCGTCAATGCCGATGGCATTGCTAGAATCCGCCGAGACACTACGCAGGCCGACGATCCATTGGACGACGTGGCCTTGCGCTTCGAGCAACGCTTTGATGGCTTTACCCATCGAAACGCTGTCTTCAATTAGTAAGATTTTCATTGAAACCTCTTTCTGAAGACCAGCAAAAGATGGCGGAGGGCAGCCAGTACAACAGCAGCTTTTCAAGCCGTTGCCTATCGCTACCCTCTGCACCTTAATCAGTCTTCAAGTTTGATGTAAATGCCCAGGGCGTTCTCGCCACATTCGGCGCGAACGTTGCGGGCGTAGTTCATGAACTCTTCGATCTCTTGCACCGACTTAGGCGCATCGGTTTGAACATAGGCACCAGTAGCGGTGACCTCGATGTTGTCTTCGATGCGAATGCAGATGCCACGATAGGGCTCGGGAATGCGCTTGTCGGTCAGCGACAAGTAGACGCCAGGCTCGATGGTCAAAACCATTCCTGCAAGGAAAGGCCTGTCAACATCTTTGCCGCGCTTATTTGCCGCTTTGGCCAGACTGCGCGTCCGATACTTGCCGACATCATGTACGTCCAGACCAAGCCAATGGCCCAGTCCGTGCGGCATGACGTCGCTCATGCTGAGGCCGCCTTTGCCCATGGGGAAGCCCAGTGAGTTGAGGCCGTTAACGAGCACATCTTCGCAGATCTTTTCGAGCTGGCCCCAGGTCACGCCCGGCTTGATGGCGGCAATGGCAGCCAATTGACTGGCCAGAACCACTTCGTACAGCTCTTTCTGGGCCACAGTGAAGCGCCCAGACACCGGGAAAGTACGGCTGATGTCAGAGGCGTAGCCAGCGATTTCGCTGCCCGCGTCAATCAGCACCATGTCGCCGTCATTGAGCACGCTCAAGCCAGCGGGATAGTGCAAGCACAGACCGTTGACTCCGGCCGCGACGATGGTGTCGTAGGAGGCCACACCGCCATTGGTGGCGAAGACAAATTCGAGTACACCCTTGAGAGCGAACTCGCTTCTGCCTGCCAGACAATGACTCATGGCGGCCCGGTGGGCAACGCTGCCGACCTGACCGCTGCGGCGCATGATTGCCAGTTCTGCCGCCGACTTGACCAAGCGCTGTTCGGCGACGATGGCGTGGGGGTCGAGATGGCGCATGGGCTTTGCTGCCAAAGCGCTGGCGACGACGCCATCGAGCTTGGCATTGGTGCCGCTCTTGAAGTAGATGGCTGAGGCCTTCTTCGCCAAGCGAGATAGCACCATCTTGGCCGAGCCGATTTTGTAGGCTCTGTCTGCACCGAAGTCATTTGCTGCACCACTGACGCCAGCGCGCTTGCCATGCCAAATCTCTTCGGCAGGGTTGTGCGGCTGAACGAACATGACGAAGCGATTTTGGCTCTTGTCAGAGCTAGAGCCAATCCCGGTCTTGTCAAAGACCAACAAGCAGTTGGCCTCGGTAAAACCGGTCAGGTAAAGAATGTCTGAGGAGGCACGGTAGCTGAACGTGTTGTCACTGCCGTTGCGCAAGACCTCCGGGTTAGAGCAGATTATGGCGAGCGAACCGGCCGGAAGAGCGGCAAACAGCCGTTCTCTTCGGGCCGCGTATTCGCTGGCCGCGATATATTGCGACATAGTGTTTATCCTTTATTTGGAATTATTGGGGCTAAGCCCAAGCAATCAGGCCTAAGTAATTGAGCCAAGCCAATTCGACTTAGGCGATCAGGCCAGCGATTGCTGCGGTGAGCCAGGTGCCCATGTTTGCAGCGAGTAGTGCGCGCATACCCATACGAGCAATCTCACCACGACGCTCTGGAGCCATGGCACCAAGACCGCCGATGTTAATGCCAATCGAGCTAAGATTGGCAAAGCCACAAAGAGCAACAGTGGCAATCAGCTGGGTGTGAACAGCCAGTTGATAGTTGCCTGCACCTTTCATGACATTGGCCAGTTCGCCATAGCTGACGAATTCGTTGACGAGAATTTCGGTGGCCACCAGACGACCAACATGGAAACATTCATGCCAGGGAACACCGAGCAACCAGGCCAGCGGCATGAAGAGGTAACCGAAGATGTCTTGGATCTGCAATGCCTGGCCGCCGAAAGAGAGAGTGGCGCCGAGCATGCCGTTGATTAGGGCGACGAAGGCCACTGCCACCATCACCATCACCATGACGTTCACGGCAATTTCCCAACCAGTCATGGCACCTTTGGCGATGGCATCAAAAGCATTGGCTGCCTTCACCTCTTCACTCAGTGTTACTTCACCTGAGAGCACGCGCTTGTCGGTCTCAGGCCACATGATTTTGGCGATGAGAATGCCAGCCGGAGCAGACATGATGGAGGCAGCGAGAAGCCAGGGCGCTGGCATGCCCATTGAGGTGTAGGCCACCAGAGCAGAGCCTGAGATGGTCGCCATCGCTGCGGCCATGGAGGTGAACAGCTCTGAAGAAGAGAGCTTGCTCATGTACGGACGAATCAGAGTTTGCGATTCCACTTGCCCGACGAAAATTGCCGCCGTGCTAGAGAGGGCTTCGCAGCTGCTGATACCCATAGTCTTCATCAGCACCTTGGACAATTTTGAGATCACGAACTGCAGAACGCCCCAATAGAAGAGTAGCGAACTGAGCGCTGAGATGAAGATGATGCTGGAGCCGACGCGGATAACGAAAAGAAACTTGCCATGAGCAAGTTCATCGCCGACCACGAAAGCAGCACCATCAACAGCATAGTCGAGCAGCTTGTTGATGCCTTGGCCGAGCAGGGCGAAGGCGTCGCGGGTGCCGGGCACTTTGAGAATGAGGAGGCAAACCACCACAGTGGTGATCAGTCCAGCGATAGTGGATCGCCAGACGATTGCCTTGCGGTTGTTGGAGAGCAGGTAGGCCAAGCCGAGAATGGCCACGATTCCGATCAGCGGTTGTAGTGTAGACATATTCATTTACCTTTTTTACTGGTTAAAAAGACGGCCAGCGCGTACATTGCGCTGGCATGTTAGACCTCTTGCTGATTGACAGTTACAGCGCTCTTGACCTACACAGGCGCCGGAACGGGCGCAGGGTGGTAGGTGGTCAGCTCGTAGCTGCCGTCGGGGTTTTGCTTCAGGTCGCAGCGATTGCGATCGAAGAAGGCCGCTGCCGTGATGCCAGTGTCGTCGCAGAGATTGCGAAATTCGTCGTCAGACATGACAATCAGGCGGTCAGCGATGCGCTGTCGCAGTTCGCCCGAGCTGAGGGTTTCGCGCTTGGGCGGGTTCTTGGGGTCGAGAGTGATTCTCATTGGGTTTCCTTTTTTGCAAGGGAAAAATTGGGTTTAAGGTGCAGGCCTTGAGCTGATGCTCTGGCATGGCACCTACTTTTTGCTTTTGCAGCGACGTGCCACGGCAATGATCAGAGTTGACCAGAGTGACAGGGCGATGGCGTAAGGCAGGCAGGAGAGCGCAACGTCGACGAGCAGAATCTCGAAGAAATCGCTGCTGTCTGTGGCCGAACCAGGCAGCCAGGTCGGCATGCCTAGGGCAATCTTGCTAGCCAGCGGCCAGAAGAGATAACCAATTAGCCCAGCAATGGCGAAGCCTGAGGCCATCATTAAGGCGAAGAAAAGCTCGCCGCCAGTGGGAAGACGCAGGCGCTGAAGCAGTCGCTGAATCATTGGTAGGGTTTCCGCCGGTAGGCCGCGCAGAAATCTGAACGCCGCGGCAATCGCCTGGCCAGCACTAAGCAATCCTGCTTTTGTCCTGGTGATAGCACCAGGAAGCCAGGCGCGGAGCTTTTTCAAGCCGGCGATGACTTCGAGAATGACACGATAGAGATAGGCTATCTCAAGGTAAAAGATCGCCGCAGCAAAAAGGGTGACCAGTGAAAGCAGGCATGCTACTCCCAGTCTTGTGCCTAGTGTCATTTCTGGTGCCGAAGCGCCAGGTAGTGCCACTGTCAGACCAGAGTAGAGAGCGAAAACAACGGCGACACTGGCGTAGACGATGAAAAAGCGCTTTGCTGGCCAGGCCAGGTAGCGGTCAAGTCTATTTTTGATGGCTTTTATCATGGTTAGACCTTTTTAGAGCTGCCCTTGGTGGGCTTGGCAGAAAAGAACCGCTCAGGTCTTGTGGACACTGAGCGGTTCCGTACTCATTCTTTTAGCGCTAGCCCTTACGAGCGCTCGCTGCCGTCGTCGCTGGTGCTGTCAACGTTGTCGCTGTCAGCCTGGCTGTTGGTCGGGGTGAGCGGAGTGCCGCAGGTCTGACAGGCGTTCTTGGTCTTGCTGCACTGAGCGCAGTACTTGTCGCTCATCTGGCCGATCATGGCACCGCAGCCAGAGCAATTGCCCATGGCCGGGAGACCCATACCGCCTGCGCAGTTGTTGCATTTCATAGTTTTTCCTTAGTTACTGTTGTGGATACTTCCGACTGTCACTTCGACGTCAGAAGCTGGCACCGAATATAGTGTCAAAACCTCGGTGCTGATTGCCACGCTACCAGAGATTTCTTCGGTGATGATGGAACGCGCTCCCCGCTCTTTCAGGCCATCGATTTGGCTGCTGCGGCGGGCGCGGGCAATGATTGTGACTGCAGGGTTAAGGCGGTGAGCCATTTCCACTGCTGCCAACAAAACCTCTGGGTCAGAGAGGGTGAAGACGATGCTGCGTGCTCGCGATAGTCCTGCGTGGGTAAGCACCTCTGGTCTGCTAGCATCACCGTAGATGATGTTCAAACCAGCACGCTTTTCTTGCCGTACTACCAGCGGGTCATATTCCACGACCATGAAAGCAATGCCGCGCTGGGTCAAGGCTCTCACTAGGTTGCGGCCAGCCATGCCGTATCCAACCACGATGGTGTGATCGTCAATTTTCTTGCTGTCGGCTCCGTTGCCCATGCGACCTGCGCCCCACGACACCGGAATGAAGCGGTCGAGCATTTTCTGAAATTTCTCGCCCAAGGTAATCACCGAGGGGGTGAGGAACATCGAGAGAATGGCCACGGCCAAAACCAGTTGATTGACGCGACTGTCGAGAATGCCAGCGTTGAAGCCGAGCTTGGAGAGCACGAAGGAGAACTCGCTGGCTTGTGCCAAGGTGACGCCGGTGAGCAGTGCTACTCGCCAGGAATGACCCATGGCAAAGGTAGCGATAAAAGCAACCAGCGTTTTGATTGACATCAGCGCCACCACCAAGCCTAGGATCAGGAGCGGCTGATCGACTAGCACACGCCAGTCGAAGAGCATGCCGATGGAGACGAAGACCAAGCAGTTGAGAATCTCACGGATGGGCAGAACTTCAGCCAAGGCCTGATGACTGAACTTAGAGTCAGAAATGACCAGGCCGGCGATGAAGGCACCCAGAGCCATGGAGAGGCCGAAGTGCGAAGTAGCGAAGGCTGTGCCGAGGCAGAGCAAAATGATGCTGAGCACAAACGCTTCACGCTTTTTGATGCGGGCCACGTGGTTGAGCAGCCAGGGAATGAGGAAGCGTGCGGCTGTTCCTGCTAGGGCAACGAAGAGCAGAGCCTTGCCGGTGGTGAGAGCCACATCTAACAGGCTGCCTCCGATTCCCGCCAGGTAGGGCGTGAACAGCACCATGGGAACGATACAGAGGTCCTGGAAAATCAGGATGCTCATTACCGCTCGGCCGTGGGTTGACTCCAATTCGCCGCGGTACTCCAAGATGCGGATTACTAGAGCCGTGCTTGAGAGCGACACCAGCATACCAATGAAGATAGCGCTGTTGAGCGGCATCCCGATTGCGTTTACCAGTGCCGCTGTGGCAGCGATTGTTAGAGCGATCTGAGCCGTTCCTGCAATCAACAGAAACTTTTTCAGGCGCATGAAAGTGGTGACAGAGAACTCAATGCCAGCCTCGAAAAGAAGCAGCACCAAGCCGATTTCCGCCAATCCTTCGATGGCATGAGTTTCGCCAACGAGGGCGAAAGCGTGCGGTCCTAAGACCACACCGGTGATGAGAAAACCTAAGACTGAAGGCAGGTTGAAGCGGTGAAAGATCACCACCATTGCTACCCCCAGCCCGAAGACTATAAGCAAGTCTTGAAGCAGGGCTGTATCTGGCATAGCTTTTTCCATTAACAAGACGAGGAGCACAAAGCTGCGCTCCTCTGGGTTGAAATTAGAGAAGGGGTCTACATCAGTAGACCCCCTCATTTATTTATCTGTCATTTACAACGAGTATTTCTCTCGTTAGCCTACCTGACGGCTGGCTTTACTTGGCCTTCCGTTTGGCTTTGGTGGCCGGTTTGCGTCCGCGAGCGAAAGCAACCGGCTGCAGCTCGGCGCTGAGCTGATTGAAGTGACTGTCGACGGCCTCGTTGTGAGCACGGCCAGCGGCCATGATCGCTTCGATTTCGTCAACTTCTTTGGCGACGCCAGCGGTGAGCACTTCGTTGCCCTTGGCCGTGATCACGACATCGTCTTCGATGCGGATGCCGATGCCGCGGTACTTCGCCGGCACGCGGGTCTCGTCAGCCATGACATAGATGCCAGGCTCGACGGTGAAGGCCATGCCCACTTTGAGCGGACGCTTTTTGCCAACCAGGCTGCGGGTGCCGTAGGTGCCGACGTCGTGCACATCGAGACCAATCCAGTGACTGGTGCCGTGCATGAAGAAGTCGAACAGGGTGATCGGACCCTTGTCAGCGCTTGCCTTTTTGTTTGAAGACTTGCTGGCGCTTTTGTTGGAAGACTTGCTGGCCGCTTCGGCCTTCTTCTTCCAGGCGTCGACCACTTTCTTTTCACCGGCGGCGGTGAGGTGAGTCTTCGGCAACAGGCCCAACTTCACCAAGCCAGCGCGCAGTGTGTTGCAAGCCTTCTCGTGCACATCGGCCAGGCAAACACCAGGGCGAGCCATGGCGATGCCTGCCTTTTCAGCGGCAAGCACGATCTCATAGAGTTCGCGCTGAGCGGGGCTGAACTTGCCGTTGACGGGGAAGGTGCGGGTGATGTCGGAGGCGAAGCCATCGAACTCGCAAGCCGCGTCAATCAAGAGCAGGTCACCGTCATTGAGCACGGCCTTGTTCTCGATGTAGTGCAAGCAGGTAGCATTGCTGCCACCGCCGACGATGCTGGTGTAGGCCGGGTAGCTGGCGCCGTTCCACTTGAAGATGGCTTCGAGGGAAGACTGCACCTGGTACTCCATCATGCCAGGCCGAGTGAGGCGCATGGCCTCGACGTGGGCCGATGCCGAGATGGCACCAGCGTGACGCATGATGGCAATTTCAGCCGGCGACTTGAAGAGGCGCATCTCGTGGATGATCTCTTCGGGGTTGGCCAGCGGCTTCTGGGTCTTGCCCCAGAGAGCGCGGAACTGCTGGTCGAAGTGCTCGTTGCGGTCGAAGCGGTAGAAGACCTGCTCGGCTTCAGCCAAGAGCGGACGCATGACCGTGTCGAACTCATCGATAGTGTGCGCTTCGTCGGCACCGAACTGATTGATCGCGCCTTCGGGTCCGAAGCGAACGCCGGTCCAGATTTCGCGGGTGCGATCCTTGGGCCGAACGAACATGATGACGCGGCTCTTGCTCTTCGCCTTGACGAAGACGAGCACTGCTTCGGGCTCAGGGAAATTGCTCAGATAGAGCATGTCAGACGACGGCCGGTAGGCATACTCGGTGTCGTTGCTGCGAGTGCGCTCGGGGTTGGTGACGATCACCGCCACTGAGCCCATCGGCAGACGCTTGAGAAACTCCTTGCGCCGACCGGCGAAGAAGTCGGGGGCGAGAGCTGGTCTCGGGGAAGCCGTGAGTTTGTAGAGGGGTTTGTTCATTTGAAATCTCCTTACTGAATTTTAGTTTGCTTGGCATCAGAAAGGAACCTCTTGGTAAGGAGGTTTCATCTGATTTGTCTGAGCCAAGTGCCAAGCCAAAACAAAGTCGTAGTAGCAATGGTGGAAGTGCTGAAAAGAAACTTGCCTAGCAAGAAGGGCTACCCCCATTTCTGAGGGTAGCCCTAGCTATTTCGCCGCCTTAGACAGTGCCGACCACCACCGTCACCGCCTTCGACAGGTCGAAGTTGGCACGGATGAAAGCGTTGACCGCTTCCTTGGTGACCGCCTGGTAGTTGGCAGCTTGCTTGTCCATCAGCTCGACACCGACACCGGCGAAGGTGTAAGTGCTGATCGTGCTGGCGATGACATTGGGCGAGTCGAGGCGGACAACAAAGGCACCGACGGCGCCCTTGATTGCTTCGTCGAACTCACGGTCGTTGATGCCTTCAGCCACGTACTTGGCCACCACTTCGTCGATCAGCTTGAGAGCCTTGTCGACATTGGTGGGGTTGACCGTGATGCTGATTTCGAAGTGGCCGTCGCCGAACATCGGGTTGTTGAAGCCCGAGCGGATGCCGTAGGTAAGGCCGTGCTCTTTGCGCAGCACGTCGCCGAGGCGGGAAGACAGAGTCGACTCACCGAGGGCGGCGTTAGCCACCTTGGCGGTATAGAACTCGGGGGTGCCGAACTTGACCGCGCTGGGCATGCCAATCACAATCGAGACGCTGGTCATGTCAGGGACATGCACAACATGCTTGATGGCCTTCTCGGGAGCAACTGCCGCCACCACAGGGATGGCCTGGGGCTCGAGAGCATGCTCGGGAGCCCAGCTGCCGAAAGCCAGGTCGACCAGACGGAAAGCCTCGTCAGCGGCGATGCCACCAGCGATGGTGATGATCGTGCTCTTCGGGCTGTAGAACTGGCCGTGGAAAGCCTTGATGTCGTCCATGGTGATCGTCGCCAGCTCAGCCAGCATCTGGGCATGAGGCTTGGCGTGGTGCACGGCATTGGCCGGATAGAGCGCCGCCGAGAGCTTCTGCGAAGCGAGCTCGTCGGTGTCGGACATGGCCTCTTCGAAGTACGACTGCAGCTGCAGCTTGGCCTGCTCCAGCTCGACTTCGGGGAAGAGCGGGTTGCGCAGCGCGTCACCGACCAGGGCGATGTAGACGCCGAAGTCAGAGGTCACCACTTTGCCGCTCAGGTTCGAGTTGTAGGTGTCGCTGCCGAACTCCATGCGAGCGCTCATTTCTTCGAGCATCTCGGCAATCTGAGACTTGCTCGCCTTGGCGCTGCCCTTGTTGAGCAGCATGGCAGCGAGGGTAGCAACGAGCGACTTGCCTTCGGGGCTGTAGCAGTCGCCGGCGCGCACCTTGAGGGTGACGGCCACGGTCTTGGCGCCAGTCATCGGCATCACCTGCACGGCAACACCATTGGCGAAGACCTTTTCACTGGTCTGGGACTTGAAAGACACGGCTTCCTCCTTGGTTGCGGCCGCCTCTTCGTAGCTGGCACCGTCGTCACCGTCAGCCTGAGGCACGGCCGTGAGGTCGTGCACCTGGCCAGCGGGAGAGGTGGCAGCCACCGGGGCGACCTGGGGAATGAACGTACCGACAGTGCGGTTGTTCTCGCTGAAGTAGCGAGCGGCAACGTCACGCACCATTTGCGGTGTGACTGCATCGAACTTGTTGTCGTAGTCGATGTACTCCTTCCAGGTGCCGACGACTTCGGCGTGGCAGAGCTGGCCGAGCAGGGCCATCTGGTTGTCAGAACCGAGGGCGGTGCCCTTGCGGTTGGCCTGCTTGCAGCGGTTCAGCTCTTCGTCGCTGACGAGCTCGGTAGCCATGCTGGCCATGACCTTGAGCAGAATCGCCTCCACCACTTCAGGCTTGACGCCCGGAGCACAGGTGGCGTTCATGATGAACAGGCCAGGGTCGAGCATGTCGGACGAACCGGCACCGCACGACACTGCCAGGCGGGTCTCGATCAGGGCCTTGTAGAGGCGGCTGGCACGCTGACGTGAACCACCGAGCACGCGGCCGAGGGCCGAGAGGGCGTACGAGTCTTCGTGCATGGCCTCAGGCACATGGAAGCCGATCATGACCGAGGCCGGCTTGGTGCTCGGCTTGACGATCTTGAAGCGGCGCTCACCCGACTGCGGGGGTTCGGCGGTGTAGACCTGGGGGATCTCATGCTGGGAGCGCGGAATCTGGCCGTAGGTCTCCTGGATGATGCTCAGGCACTCGATGCTGTCGAAGTCGCCGGTGACCATCAGGGTGGCGTTGTTGGGCCAGTAGAAAGTGTCGTAGAACTGCTTCATGCGGTCGAGCGGCACGTTCTGCACGTCATCCAGCCAGCCGATGATCGGGTGGTGGTAGGGGTGTTCCTGGAAGGCGGTGGCCATCAGGTGTTCGTGCAGCAGCGAGTTGGGGTCGTTCTTCGAGATTTCGAACTCGTTGCGCACCACGGTCATCTCGCTGTCGCGATCAGACTGGCGCAGCGAGAGGTTGCGCATGCGGTCCGCTTCCATGGTGATCAGCTCACGCAGGTAGCGGCTCGGCACCTTCTCGAAGTAGTTGGTGCGGTCGTACGAGGTGGTGGCGTTGAAGTCCGCGCCGAGCGGCTTCAGGCTTTCCACAAGGTTGTAGTTCGGGGTGCCCTTGAACATCATGTGCTCAAGGAAGTGGGTGGAACCGGTGTAGCCCACCGCTTCGTTGCGGGAGCCGACCTTGTAGACCACCATGCTGGTGACCACCGGTGCGGCGTGGTTCTCGATCAAGAGAACCTTGAGGCCGTTGCCCTTGTGGCGATACTCGACGATGCCATCGATTTCTTCGATCTTCTCGAAGCCGAGGCTTTCAACAGTGTTGTTCGTGTTCATGATTTTTCTCCTAATGCCGACTGGCCAATCTAGCTCCTCTTTGTTTGGAGGGGCACTAGATTGGCTCAGCCTGCTGGTTTTGGATTTCTAGAGTTGAGAATTTGTCTTCGGACTCACTTGGAAATGAGGTCGAGGGCGAAAGAAAGCTGGTTGTCGTTGGGCGAACCCAGACGAGTCTTCGGAGTTTCCACGAGTTTGACCTCATGGTCGGGCTCGATGCCGTAGCTCTCGCTGGAGTTGCCTCCATCGCCGAGCCACTTGCCGCTGGGGGTGAAGTAACGCAGGCTGGTGATGTGCAGACTGGTGCCGTTGGGCATCGGAATGACAGACTGGCCGATGCCCTTGCCGAAGGTACGCTCACCAACTACGGTGGCGCGACCATTGTCTTTCAGGGCACCAGTGAACATTTCAGACGCCGAAGCGGAATGACCGTTCACCAGAATGACGATTTCCTTGTTGGCTGCAACAGCTGCCAGTCGGTTGACGTGGCGCTCTTTGACGCGACCAGAGGTTTCGTCTTTGACGCTGATCACCATGTCTTTCGGGGTGACAGAAAAGGTGCTGAGGCTGTGGCCGCTGCCAGTGTCACGCTCGCGAATTGAAACCAACTTGCCATCGTTGATGAACAGGTTGGCCAACTGCAAGCAGACCATGACGTTGCCGCCGGGGTTGAAGCGCAGGTCGATGATCAGCTTGTCGGTAGCACCGAGTTTGCTGATGGCGTCTGCCATTTCAGCGGCAGCATCTTCCTCCATGAAGTGTTCCAGGCGAATGTAGCCGACCTGCTTGCCGTTGGCAGCAGTCAGCATCTTCGAAGAGACCACTTCTGTCTTGACGGTGCCACGCACAATCTTGAGGGTGACGTTCTTGCCACCACGGGTGACGACAACGGTTACCTCTTCGCCGACCTTGCCACGCATTTGCGCGACCATGGCCTTGATTGTGGCATCTTTGGCAGAGACGCCATTGATTGAAACAATGGCATCGCCATTGCGCATCCCGGCTTGCATGGCCGGTCCGCCGATTTTGACATCTTTGATCAGCGGGTAGCCGCTGTCATCGGTGAGCATGAGAGGGCCGTCTTTGGGGTCCGCTGCCATCACAGGCTTACCGTCTGCATCTGTCTTCGCTTCGACGGCAACGCCAATTCCGGCGAATTCGCCAGATGAGCGTTCTCCTTCGGCTTTGACAGCCTCAGGGGGGAGCAGCGAAGCATAGTGATCACCGGTCGACTCGAGCATCTCGTTGGCGAACTTGATGGCGTCTTCGTCGGTCTTGATCTGGCTGTCGTACTTGTGTTCCCAGGCTGCCCAGTCTTTCAGCTTGGCGGTGTCGTAGGCGTTTTCTGCGGCGGTTTGCCAGGTGCGGTGGTAAAGCTCTACGGGGGTGACCTGCTCTTGCATCGGCAGCACATAGAGTGCCAGCGCGACGAGCAGAAGGAGGAGGTTGAAACCTCCGAGGAAAACTCCGGAAAAAAGGCGGCCAAAAGTGCCAGCCGTTTTCGCCGGAGGGGCGAGGGGCGGTTTGATGTTCATGTCATTTCTCGATTCTCGATTTTTTTCGAATACACTCGCTGGTTAGCAAGGTTGATAGAAATGGCTGCAGCTAGAGGCTCAGACAGGTCCGCAGTGGATGCAGTGGACATGTTTGAGCGCCTAGGCTGATGCGGCCGGTTTATAAGAACTAGTTAGAAAGTTGTTTCGCTCAGAGCAAACGCAGCCGATCACCGATGAAAGAGCGCCATGGTGTGTCAATTCGACCGAGGTGTCGGTGAGTTGCTATGGCTCTATCGGTGCGTGGCGTGTTTGTTTGCTTTGGTTGAAAATACTGAAGAAGAAAATTAGGGTAACAACTGAACCTAGTGACTAGAAGTCATGAAGTTCAAATTAATGAAATCAAAGATCTAGTGAGATTTTTGCTTTAGAAAAATAATGGACCCGTATATAAATCTAGACTCATAGTCGATAACTTCTCTTGAGCTTTAATTTAAAGCTCATCAGCCAGGCTCGGTGCTGATTTTTCAAAAAGCGTGAGGTTTTCAAGGGGGAAATTGGACAATTTTCGAAGGGGAAAACTAAGAATATCTGGCGAAAGCGGGCAGGTGAGCGCTATCTCAAGAACGGATGCCAAGAGGAGTTAGTTGATGGCGGAGGTTAGCGCGCCTTGGAATAACCAGCTGTCAAGAGCGAGCGCAAGGTGAGCGAGCTTTGAAGCTCGTGCTTCCAATAGAGAGTGAAAGTTTTTCTTGCTCGTTAATAGAAAGAGGCCGCAGATCTCTTAGCGCTCTCCATTTCGAGCACGTGTTCACGAGCTTCAGCCACCACATACAGTGAGCCAGTTATGCAAATCAAATCATCAGCTTCAGCCACTGCTAAGGCCTTGTCTATGGCCTCAGCTACCGATTGAGTGACGGCTACTTCTGGCCTATCGATTTCAAAGACGTTGAGCAAGTCAGCAATTTGGTTTGGATCCATCGATCTTGGATTGGTGCTCTTTGTGGTAATCACCAGTTTGCTCATGGCTGCAAGTTCTTTCCAGATAGCTGAAATATTCTTGTCAGTGTTGACGCCTACGATAAAAATGCAGTGCTTTTTGTTGAAAACATGCTTTATCGCTTGAGCCAAGGATGCTGCTGATTCGTGATTATGAGCGCCATCGGCGATAATAACTGGACCTTTGTTTGACTCAGAGATTGGATGAGAGAGAATTTCTAGACGGCCGCGAATAACAGCTGTGGAAAGGCCTTTGATAATAGCTTCGTCGCTGATTTCTAGTTCGCCGCGGTGGCGCAAACCAAGAACAGTAGCGACCGCAGTAGCGGCATTGTTGATTTGGTGCGCGCCGAGCATCTTGATGCGCAGCTCAAGGTTCGCACCTAGGCCTTCCATAGAGAAAGTCTGCCCTTCTAAATCTTGCGAGATTGGCTTGATCTTGTACTTCTTGCCCACGTCAATTAGTTCAGAATCTGCTTCATGGCAGCGTCGACCTACGGCTGTACGCGCTCCGGCATCTTTTTGAGCGGCGAGAACGGTCAAACAATGGGGTACAACAATTCCGGCCTTATTGGCGGCAATCTCGGTTTGTGTGCTGCCTAAAATTTCAGCGTGTTCAAGGCTTATTGGCGTGATTACTGCTGCCACTTTGGCGTCGAAGACATTGGTGACATCATAGCGGCCCCCAAGGCCAACTTCTACGATTTGCCACTGAACTGGTGTGGGGGCTGATTTAGCCAGGTGGAAAAATAGCGCAGTGAGAATGCCAAAAGTAGAAATAGTGTCGTTACCGGCGTCGCGCTCGGCTTCAACGCTACTCTTAATTTCGGCTACACCTTGAGCAAACTCTTCTTCGGATATTGACACTAGATCGAAAGCGATACGCTCAGTGTAATCATGCAGATGAGGGCTGGTGTACAACGCTACACGCTGTCCGCCAGCTTTGAGGATAGAGGCGAGGTAGGTGCAGGTAGAGCCTTTGCCTTTAGACCCAGTAACATGAATAGTGGGAATGCCTTTATGCGGGTCACCCATGCGATTGAGCAAAGATTTCATCGAAGGCAGGCCCATGGTCGGTCCGCGGGCGCCAAATGTGGCTCTTTCCATGTCTGGAAACGCCTGTAGAAATGCCAATGCTTCCTCGTAATTCATGCCAATGATTTTTTCTTTCGGAGTTGGATGCTGATCTAAAATCTCTGACTGTAACTAAACAGGATTTTGAGCAAGTTTACAAGTTTAAAAGAGGTGACTGGCTTTCGCTGGCGTGGGATATAAGCTAGTCAATAGGTTCTTCACTGGCGCCACTGCCTTTTCTTGATAGATGTGGTGGTGACTGCCTACTAGAAAAGCCTATCTATGAAAATGCAACATATTTGTCAAACCGTTTTATCAAAGCCTGTTGGCTACCGTGTTTTCAAGAGCACCGCCAGCCTTTTAATAAAACCACTACTTAGTGGTTTCACCCTAAAAAGCCGGTGAAATATTGCAAATCCGTTTTTCGCTGACTAAAAATTTGGCGGCAGGCCTTGGCTTGTATCAATCAATTTTTCTAGTGTGGGGCTTAACTACTGGCGCCAACGTTTTCATAGGTTTTTACTCCTAACCCAGGCTATTTCTTTTTTTTGAGAAATTGTTTCTTTCTTTTTGAAAGAGGGGAGAGCTTGGCGCCGTCTAGCTGTAGTTCTGTTGTAGTTCAGCTCTAGTTCAGTTCGAATCAGTTTACTTTATTTTATTTTTTTGTGAGGTATTGGATATGTTAGAAACACATGCTGGACTCATTTGGGGATTTCTTAGTGGCATTCTCAATGCCCTGATGTTGCCACTGATGATAGTGGCAATACTAGGTTCGATTATGGGTAGTGCTGGTGGCGCTGTAGGAGTCATATTAGCGGATGGACTACAGACGATTAGCGCTTTTGCGTTTGAGATTTTGTTGCGCCTGTTTAGGCTCTCACTGTCAGTCGCTGTTATGTTGGCTCGCTTATTTGGTCGCGTCTTGATTTTGCTCTATGGCTTCTGGACAGCCAAGAAATAGTAAGTTCTTGAGATTTGGCAGGGGTGGGGCAGGGTACATCTAATGGCTCGGGGGCTAGATAGTCTGCCACCTGGCTTTAATCGAATTGAGGCCAGCACTTTTGGTTTGCTTGCCAATCAGGACGGTTTTGTCACAAGGGAAAGCTTGAAGAAAGCGGCTCAGAATCCTAATTTGGACGAAGTGCAGAAAGACGATGTGCAGCACATGCTCAAGAATTTCAAGTTCTTAACCAAAGAATTTAACGACAATGCTCGGGGCAAGTTCGGTATTTCGCGAGAAGATATCGCCAAGTACAATTTTACCGCTGACTTCAAGTTTCTCGAGTTTAGACTTTCTCTGTCTTTTTTCTTTGTCCAAAACAGTCATATTTTCTCAAAAAAATATGACTGTTTTGGATTGCGAGAAAAATGGACTTGATGGCTTTGATTTGTATACTAATCTGTATAATAAGTGCGAAAAAAAAGGAGAGCAGCCGTAGCTGCCCTCCCTAAAAGCGCTTAGGCTGTCGCCTTTGCTACTACTTCAACGAGTTCGAGTCAAGCAATTGCTCGAATTGGTCGAGGTAGTCTTTGAAAACATCGAGGGCCGACTTGATTGCCTTCGGGCTAGAGAGATCAACTCCCGCACCCTTGAGCAGGTCGATGCTGTACTTCGAGCTACCGCTGGAGAGGAAGCCGACATAGCGCTTCACCGCCGGCGCACCTTCGCTGAGAATCTGGCTAGCCAGAGCCGTAGCAGCCGAGATGCCGGTGGCATACTTGTAGACGTAGAAGCTGTTGTAGAAGTGGGGGATGCGTGCCCACTCCACTTTTACTGCATCGTTGTCGTCGACGACATCACCGTAGTACTTACGGTTCAAGTCGAGGAAGATTTCGTTGAGCTTGTCTGCCGTCAGAGCCTCGCCTTTTTCGGCGGCCTCATGGGCAATCATCTCGAATTCAGCGAAGAGCGTCTGGCGGAAGAAAGTCGTGCGGAACGCTTCCAGCTGATGGTTGATCAGATAGCGGCGCACATCAGCGCTCTTCTCTACCGACAGCAGGTGATGAGCCAGCAGAGCTTCGTTGCAGGTGGAGGCCACCTCAGCTACGAAGATGGTGTAGTCGCCGTAGGTGTAGGGCTGATTCTTGCGAGTGAACCAGGAGTGCATGGAGTGCCCAGCTTCGTGTGCCAGGGTGAACATGTTCTCGAGGTTGTCCTGCCAGTTCATCAGCATATACGGCGGGGTGCCGTAGCAGCCAGAGCTGTAGGCGCCGGAGCGTTTGCCCTTGTTCTCGTGCACGTCGACCCAACGCGAGTTGAAGCCGCCATCGAGAGCCTGCACGTACTCGCTACCGAGTGGTGCCACAGCTTTGAGAATCTGCTTCTGAGCTGCCGGGTAATCGATCTGATAGTCCACATCGCCGACAATGGGAACGTAGAGATCCCACATGTGCAGCTTGCCGTCGATCAGTTCATTGCGCTGGGCCAGCTCTTTCTTGCGCAGATCGAGGTAGCGCCGCAGCACGGGCAGATATTCGTGAGCGGTTGCCACCAGGTTTTTGTAAACCGAAAGGGGCACGTTGTCTGGGCCGAGAGCGGCAGCCAGAGCCGAGGGGTACTTGCGAGCACGGGCCTCGAAGATGTTGCCCTTGACCTTGTTGGAGTAGTTGGCGGCGATGGTGTTGCGCATGCCGTCGAAGGCGCTCATCATGCCGAGATAGGCCGCTTTGCGTACTTCGGGGTTGCGGCTCTGCAAGAAGACAATGTAGTTGCCGTGAGTGAGCTGAACTTCAACACCCTCTTCGTTCTTGACCATCGGCAGTTTGAGGTCAGCATTGTCGAGCATCGAGAAAGTGTTGCTCGGGCCCTGGGAGACCTGCGAATACTGTGCCAGCAGCTCTTCCACTTCGGGGTTGCGCACATGGTCGCGACGGAGCATGAGCTCGGCGAGCTTGTGGCTGTAGAGTTCGAGACCCTTGGTCTTGGCGACGAAGCTTTCGATGCGCTCTGGCTTGGCCGAAAGCAGTTCAGGGTCAGCCCAAGAAATGGCTTCGCCGAACTGAGTGTAGAGTGCCAGAGCGCGTTCGTTCATGGCCTGATAGTGGCTGTTGCCCTTGTCTTCATCGGCCTTGAGGTGCGAGTAGACATAGAGCTTTTCTACCAATTGGGCCACGCTGTCGCGCAACTGGAAGTAGGCGAGCAGCTGTTTGCCAGAGCGCTTGAGCTTGCCCTTGAACTGCGGAAGAGTCTTGACGAGGTCGGCAGCACGAGTGAGGTCGGCTTCCCAGGCGGCTTCAGACGGAAATACAGGAGTGAGGTCCCAGGTCAGTTCGGTCTTTGCCTGGCTGCGGTGGGGCACTTCTCCGCGGGAAAGGAGATTTGTGGTCATGATAGTTCCTTTGTTGGAGTGTTAGATTTTAGAAGTAACTAGTAAGTAGCTCTGCACCAAGACCCAGTCTCATGCGTCATTTTGATAAGTAAAGCATGAACTGTAAAGAGATTGCCGGGTGACTGAGTGTTTCCTTGGAGTTTTATTTTGATTTTTTTGATGAGAGCTAATTTCAACCTAGCAATAAGCTCTTGATGATCACTAGAGTTCTGCACCGGTCTATGGCCTATCTGATAGATCGCAAATCAACTAGCTAGCAAACCTTGGCAACCAGTGCTGCTTTCGCCAGCTATTTTGGGCGAAGTGAGTGAGCCTGCGCTAAACAATAAGTCTGGCAATAGAGCCTGCTCTACGGGATTTCTGGAGCAGAGTTGAGCTCTTGGCAACTTCGTTCGGTGAAGTGTTTTTGCTGCCTTTGTTTTTGCTTCCCGTCGGTTTGTGGTGTCAGAGTTGATTTCAGCGATTGCATTTGAGCTAAGCCGTTCACTAGGGTATGAGCTATCAACTACTTCTTCTCATTAAAATTTAAAACCATCGCTTTAATTCCATAACCCTGCCAGTCCCCTACCTATCCCTCTCCTTTGAGCAAACTTATTGTTTGTACGGGGAGAGTGATGTGTGTACACCCAGGCAGATTGTTTGAACGGAAGCTTTGATCCACCTGGAGGTAAAGCATGAAACACTTCGGTATAGCCGATTTGCGCTTTTGGCTGACGCAGACTTTTGTCTGGCCTTTTCGCAAACCGCGATTTATCACTCTTCTTGGCGGTCCTGGAGCTGGTAAAGGCACAGTTGCAAGTCAACTGGCTCCTGCTCTTGGCCTCACCCATCTCAGCACCGGTGCCCTGATTCGCAACGAGATTGCTCAAGGCACAGAGTTCGGCAAGCAGGTCAAAGACTTGATTGAAAAGGGCGCACTCGCTCCCGATCATCTCGTCATGCAAATTCTCACCCGCGCCCTCAAGTCTCCTGCTAATAGTCGTGGTGTCATTCTGGATGGCTTCCCCCGCACTCTGGCTCAAGCTCAGATGCTCGACCAACTACTGGCTTCTTGGGGCGTCGCTCTTGAGAAAGCCGTTTGGTTGGAGCTGACTGAGGCTGACTTGATTGAGCGCCTGTCTTTGCGTCGCACTTGTTCGAGCCAGACTTGCGGCCGCTCTTACCACCTTACATTCGAACCGCCGAAGGTTGCTGGTCATTGTGACGCTTGCAACAGCTCTCTCTTTCAGCGCAAAGACGATGCACCAGACGCCATTCGCTTTCGTTTGGAGACCTACAGGCAAGAGTCGGCACCGCTCAGCTCTTACTACAAAAGCAGCACCGCCCCCGGTGTCTTTGCTTTGATTGTTCCAACCAATTCGATGACCAAAGAAATGGTGCTCGAAAAGGTTGTCGCGGCTCTCTCAAGCTAGAGCCACTTTTCTATTTCTCTTTTAAAAACGACGGCATGTCCGTCAAATCTAAAGAAAGACAACATCATGAATACCGACAAGACCCCTGCGAAGACCGATACTGCCAATCTCGCTGACCCGATTGCAGTCGACACCAAAGACACGACCAAGAAGCCGCTCACCCTCGACGAGCAGCTCAAGACCGCTCAGATTGCCGAGATCAACCTGCGCGTCGGCAAGGCCAAGAAGCTCAAGTCCAGCGAACTGGACGAAGCCAACGCCAAGCTGCGCACCGCTCTGGCTCAGGCCGAATCGGCCGAGCTCGATCTGGCCAAGAAGCGCCGCGATGCTTCGCGCGAAATCTCTGGCGCGGAAGAGCATCTCACTTACACGATCTGGGACGGCGTCACCAGCGACAGCATGAAGGCCTGTGTCATCGACCTCTCGCGCTGGAGCCGTCGCTTCCCCGGTCAGGCCATGACCCTGATCCTGAACTCGCCTGGCGGCGCTGTCACCCACGGTCTGGCGCTCTACGACTTTATCCTCAAGCTGCGTGCCGATGGCCATCACGTCACCGTGGTTGTGCTCGGTCAGGCTGCTTCGATGGGTGGCATTCTGCTGCAGGCTGGTGACAAGCGCGTCATCGGCGTCAGCTCGCGTGTGCTCATCCACGAAGTCTCGGCTGGCACCTCGGGCAACGTTCAGAAGATGGACGATGACGTCGAGAACTTCAAGGCCAACTGGGACAAGCTGGCGCACATCCTCGCCTTCCGTTCGTTCCTGACGGTGGCGGAAGTGAAGCGCAAGGCTTATCGCTTCGACTGGTGGTTGACCGCCAAGGAAGCTGTCGCTGACGGCTTTGCTGACGAGATTCTCGCCGCTCCGGTGGAAGTTGAAGGCATCAAGCGCAGTGCTGTTGCTCGGGCCAAGGCCAAGAGCAAGACTGCGCCCAAGACTTCGACAAAGCCGGCCCCTAAGGCTGCCGCGCGCACCCGCAAGCCTGCTGCACAGAAGTAAGCGCAGAAGCAAGCCAGAGGCAAGCGAAAAACCCTACCTAGTTCGTTATGCATAATGCGTGTATATGCACCTATTCTGCTAACGAGCTAGGCAAGGGCTTTTAAGGGGGTGGCTGACTAGCCTCCCCTTTTTTTCTCGGTCTATTAGTTTTTATAGTTGCAGGAGTTTACTATATAAAGCCATAGAGCGGAAAAAAGAAAAAACAGTCGGGGGATGTTACTTGCCACACTCTTTGCCTAAGTGCGGCCGTATATCTGTCATGGTGTCTTGCCGAAAAGGGTGTCCGGTTTTAGTTTTAAGTTGCAACACAAACAACTAAAAACGGAC
>JBAYTY010000036.1:0-77409 GCA_041675385.1 Candidatus Obscuribacterales bacterium
GCAGCTAGCTCGATCGCAGTGATACCTTTAAGCCGCTCTCGGAGCAACTTACGACTTGAAGGTATCGATTTTGGTTTATTAACCACCGAACCGCCTCCTGAAAAGGATGGTTACACGTATACACCTACATATAGATGTTAATAGATCCAATGACAACTTGTGTGCAAGTTTTGTGCAGTCACGGGGCCTTGTGGACCGGCCGCAACACTTGACAGAAGAGCAAGGCTCCGCTGACGGACGTTCGTGCTGCACACTTAAAGAGTCGGGAACTTGTCGCCGGAAATGGCGTCGAGCAGGGCCTCAGGAGTACCCTATGACCCACAGCGCGACACCAGTTCCTACACCAGTTCCTACACCAGTTTCTACACTACCAGCGATACCGTGGCACACCGTTAGTTTAACGGAAACGCTGGATAAGGTAAGCTCCCAGTTCGCTGGTTTATCACAGGCGGAAGCAGCCAAACGCCTTGCCGAGCATGGACCGAATGAACTTGAAGACGTTAAACAAATCAATCCTTTGATTGTGTTTCTTGCACAATTCAAAAGTTTGATTGTTTGGATCCTCATAGTTGCAGGAATAATCTCCGGAGTATTGGGCGAATGGCTGGACTGCATAGCTATTTTAACGATCGTCGTCCTCAATGCCGTCATCGGCTTTCAACAGGAATACACAGCAGAAAAATCGATTGAGGCTCTAAAAAAACTGACCGCGCCTCAGGCCAAGGTGCGCCGTGACAATAATCTGGTCTCCGTTCCGGCTACCTCTATTGTGCAGGGCGATGTCATCGAACTGGAACCAGGTGACTTGGTCAGCGCTGATTCACGCATAATCGAGGCGGCTGATTTTCGATGCATCGAATCAGTTCTCACAGGTGAATCGGTTGCTGTTGAAAAACAAGCAGCCGACATGAAGCAAACAGATCTACCGCTCGGAGATCGCTTGAACATGCTCTACATGGGAACAAGCGTCGCAACCGGGACTGCCGCTGCTGTAGTCGTCGCCACCGCCATGAGAACGGAAATGGGCCACATTGCCGGACTCATTCACGAGGCCGGTGCCGACCAAGAGACTCCGCTTCAAAAGCGTTTGCAGAGCGTTGGGAAATCACTTGCACTTGCCTCTTTAGCCATTGTTGTACTTCTGTTCCTTCTCGGGCTTTGGCGCGGGATGAGCATTCTTGAACTTTTCCTCACCTCAGTAAGCCTCGCAGTAGCAGCGGTTCCAGAGGGGCTACCGGCTGTAGTTACCGTCGCCCTGGCCTTGGGTGTTAGACGAATGGCTCGACGGAACGCTCTCGTTCGCAGGCTGCCTTCGGTTGAGACAATGGGATCAACCAATGTCATTTGTACAGACAAAACCGGCACACTCACCGCAGGACAGATGACTGTCCGCAAGATTTATGTCGCCGAGCGCACATACGAAGTCACCGGCGCAGGCTATGATCCCGCCGGGTCTATACTACTGGACACTCATGCTCCTGACGCATCGTCTTCATCTTCGCTTCAGCTTTTTGCAACGATCATGGCTTTTTGCAATCGCGCTCATATAGTTCATGAATCAGATCAGTGGAACGCAATTGGAGATCCAACAGAGGCGGCTCTTCTGGTTGCTAGCCGCAAACTTGGCATAACCGAAGAGCAGATCAATGAACAACAACTCCACAAAGTTTCTGACTTTCCCTTCAGCTCTGACCGCAAACGAGCCACCTCAATTCGAGAAATTGCTCCCCAAAAGTGGCGCGCATTCGTAGTAGGAGCACCAGATGTGGTATTGGAGCTTTGTTCAAATATGCAGTCTTTGACAGGTGTCGTTCCACTTACCGAAGACGCCAAACGAACAATTCTCAAACAGAACACTCAACTGGCCGATTCTGCACTCAGGGTTCTTGCTTGTGCGTACCGAGAAATAGATTCGACTGCGAATCTAACCCAAGAAATCGTGGAGAAAGATCTTACTTTCGTTGGATTGGCTGGAATGTACGATCCGCCACGTGCAGAAGCGAAGACGGCGATTGCAAGCTGTCATTCGGCTGGCATTAAGGTGGTAATGATTACAGGTGATCATCCTAACACAGCCTATGCAATTGCTCGGGAGCTGGAAATTGCTCTTGCCGACGAGAAGGTTGTTACTGGTGCCGACTTAGACAAGATGTCTGACGCTGATCTTCGCACCAAGGTGAGCAATATTCCAGTCTACGCACGAGTTACGGCCGAGCACAAAATTCGCATTATTCGTGCCTGGAAACACAGTGGTGCAGTTGTGGCCATGACTGGAGATGGGGTGAATGATGCCCCTGCTATTAAAGCAGCGGACATTGGCATCGCTATGGGCAAGGCTGGCACAGAAGTAACCAAGCAAGCCTCAGCCATGGTAATCACAGACGACAATTTTGCCTCAATCGTAGCGGCCGCACAAGAAGGAAGAGGCGTATATCAAAACATACGAAAAACTCTTCAGTATTTGCTGGCAGGAAACACCGGCGAACTGATCTTCATGACGACATGCATTATTTTGGCGCTGCCTATTCCACTCTTGCCCATACACCTTCTGTGGATAAATCTAGTCACTGACGGCTTGCCCGCACTCTGCCTGGCCGCAGATCCGGTAGATCCTGATGTCATGAAAGTGCCGCCGCGACGCATGGATGCAAAACTCATGGACCGCCAGTTTCTTACAATGATGATATTTACCGGATTTCTTACAGCTGCTGTATCGTTTGGAGTTTATGTATTTACACTGAAATACGAATCGGTGGAAGTCGCTAGAACCACGGCGTTTGCCACTCTTGTGTTTGCGGAATTATTGAGATCATTTGGTGCGCGCAGTGAGTCTAAACCAGTCTGGAAGATTAGCCTATCATCTAATCTCGCACTGGTAGCCATCGTCGCTGCCTCCTTTGCAGTTCAGATATTCAGTCATCACATTCCTTTCTTCTCAGACATTATGAGAACCACTGCCGTTTCTTTATCTCACTATGGAGTTCTCGTGCTTCTTTCCAGCATTCCTCTGGTCGGTGTGGAGCTTCTGAAACTTCATCGGTCACGCAATAGCCAGTCGTGAGATTGAAAGCTTGAAATTCGGTGCAGCGACCGCACGAACAACCTCGCACACACACTCAGCAACACGCCGCAATTAAAACTCTTGTAGATCATAGTCTCGTAGCGATTGAAGAAACTCGTGGGCATACTCGCTATAGATATCACGGGTGATGGCATAGGCCAGCTTAGGAATGCTATATTTCATGCCCGATATACTTGCTCCACCAAAGCCCAAACTGAGCCAAGCACCAAAGGAGTAGCAGTAGAGATGCTTGAGATATGGTGCCTCGCCTGGCGTTTTCTCAGTGAACTCGAAACCCGGACCGAGGTACGGATGTCGCAATAAATCGTCCATTTTAATGTCGTCTGGTGGTGTGAATCGATCGCTCCAAAGAGCAATTTTGTCAACCATGTTGGCAAGCTCCGGACGCAGCGAGAGATCGGTAACAAATCCGGTGCCGATAATCACGAAATCCACATCAAACTTCTCTTCACTGGTCGCAATGCACACTCGATCATTCGCATACGAGATGGACTCCCACCTGCTGCCGCTATGCAAGGTGAAGTTTGAATGGCTGGTCGCCCGCTCAAAAGTATCAGGCGGAGGCAGCTGACCCATCTGAACTATCTGAGCTATGAATCTGTATTTCAGATCATCAGGAAGATCACCGTGATGCTTTAGAAATCCGACAAATTCGGCCCAACGGTATGGATTAATGCACGGCAAATCCTTTCGCCTGTAGAAGAGGTGGACTGCGCTCGCGCCTGACTCCAACGCCACAGAAGCATTGTCAAAGGCCGAGGCACCGGCTCCCAACACTGCGATGCGTTTGCCTTTAAGTGCAGCAAAATCAATGTCTTCTCTCGTGTGAGCATAACGCGTTTTCGGTAAAGTATTGGAGATAATCGAAGGAATCTCCCATCGACCACAGCCATCGATACCCGTCGAAAGAACTACCTTGCGCGCCAGGATATGACTTGCTCCATCCGGCGAGGAGACAGGGACCAAAAAGCACTGGTTCTCAATACACCATTCAATTGCTCCGGCGCGGGTCTGGTTTTGGACCGGCAATTTAAGAAGTTTACGATACCAAAGCAGATATTCCGCCCACTGCTGCTTTGGCAATAAACTCAGCTTCTTCCAGCCTTCAGCACCGAACTGCGCTTCATACCAGGCCCGCAAAGTTAGGCTTGGCAGCCCGAGATCTGGACCAGTGACATACTTTGGGGTCCTCAATGTATGCATGCGCGCAAAGCTGAGCCACGGACCTTCGAGCCCCTCATTGTTCTCGTCAATTACCAGGATATTGCTAACCTTCTCGCGGAGAAGTGCAAAAGCGCAACAGAGACCTCCCTGACCGCCCCCGATGATTAGCACATCGAGAATATTGCGCCCATCCTTGGTCGTCCGCTCTGGGAGCCATTGCCTCAGAGGGTAATCAGTCAGTTCAAGGTCTCTGAGAACTGTCGCTTCCAGATCAGCAAGTCCTTGGGTATTTGGTTTCGGCGAATTCAAGGGGATTTCTATCGTCATCAACTTGCCCGAGGTTTACTATTGAAACCCTCAGATTTTCGCATGTGCCGGAGTCAGAGTCAAAGATAAATCACGTGAGATCGTCGGCCCGAAGTTAAGCCTCAGCGCTTTCACCAGCCAGGCGACAATCTACTCACACCTGTCCACGACCAAATTTAAGCTGCTGATATTTCTTCATCCAGCCTTTATTAAGGTCCACTTGCTCATAACCAAATCGCTCACCGTTTATACGGACGGTTTGATTGGGCGAAACCCATTGACGATTTGCATCATAATGGCCACCTTTAACGCCAAATCCAACTTTTCCAGAAGCATTACCAGTGGCACCATGGATAGTGTCAGTACCTTCTTTCCAGGCTTTATTAATAGCTTCAGCATATTTAGGATTGTTTGACCAGCCCGGATTATGAGTAGGATAGTAACTACCAGTTAGAGCTTGCATCACTGTCTGGTTGCGAGAGGCCGCTCTATTCATAACTTCTTCGGCAAAGGCTAATTGCGCAGCCGGTCCTTGAGAGCCCACTTCAGAATGCATTCGGCCAGCAAAAGCGGCCATAACTCTCGGATCTTTCAACTGCGAATCAAACTGCGATCTATCTATTGTACCTGCTGGATATCTCTGTGAAGTGGCGTCTCTAGCATCAGGGGCTGCATCTGTAGACTTTCGTGGCTGGGGTAGCCGCTCACCTTCGGGTACCACAGTCTGTGCTGGTTTCTCTTTACTAGGCACATCGGCTCTGAATGCATCTGGTCTAGCGGAAGCAAGCTGCGAGTAGCCTTTCCCCTCATAGTCGACAAAATTACCCTGTTGATCTCGCTGCTTTTCGAAAGTACCATCTGCCTTAGAAATACCTCTTAGCGCGATTTTCTCACGGCCATCGGCCCCGCTATCAAATAAGTGAACCATTTGCCTATCGCCAGCCCCTTCTACCTCCAGTCTTAGCTTGCGCTCAGCACCGGAACTGTCACGATAGCTCAGACTTGTGGTGCCGGCATTGGCCAATTCACGAACAGTAGCGAGCTTCTGCTCAGCAGTGGCATCCTTGTTGAACAACGTTGCCGCTTTGTCTTCAGGAGTCTTGTCGGTAGGCTTGTCGGTAGGCTTGTCTGTAGTCTTATCGGGAGTCTTGTCGCCGGCCTTGTCGGTAGGCTTGTCTGTAGTCTTGTCGGGAGTCTTGTCGGCTACTGGCGCAATCACAGTAGAATCGGCGGCCTTAGCCTTATTACCTGTCAATTCATCAATCGATCCAAACTGTAAAACACCATTAGAAAGCGCTGCCTTATCTAAGGTAGGATCGCTACCAGCGCGACTACTCCTGGCTGCGTGCCAGTTAGAACTAACATCAAGACACTGCCGAGATATGTCACTCCACTCAGATGGCTGGGTGGGTGAAAAATTTTCTCGCGTTTCTTTCCACGGCTGAGCCTCGCAATGAGAGGCTTCCGCACTGCTTTTAGTCATAAATAATTGTACTTGCGTTGGTAATATTCGGGGACTAGGCAAAATTCAGAACAGCAGTATGCAGAACTGACACTTCGACTAAGTAGCCAGACTGTATCAACCCAGATGTGAAACTCTCGTGAAAGTTAATCTCCGCTGCCAAATTGTTTTTACTCTCTGTAGGCGACAGCAGGTGAGATAATTAACTCCGACCACGCCTTTGCTGAGCCCGCACTTCGCCAGGCTCCTGGGGATGGAAGTAAATGAGGGACAATTCCAGTGAGTTCACTACCGCAATATTCAGTTCTGTGTTCTGTGGTTCTAGTTCTTTCTTGTGCCACAGCAGCTTTTTCCCGCGCAGAAATCTTTACGCAATACTCATATGCACAGGCAAAGCAGAAAGCTGAGCAAGAGCACAAACCCCTATTGATTGACTTCACTGCATCATGGTGCCCGCCTTGTAAAAAGATGGAATCATCCACATGGACTGACGATGCATTGCAAGAGTGGATCAAAGAAAACGCCATTGCCATTCAAATTGATGTAGACGATGACAAGAAGACAACCTCATCCTTGAAAGTCAGCGCAATGCCGACGCTAGTTTTGTTCTCTAGCGAGGGAAGCAGTGAACTTGGCCGACAAGTAGGTTATATGAATGCATCGGAGCTGCTGCGCTGGCTGAAAGGAGCACAGGGCGGAAAGTCCGGCGAAGAGCTTGAGAAAGTGAAAGCCACCACTGACGACAATGCCATCTGGGCAAAAGTTTCTGAGGCACGGCAGCTAATGATGTCGCAAAAAAATGCTGAAGCACTTGATGAATACGTCTGGCTCTGGACTCACATCGAAAAAAGCGATTCAACATTTGGCGACATCCGAATGAGGATGCTGCCAATTGAGATGAAGCAGCTCTGTGCGAAGCATCCAGCAGCTAAAACTAAGTGGGTAGAATTGAGAGATGCTGCTGATAAGGCAGACAACAGATCTGATTGGATCATCCTAAACGGCATACTCGATGACAATGCCCGCACATTGAGCTGGTTCGACAACGCCAAGATCGATGCGAAGAAGCTTGAAACCATAACAAAAAATAGTTCTCTACTTGAACCAGTTTTGTTCTCCAACTGCAGATGGACTGACGCGACAAAATTCTTGTATCCAAACCCGCTAGCAAAAATCGCCGAGTATCACAAGGTCGCCGAGGCTATGAAAAAACCGCGCCCTGACACAGAAGTTTCTAAAGATTTCGATCCACTTCCCAGTATGATTCTTTTAGTTTATGGAGCCTACATTGGTGCAAACAAAGAGGTGGAAGCGCAAAAAATTGCCGATGAATGTTTGCGCCTAGATGACACACCAGCAATGCACACCGCTCTAGACAATATGGCTAAGAGCATGCGTGTTGCCCGCGCAGCGCAGAGCAAACCTGTCAGCGTGAAGCGGCCGTAATACAAATGCGTCGACCTATCATCCAAATCAACAAACTTTAAGTCGCGGCAAGAGCGAGAGAAAAAATTCCTTCGACCAGAGGTCTACAGCGGCTGGGTCTTTGAGAAACGGAAGCACGTCGTTCTTTGCCAGTTCAAAATCAATTTGCAAAAACTTCTCATCCAAGAGGTCCTTAAGATCTGCCTGAGTCATTGGTTCTTCATTTGTCCACCCTCCAGTTTGCCGTAGCCTTTGCTCTAGGTGACTCAAATGAACAGGGGTGCTGCGCCCCAGGTACCAAACAAAATCATAATAGTCACGCCCCTTAATTCGCCCACCCTTCCATGCTCTTTGCAGTATGGCGTGAATCTTTCCGGCGAATAGATCTGGCTGTTTGTAGGTATTTACATAAAATGCCATTGGCTGCAGCAGAGTCATTGCTTCTGTCTCGAATCCACCAGGTGGATCTGTGTCGACCTCAAGCTTGATTTTTAGCTGATCCGTTCTACCAATTCGCTCAGCTATTTTGCCAGGCACTTCAATTCTTAGTAGGTGCTCTTTCGTACCTGCCTTGATAAAGGCAGACTCAATAGGTGTGTCGACACTCTTGTAAATCTTAGCAATATCGACGTTAAAATCCATGCTGTTAAGCTCAGCTTCAATGGCAACCAAATATGGTGCCAGGTCAAAGTCGCGGCTAGGTTTCAACAATGAGAAGTCAATGTCTTCAGAGAAGCGGTCAAGCCCGTAGAGTATGCGCAAGGCAGTTCCACCATAGAAAGCCGCTTGCTGAAAGAACTTTGCCCGCCATAGGGCAAGCAAAGCAACCTCCTGAATGATTTCTTTCAATGCATTCTCATAATCAACTCGCGTTTCACATTTGTATCGCACAAGCATTGATTCGACTACAGAATTCATAGAACCTCCATTATGCGGGCGATTGTCTGGCTCTTGTAGTGCTGGTTTAGACGCAGCAATTTCTTGACGTCGAAGCGCCCCCAGTCTTCTTGATCGATACGCAAATCGTCCCGCAGGAAATCTTTAGTTGAACTTGGATTGTTGAATGCCGGAACGTCGTTCAATACGACATAATCGCAAAGCGCCTTCTCGGGTGACGCAATAAGAATAGGATGCTGGCGGTCAATCCACTGCTGTTCGATTCCGTGCGGATATTTCGCTGCATTCAGATATCTATAAGTAAATCGACCAATAGGAGTGTTGAACTCTTTGTCTCTTTTGGGTGTCACACTGGTGATCGTCTCTACACGTTCGGGAATCAAGCCATGAAACGACAGCGCGTACTCCAGCGAAATACATGAAGGGCCAAAGATCAAATTAGCAAAGCTCTCCTTACAGATGGGAGCTTGCCGAGATTCAGGACCAAAAACATATAGGCCTTTCTTCACCCGACATATGGTGCCGGCCTTCAGCAATTCGTTTATTTTCTGGTCAACAGCAAGATAAGAAGACAAAGCTGACGTCAGTGCAATGTGATCGAACTCTTCTCGTCCGATTGCCTTACGCAACTGAAATATATTCACCTTAGACATACTTTTCTCCAGTAACTTAGATTTCTCCTAAACTACTAGATTGAATATAGCATAGATTTAGCCAGTAACTTAGCAAAAATCTAAGTTACTGGCTAAGCCAGAGCCTCGGAGCCGAGATATGGCCGTCTCAGGCAAACCGCCTAGAATAGAAGAAATGAGGACAGTCAGCAGTCGCTTAGAGGCAAGTGCAAAACAAATTCCTAAAAGCATATGAAGCCGCTGAAATGGAGTTGGGCCGGAGCCTTCAAGAGAATCACAACGTCGAAGAAAACAAAAAGAAGTACGAGAGTCCTGAGGGAGCAGCGACTATTGCTAGCCCGCCAGGACCGCATCCGCAACAATTTCTGCAATTCTAGCCGACGCTAGCGGCTCTGAAAGTTCGCTGTAGCGAGAGATATTATCAAGCCAAGCATATAAAGTATCGAGTGTAAGTACACGCCGCAGTGCCTTCAAAAACTCACGAGTATTTGCCACCGGTATCAGTGGCGCTGCTTTTTCCAGTGTCCACGAATGAAGCCACTTTATATTGATGGTTGCCTTCTCAATATCTTTGAAATGAGGCATCTCTGAGGTTAGAATTTCATATGAGCCTGCAAGCCAAGCTAATAGATGCGCCTGAAAATAGGCTGATTTGATAGCGACAATTGATTCCACCCAAACAGCGATTTCTTCCTTTTCAAGGTAGGTCAAGCAGAAAAACAAAGAAGCACTTATGGCTCCGCTACATGAGGGCCAAAGAGAACCATGCGTCTGCCAGTCTTGATATTGCGCACAAATACTTTCACCATCTTCCTCCCAGAGTGAGGACATCATAATGGCCTTACCTAAGGTTTCCAGCACATCGCGACGAAATCCCTCGTACTCCCGCTCAAAGCCCTGACAATAGAACCGAAAGAACGCAGTCAAAACTGGCTCAATTAAGAAATGGAATGCGTACCTCTCATCACCTCTAGCAATCAAGCCCGGTAGCAAATGCCTAAACCAACCACGCCAGCTCTCCACCTCTTCAGTCATATCGTGAAAAGCCACTACTCCGGTCGTCGCTTCAAAAAGGAAGTGACGAAGTGGCGACCCGGGTATCGTTGAACTTGGCTGATCAATAAACTCAGTGTACATTCTTCGCTGCGGGCTCATGAACCACGCCTCGCCGGGAGGTACTGTCAGAAGAGGGGCTAGCTCTTTTAAACGAAGAAGCGCGGCTTCGGACGCCCCGACACCAGGCTCCCAAACATAAAACGATGGATTATTTAGCGAGTTCTCGGCCATAACTTCCATAGTAGCCTACAAAAACTAGGTCCATGCGTGCGACCTCAACCGATGAATCAGCAACAACTTTGCAGCAACAATAGGCAAAGAGCAAAGGTTAGTGCTTGCGTCGCTCCAAATTCTTCTCCTTAATCGCCTCATTCACCTGCTTAAGAAAAGAACTAGCAAAAGCTAATTGATTGCTGCGCTTCTCTGACGGAGGGGTAAGTGCAGCGTACTCGGCCGTTCTCTGGAAACACCAACGAGCAAGAAACATACGATTGCAATCGGTATCGTCATGGCCATACTCATCCACGTATGTATAGCCAATTGCATTCGTATAGTCTGCCATAGTCTCAGCCGAACGAGTCTCTGCACGCAAAGCGAAGACCTCGTCCCACTGCCTAATCCGAGACTCAAGAGGTTCAGAGTAACCATACTTAATGTCATAGAGAATGTGTCGCATTACCGGATCGAGAAGCTCTATAGTCAATACCGTACCGCCGATCAAAGCAGCAAGGCCAAGAGTCGAGAAGAGGCTCCACTTTAATATTCTTCGAAGGGATGGCAAATTCAATCCTCGACACCTGACGGCCTATCTGATTACTCGGCGATAAAATCAGGGCTTCATTCCAAGAGTTCCCGCCAATACCCGACGACTTTATACTGACCTCTCTGGATTATAATCGACTCGGCCACACAGCAGCGCAAGACCGCAATTAACCATCCTCCCCCTCCAAAGCTGAGCCTGGTAAGATCAAAAGATAAAGCTCACAGGGTCGACCACATGGCAGATGACAAACAGGCCCTCGAAACCAAATTCATAAAGGTGGAAAGCGCCTTTAATAACGGCACAATAGAAAAAGCCACCGCAGAGCTTCAGCTTGACACTTACAGACAAATTCAAAGTTGCTTTCTCGGACTGTGCCTGTTCTCCGGCCTTGGTGTTCTGGCGATGCAGCGCAGCGAAACGCACACGCAGCAGACATTAGCCCGGCAAGCGCTACTGCGTTCAGCAGAAAACTCAACTTCGTCAAACGACATCGAGGCCAACGCTATTCGTGATGCAAGAAGACTGACTGCGTACCAAGATTTGCTAGCAGAAAGCGAGCGCAAATTTGGCTCGGATAGCACACTGTTGATTCCCGTAATCAGTCAGCTAGCGGCTCTAAACACACAATTAGATAGGTTGCCAGAGGCCGAACGACTCTACGAGCGCTCCCAAGTGCTTATTCAGAAATACAAGCAAGAGCAAGACGGGTCTTCTGCCCATGCCAGATGACAAACAAGAACCAAATTCCGAGGGATTGATGAGGGTCCCCCTTAGCCATCAAAATGACCCAATAGAGAAAAAATCTGCGCAGATAAGACTTAAAACCAACATCCTACTTGGGAGACTCTCCATTTTCCTCTTTGTCTTCTTTGCCTTTGCTGCATTTATATTTCAGACCACAGACCTACACGACAGACTTACACTGGCAAGACAATCAATAGTACTCAAGCCCAATGATCCAGAATTGCTGAGGAGCTTGAGAAAACTTGCTCAGAGATACGAAAGCGAGCATCTCTATGGCAAGGCCATAGAGACATACGAGAAACTGCTGGCCAAAGAAGAAAAGGCTCATCTGTACCCAGCATCTGGCAATGCAGAGGGGCTTCACGAAGCAACAGTTGACAGTCTTGAATCTCTCTACCAAAAGCGATTTGAGTATGCAAAGCTTGCGAAGCTCTACAAATCACACTTAGCTGAAATAGAACGCAGATATGGAAGCGATGACACAATGCTGTTAACTGACATCGACAAGCTTATGGCAGTACAAAAACAGTTAGGTGAAGACGCTGAGGTAGAATCGCTGCGTAACCGCTGGCGCACTATAATACAAATCGCTCGGGCACGAAGCCAGCGGCATCACAATAATTGATTTGCTCACACTCCATAAAAAGCCCCAATGCCGCCAGAGACGCTAAGTGCAGTTTAAGAACCATATTCCATTTTCAATGCTTCTGCTCCTTTCACTGTTTGGCTATAACTCAACAACGGGAACAGAGCAAGCTGAAGCGAATACTTCAAGTGGGCAGAACCAGACAATGGCAACTAGCAACAGCAAAATACCAGAGCAAGGCGACATAGAATTTCGCATCGTTGAAAGGCCAAACTTCGGTTTTCACTTCAAGGATGAACCGAAAGGCCTACCATCTGGTCTAGACTCGTCGGCTAGAATTACAACTATCGATGGGCAGCAAACTAAGGGGTTGACTCTTACCAAGGTTAAGGAACTGACACGAGGCCCTATTGGCAGCCAAGTGAAGTTTGAGCTGGTCAGTATCCATGGGCACCACCTGACCGTAATTCTCGAAAGGAAAGCAACACAAGCGGCGGCTCAAGCATGGAACGGCCAAAGTCTACACGCACTGCGATCAGCCCTAGATTTACTAGATACTTATGATGCTGATGATCTACCAAGAGACTACTTGCACGCAGCTCACTCCGCAGGGTCAGCCGGACTAGAGCCTCTCAGCACGGGGGCTTTTACTGCATCAGTAGGTCTCTCCACCCAATGGTTTGATAAAGACTCGACCACAGCCACTGTCACGCTTATGGATGCAGCACAGCACTACGATAGAGTTGGACGCTTCTCGCAGGCAGACGAAGCGATAAGCAGAGCAGTCACTGCAATAAGTCAACTCAAAACAATCGGATTCTTCTATCAAGGCATCGTGCTTCACTTTGCTAAGTTCTTGCAAGATACTGAGCGTTACCAAGACGCCGAAGCCGTATTCAAGAAGCTTGTCGAAACGGCAGAAACCTCTACTTCTGCCCCGCAATTTATTTATAGAGCATACGCAAACTTATTGGTGCTACAAAACCGCACGGCCGAAGCAGAATTGCTTCAAGAACGAATACTGAAACTGCCTAAGGAGATTTGCACAGATAGAGATCTCGAACTAGCAGCAGACTTCTATGCCACGTACGGCAAAGCAGACAAAGCAAAGGCAATCTACACAGAGCTTATCAGTAGTAACGAGAAAAACGACATTGAAAAACTCAGCCCCAATGCAAAAGTCTATTTCATCAGAACCTCATACAAACTCGCCAGTCTTCAAGAAAATGCAAAAGAATACGACAAGGCAATCAAGACACTACAAAAAGTCCTTGACTATTACAACGAAAAGCTCAGCATTGATCAACAGAACGACCTAGAACGGTTACCAGGAGACAGCAAGACAGCTAGCGAAATAGAGCGCAAACTGGGCGAAAGTCTGTTCAAAAAAGGCGAGACCGACGCTGCAGTTGCTAATCAAGAAGGGGCAGTGAAAAGAATAGAAAGAGCCTTAGGACTAGAATCTGGTTACTTGCGCGCACCACTATTAGAGCTGGCAAGTTCATATCAGACCATGGGTAAAACTGCTGAAGCAGAAAAGGCAAGAGCTAGAGCAAAAGCGCTAGACACACTCCCAGAAACTGAAACAAAGGAGATGATAGAGAAACGAGATCGCAAAATCATGCTTTCAGCATACAAATCTATTCAAGCAAAAGACACCGCCGCAAGCCGAAGTGCCACGGCTATGCTTCTCAAAGCATACGATGATGCATGCGCTAGCACGAATAGAGAAAGGCAGCGTCAGCAATTCATCAACGCCTTAACTTACTTCAACAGCCTCTACATTGATCAAAACAACTATGAAGAAGCAAATAAGCTTAGCGAACAAATTAGAATTGCCACAAAAAAGAGCGGCGAGGTTCAAGCAGTAGTTCTTGCATTATTGACAGAAAGAGCGTTATCTGCCGAGCAACTCAAGCTTAACAAAGACGAATGTTGGAGCGAACTTGAGAAGGCACTTGAAGAGGCACGAATAGCCGATCCACATGGAAGTTCGCGTACAAACATGACAGTAGCTCCGGGTGTTGATTCATCTGTTCCAACGACACCAGCTAGCGGAGAAAATCTTCGCCGCTGGGCTATGGCCTATTCATTCAACGGCGATTACAAGCGCGCAGCTAGCCTTCTAGAACGCGCCTACTCGCTCGGCCAAAGCGGTGACCATTTAAGTGAAGACAATAGCTCCAATACTTCGCCTGCACTTCTAGGTGACTTGGCCATCAATCATCTCAATCTTGGTGATTCAGCTAAGATCAAAACCTACCTGGCCAAACTTTTGTCAGGCAGTCAAAATCTCGGGGCACCAACAGTTTTAAAAATTGCGCTACTGGCCAAGACATACTTAAATCAAGGACAAATCAAAGAGTCTGAAAATCTATTGAACGAGGCAATTAATAAAGTTACTTGTTCAAATAATTCAAATCGTTCAAATAATTCGAATGCCCATGTCAAAGTTTTTGTACCGGGGCTATATCAATGGAAACTAGCTGAATTACAAATACAGAATAATCGCTTGGAGCAACAGCTCTTGAACGCCGCCCTTGCTCAATATAAGACGGCACCACCAACCAAACTGCTGGTTATTTCAGCAGACAATAATTACTCACGCGGGGCTTACCTAGATGCGGCGCGCCAATACGTGCAGGCACAAAAATACTATGATCTCATGCACGTTCAACTAGACCCGAGCACCGCAGACCTGAAGCAGCAACTTCTTACCAAGGCACTTATTGCGGCTGACAAGTCAAAAGACCTACCAGAAATAGAGATGCTGGAGATACTCTCGAAGCTAGCTGAAAGCTTAACGGCCAACAAGAGACAAGAAGCGGCAAAGCTCTACGAAAGAGCAATGCTCCTCTTGCCTCCTGAAAGTAAAGAGAGAGCGACTCTAGCAATGAGGCTGGCCCAACTCTCAGTTGGCAATCCCGAGAAGACTGACGAATATCTTTCGAAACAACAGCAAGCGGCCGAGCTTGCTGAAGCGTCAGGAAATTACTATGCCTACGAAATATGGCGGCAAAAAGCCATAACGGAACTGAGAGCGAAGCAAACAGATAAGGCCTTGGCCAGTCTAGGCCGGGCAATTCAACTATACAAAAATCTTACCAAGCATCAAGAGACGTTCAGAACATTGCTGACGAACAGGGAAAACACAGCCGTGGCAGAGCTTGTAAAGCTGAAGCTTAGCAGTCAGGCAGAGCGTCTCATCAAAGAAGCAGCGGAAGCAACAAAGGCAGTCTACGGACCGAATAGTGATGAAGCAGCAATTAGCCTTATAGAATTAGCCAATTTCTATGCTGCCGAAGGGCAAAGCGACAAGGCCATTGCCATTGCTGAAAACACTCTGAACATCTATTTGCACAATGAAGCACAACTACCACTCAACTCAACTTCTGATATACACGAGGCAATTAGGAGGTTGTACGACACAGCAGATCTTATTGCGGAAAAACATCAAGCCCAAAAGGCAATCGACTTAGTGACAAAGCTACTATCAATTCAGAACAAAAACCTACCACCAAAGAATGCTCAAATCGGCTTGACATTGATGGAGCTTGGACGCTTGTACCGGAAAGCGGGGAAATTAGACAAAGCAGAACCTCTATATAAAAAGGCCATTGAAATCAAACAAGAACTATACGGCAATGGCCGGATGAGCCGATACGAAATTGGCGAATATGCAGACGTACTAAGGCAACTAGGAAAAAACGAAGACGCCGATCGAGTGTCCACGCTGCCAACTGTTCACGAAAGCGGCACAGAAATGTCTCTGAAACTTATTAAGCTGCAAGGAGACGAACGGCGGCTAGAAATGCGCCGAGAGTATGAGCAGGCACAAATTCTGCTCGAACAAGCTTATGAACTGGCAAAAAGCGAGTCGCCATGCGGCAGCTCAGCAATGAGAGCACTCGAACAACTAGCGCAATTTCACGTAAGACAAAAGCACTACGATAAAGCTGAAGAAGCCTATAAGAAGCTAATCGAAATATTCGCCTTAGACGTGTCCACTAGCAACAGACAGCGCACCACGACAATGTTTGCCCTGGCGAAGCTTTACGTCATGACCGACAAGAAAAAAGATGCAGCTGAAATGCTCAGGCAAGCCAAAAAATTTGATCCAAAAATTCGCTACGAAAGATGCTCAGTGAGAGACTTGATTGCTTATGCCGAGTTAGAACTTGACCTTGGGCAGACGCAAGAAGCCACAAAAGACTTAGAGGCCGCAGAGACTCTGCTTGCAAAGGCACCGGCAGAAAGCCCGAGAAACAGAAGCGAGTTGCAGACCATGGCAGCCCTCTGGCGCAAACTAGGCAGAAACGATAAGGCAGATATAGCACAAAGCAAAGCAGACGAGCTTAGGAAGAAAGAAGAGCTGGAAAGGCCATCGCCTTGGCAAAGGAGGGAGCAAATGCGGCAGGCAAAATCTCCCACAGCAATAGACCCAATATGGGAAAAGATGCTAGGCCCATATATGGCCGACATGGAAAGACGAATATTTCGGGCCTGGCAGCCAGCCAGAAGTGCAGACGGAGCAAAGATCATAGTCCGATTTGATGTAATTCAGAACGGAGAAGTAAGAAATCTACGCATAACAGGAGCTAGCGGGAACGCCGAAGCCGACAAGAAAGCGCTAGAGGCGATAACAAATGCAGCTCCATTCAGGCCGCTACATAGTGGAGCAAAGCCAGTCGAGAGCTTTGAATTCAACTTTAACAACCAAGGCCGAGGCAGTGATGGAGGCGTTAAAAGGTTATAACCGAAAATGAACCTGAGAAACACACGCAACCTCCTGGCCCTGCTCGGCACCTACTCCCTTATCTTCATATGCTGCCTGCTACTCGCATGGTACGCTATTTCTGGCGGCACATTTCGCGCGATTTTCTTCATTTTACAAGGCTATACGAGCCACTTCGCGGCCCAAGCCTTCGCCTCAGCTGGCTTAAATTCAAATGCCATTTCCCTTCAGGAAAGCTCCATCAGCGCATATCAACAGTCTAATGCCAATCTGCCATGCGAGCCGCTTAAGGCTCTTGAGTGTGATGAAATCAGGCACTTAACTAACATGCACCTCAAGTGGAAGAATCACACCGAGTCTCTAGCAGCAGCAAAACGATTTGAGGATATCGTACGACGGCAACTCAACACCGAAACGCCCCACAGTGATCGATGGAAGTGTTCACTCGCCGAAATCTTATTGTTCCAAGCACGTATTCTAAACAACGATAATCAAAGGAAAGAGGCAATAGAAAAATACAGCGAATCAATCTCAATCAATCAAACCTTGACTAACGAGAACCACACAAACACCAGCACCGAAAGTCAACTTTCTTCTGCGCGAAAAGAACTCGCGGAACTAGCTAAAGTTCAATAGAGTCTTCGCTACAAAAATAAGCCAACTTGCAGATCATTT
Organism: Candidatus Obscuribacterales bacterium; assembly: GCA_041675385.1. Classification (GTDB taxonomy): domain Bacteria; phylum Cyanobacteriota; class Vampirovibrionia; order Obscuribacterales; family Obscuribacteraceae. The sequence goes on from JBAYTY010000036.1 coordinate 17,528, forward strand.
CTAAATTAAAACCCTCAGCCTGGGAATATAGAAACAGCAATGACCTATAAGGGTACCTAGTTGACAGAAGACAAGCACAACGAAGCCCACCAGCCACCGCAATTAGCCGCGGGTAGCCTGGATCCAGAAGACCCAGAATACTCGCTTTTGATGCCAGACAAGCGCCAAGCCTTAGATGCTATCAAGAATAACCTGCGTACCACCGCCCCAGAGTTAGCAACAAGCTCTGGCCTATCTATTAATAGCGCTACTTACTGGCTCAATAAAATTGCCGGAGAAACCGGCGCTAAGCTAGAAGTAGCCAACGACGGCACCGTTTATTACTCCTTCGCCCCTAATTTTTCCGGCGTCTACAGACGAAGAGGAAGGCGCAGAGCTGCGCTTCTCGCTGGAGCCTTTCTCTTTAAGTCACTTTACTGGGTGGTCAGAATATCGTTTGGCGTGGCATTAATAACGTCAGTACTCGTGATCGTTGTGATTATTACGACCCTAATAATCTTAGCTATTGCATCTATATTCGATGGAGCAGGAGGAGACAGTGGTGACTTTGGCTCATTCGATGGCTCCGGCTTCTTTGACATGGACTTTCTTTCCGACATTTTTAGTTGGGACTATAGCCCCTCGCATAGCAGCTATCGAAACAGCATACCCAGCGCCCAGAGAGACAGATACACTGAATTTATTGAACAGCATCCCAAAGGCAATTTCTTTCTTGAGACCTTTTCTTTCTTGTTTGGCGATGGCAAACCAAACTCCAATTTGCAAAAATTACGCTGGCAGCAGATCGCCGAAACTATCAAGGCCAATGGCGGTGTAGTATCGGCAGAACAGCTTGCGCCCTTTCTTGATGGTGACACCTCTGATAGTGGCATGGTCATGAGTGCACTGGCGCAATTTAATGGTCATCCAGAAGTAACAAAAAGTGGTTTCATAGTTTATGTCTTTCCCGACTATATAAGTGAACACCATGGTGATCTACAGCGAGAACAAGAGCAGAGACAAGCACAAATACAAAACGAAACACCCGAGCAGCAGAGCTACCTCAAAGAAGAGAACTGGAAATTTTCAAACTTTCCTCCGATAGCCCTTGCCAATGTCTTAATGCTGGCATTATTCAATTTTTGCGGCAGCTGGTGGTTGTTTAAACACATTGCAACGATAAACCTGCTGCATCACCTAGCGGCTCTGATCGACGTGCTATTAACTTATTCGATAATCTTACTAGTCATTCCAGCAGTGCGCTTTGTCATTCTGCTTGTACTTAACCAGCGCATTGAGAGCCGAAACGCAAAGCGAAAAGCCGCTTTTGAACTAGTCAAACAACCTCAAGGAGACATTCTCAAAGAAATAGACGAAGCGAAAGCAATCCAAGCCGAGCATGCTCAGCTGTTGCGAGAAGATAGAAAAATCATTTTTGACTCTGGCAAAGATAGCCTTGAACAAAAGTTTGAGAACAACAACGAATAGCACGAACATCCACCGGCCATTTTAAAGAACCCACAGTTCAAGAAAACTAAACCAGCTGCTATCATATCGCCATGAAAAATCAACGACTAATTCTTTTATCTGCCACACTTGCTATTGCCATTGCAACTAGCCCACTGTCCGCATTGACCAATCCAGCTTCTGGTAATCCAACTTCGGCCAATCCAACTTCGGAAAACACCAAGACCGTCAAAGCAGCAAAGCCAGCAGCACCTAAAGCAGAAGGTAAAGCAACTGGCAGGGCAACAGATAAGCTACCCAAAAAGCCTACCGCCGGTGAGGTCTCTTTCGCATCAATAGACGCTGACATTGCCAAAGAAGAAGCGATAAAGCAAAAGAAATTTGACAAGATCAACGCCGCTGCCCATGCCGACATGGCTGCCAGCAACTATGCCGCAGCAGAGAAGAAGTATTTGGAAGCTGTAGATTTAGCCGAAAGCCTAAACGGCAACGAGCAGAAATTACTTACTCGCACTCACCTAGCCGACTGTTACTTGAAACAGAAAAAATACAAAGAAGCGGAAAAGCAATATAAAGAGGCTTACGACAGTAATATTCAGCTTTACCGCGGCAACTACCCAGTGCTACTCGATGACGCCAAGGGCTTGAGCGAAGTATACAAAGCCACCAACCGACCAAAAGAGGCCGAAAAAGTACTCGCGTCTGCCGCAGAAGCACGAAAAGCACGCTACTCGGTTGCTGGCGTTGACGATGGCGATTTGTTCGCGACCTTCTATCAGTCTATGAGGGAAGCCCTAGCGAAGAAGAACACGGTTGCCGTCAGCAAGATGATTCAGTACCCGCTAGCGGTGCGCTGGAACGGCAATTTCAAGAGACGAGTGACGACTCACACTTACCCCACCTCTCAAGAGTTTCTAGCAGACTACAAAACTATCTTTACGCCCAAAATTGCAACACTATTTGCCGAGAATCCAGAAAAAGAACTGTGGTGCAAAGATCAGGGCATTATGCTGGGAGGCGGGCTGGCCTGGCTGACAAATGTACAACTGGTCAAAGTGGGAGGAAAACCCACCTACCAGATTCACGCACTGACTATCAACGACGATATGCCGAAGAAGTGAAGCTCTTTGCAGAAGCTTCACTTCTTCAACTCAACTTAGCCGTTCAACCTAATTGATGCTATCAATCAAACGTACTTAATAGTTGCTTGATCGATGTTACCTCTGAACCAGTTCCCGCTGCTGGTGAATCGGGGCGAAGTGAGAAGTCGAGACCCATCAGGTAATGAATAGGTGTATGGTTGGGAAGCAAGCCTACATGAAAGACAAACTTAGGGTCAACCATGGTCGGAGCCAAAGCTGTGGTGTTACCGGTAGTGCGATACTGGGTATTTTGCTCAACCGTAAGTGGAAATGGCCGAGTTGAATTAGGTGGATAGGGGAAGGCAATCGATACTGGAATATCAACCATGCCACCATAGGCAATTGTCTTTTTCACAGTACTGCCGATCATGTTATAGGGCTGAGGGCTGGCTTGTAGCTTTAGGCAATTATGGGCGTTGTGCGATGAGTTTAGCCTAGTCATGAACGAAGTGACATTCTGCAAACTAACAGAGTACGACGAAATGTTGTTTCTCTTCGAATTTATTAGAAGGCAATTGGTGAGCGTTGGCCTAGCACTGGTGAAATTGCTGACACCATCGCGCAGACCAGGGCCAAGCACACAACTGCTCAAGGCAACACCAAGAGTCGGCGGTCCGCTGGTGGTGCCGTCTACTCTCACACCATCAGAATTGATACGTTCTGAGCTATTGTAGATCCAGCACTTGCTGAGCTGAGCACCACCAGGGGCACCAGTTTGCTGGGAGACTACATTGGTGGCATTGTCGTGAAGGATAAGTTGGCTCATGCCTAAGGGATAATAGGAGGGGCTTACATACAAACCGGCCTCAGTGCAGTGCGACACTTCGATGTTTTTGACACTGGTCGGATAGGGTGCATTTGAATTGACTGCAATACCTTTCTTGGCACCATAGACAAAAATTCCAGAGCGCTTAGAACCATTTAGCTGTACGCCACCATTGATTTCGATTCCATTTGATTGACTACCTGGAGCAATGACAACTTGGCCGTTGTGTCCAGGCTCGGCAGAGACCGTGATTCTAACAGGGCTGTAATAGGGCCTCACCTGCACTTGCATGGGCTTGCGATAGATCATGCGACCGACGCCACCATCGATGGTCAGAGAGTCATAGTTTTGTGGATCTATTCCCGTCCACTTGATCTGATCCATTTCATTCCAGGCCGTGGCCCAGGTCAAGCCGTCGGTATTATTGCCGTTCTTCGAAACGTAAAACTTTCGTGGCTGCGGATAAGGATAGCCTGGGCTAGTAGCAAAAGCTTGCGATGTCGCTGCCAAACTCATAGCCAGGGCAACGGTAGACAACAAAACTCTTTTTAAAATTGAATATGGTCTTTGATCGGGGGATCTTTTCATGCCTGACCTCAAGTAAATGAACACAACGCAACTGCACAGGCGAATCTGCAACTAGAACCAGCAGAGGCAAATCTGCATACGAGATCTAGCGACAAATGGCGCTTGAAAGACGTGTGTTGAGAGAGTGGATTGGTACACTCTAACGGTTGAAGGTGAAATGATGGTGAACTGTGCGTGATATCAACGTGAACTAATCAGTGGGCGTCCTTTAGCTAGCCGTTGTCAATTGGCTACAATTCTATCCTTATTAAGGGCAAATGGGGTGTCACGTGAAATCAATATTGAAGAGTAGCTTCTCTAGCCGTATGGCAACTCTCGCGCTAACTCTGAGCATCAGCACAGTGCTGCCCCTGCAGATTTTTCCAAGCACAGCAGCCTACGCATCCCAGCCTGAAGCGATGGATCGCACCTCCTTGCCAATCAAGGAACCAGTCATTCCACACTCAACCATACTAGATGCAAGAAACGCCAAGGCTCCTCCGTTCTTTCAAATTAAAGCTCCCGCCAACGCTCCGAACGTACTGATAGTGCTCATTGACGACATGGGCTTTGGTCAATCAAGTGCCTTCGGTGGGCCAATTCACATGCCTACGGTAGAAAAGCTAGCCAATAACGGCTTACGTTATAACGACTTCCATACAACGGCTCTTTGCTCTCCCACACGCGCTGCACTTTTGAGCGGTCGCAATCATCATATGTGCAACATGGGTTCGATTACAGAGACTGCCACAGCCTTTCCTGGTCAAACAGGCCAACGCCCCAATAGCGTGGCTCCTTTAGCTGAGATGCTGCGTCTCAATGGCTATGCTACTGCTGCCTTTGGAAAATCGCACGAGACTGCCGCTTGGGAAGTCAGCCCATCAGGGCCTACTGATCGCTGGCCAACTCGCTCAGGTTTCGACAAATTTTATGGCTTCATCGGCGGTGAAGCCAATCAATGGGCTCCCACTCTTTATGATGGTCTCAATCAGGTAGAGCCACCAAATGACCCGAACTATCACCTCATCCCTGATATGACCAAGAAGGCCATTACCTGGGTCAGCGAAGTAAAGTCACTGACTCCAGACAAGCCGTTCTTTATGTATTTTGCCCCTGGTGGCACCCACGCACCGCACCACGTGCCAGCTGAGTGGATAGCCAAGTACAAAGGTAAGTTTGACCAGGGTTGGGATAAATTACGAGAAGAAACACTGGCCAGACAAAAGCAGCTCGGCATTGTGCCAGCAGATACAGTGCTAGCCCCCAAGCCTGCAGCCATCAAAGATTGGGACAAACTCAATGCTGATGAGAAAAAGCTTTTTGCCCATCAAATGGAAGTATTTGCTGGCTACGGCGAATTTACAGATCACTGCGTTGGTGAATTGGTCAATGTCATAGAAAAGGGTGGTCAACTAGACAACACACTTGTGTTCTACGTAGTAGGCGACAACGGTGCCAGTGCTGAAGGCGGCTTCAATGGTCTCTTCAATGAGATGAGCTACTTCAACGGAGCACCAGAGACTGTAGAAGACATCTTGAAGCACTACAACGAACTGGGCGGCCCTAACTCTTATGGCCACTACGCAGCTGGCTGGGCGGTGGCTGGGGACACACCATATACCTGGACCAAACAAGTAGCATCAGATTATGGTGGCACAAAAAACGGCATGGCTGTGCACTGGCCTAAGGGCTTCAAAGCCAAAGGCGAAATGCGCACTCAGTTCCACCACGTTATTGACATTGCCCCAACAATTTTAGAAGCAGCTGGTCTGCCTGAGCCCAAAGAAGTGAACGGCACAAAGCAGACCCCGATTGAGGGCACCAGTATGCTCTATACCTTCAGTGAGCCGAAAGCAAAAAGCCACCACGATACACAATATTTTGAAATTTTCGCCAACCGCTCTATCTATCATGATGGCTGGCTAGCAGGAACAGTGCACAAAGCACCATGGGAGGCTAAGCCGCGAAACACTATTGAAAACGATAAATGGGAGCTGTATGACACAAGCAAAGACTACAGCTTGAGAGAAGACCTCTCAGCGAAGTTCCCTGAGAAACTGAAAGAGATGCAGGCTCTATTTATAAAGGAAGCTATCAAAAACAATGCACTTCCATTAGATGATCGTATGCTAGAGCGCCTAAATGCATACGCAGTAGGAAGACCAGATCTGATGGCAGGCCGCACATCGCTGACACTGCACGAAGGCATGACCGGCATGACTGAGAATGTCTTTATCAACTTAAAGAACAAGTCGTTCTCAATCACAGCAGAAACCCAAATTCCAAGCGGTGGCGCCAGTGGTGCACTGATTGCTCAAGCAGGAAAATTTGGCGGCTGGAGCTTCTATCTTAAAGATGGCAAGCCTTGCTTTACTTACAACTGGCTTGGAGAGAAGCAATACACCATTGCTGCAACAAAACCAGTAGCTGCTGGTAAGGCCACCATCCGCTTCGATTTCGCCTATGATGGTGGGGGCGCAGGCAAAGGTGGCACGGGATCAATTACGGTGAACGGTGAGCAAGTAGCCCAAGGTCGAGTCGATAAAACTCAAGGGTTCTGCTTCTCTGCCGATGAAGGTGCTGATGTTGGCTGTGATTTGGGTACAGCTGTTGCCGAGAGCTACAGTGTGCCATTCAAATTTAGTGGCAAGATCGATAAACTAACGGCCGAATTTAAGGCTCCAAGCGCTCAGGAAAAGGCCGACAGTGACAACGCTCACAAAGAAGGGGCCCTTAAGAAGGCTCTTTCTGATTAGTTGAACTAAACCCAACAGTGGCGTCTATCATCCTAAAGGATGATAGACGCCACGGCGCAGACGTGAATTGCCAAATAAATCTAAAAAGAAGCAACAAAAGCCAAAAAAACTTCAATACTTTGAACGATGGCAGACCCATTGTATTTGGCCAATACTAAGAGCAGTATTTAGACCAAGCACTAGGGGTGGAAATGAAAGTTCTGATTGCCATTGATGATTCAGATTGTTCGTCAAATGCGGTTGATTCGGCAACAAGACAAACCTGGCAAGACGATACTGAGTTTCGTCTTATTTCTATTATGGCTCCAATCTACAACGAATATCTTCTAGCTGGCCTCTGTGCGCCTTCTTTAGAAGAAATGCAAGCTGAGTACATGAACCAACTACAACAAATGGTCGACCAAAAGATCATCCAATTGAAGAAAAACCATCCAAACAACCAAATCAGCGGTTTGGTTATTAGCGGTGGTATTGCCGAATCTATCATTGACCATGCCAAAGCCTGGGACGCTGATTTGATAATTCTTGGCTCTCACGGACGAACTGGCTTAGAGAAATTCTGGCTCGGTAGCGTCGCCGAAAAAGTACTCAATCATGCACCTTGCTCAGTAGAAGTAGTTAAGCTGAAAAAATTGCACGCTGACGAGACCCCGGCCGCAGACTCGGCCAATAGTGATCTTTCAGCAGTTATTCTCTAGGAAACTTACAGGTGCTGTAAATGAAATTTACAGAGGTGTCACCAGCAATGGCTGAAAAACATGGCGAACGAAAATACGCTGCGGAACTAAAGTTTCCCAATGTACGAATTCACCTGCAAGATCTCGTACTACGAGAGAAGCAGTTGCCTTCACATGCCATGGCCAAGAGTGCTGTGCATTTTGGCTTGATTCCAGAAGAGTCATTAGAGAAAGTAATCTCTGTAAAACCTACCGAACTCTGTTTGTGTATGGCCACAGCGGCCAATATTATCGAAGAATATTTCAAAGGAGTGCCACAGCGTAACGGCTATCCACTAGTTGATTTCGAACAGGTCTTATCTGAAATTTTCAGAGATGCAAAAACTCATCTCAAAGAAGTTATTGTGAGCACAGATCATCAAGGCGAAATTGCCTTGCGTTCCCATGACTGTTATAAATTTGCCCCAATACTGTTCGATCTTATGTTGCAGCAGCTGTTGCGCTATCCTGGCCTTTAGTTAAAAGCTCGAAGCAAAATGTAGTGCCCGGCCCCTGGGTATCTTTACACCAGATTTTGCCACCATGGCCCTCAATTATTCGCCGGCAGAGATACAAGCCCAGACCAGTGCTGGCATAATAACGACCAGTAGAGCCAGCTTGCCAGAACCGCTGGAACAATTTAGGCCTATTTTCTTCAGGTATGCCTTTGCCAGTATCACTAACACTAACAGTAGTCTGCTGATCGAGTTGACCCAATGTCACCGTAATTGAACCACCGCCCGGAGTAAATTTCAGCGAATTATCAATGAGGTTTTGCACCACTCGGCGAATCTCATCTTGATCACAAATTACTTCTTCAGCCGTCTGCGGCACCGAAGCATGAATAGTAACGCCCTTCTCTCGGGCAAGAGGCATGATTTCGCTAATTATGCGAGTAATCAAACCAACCATGTCGCAACTAGTCATATGAAACTCTTTCACACCACTATCAAAGCGATAGACATCAAGCAAGGTTTGCACCAAGCTGTAAAGGGCAGTGTTGCTTTGCAAAATAGTCTCAAGCACCTCTACTTGAGTCTCAGGCACGGGGCCGAAGTCACCATCTAGCAGAAATCGCACGGCTCTGGTTGTGGCCGAAACCGGTGTCTTCAAATCGTGTGTAAGAGTAGCAACAAAATCTTCTCGTTGCTGCTGAAGCAGAACATTGGCTGTGGTGTTGGTAAACATAGCCACTAGACCAGTGACCTTGCCATCGTTGTCTTTTATAGGCCAAGTTAGCCAGTCAAAGTAGTTACTCTCAGTATCATTTTTCTTCGACAACTTAAGAGCATCTCCTGTTCGCTTACTAAATTGTCCACTGCTTAAAACTTCTTTGAAAAGAGCAGGATTAACCCCTGGAGCAATTTCGACAAGTGGTTTCGAAACTATTTCGCTTCTATTCTCACCATCAACTAGCTCAATGAACATGTCGTTGCATTCAAGACAAATCATGTCCTTGTCTAAACTGATAATTCCCACTGGTGAATTCTCAAGAATTGATTTGGTCACTCGCCGCTCTGTTTCTAACTCGCGAATGGCATTGGTGTGCTCCCGCAAAGCATTTTCTTTTGCCGATATATAGCAATCGATGGCCAGCCCCATATCGAAGAAAACCACTTTCATCAAAGCTGAAATGGCTTTGCCCAACTTCTCTGAATCACCACTATATTTGTCGATTACTTTGGGTAAAAACCAGGCCAATACTCGGTTATATGCCCCGATGTACCACTTTGGATCAAGATCAATGCGATGGTGAGTAGCGCCCACCCGCAGGCGATCATTGGCATACTCAGTGTCATAAGTACCCTGGGTCAGGCGCACGAAATAATCTTTTTGAGCGGCCTGAGCGCGCTTAAGCACCTGCTCATTGGGAAAGAAACTACGAGTTTCTTCAAAAGTAAGAAAGTGAGCGTACATTGACTCGATTAATTCATCGATATGGTCTGCAACAAGAACATCGAGCTCAAGTTCAATCAACTCTTCGTCACTGGCCGAGAATTCCAACCAGCGTTTTCGCAGTTCGACTTCCTCGGAGGTTAATGTTAAGGCTACAGCTTTATTAGACTGTTCTTTTCCCACCGATCACTTCCTTAGGTTTTCCATCAGTCTATAATTAGACTTTTCCGGTGAATGATAATTATGGCTGAACAAACACCTGACGCAAGCGCTCCCTCAATAAATGTATTGTTGGTAGAAGACCACCAGTTGACAAGGCTCGGTCTGAAAGTTGCCCTTCATAGAACCAAAGACATTCATGTCATTGGCGAGGCTTCTAATGGTCAAGAAGCAGTGACCATGGCCGAAAAGTTGAGGCCCGACGTAATTTTAATGGATGTCGGCATGCCCGTCATGGACGGCATTCAAGCGGCTAGCCAAATAGTCGGTCGCGACTCAACAATGAAAATAATCATGCTGACACAGCATGACAACGACGCTGACATCATGGCATCCTTGGCAGCTGGGGCAAGTGGATATTGCTTAAAAGATGTCGAGCCCGACAGGTTATACACTGCCATACGCGCAGTCAGCACTGGGGATGTCTGGCTAGACTCAGCTGTCGCCAGCAGAGTCTTAAAACATTATTCAGTCAATCCGGCGCAGGCATCTGTGCCACTAGAGGCCGCTCCTTTGACATCTAGCAACAACGGAAGGCCTAGCAGCGATAAGAATTCTCCTAGCGAAAACTATTTTGCCTCTACCACTTCTCCTTACGGTTCAGGCGACCAAGCAATGCAAGAGCAGCATGAAACGCAGGAAAGCCAAGAGCAATCAGCTGCGACCACAGGTATCGACAGACCGGCACCAGAAGCGCTATCACCACGTGAACTTGAAGTTATCAAACTAATTGTAGATGGTATGTCAAATCAAGAGATTAGCGACCGACTAGTTGTCTCTTTGGCCACAACGAAGACCCACGTACGCAACATACTAAACAAACTTGCCGTTGACGACCGCACTCAAGCTGCCGTACACGCCATGCGCCGTGGTCTAGTCTAAAAAGCAACCGAAGGCAAGAGCTACAAATACACTTTCGGCTAGTTAACTCTAGAAGATTCAACTACTTTTACTTTTGCCCCTGCGCCTTTTTCAGTTACCACAGTTTTCAACTTAACCACATCAACAGAGCATGGGGCGCGGTTTATTACTTTCTCGGCGACACTGCCTAAGAACATTCTATCCATTCCAGTGCGGCCATGAGAGCCAATAACAATTAGGTCCGCTTGCCATTCGATAGCATCTTCGACAATTGTGTCACTGACATTGCCGTGGAGAATCTCGCCAGTTACCGCTTGTGCTCCAAACAACGTCTGTAGCTTCTCTGTAGTCTTGTCTACGAATTCTTGGCCATGCTTTTTCAGCTTCTGCTCTGCTTCAATCATTAGCTCAACAGCTTGGGGCGCAATTAGGCCATACTGAAGCACAATTGGCTCGACGACATGAATGACACGAAACTGGGTTGCGTCTGACCAATGCCGATTAACAACAGCATCTATAGCTAACTTAGAACAACCAGAATCATCAATCGCAATCAAAACTCGCATCATCGCCACCACTTAAATTTCACCATCGATCAAATGCCATTGTGACAAGCACAATCAACACCAGCATCGGCCAATAGAAGTATAACTATATGTCAGCCACTCACATTAATTCATACCCACGGGGGATATGACACTACCCCACGAGAGGGACAATAGAAAGGAAGACACTGCACTATAGAAGCAGCTTATTTCAGGATAACCGCGGGAGAACCATCATGTTGCACAAGAAATTAAGGCTAATTGGCTATCTTCGCACTGGTGGCACAAGCCTAAATGTCGAAGAACAAAAGCAAAAAATTGAAGAATATTGCACAGAGCACGACCACAAGCTCATTCGCTATAGTGCAGTTGACGACGGAATTCCAGGCCTAGGGCTTCATGATTCACTAGAGGCTCTAAAAGACTATGATGGCATTATTGCTATCGATCTCAATCGCTATGTCAAACACCATGAAGATCGCTTAGTTGACTTGCGACCACTGATTCAAAAGATATTGCACGAAAGAAAAGTATTGATTGCCATTAACGAGCAGTTCGAAACTCAGACGGCCTTAGGTCAACATGCCGCTTTAGACCTGCTGCAAGATTGGTCTGATCGCGAAAGTACTATTATGCCGCCAATACATGAACATTCTGATACCAGCAAATATTAGTGGGTCGAAAGCTTAGAGTCCGCAGCATAGAGCTGGGCTATTAGATGCTCTATTAGCCCAGTCAACTCCATGACAAGTGAATTTGACGAGCAACAGGCCTCTGGAGTGCCATAGCGAATCCAGACAGCAGTTTCTCCACTGTCTTTGGCCTCGGCCTGACAAACAAAAACGAGACAGTGGTCTAAGACATTAGTTAGTCCTAGAAATTCTAGCTCTGCACCGGGCAATCTTGACTCCATCAATACGGCTAACTGATTGCCGCCACTAACAGCACTCTGCTTCAATCGCAGTAATTTACCAGAATAGTGCTTCACTTCAAAATCAAGAATGTCGATCACCCTTGTAGCAGCAAGATTGCAAAAGCAATATGTGAGCGGCTGATCATTAGCATCCAGCCTCTTGCATATACCATTGCAGTGACGGCACCGGTCATCCATGTGGCGATAAAGCTCTAGCCATTGCTAAGTTAAAACCGCCTCTTTCTTCGCAGCGTAAGGCTCAACCAGGCCCAGTTGCACTTTTTGCGGCGGCAGAAACAAAGTACAGGCTGCTGCGACATCGCGAATGACATAATCCAAAGACTCTCCTGTACATACTTTTCGACCCTGCTCGGTATCACAGGTGGTGAGAACTACAAGAGTATCTTTCTCCCGAGCCCCTGAGTCTGAAAAGAAAGTTTCTAGTTCATAAAGCCTGCGACCAACAACAGAAAAAGAAACTCTATCGGCCGCCAAATCAGCTATTGGCTCTTGAGAAAGCTCACTACGAACGGTGCCAATTAAGCTATCGATAGTCTTGCTACGGCCAGTGCACACAATCTCTGCCTTACCACCAACTACTGTGGCCAGTTCGACGAAAGCTTTGATTGTTTCAGAGCAATAGGTTTCAGCACTAACCAGCAAGACACTGCGGCTCCAGAGCTGTATTGCATTTTGCACCACAAGCAGAGGTACTGGGCAGGCATCAGCCACCCGTTGACAAAGGCTAGTATTCATATATCGTCGCTGATGAATATTACGTTGTCTGACTTTTGATTTGTGTCCCATGATCACTAGATCGTGACTAACGGCGCGACGAAGTATAAGGTCAATAATATTTCCTTCGTCTATCTCACAAACAGCTTCGAGGGCACTGTTGGCAATGCGGCATTCAAAGGCATGCATTAAAGTTTCAGCCACCGACCGAAGGGTAGCCTCAATAGACTGATAAGCCGCCATATAAGGCCCACTGCCGATAATACCCGGCAGGTCTTGACCAACTATTTCCCACAAAGATTGACTATCAACCACTGTTTGAGCAGTTAAGCTAGCGCCCTTGCTTTTAGTTAAGGCCGCCGCCACATCAGCAGCAAAAAGTGCCTCTTGGGAGCCGTCTAAAGCCAATAGAAAAGACTTGGCCATCAAAACCCCTTCTTAAGTAGCAGCACACATCTATAAGTAAAAGCTATAGCGCCTAAATCGACATCAACCAAAGGGACGAAGCCATGGCCAGGTACTGAGCTTCAAAGTGCCGTATTCCGGACTACCTTTGAGAAATTGCCAAAATCATTCGGCAGAATTAGTCTAGTTTGCTAAAAATCTGCTGTAATAGGGTGTGTCTATGTAACCTAGCCTAGTCTTGACTCTCGACCAAATAAACCGGGGCCTTGAATGAAGAAATTTCAGAGCAAAATTCAGAGCAAAATATTTGCGGTACTGGCGGCAATTGGGCTATCTAGCACAATTTCATCTGGCATTTCTGATGCTATTGAAACAAAGAAAAGTGCACCCATATCAGAGGCCAAGGCCGCAGATAAGACTGAAAACTCGGCCGATGTCGTGTACGTCGACTATGGCAAGTATAAAGGCCAGCCAGCCTCGAGCAAAAGCCGCGAAGGCGCCAAGTTTTTCAAGCAAAACAATTGCTCTTCTTGCCATTCAGTTGAAGGCAAGGGCGGCTGTCTTGCTCCGCCGCTTGACGGTATCGGCGGGCGCCGCAGCAAAATTTTTGTCGAGTCACGTATCACCAACGACGAAAAAACTATGGCTCGTTTTCTCAAGCTTTATCCCTATGCTGAACTGCTAGAGCATCCTAGACTCCCCGCTGTGCAAGCGAAAGACATTGCCTCTTATCTGCTGACACTAAGCGATCTACCAGGCGGCGTTCAAATCATTGGTCACAAAGTCACGAAGAAAACGCCTTTCCACGCTACTGAAGATGCGGCCGATTGCCACAAAGATAGGATACCCAAAATTGCCGAAGGTCGCATGCTCCTGAACGACAGAGGCTGCCTAGTCTGTCATTCTATCCGCAATATGGGTGGTCACTTCGCCCCAGCATTTGACGGCATTTCTAAACGTCATGAACGGCACTACGTGTCAGATCGTATTACTGCCGCCGAATTTTTCAACCAAAGCGGCGAAAACGAATACAACGAACGCGGCACAGTTATGCCGCCCTCTGATCTCAATCCCGAGCAGGTCGAGAGCATTACTGACTACCTGATGTCGATTCCGTAGAGGCCTCTGTTAGTGAGAGCTTTGTCCGAATTTAGAGCCCCAGAGCCGAATCTTGCGGTCATAGCTTTTTGCCAATTTCTAATTCCACTCTACTGTCGCTATATTGACCACTTCAATTGTCAATTTAGCGATGACAAAAATATAGTTGCCACACTAAAGAACAAGCGCACCATAATTCTTCTCAACCACGCTGATAGGCAAGATCCCAGTGTAGTTGTCCTTCTAGCTAAGTATCTACAAGAGCAAGTTCACTGCATGGTGGCTCGTGAAGTTTTCGACTGGTATCACGGGCTTTTGGGTTGGTTCTTTCAAAAATTTGGTTGCTATTCGGTTAACAGAGGCACTGGCGACACAACATCAATCGAAACCACCAAGCGAATTCTCAAACTCGGAGAGCACAAGCTTATTGTCTTTCCTGAAGCAGAAATTACCGGCGATGATCATACAGTTCACAGCATCAGCACGGCTCTGGTGCATATTCTTCTTGAGATACAAGAAGATATTGGGCAAAGTGATACTACTTTTGCTGGTGATTCTCCTTCTTCTTCACAAGCACTCTGGGTCTTACCTGTTGGTGTTAGCTACAGGCTAGAAACAGCACTCGAACCCAGTGTCGACAAAGCACTCAGAATAATTGAGAGACAAATTGGCCTGAACCATGATGGTGGCGAAATAACCACACGAATAGAAAGAGCAACTACAGCAGTATTGAAAAATCTGGCTCAACACTACAATTGTCAGCTCACTGAAACAGAGACAGCAGCAGAGCAAACAAGCCATTTAGCAAATCATATTTGCCAGCGCATTAGCAACTTTATTGATAGCGAAATTAGCCATAAAACCCCAGAACAAATACTCTATTCATTGCGCAATGCTGTAGACGAAAAACTCGGGAAAAGAGAATACGAGACCAACTCTCAAAAGACACTCAACAAACGCACAGCACAATTTCATGACGAATTTATTGCTGACTTGAATCGCGTAGAAAATCTATTAATCTTCCATCGCGTATTGTTACAGCCGCCCTCAACAATTCAACTTTGTCGCATTGTTGATTTTCTTGAAACTGATACCACTGGTCGCATTACCAGCAAAGGTACCCAGGTCGCCTCTGTATTCTTTGGTGAACCAATTGAAGTAGCAAGTTACTTGAATCAATATAAAGAAAACAAACATGCCGCAATTGCCGACCTAAAGGCAGCTATTCACGACCGACTACAAGAAGCTCTAGACGGCTCTCAAAGTGCAAAGGTATCTCTCCAGTCGCGCTCACAAACGTGATCAAATGGATGGACGACCACTGGTTGATTGGCCTCAATCAGTTGACAAATATCGAAAGCAATATGAGCAGCTGAATTAGGGCGAGCCAAAGCAATAGCGTTGTCTCTCATGGTTTTCAAACGCTCAGTATTGTTGAGAAGCGCGTCTATTTTGTAGGCCAATACCGGCAGATTATTACAGCGAATGGCCACCCCCTCTTCTACAAGATGGTCAGCATTGCGCTCTTCTTGCCCTGGAATTGGCCTAACAATTACTGAGACCAAGCCCTTAGCCAAGGCCTCAGAGGAAGTAAGACCACCAGGCTTGCCGATAATCAAATCAGAAGCAACCATATACTCATCCATTTCGGTGGTAAATCCAATGGCACTGATCGAGTGCTGACTATCATCATGTCTTTCTGCAGCGCATCTTACTTTTTCAAGGAGTTCACCGTTGGCTCCACAGACCACTACAATATTTGAGGGCTGATGCAGTTTTCTCAATTGCTCAAGAATTAGCTCAATTGGGCCCATGCCTAAACCACCAGCAGAAACTAAAATGGTTGGCAGCTCTGGCACCAGATTATGCTTGATGCGCATTTGCCGTTGATCTTTCGCTAGGGCAAAAATCGGATCAATAGGAATACCTGACACAACCACTCGGCTGCGCTCGAAACCCAGCTCTACAAGGTGCTCTTTCGTTTCATCAATGGCCACATAATATCTAGAATAATGGTGACAAAGCCAAACTGCATGCAAATCAAAATCGGTAATCACTACTGCGTGGTGACAAGAAATTTCTTTGCGACAGAGCAACCAGGAAACCATATCTGCTGGCAGTGAATGAGTACAAACAATGGCATCGGGCTTGAATTCTTTGAGCAATTGGGAGAGCTTGCCAATATTTAGACGCTCAAAAGCCATGCCATAGTGCAGTTTATCCCAATCGCGATCAGCATATTCGTAGGCCAAACCAAGCAAATCGGGAGCATTAGCCACCAAATCAATATAAGTCTGTTGATAGACTTTGCGAAAGGCGGCATTGGCAAAACTCAACGAGTCTTCGTGCCTGACCACTACATTGCTATATTGGCTCTTAAATGCTGCCTCAATTGCTTGAGCAGCGCGAACATGACCTGTACCAATCGAGGTTGATAAGATCAAAACCCTCATTTATTTTGTCGTTTCTGCAACAGCTCCAGCAACAGCATGCTTGCGGCGATGGTGCGCAGTTGAAACTACTTCAACAGAGCAAGGCGAATGATTAACTACGGCACGAGAAACGCTACCAAGCATATTATGCGGGCAGACATCTTTAGAATGCACACCAATCATGATTTTATCAGCAGACCACTCAACTGCAGCTGTAACTATTTCAGCCCACGGTGCTCCTTCGCGCACTTCATAGTGAATAGATGCTGTGGCAATTGCCTCTTCTAGCTTGTGGCGGATAGCCTCACAATGATGACGCGCTGCAGCTTTGCGTTTGGTATAAATCTCAGCAGCAGTATGGGCATATTCAGAAATCGAAAGGTCTGCATAAGAAACACAGGAAGGCTCTAGCACAGTTAGAATCTTAAAGTTCACATCTTGCGGCCATTTGCGACTGGTGATAGTACGAACTAGCTCACTAGATGAAGGTGAGTCGTCAACTGCAATAATGATCTTCATCGCATAACCTCAAATGAACCATACACTAAAAATTGGTTTTCAAGAAACCAACGATTGATACTATTAACTTAGACCTTTTTCAATGCCCATGTATCACCCCATAGGCTGAGTAGAGCGTTAATATCTGGCCAATTATTGGCCAGATATTAGCAAATGATTGCCTAGCTTCTCATGGCTTACATGTTTTAAGGTCTTCTTCTACCTGCTTCAACCATTGATCATCCCAGCCAGTGAAAGCAGTTTGACGATGGCTCAAGAAAAAATTGAGTTGTCTTTGAATGTTATATTGCACTTCTTTGGTTAATCGAAGACGCAAGTGCTTGTCGCTAACACGCTCAGGTGGATAGTCGAAATAAATTGGCTTGCCCACCACAATCAACATTTTTATCGGCATGGGCAAGCAGCTGGTGGTTAAAGGAAACCAGGGGAAGCCGGGAGTCAAAGGGAAATAAGGCATACCGAGGAAACGAGCTAGGCCCTCTAAACGGCCCAAAATCGGATAAATTTCATCAGCCCCCAGCACAGTTATTGGAACAACTGGAGAACCAGTGGCAATGGCCGCCTTAATAAAACCAGGGTCAAAATCGATAAGTCGATAGCGGTTCTTAAAGAGTTTGCCTGTGCCCCGTGGACCTTCGGGATAAAAGAAAACCAACTCATCATTCTCAAGCAATTGGCGAGCCACTGAATATCTTGCCGGAACTCCACCCATACCCATAATCATGTCTTTAATTACGGGAAGATGCAGGAGGCCATCTAAGGCCAGGCAACGAATTCGGCGGGGATGGGGGTGCAAATTATAGTTAGCACAATTGGTCATATAGGCATCAATAGGTAAGCCACCTGAATGATTGCCAACGAGAACGGCGCGCCCTGTAGCCGGGATGTTATCAATGCCAATAGTCTTAACATGATAGTAGTCGTCATAGAAGAAGCGGAAAAACGCCTCCCACTGGGCGAAGCTGTCAAGATCGAAGCCAAATTCGTCTTGCGCTTGATTCTCGTATTGAGAAGCAAACTCAGGCCGAAGTTTAGTTATCTTGAAAATCGAGTCTTTTAACATCTATATCTTTGGACTAATCATCGTTGAACCAATCATCTTGTAACTAACGCTCTATTGTAACTTCAATAATCTCAAGCTGGCACATCTCGCTTGAAAAATCATCCTGCCGACGGCTGATCGCAAACAATTAACCACTCGCCAGACAAATCAACCCCTAGGGGAACTATACAAGGTAGATCTAGTCCTACAGGAGGGAGAAAAGCTTTGCCTCACCTTGTTATTGTGGCAATCAACTATTAGCCCGTCATATTCAACCCTCTATTCAACACGTGGATCAATCGAAATGAAAAATGCCATGGCCGAGCTTGTCTCCACAAAAGAAGCTCCAATACTTTCTATTATTGTCGACCTCGGGATCGTTAAACGCGACAATGAAGCCAAACTAAAACACCTTATGGGTGAAGCTACCAAATTGATACCTAGTGAAGTTTCTAGCTCAGATCGCGACATACTATTGAAGCGTCTGGAGTTAATTTTCTCTGGTCTAGAATCTGAAACTCACAATGCTAGTGTGGCAATTTTCATCGCCAAAGATTTCGCAAAAGTTGTCCCTCTCAACTATAGAGCTGCCGAAAGAATAGTATTGGGCGATGCTTTTGCGGCCAGCGAAGCAGCCTACTCTGCTGTTAATTGTCCACGTTTTCACATTCTTGTCGGCGGCGGTAATCTCGTTCGTCTATTTGAAGCAGGCTCTGATCAAATTGTAGAAAT
This sequence comes from Candidatus Obscuribacterales bacterium, assembly GCA_041675385.1. Taxonomy (GTDB): domain Bacteria; phylum Cyanobacteriota; class Vampirovibrionia; order Obscuribacterales; family Obscuribacteraceae. The sequence continues at coordinate 36,318 of JBAYTY010000036.1, forward strand.
CAAAGAGAATGAGCAACTAATTCATGTTGGCCATTTATTGAAATCACACGACCACTCTAACCAGGCCGAAGAACATAAGATTCATAGCGCTGTAGCCGAACTCTGCAAAACCTTGAATTGGCCAGTGGTAGTAATCGGCACTTCTCACTTCGGCGACACTGCTGCTCTATCAGAATATGTAATGGCTTCAATAGAAGGCAATTACGAGCACGCCAACACAGCCGAGGTTCTCAAAGTCGCCAAAGAGCAAGTGGAAATTTGGAAGACAGCTAGAGCAGTCAAAGAGTTAGAAGAACTAGAGAAACTCATACATGAAAAGCGTCTTGGCTCAGGCCTTGATGAAATAACTCGACTGATCAAAGCTGGCCGAGTAGAAAAGCTCTACATAGAAGAATCAGAAGCGCTCGAAGTCAAAAGCGAAAATGAAAATCAATTGACAGTATGCGATCAATTGATTTCTCTGACATTCCAATTTAATGGCGAAGTAGTATTTGTACCAGCAAACAGCCTAGTCAAATACGAAGGAATGGCAGCGGCACTGCGCTACTAACACGTGTAAGCAATATCAAAAGACTCAGTAAGCTAAAAGCCGTTACTGAGTCTTTTTTTCACTATGTGAATTGACAATCAATACAGAGCAGTGGGCTTGAGATGAGACAGAACGAGCAATACTACCAAGCGTAAATTTATTGCTGCCTCGATGACCATGAGAGCCAATCACAACAATTTCGGCGGGCCAAGTAGCGGCATATTCGACAATCGAATCGACAACAAAACCTTCTAATATCTCTTCATTAACAGAGGCGTCAGGAAAGAGTTGTCGCAGCCTCTCAGCCGCTTGGTGAACAGCCTTTCGTCCCTCATCGCGAGCTTTCTGTTTGATCTCATCAAGTATTGGAGACGGCAGAAAGCTCATATGGCTTCCCACCAAGAGAGAATCAACCACATGCACCACGGTAAAATGCTCAGAGTCAGTCCAGCGATGCTTGCCAATGAAACCAACGACGTCTGAGGCAAAGGCACTTTGATCAATGGCAATCAATATATTCACAGCGATCTCCATATAAGTCTACGAAACAATATTATTACTAGGCCTAGTGCCAGTGAATCAACTCGCAATCAGCTTCAAGCTTCTCTCTGAAATCAGGATGAGCAATTGAAATAAGAGCCTGCATTCTCTCCTTTAAAGTCTTGCCATAGAGCTGAGCGATACCAAATTCGGTGACCACATAGTGCACGTCAGCGCGCGAGGTAACAACACCACTACCAATCACTAAATTAGCAACAATTCGAGAAACCGTACCGTGTTTAGCAGTGGACGGCAGGGCAATTATGGCCTTGCCGTTTTTGGCCCGTGCTGCACCTCTGATAAAATCAACCTGCCCACCGACACCACTGTATAAATAATCGCCGATTGAATCGGCTGCTACTTGCCCAGTAACGTCAATTTGTAGAGCCGAGTTTATGGCAGTCATTTTATTGTTTTGCGAAATCAGGAACGGATCGTTAATATAGTCACTGGTTTGAAACTCAAAGAGCGGATTATCATTGACAAAATCGTAAAGGCGGCGACTACCGATGACAAAACTTACGGCAATCTTGCCAGGCAAGACTGTCTTTGCATCATTAGTAATCACGCCTTTTTCAATTAAATCAATGACGCCGTCTGAAAGCATTTCACTATGAATGCCAAGATCACGTTTGTCACTCAGTTGCAGCAATATAGCGTTAGGGATTGAGCCAATACCCAGTTGCAATGTGGCGCCGTCTTCAATCAAAGATGCGACGTTGCGGCCAATCGCTACCTCTACTTCAGTGGGAGCATCAGCCAATAGTTCAGGCAGCGCCCTATCGCATTCGACCACATAATCAAACTTGTCGATATGAACAAAGGCACGACCTAAAGTACGCGGCATTTGCTTGTTGACTTCAGCTATGACTATTCGCGCTTTGCGACGAGCGGCAATTGTGCAGTCTACCGATACGCCATAGCTACAATAGCCATGGGCATCTGGCGGCGAGACTTGAATCAGACAAACATCAACAGGGACTATAGCATTCTCAAATAAAGCCGGTATCTCACTTAAGAAAACCGGCATGTAGTCGGCTCTTCCTTCATTGACTGATTTACGCACATTCTCACCGATAAAGAGCGCATGTACTCTAAACGACTCACCGAATTCTTTGCGGGCATATTCAGCCCTCCCCATGGTCAACAAATGGAGGATGGTGACATCACGCAATTGTGGCGCCCGTGCCAACATACCTTCAATTAGACTGGCTGGAGCAGCAGCATTTGAATGAATGTATACTGCGTCGCCTGAAGTTATCTTTTGAGCCGCTTCAGCGGCACTAACGACCTTTCGCTTATATCTCTCTTGCCAGCTGGAAGAAACGGGAGAGGACGATGCCAATGTAATTTCATCTGTACTCATTCAAATCTCCGGGTCTCATCATTTCTCACCTACAAGGTGAATACTAGCTGTTACTTGTGAATGACCTGCACCATATGGGTGGCACATGTATTGCAGGGATCATAGGCTCTAACGAGGGTTTCTAGTTTAGCTTGTATCGAATCTGTCTGCTCTTCTTTTAGGCCAGCAACCAATTGGCGAATATCACTCTCAATGCGAGCGGTATTCTGGGCAGATGGTGTGATCATATCAGCAGCCATTACTTTACCTGAATTGTCCAACTCATAGAAGTGATACAGTGTGCCCCGTGGACATTCTACCGCACCAGTCTTGGCCCCAGCTTTCTTTTCAAGAATCGCTGCCTGGTGGATGAATTTACTGTTGCTTTCCCCGGGGCTATTAGCCAATAAAATCTCGATGATAACTTTTGAGCGATCCATTGCCTCAACTAGTTCAATAGCCTGGGCCAAGTTATTCAAAATCGTATTGTGGTCTTTGCTTGCCAGGGGGCTCTTTTCATAGAGCGCTAGAGCCGTTGGTCTCAGTCTTTCAGCAAACATTGCCAAACGCGCTAAAGCACCCACCATAAAGGGCTGTCCCTCAAAAGTAGACTGCTTGGCATGACTGTAGCGAACTACTTTTTCGTTTAAGTAATGCCGATACTCATCAACGTTTGCTTGAAAACCGGTACTTGTTTTTATCACTTCGCCAAAATAGCCATAACCATCTTGATCCGGAATCAAAGCCGAGTATACCGGTGCAACCCCTTGACCGAAAGACAAATTCAAGCCAGCCAAGAGACCATAGAGACGCATGGCATTCTCTTGATTTTCACCAAGTAATCTATGCATCTCAAGCAACTGCTCTTTCTCTGGATAGCTCGACAATCCACCAACATGCAAATTAACAGGGTGAAAAGGTCTGCCACCAACAATAGTTTGAATGGTTGAGCCCAGAGATCGCAATTGTTTCCATATCTCAAACTCGGCGGGGTGCTGAGCGGCCAAGGTCATTAAGTCACCGACATTTAAGAAATCAGGCAAAGCTAAAGCACAAATGTGGGTAGCATGAGATTCAATAATCATGCCTAAATGCATCAGCTCGCGGTGCAACATTTCACGACGGTCAGGCACGAAACCAAATATGCCTTCGATAGATTTGATTGCTGCCACCACATGCCCGGTCGAACAAATGGCACAGACTCTGGATGTAATATGAGGGATTTCATCATACTTATGACCAAGAACAATGCGCTCAAAAAAACGCGCGCCTTCAAAGACATTCAATTGCACATCGGCAATCACACCATTTTCAAAATTAACGGTGACAGCGGCGTGACCTTCTACGCGACAAATCTCAGTGATCTCTATTGATTTGCGCTCAATATCCATTTATCTACTTACTCCGAACATTTTACTACGAACGTTTTGCTCCGATTTTGCCATCAATTTGCTTTCTTATTCATGCGCTCAAAAAGATGCTCTGGAGCACCGAAAGCTTTCAAGCGACTATAGATTTCGTCGACGTCATAGCCTTTCTCAGCAAGAATTATCTTCATTGCTTCAATCTGAGGCTCATCGCACACACCCCAACAGCCATAACATGCTGCACCTACACTAGGACAAAGGGCACCACATCCAGCGGCAGTAATTGGCCCCAAGCATGGTGCATTTTTCTCAATTAAAACACAAGGATTTTCTTTCATCTTGCATTCAAGACAAACGGGTTTGCTGGTAATGTAAGGCAGCTGTTCGCGCAATAGACTAGCTGTCACAGCAAGAAATTGAGTAGCATTAATTGGGCAGCCAGGTAAAGATACATCAACTTTGACATAGTGCTCTAAAGGTTGAGCAGGCAAAACTGACATGGTTGATTCGTTGCCATAGACCGCCTGCATCATCGATTTAGCAGTGCACTGTTGACACGAAGCTTTTTGTAAGCAGCCAGTAGTTGCACAATTACCCACCGCCACAAGCCAACGGGAGTTGGCGCGTATCTTAATTAGCTTCTCTAAATCGTGGTTTTGACTGACACTTCCTTCGACAAAGGTGATATCAACAGGGCCGTCTTCATTTCTACTTTGGGCAAAAGGAAAACTCTTGATGCGCACATATGGCAAAAGATGATCAAGATTTTCTAGTATCACCAGCAGTTCGCCAGCGCAGCCAGTCAAGCCCTCAACAGATATAGTCGGCAGTACTTTAGCATTCATATCTGAATCTTCTCGCGCGGATATTCTATAACTTCATGCAAATTAGCCAACTCTGTTAGTTGAAAAACAGGACCTTCCTGGCAGGCAAATTTTCCACCGATAAAGCAGTGGCCGCATTTGCCAATACCGCACTTCATGTGACGCTCTAAAGAAAGCCAAATATTTTCATCAGCAATACTCTTGCGCCGCAAGCTCTCTACAGCAAACCTGTACATGACGGGAGGTCCACAAATAGCGACTTGCATATCACTTGTGAGAGCTGCTAAATCAATCAAGTCAGTGACTCGCCCAGCTTCAATTTCTAGGTTGGCAATATGGCAAACAGTGACGTCTTCAGCAGCCAAAAACAATTCAAGCTCATGACTGTGGCGCAGTGCTATCAACTCATCGGCAAACAAAATCTCATCGCTATGCTTCATACCGTATATAAGCACCAGGCGACCATAATCTTGGCGATGATCAATCAAATATTGCCAGACAGAACGCAGAGGAGCGACACCAAGACCGCCGGCAATCATGCAGACGTTTTGGCCTTTGTACAAATCAACAGGAAAACCGTGACCATAAGGACCGCGCAGACCGACCCAATCGCCGGGCTTTAAATTAAATAGAGCTTTGGTCACTCTTCCGGCTTTACGAATGAGCAATTGCAGAGTTTCGCCCACATGACCAGAGCAAACAGAAATAGGGCTCTCACCAGCCCCGGGTATCCAGATCTCAACAAATTGACCAGGTAAACAAGAACTAAAAATCTGGTCTATTTGCTCAAATTCGAACAAAAAATTATCGTAGGCCATCTCAGTTATTTTACTTAGAATAGCTCTAGTAGGCAGATAGGGCGAGCAAGTTTTTTGTGCACAGCTATTTTGTGAAGAACTATTAGGCCTGCAATTAGATTCTGGGTTATTCTCAGGCATCAGGCACCTCCGCGCTTTTGGCCGCAGAAGATACTTGTAACGCTTTGACCACAGCCACTATATCGTCAATACCTGATGGACAAGAAACCGTGCAACGACCACAGCCAACACAGGTCTTATCGGCATAAGCATCATCAAAGCCATGCAGTTTATGACGGTACCAAAACTTTAAGCGATCAACCGGTGTGGGACGGAAGTTAAAGTCACCATTGACCTTGGCAAAACCGGTGAACTGACAGCTATCCCATTCGCGCTTGCGCGAGCCAGAATCGTTGTTGAGGCTGGCAATATCAACTAAATCAAAGCAATAGCAGGTTGGACAAACCGGGGTACAACTGCCACAGCTAAGGCAGCGCTCACCAAGCTCATCCCATAACTTGTTATCCCACTCGCCTTCCATTGTCACTTTCAAATTGCCAGAGTTAAAACCGTTGGTGAAAGCAGCAGAACGAGTGTCCCAAAAATGGTGATTACGCTCATGATCTTTGTCGGTGGCCCCAGCAAGGATTGGTTGGGCTAATGCAATAAACTCATCTCCAGCGGGAGTCAGAGCTTCAATAAAATAGTCTGTATCAATATCAGTAAGAAAGATGTCATAGCCAGACTTAGCGCAGTCGCTACCCATCGATTGACAAAAGCAATGCTTGTCGGGCATGCAAGAATGACCAATGACAAAGCTTGCTTCTCTTTGCCGCATATAGTGGCTGTCAGCATGACCAGAAGAAAATATCTTGTCCATGATGCCAAGGCCAGCTAAGTCACAAGGATGAACACCAAAAATTACTTTGAACTCAAGCTCTGGCTCATTCTCATAAATGCCGTCTTTATCGTAGGTAATCAGTGTCTCGCTTGGTGGGTAGAAAAATTTCTTGGGCGGCAAAATTGTGCGTATGGCATCAAAAGCAATTTGACTGGCAGAGCTAACCGCCTTAAATGCAAATGACTGCTCAGATACTTTCACAGCCGCATACACAGTACCCATTTGCCCTATAAGGGCAAAAAATTGATCAAAGTCTGATTTTGGCAGGGTGAAACTTTTTTGCACGTTTTTCTCACTAGTAACGCTCATGGGCGTTTCTTAATTAGACCCGGTTTTGGATTTTGCAACATCAACCGAACGGTTTAAATTTCGCTCAATGCAACTTTTGCCGGTGCCTTTTGGCTAAGCCAAGCATTCCAATCTGTCAAACCCGTTTTATCTATAGATGAAACAACGAAAGTCTCGACACCGGGGTTCAAAACCCTAATGTTTTCCGTAGCCTTATCGATACTAAAATCGACATAGGGGAGCAGGTCGCACTTGGTGAATACCACAGCGTCGCAACTGCGAAAAATAACTGGATATTTAATGGGTTTGTCGTCCCCCTCAGTGACTGAAAGCAAAACAACCCTTTTGTGCTCGCCCAGCTTGAAGTCAGCCGGACAAACTAGGTTGCCAACGTTCTCTATTAAGAGTAGTTCAACCCCTTGCAAAGGTTCAGTATGCAAGAACCGGGCCACCATTTGGGCATCAAGATGGCAACTGCGCCCAGTACAAATCTGGAATACCGAGGCTCCGACACGACGAAGTCTTTCAGCATCGAGGTTACCGACCATATCGCCCTCAACCACAAAAATATTGTGTTTTGGCGCCAAGGCCGCCACCGTGGCCTCAAGCAGCAAAGTTTTGCCAGCCCCTGGAGCACTCATAATGTTGACAGCAGTGAGCTTCAACTCGTCGAAGTGCTCGCGGTTATGAGCAGCTAGGTCGTCGTTACCAGCAAGAATTCGCTCAAGCATGTGTTCGTCAGAAGAATCGTGCACTTTAATCATCCATCCTGTTCTAATTCTAAGAAAAAGACGTATCTATCTCAGAGTGATACCTATCACATCAAGTTCTTCCCCGGAAATTAGCTGACCAACACCATTGCCACACATGGGGCAGCGAAATGAAGTAGCCATATCAGGGTTGTATGTACGGGAGCATCCTCGACAGGTGGCCCGAGCCGTAACTACTTCGGCCTCTAATTGGCAACTAGAGCAACCAGCGTACATTGAGCGAATATTGTCGAAGGCAAATTTAAGCGAATCAATGTCAACATTGCGAAATTGACCGATGATCACATGAATTGCAGTAACTGTATCGGTATGAGCAGTACTGGCCAACTTCTTACTGGCGATATTGAGGATTGATTGAGCCACCGACGCCTCATGCATCTTTTGTCACTTCCAAAGTAGAAACAACTAAGCGCGAAAGGCTATTGGCTATAGAGGGCAAGCACTTTTCTAAGGTTGGTGAAAGTTGAGCGGCCCAATCTACGTCACTAACCTCAACACCAAACAAGATAATTTGTTTTGGTAGGGCGATTCGACCATTGGTCAGAATCAACTCATCGAGCAAAGAGAGGCCATGACTAGACGGACATTTCAACGGAGCAGCCCAACTACCGCTAGCCATAACACTCAAATCAGTAATAGAAATATTACCGGCGGCAGTACCGCTTTTAGTAGCATCGACGATCACCGCGGAGTGATGACCAGCTAGGCAGTCACCAAGCAAGTTAGTAAAAGTGCCAAGATCAAAGCGACAGACCCGGGCAAGAAGTGCAGGCTCTAGAGCATCACACACCCTCTGGGCAATGCCGTCATCTCCTCTAAGTGAATTACCAATAGTTACTAAAGCCAGACCGCCTGAATGGGCAGCTGCAGAATGGTTACAAACTTTGTCACTGATTGATTTCACAAGCTTTGGTGCCGGCCTACTGTTCATACATTAACTCTCTCACTCGTAAGCAATCGTGGCATAAAACCACAGCTGGCGAATCATCCCTTGGGATAGTCTTAGAGACGAGCGATTCAACCGGCCAGGGGGCAGAGAATCAAATTTCTTTTATGACTACAAAAAAACTGCGCCAAAATTTCTTGACCTGGCTCAATGCACGCTTCACTTATAAGATAAGAAGGCAAATCCACGTCATCTACCTTGATTAGATATCCACCAGGAACAGCCTCAAGAATTCTACAGACAAATTCTTGATTGGCTCGCAAGCGCTTCCAGCTGGCTCCACCTCGGCCGCCGCTGCCACTGCCGTCACCAACTCCAGAACCGCCAGCGGCAGTCTTAAGCACTTGAAATTGCAAGATGGTGCTTTCTTCGCAGACTAATCTATGCTCTCGTCGTCGCATGGCCCGTAGCTCCAGAGAACCGAACGTACTAGTAAGCCTTATACCCTCAAACTAAATCACTGTTGCTGCTCAACTTGTTTAGCAGTCAATCTCGCCCAAAATGACTATGACAAGTCAAGCGAAAACATCAATCAAAAGAGTGATGACCCCCTAGCAAAGTCAATTACAATGCATTTAACCCAGCAGACTGATTTAGAAGAAAATGCCACTATGATACTTGTTAAAACCGAAATGAGAAGAATAGCGCAGTGGGCACAACTAATGGCAGCAACCCAAAGACTGGTCTAAGCGTGCAAAAAGACGACAAACCGACAACTCCTCCTTATGAAAACCTCCTCCGCCTCGGTCTAATCGCCTTTTGGCTCAGTGTAATTTTCACTGGCTTATTTGGCTTCGCCCAAGTAGAGAAAATTCCTTACAGCCGCTTTCTCACTGAACTGAACAATAACAAGCTCTCGGAGATCTATGTATCACCAGAAGAGATCAAAGGAACACTAAAGACGGCAGACCAGAAAGGTAAGTCGTTCCGCACAGTAAGAATTGAAGATCCACAACTAGCCGCCAGGCTTGCCCAACACACAGAAGTCTTTCAAGGCGTACCAGAAGATTTGGTCTGGAAGTCGCTAGCCACCTGGTGTATTCCCATTGTCATCCTCTTTGGCATAAGCTCACTGATAGCCACAAAAATTGCAAACAGCGATTCGGGAATTCCCGGACTAGGCACGCGCAATATTGTAAAAAGTGGCGCTAAAACCTATATGGAAAGCGACGTCAAAACCACATTTAACGACGTCGCCGGTGTCGACGAAGCCAAAGAAGATTTGCAAGAAGTTATTGGTTTTCTTAAAGAACCAGCGCGCTACAATCGCCTTGGTGGCCACTTACCAAAGGGCATATTACTAGTCGGCCCTCCGGGCACAGGAAAAACTTTGCTGGCACGAGCGGTGGCCGGTGAAGCAGCAGTGCCATTCTTCTCTATCAGTGGCTCCGAGTTTGTTGAAATGTTTGTCGGAGTTGGAGCTGCACGTGTGCGAGATCTCTTTAAACAAGCGCAAGAAAGCGCACCATGCATTATTTTCATCGATGAGCTAGATGCCTTAGGCCGCTCCCGAGGTCTTAACGCAATGGGCGGACACGACGAGAAAGAGCAAACACTCAATCAGCTTTTAGTTGAGATGGATGGTTTTGATCCAAGACAAGGTGTAATTCTTCTGGCGGCTACCAACAGACCAGAAATTCTCGATCAAGCGCTATTGCGCGCTGGTCGGTTTGACCGTCACATTGTCGTTGATCGCCCAGATAAATTGGGCCGAGAGCAAATTCTCACAGTGCATTTGCGCAAAGTCACGTGCATTCAGGCCGACGTTGCTGAACCTATGGCGGCAGCCACAACAGGCTTTACCGGTGCAGATCTAGCAAATCTAGTTAACGAGGCTGTACTCGGCGCCACCAAACGCGGTGCCATGACTGTTGAACTCTGCGACTTCAACATAGCTCTTGAACGCATTATCGCCGGCCCCGAAAAGAAAAACAGATTGTTAGCAGCAAAAGACCGAGAAATAGTTGCCTATCACGAAATTGGTCATGCCCTAGTTTCTCTAGCCTTGCCTGGCAGTGATCCAATTCAAAAAGTATCAATTATTCCCCGTGGCGTTGCAGCTCTAGGTTACACGCTGCAACGACCTAGCGAAGACAGATTTCTTATGTCTAGAAGTGAGTTAGAAAACAAGCTAGCCGTGTTACTGGGCGGCAGAGCAGCAGAAATGCTCACCTTTGAAGACATTTCTACAGGTGCGGCTGACGACCTATCTAAAGCCACCGAAATTGCCCGCAGTATGGTCACCCGTTATGGCATGAACAAGTCATTGGGACCAGTGACCTATGAAGGTGAAACCCAGGCTTTTCTCAACGGCTATAAACCATCCGATATGGAAGGTCGAAAGTTTAGCGAAGAAACAGCACGCGAAATTGATTGCGCCATCAGAGAATTAGTAAACGCAGCCTTGCAGAAGGCGCTCAGCCTTCTAGCTGAACGCAAAACAAACCTCGAAGCGGCAGCCAAGCTGCTATTGAGCAAAGAGAGCCTCAGCCAGCAAGAACTTATGGCCGTGGCAATGCCTGCAGTGCACGATAGCAAGTAGCGCAGCTAGTCACCTTGAAGCTTGACTAGCTGCAACGGTGTTCACTACTCGGCAACGGCGCTAGCTATTCAGTAGCAGCCTGCTGCCCGGCCAGAGCTGTGATGCCAGCCAGCCCGCCAAAGCTCATACTTTGCACGGCTGACGAAGGCACAATCACAGTTGAAGTGCCACCATTTTTCATCACCTCGTAAAGCAATCAGAAAGAACTTGCGCCAAATCGCTGCTATGAGCAAACTCAAAATTTCCATAAGTCACTATCCTCCTCAATCACCACAACCTCGAACTCTCAATTGCCAAACAAACTAACATTCGCAGGCCAGCGAAAAGATTAACAATTGGCTGCAGCGGCACTAGGATTGCTTCTACAATCTACACCTGCAAATTCGTGAGCCTTTTAGAAAATACTTTTTCAATAAATGGACCTTTTGCGAATATAGGCAGTCACATGACTGAGAAAGATTAGGTAAGTCTCTACAGCAATATCTGGGTATGCCCGTGGCTAAGCTTGCAACGAGTAACAAAATACTGCTCTGTGTGTCAAACACAGGCGGTGGACATCGCAGCGCCGCAACTGCTATCGAAAATGCTATCAACGAATTATTGAGCACAAAATCAGAAAGTGTTGGCACCACTTATGAGGTTGTAATTGTCGACGTGGTAGAAAACAGCAATCCACTGCATCGAGTCTTTGTCGGCATCTACAACTTTCTATTGCGCTACCAGCAAGGCTGGATGAAGTATTACTACAGCATGATCGAAACTCTAAAGCCAGACAACTCAGACTTTGGCTATTGGCTCTCCTATGGCTACTTGCATCGGCTATTGAATGAAATCAAACCGGCTGTGGTGGTATCAATTCACCCCATGGCCAATCACTATCTAGCCAAAGCACTGGCAGATGCAAAACTACCCAACCAACCGCTGCTAATTTTAGATGTAATTGATCCCAATGGCCAACTATGGATCGGCTGGGCCTGCGTTGACGCCAGCACTATTATCGTAGCGAACGAACTTGCTAAAGAGCGCTTGTTGACGCTTGGCATAGACGCAGCAAAAATAGCCACCATAGGCATGCCGGTAGATCCAATCTTCTTGAAACCAGCAGAAACTAGCAGAGAAAAATTCCTCACAGATTTAGGCTTAGCACCAGATAAGGTGACGATATGCTTAACAGCAGGTTGGGCTGGTGGTGGCAACTTCATCAAAATCTATAGTGCCCTAAAAGCTGTAAGAAAAACAGTTCAAATGATAGTAGTATGCGGCAACAATGAAAAACTATACAAGACGATCAAACAAATCTCGCTAGATATGCCATTTAAAACTGTAGTAGAAAGAGAACTGCCGTCCTTGTCGGATGCCATGAGCGCCTGCGATTTGCTAGTAACAAAAGCTGGAGGACTCACCACTTTTGAGGCGATAGCTCGGCGCCTACCTATGGCGATTGATATGCTCACAGAACCTATGCCACAAGAAGGTGGCACGGCCGAGATTTTAATTAGCTCGGGACTGGCAAAAGCAATTAACGAACCATCTGATCTAGTGGCCATTGTCGAATCAACTGAGCATATAGAGAGCCGAGCAAACTTGCCCCTTCCCGCCATACACAATCTTGACTGCACCCACGCGGTCTACGAGATTGCCAAAATCATACTAGCTAATTGTCGAGTCGAATCTAAGCCACCCAAAGTCGCTTATACCGTAAATAAATAGCCTTCATGCTGTCGGCGATCAATGACAACCTCTGTGAAATATGATTATCTGCTTTCACTGGTGTCACCTTGTTGTCACTTGTCGACAAAGGTCTTGTCGGGCTAGATGATCCTCTTGAGAAATACCTTGACGGGCTGACAAAGCCATACAAAAGCCTCACGGTACGCCAACTCTCATCTATAGCTGCTGCTGTAGCCGAGAAAGTAAATCCTGAAGTTGAATGGAAAGATCAACTAGACATTCTCGTTCATACTCCGCTAGTTTCGGAACCAGGATCGCAATATCTCTATTCCAACTATAGTTTTCGCCTAGTTGGTTCGATCATAGCCAAGGCATCAGGCAAACGCTATTTAGAAATGGTTGGTGAAACCATCCTGGCACCACTACAGATGAGAAACACAGCTACAACGGTGCTACTTGCACCAACAGGTTTGGTGGCACAAGGCTATACATTGAACAAAGCTGGACGGCTTTCGCCAGTGGAATACAAAAGCCCAGCAGCTTCATTCGCAGCCGGAATACTGGCCAGCAACTGCAACGACATGCTCAGGTACGCACTCGGCTTGATGTCGCGGCGCATGCTTTCGGAGCAAGGCTACAGGACTCTCTGGTACGACCGTCCAGCACTGACTACCGGGCAGCCGAATCCTTGGGCCTTTGGCTGGAAAGCTAGACCAAATCCAAGCATAGACGGGCAGCATCAAGTGTTCTGGGGTGGTGCAACTCAAGGTGTGGGATCAATCATATCAAGGCAGTAGTGAATAGCTCCGCCTAAAATCAAATAACAAGCTGTAATTTTCTATTGCTATGCATTCGAAGCAATTTAAGTTGTTGCGAATTGAGAAATTTTCTGTTTGCACTTTTTGCCACTCATGCTATAGTGAAAAAACGTTCGCCACCAAAAGGTATTCAATCGTGATCTGGTCCCTACAGCATCAAAGCCTCAACGGAAGCCAATTTAATTGGCTAAATCCGCTGCGTCATGGCTTCGCTGTGCAGAATCAAAAGGATCACGATCATGTTGTCTTACAAAATCCCAACCCCTCAAACCCGCGTATCTAATTGTCCTTCGGGGATTAGTTCACTGGTAGAACGTGGGCTTTGGGAGCTCAATGTACGAGGTTCGATTCCTCGATCTCCGATTGTTTATTGTGCTATAGCTCAGTTGGCAGAGCGACCGCCTGTTAAGCGGTTGGTCCCTGGTTCGAGCCCAGGTAGCACAGAAATATATTGCACTAAAAACACTGGTGCGATAGAACCCCGTGTAGAAGCAACTCTCACGAAACTATTCTGCGCAGTTAGCAGCTGGGCAGAAATACTCCGCGGTCGTCTAACTGGCAGGACAGCGCCCTTTGAAGGCGCGAATCTTGGTTCGAATCCCAGCTGCGGAAAATTGTGGCTATGGTCTAGCAGTCTAAGACTCTGGGTTGTGAACTCGGAAACGTGGGCGCGAATCCCACTAGCCACCCCATCCGGGATTAGGAAAATTGGTAAATCCGCCCGCCTTAGAAGCGGTTTTTTCTCAGTTCGAGTCTGAGATCCCGGACCAAGCGAGAATCGGTTAATTGGTAAACCAACTGATTCCAAATCAGTGACTGAGCGTTCGAATCGTTCTTCTCGCGCCATTGCCATTGTAGTGATTGTGGTCAACACGTGCCGTTGAAGGCGGCGAGAAACTGGCTCGAAACCAGTCGATGGCACCACTTACTCTAGAGACGAAAGAGAGGCAGAGTTGTTGTTAGAATTTTCAGCAAAAGATCTAACAACGGACTCTCGTTAGAATTTCAATCCGAAAATCTAACAACGGACTCTCGTTAGAATTTCAATCCGAAAATCTAACAACCTATATTTGAACCTTTTGCCCTGTTACAGCGTTATTACAAATACACGCTGTTTATGAGGTGCAATCATGAGCTGTCATGGCGAAATTCTCAACTACATTACGGCCCTACCGGCCGGTGCTTGGTTCTCAACCCAGCAAGTTCTCAACCTCGGCACGAGGGAAGCAATAGATCAAACTCTTTATCGACTGGTTAAGTGCGGCTACCTAACACGCATAGCATGGGGTGTGTTTACACTACGATGTGGCGAGCAAACCTTTGAACCACTAGCAGTGGCAATGTTCAAAGCAAAAACATTTAAAAAGAAAGTAATTGTTGACGGCCTCGACATGGCGAGGCGAATCGGTCTCCACTCATTCTCCCAAGAGCAGCCGCTCTACAGTGTGTACGGGGCTAGCAGTTGCTTCCAATCACAAAAAACAGAAATCAGGCTAAAGTGTCATTCTGCGAGAAAAATTGCCCTAGAAGATTCTCCACTAGGAGAAACCATCAGTGCACTCTGGTCTATTGGACGCAAAAACTGTGATATCGCGGCTGTGCAAACAGCAATGAGCATTCTCAACAACGAAGAAATTAAAGAGCTTTCGCAATCGGCACATAGAATGCCTGGTTGGCTCACCAGAATAGTTCGCTTCGGCATTAGCCTTCAGCCAGAGTAAATTATTGCTCCGACAACTTATATCCAACGCCGTGAACGTTCTGAATTAGGGACGGCACGCCATCAGTATCAATCTTATTTCTCAACTTCTTAATGGTTGTGCGAATTGTTTCTGGTGACTTCTCAGAGTCAGCAGTCCAAACACGCTCTAATAAAGTTGAAGCATTAAAAATTTGATCTTGATGACGCATCAAAAACTCCAACAGGGCAAATTCCATGCGCGGAAGATGCACTTGCTCGCCATCAATAGTGAGGGAGTGTTTAGTGCTATCGAGCACCAGGTTGCCGGCCCTAAGCACGCTTGAAACAATCTCACCAGGTCGTCGCAAAAGAGCTCGCACTCGAGCAGATAATTCCTTTAAATGAAAAGGCTTGGTCAAATAGTCATCAGCACCAGCATCGAGACCATTTGCTCGATCATCGACAGCATCTTGCCCCGTAAGCATAAGAATCGGGCAAGCACCGCCACCGTCCCTATACCTCCTGCAAACTTCAAGACCGCTAAGCATTGGCAAATTAATATCCAAAATCACCAAATCGTAGTCATATGCCTTGATCATCTCGAGGGCCTGGCTTCCGGTCGTAACATGCTCAACCAAATATTTCTCAAATAGTAGCCAATCTTTGACCGAAACCGCTACCTGGAGGTCATCTTCTACTATCAGGATTTTTGGCATATAAAGTTCCGTGGGGGGCTTACGGCTGAAATGCTATCATTTGAGATTATATCCTCTTGGTTTTGCATGCGTTTTGACCTCAAAATAAGTCAGATTGGCTGGATTTTAGTGGGTGTCCCGCTAGCATTTGAGCTGCTTTTCGTCGGACTATTAAGCTACTCTGTCCATCAGGCTGAGCTTGAAATTAAGAGACAAGAGCATGCTAAAGACATCGTTTATTGCGCTAGCTCGGCAGCTACCTATGCCACACAGTGCGCGGTCAATGTAGGGGCATATTCAGTCTCAAGAGCTGATCATTTTAAGGATCTCTACCGAGAAAATAAAACCCGGGCAGAGGAAGCTTTCAATCAGCTTGAAAGCCTGCTTGCCGGTAGCAGCGACAGAGACTATCTCAACAAAGCAAAGGAAGCTCGAATAGCAGCTAACGAAGGCACCCAGCTGCTAGAAGAAGTGATTGACAGTGTCAATCTTGGTCTTGGCAGTCGCAATGTGCTAGTTAGTCACGGCAGAATGGCCCGGGTAAAGAAAATTATTGACAGGCTGCACCTACAACTAAAGTCCATTGTTCGCGAGCAAGCGGCAGACACTGCTGACAGTCCAGAAAGGGAAGCAAAATTTAGAAGACTGACAGAAGTCTTTTTGATAGCTGGAATTGCTGCAAACATTCTCATTGCATTTGGTCTAGCTTACTTTTTCTCGCGCCGTATTATCAGAAAAGTGGACATAATTTCTGACAACGCAGCTAGACTGCCAAAAGGAATCGCACTGAATCAACCATTGAGTGGCAAAGATGAAATCGCCCACCTTGATCATGTTTTCCATTCAATGGTTGCCGATTTAAATGATGCCAAAAGAATGCAGCAATATCTAATTGCCATGGTCAGCCACGATTTACGCTCACCTCTGACTTCGCTACAAGGAGTCTTGACCCTCCTGGCGGCCGGGGCGGCCGGTGATCTGCCTGCTGCGGCAAAGGAGAAAATTACAGCAGCCGAGAGCGATCTTGGCCGCTTGATTAAACTAACAAATGATTTGCTCGATACAGAGCGCCTTGCTTCAGGCCAGCTCGAACTTCACCCGATGCGTTGCTTGCTGGCAGACATTGTAGAAGAGGCCATGGCCAGTGTCTCTACATTAGCCAAGCAGCACGACGTAAAAATTCTGGCCGCTGACATTGAAGGCGGAAAAGCTATGAATACAATGCTTGAAATCGACCCTGACCGCATCGGCCAAGTTCTCACCAATCTGCTCACCAACGCCATTAAGTATTCACCAGCGGGTGCAGAAGTACTCATAAGCGCCCAAGCCGCTCCTGATCGAGGCGGAAGAGAATTGATCAAAGTCTCAGTAATCGACCAAGGACGTGGCGTACCAAGAACCTTCCATGCAAGCATATTTGAAAAATTCAAACAAGTACAAGAATCTGACTCTCGCGAACTGGGTGGCAAAGGGCTAGGCTTAGCAATTTGTAAATCAATCGTTGAACAACACGGGGGCACAATCGGTGTCGACAGCCCTAGTAGCAGAGACAACAAGGATAGCAGAGATAACAAAGACAACAAGGATTACAAAGGAAGTACCTTCTGGTTTGAGCTTCCCCTTCGGCAGGCCAATACGCCACAACCTTTCAATCCGAAACCTTTTAATCCGAAAGCTTTTAATCCGAAACCTTCTAATCCGGAACCTTAACCAAGGGTACCAAATAGTCACAATTAAAAATTATCATCCTAATGTTCGGTCCAGGCCACCACTTTAGGAATTACTATGCCAAGAACAGAAGCAGAAGCAGCGAATATTCATTCGCCAACATTTCAGCAGGCAGATTTGCATGCAGAGCAAAAACTTGAGCAAAAAGCCGATTCGTCGCACAAAAATAGTGGTGACAAATTAAGCGCCGAGTCAAGCTCAGCATTGTCGAATGTTTCTGAATTTCGTGCTCTTCAAGAAAACAATATATTCAAGAAAAGCGGTGAGACACATATTACTAGTCTGGCCTTTTTCGATTCACAAGACTTACAGCAAAGCAAACTTCCATCAAATGTGACTACAGACGCTCAAGGAAGAGTGAGCAAGGTCATTTATCCAGACGAAGGAAAGACTAGAGAGTTTGGTCGCGATGCCAACGGCGAAATCAATAAACTTACTACCAGTACAAAAGACGGCAAATGGAACTACACAAAAGAAAATGGCGAATGGCGCCTAGTCGGTGCCAATAGTAAAGATCTAGTTGCACCGAACTTTCAAATAAATAGAGATGGAGAATTCAGTCGTTATTTAGAGAAGGGCGAAGTACAGATTCAAGGTGTTGATGGAAAAACTGTCAAAGAACACACCAATGTCATCGGCGGCCAAATCAGAAGCAACAGCGAAGGTCAAGTTGAGAAAGTCTCAAGACCAGACGGCAGCGTTCTTACCGCAAATTATCAAGATGGTAAGCTCGCTAGCATATCTCAAACCAAAGATGGCACCACAACTAAATTCACTCGCCAAATATCAGAGGCAAAGGCGGGCGAAGACATCGTCTGGCAAAGTGACGAAGCTCAACCGCGCTCAGTCACCAATCTTGAACTGAGTAAAAATGGCAACCTTTCATTCAATACCGCTGATGGCATCAAACATATTACCCGCTCCAACGGGGGAGAAATTGAAGAAGGGCAAGGCAAAGGCAAATATCAGTTCGACAACGAGGGTCGTGTCACTGCAATAGAAAATGCTGACGGCAAGAAAAGCCGCACTTTAACTTACACAGAGCGCAGCCTAGAGCCCACCTCTGCCACAATAGTAGACAAAGAAAAAGGCCAGTCAAATACTTTTCAGCAGACCCAAGATAAATTGGGCTATTCACTAAGAAACGCCGCCGGTCAAAGTTCGGTTTGGCAAGGCAAAATAAAGATACAAGACGACGGCACTTACTCTATTAAAGCCACTGATGGAACAGCCAACAAAAATATCTGGGACTCATACTACCCAGACGGTAGAAGACAAAAAGAATCACGGAGCGCAGATGGAACGCTCAATGTATTCTCAGACAGTGGCGAATTACTATCTTCTAAAAGCAAGAACGGACGAGAACTGACTGCTGAATATGACGAAAAAGGTCTGAGCAGAGTAGAAATCAAAACCGTTAATAAAACAACCGTATTTAGTAGAAACACTGATGATAGCTTCTCTTGCAACCTTAAATCTGAAATCAATCCAGTTAGCAAACTTACGATCGGCGAAAATGACCTCTCCTTTAAGAGAAGTAACGGCGACAGAGCCAAACTGAAAAATGATGACAGCCTTCGCTTAGACAAGAAAGATGGCTCCTTCATCGAGAGCGATCAATCGGGCAAAGTAACTCGGGTAGGTCTAGATGAAGACAATTACCGCAGCTATGTTTATAAAGATACCGGCAACAGTCCGAGTCAAGTCAAAGAAACAACAAAAGCAGGCGGAGAAAAGACTTGGCTGGCAAGCAATCCAGATGGTCGAGAATTTTCAATAGTTTCGGCAGAAGGTTTCCTTACCTACCAGAAGCAAGGTAAAACATTTATTGAAGACATAAATCTAGCAAAGATAGAACTGCGAGATGATCTACAGCCAGGCAAACTGACCATGCCCAACGGTGCAACGCGTACTTTCGAATACGACTCAGTGAATAAACTTGAGAAAATCACTGACAGTAAAGTGACCACAAGCGGAGAAAAGCTTCAAGTCTGGAACAAAGTTGCGGAAGGTCCCGACGGCACAAACAAATTTGAAAGTAAAACTGAAGGCGGGAAGGTTACAACACGCTACGACGTGGCAAACGACGGCTCGGGCAATGTTTACTTCAAAACAAAACCAACTACAACCAAAGAGACTACTGATGCCAATAGCCAGAGCACAACACAAGACAACAACAAGGGCGAAACCAGTGAAAGAGTAGCTCGTGCTGCCGATTTACTCAAACCAAGCGATCGCTCAGAGAGTGTCGCAGAGGCTCGTGAACAACTGCAAGAGTTAGCCAACGCAAGCGGAATCAAATTAGATCGACTGACTACATACATGGACAAATTTGAAAAACGCGCAAGGGAGGCTGCTGCAGAAGGAATAAAGGGTCCAAGCGATGAACAAATAGCCAAAACCTACGACAATCTCTCCGATTTACTCAAAGGAAAGTTAGGCAAAGACAGTGGCAAAGATAACGGCAAGGAATATTTCGATGCCAAGGAGCGTGCTCAACTATGCGAACAAGCTTTGCACAATATCAGCTCACCAAGACGAATCAACCAGGGGCAAAACCCAACCTGCAATATAACCACTGGTGAAGTATTCACAGCTTGCAGGCACCCCGAGAAATACGCGGACACACTTAAACAAGTGGCTGTCGATGGTAGGCTCTTTACCACCACAGGCAAAGAAGTCGTGCTAGATCGCGAGGCCTATACTGCATCACAGAACGAAAAAGTGTTTGATCCCGAAAGAGATTACAGAGGAAATCAGCGCAACTGGGCCAGCCACATAATCGAGAATGCCGGAATCAACGCTTTCACACAATTTGCCCCAAAAGGTCCCGCAACGTGGGGACACCGCTATATAGGAAGGGATCGAAACGGCAACGGAGTAAATCCAATTATGGGCGGCCCAGAGATACAAAAAGCAGTCAAAGAATTATGGGGCGGCGACATGCCTTATATCGATCACAATGTTGCCCCAAGTGCTGAGCAACTTTGGGCCTACAAACGCGAAGGAAACTTCCCTGTTGGTATTCCCACGCTCTACGGCTACAACAGCAATAGGCAACTATCTGAGCAGCATGTGCAAACCATTCACGATGTGCGCGAAGTAAACGGTCAGACACAAGTTTATCTCGATGATCAAAACGCCGGAGACGTCGGCTGGCAATCGCTGTCTCAACTCTACGGCCGGCAGGGGTTGAGAGGCCCTGCAGAAACACCTCGTGGGCCTAGAATTGTGCAAAAACGCTAGTTATTAGAAATTTACTTATTGAGATTCAGGGAGCCACAATATGCCATTTGATACCCCACACCAAGCACCTATTAAAAGCGATAAACCAGCTGCTATAGTTTTCGACAGCCACGAAAACCATCTCTCGCAGCCGCCATCTCATCCAGAGGAACACCGTAGTTTATTCAATAGAATTTTTGAAAAAGAGCGCACAAATCCGATGAGCGACAATCACAAAGTCACAGAAGAAGGATCTATTAGGCGCTTAGAAATGCCCAAGCACTGGCAACAAGCCATGCCTGATATGAGCAATGACAAAGCCATGATTGGTGCCCCAATGATGACCGAGTACAATCCCAGTGGAGATCCCGCAACAAAAATGTGTTACTGGAATCGGGCCTTCGGCGGGGCAAAAGAATCGCCCGATACTGCCATCGCCTTCAATCGCGTACTTAGCCGGGAGCCACATCAATTAAATCAGCAAGAGCTGACAAGCCTTGAGCATATAATAGGCAACGGCGTATATGCCAATACCGACGCATTTGAAATATTGCACGCCGAAACTAGAAAAATTCACGGCCGCACTGTCCTAGCTGTTGAATCGGCCTACAAAGACAACCAGTCACAGCCTCAAGGTCGCCACTCATATGGAGTATTCATCAATTCAGATGGCACCGGCCGCTACATCGAGCAAGTTTACTTCACAGCTCCACAAGAGGCATACAGAGCCAATCTCAAAGAAGCCGTGGATTGCATAAACTCAATCAAATGGCGCAGAGACTTGCCCGCTCCAACTTAGCTAGAGTTAACTCCGACTACTTAGTCAACCAAACAACAAGGATACCAATGCGCTTTCTAAAATCAACCGGCGGAAAAATTGCACTAGCACTATCTTTTAGCCCTAGATCAATTGCATTCGTGTCTTTTGCACTTCTATGCCTAGGTACATGCCTGTCAGTAGCAGCACCAACTAGCGCAGCAAACGGCCTAAAATTTCTCTTTGCTCAAAATGAATATGTGCATCGCTGGTCGCAGAAAAATCAAAATGAGTTCACACCAGAAACACAGCCCAACCTAGACGCCTGGAAAGACATGGTGACAATCAATCTCTATCCCGGTGTGAAAACTGGCGAAGCTCTATCAGCGGTGGCCAACTTAGTGGTCGTCAAGTACCAAGAACACGGAAAGATTCTTCGAACAGACTCTAAAGAAAGGACTGCTAGTAAACCGGCTGAACACATAATTGCTGCCCTGCTAGGTAATCCAAAATATCTGGAAGCAGTCTTCGCCAGGTTCGTTCTCTTCAACGAAACTGGCTACGCCATCATCTACTCACATAGAGTCTACGGCGAGAAGGCTGGGCCAGAAATGAGTAAATGGCTGAAGGAAAACGGAGCTGAGACAGAACAACAGCTCATGGCATTCGACAAGATTCCGGCGCCGAAAACACTTGGTGAGCTGCCGCAGAGCAAATAGCCCTGAGATATACAGTCACAACGCTGTCACAATACTTTCACATAATTGTCACGTAGCCCTCAATACAATTAATCTGCAGATTGTCCAGTTCAACAGCGAGCTGGATAAATCAACTTACCAAGCAGACGCAAAATTCAGAGATGCCACGCATCACAGACTTATTCGGCACAGGGACACTTATATGGCAGCTACAGAAGCCAAAGACGCTATTTCTGAAGTAAGGGAAACCACTGATGATGCTGCCAGCACCAAAGTGCCTGGCGTCGACCTAACTAAGCCTGCCGACTCACAACTGGCCGCACCACAAGCAAGTTCCAAAAGCGCGGACAATTTTCTTCCATCCGTCGAGCTAACAAGTAAGACCACACTCGAAACAAACAAGCAAGAAGACGTGAGCGCCCAGATCTCAGAAAATACTAAACCAGCCGAACCACCCCGGCTCGCACCTGACGCTCTCAACGCCAGCGTCGACCTCGTCAAAGACAAGCTAACTAACTATCTCTTCCTCATCGGTGCACCAGACACAGACGCTGTCGCCCGCACCCTAGGACCAATGTCTCAAGCCGATAGACAAGGTCTTGAAGCTAAATATCAAGAAAAGTTTGGCACCTCACTGCGCGACGAACTCAAGTACCAATTAGGCGAAGGAGAGAAGTTTCGCACTTTAGAGGCAATGCTCAACCGCAAAGATGGTTCGACGAATCTGGCCGGCAATGCCCGCATTGCCCTTGAGGTAATTAAAGAAGATCCAGAGCGCGGCCTGAGGCTCTTACGCAGCACCCTAGCGCCTCTCAATTCAACTCAATCGGCAGAGCTACAAGCAAACTACCAAAAAGACTATGGTCAACCATTGACCACCGACATTCAAAATATAGAATCAAGCAGAGTCGGCGATGATCAGAAAGCAATTTTTGCTACTCTATTAAAGGGAGTAGATAAAATCAACTCTGCCGATATTGTCGATATGGCAAAAAAAGCCGTGCAGTCCCGCAACTTGCAAACGTTCGCTGGAGTAATTGGCGGCGACCTACCAGCCAACGTTGAAGCTAGAGCTGCACTCAATGGCGATCCCGCATTCGTAGCTGCCATGCGAAAAACATTTGGCACCACCTCTCGCGGTCAAGGTTTGGTACCAAACCCAATAGCTGAAGACTACTTGAGAGAAGGTAGAGTTTCACTTGGTACAATATTGAAAGCTGATACTGCAGCCATTCTGCCCTACTTCCACAATGCCGCCAATAGCGATCTTGTCTTCTCGAATGCCACAGCTAAAGAGCGTCGTGACTATGTGCTAGGAAAAGAATTAGTAAAATCTGGAGCCGAAGCGAAGACAATTCAAGAGCAAGAAGCAAAACGTTTCTATGAATTTATCGAGAAGAATATTCAAAGCTCGGCTTCTGGCACAAGGCAAGATGTACTGAGAGATGAACTACTTCACGGTGGCAAGACTCTGATATCAGGCCTAGCAGAATTGCATAGAAGTAGTACATTAGGCTTCGGTGGCGGCCATACTACCAACGAATTAATGACTCGTGTCGAAAACATGACAGAAAGTGAATGGAGTCTCCTGAAAAATCCAGTTTACAAAGCCAACTTGACCGAATCACTTAAGTCATATGCCACGGCTGATGAACAGAAGCAAGTATTAGCCTTAATCGAAGCAAAGCTCAACCCACCCAACCTAACTGCTGGCCAATCTGCCACTTTCGAACAATCGCAAACAGTGCAGCGCCCCTTAGAGCAATACATTCAGAACTACACTTCATCAGCTGCGACCAAAACCAGCGAAGCGCTTGGTCACATTGAAAGAATGACACAAGCCGATGCTGCTCGTTATCAAAGCGACCCTGCCTTCAAAGCCACAATAAATACTTTTGCTAGTCAATACTTAACAGATAGATCTACTGGCAATGTTCCGGCACAACTACTAACTGGTCGTCTTCTAGAACAGACAGCTCAAACAGGTAAGCCACCCGTGCTAGGAGAACTAGACCAATTTCTCAAAGCTCGTGCTGAAAGAATTGACAGTGACACATTACTTGATGGACGAGCCGCCAATAAGGCTCAACTAGAGACTATAGGCAAAGTTGAAGAGCTGATGAAAGATCCATCCTTACTAGCACGCATGCAGAACGTGCTTGCGGTTCAGAGAGGCGAGAAGCAAGGTACAGTTAGCAATGAAGATGACTTGCTCTACAAAACATTTTCCGCGACCATCGGTACGCCAGGCAACTTCGCCTATCTACTAACTGATGGTAAGGGTCAATCATATATAGGCACTAAAGTGGCTCTGTCAGGCGGACTGGCCGGTGATTGGCTGGTAGGCCGCTATCCAGATTTAGCCAAGCTACCTGAAGCTGACCGCAGTCGCATTCGCGAATCACTTCCTCTTGCGGAGCAAAAAGTTTTAGATAATGTCATCGCCCAAAACGGCAAAACCGAACTCAGCGATAGCTTGCGCTCTCTAGTGATAGATGGTGGCTCCTTGAAAGACTTCCAAGCAGACCTAGCTAAGCTAAGTAGCGAACAACAAGCTCAACTAAAGGCTGACTACACTCGCAAGTACAATGGTGATCTAGACAAAGACTTATTCACAAGCATCTCACAAAGAGAAGGTTTGAGCCCAGAGAAACAGCAAGTACTGCGCAACACTATTGCTCAGAATGGGCAACCTCATTTGGTAGATGACCTGCGTTCCTTTGTATTAGGTAACGACAAGAAATTTGAAGACTTCCAGGGCCAATTGGCTGGCCTCTCACTGCCACAGAAGCAAGAACTCAAATCTGAATATCAAAAGCGCTACGGTAGCACCCTCGACAATGATTTCTTGAGCAAAGTAGATTCTGCCCACACAGAACAATACTCACGCTATCTAACGGCCAGCGATACAGACGGTATGCAATCGTTCTTCGAGCGAATGAATAAATTTGCGCCCCTAGCAGTAGGCGACGGAACAAGCCTCAGCCACGAAAGAATGCTGCAAATGAACGAAGGTGTGTTGAAGCAATTCAATGTCAATATGGAGAAATTACCGCCAGCAGTTCAAGAAGCGTTGGCCGACTACTACAGCAAAACCTATCAAAACAATCTTGATTCTAATGAAAAGTACGCACACTTTGTTGCTGACGTTACCCTTACCACCGCTTCTATAGCTGCAGCCATTGCTCTAGCGGGCCCTACAGGTGGTATTTCGATGGCTGCCTTAGCCACTAGAGAAGGTGCTACTTTGGCCGCCAAACTAGTCGTCGCTGGTGCCACTGCCGGTGCCATCGCTAGACCAACCATGATCGCCGCCATGGAGAACGGTACCTTTGACTACAGCGCTGAAAATCTAGCCAAAGAAGGACTAATTGGCGCGGTTCAAGGAGCCATGATCGCACCAATCGGCTTAGGGGGAAGGGTTGCTCTAGCCACTAAAGAGACAAAACTAGCAGCTTCAGTAATTACCAAAGAAACTGCAGAAGAAACTGTAGCTCAGCGTGCGGCGACCCATGGCGTAGAGCGTGAAGCTATCGAACAAGTAGCAGTTCCCACCACAGAAAAAAAGGTAGCAGCTGAAGTTGCTGAAGTAGCAGTTCCCACTGCAGAGAAAAAGGTAGCAGCTGAAGTCATTGAAGTAGCACCAGTCAGCGCAGTGGATCCAACGTTAGCGCGAGAAGTTGCAGCTATCAATCCGAAACCAATTGTGGCAGCAGATGAGGTCATAAAACCGGCGCTAGCACCAGTGGTTGAACGGAAGGCAGCTGCCGAAGCTATTGAGCCAGCCATAGTCGAACGAGCTGCCGCCGATCAAGTAGCGAAACAGGCAGTGGTTACTCCAGCAGTAGCTCCACTAATAGCACCAGTAATTGCTCGCACAGTAATTTCGGGTCTCGTGCCAGAAATAAAACCAGAAGCTCGGCAGAAGACTGCAGCAGCCGATACTATTCCAGAAATTGAGTTAGAACCTCGTCCAAAGCCTGAAGCAACAGAAAAAGAACCAACACCAGAGCCAGTTGCACTCAAGCCCAGCGAAAACCTGATTAACCTGGCCACTGTCCGCAGAGGTGAAGGGCCGTGGCAATCCGCCGAGCGCATTCTTGCTACCGATGGCAAACGCCATTCTGTGGCTGAGGTGCGAGCCCTTACACGTGCGATTCAAGCCACTTTCAAAACTGACAACAATGGCAACGGTGACATGAGCGGCCTTAAGGTCAAATACAACTTTGTCACCGCAAAAAACTACCAGGCACTGGTCAATGCTGTGCAAGACCAAAACGTCAAGAACTTGCTATTGGGACTGGCAATTCAATGACAACCATGTAAACACCAATCAGTGGTATGTTTATTGTCTAAGCCTGGCAGAGAAATATGGAACCGCATTTTTCAGCTGAACTGACACTTCTTGGAATGGCCTGCGACCTAGTAGGTGGCCTCTACCTAGCCTACGATTTATTCGGCGGCGAGAAAGGACCGCTGAGCACCATCACTCGCCTTGTAAATTATAGTCTCTTGATGATTGCCGGTTTTATCTTTCCCCTCGGCCCAAAGTTTGCCCTAATTGCAGGCATTGGACTAGGAGCAGCTTTTGGCTTGCACATAGATCGCATCGGCAAAGGTAAGACTGATACATTCTGGTTCTTACTTGCAATTGGTGCCATAAGAGCCGTTGCTCTTACCCTGGCACTCTGGGTGGTTGACTACAAATCTTTAGCCCTAATTCTGGGCCCACTATCACTGCTTGTTTCAGTCATACTGCCGAAATTTAAAATTACACCGGCCGAATTTTATCAGAGCGACAAGAAACCACATCTCAAAAAAGCTCAACTTGTCATTGCCCTTGTGCTTGGCGGCCTAGCAGGAGCAACAGCTTTAGTTGGTGCCAGCTTTGGTGGCGACAGCCTAAAGGTCGCTCACTTTGGCATAAAACTAGGCCTGACTTTTGCTGGCACCGTTCTTGTCGTGACCACACTCTCACCAATGATTGAATGGTATGCGGACAATCTACCCGATCGTTCTTTTGGCTTCGCTGGGGCGATTTTATTCATGACCGGTTTTCTCATTCAAGCGATACCATCATTGGTGGTGATGTTCGACATCGTCAAATGACAGTTTGTTCAAGTGAACTACTTGATTTTCTCAGATTTTCCGAAGTCTTTCTCGACAAGTTCCGACAACCACGAATTCAAAATAGCATCGTCAGGGTCAAGCTCTACTGCGTGCCTGGCATCAGCCATTGCACCAGCTCTATCGCCAAGTTGCAATTTCACCTGAGACAAATCACTCCAGCCACGAGCATAATTCGGATTTATCTTTAGCAGTTTTTCCAAAATAGCTTTAGCCTCTGCCAACCGACCAGAACTTCTATAAACAGAAGCAAGTTGTCGGTATGGAAGTTCAAACTCAGGCCAAGAAGCAATGCAACGTTGCAATACTTTCTCGGCCGCATCACTTTTATCTTGGTGCAACCAATAAGCCGACGAATAGAGAAGCACGGCTTGCTTGCTTGGCTCTACCCGAGGAAAGCGGGCCAAGAGCATCTTTGCTGCCCGATCGGCTATCGGACCGTTAGCATCGGCTTTCTGCGCTTTGGCTAAAGCTAGACGGCCATCTTCAAAGCGACAAACTTCGCGCAACTGACTAGCAAGTTGGAGATACTGTTGCGCTGACAAATTATCAGGGACAGAAGCAGGCAGTGGTTCACCACGTTTAAAACTAGTTGAAATGCGATGCTTGCCCCGCTCAAGTTTTATCTTTGCCACATTAGGCTCGATGCCATCCAGTAGGCGACGCACACGCTGAGAGCTGAGTCCATCAGTAGAAACTCCGTCAACCGATACGATGCAATCACCAGCTTTAATGGTTTTGCAATAATAAGCAGGGCTATACTGAATCGAACCATTCACAACATTGCCGAGCATAAGAAAACCAGCATAACCACGAGGCTTGAGCCCGGTTTTCTCAAGCTTCTGAATATCGCTGTCTACACGAGCAATTAACTTCTTATCGCCAGAAGATTGCAACAAAGACTTCGCTAGTTTTAAGTGAAGCATTGAGTTAGCTTCAAAACTCTTAGCTTCAGCTTCTGCTCTATCTAGAAGTTCGCGACCAGCAAGAAGCTTAGTTTTCAGCAAGTCTGAGTCACTCACCACTAGTGGCAATTTTTCATTTGTATTAGAAGAATGGAGAAACGAAATGAACGACACGCAGCTAAGCGCAGCCAGATAATGCTTCTCTTTCATGCGCAAATTGTAGAGTGACAATAATTCAGAGATCTTCGGACGCTCTCCAGCTTTAATTTGCAGGCCAATAGAGTCGGTTAGAGCAATATCTGCCTTAGAAACAATTGCCGGTTTGACAGTGGTCAAATTGAGAAAAAGAAGCGAAGACAGCAGTGTCTGAACTTGTGAACCAGTAATCGCCTTGGCTCCAAGACCTCTACGAGCAGCGGCAGTAAGTGGAGCAGAAGCCTGAATTGAATCGTTATACCTGAAAGACATAACACCAGAGCCAGGCAAGGCAATAGCTGGCAAACCGCCAAGGCAAATAAGTGCCGCGACAATTGAACCAAATCGAATTCTGCCCATATGATCAATTCTTTTCATTTGCTCAGGTTATCATACCCGCGCCTTTAGCTTCTTGCTACATTTTGCACCATTCTGAGAAAATTTCAGT
The DNA here is from genome assembly GCA_041675385.1 of Candidatus Obscuribacterales bacterium. GTDB lineage: Bacteria > Cyanobacteriota > Vampirovibrionia > Obscuribacterales > Obscuribacteraceae. The sequence goes on from JBAYTY010000036.1 coordinate 65,115, forward strand.
TACAGACTCACTTTGGCACGTAAATAGACTCAAACTTAGACTTACTGACAATATAAGACTCGCCAGCTGGACCGCGCATCATATAGTCTCCAGCATTACCGCTGCCCTTGCCTTCAAGTGTTTCAATAGTGGTAGGGAATGTCAGCCGCCTAGCTACGCCCAAAGCGGTCTTTTGATACTGGCCTAGACTACCAGGAACCTCACCATAGGTCTTGGCAAAGGTATCTGGTTTAACGGTCCATTTGCTACCACTAGCGTCAGACACCATCCAATCGCGGGCTTCACCCCGCATGGGATCACCATTACCTGTTTTCCACTCAATTGGTTGATCGAGCTTTTCAGCGTTAACCGTTGCCAACTTGCGATACTCGCGATAATCCATCACGTCGGCCTGCAGCGCGCCAAGAACAAAAGCTAACGAGTAGAGAAGTCCGCTAGCAGCTGCCCGTGTGCCCACACGACGAAGAGAAACAGCCTCACCAGTGGCTCTCGCCATACTGACTTCATCTACGGCACCAGAAGATGCGCCATATACGCCACTAGAAGCTATACGAGTCCAAAAGGCGCTACGTTCAAGCACTGGTCCAAAAGCCTTAGAAACACCTTTGCCGATACCATAACCAATACCCATAGCTGCAGCGTCCATCGCTAAGCCAGCATGTTTTTCGACTTCTTTCTCATTTACCCAAGCTCGGGGTATGAGATGATCCAGCGCTAAACAATAGCCCTTTTCACGAGGCCAATCTCCTGCCCTTTAAACCCAGGAAAAACATTTTCAATACGGCGATTATCAAGAGCGCGCACCAGAATTTCAGAAAGAGCTGAGCGATAATCAAACTGCACAGCCAAGCCCGACGGGCCCAGTAAATCAAGCTGTTGTCCCCGGGTCAAATGCGGCAAGGGGCCATGCACCTGACCGCCAGCGATACGATCACCAATAGCAAAGACTGTAAAGCCACGACCATGATCGGTTCCCATTGAGCTATTCTCGTAGCTTCGTCGACCAAACTCTGTGATTACCAGTGTCGTAACAGTGCTTCTAGACGAGCCCAAATCTTTATCGAAAGCAGCAAGACCAACTGCCAATTGTTCAATGCAATCGGCCTGCAATCCAGCTTCTGCCCCTTGGAAGAAATGAGTATCCCAACCATTTAAATCAAGGGCGGCAACCTCCAATCCAACACCACCCCTAAGCAGACGGGCGATTTCTCTCAAGCCCTTGCCAAAAGTATTATCTGGATAGACAGCACCATTAGCGGGATGATAAGCCTTACCTTGAAGCTTCTCAACACGGCCGAGGAGATCAAGGGTAGTCTTACTAGGCTCAGCTAGCAGTGCCACTTCTGCGCCATAAAGCTCGGCCAAGGCCTTGGCGATAGCTTGCGACTGACCAGCCGGAGCCTGCAACTTAATTTCTTCAATCGAATTGAGCACACTAGCAGAAGGAGCACCGCGAAGTGACTCAGGCAAGGCTGTACCGATTGCCACTGCAGAAAGTGGCGTCTGCTGCGCCAAACTGCGGGTAGCTAAGTGTCGCCCAAGCCAGCCACCACCAAGACTATGACCACAAGACTCGCCATGGTCTACCTGGTCTTGAGCCTCAAAGTGAGAGCCCGTAAAATTGTCGGTTCCAACTGCTTGTACCATGCCCAAACGGCCCTCTCGATAGATGGGCAAAAGTGGTGCCATTTTAGGATGGAAGCCGTAGTGATCATCAAGCTTAATGGCAGCAGCTGAACCGCCACGAGAAGGGCTCTTGATGGCGATATTGGGGCGCAACTTGTAATACTCATCATTGCCATAGGGCACGAGCATATTGAGGGTATCGGCGCCACCACGCAAGAAAATACAAACCAGAGCCTTATTCACAGTGCCCAAATGTGCCTCATCGGCAAAGGCTAGTTTGCGCAAAAATGCTCTTCTAGAGTAATCTTTTGGAGATGCCATCAGCACCTCTGAAAGGCTGGAGAAGAAAGAATCAGACCAACCAGTTCCGGGCGGGCATCCTTTTTTGATTGAGAGAGAAACTCAAAGAAGGTTTGACGCTCCAAAGTGGTTGGCTGGCGACCAACAAAATGAGAAACCATTCTGTCAAGCTGAAGCTTAGAAACACTTGTCGAAATTTTCCTAGATTCAACATTCTCGCCACTTTCGACTAACGCACCAACTGCGGTGGCTAGCTCTGTCAGTTGTATGGTTACCTCCGGCACTTTATTGTCACAAACACTAAGTGCAAAATTCCAGCGCCAGAGCAAGGTAGACAACCAATATGACGACTGATCGGGATAACCATCAGGAGTCGGATATTGAAACGGAGCATGTCCCATGCGGTTCAAATACTCTGTCAAAGATGAGTGAGCATAAGTATCAGCCGCAAGTGAACGCAGTGAACTAGCAATGAAATGAAATGGTCTCTTAATTTTGCCAGATGCGAATTGATCAAATTGCTTGTCTGTAAATATTGCTCTAAGCATTGCCCTAATATCGCCGCCAGTTTTCTCAAAGACCGTAGCAACTTTGGCCACCATAGCCTTAGGTGGCACTTCGCTAACAAAGTGCTGCAGCATTTTTGTGGCAATATGACGAGCCGTAGACTTATGTTTACAGACAATATCTAATACAGAATCAAGATCTCGCTGCCCACCTCCAGCGGCTATGGTTTTACCCAAAACCACCTTGGCACCATCGTCGTGCTCGGCAGATTCAAAGTAAATCTGGCCACGCTGCCACGGTGTATGAATGCGCCAGCCGGTAAGGCAGCGAGCAACTTCATAGACATCACGCTGAGTGTAGCCACCGTCAACACCCATAGTATGCAGCTCAAGCAATTCGCGAGCATAGTTCTCATTGGGAATATTAATGGCCGTAGGATGAGCAGCGCTGCGATTTTCATTGCCATCGAGATAAATCAGCATCGCTGCCGATTTAGCGGATGCCGCTATAAGATCTTGAAAGCGACCCAAGGCATGGCGGCGAATGACAGTTCGATCATCAGTGGCTTTAGCGTATATGGCATCGCCCTTTCCTACGTCAATATTGAGATGGTCACTCCAAAAACCAACCATTACCTCGTAGAGTTGCCTCTTGCTATAAACAGCACGAAGCAGCATATGGCGCACCAGTTCATCGCGCAAAACTGGCTTCTTATACTCGAAACAGGTGCCTGGATCAAGCCACAAAGTCTCAAAGCGCCGTGCTCTCAAATCGCAAGCGCGGTCATCAATTTTTTCGTAATTCAACTGCTCGCTCAGCCACTTTTCTCGTCCCATCTTCTTCAAATAATCGAGATCTCCTGGCCAGAGACCATAAGTTGCCCGCGATAAGAAATGGAAATCAGGATCAACTGCCGCGCCATTGGCCACGCCAACTTTTGAGGGAATGCCCTCACCTAACCACTTACTGGCACTACTGGTGATGCCCTCGCAACCGCTCAAAGGCAATGCGCCAGCCGAGGCAGCAGCAAGTGCCGCAAATTTAAGAACGTGGCGCCGAGAAACGGTCATCCGGCTACCTCAGGGTTACTGCCTAATGTTTCCTGAATTTGCGGTGTTTCCTTTGTTTCCGCGGCAATTTTGCGCTTAGCAGCTGGTCTTCTCAAACCCTTAAAAATAGACCTAAAAGCAGCACCAGAACCTATAATCAAAGCCGACGGCAAGAGTACAAACCAACCTAAAAGGGGCAAGAGAAAAGCCAGTTCCAAAACAATGCTTCCTCTAATTGTGGCCTTCCAGGGGCGCTCGATATCGGCCGGTGAAGGCAAGCGATTGCCAATTGAAGTAGTTAACCCGGCGATACCAACGCTGGCAAATAGGACATATAAGCAGACAATTGCAATTGACACAAATCCGCTAGCCTGACCAAGTTCTTTGCTGGCGAAAACAGTAGCAAAGAATGCCACCACCGAGATTGGTATACCTACAAGAAAAGGGAAGAGCAATCCTGAGTTGCAATCAGCAGTAGTTCGAGCTACGGCAGTTGGCCAAAGACCAGAGCATAACAGCCACAGCCCAGGCAAGGCCAAAAGAAAGCCCGAAACAACCAAGAATATTGCCAGTGTATCAGCCATCAGCATGGTTCAATTCTCTCCTCTGGACTTTTTGGCCTAAAACATTCAGGCAATACTAATACTCAATTTCCATTGATTTGAAGGAGTTCAGCATTACCGCCTTTGTTAGGGGAAAATGCACTTCGCCATCCTGCCATTGCACAACATAAAAGCCGCCCTGCACAGGAGTCACGTACACATATCCAATAAGTGGATAGTACCCTCCATATGAACCGGTGAATTGGGCTCCGACAAAAGAGCGCCCTTTCTCATCAAATGACTCTACCGAACCCTCATGAAAATCAATACAACTTCGAGCCAACGGTTCTAACAGTGAGCTCAAGACATAGCTCGACTGAACCGTGTCGTGTCCAGGTTTGTTGGCCACACAGCTAACGCTGAAAACGCCGGCTCGACCGTCTTTGCGAGCTGGAGTTGAGAATGTATATATGGGTCCCTGAGAAGTATCTACATGAGAGTAGAGAAATCCCTTGGGCGGCAACATTCTAAATTTATGGCTTTCGTTGCCAAATTCTTGCACCTTATCTTCTAGTCTAATTTGCTTGGCTGCCCGTAATTTTTTCACGTCCTCGCTCAGCTCTGGTCGGCGAACAGCCACACAAGCGCTGAGCGATGAAGCTAGGCCAACAGCCAACACCGCAGAGAGCAGGCGGAACAAAAAGATGCGCCCTGCGCCATTTGCAGTAGAAAGCATCCGGGACAAGCCCCTATTTCTTACCAATCTGACTTGATTAAATCGACTCATAACAGTGATTATATGCCACTTTCGCCACATAGAAAAACACAGCCGCGGCCAATGGCAAAGAATATCAGACCAACGACCCTAAATCTTTCACGAAAATGGTAGAGCCAAGACGAAGGAAACTAGCAGGAAATTAAGGAAAAGTGGAGAAGATCATGCAAGTGAACTATAAGCGACTGGCACTGACAGTACTCTTGATTGGATTTTTACCCCAGGCGGCCTCGGCTCAAAGCGAACAAGTAACCATTGAACTGAGACATGGCCCTATTGATGTTGTACCAGGGGTCGCCACGGAGCTTCATTCAAAAGACGTATCTGTACGCCTTAGCGCCCTGAGGAAACTAGATGATATGGGTACTGGAGCTGCTCCTTTTGTTCCGGAGCTAATTAAAGTAGTCGACGGCATTCATGACGGTGAACGACAGCAAGCCCTTACCATATTGAAAAACATTGGCCCAGAGGCCACAGCAGCAGTTCCCATCCTGATTCAGACCCTTGAAGATAAACAATATTTACGCGATCGTGCCATCGAGACTCTTCAAGCCATCGGCCCCGAGGCCAAAGATGCAATTCCGGCCCTTCTAAATGTCTTAGAAGAGGGAAATACCACAAGCAACGCCGAACAGGCTCTAGCGGCCATTGGCCACGATGCCATCGCACCACTGATTAAATCGCTCAACAACAAAAACCCTGACTGCCGACGTCTTTGCACTTCTGCCCTTGGCCTTGTGGCAACAGACCCAAAGACGAATGCCGCAGACATAGGCGAACTAATAATTCCAGCCCTTGCCAAAGTGCTGACTGATAATAATTTCGAGGTCGAACGAGAAGCTTTCTTCGCCCTTGAAAAAATCGGCGCACCTGCCAAAGATTCTGTACCTAACTTGATTAAAGCCATGAGCAATAGAAGCGAATACATCAGGCAATTCTCAGCAGACGCCCTTGGTGCCATCGGACCATCGGCCCAAAGCGCTATTCCTGTGCTTAAACAGGCGCTCACCGACGAATCAGTAAGGCGCAACGCCAGAGCTGCAATCAAAAAAATAGAACAAGGTGACCTCTAGACTTCATTTCAACAATGCCAGTGCTGCATTACGGACAGAGCTTCACAAAGCAGTAAACAGGAAGAAAGCAGTAGAGAATCAACAAATTTAATCTGCTCGGCAAGGTACCAGGTATAATCTCGGGTAACTTGTCTTTAGTAGTGCTTGTCGCTAGTAGTGCTTGTCCCTAGTAGTACTCGTCCCTAGTAATAAAGTCCAAAGAGGTAGAATCTTGCCGTCGTTCACCAGCACCCGGTTTAACCGCTCCGCAATTGCTCTTTCTTGCCTTACTGTCTTGACAATATCTTGTACCGCCCAAACCGCAGCAAAAGCATCCGGCCCGATTCAAATAGCTGCTACCCCGGCTCCAACTCCGCAGGCAATGGACGTTGATACGATTTTCCAAGACTTACAGAACTTAGTGAAAGAGTACTACCCAAACAGTAAGGTGACTTTCGCCAACAGAAAATTGCATTTTCAATTCAGAGTAGCGGATTTACAAAGTGATCATTACAAAACTATTGGCCTTGCCCCATTACCCGGCGGCATTGTCGGTGATGTCTCACTTGAGCCCGGTGCATATGAAGGGCCAGACAAAGAATTATTGCCATCAGATGTAGTTGATGGCTCACAAACGGTTCTCTCAATGGCCGAGTTCTCTAGACAAAGAAACAGCCACTTGTTGGCTAAACTGGTCTATCCGCCCGATGTACTAACTGACTTCAAAGACAGATTCAAATTTATAGTGCGATCATTCAATGCCAATGAGCCGGCTCTAGTCATAGATCCAGACAAGCGCATTCCACCGCCTAAAGTGGTGCTGAAAAAGCAGCCGCCAGATGTGATCTACAAAAATATTATGGCTATTGTCAAACAATTCTACCCACAAGCTACAGTAACCTTAAAAGGCAACTCGCTCCACTTTGAACGCAAAACTCGCAAGATCTACGAGCATTACTCAAGAAAGCTTGAACTAGCCCCTGATGCCGGCGGTGTTCTTGGTGATGTTGAGCTAAGACCAGGCGAATACAATGGTTTTGACAAAGACAGAATACCTTCCGAACAATTCCAGGGCGCGCGCACCACTATATTACTGGCACCGTACTCAAAAGAATTGAAGACTCATATGTACGTCAAAATGGTTTGCCCAGTTGATACATCAACTGAATTCAAAGATAGAATCAAAGCTAACGTCAATAGCTTTAACGCTGGCGAATAGCTATTAGGAAATTTCCAGCAATACTGCCCCAGGCATAGAAAAATTCGACTTCAGTGTGGATTCTCCACTTTACCGGCAGATTAACGCCGCTTAAAGTTGGCTATCCACACTGTTTTCTTTTCCTGCCACCAGAGGTGAGCCTCTATGCTTTCTTTTCCAATATTTTCATTACCTTTTCTTTCGTTCAGGCGCAAGCGTGACATCAAGAATCAAATTCAAAGCTATTTTATTGCGTCGCCCTGCAGCGTCAATTAGGATGATATGCAGGCAGAGCAAAGCAATTCTTGCGTGCGTTTTTGTGGCGATTGCAAACTGAACGTCCACAATTTAAGTAGCCTAAGCGATGAAGAAGTCGTGGTTCTACTCAACAAAAAAGCTTCAGGAGAGCGCGTTTGCACTTACTTCTACCGCAAAGATGACGGCACACTAGTAACCGACAATTGCCCCAAGCAACTGAAGCAAGTGCGCAATCGCCTGCAGGCCTATGCCGCATCAATACTGGTGGCACTATGTTGGATTCTAGCAAACAGTGCCAATGCCCAAGGTCTTGTAGGTGCGCCAGTCGATCCCCGTTATGGTCAGTCTAACGAAGTCGGACACCTGGCTGACCTAGGATACGACTGCGTCAGAGACATCTCACGCATAGCTACCGCCCTTTCATTTGTCTTAGCTTGTTTGTGCGGCTGGCTGCGCCGCAACAGGGTTAAGAGAGACCGCTTGGCTAAAGAACTTTTAGCCCTAGCCCTAATTCCAATACTGGTTCACTTTACCGGTACATACATGATCAATAACATGGGCGGGCTTGGCGGGGGACTTTGAAAAGCTGAACTCCGGATCGAAAACTCAATCTTCGATCTCAGGCACAACATATGACTGCCCTTCAAATACAACAACATCGTTGGCCTGAAGTTTACGCCCGCGACGAACTTCGACCTCGCCGTTTACAACAACCACACCAGACTGAATAACTTGCTTGGCATGTCCGCCAGACTGCACCAATCCTGCTACTTTCATGAATTGGTCAAGCTGAATTGTCTTTTCATCGTACATCGAAAGAGGCCCCTTGATTGTACCGGCACTAATACTGCTGGCAATTATTCCGCCAGCATTACTTTAGCACTGGCGAATCTAGGTAGTGACTTAACAGGTGGTCGCTTAACATTTCAAAGCCAATGCCAAAACTCAGCTAAAATATCACGAGCCGCATACACAGACTCAGCCACCGGTGCACTGGCCAATGACAAAAATTGAGCAACCTTCTCTTAAGCTTGATGCCGAAGATACATACAGAATTTTGGCATTGGAGAACCCCGAAAATATTGACAAGCTAAAAGAAGCTTGGAAGAGTGCAGGTCATCAAGTTGTGCCTGTCTTGACTATTTCACAAGCAATGGCTTTTTTAGATAGCCGAGATCATGTAGATCTGATTATTTCAGCCGTACACTTAGAAGAAGAATCAGTATTTGAATTTCTCCAACGCATCAAAGCACCTGACTCGATGCATAAAGATGTAGCTTTCGTCATGCTCTGCATGGAACCAAACACTCTAGCACCAGCCATCAACAAGTCGACTGAGCTGGCCGGAAAGCTATTGGGAGCTGACAAGTATATCTATATGCAAGAATTTGATGCTGAGCTCTTAATTGCCGAAGTAGAGCCACTATTGCTGAATGTTCCAATGAAAGAAACTGAGGCGAATCCAAACAAGCCCTAGACGTCGTTTATGTCTTGCAGACAGAGAGGCTGCTGGTTATTTGTTGCGCCGCCCGCTCACCAAGAACCAAGCCGGGCAATACACCAAGAGCACCGAGGCCCTGTATCGAAAGCCAGTTTTCTCCACAAAAGGCAAGCTCTGGCAATAAATCTGGTGCCACGTGAAGGTCTACTCCCCAGCCGTAATCGGGCTCAGCGTTCTTCAAAGATGGAACCCACAGCCTTGTAGCTGCAGCCATTTTAGAATGATATTGCTGATCGCTCTTAGCAGTGCCTGGTAAGCCATATCGCCCGCCGCTAACGGTTAAGCAGCCATTACCCGGGCGATAATCATAATAGATATAAGGATTTGCATCCCACCAGACCGGACAAGTCTCAGGAATCTCAACTTTAAATGACAGGGCGAAAATGCGTCCAGTTGGCGCTTCCAGCGGCCCAACTGCTGACACAACAGCACGGCAGTCAATGGTCTTGCCGTTGGCGGTTTTTACACTGTAGCCTCCCGCTGTCCTTTCAATCTTTGCTACACGCGCCCCACCATAGATCTGGCAGCCATGCCGGCGAGCGCGATTGGCCATGGTAGCAAGCAAAGTAAAAGGATGAATGGCACCTTCGTCAGGTAGAAACATGGCTACTAGGACATTGCTCACGTCAATAAAACCACCAGCCAGCCTAGACACGTCACCGGGCGCAATCAGCTCAGCGGTCATGCCGGCGGCAAGCCGTGCTTTGGTTTCGCGCTTGAGACGGGCCGCAGCTGTCTTAGTAGTGGCAAGGCACATAGCACCAACACGTTTAACATCAATGAAAGACGACTGTTCTCTAGCTTCTTCCAAGACTTGAAAAAGTTTCTTCTGAGTAGCCGACCACAAGTCAGCAGCACTGCTACCTTTAGGAGTGTAGGTAATAGGCATATTGATGCCGGCACAAAGTATTCCAGCATTCTGCCCAGAGGCGCCTAGTGCAAGAGCCGGCTGTGCTTCAAGTACGACAGTACTAGCTCCTAACTGAGCAAATGACTGAGCTGCACTCAGGCCCGCCATGCCACCACCGATAATGGCAACGTCATAAACTAAATTGCTGGGCATCCCTTCTATCGACGGCAGCTGCAAATGGCTTAAAACATTTTCGCTGGCAGTATCTCGCCAAGGTGCCTGATTAATTAAAGTTGCACTACTCATGACCCACCATTGCAAAGGGCAACCACTTCAAACCTTCAGTTTTACTAGTCGGTTTTACTAGTTTGCTCAAGAGCTGTCAAGGAATGCCCCTGCCGACCAAAGCCAAGACGGCCACAGGCACTAGTTCTCACAAACTTTCATGATAAAATTCACGAAAGATTGTAAAGACCTTAACCATTGACTGCTAGCGCTATCTCTTGATTCCGCTATACTCAACCCTTCAATTGACCGCAAGTATTAAATTGTGCCCCTACAGTTAGCAGTAAAGACATGACTGAACAAAAAACCAGAGACCCCAAAGAAGTCGCAGTAGCCTATTTTCGCAACTTTGAGACAGGCAGTAAGGAAGATTCTTGGGCCGCCGAGTATGTTCAAGAACTTGTCAGCGATGAACCTCAAGATGGCTGGATTATGGTTTTGCAGCTAGTGAAGAGTGCTCCATCTAAAGACGCCTTGGCCTATGTGGCTGAAGCAACCTTAGAAGATTTGCTCAAAAACCACGGTAGTGACCTTATAGATAAGGTTGAAAGCGAATCTAAGGCCAACGATCGTTTCCGTTGCACCCTTTCTAACGTCTGGCTGACCGACAGCGACGAAATATTCCCACGGTTCAAAGCTCTAAGAAAGAAATATGGCTTCGACAAAGCTGATCCTTTTGATGCTCTCACCGATGACATGTTTCAATAAAAGGTGCCACTGGCGCCCAATTAAAGCATTTCAGAAATCTTTTTTGGCTCAAACCGTTACCGCCTTGTAACACTTGGGCCTAATTCGTATAACCCCATTCGAGACCATCCTGACTCTGTTTTTAGTGAATCTTTGCGACGGTTCAACTAGCAGCTTGCCACAAGTCAAGATCGACCAAGACTTTGAATGGTGACATAACAGGTATGCCGGTTCACTCGATGTAACCGACCATGACCTGAAATATGCAACTTAGTGGCGAGGAAAATTTCATGTCAAATAACACAGCGTGTCGCTCAAAGCGACGCCACTCTTTCGTGCGCCTTTATCGCTCCATTTTCCTATCAATATTAGCAATTTATATTACGTTAGTGCCAAACAGTGGTGCCGCTCAAGCCGACAATTCAGGCATGAACCTAATGGGTGTGAATATCTCCGGCGGAGAATTCAATCCACTATTTGTACCAGGCATCTACAACACCAATTACGTTTTTCCTTCGCAGGCTGAAATTAACTACTACGCCTCAAAAGGTATGACTTGCATTCGCGTACCATTCTCATGGGAGAGGGTACAACCAACAGCCAATGGCAATCTTGATGCAGCAGAGTTGGCTCGCTTGGATGCAGTAGTAATGGCCATCAACGCCAAAGGCATGTCGATAGTCTTGGACCCACACAATTATGGTGCCTATCGCAATATCACGATTGGCGTTCCTGGTGGACATCCGAACAGTATGTTTGCAGACTTTTGGAAAAAAATTGCGGCACATTACATAAACTATCCTCGTGTTATTTTCGGTCTGATGAACGAGCCCGTGGGCTCATCGATGACCGCGGCCACATGGCGCGCATCTGCTCAAGCAGCCATTGACGGCATCAGAACCACAGGTAGTAAGAACCTAATTCTCGTGCCATCCACATATTGGGATCACCCCAAAGAATTTGTACAACTCAATGCTGCAGAGATGGTTAAGATCACCGACCCCGCCAACAATTACGCCTATGAGGTACACCAATATTTAGACTATGACGGCTCTGGCACTCATACAGACTTTCTTAGCGTCAGTGATGCAGTGGCCACTTTAAGCGGATTCACAAACTGGTGTCGCGCCAATCATCGCACAGCCTTTCTTGGTGAAATGGGCGTGACATCAGCACCAGGAGCGCTAGCGGATTTAAGTGCAATGATGCAATACATGCAAGCCAATAAAGATGTTTGGAGTGGCTTCACTTACTGGACAGCAGGCGCCTGGTATCCATCAAACTACATCTTCTTGATTGCTCCACAAAATGGTGTTGATACTCCACAGATGCAGACCTTCCTAGCCAATATGGGCGCACCAGTAGCACCGAATCCGCCAGCCAATACAGGTGGCGGCACCACTAGTAGTGGCTCCACTGGCGGAACTACTGGCTCAACTGGCTCCACGGGGTCAACCGGCACCACTACTGGATCAACTGGCTCCACCACTGGCTCCACTGGTTCAACCGGCACCACTACTGGATCAACTGGCTCCACCACAGGCTCCACTGGGTCAACTGGCACCACTACTGGATCAACTGGCTCCACCACAGGCTCCACTGGTTCAACCGGCACCACTACTGGATCAACTGGCTCCACCACAGGCTCCACTGGTTCAACCGGCA
>JBAYTY010000037.1:0-76666 GCA_041675385.1 Candidatus Obscuribacterales bacterium
ACACTAAGCTTTACAACAATTGCCTCGCTAAATTGCCATCTTTGAAACCACGGAAGTGCTCCAGGGGCAATGAAATCCAGGCAAAACACGGATATCTATACTATATACATGAATAGAGGCGGAGTGAAAAAAATCGCCCATAAAAACCGAACTAAAACAAAGAAACAACCAACGAAAACCAAGGCCCCACCGGCAAGGGAAGATACAGCCTCAGCTGTTATCATCCCTTGCCGGCCAGCACTTATTTCTAACAGATTGATGCGGCATATAGCCCTATGTAGGCATCTTTATTGAGGCAGCACTATTCAGTGCTTCTAGCGACGCAGCTTAGCAGTGCTCAGCTCAATCATGAGCCTAGCAATGTTATGCGAGTCAACGTCGGCACGGTGCGGCACACCTTCGAAAGCGAGACCAAGGCGATTGAGCTTTTCTTCCAGTTTCACATTGCGAAAATCGCCAGTGAACATAGAATAAAGCACAGAGACATTGAGCTCATCTTCACCAAACGGCGAAGCTAAGCCGAAGAGCGAGCATTGCCAATCGAGGGCTTTGCGATCTCCAGCCGAATCAGACACCAGCAAGCGATTGCGACTGCCATACTTTTCAGTGAGGCGGCGCACGGCTTCTGTGAATTCACAACCCTGGCGCTTCAGCGCTTCTTCTGTCCAGCCGGTCAACTCGGTGCAAAACGGGCTAATGCTAGACATGGTTGGAATGATGGGGATGCTCCTGACCTTGAGGATTTTCATCCGAGCGAGGTCAACGGTGGTAAGGCCGATTTCGATAATCTCCTGCCGCTCATCCGAAGGGAAAACTCCTCCTGGATAACAGCTGAGCTCGAGATCGAGCACATTGGCTATGTGGTTTTTCATAAGTTATGTCTTCTAACAAACAGTTACTGCAAGAGAATTTGGCTACGAGAAAAGACCAGATAGCGCTTCAGCGGTTTAGGCTGCGGGGCGCTTCCAGAGATACTTGAACAACAGCGCCACCGGCAAGTTGCCGAGGATCAGAGGAACTTTGATCCAGCCAGCAGCGGCACCAGAGAGCTTGAGAGCGTAGAAGACCGACTGATAGCCGGCCAAGCCCTTGCTCAGACCTTCCTGATAGAAAGTGGAGAAGGTATCGCTCATGGCCCAGGCGGGCAGAGCAATGAGGATTGCCACCCAGACAACGAGGATGACGATGGCGAATTTGCGGTTGTTTGACATAGAGATGTCCTAGTTCGATTTTGGTTGATGGTGGTGGGTATAAAGCAGAGCCGTTTACCCGAGGAACGCCTTTAAAGCCAACTAGAGTCGGCCATTGTGGGCGAGTGGTTATGGCACAGCCGTGATCGATAGAAAGCCGATGAAGCTCAAGTTCGATACGGAGATAGTGCGGGAGATTTTGGAGAGAAAGTTTTACTCTAAGTGTGTGGAAATGGGAATACAAAAACACCATACTAAGAGCTACCTATGTTCTCAAAGCTTGTCTTGACTACTTAATCTAATTAAGAGCCTGTTTAGCAGTTTAAGAAGTAGCTCAGCTAGCGCTAGTACATCATTAAACTCAAACGCAAGGTTTGCAATAACGGCTTTTAGCGCGACTTTTACTGGGTACATCGAAATGAGAGACGATGGGAGAAAACCGCATGATCGAGGTCACGGACAAGAATCAGCTAGGTAATCTGGTTCTTCAGTTAGGTTTGCTAGACAACAAGGATCTAGGACAGGCCATATCAATTGCCCAAGAAACTAGTTTGCCCCTTGGTCGCGTATTTGTTCTCTCTAGCCTGCTGACTGAAGAAGTGCTGCAAGGCACCTTGCGCTGCCAGAGCTTGCTTAAGCAAAACCTAGTCGATATTAAACTAGCGAAACAGGCCATGGACCTCGTCAAGAAAGAGCAAGTCACCGTTGACGAAGCTCTCTTCAAGCTAGGCTGGGACCCTGAATCAACTAAAGATACAACCCCCCTAGGCGAACTATTAATCGAAGCTGGCTATGTTTCTAGAGACCAATTGCAGCAAGCCCTAGAAAAGAACCGCACATCCGGGCTACCTTTTGGCCGCTTGCTGGTTTTCAGCGGAGCAGTCACAGAAGGTCTTCTCACTGGTGCCCTGAACGCTCAAATCCTCATCCGCGATGGCAAATTAAGCAAACCACAAGCCGTTGAAGCCCTAAAAGAAGCTAGACAGAGACAAGTTTCAGTGGAAGTGCCACTGAAAGAAAAAGGCTTTTATGATTTACCGAACCGCCATTGCCCGCGCATTGGCGAACTACTACTCTTCTGCGGCGTGATTTCCCAGTCTGACCTAGTCAGCGCCCTCGAACTTGGTCTGATTAACAAAGAACCTGTCGGACAAGTTTTGATGCAAGAAAAGCTTGTCACCAGAAAACTATTACAAGCCGCTCTCTTGGTGCAAACCATGATGGCTGATCAAGAAATCACCATAACAGACGCCCGCTCTGTCATTCAATCAGTCAAAGACGGCGTCAGTGTCGAGCAAGCGCTTGAGACGCTACTAACCGAAGCCGAAGAAGCAAGAGAAGAAACTCCGGCAGAAAAAGCCGAGCATGTTTCACTCTATGATTTTCTCAAAAACCTCGGCAGCATCAATGACTCGCAGGTACAAGACGCCTACGAAATCGCCAAACACAACTCTACTGTGCTGACACAAATGCTCTTAATCGCCGGCACACTCGACGGCAAGACTCTAGAGCGAGCTGAACGCTGCCGCAAACTGGTACACGACAAAAAACTCAGCCAAGAACACGCCAACATTGCTTTCGACTACGCAGAAAGAGCTGACATTGACGTCACCCAAGCCCTCAAAGAACTGCAGTGGTACAAACCTGGTGATGAAGATGAGGAAGCTGACTCAGCAGCCGAAGATGAAGAAACAAGCGAAGAAGCCGCCCACGAAGAAGAATGGGATACCCAGGTGCGCAAAGCAAAACAATATTTGCTCACCAACAAAACTGACAATGCCCTAGAAATCTGGCTGGCACTGCTACAAAAAGCAGAAGTATCGCATCCAGATCGCGTTATTGAATGCATCGATGAAATTGCTGGAATTTGCAGCCGCACCCGCAACTTTGGCCTAGCTGAACAATATTATTTGCGTGCTCTCAAGCTCAAAGAAAAAGCGGCCGATCCAAACAAAGTATTGTTGGCTCAAGCTCTCAGCAATCTGGGAAAGATCTGCTACTTCCAGAGAAAATTCCAAGAATGCGAAGACTATGCTCGTCGCTTTATTGAAGTAATTGCCGATAACTTCGGACCCACCCACCCTGACGTAGCCTGCGGTTGGCAGAACCTCGCTAGTATTTATTACGCCCAGAAAAAATATCAGTTAGCTAAAGGGGCATACTTAGCAGGAATGAAAATCTGCGATCAGGGGCTTGGCGACAGGCATCCAACTACGGTGCAACTGACACGCAATTACGCCTCACTGCTACAAAAAATGGATCAGATGGAGCAAGCCGGCACAATTGATGCCAGTGCCACCGGTGTAATCACAGGCAGCTGGCGCACACTGCCAAAAGATCACAATGATTCACTCGGCAGTGGTCTCTACGACAAAGACAGCTAATCTAGAAAATATTACTCTAAGGAATATAAAGCGGCATCCCCAAAGAATTGGGACCAGCTGGTGGCACTTTAACCACTGGTATCAAATAACCTGAAAATTTCGGATTATTGTTCATCCACAAATACCCCGATGGTGAGCCATTGCGCAAGGCCACTGCTGAATCTTGCATCGACAGTACTTTGGGCATGATGTCACCAGAACCAAACATGCCCAACCCGCCTACAGTCAAAGTTACTTTCAAGCCCACTCTATCTTCAATGGGCATCTCGGCAACCTTAATGGTCACGGCATTGCTGGGCATGCCCATGGCGGCGACAAGCTTTTTTGCCAGCAAACTAGTCTTACCTTCAGGGTCGTCACCGGGGCTGAGACTAGCGGCATAGGTGGCACACTGATTGGCGATAAATCCGATTTTTTCTTTGTAGTAAGTAGACATACCAGCATTGACCAACAATGTGACAGCTGCCACTGTGCCAATAGTAATCATGACCAAACTAACTACACCTTCAACCAGAGCCGCGCCATGTGCGCCGCGAAGCCGATGATCAGCTGACCTATCGGCTATTGCTGCTCTCGGTGCTCTCACTACGCGCATTGCTTTTTCTGACCCCCTCTGTGTCTGTGATGTTTGAAGACGCTATTTACTGGACACCGGAAAAGTCTAAGTCGCTGATTATAGCCTGTAAGAAAGCCTACTGAGAAACCGCTAGCAATAATCAATGGGAGCGCGGCAGCGGAATAGCCCAAGGCTCCTTGGAAACCCGGGTAATACTACATCAAGCAGTATCACCGAGGAAAATTTTTGACTACAACTTAAGAGCAAAGAAAAGGAGATCAGACCCAGGGCCTGACCTCCTTTCATGAAATTTCAACGAGGAATCAACAAATTGCCCTAACAGTTAGAACTAGTCTACTGTCCAAATTGCTAGAACCTCACGACTGAGCCTTGATCACTGCCACTAGCTCATCGACATTGCGGACAATGTGCACAAAGGGAATGTCTTCAGCTTTGAGCAAACCAGCGGCCATCACCACATTGTTGAGCCAGTCAAAGAGACCCTGCCAATAAGGCTTGTCGGGAACCGGCTCAAAGAAAATAATGGGCCTAACAGGCGACTTCTTCTGCATGATGTTATCGATCATTGACATGGCTTCGTGCATAGTGCCAATGCCACCAGGAAAGAACACCATCGACACCGAGGCAAAGCGACGCAGTGTATCAACCCGAGGTGAGAAATCATCGAACCAAACTGCTTGGTCGTATGGTCCAAATACCTGCTCTTTGCGGGCTAGACGCAGACACAGAGCGATAGACTTGGCTCCGCCTTGAGCTGCACCGATGGCAGAAGCTTCCATCTGACCCGGTCCACCACCATGATAGATAGGAAAACCAAGGGCGGCGACGGCCTTTGCTGCTTCGATATTGACGTCGTAGTAAGGGTTTCCTGGCCTCGTGCGGGCAGAACCCATGAAAGCAACACCAGGAGGAGTACGGCCGAGAGTGCGTGCGACAAGCTTATGCTGTCTGGCAATTCTGCGCCCAAACTGATTAGAACTGAGACCGTTGTTAGCAACGGAATTTGATTGCGATTTGCGCTTGCGCGAGCGCTTGTGTTTGCCAGAGTCCATTTCGACACTTTCTTGTTTTGTTACTACACCTACCAAAGCTTTGTGAAAAACCCCAAGCAAGCCGCAAAACGCGACAAAAGATGGCTTGAGCGAAAGACAAAGGCTATTGACGGCTATAAATAGACCAGCGGTGAATTTAGATTTCGATTGAAGATTTTTTGAAGAAGAAGATATGTAAGAAAAACAGGAGGATTATCTTACTTAGCAAAGTTTGCCCCCCAAGTTCAACGCGCGCAAGGCAAGAGAGGCCAATAGCCTTGACCATTCACTGGTACTCGAGGCAGTGAAATCGCTATCAGCTTCGCCAAGTGCGGTTAGCTCGGCTAGCACCCCTTGTTTACCAGGGGTTGTCGATACCTATGCAATTCTACAAAGGCAAAAGACCATCCAGATAAATCTACGATGGTCTCTTGGCTAAAATCTGCCTGCCTATTTCTTCTGCTCGATATTTCTGATATATAACTCGCACTCGCCTTTTCTGATTGTGGTGCCATATATTTTGTTGTCAGCTTCAATAAACGATAGTGCGGGAGTTTTTAAATCTGGCATTAGATCTACGCCCATTAATGACACTGGTTCACGTTTGGAGCTTTCAGCCTCGCGTTTTTGATCACCAAAAGTCTTGAGATTTCTTAGATCATCATCAGTGCGTCCAGCGAATTCGGACGCCAAAAGTGCCCTAGCGTCATCACGTGCTTCAGTCAAAGACTGCTCGCAATACGTGTCAGTCATGGTTTCCAGCTTCGCAAATTCCTGTTTGGTGTCCATAGGCAATTTCTCCGTAACGACTTCTTGCTGCAATATGATGGTTCTGCAGTGAAAGTCTTGTGATACGTAAAATTACGCTGCCGTCAGACGAGTAATCAACGGAACAAGACAGTCAGTCAGCAACTAGCTCATCTAGAGGCTCATCAAATTCAACATTACTCAAACCCGATTGAGCTAAATCAAGCACCATTCTGGTCTTTGCCATCTCTCTTGATTTACCATCCGGGCGAAGTAAAACAGCCGTTCCCATGAGAAAGAAATTGATGACAATATCAAGACTCTTTTGCTGGTTGCGCTCAAGCTCATACGGGCTAATATTGTGACTAATATCCATGTCGACGGCACCTTCAGCGCCAAGTCTTTTGATCTCGTCAGTTAAGCGGCTGACAGCCAGTTCGCGCGTATGACTAAATGCATTGCTAAATTGCTCAAGTTCTTGATTGGCAATGCCACCAAACATATCAAGAGTATTGTTAGTGCGCCAATCGCCGCGCACGTAATAGCTACTATTGCCCATCACCAAACCAGCGGGCCAATAGCCTGATTCGTATAATTGCCAGAATTCCTGACCACTAAGCGAACTGGTAAACGGCAGCTGGCCATGTTTTCCGCCAACAGCATTGGCATTTCCTGGAATACGAATAGCTGTGCCCACCGCCGTAAACTCAGTAATATTTTGCGCCCAGCTAAAATCGCTGCGTTTAATATGTACACCAATTATGCCATCCGCCCCCAGCACAGCAGCCTCTTTCTGCATGCGCACAATAGCAAGTTCCCGTGCCTGTTTATGAGCATTTGTCAGTGACAACAGCTCACCGGTATAAACTAAATCGCCAACATAACCATCTTGCACTGGATTCCAAGCAACCCGCATGAAAGAGCTACCCATAACCTGAGAAACAGGCTGATAGCCACCTTCTCGCGCTAGCAAGTATTCTTTTGCACTCAAGGTACTAGAGAAAAAGCTCGAACCAGAAGCTGCTTGCTGCTCTAGTCTATGCCTAGCATAAGGTGGTATATCGCCAGCTTCAAGAGCCGCCACAGTAGCTTCTCGATGTTCGCGGCTAACGCGATCATCGTCGTTCTCTTTAAAAATATCCCAAAACGGCAAGTCAATCACCTACATAGTGAATTGCTAAAACCATTGCCCAGACAGGCGGATAGAAAGCTCTGCCTAATCGTTAACCGATAGCACCAACTGTGGTGCGGGAATGTGGTGATCGGCGCGCATAGCAATAATGGCAGTACCCACTGAGAAGAACTCAATAATGTGGTCACTCCAAGCATAGCTGCCTTCGTGAATATCCACACCGACAATACCGTCTGCTTTTAAGTTAACGCCTTCGTTCTGCATGCGTTCCATAGCCAGTTCGCGAGCATCATAGAGAGCTTGAGTGAAGTTAACCATTTCAATATTTTGGCCAACCGTCTTGAAAAATTGGCCAAAAGTCTGGTGAGCAACGTGATAAACGCAATTACCCATAACCATTCCTACTGGGCGATATCCGGCTTTAAGCAGAGTCCAGAAATCTTGACCAGAAAGGTCACTGGTGAACGGCATGTTATTGGCAGCGCGCCAGTTAATTGACCGATCATTGGCTACCACAGCTGTTCCAATCGCCACAAATTCAGCTAAGCTTTCACCCCAACCTAAGTGTTTTACTTTCAACCGTACAGCGACGACACCGTCAGCACCTAGTTCATCAGCTTCTTCTTCCATGCGGGTCATGGCTAATTCACGGGCGTGATACATAGCCTGGGTTAAGACTTGCATTTCTTCGTTCTTGGTCCAACGCGCTTGTTGAAAACCAATGTGATAGATAGACGAGCCAACCACCATACCGACGGGCTCAAAACCAGCTTCTTTAACTAAGAGAAATTCATTGACTGAAAGATCTGAAGTGAATAATGCTCGCTTACCATCTTTGCCGCGCATTTG
Source organism: Candidatus Obscuribacterales bacterium (assembly GCA_041675385.1). Taxonomy (GTDB): domain Bacteria; phylum Cyanobacteriota; class Vampirovibrionia; order Obscuribacterales; family Obscuribacteraceae. Next base: position 7,911 of record JBAYTY010000037.1, read on the forward strand.
CGCTAAGCGCTCATGGGCATGGGCAGGGAGGTCGTCATGGCCCTGGGCCGGATTATGTTGAGGATTATTAGGGTCCGGCATCACTTACTCCTTAGTAGCATTGATTCAAAAAATCTGGGTTTCCAATTATTCAAGCTCATCATCTTCATCGGCGGCATAGTTGCTTTGGCCTATATCTTCGAGTGGATCATCAAACTCTAAATTGCGCAAACTGTTGTTGTTTCGGCCCAAATCAATCACCATCATTGGCTTGTGATCGATGCGAGCTTTACCATCAGGGCGGCTGGTAACAGCGGTTCCCATAGCCAAAAAATTAAATAACATGTCCATATAGCTAATGCGATTGCGCTCTACATGTATAGGCTGAATGCTATAAGTGACGTCCATATCAACGCCGCCATCTGCTGCCATAAGGGCAATCTCACTGGTTAAACGTGAGACGGCAAGCTCACGGGCAGTACTAAAGCCCTGGCTGAATTGCATCAACTCTTGATTTGGTGCGCTTCCCCAAAAGCTATTTGTCGCTGATCGCGTTTGCCAATCAGCCTGCACGTAGTAAGTACAATTGCCCATAACTACACCAGTGGGCCAATAACCAGACTCATATAACTGCCAAAATTCTTGGCCACTCAAAGTACTAGTGAAAGGAATATGCTTGCTCTGCTTCAGGGCTTCATTACCTGGAATGCGAATAGCTGTGCCAACTGTAGTAAATTCGGTAACGTTAGAACTCCAAGTAAAATCTTTTACTTTAATATGCACGCCGATTATGCCATGGGCACCAAGCAGTTCTGCCTCTTGCCGCATGCGACTGATAGCTAGCTCCCGAGCCTTTCTATGAGCATTTGACAAGCTTGTCAATTCACCGGTGCTAGGCCAACCAAAGCCGTAAGCATTGTTGTAGCTATTCCAGCCCACTCGCATAAAGGAGCTGCCCATCACTTGGCTAATTGGCTCGTAGCCAGCTTCGCGAGCCAGTAAATATTCTTTAGCACTAAATGTACTTGAGAAAAACTTATGAGGAGAATTGACTTGCTGCTCAATGCGGTGCCGGGCGGCTGGCGTAATCTCTCCGCGCTCAAGGGCAGCCACACTGGCTTCTTGATGCAAACGCTTAACGCGATCGTCATCTTTTTCTTTGAAAATATCCCAGAATGGCAATTGATGACCTATCTATGGAACTGACTTCTACTAAATCAAACTAACCAATAACAAACTTTTGCAGTGCTGCTCTAGTACGACTATTCTTCTCAGCTAAATTAGCCAGGGCCGAAGCTAAATTTTGCACCCATTGATCTACAGGTACTTCTTCGGTCTTCAAAACCACGCCACGGACAATTTTCATTTGCCGGGCAGTAATAGCTCCGCGCTTTTCGCGCACAATCTGAAAACCCTGATCGCCAAGCTTAATGCTTAACTCAGTGACTGGTTTGCTAGCTGACAAGAACCATCCGCCTCTGGTTATTTCGGTCTCTTCAGGTAGAGCCGAGGATAGTTTAGCTGCGAGAAACTCAAGCAGGTCGCCTGACTCGCTCTTATCCATTTGCAGCGAACAGGCCAAAACATCGACTTGCAGCGCTTGTTCATAGTCGTTGTCATCAACCACTTGACAGATGCCCTCAATTCACAGTTGCGAACCAACATTATATAGCTCTCAACCCTGATAAACATACTCTTGACTGGTCTGATGATAAGATGCTCTGATGCCAAAAGTGCTTGTATTGCCGGACCACATAGCCAGTCAGATTGCCGCCGGAGAGGTGGTAGAAAGACCAGCGTCGGTAGTTAAAGAACTGGTTGAAAATTCACTCGATGCTGGCGCCAGCGAAATTGAGATTTCGGTCTCGCAAGATTGCCGCGATATTCGCATCGCCGACAACGGCTCCGGTATGGACCCAGACGACGCCGTCTTGGCCTTCCAGCGCCACGCTACCTCTAAGTTGCGCTCAGCTGACGACCTCTGGACACTAAACACTTTAGGCTTCCGCGGCGAGGCTATTCCATCAATTGCTTCGATTTCAAAATTCACTTGCTACACCCGCACCCAACAAGCCGAAGTAGGCACCAGAGTAGAAACTGCCGACGGCCAACTAAAGGCAGTGGAAGTCGGTTGTGCACCCGGCACAGTGATGGAAATTCAGGAGTTGTTCTACAACACTCCTGCCCGCCTCAAGTTTATGAAAAAGGCAACTACCGAATTTGGCAACATCGAAGAAATTGTCCAAAGCCTAGCCATTAGTTACCCTGAAGTAGCCTTTACCTTGCTCAATAACGGCAGCACCGCCTTGCGCACATCGGGCAGCGGTGACCTAGCACGCACCATTGTTGAAGCTGGCTTCTTCACCGGCAAAGAGCGCTTAGTAGAAGTATCACACGGCTATGAAATCGACGAAATTACCGTCGGCAGCAAAGCAGTGCGCATCAAAGGCTACATAGCCAAGCCAACCCATTTCAGAGGCGACCGTAAGGGCATTCTCACCATAGTGAACGGACGGGCTGTGCGCTGCCCTCTCACATACAAAGCCTTAGACTATGCCTTCAGTGATCTCATTCCACGGGGCCGCTACCCACTGGCTGTGGTCCAACTAGAGATTGACCCTGGACAAGTCGACGTCAATATTCACCCAACCAAAAAAGAGTTGAAATATACTCACGGCAACGATATTTACTTGACCATCCAAAGAGCTCTTGGCCGCGCCTTGCGCGAAGAGTCTATTGCCAGAGCTGAACAAGCCAGAGCCGAACACGACAGGCTGGTTGCTGAAGATCAAAATTCTGCAGGTAATTATGCTGCTGAGCCACGTTCGCCTCAAAATATTGTGCCGGAATTTGTACAACAAAGATCGCAAGAAGCCACCCGTATTGCGCAACCAGCGGCAAAAGTAGAGCAAATCAATTTTAGAGACAACCTTAGCTATCAGGCAAGCGCCGATCACGCTGTGCCTCCAAGTTACTCAGCCAGCAGCAAAGCCCACGAGTCTATTGAGACACGCACAGGTCAACAGTCACACGCAGCCACGTCATCTAGCTCCCACGGCTCATATGTAGACCAACAGTCTTACACACCGACCTCCACGGCTCAAAGACAACAAGAACTAGACAGAGAAATAGAAAAAGAATTATTCGACTACACTCCGGCATCAAAGCCAGAGGCTGGCGAGATTTTCTTGAGCGACTCTGTGCATGAGAGTAACGCCGATTCAAGCTTCAGCTCTGGTTCTGAGTTATTTGAGCTACCAAGCGATTGGCGCATAATTGGCTACCTGCGCAATACCTATATCATGGTCGAAACCTCTAAGGGTCTTGAGATAATCGAGCAACACATCGCCCACGAACGCACGCTCTACGAGCGGCTCTTAGCTAGCCAGACTACAGCTGGCAGAATCAGTGAAAACTCACAAAAGCTAATTGTTTCTGCTCCACTTTCGTTAAGCCCTGAACAACTTGAAACTCTGCGTCTTTCACAAAGTGCTTTAGAAAAACTGGGCTTTACCTTTGTCTTCGAACAAGACAATGCCTCTGTTAGCGAGCTTCCCCTAGAGCTGGCCAGAGTCAACTATGTGCCTGTGATTCAAAAACTAATTGACGACCTTGCCACTGTCGATGCCACCAATATGGAACTAGAAGCAACCAAGTCAATTGCTTGTCAGAGCGCGATTAAAAACGGCATGCCTCTAAGCCATCGTGACATACTCAAGCTATTGAGCGACTGGCTCAAGACCGAACGCAACGACACCTGCCCACACGGCCGCCCAGTGCGTCTGAAATTCTCTATGGACGAACTCTTCCAGATGTTCCATCCGGCCTAGGCATCTACTTATCTGTGCTGCTGCCATTCTTAAGAACATTGTAGCGGAATTCAAACAGAATGTTCACTGAAGAATGACAGTGCTTGGGCAATGGGAGAAAGGGAGCAGCGTTTTTCACAGCTAAGAAGCAAGCCAAGTCTAAAGCGGTAGAACCTGAGTGCTTGGTGATTTTGAGGTTTGAAACATGCCCGTCCGCAAATATTTTGAAGGTCATCGCAGCTTGTGCAGCAACATCAGATTTTGGTGGGTACCAGACTCGCTTGATACGACGCTGCAAATCACGCATATACGGGCCAAAATCTACACCAGCGCAAACCCAATCACCCTTGCTGTCGATACCTAGACTGTCAGCACTCGAACTAGGCATCCTGTCTCTGCCAGTCAGCTCACTCATCAACTTGCTAAAGTTTGTATCTCCGCCTAAAGCCAAAGAAATAGAATCTAAAAGCATTCTTGTCTGCGCCACCGGCTCTCCTGCTTTTATCGAAGCTTCCGCCTGCTCGTATATAACCTCGTAAGCCCCTACCCCAACTCCGGCTGCTTTGGCTTTCTGGATGCTCTCTAGCGCAGCAGCCATTTCTTTAGTCACATCAAAATTTTCTGACTTGTTCTCGCTTTCCACCACTCCCTTTAATTCAGGCATCACTCTTACCGTATGCGCTAGCGCTGCACAAGTGCTACTAGTCAATGCGACCAGAGCGGCAAGAAGCGATAGAATTACTCGAAGCTTGGAACTCATTTGCTCTGGCTAAGCCCCGCCAGGCCTGACGAAGGAGCGACATAGGCATGGCTCGAAATCAGCTGATCAAGCCGCCTAGCAAGCACTGGATTGTTGAGATTTTCACGCCTGAATGTCTGGGCGTAAAACTTGACGATAGCTGGGGAGAATTTCTGCAGCGCCCTGAGAGCCTCCACTTGGTTTTCTGCATGACCACTAACCGCATGCTCTAGCAGCGGTCTAATGGCCCTGATGTCACGAATATCTGCTAGCTCTCTCATGCTCTCCACCTTATCTTGACCAGTGCGGTGCAAAATGCTGAGAGCTGCTTCTACTTTTTTGGCAGTCTCCATTCGCGCAGTGACAACATCAACTTGCTCCTTAATCAAAGGCGGCATAATTGCTCTGTCTAAACTAGCGAAGAAGTCCTGAGCCTTTTGACGATCCAGCGCCGCCATGCTGCCCTTACTCAGCATCAAATCAAAGCGATTGAGAACCTCCATACGCAAACCAGGTACGTGTTGATAATTGCGCAAAAGATAGCCAGTTTTTGCCCTGCTATCACCATCAGTCAAACGCATAATTTCATCAAAGACCAACTTACGTCCTTCACCACTGTGAGACAAACGAGTCTCAATCAGCTTCTGCATGTGAGTGAGATAGTTAGGCTTATCATAGTATTCAAGAAACTGAGCATATTCAGGATGCTTCGGATCAATCTGACGCCAGTCTTTTGCAAACAGCGGACGCAAAATCGGATTAGCCAGGGCTTCTTTTAGAGCAAACTGAGCCCGCTCAGTAGGCGTTGTACCGCTGACTTTTACCAAAGCGTCCAGAGCTAGCGATGCCACAGTTGTGGGCTGATCAGGCTTGGCTTTAGGATTTTCAGTGAGGGGGTTAATTGGACCATCAAATTTTTCCCAATTTGGCATAACATCATTTTTGGGGTTTTGCGCCGCCTTGCGCAAGGCACCAGCAGCGGTGCTATCACCATACAAACCAAGTAATTTAGCAGCAGAGTAGCGTTGCTCAACAGAGCCACTCTGCAAGTGCCCACTAAGGGCTTGAATAGCCAATGGTCGCGAAATATGGTCAACTGCTTTAATGCGCTCGAACAGCGCTAGATCTTGCTCTGTTCGCGGCGCATTCTTTCGATGCATGTAGCTAGTTTCTAACGCTGTACTTAAAGCCAGAGCACGCACCGGGGCTTTCTGCGCAAACTCCCACAAGCCGTCAGGGTCTGGGCTCATGAAGAGTTCACCTTTAGCAACTGCCCAATTTTCATCAGCAGTACGCGAAGCGTGTTCACGACTGTAAAAAATAGTATTCTCAACAACATCAGGATGGCTGGGATTACTCTCACGAGCAGCACGAGTTGCCTTGTAATTGATATTAGGGCTGACCCTATCAACAACGGTAGCCATATCAAAGATCTTGCTCAACTCTGGTGAGGCCCACTTAGTTAAGTGAGCCCATTCATGATAGGTATATTCAAGTAAGTTATTGCCCCGATTTCCCTGATAATGGGTGACAACGCCTTCATGGCTGACATCAGCGGCAGCTTTGAAATTGGCCTGCCCATATTTAGCGCTGAAGTAATCATTGGAGTAATCAGGAGTATCAAGCAAGACGACTTCTTTGATCAGTTTCGGATTAGGCAGCGACTGCAAAACTGGCACCATGTCTTCAGGTAAGGCCCTACTAGCTAGAGGGTGCTTTATCAATGCTTGCCCCGCCTGAATCACCGGCACCGACTTAGTGATCTCAGCCGGAGTCATATATGCGGCAAGAACGTTAGCGTCACCGGCGTTGAGCTTGGAAGCAATAGCCATTCGATCGCCCAGAGAAATTTGATCATAAGGCGACGGTTGTTCCATAACTCGCCGGAGGTCACGCACTTCAGCCAAGCGATTGGCATATTCAGTGGGCACGACAATCTTCATAGGTAATCCAGAAACTTCGTAGACATTGACCTTGACCACTTCTGGTACAGTCATCTTGTGGAAAAATTCGAAGAAATCAAATTTTCCTTTGTCGGCTTTAATGGTTTCAACGCGACTCATAAGCTCATCGTGGGTCTTCGGCGCATCTTCAGGCACACGCCGCATAGTGCGCTCTTCGGTACCCACGAGCTTGAGCCTAGATTCAAAATCACGAATCAAAACTTCTTTTGGTTTATAAGCCAGCGATTCGTAGGTAAAGGCTGGCTCTTCAACTATCCTGGCCAATTCGCGCTCTTTTGTAACGTCGCGCTTAACGCCAAGCTGCTCGTCACCCTCACTGTGGACATTATCGAGGTGGCGATCCCGTTGAGATCTTTCACCGGCTTTTTCACCAGCAGAACGAGGGCCAGCAGGCGCTGACTCGAGCAAAGATTCTGGTTTGGAGGCTGCTTTGAAATTTGGTTTAAAAGCCGAACTGGAACTTGGCAAATGCTCACCCAACGGTTCAGCCGAAGACTTGTTCAAACTCACAGTCGATGAAGTCTTAATGCGTGGGTCGAAAGCACCAGTTGCGCCAGCCGTGAGAAACCCAATGGCGCCACCCTTCAAGGTACCAGCCAAGACGTCAGATAGAGACTTGGCCTCGCGCATAGAATCAACGCCGCCAAAGACAGCACCACCAGCAAAACCTGAAGAACCTGCTGTAACAGTCTGACGAAGAGTATGAGCAAGTAGAGTAGGCTCAGCACTAGTGCCTAACTTAGACGAAACTACTTTGCCAAAGCGCGAGCCGATAGCACCGGCAGGTATGCCAATTAAGCCGCCCACGCTGGTGCCGACAGCCAGATTCTCAAAATACTTGGTGCTGGAGAAATTGCCTTTTTGATCGCGAGCTGCGTCAATATTAAACCCTGACTTAACGGCGCCAAAGGCAGCGCCAGAGACGCCATACATAGCTAGCTCAGAAGTTAAGCCAGCGCCGAGCTTTTGACCAACAACTTTAGTCAGAGCTCCGTCAGAGAGGGCAAGCTTGCCAGCCTTATTGAGCAAAGCGCCTTCAGCTACGTTGGTAGCGAAATCTACTGACCATTCGCCAACACTCTTAGTCCCACTGACATCTGCCAGCAAAACACCACGGGCCAAACCGCCAACCGTACTCTTGAACTTGGGAATGGCGGCAAAAGTATCAGCAGCGATCTCCGCATACTGGTCTGCCTCATGGGCTCTTTCAGTCTTCGCCTCTTGACTAGCTGGCTTGCCAGCAACGAAGTCCCAAACTGTACCTATAGCTTTGCCAGCGAGGGTTTTCTCCCCGCTGGAGGTATCAGAATTTACACCACCATTGGGTGGCAAACCGTTGTCTTTGCTATGGTCCTGTCTATCAATAGGCAAGACGTTCACCCCAGGGATACCCGAGATTCACTTGAATCTCCCTCATGGTATGTACCCAGGGTATATACGCCCGAAACCATTATTAGACACAGAGCCAGCACAGAATTTGCCCCAAAAACCGTTCAACCGCCCCTTTCGGGGCGGTCTCAAAGTGCTGATGCTCGATAAGGAGGAAGCCGAGCTGAACAGCTGAACGGTCAAAAGTTGACTTACTTGTGTTAGTGCATAGAACCAGTAGCAGCAACGTTGCTGGAAAGCGACATTGGTTGATCTAAAGCAAACTGAATTCTGGTATTGCTAGGAATTTTGACATCCTTGCCCTTTCTCCAGAGGTTACTACCAAGACCAACAGCACCACCGGTGGCGACACCAGCAATTGCTCCAGCGCCGACAGTACCGGCAACGATTGGAGCGAAGCAAATACCAAGAAGAGTTCCACCAGCTGTCCAGGCTGCCGTTCTAGCAACACCGGTAACTACTGTCTTTTTAGTGGATTGCCCTTTGAGATTGCCTTGTTTGTCTTGATCGATTTTGGCATTAGGCTGCTGTGTTGTTACCATGGCAGACAACGGATAGCGGATGCCATCTGGAGTTACTGCACTGGTCAAACGCATACTCATGGCGCCATTCTTACCACCAAGACCGCTCTTCTCAGCAGAGACGAGTTGTCCTTCAAGAGTGGTATTACCCGGTAAAACAAGGTCAGAGCCGAGGTAAAGTGGTGAATAGAGCTTGGCTGTAAACAGGTCGCCCGGCTTAGCCACTGAACTGTCGATAGAACTGGTCAAAGTGGCATCGAGATTGGTGCCAACTGGAACATAGGTGACGCGACCTTGCAGAGTCTGACCGTTATATGTTTGGCCAATAGCTGGCAAAATCGTTGTCAGGCCCATTACGCAAGGCAACAGTGCACCAGCGACGATACTATTAAAATGAATTCGTTTCATAAGCTGCTCCCTTAAGCGAGGCCCCTAAATACTCTTTGGGAAGAATAACATATCAGAGGGGCTTCGTCACAATATACCTTTAAATAGACACCAGAGCTGATGGCATTTGTTCCCCATAGCTAATATCAAGGGCGGTGCCAATCATGCAACGACTAGCCTCCGAAGTGCACCGCCACTGGTGAGGATAGCGAATTTGGCACCACCGCTAAAAAATTATCAGCTGGATAAAATTTTACACTTGACTTCCGTGGCGTGCTTAGGCCTTTTGATAAAGGAGAAACTCAGGGCCTTTGCCAGATCTTTTACCCGGCTATGCACCGCCCCTCTGACACCCTCGCGCCAACTGCGCCATTTCTATACAGTCAATCTAACTGACAACTAACCCATCCTTTCTTGCTCTTAGTAATAGATATCCATATTGTTGATATACAACTTCTATTTTCCTTTCTTCTAAGAACTCTTCTAAAGACAAACTACTGCCAACCACCAAACCGTTTCAGACAAAACCTCAGCAAATAAGGCGCTGGGTGTTTGGGACCGGTCTAAGCAGCACTAGTGCGAAAACGAAGAGTTCGCAGATCTCTGAAACAGCCACAAAAGGGGCTAGTAACATGAACAACTTCGGCAAAAACGCTATGGGTGCCCTTCTCGGTACCTTCTACTTGATGTGCTTCGCCTTTCCCATTGGTCTTTTCCTCGACGTCTTTCGCGACAAGATGCCAATCGGACAATTTTTGGGCAACCAAATCGTCATCTTCCTGGTGGTCTGGTTCGTCGGCTATTTCTTTGTCAAGGAATACCGCGAATGGATTGCCGAGAGGAACAAGCCGCGCCAAGACGACAACAAGCCTGGTGACAACGACAAAAACAGCAAACCCAACAGCGACGACAAGCACTAATCGGCCTTCGGTGGAGGAAAAGCTCTCTATTTCATCAAGAAATATTGGCTTTTCCTTCACCCATTCTTTCTCAAATTAGCATTTACATTGACTCCATAAAAAGCCTCGTATTTATTCACTCATAAGCATTTCGGAGCTTTGACTTTTTTTGCCGATATCTACTAATTGGCGTAGTTAAACACGTGCTTTTTTTGATCAAATCAGACAGCCATCCTAGTGCCTGATATGATCATCGCTCCCGCAATCAAAGCTATCCAAAGCGAAACAAAGCCAAAAATGACGACTATGACTTCAACCACAAAAGTGTCAGAACTTTCGCAAAAGTACGAAGAGAAAATTCGCTCTCTACGACACCACATCCATCGTCATCCAGAACTGAGCTTCCACGAATCAGGAACAGCTAAGTTAGTAGCCGAAACCATGCGCAAACTGGGCTACGAAGTACAGATAAAAGCAGGCGGCCTAGGAGTTGTAGCCGATCTTGGTAAACTGGGCAGCAGTGGCAAACGGATTGGTTTGCGAGCTGACATGGACGCTCTTCCCATCACTGAAGACACCAGCCAACCCTATTGCTCTACCATTGAAGGGGTTATGCATGCCTGTGGGCACGATGCTCACACAGCCTGCACCCTTGGCGCAGCAATGATATTGGCAGACATGCACAAAGCTGGTGAACTGCCTGGCGCAGTCCGCTTTATCTTCCAACCGGCCGAAGAAAGTACCAACGACGATGGCAAAAGTGGCGCTACACTGATGATTGAAGGTGGTGCAATTGACGACTTGGCTGGCGTGATTGGCTTGCATGTATTTCCCGACCTACCAGTAGGAACGATCGGTCTGCGCGCCGGTTCTTTTCTAGCTGCTTGCGACAAATTTGACATCACTATCACCGGCAAAGGTTGCCACGGTGCCTTCCCACAAAATGGCATCGACGCTGTGGTCTTGGCATCACAGGCGGTGCAAACAATCCAAACAATAATATCTCGCCGCAAATCGGCCCTTAGCCCGTGTGTACTCACTCTTGGTGGTATCCGCAGCACCACTTACAAGTCAAATATCATTGCTGAAACAGTAGAATTAACTGGTACAGCGCGCTATTTCGAACCTGAAATTTCAACTCAAATCAAAGCCGAACTAATTAGAGCACTGAGCGTTGTTGAAAGCATGGGCGGCTCATTCACTCTCGACTATATTACTGAAAACCCACCACTAGCCAACGATCCCGGCCTAACAGAAACGGTGAGAGAAGCGGCCCAACAAATTGCCGAAATTAAACAGATTGTCGACCCAGGTCAACAAATGGGCGCTGAAGACTTTAGCTTTTACTGTGAAGCATTGCCTAGTTGCTTCATCGTTCTTGGCGCCGAGATTGCCGGAGATAGACGCTCGCTACATACCCCGCGTTTCGATGTCGATGAAAGCTCTTTGCCACTAGGTGCCGCGCTGTTAGCCCAAGCTGCTCTAACTTTCTTGAATCAATAGAATCTAAATCAATACAAATCGAGTAGTTTTCAACATGAACTAGCTGCGCCATAGTTGATCACCCTATGGTGGATTTTTGGTGCTAATTCTTAGCCAAATAAAACCAGAAAGACTGTCATACATGGGGCTCTCCCGGTTAGGTTGCAGAAGTCTTTCTCTTTTCCCTCATACAAGAAATCTCTCGCCTTTAGCTTCTAAATACATCAACCACTAACTAAGTCAGCTTTCGCCGGTCACCACGAACCTGTTCGAGAGCTGCCAACGCGCGTATCTGCGATACGTGTAGGGAGTTATTCTATGAAAACAAGAAAACACCTGGTCTATGCCCCGCAATACCAGTCAGACTTATCAGTGCTCGGCTCAAACGTTCAGTTTGCTCCAGACCGAGGCGCCCGTGTACTGAGCGAACTTGCGAAAGAATTCTCGCCCAACCGCGAGCTGGCGTATCGCAAACCGCAAATGCTCACTTTCAAGCAAATGCGCCGCAGCCACGACGAAACCTACCTCGACAGCCTCAAACTGCCGGCTACTTGGGCTGAAATTTTCGGACTGAAAACCATACTCCCTAAAAACGGCCACACCACAAAACTACTGCGCAAACTGCTGGGAGAATATCGACTCAAATCGGGAGGTACTCTCTTAGCTGCACGCATGGCAATGGCGAACGGACTGGCAGCCAATCTTGGCGCCGGCTACCACCATGCTCATCGTGACCGCGGAGACGGCTACTGTGTCATCAATGACATCGCTATGACCATTCATAATCTGCGCGCTGAACAAGTGGCAGACAAGGTCATGGTGGTTGATTTGGACTTTCACCAAGGCAACGGTGTGAGTACGATTTTCGAGAATGACCCTAAGGTTTTCACTCTCGATTTTTTTGCCCTCGAGGCCTGGCCGATGAAGAAGCAGAAATGCTCTTTGCCTGTAGCTATCCGCAAGCACGAAGGGCCGCTCTACAACACCAAACTGAAAGCAGCACTTGACCAGGCCTTGACCAGCTTTCAACCCGACCTGGTTATCTTCGTTCACGGTGCTGACGCCTACGAACACGGCCTGCAAAACCGGGGCGACGGCTTCAGCTTGACTCTGGCCCAGATGAACGAGCGCGACCGTATGGTGATTGACTGCTTTGCCGATCGCCACATTCCCCTTGCCCTCTGCTTTGCCGGTGGATACGGTGACCGCGCCTGGGAAGCACATCACCAAGCCGTTCGTCACTTGCTTTTGCGTGCTGGTGCTCTCTAGCCGTGCCTAAACCTGTTTCGCCCGGATTTACACACTACCGACCACTTGCAACCCAATACACGGGCTGGTGAGAGACCAAGAGCACCTAACCAGTGTGCTTGAAAGTCTCTCACCATGCTCTTTTTCATTATCGTTTCTCTTTCGTACTTCTACTTCTTGATATAGTAATGCAAAAAAAAAGAAAAGACAGCTGAGATCAATTGCCGCAAGGGCAATTGTCTCAGCTGCTTTCCTAAATCAACCACAATCAGCCACGAATGTGTCGAGCGATTTCTTCGATGGCATACTTGGGCGTGCGGTCCATGTAAAGCAAACCGTTGGCCTCCTGATAGGTGTCAGTCAACTGCGTGTAGCAGAACCCAGCAAAGCAAGGCACCGCACGCACAGCAGAAAGAATATCACCAACCTGACGCGAGAACTCTTCGACCGTCGAAGCACGCTTGTAACCCCACGCCTCTTTGTCGGGCGAGTAGCAAATGCCACCAAATTCGGTGAGCATGATCGGCCGACCAGTGTGGTCATAGTGATCGAGAAGCAGTTCACGGTAACCCGGGCGCTGCTTAGCGAAGAGCTCAGCGCGGGCGCCTGGCTCGAGACCACCTCTGTAACGCTCACGCAAACGATTGGCATCGCCGTCGTAATCGTGAACAGCGAGGATATCGCCAGCCACCATTTCCCAACCGTCGTTGCCAATCACCGGCCGCGACTGATCAAGACTCTTGGTCAAGTAATAAAGCGCCCGCTGACTGTCGCGCTGTGCGGCAACAGTGGACAAGTCAGGCAAGCCCCAAGACTCGTTGTACGGCACCCAGGCGACAATGCACGGATGCGAAATGTCACGCTCGATAGCGTCTGTCCAAGTGGAAAGAAGCCGCTGCGTGGCTTTCGCAGTGAAGGCATAAGGGCTGGGCATTTCTTCCCAAACCATCAAGCCTAGGCGGTCGGCCCAGTAGAGAAAGCGTGGGTCTTCGATTTTCTGGTGCTTGCGCACACCGTTGAATCCCATCGCCTTGGCCAGTTCTACGTCTTTGCGCAGAGCCTCGTCACTGACTGCCGTCATGCCGCTCTCAGCCCAGTAGCCTTGATCGAGAACCAGGCGCAGGTTATACGGCCGACCGTTGAGCAAGAAGCGCTGGTCATCCACCGCCACAGTGCGCATGGCAGTGTAGCTGCTGACGCGATCAACAACTTTGCCACTGCCATCGACCAAGGTCAACTCAGCTGCAAAAAGCTGCGGATTCTCGGGACTCCAGAGATAGGCAGCGCGAGCATCTTCGATGCCTGGATCAGGCAAGTCGATGCGGCGAGCGATCTGCCCATCGACAATACCATAGGCATCGTTGACGATCAGCTTATCGTGGTGCCGAATGGCGACCTTAAGCTGCATGCCCTCGGTATCACCGGCGAATTTGGCGGCCAGGCTAAGCGACCAGGTCGGCACATCAGAACTCCAGCGCAGAGAGACGATGGAGGTAGCCGGAACCACTTCCATCCAAACAGTCTGCCAGATGCCGGTTGTGCGCGGATACCAGATCGAGTGCGCTTGAGGCAGCCAATCTTGCTTACCGCGAGGCTTGGCCATATCGTGCGGGTCATCGAGTGCCTGCACCACAATGGTCTGGTATTTGCCCTTGTTCAGGTGCTCAGTGATGTCGACGCTGAAGGGCGTGTAGCCGCCATCATGAGAAGCGACAAGAGAGCCGTTGACATAGACGTTGGCCTGCCAGTCGACTGCACCGAAGTGCAAAACCAGCTTCTCTCCATCAGTCAGGCTAGGCGCGATCACACGGCGACGATACCAAACCGCCTTGAAATAACCCTGATCGGCAACCAAGCTGGCGGGGGTTTCGGGCGCGAATGGCACCACGATCTTGCCTGCAAACTCGACTTGCTTGATACCGAGCACTGCCTTTTGGTCAATAGCGAAATCCCACTCGCCGTTGAGGTTGGTCCACTGGGCGCGCTCCATGAGCGGCCGGGGATAGCCGTGAAGTTGTGACTTGATATTCCGTTTCATGTTTTCTGTCCTTGAAACTGTGCGAACTCCAGTCACAGCGGCCTGCTCACAGAGATGTGAGTCAGGCAGCTGCACCGTAGACCTGTCCAGCGCTCAGCACCGAGACAGTGACACCGCTGACCGAGTAGAGAGCACCGGGCTCATTGTCGGCAACGTTTTTCTTGAGCGAAGTTTTCAGACCACGCCCAGCGCTGTAGAACCAGACGTGCCCGACGCCATAGGCAGTCATCTTGGGCAGCGGATTCTTTTTCTTGCCAGCGTTGACACTGGTCTCGATCAGAAGAGCAGTGTCTTCGTCGAGGCCGATGCCCAGCGCCTTGGGAAACTGCACCAGCGCCGCAATCAAGCGATTGAAGCGCGAGCGCTGCAAGAAGTGGGTGTCGACGACAACGTCATGACGTAGCGCCAGGCCCTTGCCCACTTCCAGCGAACCAACGCGCAACTGCTTGTCGGCCATGCCACCGGTGATGATATCAACACCGATAGCAGCCGCACCAGCAGAAGTGCCTGCAATCAGACCACCGGCAGCGTGAAAACGGCGCAGATTTTCTGCACCGTCTTCACCCAGAAGCCTGACCAAATCAGCCTGATCGCCACCACACATGTAGACGGCTGTGACCTCCGGCGCAATCACCAGAGGTTCGCCAGCGACAGCGCAAGTGATGTTCTGCACGCCGTGGCCCACAAGCTCCTCCACAAATTCTGCAGCGACAATCAGCGGCACTGAACTGGCGTGTGGCACAACGAGAATGTTGGCTGCAGCTCCGCCCGCCAGAGCGACAAAGTGGGCGACACATTGGTCGGCCTTGCCGCCAATCAAGAATAGTTTTCCCATAGAATTTCTCCTGAGAGGTGAAGGTAAGTTAGACTAGGAGCCAGCGGGCTTGTCGACCGGAGCCGTGCCAGCAGGCACAGCAACAGTTGGCGTAACAGCGGGCGTCTGTTCGACAGCAGGCGCAGCAGCAGCTGGCGTAGATTCGAGCACAACAGCAGCAGCAGGCGCAACGTCGGGAGTGGGTTCAACCACAACAGCAGCAACAACTGGCTTGGCTGCTTCAGCTTTCGCTTCTGCTGCCAGCTTGTCTGCCGCCGCCTTTGCCTCTGCATTGGCCTTATCCAGGGCGATTGCTCGCGCCGAAATCGGCTTGTACATCCAGAGGTTGACGGCACCGATGTTGTCCTGAGGCCATTTCGGACCATCGATATTGAGACCGGCCGGAATGTGTTCGGCAGGCAGACTCTGCAGCACGCACACCCAAGACTCTTGCTGGCGAGTAAGCTTGATGCCACTCGCCTTGATGCGCTTGAGGCCTTGGGCAAACTGATTCATCAGCTCGACCAACTCAGGAGTGGCGTACTTGTAGCCCTGAGACTCCGTCCAACGAGCCACGTGGTAGTGGCTGCTGGCATTCTCAACATAGTCGTAACCAGCTGCCAGAGCCAGCTTGTCAATGTCGGGGATGATGGTGCGCGACACATCAGGAATGGGGTTGCCATTCTGACCAGGTGCCCGAGTCGACTTCCAGGCCATCTGGAAGTGCTTGAGAAAGACTTCCGGCTGGTTGATGAAGCGGAACGGGTTTTCGACGAAGCGGTCGTACTCGGCGTCCCCGGTGGCATCAGCAAGACGCGAGCCGGGCATGAAACCGTAGACAGAAGCTTCGGCGCACTTGGCGTCAGCAAAGATATTCGGCAGACTGAGAGGCGCATTGACCGGATCGTCGTAGCAACCGGCGAAGTCAATGAGCGAATTGTCGTTGGCGCGCCGAGTGCCGTCAAAGCGACGATCACGCAGAGCGCACTTGAAGATCAGCTGGGGATTGCGAAGGTCGCCGTACCAGCCGAATGCTTTCCACTTCAGACCCTCGTATTTGACAACGAAGGCACCATAAGTGGTTTTGAAGAAAGCGTTGAGATAAGGCAGACGAACGCGGTCGAGATCGGTACCGTAGATACGGTGCTGATTCAGGTTCGTCACCTCATCGCCAGGGAAATCGCCAGCGACGGTTTCGCGGACTGTGACTTTGGAGTACTCGATGTCACCAAGCAAGGCTTTCACCTGCGGGGTAACCAGTCTTTCCCAAATCACTTCCGGAGTAATCGTGCACAGCGATGTGTTACCGAGCAAGTCGGCAACATCAATCGGTGGAAATTTATACATGTTTGTGTTCCCAAAACGTTAGTTTTTGAATTTAGGAAGCACTGAGAGGGGTGATGTCTCGCGACACTACCTGCCTGAGTGCTCCATGCTGTATGAAGCTAAAGAAGTTTGGGCTGGAAGCTGATGTTGGGAATGAACCCTTGAGCTTTTGCCGAAAGCGGCTTGTAGAGCCAGAGACACTCGTCGTCGACGTTGTTCTGAGGCCAGCGCAATGGTGCGTGCACCACGGACGGCACAGCAGATGCAGCATTGTCAGCGCTCTCGACATTTGCCTGGGGTGGCTCGCCATCGCCTTCGCCGCCTTGAGAAGCCGTCTGCTCACCGCGCTCTTGCCGTCCAGCAACGCCACAGGCGGTACCAGACATGAGGAAGCCAGTGGGCACCAAGTCGATCGGTCGAAGGCTCTGCAGGACGCAGACCCACGACTGCTGGGAGCGAGTTAGGGGAGTACCGTTTGCACGGATGGCCTCCAGACCAGCTTGCAACTTCGACACCATGTCGCCCTGGGATGGGTCAGCATAGGCGTATCCGCCAGCCTGAGCCCATTTGGCCACATGATAGTGACTGGCTGCCATCTCGATTAGGTCGTAGCCATACTTGCTGGCCAGACGTTCGAAACCAGCCAGAGAGTACTTTGCCACATCGGGGATGGCAGCCGAGTACTGACCTGGTCCGCGCTTGCTCTTGAACGCTCGTTGAAACAGCGCCAGGAAAGCCTGCGGATTGTCGAGGAAGAGAAACGGGTTGGTGACAAACTCGTCGAAGACTTTGTCGCCCGTGGCATCGATGATGCGCGATCCCGGCATGAAGCCGTAGATTGACAGTTCCACCGAAGAGAGCACAGTGCTCAGACGCTGGTGGTAGTCAGGGTTGTCGTAAGCGTACTCGAGTAAGGCGCAATCGTTGGCGCGCTTGGTGCCATCATAGACGCGGTCGCGCAAGGCGGCCTTGAATATGAGTTCACCCTTGCCACGATAGATATCGCCGAACCAGCAGAACACCTCGAACTTGACACCATCACGCTTAATAACCATGGCACCATTAACAGTGCGATAGAGCGTGTGGTTGTAGGGGAAGCGCACGAAGTCTTTCGACAACTTGCCGCTCGCATCGGCGAGCATATGACCGTTCAGATTGGTGACTTCATCACCAGGGAAGAGACCGGCCACGGTGTCTAGGACCCGGTTGGATTCGACTTTGATAATCGAACCAAGCAGGCCTTTGACAGTTGGAGTGACAAGGTGACGCCAGATTTCTTCGTCAGTTACCTGAGAAATCCTGGTCACGCTGTGTTGAGATGGTAGGTTCATAGTTTGAAATATGGACATACGTGTGTCCTCTCTTTTTTTATGTTGTTTAAGACACACCGGCAGACCGTCGTTCGACGTGAGGCGGCGTTGAGAAGTTAACTCCTGCAGTTGAAGTTTCTAAGTTGCCTCGCACAGGTACGCGTTATCATCAAAACCAAAGATCACTTTTTCCACCGCGTGGAAGGAAAAGTATTCTGGTGCGACGGGTGCGTGTGGGAAGTTTTAGTAGTTCTTTTGCTTTAACTTAAGTGGAGATGATCTCTACGATATGGAAAAGGCATAGCCTCTATCAATAATCATGACAACTCTATTTTATGTGATGTTAATCATTCCACTTAGGAAATCCGCTGAGGATCAAAGTTGCCAAGGGAGCGCTGTTAGCGCTAACGTCAGAGGGATGCCAAGATGGCACCGGCGCAAAATCCGAAACCGCCTACCTGCAGAGCATCTACCGGAGTCGTCAGGAGCAAGCGGCGCTAACTGTTTACAAGCTCTAGCAATTCGTTTTGTGATAGCCCGCTAAGATTCAAATGGTTCAAACTGCGAGCTCTATTACGCAAATCGAAACCAAGCAAAGCAGAAGAGATACTAATCACGCCATCTAAGACCGGTGTCGGCACTTTAGCCAAGCGAGCCAAGTCAGACAAAAGCACCAAATGATCTGAAACATAGCGAGCCAAAACTTCTTGGGCCATGCGGTGCGACCAATCAAGACCCTTAAACCATTCACCAGAAATACCCACCAATGCCTCAGCCAAAGTGGCTTCATAGCACTGTTCGTCATCAACAAGGTTATGTGGTTCGAAGTTAACCTGACAATAAGATTCTTCTCTCAGAGCCCTGGCAAAATCGGCCAGCGCACATTTGTATGAGAATGAAAGTCGAGAGATTTCTTGCTCTATTTCAGCCAACATAGCCAGATTTGAGCGGTTAAGCAGGGTCGACAAATCACCCAGTGCTTCAATGCGACTGCCGAGCAAAGCACTTAAAATAAACACTGGCCGAACCACTGATTCAGCGTCAAGGAAGCCGCGCTCCAGCATGTTAGAAGCTGGCAACAAGCCAGGAGAAAGAGTGCAAGCCAATGGCAGCGCTCTTCTAATTTCATTGCGAGAGCGACCAGATAAATTAACCCGCCTTCTCAAGCCTAAAACTGCCACTCCATCTGGTGATGACTGAGCGTGATTGAAAAGCCAATCTAGTTCCACCAAATTGACAATTAACTCTGGACGGAAACTCTTCAATGCTTGACCAAATTGCCAAGCCCCAAGCAAGGGTGCGCCTGCAATGGCAATAGTAATGCCGTCAGTCAAATAAGGGGCAAGGGCCTTGGCAATAGCACTGTAGGCAGTGGCTGGACCAGATATGACAACAGCGTTAGCATGATCGAGACATTCTTCGACATCACGACTCTTTAGACTGTATTGAATTTCGTTCTCGGGATAGTAACGGGCAATATTGACCGGTGAAGAAACGCGAAGATTGGCTTGCTGGCGCCAGCCGTCAGTGTTATCAGGCGCCATACTGGAGTTTAAACCAGCGCTGGCTAATTCAATATGAGGTGGAGTTACTCCGCCCAATAAACGAATATAAACCACAGAATCTTGCCCAGCAACGTTTGCTGAAACTAGCCCAGCCAGTGCAATTGCTTCAGCACCATCGCCAACAATACATATATTGGATGCAAAGATACCTTCGAGGTTCTTCTCTTGTGCTTGGCTACCGGAGCCGGTTTGAACAGTTTGCAAAATCACTAAAAAACTGCCCTCCGTGGTTACCGATTTAACTGCATCAGTCTAGTACATTAAAGAGGGAAGACAAGACCTTCCGGCAAGGTTTAACCTGAATTGTTATCAGAGGCTGTAAACTGGCCATTTAAGCTTCACTTTTCGCTAAGTCAAGTAGCTCCAGACGGTTTAATGTAACAGCAAGAGAACAATCGCAAATGGCAACTATCTATTATGACAACGACGCCGACCTCGCCGCACTGAAAAATAAAGTGGTGGCAATCATTGGTTACGGCAACCAGGGGTGCGCTCATGCACTCAATCTAAGAGACAGTGGCATCGAAGTGATTGTCGGGGCTAGAGCAAACGGCAAAGCTTTCGCCAAAGCAAGCGCCGATGGATTTGCCACCATGTCGGTGCATGAAGCCAGCAGTAAAGCATCAGTGTTGGCAATCATGCTGCCAGACGAAGTTGTAGCCGCCGTCTTTGAAAGCGAGATTGCACCAGGCATTGCAGCGTCAGAACAACTTGTAGGGCAAGATCATTCCAATCACAAAGCTTTCGTTTTCGCTCACGGCTTTACAGTCACCAACAAAACTATTCCACTACCAGCTGACGCCGATGTCATTCTCGTTGCCCCCACCGGGCCAGGGAGGCAAGTGCGATCGCTATACCTGGAAGGCAAAGGCCTACCGGCATTGATAGCCGTGGAACAAGACAAATCAGGCCAAGCTTTCAACCTCGCGCTAGCCTACGCTAAAGCAATTGGATCAACGCGGGCCGGAGCTATTCAGACAACTTTCCTCGAAGAGACCACCACAGACCTCTTTTGCGAGCAAGCCGTGCTCTGTGGCGGCATGCCTGAATTAATCAAAGCCAGCTTCAATACATTAGTAGCAAAAGGCTACCAACCAGAACTCGCCTATATTTCTTGCCTGAAAGAAGTGAAGCTCATTGCCGATTTGCTTTTCACTCACGGCATGGACGGCATGCGCGATGCCATCTCTAACACTGCCAAATACGGCTCAGTCATTGCTGGACCAGCAATAATAGATGCCGGTGCAGAAGAGCGTCTCAGCACCCTCTTAAGCAACATTGAAGGCGGACAATTTGCCCAGAGTTTTCTCGCCGAAGCCAAGGCCGGTTCGCCAGTAACCCGCGCCTATGCCAGCAAAGAAGCCGCTTCTAAACTAGCCAGCACCGGCCGCGAATTGAAAGATAAGCTGCATTTTTAGGGTATGGTTCGAAAAGGGAAAAGTTTTGAACAAATAAGACTTTCGTGAAATTTCGCTTCGATATACAAAGTTGTTGGTATATATTAGTGAGCAAATAGACCGTGTATCGACATTTTGGCAAACAGCTAAACAGGAGGTTTTATGGAACAATCTGAAACTAAAACCGAATGGACAGTCGAGCAAGTCACTCAAGTAGTGACCGCGATAGTAAAAAAACGTCACGACGTTGATTTTGCAACTTATGTCGCAATGGTCAAACGCAACGATGAGAACCTTGACCGCTGTCGTGATAGCGACATACTTGGCCTACTCAAGCTCATTGGCGTGGAAGCAGAAGTTCTTGCAGCGGCCTAACGCATTTTTATCCGAAGCCATCGGACACATCAACGCAACGCTGAACGGCGGCCCTGATGCAGTCTACGCGTTCAGAGAAATGATCATGCTTCAGCTCGGAAGAACTATTCTTGACACAAAGTCATTTGTCACAGTCCAATCAGCAGACTGGCGAAGCAATTTCGTGATTGCCCCGCCACCAAGAAGTCTGAACAACATAGCTCTAGCCTCCGAAGGAAGCGAGATATACACAGCTCTCAAACTCAATAACGGCCATTTTTTAGATTTGCAATTCAGTCTCTTTGTCGACAAATCGGACAATTTTTTAAAGGTCGAGTCTTCAAGAATGGCTTATCAGGCTGACGATACCGGACACGATCAGTTCTTTCGTTTCGAAATGAATCGACAACCACAGACACACTACCCTTTCTCTCATCTGCATGTGAACGGAAACTGGAAGCCTGGTAAGGCAGAGAGACCAATCGAGATGGAAAAAATCCATTTTCCAATTGCACGTCCGACCATCGAAAACCTTATCAGAGTTCTAGTTTATGACTTCAATGTTCCATCTCATGTGCAGCCAAAGGTGTTCGAGCCCGTTTTGCGAAAATGCGAACAAGCATTCTTAAAGGTCGCAAGAACTACCTCCAAAGAACCGCAACCTCTGCCACCCGAGGACCAGTAGTTTTGGCAAAAGAAAGCGCTGAAAATAAACAGCGCGCGACTGCATTACCACAGCAATTTTACCGAAACCTTTTCAGGTCAATCTTACTCGTGGTATTCCTACTTCTTGCTGGCACAGCATCTAACCACTTGGTTCTTCTAGACTACACCTTGAATAATCTGCTAGCTGCGGCCATGCTTGGAATTGCAGCTGCTCTGGCTTACCGAGCTTTCAGCATTGCTTACGAAAACAAGCGAACCCTTGCGAAAATCGGCACATCCATTTGGTTTGGCTTCCTTCTGCTCTCGTTCAGCTGCTTTGCAAACGATGCCTACAGAGGGTCAGAATCCAAAATTTTGGTACAAGAAGGAGATATTCAAGTAATCGAACATACTGAATATCACGCCTCTTTAACCACTAAAGACCTCACCTGCTACAAGATACTGGTGCCAAAATGTTTGGCAATCGAGAAGCTCAATATTGCCTTGGAGGATGCCGCCGGTAATTTCAGCGTGGAAAATTGCAAACTTCACATTGCCAATGGCAAACAATTGCTCACCTTGACCATCGACGGAAAAGAACACTCATTTGATCTTTCAAAGTATCAAAGCCTTGAGGGAGCTAATCTATAGCGTCAGATTTTCCCGCTAGATCAGACTCTACCAACAAAATTGAGTACCTAGACTACACATTAGAAATGAAAGACCACAAGTGCATGGCGGTCTTGGACACAGTCGAGTTCGGCGGTATCTTCCGCCCATATACTCGGCCGCGGCATTAAGCGGCAGCAATTACCCAAACCCCCAAATATTGGCAAAATAAAAGAATTTGTCCAGAAATTGAAGAGGCCGTATAGATACCGGCGTGAAGGAAAATGCTAGAGATTGCAATCAATCGCAATTCACGGCAAAAAATTGCTAGACATAGCAAAAACGCTGGAGAACAGAAATGGCCATCGCTGAAAACCACGACGACAGATTCGACATCGCTGAAGTAAAGAGAGCATCTGTTCGCTTCAAAGGTGCTCTACAAGCTGAGTGGCAACAACTGCAACAAGGCCAACGTGCTATCGGCAGCGAAGTCGGCCAGGCGGCTGAAGCCATGGTCGACAAGTTTTCTATCACAATGCAACCACTCGACCGCGCCGTAGCAGCCCTACCTAGAGTAGATTTCACCCTTAGCTACAAAGACCAAACCCTACGCGGCAACAACTCCACCGGCTTCTTCACACCGCTAAAAGTAAGCAACTGGGAGCACTAATTTTTCAAAACCACGAGACTATGATCGCTAATTGAAAATAGTTGTATATGCAACTATTTCTGAATATCGAGAGCAGGCTGGCTAAGGGTTTCAGTTTTCCAAAATAGTTGCATATACAACAATCGCAAAAAACAGAGACCATACAAGGTCAATTTTCAGAACAGAATTACCGCACCACAATATTGTCTATTAAGCGCACTTCGCCAAGCTTAGCGGCTACAAGTACAACAAAGGGCTTGCTGAATTTCGCTGCAAGCTCCAAAGGCTCGAAAGTATCGGCGTTGCAGACTGCAAGATACTGCAAAGTAAATTCAGGTTCGGCCGAAATAATTAGACTGGCACCCTTAACAGCGTCTTCTACAGAAACTCCAACTTGCGACGCCGATACTACTTCAGACAAAGCTTCATGCAATACCGGAGCCAATTTGCGCGCCGCAGAATCTAAATAAGCATTGCGGGAGCTGAGAGCAAGACCGTCGGCTTCACGCACAGTAGGCACGCCGACAACATCAAGAGGTAAATTCAAATCGCAGGTCAGGGCTTTAATAACAAGCAACTGCTGGAAGTCTTTTTCCCCAAAGAAAGCTATATGAGGCTGCACAAGAGTGAATAACTTGGTCACAACTGTAGCCACACCGCGGAAGAAACTAGGTCTAAAAGCACCCTCTAAGGTGTCATTTAAGGGATGAGCGGGAGTAACACTAACAATGGCATCGCGACCAGCGGGATACATTTCCTTTTCGCTCGGGTAAAAAACACAGTCGACGCCAAGAGGGCCGAGCAGTTCAAGGTCGCGCTCGAAAGTACGAGGATACTTGTCAAAGTCTTCAGTCGGCCCAAACTGATAAGGATTAACAAAAATCGAAACTACAACCAGGTCAGCCTGAGCCCGAGCATGTTTGACAAGCTCCAGGTGACCAGCATGCAAAGCGCCCATGGTAGGCACAAAAGCGACTTTCTGACCCCTACCGGCACTAAGCCAGGCATCACCGTGGCTAGCTCTCCACTGGCGCAGTTTTGCCAAGCTATCGGCAATGAAGGGCTTGCCAGTATGGTCCAAAGCACTATCTATACTGCGTTCCACTAGATTGTCTACCACTGTCTTCTCGCTTTGCCGGATTTATTGTCAGAGTATGTATTTTCAGAGTATTTGTATCAGAGCAGGCTTTTTGCCGACAGCTTATTTTACAGTCTCGCCTCAAGGCTGCGATAATTAGCGGTTAATAACACGAAATTTTGAGCGGGAAGCAAAGCAATGTTGACAGGCCAGCATATTTTTCAAAAGTCGAGACATTCGAAGTTTAGACTAGCAGTTGCGGCCAATTGCCTGCTCAGCATCACTTTGACTATCTGCCAGCCAAACTTTCTGCCATCAGACTTTCTGCAATCAGCTCTTATACAACCAGCTTTTGCCAAATCTCACTCTGATAGTTCGCCCACTAAGACAGAGAAAAAGCGCTCTGGCAAGCATAGCCATACAGATAGAGATTCAGGCAACAGCGAATCTGGAAAGCACCAGCAAGCCGCGTTCACCCAATCGAAAGAAGCTCGCTTACTAGGCGATCAATTGCTGAAAGCAATTGGTGGCTATGCCGCTTTCAAAAGATTCAATGATATTCCCTGCCGGGCCAAAGGCAAAATTGTTCAAACCTCATCACTCTCGAACGGCATCAACACTTTCGACTGTGACATTTTACTCAAACGTGAAAAGCAAAAAATTACAATAAGCTTCTTGGGTCAGCCACTAACCACCGTTTACGACGGTGTGATGTGCTGGACGAAGCAGGGCGACACAATCTTGCCCTCAGATCAAATTACAGCGAAACGCATTGCTGAAGACATTACCCACGGACTATTACTTTTAGAAAAAGTAGCCTCACCCACCACCCACATGGAAGTAGGGGAGTCCACAACTGTAGATGGCCAGCCCTGCGACACCCTCAAAGTTTGGGCGGAAGATGGCGAACCAACAGCCTTTTACATCGACAAAGAAAATCACTATGTGGTCGGCTCTAGCTATGCCGGAGTGGACTTAGAGCAAGGTGTTAAAGTCGAGAAACGCTATACCTACTCAGATTTTCGCCTAGTTGAAAACACACAGCAGCCATTCAAGGTCGTGGAATATTCTGGCGACAAAAAAGTCTCAGAGACTCTAGTTAGCGAAGTAACCGTTGATCCAACGGTGACTGACGATATCTTTGTCATGCCAAAGGAGCGGCCTTCAGCAAGGTTAGCAGCCGGTGCAATCACTGTGCCATTTGAGTACACTTCAAGCGAAATTTTGGTAACCACCAAAGTCAATGGCCTCCACGACTTGCGCTTTATTGTTGATACCGGAGCAACTCAATGTCTACTCGATAAATCTGTAGCTACTAAAATTGGTGCCACGTCGTTAGGAAGCGATAGCGGAGTATCGATGACAACTGGCTCTGGCACTATCAAAACCGGGGCTGTGCTGGTGAAATCTCTAGCCCTGGGTGAACTTGAAATTGCCAACGTGCCTTTTGCAGTAGCCGACCTCAATTCGTTCGGTAATATCCAGGGGCCAAAACCAGCTGGCCTAATCGGCGCAAACGTGCTCAAACGCTATCTTATGACGGTTGACTACGAAAACGAAAAGCTGCGCTTTGCTGACCCGACCCAGGTAGAAGTGCCAGAGGGTGCCATCGTCATTAATACCAAGCCGAGCCTGGGAATGTCAGGCTTAGCTGTTGAAGGAACCATTGACGGCAAGCAGAAAGTGACCTTCTTAATTGACACCGGCGCAGCATTTAATAATATTTCTGAAACTAAAGTCAAAAGCTTACTTTGGGGGCCTGTATTAAAAGTCGGCATACTCAAAGGCCTTGATGGTAAGCCAGTCGAGACCGGTGCTGCTCGTTTTGACTATTTAGATTTAGACAAGCACCGCATTGAAAAACCGGTATTTTCGATAGCACCACAACTACTAGAAGGCCAAGGCGAAGCTGGCATAATTAGCTCCAAAGACCTGGCAATCATCGGCAATCCACTATTAAGCCGCTACAAAGTCACGTTTGACTATCGCAATCAAAGACTCTTCTTTGAGCAGAGCGCTATCGTGAAAAAGAAGAACGAACTAACAGACAAAATTGACGCCATAAGGTTTGAGTGGCTTAGAACCCGCAATGCAAATCAAGCTATTCGCGATCTAACAACAGTGGCTGATTCGGCCCACCATGAAGATTTGACCGGCATTGAAGCCCTCGCAAGAGCTGAACTAGCAATTATGCTTTGTCAAAAAAGCGGTGGCAATTTTACTCCTGAACATATTTTTGCTCCACTCACTTCTGCCAGTTTAACCTCAGACACAGCAGCGACGAGTGGCAGCGACGCAGAGGGTAAGCGGCTCTCACCGCAAACGCTCTTTGCCGAATCGGATGGACAGCTTTTACTGGCCTACAATTTGTCAGAAAAATGCCAAGACAAAAGTGTCCAGGGTCGAGTACTTGCAACTTGGGGATACATCTATTCAAGCCAATGCCAGAACATAAGTTATCTATCAAGCGCCAAGCAAAAAATTGGTAAAGCTGTTGTTTTAAGTCCTACTGATGCCAATGTACTTGCCGCATCTGGTTATTTCTTATCACGCCTAGAGGCAGTTAAAACACCCAAAGTCAAAGGCACAGAGACAGACAAAGACAAGCCTGTGAGCAAGATTCAGCCGGCACCGACCAAGACTGCCTCAGCCAAGGTCAGCGCCAACGAAAAAGACATTCCCGCCTATCAGCAAAAACTGACAACAGCGATGAAATCAGCCAATGAGCTAGGCAAATGGCTAGCTGAGCAAATAATTGACCAAGCCGTGATGATTGATCCGGCCAATTATCTAGCCCTCCAAACAAAGCTAGATCGCGCTCGCAATCAAGGAAAGAGCGATGAAGTTAAAAACATCATCGCTCAATTGAAACACTATTATCCTAATACGGACATTGGTTCTAATCACTAGTTACCAGTGGTGCCAGCTCTGCCACAACTGGTAACAGCTAATTCAGTAACGGTGACTTTCAACTACTGCTTATCTGGCAGTTTTTCTTCAGATTTAGGTGAAGTAATAGTCTTTTCGCTAACAGGCTTAACAGCAGCGTCTTTGCTAGAAGAAGAAGAAGAAGAAGAAGGAATCTCTTTTACTTCTTTTGCTGCAGGCTTCGACTGTTCGCTCAACGGTGCATCATTGTCTGGAATAGGAGCACCAGCTGGCAAAACTTTGCCACAGAACTGCTGCCTATCAGCTTTTCCACTGGTATAGAAGCGCTCATTTATAATGCTTGGTTCAACTTGCAACATATTCATATCACCAGCTTTTTCAGAACGACCGAATTCTTTGGCGCTAGCTGGTTGGGCGGCAGTGGCAGAGGCAATGGCCATGGTAACAAGAGTCAGGGCAATAATTTTCACAAGTTCTCCTCACGAATCACAACGAATTTAACTAATCTCTAGGCAATATTCAAACCAAATTTAAGGTCACAATTTCCAGCCTATTATCTTGAAAACCAGCTTGCTCAAATGACTTTTTTTCTGCCAAAGCCAGCTAGGCAATCACTTCAGGACGAACAAGCAGCACTTGGAAAGGCAGAGAGCCAACACTTTCGCCCTCAATTTCAAGCAAGATGTGATACATGCCTTCGCTATCAAAGGTCAATCCGGTAAAAGCACTAACAATCTTGTGGGTCATATACTGGTTGGCTAGCGGCTCAACTGTAGCTATCGGGGAAGAAGCTATGAGCTTGCCGAGGCCATCGACAACTAGAAACTGATAGTTAAACTGACCGGTGGTACCAGAGACTTGTGCAAAGGCATAGACCAGTGGAATCTCTGCTGGAAACTTGCGGGCAGAGATGCCGTTGTAGATGTTGATACAAGAGACGGCATCGCGCCTGAGAACATCTTGCAAAATCCGTTCGCAAAGAATAATTCCAAGTAACCTCGGCGGAGAATCGGAACCTTCAGTCATTTTTTTTGCACCATTGAGCAAAAGAACCAGTAATGCTCCCTGGTCACAAGCAGCGGTGTCGCCAACTGATTGACCTTAGAAGCGTGGAGATTATACTAGACTTAAGGTATCGTCAGCGCTAAGGGGACGATAGCAATATCGACACGCAGGTTCGACCCTACGCCAGTGAGACGAAAAGCAGTAATGACCCATGCTTGATCCAGAAAGATTGACATTAGCTCAGTGGTTTTGGATTGTGTTCGGCGCAGTTTTATTCATTTTCTTTCTTTGCCGTTGGATTGACCTCTATGTCCCCCTAGAGCCATTGACCCTAAACCTATCGCCACCCGCGCTAACTACAGACAGCTAGCTGATGGGCCAACAGAGCGCTTCTTGACATCAAATCCTTCCAATGAGTCTCTTACGGTTGGCTCAAAGCCCCCATACACACCCATTGTCAAGCGCGCCAAATAGCTTACTAGCGGACTTTCGGCGGCTGTTTTCAGCATAAGTCATTAGATAACAGTTCATGATTTGACATCCTAGCTCTTATTTAACTAGGTTCCATAGGTCTACTTTTTCTTCTCTTTTAACTTCAAGGCCAAATTTTCTTCTAACCCGCGCCCGTATAGCTAAGCGTCTAATCAATTCTTCTTTTTAGGAGATTTGATTACTACCGCCTTGGCTCAACGTCGCCTGTCGGAGAAGTGTGCCTTGTTCTCTAACTCTCAACTCCTAAATCCAAACAGGAAAGGGTTCTCTATGACAAGCATCTCTGAAAATAGCCAAAAGAAAACCTACGTAATCGGCATCACCGGCTCGATCGGCTGCGGAAAATCGTTGGTTGGCCGTCAACTGCAAGAATTGGGTGTGGCCGTCATCGACGCCGACCATCTCTCGCACGAACTCGTTAACAAGCCTGGTCCCGCCTACGACAAGATTCTTGCTCGTTTCGGTGCCGACCTGGCAATCAGCCCCGGTGGCCCGATCGACCGCAAGAAACTCGGCACCATCGTCTTCAACGATTCCGCTGCACGTGCTGACCTGGAAGCAATCTTGCATCCGGCCATCGGCGAACTGCAGAAGACCCGCACGGTCGAACTGGCTAAGACCCACGACATCGTCGCCGTGCTCGTTCCCCTGCTCTTCGAGACCGGTTCTCGCGCCAAGTACAGCGCTGTCTGGGCTGTGGTTGTACACAAAGAAATCCAGATTGAGCGGCTCAAGCTGCGCGACAAGCTCTCCGATGAGGAAGTTGTGCGCCGCATCAAGGCCCAGTGGCCGCAGGACAAGAAAGCAGAGCTGGCCGACAAGGTCGTCGACAACTCTGGCTCTCCCGAGCAGACACTGCAGCAGGTCAAGGTCTTGGTTGCAGAAATTCGCACCAAGATGAGCCTGCCTCAGGGCCAGACTCCGACACCGGATCACGCCCCTGCTCCCGTCGACACTGCTCCCGCCCCCGTCGACACCCCCGCTCCAGTCGACACTGCCCCCGCTCCCGTCGACACCCCAGCTCCCGTGGACACTGCCCCCGCTCCTGTCGACACCGTTCCCGCTCCTGTCGACACCGCCCCAGCTCCCGTCGACACCCCCGCTCCCGTGGACACTGCTCCTGCTCCGGAGCCGGACACTGCTGCTGCCGAGGCGACGAACCAACGCAACCGTGCCGCCCTCAAGCAGCTCGGTGAAATCGCCGCTGAAGAAGCTCTGGAGAAGCTCGGCGACATCGGCACCACCAGTCATCGCGAAGCCACGGCTTCTATGACCATGGCCGTCAAGGCAGGCGCGAGCACTTCTGACAAGACGGCTCCCGCTGACAAAGCGAAAGGCACCCCCGGCACGCCTGACACAACTGGTACAACTGGTTCGGCAGCACCCGCAGACGCCAACACGGCTCCGACGGGCGAGACTGAGCGTGAGTTGCAGGTGGATGTGCGCATGTCTGTGCGCAATCGTCCCGGCAAAGTCGATCAGCCAACGCCGACTCCAGTGCCCACGCCAACGCCGACGCCTGTCCCCACTCCGACGCCAACCCCAGCGCCATGCAACCACAAGCACAACCGGCACAACAACCTGCCCATCGTCGCCTGCCTGCTGGCATTCTTGGCCTTCCTGGCCTTCTTGCTGGTGTGGTCTTACGATGACACTCCGGTTGTGGTGAAAAGCGAGCCAACCAACCCGGTGGTGGTCGTCGTCAACACTGGTAACGGCTGCTGTGACACCGTGGTAAAACCGCCGGTGACACCGACAGACCCGATCGTGCAGCCACCAGTTGTCGTGCCAGAACCGAAGCCTGTTGATCCTCCGATCGGCAACTGCAAAATTGGTGTGGAAACACTGAGCGAGCCGCCAGCTTTCATCCTCAGCAACCTGCACAATCAGGTGCGCTGGCGTGTAGTGAAGTGGACTGTCACCACCGATGGTGTCTCACTCAGCGGCGGCTCATGTCTGCACACGACGGTAGACGGACGCGACGCTGAAGGACGACTGGTGG
Organism: Candidatus Obscuribacterales bacterium; assembly: GCA_041675385.1. Lineage (GTDB taxonomy): Bacteria > Cyanobacteriota > Vampirovibrionia > Obscuribacterales > Obscuribacteraceae. Next base: position 38,501 of record JBAYTY010000037.1, read on the forward strand.
TCAGGCAGTTCTACGGAACGCAATTGGCCTACCAGGGTCAGTACACAATCAACTACAACGCTGATTGCACAACCCAGGTCGACCGCTTCAACGAATACAACGTCTTCATCGGTCGCAGCTTCTACCGCACGAATTCGGACGGCAAGTTGGTGCAAGCGATCCAGCTCGACGGCAACCAGCGCAAGCTCTTTGCCATCAACATCGAGTTGGCTCGAGACGGCAGTCTGTATGCTGTTTCGTACCAATCATTCGCTGCTGCAGGACAACCGCGCACTGGCTACTTCGAAAAAGTAAGTCAGTATCGCGACTTCCTCAGCGCCAACTTCTACCTCTCTGAACTGGCTGTGAACTAGCAATAGTTCAAAGCTCTGAAAGGCCCTGGACTAGCAATAGTTCAGGGCCCTAAGACCTGTTCATCAACGCTAACCGCAAATTACAAAAGGCATCTCTTATGAGCAATAAATCTAGCTCCGAAACATCGGTGCAGCCGCTGCACTTCACTGCACAGAAGAACGGCGTCATTCGTGTCGCCCGCACCTTCGACAACATCACCGGCCCCTACACCAAGGCCGATGAAATCCCCGACTACCTCGCCGTGGTCGATCACTCTCTGGTCATCGAAGACAAGAAGGACTATCAGAAGCAGCTCGACGCTGAAGAAGAGAAGTTCAACCTGCTCGTTCGCCGCATGCAGGCCGCCAAGAAATTCTTGGTGGTGGTGCTACAAGGCCGCGACGGCGCCGGCAAGAGCGGTGCAACCATCTGCATCGGCGAATCGCTGGGCCACGACGCCAAGCTCTTCTTGAGCGTGCCGATTGGCCCGCCCACTGAAGACGAGCGCGCCCACCCGCCGCTCTGGCGCTTCTTCAAAGACGACCGCATGCCTGCCTTTGGCCAGGTGCGCGTCTTCGATCGCAGCTGGGCAGAAGAAGTTCTGGTGGTGCGTGTCAACAAGATCAAGCCCAAGGAAGCATGGCAGGCCTCTTACGCCAGCCTGCGCACCATGGACTGGATGTTGGAGCAGGAAGGCGGCATCGTCGTCAAAATCTGGCTCGACATCACCAAGGACGAACAGAAGGACCGCTTCAAGAAGCGCGCGGAAGAGAAGCCCTGGAAGGTTTCTCCCTCTGACGCCGAAGCACGCAGCAAGTGGAGCCAGTACACCAAGGCTGCCAACGAAATGTTCTTCCGCACTGGCACCGAGTACTCGCCCTGGTTCATCATCGCCAGCGAAGACAAGCGCTACAGCCGTGTCAACGTGCTGCGTACCCTCAACCAACAGCTCCGCGAAGCTCTCGGCGACGAGAAGAAGAAGTAACTTCTCGGCCCCTGGAGTCAAATCAACTTCAGAGCGGGCTTCAAGCATATCTGGAGAAAACAATATGGCAACCGTAACGTCAAAACTGGTGAGCGGCACCAACTACAAGGTGGAGGCGCAGGCTGGCGGCTTCACCCTGGTGAGCGACCAAGACCAATCAGTGGGCGGCAATGGCACCGGCCCCAGCCCCAAAGACTTCCTGCTGGCAGCCATCGGCGCCTGCACCATTCAGACCATCAGAATGGTGGCAGCAAAGCGCAAGTGGGACGTGCAGGAAATGTCGGTGACCGTGACCATCTCGGAAATCGACGACCCCAGCAAACCCGCTGGCAGCAATGCCAAAATCACCTTGATCGAAGAATTGATCGAGGTCAAAGGCAATCTCAGCCAAGCCGAGCTCGACGCCATCGAGAAGACAGCTGGCCGTTGCCCGGTTCTGAAGATCATCACCGAACCGAAGCTGGTTCAGAAGCGGACGGTCAAGGTCTAAGAACTAGACAGTAGCAACAGCGAACGGCAGCACCACATTTGGTGCTGCCGTTTTTCATTCTTGTATTTGCAACTATAAACCCCTTCAGGCTATACCCAGGCTATTTAGCCCTTCGGCAAGCTTGATACATTTGAATGGAGAACCATAAAAATGGCTCCGAACCCACAAAACAACGGAGGGTCTAACGACTCATACGTAAAAAAACTTGTTCTCATGTTCGGTTTGGTCTACTTCGCCCAGGGTCTTGCCCAGGCTTCAGGTTTGATCAGCCAACCTCTGAGTTTCTACATGAAGGAAGTGCTGCACTTCGACGAAGCACAGTCGACCAGCTACCTTGCTGTACTGACTCTGCCCTGGATCATCAAACCCCTCTACGGGCTGGTCAGCGACTTCATTCCACTGTTCGGCTACCGACGCAAAACCTGGTTGCTCCTCCTCAATGTCATCTCCGCCGGAGCATTCTTCTGGCTGACTGGCTTGGATGAGCCCTCGAAGATCGTCTTCGCCCTGATGCTCACCGCTTTTGGCACCGCTGCCTCAGACGTCATCGTTGACGCTTTGATGGTTGAAAACGGCCAGAAGTTCAACATGGTCGGCAAATTTCAGTCAGTGCAATGGTTCTGGTTCTACGCTGCCCAAATCGCCACATCACTTGCAGGCGGCTGGTTGGCCAGTATGTCAGACCCCGGAACGGGCCTGCACGTCGCCGCCATGATCACAATGTTTGCACCAGCCACAGTGGCAGTTGCGACCTGGCTTCTTGTCAAAGAAGAGAAGTCGAAAATGAACATTGAGCAGCTCAAGGCCACCACCAGCGGCTTGAAGCAGGCTTTCACTTCCAAGACTCTTTGGGCAGCAGTGCTGTTCTTGGCGTTCTGGAACTTCAGCCCCAGCTTCGGCACACCCATGTACTACCACATGACCGACACCCTCAAGTTCTCCCAGACCTTCATCGGTCAATTGGGTGCGCTGGGTTCAGTTGGTTCGTTGATTGGTGCCTGGTTGTACGGCAAGTGGTTCACCAAGCGCACCCTCAACTATCAGTTGATTTTCGCCATCACAACTGGCGCCATCGGCACCTTCGCCTATCTCAGCGTGGTCACGCTCACCCCGTACAGCGCCTATCTGATGGGTACGCTCAGCTTCGTCTTCGGCATCGCCGGAGCTATTGCTTCACTCACCACCCTGTCGCTGGCAGGTCGTTCTTGCCCGGCCAATGCTGAAGGTTTCACCTTCGCCGCATTGATGTCGGTCAACAATGGCTTTGCACAGCTGTCGGCCATCGCCGGTGCCTGGATGTTCGTGCACTGGTTTGACCGTAGCCTGACACCACTTATCATAGTGTCAGGGGTTTTCACTCTGTTCTGCTTCATCCTGCTGCCGACCCTGAAAGCGGTTCGCAACCAGAAAGCAGAAGATGTGGGAAAAGAAGACAAATAAGAGGGCAGCTGGTCCCAATAAAATCGGACCAAAGCTATCCAAAATCAGACCAAAATAAGGTAAAACACGTGAACTCGAAAACTGCGCAAGACGAAACCCAGACAGCCCCAGCCAGCGACCTCGAACGCAAGAAAGAAGTCTCTGAACGCTTCGGCAAACACGCCGAGTCGTACGCCACCAACCCGGGCCATGCCCAGAGTGACGACCTGGCTATCGTTCTTGACCTGCTCAAGCCCCAGCCTGACTGGAATGTGCTTGATGTTGCCACTGGCGGTGGTCATATGGCTGCTCTTGTAGCGCCGCACGTTACCTCGGTGGTTGCCAGCGACTTGTCGCAGGGCATGCTCACCGCCGCCACCAAAGTTTTTGCTGCAAAAGGGCTGACCAACGTCAGCACTGTGCTCACCGATGTCGAAGCGTTGGCTTTTGCCGACGAAACTTTCGACGCCGTCACCTGCCGCATCGCTCCCCACCACTTTCTCAACATCGAGAAGGCGGTGGCGGAGATGGCGCGAGTGCTGAAGAAGGGCGGTGTGCTTCTGATCGAAGACAACATCGCCCCGCAAGCAGCGCGCCTCGACCGCTTCATCAACACTCTCGAAAAGCTGCGCGATCGCACCCACGTGCGCTCGTACACCAATCGGGAGTGGCGAGAAATGGTTCGTGCCGCTGGCTTCAACGTCACTCGCACCCGCGACTATCGCAAGAAGCACGACATCGCCGATTGGATTAGCCGCTCTGAGCTGACCGATGACGAACTGGCAAAGCTGAGCATTTTCTTACTGGCGGCACCGAATTGGGCGCGCCAGGCCTTCTTGATTGAGTACGCCAACGACTGCGCTGTCTCCTTTACGGATGAAAAAGTCATCCTCAAGGCGATTAAGCGCTGACGGCTAGCTTATAACAATTTCCTGTGCGGAAGACGAACCTAGAAAGTCGTACTTTCGCATACAGAAATAAATACTTTGGAGCCATCATGCTTTGCACGAAATGTTCTCTCAAATCGTTCAGCAATGGTCACGGCAAATGCTCAGGCTGCGGCAACGCAACCTATAGCAGAGGATTCAAGTACTGCGGCCCCTGCAGCACGGCAAAGAACGTCTGTGCCGCTTGCAGCACTCCGATTCAGCCACCTCGCCACAAGCTTGTGGAAGACTTGCCCGATGACTTTGCTTCGTCAACAGACGATATTCTCAAGTCAGATTTGACTGAGTAGCTGACTACGCTAATGAACTAGCGCATAGTAAAGGTGTAAGGAAAACTGGCAGAATTTCTTACACCTCTCTTTTCCCCTGCTTTGAAGGCTAATCTGTTTGAAAAGCGGTAAACGCCAACAATCGATTAGTCTTCAATTTTGTCCTAAAGTACTATCTTCTATCGTTGCACATGTTAAACAATCAATACCATAGCCAGTTTGAAAGGGGTTGCAAGCGGGGAATTAGAAGTAAGATTTGTTTTTACCCAGCATGAACGGAAACCGATGACCCGGAAGCCTCTTCTCACTAGTTTTTTAGCCATAACCGTAAGCTTGATCGCCCTTGTTACAAGCGTTAGCGGATGCGCCATTAGCCCAGAAGCCAAGAAGAAGGCCCGAGAAGAAACTCTTGATAAGTTCAGCAAAGAAGTGACCAAGCACTTGCTTGACCGCAATCCAGCCACTCTCCAAGAATCGGTCAATCAGCTTATGCACGGCGAAGTGCACACCTCGGCTCTAGAAAAGCTCCAGTCTCGCAAGATCTTGCCAGACTCGACTATCGACGTCCTCAAAGCGATCGATGACGCTCAGATTGCTCACCTCAGCAATGAAGTGCAAATCTTAAATGTCCGGGCTCTTACACCTCTTGAGAAAGATACAGTTACCTTTAGAGTGACAGGCAAAGAAATAGTCAAAGTTTCAGGCAAGCAAAAAGAAATGCGGCCATTCTCACTAGAGCTTACCTGCCGTTTAACTCCCGAAATGGACAACATGCCCACTCTGCTAGATGTCGGTGGAATGAGTGCTACGACAGCATTTTCCGGAGCTGGCACAACTCCACCCTCGCCCAAAAACAAACGCAACACACGCCGTCGCGGCTAAGTTAGCTCGGTTTAAGATTGCATTACTTAATGGTTCTTGATTACCTATCAAGCCAACGGTTAGGCTGCATTCGACTCAGAAACCAATACACTCCACGCGAAATACCTTCAGACCAAAAACAACAAGCAATCAGCGATTTCGAAACCTTCCTTTCCCGTGGTCATGGGTATACGAGGTGCGCCCTAGTGTACTGAGTCACAATCCGTTGCAAATCTGAACTCGTTCTCAGTTCAGATTCGGATTCCCTATCGAACTTCCAGCACCTTCAAAAACCAAAGAGAGTCACATGCCAGAACAGCAAATCCCAAAGGTCGCAGTACCCCAAAGCGTGCTCGCTGTCTCAGCCGTCTTACTGATCATGCTGATTGTCAGCTTGATTGTTTTGCGCGGCAACGACTTGCATATCAACTCCCCGAGCCGAACACCAATCAACGCCAGCGAGATGGTCGGCCTCAACCTGCAGCTCACTCAAAGCAAGAACCCGCAAGAGAGAGCACAGAGCGCCCAGCGTCTCAGTGAGATTGCCGTGCAACAGCTCGACACCAAAGCCACCGCAACCGCCGGCGACTCGCCAATAGTCATCGAAGAACGCCTGAAGTACGCAGTCGCTAACGAAACCGACCCACAAGCTCGCGCTTCTATTGCTGCTGCTCTCGCCAAGCTTCAGAAACGTCAACTGGTGGAAAGCTCCTTGAACCCGCTCACACAGCGCTTCAAGTAACACCGGCAACGCTTCTCGCAGAGTCCGAAACTACGGTTTTAAGCAAAGCCTGGAGCAACGAACAAATAACCCTCACGTAACCCTCTGATTGACTGGTTCCCCATGCACCTCTGGTGGGGAACCAGTCTTTTTTGTCTCAATTAAAATCGGAGTGGAGATATTGTATGTCTTTGCAAACCAAAGTAATTGCTCACCGCGGTGGGCGTATATCTGTACCTGAAAACACACTTGCCGCCTTCAGCAATGCCCTGGCAATTGGTGTGGATGGCATAGAGCTTGATGTCAGACGCTGTGCTACTGGAGAGCTGGTAGTGGCTCACTATAGTGATCTCAGCGAGATGACCACCAGCCAAGGTCAGATTCAAGATTTGTCTTACGAACAAATTCGTCAGCTTGATGCCTCGGCTGGTCTGGCCGAGTTTGCCGGTGAACGAATTCCCTTGCTCAGTGAAGTTCTTGCTCTAATCAATGGCAAAGTGCTGTTGAACATCGAGGTTAAAACTCTGCCTGATTGCTATCCTGGCATTGAAGATGATTTGGCTGAAATTCTTGCCGATTATCCCGCTGAAATGCTTGTGCTTAGCTCATTTGACCAGCGTCTGCTGGGCAGGCTGAAACAGAAATTGCCGAACGTCACGCAAGCAATTTTGATGCGCAAATTTGTTCTGAACCTGGGGCTAAATATGCGGCCTATCACCTTGCCTTTCAAAGCTAAGCCACTGGCCTGGCCTGATAGCCTGGTGCTAGACAAAATTGGCTATTGTGTCAGTCGTGCTGCTGTTGCCTGGCATCCGAGCGTGCTGCAAGTCAATGCCAATCTGGTTGCTGCTGCTCACAAAGCCGGTCTTAAGGTCAATGTCTGGACTGCCAATAGCGAGGAGCAATGGGCTAGCCTGGTGGCCATGAAAGTTGATGGCATCATCACAGACAACCCACTGGCCCTGCAGCAATTCCTCAAGCATCAGTGATTGTAGCGTCAGAGATTTTAGCGCCAGTGATTTTCAATCTTGTTTTTGCTCCATTTTGTAAGCGAAACCGGCATGGTCAATAACCACGCTGGTTTCGTCTTCCAAGTATTTTTCTTTGACCACGATTACTACCGACGGTAGTAACTACGTCATCTCTTTCGTTTTGCTGTAATAAATTTCGGCCTGGGCTCGTATCGGCACCGATTCAGCCAATCGGCCTTGCCTTCTCAAACAAGTAGCAAGATTGAAGAGCGAATCAGAGCTAGTGACTGTTTCTCACAAATTTAGAAATCATTGAGTTGTATCTTGAATCTCGGCTTTCAATTACGTCAATCCAATCATCAATGTGACCAGGCAGAGCATTAGATTCAATAGCACCAGCACGCCCAACGGTAGCCCATGCGCTCTCTGGTTCTGGGTAAAATTTGTGAATTCGGCAACCGCTCGCCTCTCGATTTGCAAGCAGACCGCCCGCTTCTACCTCGACATCATCCTCGCAATTCGTGTGCAGTCGACACGGAGTTGGACTTGCCTGCCAGATCAAAGCCGCTTCTACAGGACAGCCAGACCCATGAGTCGAACAAATTTCAACTGATCTAAACTTGTCGTCGATAGAGGCGTAGTCAGGTAAATGAGCAAGCGCAGCCTCAAAAAGCTCATTTAATATGGCGTTCGTATCAGCCAAGCGACCCTGCTTACCTAAGACTCTGGCAAGGCGTCGCTTATCGGCTACTTCAATAACACAATGACTGCAACCTGAATTAGCGTGAATAGCATAGTGTTCTTTGAGCATCTTTTCAGCTTCTTCCAGCCTACCTGCTGATTCGTAAATTTCCGCTAGCCGATGGCTGCAATACTCCTCGTAACGCTCACCCTTGCGAGACTTCTGAGCCTGGTCATAGGCTATGAGGAAGCAAATCTCAGCGTTCTTAGTATCATTGTGGTCCATACGAGATACGCCCTCGCGGATCCAAAATTTTGTTTGATCAGACGGCAAAGCCATCACACCAGCGGCACAAACAGAAAGAATTGCAGGGACGAACAGACGAACCGATCGCAGTGGCACAAAAATCGCAGCGATTCCGTTTGCCAAAGCTGCTATTGGAGTCGAACTATTCAATATGCACTCCTCAAAAGCAACTCAATTTGTCATCGATACACCGCTTTAAAAAGCGCTGTAGTCGCAATCCAGATTATGCGCGCCCGTAACCAATCTGTCTGTAAGCTAGCAACCAAAGAACTAAAGCATCAGTCACTTTACAGTCAGCGAATTGACCGAACTAAACTAGACTAGACTAAACTAGACTAGACTAGGTAATACTGTTTTGCAAAATAGTTGTATATACAACTATTTTGCAAATGCGAGATAGGTGAAAGCGCCAAATAAAGAAACTAAGTAAAGAACCCTAAAATATTGCCAGCATTGCGTTCCATTTGTTGTATCTCTTGCAAAATCTCAGCTTGGCGATCTATTTCAAGCTCTTGTTCAAACTTCTGGTCATAATTTGGATCTTGTTTCTGACCATGCTCGAGTTCAAGCATCTGATCAAGAGCTAGCTCACGCTCTTGGTCTGACAAAAGCTTTGGTTTAACCAACTCTTCAAGTTCAAAAACCAAAATCAGCGCCAAGACAATTTCAGAATAGGCGGCCAGGATATCGGCTGCCATAGCCTCTTCTTGACGGGTAGCGTTGTCACCCATGACCAAACTGCACAACACAATCAACCAGAGATAGTGCTCACTTTGAGTGCTGTCTAAGTGATCGCGGTAACTAGCCTCAAACTTATCGCACAGCTCTTTGTCAAACATCTCGGTACGAGAAAAATCGGCTTCTCTAAAGCGCCCACAAAACATCAATCTGGCATAGGCAAGATCAAATAGTGGATCATCAAGGCGAGAATAGTCCCAATCAATAACCGCTCGTACAGCCGATCCACGAAAAAGCAAATTGCCAGGATGGAAGTCACCATGCAAGAGAGCCCGCCAAGCGTATTTGGAGCCATGAGCGCGCAGCCATTCTTCAATCATGGCCTGCACTTCAACAACCTGCTCAACACGCCCTTGCAGCCGCCCTACAATCGCTTCAGCTGCGGCTACAGTAAGATTGTAGCCAGGCATAACACCAAACTCACTGGCAATAGCAAAAGCATGACGAATGCGCTCTAAACAGGCCGTTTGCCAATTGACACTGGGCTTTAAGCGCTTGATCAAACCGGGGCTAAGATTGGCACCATCACCAGCACAGTGCAGCATAGCCAAGACCCGACCGGCTTCGGCACAGTGAGTCTCATTCCAAGTCATACGCCGCCAGTTGAAGGGCTTGTTGCTCTCAATGTACGGCCTCAAGGTCCAATAACGCCCATCTGCAAAAAAACAAGGCTTATCATCAGCAGCTAGCAAAAGCGGCACGGCTTGGTCGAATCCACGTTCAATCAAAACATCGACAGAAAGATATTCTTGCTCAATATCATCATATGAGCGCTCTATATTTTCTGCAGTCAAGACAAAGCGCTTGCCTTTAGCATCTATCACTAATGAGCGTTCTGGCCGATGAGAAAAGGGCCATGACTTAATTTCAACAGGCTCCTGTAGCAGCGAAGCAAAGCCACTAGATACAATGGCACGGGCCTGGGCAGCGGCCTGGGCATGGTTATGGCTGTGATGTATGTCTTCTGTCATCTAGTCACCGATCAAGAAGACAGTTCCCAACCCAATTCTTTCATAGCATCACCAAAGTCAACGCGGCTTCGCTGGCAGAAGTTCAGAGCGATTATTGCCTGCCCAACTTCCAATCTTTTTTGCGTCAACATGGTCATACACTGATAACTTGCAAGAACAGTCTTAGTGTCAATTTTTCCCATTGCTACTAAGTGCTTTTCAATTTTCGCCCCTTTGTCTTGGTCTAACTTCAGAGCATTCTCAATATCTTCTTGGGTGACAATACCAGCTTGCTTTAGCAAATCAACAACATTGACAGGGGGAGACATTTCAGCCTTCTTACTACGTTCAGCACTGGCTTCTTTTGCCGCTCGGTGCTTAGCTGCTTCGGTGGCTTTGGGATGTCTCTTCTTAAACTCTTCAACAGCATCTTCTTTGGTCATCTCTTGGTTGCGAATAGCTGCCTGTAACTGCAAAAGTGTGCGCCAGACACCGTTGCTTATCAGTCCTGCTTCAACTAAAACCGCTTCCAGTGGGGTGTCCACAACAAAACTATGAGTGTTGCCCTGCGGAGAAATTTTGTCAAAATCAATTTTGCCATCGTTTTTATGAGCTTGCTGCAGCAAATCAGCAGCCTGGCTCAATGTTACTTTGCCTTCTTTGATCAACTTTTGCACATTGACCGAAGCCTCAAGAGTGGCCCGGGGAAGCTCACCAGCTTCCATCAATATTTGTACAGAGCCAGCAGTGGCCGATGATGTCACCTTGGTGAGAGTAGTAGTAGTAAGACTGAGCGACTTACTCTTCGGATTAAAAGCATCAAGATCAGCGCGTAATTCACCCACGGTGTTATAGCGATTCTCAGGCTCTTTCTCTAGAGCCTTGAAAATAATATCTTGCAAAGCCTTAGGAATAGCCAAAGCTGGCACCACTTCATCAAATGGTGGTGGCGGATCGCAAATGTGCTTACTTAAAGTTTGCAGGGCATTTTCACCAAGAAACGGCAGAGCGCCTGAAATAGATTGATACATCAAACAACCGAGTGAATAAATATCAGAGCGACCGTCAAGACTGAGGCCCTTACACTGTTCTGGGCTCATGTACAGCGGGCTGCCAACAACATCTCCAGCCGAAGTCAAATCTTGCCCAGGAAAACGTCCATGAGGAAGAATTTTTGAAATGCCAAAGTCTACAATTTTAACCATCCGTTCTTTCTTGCGCCCAGTCTCGACAATCATGAGGTTACTGGGCTTAAGGTCACGATGGATAATGCCGCGATCGTGGGCATGAGCCAGAGCATCGCAAGCCTGCAAGAAAATATCGACGAATTCTTCAACATCAAGGTGCTTGACGATTTCGAGCAGCTTGTCGAGGCCGCGGCCGTCGACGTATTCCATGACAATGAAGGGATGACCGCTACTAGAAAAACCGTAGTGATAAACCGAGATTAAATTGGGGTGAACAAGAGTAATTGTCGCTCGACCCTCCTGTTCAAAACGTTTCTTGCTAAGGGGATCACTTAGCAACTTACCGTGCAAAACTTTGAGGGCAACTGTGCGGTCGAACATTTGATCGCGGCCTTTGTAGACCACCCCCATGCCGCCCGAGCCGATTTCTTCACGCACTTCGTAGTGGTCAATAATTGTGCCGGGCTTAAGCCCGCTGCCGCTTGTCGAAATGCTGTAATCAGGCTGATTGCCAGGCTCTAGCGAAGTTATGGCTTCTTCCATCAATTGGTGAATTACTTGGGCTTCGCGACTGCGGAAGCTCCAGAGCACGACGTTGTCGCCCATCTCTTCAGCCTGCATAACCCAGGTGGCTTCACCAGCGTTTGTGCCTTTCTCAAAAGTGACTGATATTACAAAATTGGACGACTCTGTCCGCTTCCACATCATCGCAGCCGGAATCTCCGGGCTGTCTTTGGCCCGTTGATAGCTGAATTCAAGGTCTTCCAGTGTAGGAACGCGTGGCCACTTTGCAGGACGTGGCGTTCTGGGTACCGTTGGGTCTTGATTGTCTGACTTGCGACTAAAAGAGTCTTGGAGAGGCATCTCTTCCCCTGACTGCCCTTTGGGCTTTGTGTATCTCTTATCTTAGAACAATAAGAGCTTATTCTCTTATGCCAACTTATTGTTTAAAAGCCAACACCCTACTGAGGTGGAAGATCGTCTATTTGCGATTTTCCTATTAAAACTTTGATTTAGATTGTTTATCAGACTTCTAAAGCGGAAGATGGACCTCTTTCACACAAAGCAGGGTCATTTCACTCGTCCCGCAATGCTGACTAATTAGTCAATGACAAATAGTGAAAAAGCTTGTGCGAACGCTTAAAATCGAAAATAAAACTCAAATCGCTACGATAACAAGTAGTAGCAGGAGTGAAAAAGAAACGGCCGGAAATACTAGGTTTGCACCCAATATCTCCGGCCGTTCTTAAGGTTGCCGCCGCTAGTAAGTTGACTAGTCAACTTACTAGCTAGCTGACTAAGTCACTAAATAAATCGCTGACGAACCAGCGATTTACTTGGCGATGACGAAGCGGTCCAGCTCAAGGCCATCCGAATCGAACTGAGCCACTTCCATGCGGTCAGAACCGAAGTCGGCCAGCGTGAAGGAGTGACGGTCGCCCGTGAGCTTGTGGGTGAACGGCTGCCAGGCCGACGGATTGTCGTGCAGAGCCTTCGAATCGAGCTTGGCACCACCTCCACCAGTGACGATGTAGATCACACCGTCGGGCTTGGTATTGGCCGTGCTGTCGTACTTCTTGTCGAGCACGATCTGGCCGGGCACGTAACCACCTTCAAGCTGCGCGCTACGAGCGATGCCGCCGTCGGGTGTGAACTTGAGCGGGAAGCTGCGCTCGTAGACGTGGGCATGACCGCAGAAGACTACACTGACACCGTTGCTTTCGAAGATGTCGCTGAGAAAGCGCATCCCCTGCTCGCGCTGGTGACCAACGTTGCTGGTGAAGGGTGGCTGATGCAGCACAACGACCTTCCACTTGCCAGCAGCCACGGCCTTCAAATCTTCGTCAACCCAGCGCCTCATGCTCTCGTCGGTCCAGTCCATGTAGGTATTGGCGTCGAGGAAGAGGAAGTGAACGTTGCCGTAATCGTAGGCGAAGTTCGCCATACGCGGATAACGCTCACCAGCCGAGTTGAGAAAATCTTGCATGGCTGAGCTGTCGCCGAGCATGGGCGGCAAGTTGAGACCAGAACCGTTGACCAGCTTGCTGTTGTTCGGCCCATTCAAAGGCAGCGACCAGAGCGCGAAGAAGGCCATCAGGTCAGGGTAATCGTCGAAGCTCACCAGGGTCTCTGGGTCGAGCTTGGCCATGTCGTGGTTACCGACACAGCTGACGGCCACGGTGTTGGCGAGCACGTTGGCGCCACGGTCAGGTGCCGCCACATCACTCTGGTAAACCGAAAAGAACTTGCTGAGATACTCAGCAAAGCGGCCATGCTGGTAGACAATGTCACCAGACATGACCAGCAAATCGGCACCTTGCGGCTTGACGAAAGGAATCGTCGCAGCAGCATCAAGAGCAGTGACGTCAGCAGAGCCAGGCGCAGCAGCAACTTCAGCCGCATCAGCAGACGAAGCCAGCTTCGAAGCCGGACCAGGCTGGGCCAGCCGATAAGCCAGCTTGCGTTGCCCAGGCGAGCCGTTGCCCATGTCACCAAATATGATGGCACGGAAGGAATCTCCCTCGGCCTTGCGAGCACGAGCCGATGCGCTGTAGATTTCGTGACCACCCATCAGCACTCGGTAGTTGAACAGAGCACCGGGGGGAAGATTGTCGATCTTGGCGCTGAACTGAACCTGCTCAGGCACACCGTGAACGGTGATCAAGCGAGCATCAGGAGTGACGCGCCACTTGCTGCCGCTTTCGACAAGCTCGACTTCGACAACGAACTCTTTGCGCTGACCCTTGTCACTGAGCACGTGAAACATCACTTGCACAGATTCAAGGTTGTTGCCCTGCGAGTACAGGCCGTTCAAACCAGGCTGCAACCAGGGCTTGATGAAGAATGGTCCGAAGCTAGAGAATACCGGCGAATTCCAGCTCTTGTCTTTGCCGGACTGAATGACGTGAGTGGGTTCAGCCGACATATCTTGACGACTGAGTGAGCGGAAGGCAAAATAGCCCGCCAGCAGCACCAACCCAATTATTGCAATAGTGATATACATAATGGCCTCCTTGCGAGGTTTGGGGTTGTTTGCTTAGGCTTCGAGGTGACCAGAAGACTGCAAGTCTTCGTCACCATCGAGCACAGGCTTAACCTCGAGGCGGGCAATAGCACCACCAGCGGTGAGAACAACAACGGTGAAGTGATAGGAAGAAAGAGTGACGGAATCGCCGACTTGAGCAGGTCTGCCCAACTCAGCTTGAACCACACCGACGACGGTGGTGGCATCTGATTCACTGACAATGCGCTGATCGAAGACCTTGCGGAATTCAAAAAGCGTGAACTCACTGTCGATACGGAAACGGCCACCTTCGAGGACTTCGACGCCCTCAATTGCTTTGTCCCATTCGTCGTGAATCTCACCAACAAGCTGCTCAAGCAAATCTTCTTGCGTGATCAAGCCAACCACGGCACCGGCTGCATCTGTGCAGATGGCCAGCTGTAGCTTCTTGGTTTGCAGCTGCTGAAGCAGTTCGGCTGCAGGCACATCTTCGTTGACGAAGTAGGGCTTGCGCACAAAAGCAGCCAACTTGCCGATGGCTTCGTTGCCGGTGAGAGCAGCGGTAGAACCGGGGTTTGGCTTGGTACCCTTCAACTCAGCGCGGAGCTTCTTCTTGAGAATATCGAGCAACTCTCGCGAGTTGAGGATACCAACAACGGCTTTGCGGCCATTGCTGAAGATGGGCAGGCGACTATGGCGAGTCTGCGAAATCACATCAAGGGCATCAGCCAAAGACATTTCCTCGGACAGGCCATCAATCAAACTGAGAGGCACCATGATGTCGAAAACAGTCAAACCGCGCAGCTCAAGAGCACGACGCAGCAGATTCGATTCACCCTTTCCGAGCGAACCAGCCCTAGCACTGTCTTCGATGATGATCTGAAGTTCGTCGGGGGAAGGCGCCGAGCTAGACTTGTCGACCTTCTTGGGCATACCAGGAATTCTCAGAATCAAGCTGGTAATGCCGTTCACCAACCACAACAGTGGCGCGGTGAAGCGACAAAACAGGGCAAATGGCACACAAAGCGTCAGAGCAATACGCTGAGGTGAGCGCAGAGCGAGGAGCTTGGGCAACTGTTCGCCGATGATGACGTGGAGAATTGTCAGAATTAGAAACGACACGGCAATGCCGAGGAAAGCCGGCACATGCAGGTTGGCTAGAAAAGGCAGATAACCGACGAGCGAATCGGCAGCTATCTGCAGTAAGGCGCGGATGGGCTCCTGACCCACACCACCGACAGCAAGACCACCAATCGTGATACCCAATTGGGCACCAGCGACCGAGCGGTCCATATTGTCGAGGAGGTTCTTGATTGTGCTTGCGCCCATTACCTTGCGCTGAATCATTTCCTCGACCTGACTGCCACGCAGCCTAATCAAAGAGTATTCAGCAGCAACGAAGAGGCCATTGAGAACCACAAACAAGAGGAGCAGGCCCAACCAGAGTAAGGCTGTGCTGAGTAACATAAGGTTTCCCTTCAAAAGACATGATGGTGCCGCAGGGCGTGAATATCAGCGCACTGGAGAAGGCACGGGACTTGGGTGTATTAAGAGAGCTGGTGACTGGTAGCGATTTTAGATTCGGGGTTTGAGAAAGCTCTTGAGAAAAGAAATGGAAGTATTAGGCCTGAAGCCTATTTAGTTCTTGAAATCTGATCAATAGCTGTAAGACATAGACTCGATTAGGAAATGATCAGGTAAGGCCTAGTAACTTCACCTGCGCGCAGGAAAGATACGGGTGAGAAGTAAATATCAGCAATGAAACGGCTAGGGACTGGGCAGCGGTGAGGCACTAGCAGCAGCGCAAGTTGCCAAGGGTAAAAAGTCTCTACGGCTCTTACCTTGCGCTTATTCCGCACGAGAAATGACGAAGCTCGCACACCTTTACAACAAACAGCCAAATCAGCATCAGAAACCCAGAAGCCAAGGAGAACATCCAAGGAACAAGGAAAAGCAATAAGAAGCGGGCAAGAGACAGACCTTGCTATACTCTCAGGCTATGGATAAAGCCTCCCATCTCGTTTTCAGCCCAGCTTACAACACCGACCTACCAGCATTCGGCCTGAACAAGCCATTCGCTCTTGATCGCGGTGAACTTGTCTTGAAAGCGTTAGAAGAAGAGTTCGGCCAGGCGCCAAATGTCATTTCGCCTCAGCCACTAGATATTGAAGATGTGCTTCTAGTGCACAGCCTCGCCTATTTAGAGAGTCTGGAAAAAGAAGAAACTTGGTTTGAGATTTTCGAATTGAAAGCCGAAGAGCTAAAGCGCGAAACAGCGACAAAAGCTCTACCTGAGCTTATTGAAGATTTCTTACTTAAATCAGGCGGAACGCTTGAAGCGGCTCGATTGGCTTTAAAACATGGACTAGCAGCCAATTTAGGCGCTGGCTATCATCACGCCTTTCCCGATCAAGGTCGCGGCTATTGTGTCATCAACGACATTGCCATTACTATTCGCAAGTTGCAAAAAGAAAAGCTGATCAAAACAGCCATGATTGTCGATCTCGACTTCCACCAAGGTGATGGCACAGCCAAGACTTTCGCTAACGACAAATCTGTTTTTACTCTCTCGGTGCATTCACAAGAAGGTTGGCCAGAAATAAAACAAGAGAGCTCACTCGATGTCGGTATTTTTGAGTCGGAAAAAGATACTTATTTAGAGCGCACCAAAGCGGCTGTAAATCAAGCTCTTAACCAATTTACACCAGACTTGGTTATGTTTGTTGCTGGCAGTGATGTCTATGAAAAGGACATTTTGCCCGGAACTAAATATCTGCGCTTACCTCTATCAGTTTTAAAAGAGCGGGATCAATTTGTTATTGATACTTTTAAACAGCGTGGAATACCACTAGCAATGGTCTTTGCCGGTGGTTACGGCCCTCACGTCTGGGAAGTGCACCATCAAGCTGTGCGTCATCTTTTGCTTGTTTCAGATCCTGAACTTTCTTCTCGGACTAAACCTTCTTCCGATTGCAAATCTGCCTCAAACACCGAACCTTCTTCTGGTATTAAATGTAGTGCCGCCAACAGCTAATACAAAACTAGAGCCAAAGAGCATTCGCACCAGCCCCTTTCTCAAGTGGGCCGGTGGCAAAGGCCGCTTGCTGACTCAGCTTGATCCACTTTTCCCCAAAGTCAATTCATACAACCGCTACTTCGAACCATTTCTTGGCGGTGGAGCTGTTTTCTTTCATCTGGCTGCAAAAAACACAAACTTAGAAAGCTATCTATCTGACGCAAATTTCGAACTAATTAATTGCTATCAAGCAGTGAAAAACCAGCCAACAGAGCTACTTCTACTGCTGGCAAACATGCGCAACGACAAGCACTTCTTCTACAAAGTGCGGGCTCAAGACATCACTCAGATGAGCGAACTTGAGCGAGCAGCACGACTAATATTTTTGAACAAGACCTGCTTCAACGGCCTCTATCGCGTCAATAGCAAAGGTCAGTTCAATGTTCCCTTCGGCAAATACAAAAATCCACGCATCGCTGATTATGATGGCGTCGCTAGAGCAAGTGCACTACTCGAGAGAGCCAGTCTAATTTCTGGACCTTTTGATGCTGTAGCAGTAAAGGCGAAAAAGGGCGACTTTGTTTATTTCGACCCACCCTATCAACCACTAAGTAAAACTGCCAACTTCACTTCTTACACCCTGACTAACTTCGGTATGGCGGACCAAGAGCGCCTTGCAGCACTTGTAGGAAGATTGACCCAAGAAGGCGTCAAAGTAATGGTGAGCAATTCTGATACACCCGACTTGCGCGCACTCTACAAAAACATTCCCGGCGTTTCAATAACCACTGTGCAAGCCGCCCGCGCCATTAACTGCCACGGCGACAAACGCGGGGCCGTAAGCGAACTTGTAGTGCGGAATTATTGATTGCCCAACCAACAATATCTGCGGAACCAATACCGAGACCGCGAAAAACAGATCACTGGAAATACTATGGCCAAGAAAATAAGCAAAGAGTTTCAATGCCATTTCGTAGATGTCGTTCATGATCAGCTTGAGGCATGGGGATTTCAGCTAGCCACAGAGCAGATGGCTGCTAGCTTGATCGCTAGCGATAGTCGCTATAGAAAAACTAAAACACCAAAGTACAATTTTTCATCAGGCATGAAGGGCAGGATTTTATATGTCAAAGCCTACCCCAATGATGTTTTCGCCGCTATCCATTGGGACCTTAGACCCTGGCAGGGCAAATACATTTGCGATTTGACTAAGTGGATTTGTCATCCGCCCACTAGATTTCTTCTCAGCGAACTAGAGGATGTTCCCTTCGACCCGTTCCGCGCTATCAACGGTGAAGAAGGAGTAATTGGCAACGGAAGGCTTAACAATTCCAGCCTATACGATCCGAATCTTCCCGCAGAGAAGCTTCGAGAATTGGCAAGCGAGCTTATTTGCGCCATAAAGAATGAAGCTTTGCCTTGGCTTGACCAGAATTCCAACCTTTCTAGCTTAGAGCAATTGTTTGATGATGCTAGTTATCCGAGCTTCACCAAGGTTGGCTTCTATATCGTTATTGGAGAAATGCTCAAAGCTCGCGCTGAAATGACTCAGGTGATCCTAAAAAAGGAGACTAGTCTGAAAAAATTTGAAGCAGAGTATAGAACTCGTCACCCTAGGAAATCGTACAAGGAGCTCCTAGAAGAGGTTCATCGAAGCCAAATGGAGGAGATCCAAAATAAGCCGAGCGCCAAGATCGCATACCAAAATTTGCCTTGCCGGATACGGGAGCGATTGAGCCATAAATGGATTGACGATGAGATTATTGAACGAGTAAATCAGCTCACGCTCGCTGCTGAAGTTTAGTTAGCACCTCTATAAGCCTGGCTCCAGCGAAAAACTTCTGGCCACAAATCCAAGTGGTCGACTAGTCTCATACGTAGAATCACCCGTGACAGGTCCTTGGTCAGCAGTGATAATTGCGCTTAGCGCTGAGAATAGGAGAACCGCATGCCTCGAGAAATTTTCGCCGACGCTAAAGCTGAGGACAATTACCGCGCTTGTTTGACAGAAAAGGCAGAGGGAATTTATACCACCATCCCAATGTCTGGAGCAGCCACGCAACTTGGCTGGGCCAAGCGCGACTGCGAGAAAGCAGCCACCTCAGACACCAACCCAACTTTGCACTCACCAAAACACCAAAACAAATTTGCCGACCAGTTAACACAAACAAAGTATGAGGCCTGCGTGGCAAAGGGAGCCGACAATATCTTCACGGCAATTCCTATGTCTGGCGCAGCAGTTCAGCTGTCTGACCAATTAAAGACTTGCCAAAGTGCCGCAGCTGGCAAACTACCAGGAGCTACAATCGGCGCAGATGGCTCCATTCACTATGAGAAAAAGAAGAAATAGACCTGGCAAGCTCAAGCTAAGCCTGTAGCCAAACCACTACAAACTCTGCAATTTGAACTCCGGAACTTACTGTTGCAGCAAATCTTGGTGCACTTCCACAGCACACAACTCTTTCCAATTAACCCGACCGAACATTTCCAGTTCGCGGCCTGTGTGGGTAGAGCAGTGGTGCAGAACAAAGGCTGCTTTAGTTTCAGTGATTTGACCGCGATGAATGCGCTCTAGACAAGCAAGGCCCATACGCGCATGCACTGGGTTGATATAACCACGGGCAAGCATGGCTTCTGCCACAGTATCTTCAAAATCAATAATCTCACAAGCAACGTCGCGCACCAAGCGCTCAGGCACAATGCCAGCGCGTCTTAGTAAGGCGAAGACGTGATCAAGAGTGACTGATTCTTCTAAAATTTGCTCAATCGGAGCATTCAATTCGCGTGACAATCTCATCATCTTCACAGCGCGGCGGTAGGAAATGACACGATTTACAATCATTTCTTGCAGCTGCAATGCTGCAGTGAGAGTGCCTTCATTGATGTGTCCGCGATCCATCAATACGCGGCCAATGTTGTTGTCTTGTTCTGTGCCGATTTCGCAGGCAATCAAAACATGATTGGCATTAACAATATCGGCTGAAACGAGAAACTCACCTAGTCTAGGCATCATTTTGTTAGCACGGAGGAATTTGCCGTGGTCGCCCATGACTTCACGCAAACTGACTTGGCGCTCATGCATTTCTTTGAGGAAGTTGATGGCCTCAGGGAAAGTCAATTTGCGATCTCTCAACATGATTTGCAGGTTGAGGGCACCATCCAAAGTTTTGGGGGTAATCACTCTTAGCATCACAAGGGCGCTACCAAGAGTGAGGTCAAGACGCTTTGATTCGCGGTTGGCACGAACTAAGATTTCTTCGGTGGCAACACCAGCGGCGAGCATCAATTTGCCTAAACGGCTAGCGGGGTTATCACCTGTACGCGTCAGACCATTGAGGCGGAAAGCTTCATTGATGTCGACTTTGTTGAGGTGGGCAAAACGTAGTAAATCTTTGGCCAGGGGTTTATCAATCGTTCCTTCACGCAGCAGAGTCTGCACTTCGAGGGCACAAGTGATGTCGTGGTCATTGAGCCATCCGGTCATCACCAAGACTCTTCCTATAGGAAAAGAGGTGCGGCGGGCGATGGAGAGACCTTCGCTGACAGCCGATAGGTCAACAATTCCTGTTTCAAGGAAAAGCTCGCCTAATCTGAAACGGCTCTCTCTCTGCTTATTAATGAGGTTCATGACGCTCTCCTGATACTTCACCAATGTCCAACGGACAAGCAGGCCAGTTTAGGCCCAAGGTGAGTTGATGCTAAGGTTTCCGAGCAACAGCGAAGTCTCTGCTGAATATCATCGCTGAATGACAATATTCCCCAAATGATCGCATAACCAAGCTCAAAGCTCGGAACCAATTTTTTTGTTAGTAAGGTGGCGGACAAAACGTGGCAAGTGCCACATGACCGAATGTATATCCAAGAGTAGGCGCTGTCAAGCACAATTAATCTCGAAGACCGCCTTGACTCGTGGAACTACGCTAGGGATGCCAAGCCCGTTCGCAAAAGTTAACGCCTACATGGGTAAGGTTTTAGCCAAATCACTCTTGAAAACATGAGCTCATGATGTAGGTTCTGGTTGACCTTTAACTTTACCCACACCCACCCGTTTATTAAAAAATCCCGCAAGCGCTAAGTACCCATCACTGACCCACCTACCATTCCCCACCCCAAGGGTTGGCAAGTGGTGACCACAGTCTGAAGGTTCGCGATTTCTCAATTTCCAACATCCCATTTATAGGGAACACTTGAATATGATGAAAAAACCAGCGAAAGCAAAAACTGCGCGGAGAGACTCGAAGAGCTCGACGCCAAACGCTGCGAACAAATCTGCCCCAATCGCTCGCACCCGCGGCCGCTACGGCAGAATCATTCGCCTGCATCCCACCATGAACCCACCGGCCATGACTGAAGAAGCCGACCGGCGTGTAGTCATGGTGATGGGTCCATCGGGCCTGAAATCTATCGCCGACAAGCCAGCCCTGACAATGCTGAGCAGCATCGGCTACACCAAAGCATATGTGAAACGAAAGCTGGCTGAGGGTTTCACCTTCCATCTGCTGACTTTCCCAAAACCGACTGAGAAAACCTACGGTCGCATGGCAATCGCCACCTGGACGAACACCCTCGCCGCCATCGCCGCTGCTTACCCGGAGATTGCCCATCTGGTCAAACTCCACGCCGGCGAACTGAAATGCACCAGCTTTGGCAGCTTCGAAAAGCAAGCTGGTTTCAGCTTTGCCGCAGTCGACAAAACAGGAGCCAGCGACCCGCGCTTCATGAACCTCAGCCGCCTCCTCGACAGCCCCGGTAGTGCCTGCGACTTGCGGCGCTTCCTCTACCACGTCACCCGGCTCAGCGAGCTCTACAACGGCGACGGCAGAACCCGCACCGAAGAGGGCGACCCCGGGGTGCGTGAATACATCATGGCCAACCGCCCACTGACCGAACTCGGCCAGTACGAGCTGACGGCGCTTAACTTCGCCTCCGGGCAAAAACTGCAAGGATAACCATGACCCAAATCTCTTGTGTGTACAGCCGGACGGCCACTGGTCGTCTGGCTCTCGTCTTTGCGGCAGACTTGTGGAGCATGCTTCACGGCGTCAGCTCGGCAACTGCGAGCAGCAACGACCAACCTCTGCATGTCTACTTGCGCAGCGACCCCGCTGGCGCCGCCGCAATAGAAGCCAGCCTGACCAAAGCAATCGGTAACTTGACGGCCGTAGAAGCCAACCTGGTTCGCTCTGACGTCTTGGGCAAAACCAATCTGGCGCCAGACTCAATCGTGCTCGATAGCAACCATGCCGCCAATGGGGTGATTGTCGACCACAACCTGGCTTTCGAACGCGCCGACCTCTCGGTGCTCTTTCCTTGCCGCGAAAGCACCCTGCTTGGTCGTGGCAACGGTCCGATTCTCATCCCTTTCGGCGACGGACAATCGGTCATGCCCGCTGCCCAAGTCGGCTTCGCCATGGCAAAGAAGCTCGACCTGCCGGTGGTGCTCTATCACACCACCTGGACGGTACCGGGGCTGATAGCAGCTGACCCACAAGCGCACATGTGCGCTTCGGCCCAGGCCCTGCTCAAGACCCTGCAATCAATGGCAGAACAGTCTGGGGTGGAATGCTCGGTGGTGGTGGAAACGGCCGACGACGTGGTGGAAGGCTTGCTGCACTGCGCTCTGCGACAGTCAGCTCGGCTGATTGTCATGTCGCGCTCGGCCAAGACCACCATCGGCTGCTACGTCAGCCAAACCCTGCGCAAGACGCCGATACCGCTTCTGGCGATTGCTTCGCCGCGCCTGAAGGCGGTGAGCCGTCTTACGGACAAGGCCAGCCTGACCGGCAACAAAGGAGGTGCGGCATGACGAACTCTAAGCACACTTCTGGACAAAGTTCTGGGCAAAGCTCGAACGTCAGTTTGAAGCAACGTCTAATTGCCTTCCTCACCAACCCCTTCGGTGTGATGAGCTTGGTGATTCTCATGTATGTGGTCAAGGCCACACTGAAAATCACCGTCGGTCACCAAATCAATTCGCCCATGATCGAAGGCGACGGTTACCACAATTTGGCTGACATCCTCGAAGCCCTGGCAGTGATTGTGGTGATCTGGGTGGCCAAACGACCAGCCAGTAGCGACTATCCTTTCGGCAAGAAAAACGTGGAGTTCTTCACGTCGCTTGCCATCGGCGGTGCACTACTGGTAATGGCTGTCCAATTCGCACTGAAGAGTGTAGTCGGGCTTCTCTCCCTGGCACCGAGCATCGACCAAGCCGTCCGAGCCGTGCTGCCTCTGCCCGTACACGAGCCGCTTTTGATGAGCACTTCTACCCTACCCTGGGTGCTGGCCCTCACCATTGGCAGTGTCATTCTCTCGCTGGTTGTCAGCCGCTATCAAATCGCCATGGGCAAGCGTGGTGGTCATGCCAGCATGGTTGCCGACGGCAAAGAAACCGCCAGCGACGGCCGCATCGAAATCATTACCGTGATTGGTGTGGTGGGTGAATATCTCTTCAACGCTCCTTGGCTTGAGTATCCGCTTGGCTTGGTGGTGGCCTTCGCCATCGCTCACACCGGCTACGAGCTTTTTCAAGGTGGTCTGCGAGTGCTCTTGCAGCATTCGATTGGCCAAGAACACGAAGAAGAAATCACCAAACGCTGCCTGGCTGTGGCCGGAGTCAACAAAGTGGAGAGCCTGAAAACTTTCCAGATTGGCTCGACGGCGGTCTGCATTCTGACAATCACCACCGAACACCGCACTGGCACAATCTCGCACCTGAAGTACGGCATCGAGTATCACATCAAGCAGTACTTGCTTGAAAATGGTTTTAGCGACTGCGAACTCAACGTCAAGTTCGAGAAGCCTGAGCCAGCGCGTCATCGCATCGCCTACGCTGTGGTGGAAAATGCATGCAGCGACGGTGCAGCGATCAGTTTCGCTGTCGCCCCATCGGTTGCAGCAGCGACTCACATCGTTGTCTGCGACCTCGAAAACGGCATGGTAGTGCGAACCAAGCAAGAAGAGAAACCAGCCGATCTGGCTTCGTTCCTCGACAAGAAGCGAGTGCTTCGTCTCTATCTCTTCACCCCAGAACCACCACAATTGCCAGGCAGCAGCGTCAAAGTACTGTCTAGCACCAGCTACCAAGCCGCACTACTGGGCTTGTGCTGATCCCTGCAACTCAACTAAAACTTCAATCGAACATCATGAGCAAAATCACCACCGAAGACTGCGCCAAGGCAGTTGTTGCCAACTTCCCCGCCGAATACGGCAGCGACAGCGACAACTGGAAGCGCGTCTCCAAAAGTGGCAAGAAAGGCGAGCCCATCGTGCGCGTCTTTCATCACGGCGCCTTGCCCCTGCAGGCTCTTGTCACCGAAGAAAACGGCGCCATCGTCAGCACCAAATACAAGGGCCTGGCACCGTGGGATGTCGACCCCAACAGCCCTGCTGGCAAAGCAGTCAGCAAGATGTATGGCACCAATGCCTGCATCGAATTCATCCGTGCCCATGACCTCTTTCCGCCCAGTGACTTCTGCTTCTACGTTTGCAGCGAAGAAGAAGAAGCTGACTGCGGCGACGTCTGGTACATCCTCTGCCCTCTCGCTAGCTTGAAGCGCACGGGCTACATGTACGGCGAACAGCTCGACCACTTCCTGCTCAAGCACCTGCCTGACGACGGCGGTGAGATGGAAGAAGGCACTTTCGTCAGCGACCTCGGCCGCGAAGAAACTCGCGCTCGCTTGCTGGCCATCGGCTTTGTCAGCGATGCCAAGTTCGAAGCGCAAATGTCGGGCAATGCTCCCTCTGATGACGAAGACGATTAAGGGCTTCGCTCTATCCTAAAGCGAGGCCTCTAGCCTCGCTTCTCTACTCTCACAATCAAGCATCAAAAGGAAGTAAATCACCTCAAAGGCAATTCTATGTCTATCACATGGATCACAATCATCATCGTCGTGGTGTTGGCACTAGCCATTCTCGGCGTGATCGACCAAATAAAAACAGCGCGACAAGATCGCGCTGCTTTGCGTCACACCGTTGAAGTCAATCTCAGCATCTTGAAAAAGGAGCTGATCAGCCTCAACGCCATCGCTGCGAAATCTCCTGTCGACAACGATCATGCGGAAGCGACAAAGCTTCTCGCCGCAGCCGACACCACCGTCAAACAAGTCGAAGCGAAAAACTTCGACACCATTTCTCACGGTCAGCTGACAGTGCTGCTCACTGCAGTGTTCGAAGCCATGAACCAAACGTCTCACTCTCGGCACTTACTCAAAGCCTGCTTGCCGATTGAAGACCTGCACGACTAATGAAGGCGGCGACATGCTCAGAACCGACAAAGTTCTGGGCATGTCGCCTTCCCTTCTATTTCTACGCTGCTTCAACGCTGCTCGTACTCGGCCTTTTTTAAAGAATCACGCCTACTACACCTAGTAACACAAAAGACTTTTTTGTTTATAAACATGGGTTGTTGCCTCGATTCCCGATTCTAAAACAGAAAGATTTTTTCGAAAAAATCTTTCTGTTTTAGAATCGAGAAAACATCACAGCATCGCTTTTTTCCTAGCAAAAGGAATACAATTACCAGACTCAAAGTAAGTGATGAGCAAGGCATGAACAGCGACCGATTTAACCATGAACACCAATAATTCCAATCAAGTCAACTCATTCAAGCAAAGCAAGAAAACAAAAATCAGTCTGCCTTTGAAAATGGTGACAGCCTTTTTACTGGTGTGCAGCATCACATTGCCAGCACAAGCAGAAAATGATGATGACGAAGATGGTGCACCAACACCGAAAAACACTGCAAAATCTAACACTACCGGTGCAAGAAAGACCAACCGCTATAGCATGTTTTATCGTAATTCCTACAGCGTTCCAACTGAGTTCGCAATTAATGGCAATTGGAAAGTCGCAAAAGAAAACATTGACAAGTTTTTCACTCTAAGTGATCAGGCCATCGCTGATCTGTTTGGATACAAAACGGACAAAAGCTACCCAAAAATTATTGATATGGATGAAAATACGGCTCTCAGAGTGCCGAGGAGTCTTTCTCGCCCAGTCACTTCTTTTTCATTTACACCAAGAAGTAAAGGACTAACAAATAGCGCATTGGTCGGTAGTGTAAAATTTGGTCCATTCTGGGCCGCCAGCGATTCGGACATAGTCTGGAGTGGCGCAAAGCGCAAAGACGAGAAAGAATATTGGACAATCATAAAAGCCAATCTCGATAAATTCATTGGTATGAGTAGTGACGAAGTAGTGGCATTGCTCGGTACAGAACGGTGCTCATCCAAGTCTCACACATTTATCAAATACAGAATTGGTGATGCTGGACTGGCCTTCTTTCTCAAAGATGGCAAAGTAGAGAAATTCGAGTTCAATTCTAACCAATACATTCCCGGCACTTAAATGCTTACCCGGCACTTAGACGTTTACACGTTACTTAAATGCCTACGAGATACTATACAAATACGTAGGAATCGACAAAAAAGAGACCTGCTGTAGCTTTTGGCTACAACAGGTCTCAAAACTAAGGGCTATTAGAAACTGTGTGTATCTAACAGTGCCTCATGCTTTTGCTTCTGAAATTACTTCCAGTAGCTCAATACGATCTGACCTTGAGAGGACAGACGCACTTTACCATCATCGTCCAGAGCGTCCGGAGCATAGATAGCTGGCTCATTTAGCTTGAGGAACAGTGTCAACCAGCCCGGCACAATTGCAGTGTTGAGCTGACTGACTGGCACAGGGCCGAGTTTGAAGCGATTGCGAACGAGTCCGTCCAGCTCCAAGTGTTCGGCTTTGCTACAGCTGCCGCTCTTGATGGCAGCAAGTATTTCCACAGCTCTGGCGCGAGCTTGATCAACAACCACAGGCTTAATGCGCGAACGCAAGTAAGCTTTGATTGCTCCGACCAACACGAACAGAAAGAGAATACTGCCCACCACCAGCGGTACCATGTGGCGAGCGCCATACCACCAGACCGACACCCTTGGGTCATCGCCTTCCATGAGGTTAGGCCGACCATCGTAGGTCTTGGAAGTGTAGACAGCGGTGGCCGGAATCGTCAGGTCATTGCGCTTCACAGAACCTTGAGCAGTGCCCGCCTGCGCATTTGATTGCGGCGTGCTTCCCGGCTTGGCGTCGATGCCAGACTTCCAACCGACAGTGCCGGTGAACACCACTTTCGGTGCCACTTTGAGCGACTGCACTGTCAGGTCGAGGCGATAGACAATGGAGCCATCGTCGAGCTTTTTCTGAGCTGACGATTTCTCCACCAACTCAAAGTCACCATTGACCAACAGCGTTTGCGGATCAATTACTGTGCCGACATTCTGCTTGAGAAAGACGTGCACTTTGACAAGGTCGCCAGTGTGATAAGCATAGTCGCGTTTGAGCACGACCACGACTTTCGGCTCACTGGCGGTCACCTGGCTGGCAACGGAGTCAGCAGCGGTAGATGCACCAGCAGTGGTTTCACCGGCTGCAACTTTGGCAGCTGGCGCGGCAAAGTCCGGCCAGGCTGGGGTTTGATACCAGCCCACCGCGAACCAAGCCGCTGCTCCAAGGGCCACAGCCAAGAGAGCAGCTGTTGCCACCTTCAGAGCCTTGCGCCCTTTTGCTGACAGAGAAATATTGATTTTCATTTTGTATCCCTCCGCCATTGATGGGTGACTGCAAAGCTCAACACCAGGGCGATGAAGCCCAGCATGAGCAGATAAGGAAAGAGCTCCATCGTGCCCGGCACGTTGGTCATTGATTTCTGACCAAGGTAGTTGAGCAAATTGAGATCCGACAGCTCTTGCAAATGGATGAACTGCCCACCGGTCTGATTGGCGAGGTCCTGCAGCAAAGCAGAGTTCATGCCGCTCTTCTCGATCTGGCCGTCAACTTCCACCCAACGTTTGCCGTTGCTCTGCAGAGCCAAGGCAAAATCATCATCGGCTGCCAACTTGCTCACCGGAATCTTGGAGGGCATGACATTGCCGAGTGCCACTACAAGCACCTTGATGTCCTTGTCTTTGAGAATACGAGCGGCTTCCATGAGCTTGGCACGCTCGTCGTCACTACCGCCATCCGAAAACAGCACCAGCAACTTTTCATGATCAGCAGGCGAGTCAGCGTCGAACATCGCTCCAGCGAGAACCAGAGCCTTGGCCAGTCCGCTACCTTCACCAGGTGCGCTGCTGATTGTCAGGCCACGGTCGACAGCCCAACGCAGCGATGTCAAATCTCGCGAGAGAAAGGCCTGGGGAAAGGCTTCTCCAGCGTAGCTGACGATGCCCATTTGATTGCCGTCAAGAGCAGCGACCATATAGTCGAGCATGACATGACGGACCATTTCTAGCCTTGTGCCGGTGTCTTCGGGGCGATCGCCCTTAGTCGGAACAGTGCCAAACGGTTGGCCGTCTACCTCTCCACGCTGACGCGCAGGAACGTTTTCGACGAGTCGCTTGGCCACAGCCGACTGCGGTACTTTGCCTTCGTAGTCCATGGCAGCCATACTGCGACTGACGTCAACAGCAGCCACCACATCAACAGTGCCTTGCGCGATGCTCTGGGTGCCTTCGTGCATTACCGGCCGAGCCAGTGATGCCATCAGCAACGCTGCTGCTATTGCAGCAAACGCAGCACGAGCAACGTAGCGCGAAGGTGGCAGCGGCTTCGATGTTTCGGCAAGCAGACGATCTTCACCATACGCTTTCTGCATGGTGCGCTTGCGCTTGTAGTTAACCAGCACCAGCAGCATCGCCAACAAGGCAGCCACCGGCACGAAGTAGAGTAGTTGTGCGTTCAAATAAAACATATAACCTCCCTAAATCTTGTGAGGTGGTTGGCCCTTGTCGGGCTGTTTGCCGCCTTCACCACCGTCGCCGCCAGACTGGAGCATCTCCAAGTTGTACTTAGCGGGCAGATGGGTGGGGTCGAGCCTGAGAGTGTTTTCGTAACTCTCGATGGCTTTATCGGCTTTTTCTTGACGCTGGTAGCACTTGCCGAGCAAGAAATACACCCGCGTCAGTTTGCTACGGTCCGTCATGTTGTAACGTCCGCTTTTGGAGATCAACAAGTCGACCTCCATTTCCAGCACTTTAGTGGCCTCTGCCAAACGCGCCTTGTCCACTTTGCCGTTGGGCAAAAGCGAGTCGTCGTAAGCCTTGGCGGCACCGTTGAGAAAAACTTCAGCCTGATCTGCCACAGCACTCGACCGAGCATTGCCGAAATTGTCTTGCGACAGCGGCAACACATAAGTGCAGAGCCCGTAGAAGCCATAACCGAATGCACCAGCGATTGCCAGAGAAAGCGCGAGCTTTCCCAGGACTTTTGCGAATTTATACATTGGTTATCTCCTACCGTGTGAGGATAAAGACTTCGGCCAGCAGAAAGAGGCCGAAGGCCACCAGCGCTGCCCAAACGAAGTAGAAGAAGACGTCGTTGCGTGTCTCCATCTGCGAGACGGTCACTTCTGACTTTTCCATGCGATCGATGGTGGCGAAGCAGTCGGCCATGGCTCCAGCGTCTTCGACGCGAAAAACCTTGCCGCCAACAGCATCGGCAACCTTGAGAATGTCGACGTTCTTGGTCGCCAGAGTCTCACCGACACCGACCAGATAGAGGCGAATATTGTTTTCGCTTATCAGCTCTATCAGCCTGGCTTTGGTTTCAGGCTCAATACTGTCCTCACCATCGGTGACGAGAATGAGAACTTTCGACTTGGCCTGGCCCGACTCTTTGAAGTGTTCCACCGCCAAATCGATTGGCCCCGGGGGGCTGTTACCGAAGTTGGTGCCGGTGCCCAGATTATTCTGGATGAACTGCGCCTTGCGATAAAGCTGCCGTAGGTCGTCAGTGAGCGGCCAGCCGTAGCGCGGTCGCACATCAAAGACAATCAAGCCCATGCGGTCGCCGGTCTTTTGCACCCAGCGATTTTCGATGAACTGCAAGAGAGCATTTTGCAACGGATGGATACGCTGCAGACCCTCTTTAGGAGCAATGAACTTCAGTCCCTTTTCTTCGTGGCGACGCTCCAGGTAGGGAGTCTTGAACGCGAGTTCTGGAGGCGTTTCGTGCGGCTCAAGCTTGCCCTTGAAAGGGAAAGTCATCGAGTACGAAATGTCGACTGCCAGAATAATGTCTCGCCCAGGAGTCGTCTTGTGTACGGGCTCACCAGGAACCTGCGGCCGGGCCAATGCCACTACCAGCAGGGTCAGCGCGATGGCTGCGAGAAAGAGCGGCAGTCGCGCCCAAAGCCTTAGGCCTCGAGTTTGACCACCAAGAAGGCGGTTGTCAGAAAAGCCCAGATAGCCCTTCTTCTTCAGCAGGAAGAGGAGGGGCAGTAATATGAGCGCTGCGAACCAGATTGGTTGTGCGAATGTCATGGCTTCTCCTCCTTTCCTTTGTTGTCCTCGATCAGTTTGCCGCTTCTGTCAAAGTGTTCAGTGATGACACGGCCATCCAAGCGAATCATCGTGTTGCGCAATGAGACGATTTCGGTGCCATCGAAGAACACTTCGATGACGACATCACCATTGCCCTTGAAGGTCTGACGACGAACCAGAATGGAATTCTTGTACTCGTCGACCTGATGGCTGGCATTGCTGAGGATGCGAGCCTCTTCTAGAAGCTCGCCCTTAGAGTTTAAGACGCGCCTCAAAGTTGGAGCACGACCGTCTTCGGTCATGATCGTCTCCATCGCCAACTTGCCGTTGTCGTGGTACTCGCGCTGGGCGACAAAGTAACTTTCGTCACCGACCCAAAGAGTCTCCTGCAGCAGAACTTTGCCGTCTTCAGAGAAGAGCTTCTCGTAGACCTTGCCGTCTTCGCGCCTGGTCTTTTCGCGGGTCAAGGCGCCACTTCGCGACCACTCCTTGAGGGTGAGAACAGTCTTGCCATCGTCACCGTAGGTGGTGCTGGACGCCAGTTGGCCGTCAGGGTAGAAAACATCGGCCTTGTCGCGAGTACCATCCCACCAGCGTGTGTGCACGCCAACGGGATCCTGCGCCAAGCCTTGGTGCAGGAAGGTCACTACAACAGATGCCAGCATCAGTGCGCCAATGAAGACGCACCATTTCAAATTCATGATGTGTTTCATAGCGTTGGTGCCTGTAAAAAGCTGAGCACGCGAGTGGAAGCGCTTTCGCCTTCCTCGGTGCTGACAATGGTTGTGTTGGCGCGGCAGTCTTTGAGCTTAGCCAAAACCTTGGCCTGGTGGGCCTGGAAATTGGCGGCATATTGGCGAGCGCGACCTTTGGTCACCCAAATGTCTTGAGCCTGACCAGCGGCATCGCTGACGGTGTAGAGCACCGGCAACAGACCAACTGCAGGAAGCTCGCGTTCGCGCAAGTCTTGCACATAGAAAGCGAAAATCTTGTGCCTACGTCCGGCGCGCTTGAGAGCTTCCCAATCAGCGTCGGTGGTGTTGAGAAAGTCGCTAATGACAAAGACTATAGTGGGGCTGCGGGATAGCTGAGCCAATCCCTTCGCCAGTCCGCTGTCTCTGCCAGGGCGGGCACTCTCTTGCGAGTCCAAGACATGAAGCAAAACCGGCAGCATCATCGTAGCGGAAGGCCCGCTTTTGACGCGCTTTTCAACGCCAGTTTTTGAGTAAGTGATCAAGCTGACGGGGTCATGCGTGATCGAAAGCGAGCGCACGGCACAGGCCGCTAGTTCCGCTGCCAGCAAGCGCTTGGTGGTGCGCGTGCTGCCGAAACTCATGCTTTTTGAGACGTCGCAGAGGATGGTACTCCGCACATGCGCCTCTTCCTTGAACAATGCCACCAAGACCTGCTGTCCGCCGGTCATGGCCGTGGCATTCCAATCGATAGTGCGGGGATCGTCACCGGCCGCGTAAAGTTCGTGGCCGTCAAAATCGCTGCCTTCGCCGCGGTGAATACTTCGACGGTCGCCAGGAAGTCTCTGATGAGACTTCATCTTGCCGACCGGAATTTTCACTGAAGCTACGCGACGAGCAATTTCACGTACGACACCCATTGTTTTGGGATCGACATTCATAGCACATCTCCAGGGTTAAATAATTAGCTTGACGCTGTCACTTCGATAAACTCAGTGACTGAGTCAAAAACAGTTGCTTATTTCGCGTCCTGGGTGTACACGGACGTGTCCTTGCTGAAAGGCACATGCTTGAGAATGGCTTCGACAGCCAATTCAGAAGTGTGCCCAGCAGCGATCGATTCGAACTTGAGGGCGACGCGGTGACGCAGCACCGGCAGAACGACCTCGCGGATGTCTTCAGGCAGCACATAGCTGCGACCAGCCATGGCCGCCAGCACACGGGCCATGCCACGCAAAGCGAGCTCACCACGGACAGAGCTGCCCACTTCGATCATCTCGCCAAAAGCCTTGTCGGCCTTGGCCACGGCAGCGTGCTCGACCAGACCCGGGCGCGAAGCGCGAATCAGAGCAACGATGTACTGCATCGCCGCCGGCGAAACATAGACGCCCTTCTTGATCGCCTGGCGCATTTCGGCCAGTTCTTTGATGCTGATCACTTTCTGAACGACGCTCTGCGGGTCACGCATGTCGAGCGCTTCGTTCATCAGAATCTGCTCTTCTTCCTCGGCTGTGGCATACGGCACGATCAGCTTCAAAGCGAAGCGGTCGATGGCGGCCTCTGGCAGCGGATAGACACCTTCCTGTTCCACAGGATTCTGGGTGGCCATGATGAAGAAGGGGTCGGGCAGAACAATCTCCTTGCCGGAGATGTAGACGCGGCGCTCCTGCATGGCAGACAGCACCGAAGA
This sequence comes from Candidatus Obscuribacterales bacterium, assembly GCA_041675385.1. Classification (GTDB taxonomy): domain Bacteria; phylum Cyanobacteriota; class Vampirovibrionia; order Obscuribacterales; family Obscuribacteraceae. The sequence continues at coordinate 71,081 of JBAYTY010000037.1, forward strand.
CAGGCTCTTGCCCGGCGCCCGATTGATTTCGTCGACGAGGACAAAATTCTTGTCGGGCAGCGGACCGAGTTCGATATCGAACTTGCCGGTGGCTTGGTTGAAAACCTTGACGCCGATGATGTCCATCGGTTTGACGTCAGCGGTCATCTGGATGCGGCCACTGTGAGAGTCGCTGACGGCGGCCTGAAAGACCTCGACAAAGAGCGACTTGGCAGTGCCGGGCAGACCTTCGAGCAAGACATGGTTGTCGGAGAGCAGAGCAGCGATGGAGAGGCGCTTGATGGACGCATAGCCGATGACGACCTTGTCCATTTCAGTCACGAGTTTGCCCACAAGGGCACCTACGTTGATGTTGATCATGATGAGTTTTCCATTTTGTTCCAGGGGTCAAACACTAAGAAGACCTTTCGTCCTGGGGTGGTGAGAGCAAAGAATGCCCTCGGCGGGGTGAGCGCGATGAGCGGGATGAGTTGGCCCTGCAGGGCCTTTAGAAAGCGTAGAAAATTTTGACTTCCATCCGTGTCCTTCAGCTGGCGAAACAGTGGCACCTTGACGCAGTTGGGCAGTTCAACAGCAATTCACCGAGAGGTGTCGGGCCGCGCACACGTGGTGCGAAGAATTTCACAGAGGTTAGGCGTAGTTTTTGGGGTCTAGGTTCTGCGGTCTGCTTGCTGAAGGAGCTGAAGGGGATGAAAGGGGAGTGTCAACCACAACATAGGGGTGCTACGGGAAAGCGGGCAAATTAGCTTTCACACCTATTACCTAATTACATAACTTCAAATTGTAATGAGCTGTAGACCACATCATGATCAAGAGATTTAAGTGCTTTATCTCATATTGACAACATGATAAAAGCTTATTTTTAAACAATTGCAGGCAGCTAGCGCTAAGCTACCTCCGTTGAGTAATAATTAGCCTGGCTTGCCATACCAGTCATAGACAGTCATAGAAGGCGCAGAGACTTAAATCTCTGGCTTCGCTGGTTTTGGTTAACCTGTTTCATTTACCTAGGTTCTGTAAAAGAGAACAGCTTATTCAACACGACTTTTTTTTTGGAGGGAAGATTTTTGCGGGGCAAAGCGCAAAAGTGAGAAAGAATACTGGGCAATTATCAAAGCCAATCTCGACAAATTCATTGGCATAAGCGGTGACGAAATAGTTGCACTACTTGGACCAGAGCGCTGTTCTTCAAAACCTATAAACTTCATTCAGTACAGAATCGGCGAGGCTGGTTTGACCTTCTATCTCAAAGATGACAAAGTGCAGAAGTTCAAATTCAAATCAGACGCGTATATACCAGGCACGTAGGCCTAGTGGCTCAATTATCCCATGGTTTCTTGACACAGCATGAGCAAAATTAACTGGAAACTTCACTTGTCATGCGCAACAAGCTTATGCGCCGTAGCTCATTGCAGCACAATAGCGTCGGCAGCAAGACCTTACACTGTCGATGGCAAGCCGTCCCTAGAACAAATTTCAACAACAAAACAAGCACAATCAGAAAAGACTGAAACAACCAACTGGCAAATCTTAAGCGACAACATCGAACGGTTTGGACACCTAGTTCCACCGCAGGCAGAAATAATATTTGGTAGCTCGCAAATAACAAAATTTGATAAGCCTGGTGAAACTCCAAATTTTAGACAAGTCATAAAGCTAGATATGAACACAGAGCTAGAGCTAACTGCCACGCGACTACACATAGACGAAATAGCGGTTATGGAAACAAGCGCCGACAACCAATACATTCATCGCAACTATAACTTTGATGATGCAGAACCCGATTCAATAAGCGATGTAGAGTACACATATGCACCACGACCAGACGAACCATTCTTTTGGAGAACACTCAAGGGAAACCTGAGAAACCTGATAGGTATGAATAAACAGGAGCTCAGAAATTTATTCGGAGTAGAACGGTGTTCATCACAACCACGGCAAACTATCGACTACAGAATCGGTAATCAAAGACTTCGCTTCTACCTAAAAAACAACAAAGTTTCTATGTTCAAACTAGTCACCGACAAATACGGCCAGAATAGCCTATTCGGTACTACAGTCATTCAAGCAAGCGTCAACAATCAACTCTGGCCGATGTTTGAAGAGAATCTCGACAAGATTCCAACCATGGAGAAAGTAGAGTACGAATCGCTTCTGAAGCGCTACTCAACAACAGGAGAAAGTAATTCTAGTGACAGAAGCAAAATACCGGACCTCTCCAAAAAACGCAGATATGCCATTTACACATGGCTGCTGGATGGCCGAATCGGTGCAACGGTAATGAACTTCCGTGGGTTCGAACAAAGCATTCTATTTGAGCCCTTCGACATAACAGAAGACCGCGAACTAGCCCATGGAATGTCTCGCACTGGCCCTGGCTCAGGTTATCTGCACCCAAGCGAAAAGGACACAGTGTACACAGGCGCGAAACGTAGCAACGAGGCAACCTATTGGGCCGCTATAAAACCAAATCTGCGAAAATTGATCGGTATGAAAAGGCAAGAAATAATAGCCCTACTCGGCCCAGAGCGATGCTCTTCTGAGGTGGGCCAAACTTTAGATTACAGAGTAGGAAATAGCCGACTTAGGTTCTTCATGCGAAACGGTGTCGTGATTGCCTTTAAACTCGACTGCGAGCAATATCTACACGACACTTAATTGGCCAAGACTCAAGCAGCAAGAGTTAACAAGACGAATATAATTTATCCCAGTCATTCAACCAATGGTTTCTGATACAGCATGAGCAAAATAAACTGGAAATACCGCCTGTCTTGCGCAAATATATCTTTGAATCTTTGCATGGCGACAATAGCGACGTTTGGCTTGGCTTTACCAGCACTGGCCCAAGACAGTATACAAGGCGGAAACTGGACGATAGCCAAAGCAAATGTGGAAAGATTTCTAGGCTTGGATGATAAAACCCTAGCAGCCCTTTTCGGCTGCAAATCAATAGGCTTTGAATGCAACATCGACATGGACGAGAATACGATTCTTCGTTTTGACAGTGCAAGCAAAGTCGGAGCATTTGCCTTCCTGCCCCAGAGCGCGCCCTCAATGGAGGGTTGCTTCGGAGTAGATCCGAATTACGATCATCCCAAACTAAGATCCGAAACATTCTGGACTGGAGCAAAGCGCAAAGACCAGAAGGAATACTGGACGATTATCAAAGCCAATCTCGATAAATTCATTGGCATGAGTGGTGAAGAAATAGCTGCGTTACTTGGCCCCGAGCGCTGCTCATCCAAACCTTGGAACCGCATAGACTATCGAATAGGTGACGCTGGCCTGACATTTTATCTCAAAGATGGCAAAGTAGAAAAATTCAGATTCAGTTCAGACCGCTACATTCCTGGCACTTAGGTTTGCTTAATCAATTATCCCGTTCACTCAACCCATGGTTTCTTGATACAGCATGAGCAAAACAAACTGGAAATGTCGCCTGTTAGCCCCGTTCATAGTTAGCTTAATTGCTTGTTCTCACAGCACTTCTATGGCCTTCGCTACCGAAAAGACAGACGCAGACTGCTGGCAAATTGCGAGTGATCGGTTTGGCCGTTTCGGCACTATGTTTCCATCGCAAGTAGAGGATCTGTTTGGAAGCTCTCGGGTAACCAAAGAGAAAGAGCCTGGACCTTATAAGGAAAGCGAACAAGTTGTTAGATTAGACAAAGATACTATTCTTGACTTAACAGCAACTAGAACTTTGCTCGACGAAATCAGTCTTTTACCAGCAAATCAAGACAGCATTCAAATACATCGCCGGTTTGCTAAGGACGATCGCGAACAAGATTGGGAAAGCGATGCCGAATACACTTATGCACCACGCAGCGAAGAGAACATTTACTGGGCAACGATTAGGTCCCGCTTGAGAAACTTTATCGGTCTGGACAAAGACGAGCTGAGAGAATTACTCGGACCCGAGAGATGCTCTTCGGAATCACTGCAGACTGCCGACTATAGAATCGGTTGTCAACGACTGCGTTTCTATTTCACAAACAAGCGAGTGGCATTCCTTCAACTGGTTACCGACAAATACAAACCGTCCAGCATATTTAAGACCGAAAGGCTTCACGGCGCCACAAATGATGAACTGTGGCCGTTATTCAAAGAGAAGATTGATCAACTGCTCGGAGCGAAAACTGAAGATTACAAAGCTATGATGAATTCCTATAAACTAGAAAAATCATCCACTTCACATGAAAACTTGCCTTTGCCAATCTCGGTTAAGCTCAGCAGGCACGCCAGCGACTGCTGGTTCTTAGATGATCGAATTTTTGCAAGTGTATCGATGCAGTCAGGCTTAGTAAGCACAATTGTATTTGAACCTATTCACATTGCAGAAGACCGCAAACTACCACACGGCCTTGCTCGAACAGGCCGGGGCAGCACACGGCCAAGCGACGAAGATGCTGTATACACTGGTGCAAAACGACGCGACGAAGCTACTTATTGGGCAGCTATCAAACCAAATCTGAGAAAATTGATCGGTATGAATCGGCAAGAGATTGCGAACTTACTTGGCCCGGAGCGCTGTTATTCTGACGCTGGCAAAAGTATCGATTACAGAGTTGGCAATAGTCGACTGAGATTTTTCTTGCGAAAAGATGTTGTCATTGGCTTTGAATTGACCAACGATATGTATCTACACGACACATAGGCTATCCACTCGCTGAGCTGACGCTAATTGATACTATCTTGATCAGCTTGAATACTGGCAGTAGAAGCACGGGTGCGCAAGAAACAAAACAATGACAGCCACTTCATTGATACTATTTTGACCTCAAAGCTGCGCTAGGTTTGCCCGAATCCACAAGTCAAGAATTCCCCGAAACGGCCATCTAAGTATGGTTTCAACCTCTGGCGCCACGGCAAGGAGGAACCCTAGTTCTACTTGATCACAGAGCGTCGACTACTTAGATTTAAGCCTCAAATTAAACACCCTCCTCTGAAAGTATCAAAGCAAGCAAGAAACAAATCAAGTAACTATTTCCTTCCAGAACTCATACTCAGAAAGTGAGGCGTACCATGTGGCTTCTCGTAGCTATCATCATTCTCATTCTATTCAACTTTACTTTCAAAACTAGCTCCCAAAATGCTCGCAGGCAAACAGTTAAAGACGAGCAGATACTGCGGCACACGATCAACGTCAACTTGAACATCCTCGAAAATGAAATTATCGAGTTGACCGCCTTGATTGTTGCTGATGCCAATCAAAAAACATCAACAGCAGCACACGAAGAGGCCAAAACCTTGCTCGAAAATGCTCAGGCCATTGCAAGCTATGCTCGCATACACGTCTCTGACAAGGGCTACAACGAACTGCAAGAAATGCTTGGCCAAGTTTACGGCGCCATGAATCACGCTACCAGTGCGCGGAAATTGCTCAACGCTTGCCGACCACTTTGAACTGACTGACCTAATCTTCTCCTCGCCCGTCGCCAACCGTTACCACGAACCGTAGATCGTATTGCGTCAATTAAAAAGCTGACTTTAGATCAAGCGTTGCGTCATGGAAAATCTTACTGTGCAATTTACTTCTTAGAGGTTTTTTTGTTTTTAGTTTTTTCATGCTCCAGCATTGGTCTG
>JBAYTY010000038.1:0-72560 GCA_041675385.1 Candidatus Obscuribacterales bacterium
CATATCAAAAGCTCCGTTATTGGTTTGATCTGGGTTGTGGTAAACACAGATTCTGAGCCAACTGACAGGGCTTTTGTGCTTTTTAAAAGATTACTTTGGTATCACTCCCGTGAATAATTGCGGAGTGCTCAGCCAACTTCATGACGTAGTAGTGAGGGCCGAGAGTAGCGGGCAAATAGCTCCTAGCCGCTCAGCAGAGGAACTTCATGACTCGGCAACCGCAACTCTGGAGCTAATGCCCTAAATCAAATTTATTAGTTCTTAAGGCTTCTTCCCAGGTGCAGCCACAACGCCGCCAGACCTAAGCGAAGGCGTGCGCACATCCCACAGTTCTTCCAAGGCACCTTCATTCGATTTGTCTAGCAACATCATAGTTTCAGACCCAGTACGCTCATATCCCGGTGGAACAGTAAGTCTTTTGCTATCAATTTCAGCTGGCTCAATCGCCAGGGTATTAAGACGGTTATAAGTGCCTTGCGAATTATCCACATGTATAAATTTAAGTGGAATACCCTGAGCTGGAGCCACTGGAGGTAGTTTAAAAAACCAGACCAAAAAGTCACTACACTGAGCAGGAAAATTGAAGTCGTTGCAGATATAGTAAGAGCCATACTCATTTTCATGCAGTACGGTCGAGTCGCGCAGATGCGATTCAAAGTCTTGTTTCATGCGCAAAAGTGTCACTTTATGGCGCAAAAATGACTCTTGCTGCACCTTCTGCACTTTCATTCCTGACATACGTGCTGCCAGTAAATCCATAAGATTGACCTGACTTCTGTTCTTCCAAGTTGAAGCAGTCTCTTCGTAAAAGCGCTTAGACTTTGGCGCATACATCGTCACTTTCCAATCAGGCGCCTTACAGACAACGCAATAACCACGGGCAACGCAATCAACAAAAACGGCCTTAGAGGAAACATACACAATCATCTTGCCTCTAGTGCAACTCTGCTGCGTCAGCTTGATAAATTGTTCGGCAGATGCAGCTGGAAGTACAGACAACAGCGCTAGATTAGCGGCGAGTAGAAACGAAACGAGAATAGAATTACAGCTATTACTTTGCAACCACATATTTTCCGCTCAAGTCAGAGGTAGGGTATTCGGCATCGTATCAGCTAGCAACAAATTGTACCTTCCAGTTAACGACCAGTTAATCACCTAACTACGGGGGGCCGGCCGCCAAGCGCCCACCACTTGGCGTCTTGTTGCCAAGAAAGCGCAGCTCACGCCATCAGTAAATTGAGTTTACAAGAAGAGCGCTAATCTCATCTGAATCTTGCACCAGGTACTGGAAATAACGCGCGAAATTTAGCTAACGTTACTTCTCCCTTTTCTTAGCTTTTACAGAAACAAACACCACCTTCTTCCATTCAGAAACCTCTACTGCATTACGCACCTTGAACTAACTTGCCCGCGCGAGTGGTATCAGCTCAAGGTGCCGACAGTCTTTCTACTCTATCTAAGACTCATCTGCGGATGAAGAACTAGGACACACAATGAACAAAAACAACTTCCCCAATGTGGACCAGAAGGCCATCGACAGTCAGCTGCGCGCCAACTGGTTTCGCACCATACTCGGTCTGGCATCGCTCGCTGCTCTCGGCGCCGCCACCTTCGCCCTGCTCGGCATCAACTTCACGATTGCTACGGTAATCTTGGGGTTGTTCACTGTCGTTCTGCCGCTCTTCAGCTGGTACAACAGCGCCAATCTGGTGAAGAGGCTGATGAAATGCGAAGCCCCGAACACCCTCAACCCTGACCACCGTCGTCTCGTGCGCCTGGTCAAAGAAATCTATCCCAAGACGGGCCTAGCAAAGATGCCGGATGTGCTGGTTTCGCCGATTCCGATGCCCAACGCCTTCGCCACCGGCCGCTCACCCAGCAACTCTTTCATCGCTTGCACCGAAGGCCTGTTCGCTGTCGACCTCTCGGACGAAGAGCTGAAAGCCGTTCTGGCCCACGAACTTGCCCACGTGAAGAGTCGCGACGTCGCTATCACTTCGCTCACTGCCACCATGGGTTCGCTCTTCGCCATTCTCTTGGCCGGCGGCATGCCCTGGATTTTCAGCGCTGCTTTTGTCAACAACAAAGACAGCCTGCTTGTCGACAAGCTCTCTGACAAGGTGAAGAAAGGCAAGAAGAACTTCGCAGCTCCGGCTGTGGGTATCGCTGGCTTCTTCTTCACGCTCCTGGTCTTTGCCGTGGTCAGCTTCTTCGCCAAGTTCGTCACCTTCTTCGTCAGCCGCAGCCGCGAAAGCGCCGCTGATGCTCTGGCCGCTCAGTGGACGGGTAACCCGTGCGCCTTGGCCACTGCTCTGCAGAAGATCAACGACTGGGTCAAGCGCAATCGGCTTCTGCTGCAGCTCAAGATCATGATGGGTGGCCTTGCCCCCATGCTGTTTTTCGGCCTGCACGAAGACGAAGACTACGACCCCAAGACCCTTGGCAGCAAAGTCAGCCGCTGGTGGAGGGAAATTGGCGAGAATCATCCGCCCATTCCCACCCGCATCAAAGAACTCGAAGCCATGGCTGGTGCAAGCTGCCCGACCATGGACGACATCAAGAAACAACGCACCGCTGCACTCAATCGGCTCTTTCGCAACGGCCGCCGTGTGAACGACGAATAACTTCTCGTGCCCTAGCGCACGATCATTGACAGAAAGTGCCAAAAATATGATCATCAAACTCATGCGCCATGGGCTCTCTGGTGCCAACACCGGTGAGCAAGACACCAAGGACACTCCCGACCACCGCATCAGCCTCGTGCCCAAGGGCATCACGCAAGCCCATGCCGCTGGTCTCAAGCTCGGACCTGAATATCTGCTCGAAGCCATGGTCTTTCTCTCGCCCTACAAACGGACGCGGCAGACCATGGCCGAAGCCTTTGTTGGCGCCGGTCTTATCAACAGTGCCGACGACAAACTGCCGGTGCGCACATACGAAGATCCACGTCTTCGTGAGGTCGAACACGGCTACGAAGGCCAAGCCGGCATGAATGCACAGAAGCAACTGCGCGACAAAATCGGCTACTTTTGGTATCAGATGGAACGCGGAGAAAGCCCCGTCCAGGCGTATGATCGCATCTCAGGTTTTCTCGAGAGCTTCATGCGGCAGATGCAACGCAAGAAGAAAGACAAGGCACTGATCGTCTCCCACGGGCTGACCATCCGCATCTTCGTCATGCGCTTCTTCCACCTCACCGTGGAACAGTTCGACATGCTGCGCAATCCGCACAACTGCGACGTGATCACTATCGGCCCCAAAGCCGATATGAAGAACCCGCAGTTCACCTCGGGTCGCTGGGGTGTGACCGGACTTCGTCTCGTCACCGACGGTACGAAATAACTAGCGGTCGCAAATAACTAACAGTCGGAAATAACTGACGCTTGCAAAAAACTATTGGAATGCTCCCGAAACCCTTTTCATTAAGAATCGGGAGCATTCCTTTCTCTCAGGCTTATCCTCATCAGAATTTCAAAAAAATCGTCTAACTATACGATATCATAACAAAGCAAATCGACATCAAAACTGAAACTCCGGAATAAAGCGCCCATAAAACGCCCAAAACAGAGAACTATACTTTCATCAAAGTGGCCAATCAACTCTAAGACGAAAAATCTCAGCCATTATCGACTGTTGCCCCCAAATTCGGTGGGCAATCTCCAAAAACAGAACAAATAGATTTTTTGCTAGGTATCGCCAGTGGTGACACCTAGCTTACTTGCAATTTTATATTTAGTATTTTAATTTCAGCCAGAATAAAACATAAAAGCCTTTCTTCAGTAACAGCTAGAAGACTTTCACTTAGCTAATCTTGCACGAACGTTAGAAACAGCTAGCGCGAACTAAGCTAATGATATGAATCAGTGAGTTTACTTTGTTGCTCGTAAAATCCATGCGCCATCTTTGCGCGGTGCTATCGCTAGCCAAGCTAATCTCAAATAGAAAAAAGCCGCGTATTAACCCCACGTTGTATGGCTTAGCGTGAGCCATGCATATCAAAGACAACGGCTCTTTGATTGTCTTTAAACACAAGCTAAACCTAAGCTCAAGATCTCTTTTCAACTCCATTCAATCAAGCAGATATAAAACCACCTCCCCCAACACACCGCCCATCTCTGCAAACACACCCTGATCTTGAAGGATCTAAATTGAACACCACCTCCCGCTCTGCCCAAACCCAGACCATCTCCATCAACGCTGGCGCCACCATCAGCTGCACCGTCGCCGCCATCGCCCACCACCCCGAAAGCGGCGTGATCGTCACCATCGAAGGCAATCCCAACGGCTTCATCCCCAACCGTCTCATCGCTGGCAAGAACATCACCGCCAAGGCCGAACGGCGCGAGCTACTGATCGCCAATCCCGGCATGGCCCTCGAGGTCTTCGTGGAAGAAGCCGGCATGGCAGCGGCCAAGGTCGACGAAAGCAAGCCTACCAAGACCAGCAAGCCCCGCCCCCGCATCATCCTCAACGAAGACAAGGTAAGCCACAGCAAGATCATCGCCGCCCGGCAAGAAGCCACCGCTCGTCTGCGCCAAGAAGTGGCCGCCCTCAAAGTGGGAGACTGCCTGCGCGCCACGGTCACCCGCTTCGCCACCAAGGCCAACGACGACGGCCAGGGCACACACCTGATCGGTGCTTTCGTCCAGCTCGAGAACGGCATGTCGGCCCTGCTGCACAAGTCGCAGATGTTCGACATCAAAGACGTCGATGAAGGTGCCGAGATTTTCGTCTCCATCCGCTCAGCGACCATGGACGGCAACCGCCCCAAAGTAAGCGTCAAGCAGATCAGCCCCAGCACGTTCAGCCACGCCAAGTCGAAGGCACTGTGGGCAGACGTGGCAGCGCGTCTCGAAGAAGGCCCCGGCGTCTGAGAGTTGGCACAGTGCAGATCTGCGCTGTAACTACCGGCACCAACTGGCTCGACTAGAACTACGAAGCCAGCCTGACCTAGTACACCTAACGCTAGGTCAGCGGCCATTTTCCAACCTCCATAATCCAGAACTGGAGAAAACATGATCACATTTGAACAAGCCAAAGCGCGCGTCATCAGCCGCTTTCAACAACGGGCTGCACAAGCACTGACTCTGCGGCCTCGGGCCAATGTCTGTGACACCGGCAAAGGCGGTGCTGAGCACAGCTACCAGGTGGAAGAAAACCGCCGTCAGGCAGCCCTGAGCGACAACGCCGCCAGCCGCGAGGCCGACAAATGGAGCAGCTGGGCGCAATCGCTGGAAAAGCTGCAAAGCTTCGATGACTACATCGCCTGGCTGCGCCGCAACCTGCATTGTGCTGGCTGGACGGAATTCGAGGAAGGCTACGAGGTCAACTTCGCCGCCCTCAAGGCGCCGCTCTACCGCTCGAAGCCCTACGTCTGCGAAATCCTCGACAACATCGAAGGCATCCACAACATCATGCTCAATGCTGCCCCTGCCCCGCAGGAGATGTTGCGTCAAGCCTACCGCCGCATGCGCGTCGCTGCCAAGCCCGCCCGCCGACAGGTCTACAACCCCAACGAGGTGTCACGCGCAGTACTGCCGGCGCTGCAGAGCTACTTGCCGGCGGCGAACAGCTTCCTCGCAGCTCTGAAGGCGGTCGCTCAAGACTGCGACAGCAACAGCGCGTGCGAACGCCTCGGGCAGTGGGCCACTCGCATCAACAGCCAAAAGCAAGCCGCGACCTCCACCTTGGCGTCGGCCATGGAAAGAGCTGCCCAAAACCCTGCGAAAGTTCCCCACTCCTACGACTCGCTCAGCGTCCAGGCCTACCAGGCCTTCGCCGCGCTGTTCAACAGCTGCGTCGACGCCTACGACGCTGCCCGCGACACCTCCAAGCAGTAACCCCGCAAAGCTGCAACACACAACCTCAACGAAACAAAGGAAATCGAAATGACTGGTAGCGACATGGGTGGTCTGTTCATCGGATTTGCCAAGTACATCTGCATCTTCTTCGGCGTCGTCTTCGGCGTGGGCGCCTTCTTCACCAGCGGCTGGTTGCTTCTGCTGGTGGCGACACTGGCGGTGGCGCTTTTGGGCCTGGCCTGGAAATTCCACATCGACATCGCCCGCGCTGAAGCGGCCTACTACGCCAGCCGGCGCCAGAGCGAAGCTTCGATGCGCCAGAACAACCCGTTCTACGACGCCCTCTGCCAGCTCGGCGAAAGGCTGAAGGCAGAAGGTCTGAGCAACTACACCACGGGCCAACGCAATGGCAGTGCAAGGGACGGCTCGGGCAACAGAATCGACTACCTGCTCGTACGGGTCGAAGTGGAGACACGTGACGCGGTCGGTGAGCCGATCACGGCCAAGGGCGGCGTACCCGTTGCCCTGTGGCAGGCAACGATTCCCAGCGCCATCGGCAACTATCCGGTGCGTCTGGAATTCTTCGACTAAACAGGCAGAACGCCTCATCAGCCAAGGTGAAGGCTCACACGGGCCTTCCTCAGCAACCTTCAGCAAGTTTCTTCAACGTCACTTCAACAAAGCAAATTCATGGAACCTCAAGTCTCTCCCGAAGTCTTCGCCCGCGCCATGGTCGTTGCCGAAAACCTCAAGCAGCAACTGGAAGCACGCCTGATCAACAAGACCTCCCACGGCTGGAGCTGCAGCTGCGGTGCCTGCGGAGCTGGCCCTTCTCGCGTGGTGGCAATCCGCTTTCCAACGACGTACCAGTACCAAATCGCCCTGTGGATGCTCTGGTCCTGCAGTATGGAGGACAACACCGGCAAGCGCTGGAGCCAGAACATCGGCTCCTTCATCCCCTGGACCGAACTCTACCCAATGTTCCGCCAGGCTTTCGCTGGCATCGATGTGCGCGTCGAGCACCCCTATGCCTTGTCGTACAGCTGCGATCCGGCACCCTTCGTGAGCTCAGGCCGCACTGTCGAGATCAGCAGCAAGAACTCGATCTTCGTTCGCCCCATCGGCGACTTGAGCCAATCGGTCTGGGTCAACGCCGAACTGCGTGTCGACAGTGGCTTGAAGGAACACTCCGGCGAACTCGTGATCGCCTGCCACATCGACACACTGGAATTCGACCAGAGGCGCGGTAGTGGCAACGGCGATTACTCCTGCCTTTACGGCCAAACCTTCTACATCTACATCGCCGGCAGCGGCCACGGCCCAGACATCCACCTGCCCATCGCCCGCGTGCTGTCGGCGAACAGGGAAGCTGGCTCCGCCACCATCGTGTTGGACCAGTCGGTGGAGGTCTTTCTTCCGCAGTAACCAAGGGCACCAGTCTTCTTCACCGGAACTTCAACAAAGCAAATTCATGAAAACTCAAGTCTCTCCCGACGTCTACGCCCGCGCCCTTGTCGCCGCCGAAAACCTCAAGCGGCAACTGGAAGCGCGCCTGATCAACAAGACCGCCCACGCCTGGAGCTGCAGCTGCGGCAAATGTGGCGTCGGTCCCTCTAGGGTCGTGGCAATCAGCATGCCGACCGACTATCCCAAGCAGATTGCCCGGTGGTTGTCTTGGTCCTGCGAAATGGAAGACAACACCGGCAAGCGCTGGAGCCAGGGCATCAGCACCTACATCCGGTTTTCAGAACTCTACCCCATGTTCCGCAACGCCTTCGCTGGCATTGACGTTCGCGTCGAGCATGCCTTTGCCCAGTCGTACCACGGCCAGCCGGCGCCCTTCGTTCACTCAGGCCGCACTGTTGAGATCAGCAGAACGAACCCGGTCTTCGTTCGCCCCAGCGGCGATCTGAGCCAATCGGTCTGGGTCAATGCCGAGCTGCGCATCGACAGCGGGTTGAAACAATACGCCGCCGGCGAAACCCTGATTGCCTGCAACGTCGACGCCCTCGAATTCGGACAACCGCGCGGTCGCGGCGACGGCAATTACTACAGCCTGGGTGCCCAGTCTGGCGGCCAAGCCTTCTACATCCTCATCCTCGGCGCTGGACACGGCCAAGACATCTACCTGCCCATTGCCCGGGTGGTGACGGCCGACAAGAAGGCTGGCACAGCCACCATCGAACTAGATCGGTCGGTGGAGGTCATTCTTCCCCAATAACTAAGAGCACTCCGTTGATGATAGGCACAAACCTCTACACCCAACCGTGTAGGGGTTTTTCAGGCTTATCATTTTTCGCTTCAGCTACTACGCCACACAGTAATAGCAAGTCTTCCCCAGGCCACCACTGTCTACAAAAATGCGAGCAAGCCATACTTACTGCGCCAGCAAAATTGCCAACAAATGCAATTGGTATGATAGTTGAGTGAACGAGGCGCTATACCTTGAACAATTGCAAGAGAGAAGTTTGGGCACTAAAAATAAGTGTCGTAGCCTGCACCATAATCTTGGTGCCCAGTCCGACGCGGGCGCAATCATCATCAGCAACAATCAAATTTCCTGACAAAAGCTTTGGCCAACTTTATCTCTGCAAAAAATCCTGGACACCAGACCACGGCACAAAGCGGCACGACAAGCCACTGGGACCAGCCCAAGGTACCATCGTCATACCGCAGAATGGAAGGCTAAAGCTCAAGTGCAACTTCTCCTTTGCCGACAATTTATCGCTACTGAAAACGCTACCTGCAGAACGTTTCGTCGCCTTAGACTTGAGTAAGTTACCGCTAAGCAGCAGTCAGATCAAAGGCCTCAGTCACTTACAGAAACTTCAACGTCTCAATCTAGAGAATACCGAAGTAGACGACAACGCTTTCAGCGAGATCGCCACACTAAGAAATTTAGAGTGCCTACTGCTCCAAAGTACTCAGCTAAAGGGCACAGGCTTTTCCAAGCTAAAGAACCTGCCAAAGTTGCGAGTGTTGACCATCGGACACAATCAGCTTTCTAACGCAAATTTCAAAGACCTCAAGCAACTGCCGAAGCTCGCTACCTTGCAAATTTCTGACGCAGAAATTAATGACCAATCACTAAAAGATATTGCCACAATCGACCAGCTAGAAGCTCTAGACATCAGCAACAACAAAAAAATCTCCGACACCGGCATAGTGCAACTTGCCAAACTAAAAAAGCTCAAAAGACTAGAATTGAGAGGTCTAAAAATAAGCTCAAAAAGCATTCTCGCCCTGAGCCAATGCCATTTGCACCATCTTGAATGTCCACAGGAAAGCTATACAGCTGATGAGATCCACGCCATCTCAAAAACCTTTCCTGGTATTAAAATAAAAGACACCAGCAAATCTAGGCTGCCAGTCGATCTCTTCGCGCCACTGCATTAAAAGCTCAAACACAGGCCAGTGAGAGCAAATAGTCAACTAGCGGTTTTCTCGCATCGACAATTTTTTTAAAACCATCATATTGCGTAAAAGTGGTGCCAGCACCGTTAATCTCATTAACTAAACTACCAATGAAGTCCACTGAACCAATTGATAGCAATGACTGGCGACAAAGGCTATTGGCTACACTGAGGTCGTTCTCATACTCTTTACCAGTGCTGGCATCATAACTCGCGACCCTAAAATCTTCGGTGTGGGCACTCCATGGTGTATGTCGACCGTGAGTAATTCTTGCAGCGACACACTGACCGTTGACATACCAAAGTCTTTTTTCAGCTCCACTAACGTAATTTTGAAAGCAATACTCTGCCAGTGACGATTGTGAATCTTCAAGGAAATTCTGGAAAACTTTGATATCGTTCTCGGTGGTAATCTTTTTCACGCCAAAGCCAGAACCACCCCAATTTGGTTTAGCCACAATTGTGCCATGCTGACAAAATAGATCATGCACTTCTGAAAACTGAGTACTTAAGTAGGTAGGTACGGTCTTAAAATTCTGCCGATCAAGGCCAACCATCCAACTTTTCAAACAATTTCGCTCGGCCTGGGGCGAATTTACTACTCGCGCAATCGCAGACGAGTTCTGAGCATCCTCATGCAAGCATATCTGCGCCTGGAGAAAATCATCTCTCCTCTTAAATCCATGCTCTAGGTGATCAAGCCAATAGCCGTCGCTATAGACGATCCAAAGATCGCCTTGAGGCTTGACCATCCCAATTTTCTCAAAACGTCCACCACGAACGCGGCGATAGGCACAGACAAGGCCTCGACTAAAGTCATAGCTATCGATGGGAATAATAGAGAGGTCGCAAATAGCGTCAAGAGCAGTGACAACAGAGCGAATAGTAGAAAGTCTTCTACCTGCCACCAAGTCAGGGTTAACCGTGATCAAGACCTTCTTTCTGCTACTCATGAACAATTATCACTCTCGTGTCTGGCGTCAAAGAGGCACGAAGTCAAAGGTCAACATATTTTTGCACTCTTCGAATTTACTTTCTAGCTCTTCAACACTCTGAGCACCGAGATCAATGAGACCATATCGATAACTGCTAGCGTCTTGTACCTGTTCAGACAAGCGCTTGCCGGTCTTGGCGTAGATTTGTACTCGCGTATCGCTATACTTATTCAACACTGAGGCAATCTCTTCAGCTGTTGGGGCAGCACGAACATATTGATCGACAAAGGTTCTCAGTACACAACTGCCTGCTACTTTATGCCGGCCTCGACCTTTGAAAGTCTCTGGCCGCTTACCCAAAGCCACTTCGAGCAAAGTCTGGTAAGTACTAAAGCCGTCAACCTTTTCGAAGAGATTAGGAAACTGAGAGGCAATTTTGGGATTGATTTCAATTATGCTTATACGGTCACTTTCAGGATTGTAAAAGAGTTCCATGTTAAATAGCGCATTGTTGTAGCCAATACCGCTGAAAAACCTTTTGGCAATCACAGTCATTCTCTCTAAGACCGACTGAGGCAAAAGACTGGGATACTGCCAGCGCTTGAACGACATTGTGCCAGGAAACATGACGGCGTCTACCACACCCATCACTACTACCTCATGGTCAAATACATAACCCTCAAGCGACACCTGAGTTCCAATCAACAGCTCTTCTTGCAACAAACAAGAGGCGTGCTGCTCAAATGTTGTATAAGCTGCAATCATTTCATTGAACGGTTCAATAAACTGAATCGGTAGCAGTGCCTCACCTATCAATTCTTTCAGCCTGTCTTCTGTTTCGACAATGTAAGCGTTTTTTGACATACACGACTTAACCGGTTTCAGAAAGCAAGGAAACGTCAAGTCACTCTCATGGCTTTCCTGTTTTTTCGGATCAATCAAGTGAAAATCAGGCGTAGCCTCAGGTACGAGCTGCTTTTGATGAATCCGAGAATAATGTTTATGCTCACAGAGCATCACCGCTTGCGCCGGTGCGCCAGGCAAAGATAGTCTTTCGGCAATGACGCTTGCCGCTGACATACCGGGATAGCCGACAGCTGAGGTCACGCCGGACAGGCCAGAGTGACGATACTTTTCAATAGTGTTCTCGATCAAATCAACCATCTTCAAAACCGGTTTATTGATGTCCGGTGCTTCAACCAAAAAATCGTCGAAATAATCATCATCAAAAGCATCAAAGATGATCTCTAAATTCAGACTGGCAGCAACTATTGGCAGCTGACTAAATTCACGAGATGTCGGACTTAAGACCAGAATCTTCTTCATTTTCATTCTTCTTTAGTTCTTGATAAATCGGTCAAAATATAGAGCCAACTGCTTGCCAAATGCTTCGCCTTTCTTGGAATAATTAGCATACATCGAGGGATTTAGCAGTTCAGCCTCTAGCAGCATAGGACTATCGTCTACAGACAAAATATCCACTCGACTAAAATGCGAAGGGTAGCCCAAACCTTCATACACTCTCAGTACGTGCTTGGCAAAGTCTATTTCTTGCTCGGTCGGATCGTAAACATCGACAGTTCCGCCCAGCGACTCGTTACAGCGAAACTCACTTTGATTGGCTCGACTCGGCAGCTTGATCACTGCGTGCTGAAACTGATCACCGAGAAAGACTAAACTGCGCTCACCCTGCCAGATTTCAGGCATGAATTGCTGGGCGAAGAAGGCATCTTCGCTACCCTCAATGGAGGTAAGATCAATAGGTTGATTAGCTAAAAAGATCTCGTTACCGCGCTCTCCACACAATGGTTTAACCACAAAACGCTCACCTTGACTGAGGCGAGCTTTGATATCGCACACTTTAAACGAGGGAATTATGCGCACATCACGCTCTTGCAGTTGCCACAAATAGCTTTTGTTAAAGTTGTGCTTGATAGTAGCAATATCATTGATTACTTTGCAATGAGAAAAGCAGCCAAGCATGTCCTTGAAACGCTGCGAGTCTCTGTAAAAACCTTCCATTTTATAAACAAAAACCAAATCAAACTCGAGCAAAGCGACTGGTGCCACAAAAGCAGAATGGTTGTAAGAATACATACGAGCAAATTGTGCGCCAGCTGAAGAATCTACAAGCGAATCTAGCTGCAAGTCTCTCCAGTTGACGAAGTAAACCTGATGACCAAGCTCTTTCAATGATTGTGCGAAATGCAGTGAGTCATACTCATCAACTGCATACTTCAAAGCAAATTCAGTGGCGGTAGACTTCTCTACATCTTCGGCCATGGTGATAAGAAGTCGACTCATTGTTATTCGGCAATGCCATATGTAGATGGCACGCACGGAGCCATCTGAGGTGCCACATCTTCGGCTTCGGTTAAGGCCAACTCGACAGCGCGGGCCGCTAAAATCTTAAGTGAATCAATAATTGGCACTGAAAGATCACCATCTCTCAAAACCAAAGAAACCTCAGTACAACCAGCGATAATTGCTTGCGCTCCATTTTCAACAAGCTCTTGAGCAGCAAGAAGCAACTCTTCGCGCGGCCCATCGCTGAAACCGGCCTTGATACCAGCCTCTCCGAATATGGCGTTCATGACTGCTGCTTGAAGGGCATCATTCGGCAGCACCGATTTGCAGGCGTTCGCATGAAGAAATCGATCGTATAGACCAGATTTCAAAGTGGCTGTAGAACCTATAACGCCAATCTTCTTGAGAGTAGGATAGTTAGCTGCAATAAACTGAACAGTAATTTGCACCATATCAACTATTGGAATAGAAAGCGCGGCTTGTAGTGGCTCTAAATAGAAGTGAGCTGTAATACAAGGCATGAGCAAGAAGTCCGCGCCAGCGACTTCTAGAACATGAGCCGTACGCACTAGCTCAGGCAATGGGGAGGCGCCTTCTTCATAGATAGCCTGGCCACGGTTGGGAATAGCCGGATTATTGAAAGTCAAAACAGGAATGTGCTGCTGATCACAAGCCGCTGGCGTCAGGGCTGTAATTAGCTGACACAACAGATTAGTGGCTTCAGGGCCCATGCCACCGATAATACCAATGGTCTTAACTCTCTGCATAGCTACCTTTAAAGTCAGCCCAATTCTAACTCAGACCGCTTGAGTTAGTTGAGAGAACGACAAACTAAGTTTATGGCATAACTAGCACCTTTGGTAGAGTTTTTTGCCAATTGCCGCACTGAAGACCTTAGCAGCAGCACCTGCCTTAATCACCCTGACCGCTTGACTACAAAGTACTTCAGACAGCAGCGGGTGGCCCAGAAATTACATTCAAAATCGGCTGCTCCCGCTCTGTCAAATTAGTAACCACAGCCGAACTTGCTTGCTGCAAATTACTGGGAGTAATGATTATTTCTTCCCCCCATTGACCAGTGCCCACACCAAGCTCAGACTCAGTCATCAAAGCTCTATCAATGATTGTACGAAAGCCCGGAGGCTGCCAGGAAAACGGCGGAATAGAGCCAATCACGTAACCTGTTATCTCGACTACTTTTTCGGGACTAGCCATTTTGATGTTGCGCGAACCAAGAGCTTTTTTCAGGTGACCTGAAATAGCATTTTGGTCACCACCCACCATAATCAAAGCGCACTCGCCCTTATCGGTTTCAAAAATCAAAGTTTTGACCATAGCCCGCTCAGAAAAGCCAAGCGCCCTAGCGACATTAGCCGCACCTTTTTCAGTCTCCGGTGAAAATTGCAAGCGCCTATAGGCAATATTATGCTGTGCCAAGTAAGTAAAAACTGGAAGTTCTGTCATGATGCCTCTACTTCGTCATTCACAACTATCAAAAATCATCTTGCCTAGGTGTAACACCGCGCTCAAAAGGAGTCGTCAAAACCACACTGGTGATAGTTTTCTTCACACCTTTGACAGCGCGTATATTATCAAGAAAAGCCGAGAGCGCAGCCGTATCGGCCGTGCGCACCTTGAGCAGCACACATTCTTCTCCGGCGACAATATAGTATTCCTCGACTTCAGGAAAGGCCATTAAGCTCTGAGCCAGACCACTGGCTGAAATTGCCTCAATGGTGACGCGCACAAAGGCACAGAGCTTGAGCCCCAGAAGCTGCGGGTCAATATCAATTGTATAACCGCGGATGACACCAATTTGCTCTAACTTCTTCACCCGAGCATGAACCGATGGCGGAGAAAGATTGAGAATTTCAGCCAAATCAGAATACTTTTTCTTGGCGTCTTTTTTCAGCAAACCTAATAGCTTTTCGTCAATGTCATCCATGCAACTAACCTTTTGGCCAATAGTAACTAATTCTATTCAGACTCTTACTGAATTAGTCTTTTAGACACTATCATTGTACCTAGTTAGGGCAACTTCATCAAATGCCAAATTTGATTAGGCTGCCAAAGACTAATGAGTTGCTACTCAGAAACGCCAGAAAAGCAATCAGAGTAGCACTGCCATGGAAACCGAGGTGCAAAATGTTCAATATAGATTTCAAGTCTGACAGTGCAAAGCTAGTAGCTGCTTTTCTAGCAGTCTATCTAATCTGGGGTTCAACCTATCTAGCCATTCGCTTTGGCCTAGAAAGTCTGCCGCCATTCCTCATGTCTGGCTCACGATATCTCATTGCCGGCGCCCTCATCTATTTATATGCCTGGAAAAAGGGAGCTGGACACCCCAGCCGTGCCCAATGGTTAAGAGCAACCATTATTGGTGTGCTGCTCTTCGTGCTTGGCAATGGTGGCATTGTGCTAGCCGCTCAATCTATCCCCTCCGGACTAGTATCACTCATGGTGGCAACAGTGCCAATTTATGTCGTCTTACTCGATTGGTGGAAAGGCGGCAAAGCCCCGAGCCACTTCACCGGAGCTGGTCTAGCCGTGGGCGTGCTTGGCATGGTTCTCTTACTTGGCCCCAGCAAAATCGGGGGCGCAACAAGTGTTGACCCAGTCGGAATAGTTTGGGCCATGCTCGCATCTCTAGCCTGGGCTGTTGGCTCGCTCTATGCTCGCCATGCCGATTTGCCAAAATCACAGCTGCAGTCAGCCGGTATGCAAACAGTCACCGCCGGGGCGATCATGATGCTGATATCAGCTGGCATCGGTGAAACCAGTGGCTTCAACATCGCTGAAGTCTCAACCAAATCATGGCTCTCACTGCTCTACCTAATTGTATTCGGCTCAATTGTAGGCTTTACGGCTTACGTCTATATGCTCAAATCAGCAAGCCCAACTCGGGTCTCTACCTATGCCTATGTCAACCCTGTGGTGGCAGTATTTCTCGGCTGGGCTCTAGCAGGAGAGGCAGTGACATCACAGACGATAATGGCATCGGGCGTGATTCTTTGTGCTGTTTGGTTAATCACAAGACCAAGCAAACCGAAGCTGCAGGCCATAGCCGTTCCAAGCCGGCGGGCAGAAGCAAACTGCAAATCTTGATTCTCGATCACGAAAGATCTAAACACTCAAGATTCAATCACTTAAAACATCACCAGCAAGAGTCGCGCCGATCTGGGCATGCAGTCTGCGATCGGCCGCGGCTAAGGCTGGTTTGCCGAGTTTGTCATAACATTTGGCACGCTGAAAATATGATTCGGAGAGAAATATCGATTTCTTTTCGCCCTTGTAGACAGTCTGCAAAATTTTGATTGTCTCAGAATAGTCTTTCACTGCTTCTGACCAACGATTCAAATCTTGATAGCACAAGGCCCGAGCCCGCAAATTGCCAGGCAAAAAGGCGATGGGAGAATTCTTTATGGCCTCAGTAAAGTTAGCAATAGCTTCGGGGTACTTTCGCTGGGAACGAAGAACAAAAGCAGCACTGCCAAGATATTGCCCTCGCCTACTAGGGCTGAGCTTGGCAGCCAACAAGTAGTCACTGATTGCCTGGTCATACATTTTCAAAGAGGCATAACAATCACCACGACAAAAGTAGCTTTCACTGTCAGGAAGCTTCTTAAGCACGAGAGTCAAGAATTTAATAGCTTTCTGATAATCATCGATACGTGAATAAACAAACCCAACTGCATATAAATGCTTAGGGGAGGCATCCTTGAAATCGCTGCAACGATCAAAATCTTCAGCAGCCTCTTCATGGCGGCCCAAGCAGTAACAGGCCAAACCGCGCCATAAACTAATAGCATTGGCGTTGGCCGGAGTGGTTTTCACTTTAGCCAGCAAAGACCTGATGCGAGCGCCATTGTACTTGCCAAATGAAGCATCCAATTGGGCAATGGGCAAACTCTGGTTAGCGGCAGTCACGGGAACACTGTTATAGGCAGTGTTCTGTTCTTTAGTACGCTCAAGAGCAGGTGTCACTTCAGCCGCGCCAGCACCCGAAGCACTAGCATCTTTTGCCAAAGCCTTATGAACTAGGCCACAGGACAATAACAGAGAAAGAGATAAGGCTAGGTAGCGGTAAGGAGAGATGACAATCATTTTGCGACACCACCTGTAGAACCATCAGTAGTGGCAGCAGGATTGTGCTTACTTAAATACTTTACCAACGAATCAACTTGTTCTTTAGAAAGCGGGCCTCCAGCACTTTCTAGATAACCGGGCATAGACGGGTTTGTCTTGCTACCATGGGCAATTACTTCTCTGGCATGAGCGCTCAAAAGCGGGTCAGAATAGTCGACAGATTCAATCAGGGGGCCAGAAAGAATACCGCTCTCTTGCTTGCGGTGGCACATAGCGCAATCGGCCTCGAATAATTCTTTGCCAAACTGCCCCACGCCCTCGTCAACGTGACAGCGTTTGCAGCGTTCAGCAGTAAAGACCTTAGTGCGGTCTTTGAGGGACATAGTGCCATGAGCATTTTTGACGTCCATGGCAATGAAAAGCCTGCTAATTGGCCGCTCAGGGTCGTCAGAGTAGACAACCATGTCTTTGGTTACTGGCCCCTGCTTCATCGTTGTATCAACGATAATATCGAGTTTCACCGAGGCCCCTGGCTTCAGCAAAGCCCCCTTAAAATTAGTGGCGGTGCAGCCGCACTCAGACTTAGCTTCAGTGACATTAAGAGGGGCATTTCCAGCATTTGTCACAGTAAAAGAGCATGGTACTTCGGCAGCGGCCTCGACCTTGCCCAAATCTACTTTTTCATGGTCAAACTTAATTTGTTGTTTGGGCGATGGTGTTTTATCAGCTGATTGAGGGGGCGTCGAAGAGCAGCCTGTCGTTGAGAGAACAAGAAAAATGAGCAGTAAGCTCCGCTGATTCAGACCGAATCCATCCATTTTTCTGGCACCGGTTTTCCTTGGCGGGCTCGATACTCAGGGCTCCACAGTTGGGCATAAACAGAAACATCGGCCTGGCTAATTCCGGCCTGAGTCTCGCGCCCGGAGCCACCTGAATCTTCGTGAGCCTCGCAAATAGCATCGTAACGGAAAGCTAGCTCGGCCAAAATATTAGCAGCGTCAAAGTCACCACGGGCAATGGCACGATCCCGAGCCGATGCCAATTCATCTTTAGTTAAACGACCATCAGGCTCACCAGAGGCTGACTCCGCTAAATCAATCTCTTCCCAACT
Organism: Candidatus Obscuribacterales bacterium; assembly: GCA_041675385.1. Classification (GTDB taxonomy): domain Bacteria; phylum Cyanobacteriota; class Vampirovibrionia; order Obscuribacterales; family Obscuribacteraceae. The sequence goes on from JBAYTY010000038.1 coordinate 17,654, forward strand.
CTTGCGCAGAAAAGGCATGATCACTTCTGTGAGATATTGATATTCGTCCAAGAACATTGAAGTGACCTCGCACCTTCTAGAGCAAAATTCAAAAAGGACACCATATTGATTTTACCCAATCAGCGCGATCTGCCAAACTCAGCTTGACAAGGGAGCGTCTGCCACAAAAAATCTAATGAATAAATAGAAAAAATTTGGCGCCTGGAAGGATGTAGCGAACCTGAATTTCTGCTAAACTTTGCTCACTGTCAAAAACTTATCTCCCACAGGTGCATGAAATGGACTCCAAAGCCATACATTGCCGGGAATCCTTATCTTTCACTATTGTTTGTGACGAACGTTGCTTTGTCGTTAATCGACTGGCGGCCTTGCTCAAGCTGTGGGATCGCTCGCACCTGTTTACTTTTGTCGACCGTGAATCGGTCAGTGAAACCGCTCGCCAACTGATTCAAGACCTTGATGAATCACCTTGGAGCCTCTATCTAATTGACGACAACAACGAGCGCTGGTACGGCCCAGAGGCCATTCCAATGATCTTGAAGAATCTTCGCTTTGGCCGATTCGCTGCGGTTTTATACATTCTGCCTGGCACAATGTGGCTCACCCGCCAGATATATCAGCTAATTTCACGCACACGTCTGATAATTTCTAGTCAAACAGCGTAGACAACCTTTTCGAGTTTGGGCATAACCAAGAATCGCTCGGCGGACAACCTAGAGTCTTTCGTATGCTGGAGCGTGCCGTATGCTGGAGCTAGACGTATGTTTGATATTTCCCCAGAGTTTGCAGAACTAGTAACTGCCGTTCGCCAAACCAAATATTTGGAGAAAGCTCTGCGTCTGCTTGAGACCAAGAACTTCCCCCTAAACTTGATGGAACTAGTGCAGCAAGATGAATTTAGCCACGACATGATTCTGCCCTTTCCTGACCAGCAGAATTTTCTAGTGCTGTTCATCACCTGACTAGGAGCCCTGACGGCGGTCGCCGTCTGGCAACACCGACCAACAGCAGACGAGCTTTTGCAGCAGCGTCTCGCTAGCGGCTGGTCGCCAACACCATCCGAAATGGTAGATGGCATGCGCGTGCTAGGAAACGCTAGCTGTGCTCTTCCGCAGAGAGCAGACTGAGAAATTCTCGCTAAAGCCCCAACTGCTCCAACACCGACTGATAACTAGTTTGGTCTGGCACATCTGACCCTATGAGCTTAATTTGCAAGCGCTCAGCCAGTGCCTGACTATCAGTGAAAGCTTTGCCTTTGCCGCGGCCAACGGCCTCAACTATCTGTTCTTGCAACAAGACTGGCTCTGGTGCGCCTTTCGACATACGAGCATAAGCAAAACTATCGTCTGCCACTAACAGTGCATTGGGCGCTAGGGCCTCTACTAGCCAGACCGCGCGCTCCAATGGCAGGGGTGAAAAGTCGGCCACCAGATACTCAACCTCGTCAGGCAGATTGAGAAAGCGACCAAGAATATCAGAGACATTGAGCTTCCAGTTTGAAAGAACCGACTGCACAGGCTCTTCTCCGCAAAACAAGGGATTTGTCGGTGGAAAAGCTGCAGCCGGGTCAAGGGAAAACTGAGTAGAAAAATGCGGTCCCCGGGCCGGTGCCTCAGTTGAAGTCGGGGCAGAGAAGTCATTAGAGGCACTGACCGTGGCAACAGTCTGACTGAGGGCGCCGTCGAGCACATCGTAAAACGACTGAGCTAGTGGCGAAACCCGGTTTAAATCGGTGGCAGCAACCAAAACTAACTTCTTGCGGGTGCGCCGCCGCCAATTGCGAGCTAACACGGCCAGAGCTTCTTCAGTATCGTCAACGGCCAAAAGGGGGAAAGAAGTTGCTGCAATAGGATAGCTGGGACGGTCAGCGACAATGCAGCCGAGGGCGCCAGAAGAGAAAGCATCGCCGATAAAGTCGTGTCCGTCGAAGGTTTTACCGACAAGGGCGACAAACCAAGAGCCAGTTAAATCACTGCGGGTGTCAGTGGCAATCTCGCCGACTTCGTCTGGCACCATCCCGACGGCCACTCTGGCGCCCGTAAGCTCGATTATTTCTTCTGCTGAGTAGACTGCCGCCAATGATTTCGGTCTATTCTCCGGGCCACCTATTAAACGCATTTAAATATAGCATTGCCATGTATTTGACAGGGGCTCGCCAGCCTTCCATAATTCTTCCTATGCTGACAAAAATAAATTCCCCCGTTTCCAAGCTGGTGGAAGCTCTCGACGGCGTCGCCGAAGCTCAAGCCTGGCGAGAACGCCGCCATCTATTAGACACGCGCCAACTAACAATTGACGAAATTAGTCTCTGCCTGGCCCTGGCGCACTATTACAAGCACAATCAAGTTCACAAAAAGCCACCACTGACGATACTGACTGCTAACACTATTGCCACAGTTTTTTACGAAAACTCCACCCGTACAAAAACCAGCTTTGACTTAGCCGCTCGCAAGCTTGGCGCCACAGTAGTCAATCTTGATGTCAATACATCATCTGCGGCCAAAGGCGAAACACTAGAAGACACAGCCCTAAATTTATGGGCACTGGGCGTTAACGGCATTATCATGCGCCACAGTCAGTCAGGGGCACCCGACGACTTAGTGCGCGATGTTGGAGATAAATTACACATCGTCAATGCCGGTGATGGTTGGCATGCCCATCCATCGCAAGGGCTGCTCGATTTGTATACCATCCTCGAAAGCACCGGCCAACTGCCCTCTTTTGGCGCCAACGGCAAAGTAGAAAAGCGTCTGACTGAGACCACTTTAGCAGGCAAAAAAGTAGCAATTGTCGGCGACATTATTCACTCAAGAGTGGCGCGCTCTAATCTTTGGTTACTGAAAAAGCTAGGAGCCGAAGTGCATCTAGCCGGGCCACCAGCCCTGCTGCCCGAAACTTTTGCCGACGAAGAATTTGGTGCAGTCGTGCATCACCGCTTAGAGCCAGCCATTAAAAATGCCGACTTCATCATCTGCTTGCGTCTACAGCTAGAGCGCCAAGCGCAAGGCTTGATAGCCAGCATTGATGAGTATCGCAAACAATTCCGCCTCGACCATGATCGCATTCGTTTAGCCAAAGGCAATGTGCGGGTGTTGCATCCTGGGCCGATTAACCGGGGCGTAGAAATAACCAATGAACTAGTAGAAGATGCCATTATTTCTTGTGTTCTCACCCAAGTAGAAAACGGATTACTCTGTCGTATGGCCATTCTCACTTTGCTATTTTCAACACCAACTGCGAAACCTCAGGCCTAAAATTATGCTGATCAAAAACTGTCAATTAATCGATACTGAGCGCAGCAGCGAAAGCGAATCTAAGACTAAAACTGACTTGCGCTCTGATATTCGCTTCGATGTCCGAATAGATAGTGGCAAGATTGTAGAAATTAGTAGCGCTGGCAAAGAACTAAAGCCACAGAGAGATGAAACTGTCTTCGACGCTGATGGTCTCTGGCTTTTACCAGGCTTTATCGACCTCCATACCCACTTGCGCGATCTGGGTCAGACGGCCAAAGAAGACGTGGCATCTGGTACAAAGTCGGCAGCTTCTGGCGGCTACACGACTGTTGTAGCCATGGCCAATACAGTGCCGCCCATCGACAACGCCAGAATTTTTTCACAACTTTTGCAGATAATCAAAGAAAAAGCTGTAATTAAAGTCTTGCCCATTGCCTGTGTCACCAAAGGTATGGCCGGCAGTGAACTAACTGAAATGGCCATTCTCAGTGAATTAGGTGCTGTTGGTTTTTCTGATGACGGATTACCAGTCACCAACTTAGCAGTGATGCGTCGCGCTCTTGAACACGCGAAAGCACTGGGATCCTTTATTGTTAGCCACCCCGAAGACAAAGATCTCTCGGGCACAGGAGCCATGAACGAGTCGGCCTACGCCACGGCCAAAGGCCTTCCCGGTGTACCAACCGCCTCAGAAGCAGCCTGTATTGCTCGCGAAATAGAAGTAGTAAGAATGACTGGTGCTGCTCTGCACTTTGCTCACGTATCAGCTGCCGCCTCAGTCAAACTAATTGAAAGGGCCAAAGCTGATGGTTTACCTGTCACAGCTGACACCACTCCCCACCACTTAACTCTCACCGATAGCGAAATTCCTGGCTACAATGCCAACTACAAGATGAACCCGCCTTTGCGCTCAAAGAAAGACCAAGATCTTCTTGTAGAAGCTCTGAAGAAGGGCATACTGGATGCCATTGCCACAGACCACGCGCCTCATACAACCACAGAAAAAGAAATGGGCTTTATCGCCGCACCCTGCGGCATAATTGGCCTAGAGACAGCCTTTGCCTTGTGTCTAGAACGCCTCTCCGATGAGAGTCTACCAACGTCTTCACGCATGACTGTGGCCGAGGTGGTGCGTAAATTCACAAGCGATCCCGCTCGCATTTTAGGCCTAGCTGAACCAAAAATTGCAGTTGGCGCCACAGCCGATCTCTCGTTGTTTGATCCTAAAATGAGCTGGACCTACGAGGTAAGCAAAGCCACTTCAAAGAGCAATAACTCGCCATTCGATGGCCGCACAATAAAAGGCCGGACCATACTGACTTTATGCGACGGCAAAGTGGCGCATCAATTCGAGACAGCCACTAGCCGCTGGCTTGCCATTGAAGGCCTGGCTCTAAAATGACAGGCTCAAATAAGACCTCTAGCCACACTGCGGGCACTAACAAGCCAAGCACAATAGCAATATTGTGGCACAAGGCCCAACGCTATTGCATGATTGGAATATTTAGTGCAATCGCCATTGCCACCTATTTGACACCACTGCAGAAATATTTCACCATGGGCCGCTATCAGCATTACGGCATCACCATCAGTATTTTTGGCCTAGGCTATCTTTTGCAGACCATCTGGTCATGGCGCATATTTACAAAATGGGCCAGAATTAGCTACCTTTCGACTGGCATATTCTTCAGCACAGTAGGCATGACCTTCTATACAAACCCCTGGCTAGACAGCCGCATGGCGCTGCAAACCGCCGACAAAGAATTCTGGAAAACCATTTTCATAGCCATCTACATTCTCATCACCATTGCCATTGTCTCTATCTGGCTAAAGTGGATCAAGGAAGAAAAGGGAGCTTAAAATGGCCAAGCTGATAATGCTCGTGGGAGTGCCTGGCTCGGGCAAGACCACCCTTTCTAAAAGAATTGTCGCCAAAGGCTTTCACTACATGAACGCTGATTCAATTCGCCTTGAGCTATACGGTGACGAGAAGACCCAAGGTGACCCAGCAGCAGTCTTTGAAATCTTCTTTCAAAGGCTAGAAAAAGCAATGGCAGAGAAGCTCAGCATTATCATTGACAACACCAATCTCAACCCCAAACATCGCAAGCAGATTCTCGACCGGGCAGCAACTTTTGCCTACGACGATGTACAGCTCTGGCTCTTAGATGTACCACTTGCCACTTGCTTAGAGCGCAACCGTAAGCGCGAGCGCGCTGTAGAAGATGACATAGTCACTAACATGTATCACGAGCTCAATAAGAACGGTCGCCCCAAACGTACAGAAGGCAAAGTTATAGTGATTCGCCCCTCGGCTGACGGCACTGATTATTTGTTCTTTCCGCAATCTTGAACCACAGTAAAGGGTGGCAAGTGATAAAGTAATAGCTCATTTCACAGAGATAGAAAATTGGGCTCGCCTAATCCCCCCGCTAAGTCCACTGTACTGCCGCCAATCCGCTCTCCAAGGCTGATTATGCGGCCGTTTTTGCCATCTGACTTTGAACAAGTTCATGCCTATTCAAGCGATCCAGAAGTCGTCAAGTTCATGCAATGGGGGCCAAACACTGAAGAACAAACCCGTCAGTTTATGGAAACTTGCTTTGCCAATCAAAAAGAAGAGCCCCGTCTCACCTACGACTTTGCCGTTGTCATGGCTGACACTGCCGATTTCGTCGGCTCTGTATCTTTACGTCTTGGCAAGAAAGACTCACTAATTGGCGATATCGGCTATTGCTACAGCCGCCAAGCTTGGGGCAAAGGCTACGCTTCTGAAGCTGCCGAAGCAGTAATTCGCTTTGGCTTCGAGCACCTTGGCTTGCAAAAAGTAGGTGCCACTTGTGATCCCTTCAACTTTGGCTCGGCCAAAGTTTTGCAAAAAGCAGGCATGAAACTAGAAGGCTACCTGCGCAAACACATCAACATGAAAGGCCAGTGGCGAGACACTTTGCTCTTCGGTTGCGCCAAGCAAGACCTTGAGCAAAATTTAGCAGAGTTGAACTTGCGACAACGTCGGCTATCTCCGGGTGAGCCAAAAGCTCAACCGCTGAAAGAGTTTGAAGAAGTAACCGTCACTCATTTGACTGAATTATTTGCCAACGGCAGCCTCGATAAAATCTCGATGAAAGCTGGAGCACTGATTTCGGCTCATACACACGTGCTTGAAGAAAGCGCTTTTATAATTTCAGGAAGATTGCAATCTGGCGAAGATGACAATCAAAAAATCTACGAACAGGGCAGTATTGTCTATACCCCTGGCGCTGTAAGACAAGGCCCGCATTTAGCTTTGACTGATGTCGAGCTATTAATCATGCGCAATGGACCAATAGGCGAGTTCGAATAAATGCGTTCCAAAAACGGATAGATTTTTAGCGAAAAGATCTATCTCTTTTTGCAGCGCATTGACTCATCCAAAACTAGACCTTAATAGATGTCGCAGCAGGTATAGTTTACTACGGCGCTAAAACTCGACCATCAACATCTAAGTTAGCATGCGGTTTCTCGGCCAATTCTTTGATGTGAGCCAAACGCTGCTCAATTTTCTTTTTGGCCAGGGCGTTGACTATTTTCATGGGCGCTAGCCGGCGAAGTTCTAGATGCGTGGTAAGCTCCAATTCAGTAGCAGAATGGCCGGCATCAGAACCGTTGTTTACAGGAGTAAAGATCCAAGCCCCTTCCATAACTTTAAACTGATTAGACTTTATAACTTTATAGTCGATACGCTTATACGGTATCTCATTCTCGCTAATGACGCAGGTGGTGGTAGCGAGAAAGGGTACAATCGTCCACTTTTGCTCAAACACGAGCAAATTAGAGTCTTCTTTATGCAGTTTGCTGTACACCAGATTCGGTGCTGTCTCCCTCTCTTCATGCACCATTTTCCAAACGATTTCTACTGGCGCATTGATTAAAATGCGACTAGAGACATAGTCACCAGGCTTCTTGTAATGAGCTACAGAACTAGTGCTTTTCAATTTCGAGTTGATTTTAGCCTGGTCTTTTTCATCGACGCGATCAACGATTTCGGGCTTTGTTTTCGAGCGAGCAGAAGCAGGCAAAAGAGAACCAGGCAAAGTAGAAGCACCAAGACCAGACGATACAAGGGTCAAAACTGCCAAAGTAAAAGTGACAAGAGGAGGGGCCATTACCCTTTCATTGCCCCAACTTTGATCAAGTGCTTGGCCCCTTCGTTATAGCTCAAAGCCGAGAGCTTGCCTTTGTTCTCAGCCAAAAATTGCTTCACTCTAGCTGGTTCACTCTTGCTATATTCACGCAGTGCCCAGCCAATCGCTTTCCGAATGAAAAACTCTTTTTCCGGTGCAAGCTTTCGACAGTATATGAATAAGTGTTTGAATGAAGTGTTTTTCTTGTGACCAAGATGGCTTAGCAGCGCCGTTCTGCGAATCCAGAAGTCAGAATCATCGACATAGCCATCAACAATCGGTCTAACATCAGCTTCGTTGGCGAGTAAAACCGGACCAGTTAAATGACTGGCAATCGAGTCTGTATAATCCCACCAGGCGCCCTCCCGCACCATCTGTTCATAAAGAGGCAGAGAATCAATAGTAATAAATTGAGGGAAAAGTTCGGCATAATTTATGGCCAAATATTTCTCTTCGCGCTTCGGTTGCTGCCATAAGCTGAGAATATTTTCGTGATATTCGCTCAACGAACTTGGCTTAAAATCGCGCTTCAAGTCTTGAATGATCGGCAAGCGATCAGGCTTTTGCACACCATAGAAAGGCATATCGGTCTTCATATAAGCCGCCATCTCAACTGCTTTTGCAGGGTCGGCTAAACTCGATAGGCGCTCTTGCACCAACTGTGCAATCTTATCGTTCAATTTTTCTATCCTCTGGTCAAGGCTGTGATCATCTCTGTTATGGTAGTTAACTCTGCTGACTCTGCACTTTGGCTAAATTTCGCGATGAGTTCGGCCCTGTTGCCTCGCTCATAATCGGCAAAATCAAAGCCTGGAGCCACTGTGGTGCCCATTAAGGCGTATGTGCCACCGGCCAGCAAGCGCGAACCAAACCAGACACCAGTGGGCAAGACGACCTGTAGCTTTTCACCAGCAGCAAGGTTCTGTCCTAGCTTAACTACTTTGCTAGAACCATCTTCAAAGAGCTGCAGCATTTCGACAGTATCACCAAGATAAAAGTGGAATATTTCATCAGCAGTTAGCCTGTGCAATTCAGAAAAAGTATCGGCAACAAGCAGATAGTAAATAGCAGTGGAAAGAGCGCGAACAGGTTCTCCGGCTACCTTATTAGAACGGTAGGTCTCGCGGTAATAACCACCTTCTGGATGCGGCTTTAGATCAAGCGACGCGATTAAGTCAGTGACAGTTTTAGTCATTATCGAACCTCGGCGACTGATCACTCGTCTTAACATAGGTGCCCAGCAAGGTTACGGCATTGCCGCAGAAGTAAGAGTCGTTTCCGCAGACTACTACTTTGCCACCACTAAACTTCAGCTCGATTTCTCCGCCATCCTGCTTGTAGGTTCCGCGCTGTTCTTTCAAGCTGATGGTGCCCGCAGCCTGACCGCTGTTTCCGCCGTTATTGGCATTAATTTGAAACTTGATTTGACTTCCTGGCAATTGCTCAACAAGCATTGTTGAATAGATAAATCTGCCGTCCTTGCGTTCATAAGTTCCCGTCAACTTGGCCAAGTTAAGTGGCACGGCTGTGGCGGTTTTGCCCTTTGTCTTCTTCAATGGCTTCCAGTCTGCCACTTCGAAGACAATAGGCTTTCCAGCTAGGTTCTTTTTGGCATACTCATTCATCACTTGCGGAACATCATTTTTGCTCTTGAGGCCGAAGAGATGAATCTCAGTACCATCGTTATAGCCGACATAAAGCTTACCAGTGGAGTAATTTAGGTAGAAGAGTGACACCATCGAACCGGCCAAACCGCGCACATCACCGGCAATCAATAAATCATCTCCGCGAGAATAACTGTCATCAAGAAGCTGAGTGCGACCCCAATACTCTTCATCCAGATTACCCATCAAGGCATGAACACTAGCCTTAACCTCAGGGTCTTGGAGGACAGCCCAAGGATCACTAGCTTTTCGCAATCGCTCAAAGCGCTTGGGTGAAATAGCTGACGATTGCTTCTGCCCCTGGCTCTTTAGGGGAGCACAATTAGCAGGAGCGAAATAAGTTTGAACAGTCACAGAAAGTGCAAGCAGGCACACTAAAGCTGGAACGAGTCTAATTTGATTTCGGTACATTGCTTGTTGTCCCTCTTGCTAAAGGATACTCCAAACCCGCCAATCGCAAGCGCTTGGCAATATCAGCTACCTTATATAGTATCTAAAAGCAAAAAGCAAAGTCCTGCAATCACCGAAGTGACTACAGAACCTTGCTTCCAACCAATTACTGCTCAACCTTGAAGAGCTTGAGCTTGGTTTTGCCGGGCTTGGCCTTCAACTCTTTCAGTAGCACCTTGCACAACACCTTGATTGCCGCACTCTGCTTCTCGCGCATCACCACGTTGGCACGAATGCGTTCCATGGTGCGGTTGATGGCAGACTGAGCAATGTGCGACTTGTAGCGGCGGAAGCAGCGCTTCAGCTTGGCTTCAAGGTCGGCCGTGTCAGAATCAACGATGCCGCTGTACAACACCTTATACACCACCTGAATCGGCGGCGTCTCAGGGGAAATGGTTTCGGGCCACTCCTCCAAGAAGCGCTGCACAGAGCCTTCTGCCGAACGTCCCGGGCTGAGGATGATGTTTGCCAACACCATGAAGATGTCAGCTTTCCCACCCATGCCCGCCTTGCCCGCAGTGCCGTGACGCACATCCAACTGCAACAGGTACTGCTGGATGTTGAGCGGCGTGGCATGCTTGGCCTGAAGCTGCAGAGCCGAAAACTCCGGCACCACCTTGGCCCGAGCGAAGTGAAGCACCATGGCTGCCTGGGCCGTTTTGAAGGCATCAGCAGCTTCCGGATTCTTGCGCCAGTCGCGGTACAGCACACCGCTGAGCTTGCGCACAAGCGGGTTCAAGTTGAGGTGATAGGGCTTGAAGCCACTGAAGACAGGCAGCAACTCTTCGCTTGAGGGCGAAAGGTCCCAACCCTGACTGTCAGCCAACTCCTGCAGCATTCCCACCACCACCTTGTTCAGAGCCAGACGGTCTTTGTCGTCGCAAAGACGACTGACCAAATCGAGCCCTTCGATGACGTGATGCCAGCTAAAATCATCGTTGCGCACAGCAATCTTGAAGAGAAAGCGCAGATAGTCGCCGGCATCCATCAAGCAAGCAGTGAAGAAGGCCTTGGCGTCAGCCACGAGACTAGCCAGCTCAACGCCATGGATGTCTTTGAGGTTGTCGGTGAGCAGAGCCAGCAGCTCCGGTGCGTAGTGCACGCGGTAGAAGCCAAACCCGCCCGAATTGACCTTGACCAGCTTGTATCCGGCGCCAACGTTGAGGCGCTTGGTGCGCTCGAAGAGCACGAACTTGCTCTCGTTTACGGCGCCATCAGCAGCGGTGACTGCCATGGTGATCGGAACCGGCCAGCGCTTGTGGGCCTTGCGGCCTTTCTCCAAGAGGAGGAAGGGGCGCTGAGTGAGCACCAGTTCGCCGGGCTTTTTGCCGACGGTGACCAGCACTTCAGGGTGACCGACCTGGAAAATCCAGGCTTCCATGATCGAGCGAATGGGCAGCTCAATCTGATTGGCTTTGCAAGCCGCTTCCAGACTGTCCCACAAGTCGAACGATTCGGTGTTGCCGAAGGCGTGCTTCTTCAGGTAGAGGGCGATGCCCTGGCGCAGCACTTCCGCACCAATCAGGTTTTCGGTCTGATAGAGCACCGAGCAACCCTTTTCGTACGAAATTGCATCCACCAAGAGAATGGCATCGCCGGGGCGTTCCACAGTCTCTTCGATGGGGTGCGAAGCGCGCACCGAATCGGTCCAGTACGCCTTGTCGCGACTGTAGCAGAAGCTATCCCAGCAGGCCCATTCGCTGTTGAAAGCGTCAGCAGCCTTGTACTGCATGAATGTAGCGAAACTTTCGTTCAGCCACAGGCCGTTCCACCAGCGCATGGTGACCAAGTCACCGAACCACTGATGGGCCAGCTCATGCATGATGATCTGGCAAACATGTTTCTTGTTCTCGTCGCTCGAATTCTCGCTGACCAGCAAGAGGCGCGGTTGGAAAACAATCAGGCCGACGTTCTCCATGCCACCCCAGGCAAAGTCGGGAATGGCCACCAGGTCAATTTTATTGCCGAAGGGGTAGGGCACTTCGAAATAGCTCTCGAAGTAATCCAAACCAAAAGCGGCAGACTGCTGGGCGAAGGCGTGCTTGTCCTGGGTACCGGGAATGGACCAGATCTGCATGCGCTTGCCTTTGACATAGAAAGGAGCGGTGCTAACGAACTCACCGACGACGAAGCAGACCACGTAGGTGCTGATCTTGAGGGTCTCTTCGAACTCGACCACTTTCTTGGTGTGGTAGTCGAGGCTGGGGGTGACACCAACAATGTCGCCATTGCTGAGTGCCACCAGCTCGCTTGCCACCACCAGGCGCACCTTGAAGGTGGCCTTGAATTCGGGCTCATCGAAGCAAGGGAAAGCTGAGCGAGCGTCTGCCGATTCGAACTGAGTGCAGAGAACGGTGTGAACCTTCTTCTCGGCGTCTTCCCACGTGTTGGCGAAAAAGCCCTGACCGTTGTTGCCATGCTGGCCGGCGAACTCAAGTTCGAGTACCCAGGCCGAGGCAGCCAATGTGCCAGCGAAGGCAATCTCGGCCATTTCTTTATCGGCATCGATGGTGACAGTGCCGTTGAGCACCGTGCCACTGGCATGCCGGGCCAGAGCTGATGTGATCACCAGATTCTTGGCATTGATTTTGACAATGCTTGTCGGCTTGAGCACATCGACATTGATGGCAACGTCGCCATGGAAGATGCGCGACTCGGGACCAGGAGTGATGGTCAAGTCGTAGTGCGAAGGCACCACGGTGCGCGGCAAGCGAAAGACATTGTTTTCCGGGGCGGCAGCCTCGGCTTTAGTGAGGGCCTTGGCATGGGCGCTGTTGCTGCCACAGCACTGTGCATGGTGGCAGCCCGATGAAAGAGTGAGATTTGACATAGTTTTATCCTTAACCAGAGATTGAACCTGCCACGGTTAGTGGCAGGCTGTAATACAGATTTAGATTCAGCTGCAGATGTAGATTCGGAAAAGCCTTACTCAGCCGAGCAAAGCTTCTCTATGAAGTCGGGTTCTTTCAGAGCGCGCCCGATGATTTTGTCTTTGTCTATGGCAGCTGTCGCACCGGCCGCAATCAACTCGTCGTTGAGTGTGAACAGGCCGCTGGATGCAATCACCTTGAGCTTGGCTGAAGCGAGCTTGCGCGTCACTTCGACACCAGTCAGGATGCTCATCTTCAGGCGATAGTCAACAAAGGCAAGGTCAAAATCGCTGGCAAGTGCCTTCGCTGTGAAGACCACTTCCCGGCCGTCGGCGTCCATCAAGACCAAGTCTTGACTGTCGGCCGACAAACGCGCGCGCACGAACCACGAGACAGACACGTCACTGTCTCGGGTCAAACAGAGAACAAGCAATTCGCCCAGGGAGAGGTCGTCCTCAATCAAGAGAACTTTTCTACCCGTTGCCGTCAAACTTGCGGCCGTCATCAAGCTTGCGCCTTGTAGATGCGGGCAGCATCGTTTTTGATTTCGATGCGATAGCCAGGTTTGAAAATGTTGGAATCCATTACTTTGGCTCCTATTTGTGGGGTTTTCCATCTGGACCAATGGTGAAAGTGCGATCAGTCTTGCCAAAGAAGGTGTCGACAGTGACGACCAGCACGGTATTACCGGCGGCATCAAGCGAAACGTCTACTTGACTGACTGTCATCCAGCCCAGAAGCCAGGTTGCCTTGACTTCGACACCGTCGATATTGCTAAAGACGATGTGACTCCCTGTTGGACTGGCAACCTTCTGGTAGGTGAAGGTGACCTTTTGCGCTACTCTCAAATCGGCTTGACCATTAAGGTTAGTGGTCGAAACTTTTGTGAGAGAAAGGTTGAATAAATCGCCCACAACCTCAATTCTGCTCACATTGGCTGTGCGCAGATAGTTGCCGGCGTCAATGCCGAGAACCTGGTCGAAACGATTGGCATCAAGGTTGGTAGGCGCAGGCAGCTTGTTGAGCATGCCTTGCAGAAAGGGGAATATATTTGTCTTCGATACGCGATTCTTCAATGCGTTGTTTGCGCCTCCTTGTGCTGCAGATTCAGCGGCCTGGGGGGCAAATCCAAACCAATCTTGCCGGTAGAACTGCTCGTAGGTAATACCACTGGCAGTTACAGCAAGAAGCAACAGCAGCACGAGAAACCGCATGAATTTATGCGGGCTCATCTAGTTGTCCTATTGTCAGAGCGCTAAGCCCCAAAAGAAGTACTAGCGCTTTGATATTGAAAAACAGGAAGGCAGCAGAGCAGAAGCCCCGCCACCTTCCCACTTACACGATTAGGCTTCCTGATCCGGCTTCTTCATGCGCGGAGGAGGAATGGTGACTTCGACAGGCACCATCTTCTCGCCAGCCACAGGCTGAGCGTCCGCCGCAGACTGAACATCAGCCGCAGACTGAGCAGCTGAGCTGTCACCACCAGCACTTTTTGCAGCACCAGCTTCAGCCTTGGCCGGGGAAGCTTTGACCGAAGTCGAAGCTACAGCCGGATCGGGCTCAAGGGGATCAGTGGCCCCGAAGAGCGAGTCGAGATCAGCGCCAGACTGCCCTACTTTCGGCACGCGCGGCAGGTTTGCCTGCTGGCGCGCTTCAGCACGGCGAGCCTCTTCAACCTTCTGGTCAACAATTTTGCTGCGCTTGGCCAGCACAAAGGCACTCGGAGGAGTAGCCTTGAGGGTCTCGAACAACTGGTGGCAGACCTTCTCGGCCGCCACTTGGTGATCGACCAAAGGCGTGCGCCGACGCGCCCAGACCTTGTCGGTCTGATCGAGCACCGGCAGCGACACCACCGTGATATCGACACGGGTCTCGTAGTCGCCAATATCAGCAAAGAACCAAGTGACAATGCTGACTTCGATGTAGGTCGACTTGCTACGGTCGAACTTGGCCTTGCCACCAAAGACATTCCACCAGGGGCTCTTGTTGGCCACCTGCCAGTACTGCTTGAAGACCCGCGTCAGACCAGCGGCATTGGGGTAGAACCCAGCCGGCGTGCTCTTGCGCGAGTAAGGCGGCGTGAAGCGACTCCAGTCGCTGATCACTGTGTCGGTCAAGTCCACCGGGTTGAAGTTGGCCACCGTATTGCAGATCCGCATCATGCCGGCTTCGAGAGCTGCACGGGTGAAGATCGCAGGCACATCGGTGTAGCCGTGACCGACAATGTGCGCGCCGTAGTAGCGCCGCTGGGGGTCGACTTTGGCCTTTTCCACGGCTGCGAGCATACGCTTGATGCGCTGCGCCTTGGCCGGGTCAACGCCTTCGCCATGACTCCAGCCACCGACGTGACCGATATTGAGGTCAGCGCCGTCAAGGTCGCCACCGAAGTGACCGACCATGCCGTCGTGACTGTGACAGTGGCTATGCGCCACCATCATTGCTTCGGCTGTGACGTGACCGGCATGGTTGCCGTCGTGGTCAAAGCCGTGTGAAATTCCGTGATCATGACTTCCGAAGCCAAGATCGACGCCGTGACCATGGCCTACGCCAAGGTCTCCGCCGTGTCCGCCATCATGTCCGTCCATAAGATATCTCCGTTGTTGAGGTTAATGCCCTCGATGGGGCGAGAAAATTTGACCTATGTTTTTAGTGCAGAAATGAGAAGTTAGTGGTCTAGCGCCTGAGCAAGACCTTGTCACGAGAGTAAAATGGAGCCAAGGGGACCTATTATTCATGCCAGAGCAAATGCCAGAATTCATGCCAGATCCAACGCCAAAGCCATCACCAGAGCCAAGCCCAGAGCTGAACCGTGATTCAGGTCAAGGCCAGTTAGCACTGAGCGAAGATGTCTCCCTCGACCTGCTCACACCGGTGGGTGAAGAGAGGCTGATCGGTTGGCTGCAAGAGTTCTACGGCAAGGCAGTGACAGTCAAAAGTCGCGAATTGCTCCGCCACCGTGACCTGTCGTACGTCGAGCGTATCGAGCTCGAAGACGCTCTGCCGCAGTCTCTTATTTACAAGCTGGTATTGCCGCCCTGGGACGTAGAGCAAGACTTGCACGAGCGCATCTTGATTCCGTCTATTTCCAATTCTCCACAACTTTTCATGGCCGCTCACCAGGGTCAGGTGACTGCCATGTTCATGGAAGATTTGGGCCGAGAAGCTCTAGACCGAAGCGGGGGTTCTCCTGAGATTGCCCACCGCATCGGCGAAGAGTTAGCAAAGACGCACCGCTCATATTCCTATCGCACAGACGAGCTGATGCAACTTGGAATCTTGCGCTGCCTCTCGCCCATCGACTATGAAACTTTTGTCTCCACTTTTGCTGAGAAACTAGCCAACTGGCAGCTAGTCAGCGACGAAGAAAGAACCCTCCTGCTCAAGTTGGCCAATGTCTTAGCCAAACCTCTTGCCGGAGAGACGATATCGCTGGTTCACGGCGATCTCTATGCAGAAAACATCATCCTTCGCGGACAACGTTTGTTTATCATCGACTGGTCGTGGTTTACCGCTCTCGGTGTGCCGCTCATGGATATCGCCACTTTAACAATGGCTCATCACAAGAACGGCGGCTTCGAGCGTTACCGCAACGAGTTGATTGAGTCTTACTGCTTCGAGTCAGGCCGCCAAGAAAAAGACGTACTCGCCACCTTACCTTACGCCGAGGCGCTCAGTCGGGTGCTCTTCCTCGATTGGCTGGTGGAGCGCAAGAGTCGCGGCATTGAAGGAACCACAGTTGGTCCCGTAGACAACCTGATTAAGGCCGTCGTCAATGAGCTAATCTCACGGCTCCACCAGCTTGGTACCTAGGTTTTACTTCGAGCTAGGTTTTACTTCTAGAAAGGGCGGCGCTACTTTTTGGCAGCCAGGCGGGTAGCCAGCTCCACCAGGGTACGCACACCGTAGCCCGTGGCACCGCGCGGGTCAGGGCCCATATCACGGTCGCGGAAGGCGACACCAGCGATGTCCACGTGGCACCACTTGATCTCCTCGCCGGCAAAGGCGCGGAGGAAGAAGGCCGCCGTGGTCGAGCCAGGCGCGCCGCCGGAGTTCTTCAGGTCGGCCATGTCCGAGCGGTTGGAGTCCTTGAACTCTTCCCACATGGGCACAGGCAGCAGGCGCTCGTTCTGCGACGTTGCCGCCGAGAAGACCTGATTGGTGAACTCGTCGTTGTTGCCGAAGATGCAAGCACCGACGTCGCCGGTCATCATCTTGACCGCACCGGTGAGGGTGGCGAGGTCGACTAAGGTGGTGTCACCCTGACGCTTGGCGTATTCGATGGCGTCGGCCAAGGTGAGGCGGCCTTCGGCATCGGTGTTGTCGACTTCGACGGTGAGACCCTTCATCGTCTGCAGAACATCACCGGGCTTGTAAGCGCGGCCGTTGATCATGTTCTCGGTGGCAGCCATGACGCAGCGCACCTTGATGTTGAGCCCCAGAGCAGCGATAGCCTGGATGGCAGCGAGGGTGACACCACCACCGGACATGTCGCGCTTCATATTGCGCATGCCATCGGCAGCCTTGATGTCGAGACCGCCGCTGTCGAAAGTGACCGACTTGCCGATCAGAGTGAGGGCGACAGGGTCGCTCTCTTTGCTGCCGACCGGGCTGTAGACGATGTCGATCAGGCAGGGTTTCTCATTGGAGCCTTGGGCCACGGCGAGCAGGGCGTGTGCGCCCATCTTCTTCAGCTGCTTGTGGTCGAACACCTTGATCGAAAGCTGTTCGTTACCCGCTGCCACCGCCTTCGCCACTGCGGCGAGCTTGGTGGGAGTGAGGGTGCCGGCCGGTTCATTGGCCAGATCGCGAGCGAGGTTGACCGAAGCCGCCACCTGGAAGCCAGCACGCAGACCACGGAACATCTCGTTCGCGCTTTCGATCGTGCCGACGAGGTGCAGCTTGGTGAAGCGCTTCTCTGCTTTGTGACCGCCGAGGGCAGTCTTCTGGTGATTGATGACGTAGTCGAGCATGCCGGCATAGCTGGCCAGAGACTGCGCCATGTTGTAGGTGTCGGTGCCAGCGGCAGCGGCCGGGTCGAGCTGCGAGAAGCCGACTTCGGAGGCACCAAGCGACTTGGCCTTCTTCAAGGCAGCGGTGATAGCCTTGCGGAAGCTGTTGATGTTGCCCTTGCCGCGGGCGCCCAGACCGAAGAGCACCACCTTCTTGGTGGACAGGCGGTCACCAGCGAAGTGAACGAGAGTCTCGCCCACAGCACCGGTGAAGCCGTCGGCTTGCGCCTGGGTAGCGATGGCGCCGGAAGTGACTTCAGCCAGCAGCTTGAGAGAGCCGTCGCTGGACGAAGCAATGCTCGCCACCTCGCCCTCGAAACAGCCGACCAACAGAACATCAGCCTCAACCGACGCGAGAGTGCGAGTGTCGACGTGCGAGGCAATAGTGTGAACTTTGAGTTTCATATTTTTCTCCATGATTGGATTTTATTTCTGGCTCATGCCAGAGGTTAGACCGCTACTTGAAGCGGCTGGTAGTGTCCTTTCGCGCAGGGTCGTAACCGGGCGGAAGGATGATTTGCGAAACCGGTTTTGCATCGGCAACAACCTTGACGGGTTTGCTCCACAAATCTTTGTTGGGAATGGTGACCTCACCATCAGCCAGTCTGACGATAGTGGAGAGATATCCGATATCGACAACCTTGCCTTTGATTTTGTCCATGCCGATCACCTCAATGTTATCTCCAGGCTGAAAGCGCTTGGTGACATTGAGAAATATCCCGCTGAGCAAATCGCCGGCCGCGCCTTGCAGCGACAAGACGATGGCAGCAGAGAGAATACTGGCGCCAAGAAAGAGCTTGCTGAGAATGTCTGGTGCCACCACGCTTGCTACCACAAAGACAACCACAAGCCAGTAGCCGAGTTGCATTGTGCGCAGCAGCATAGTCTTGCCACGGGGGCTAGCACCGGCACGCTCTAGTGCACTTTGCAAAGCGGTACGCAGTGGGCGGTAGAACAGATACGAGATAGAGAGAAAGAGCATGCCGATCAGCAAGTTGACGCCGATGGGCATGAGTTTGTCTTTGAGGCCGGCCAGGTCGGAGGTCTGGAAACGCGTGAATATCTCACTGGCCAAACCACCCCCTTGGGAAAGCAGGCCAAGACATACAAACGCGACAAGGATAGCCACCGTGCGGAGGCTCGTCGTGAATCTGGTAAACATAGGGGCTCCTGAAAGAAGGTTTCAATGGACAAGGCTTTCCATGGCTCTGTCCGCTTGTGATTACTTACTCATATCTTCTGTGCTGCATCAGTTCATAACTGAAACACAGACCATTACTGCGCACTGAGTCGCACAGCACACACAGCTAAATGCACCGAACAATCAATCAGACTTCCTGAGGCGTGGTTCCAACTTGAAGTGGTTACTTCAAAGAATAAGTTCGCGCTGGAGGAGTAGATTAAGAGTTCGGGATTTCTGTGATGAAAGAAAGAATGAGATATGACTTCATGAGCTTATAGAAAATAGAGAGCGTAAATACAGCGTTCTTGAAAACTATGGCTAAACTCTAATAAGCTCTTGATTATCAGCTTTTAAAAGAGAGTAAAAACTGCCATTTTTGGCGGTTAGCGCAACTGACTGAGGATGTCACGGAAACTGGCCTGCACAGCCGCGCCACCTTGACATCCTCCTGCTGAAAGAGCCATGTTTAGCGCTTTTTATCTGCATTAGAGACTTCTTTACTTCTAAACAGAGAATTTCAAGTACTGACTAAGTTAGATTCTGCGCGTACCTTTTACTTTCTCCTCGACTTAAGAACCAATAAACACCTAACCTAGACGCCCGCTCACATTTAGAAAAGCCACCCACCTGCGCAGAACCGCACAGGCAAGGCCGCTCCGGGTATGTCGCAATCTGCTTCTAGCGCAAGTGCCTGTCCAAAAGACAACGGTTCAAAAATCGAGAGTTTTACTAGTCAAAAGATACAAACCAATTCTTCCTCTCCGCAAGCAATGCTCCACGCTCACCAATCGAGCCAAAATGAGCAATGTCTGCACACCATCAACCAGTTGTCCTTCCTCGACCAAGTCAGGCAGACAACATGTTCTCGATAGGTAAATTATGACTCCTTCTCACCCTTCGGCTCCGGCTCCCCAGCCCACGTCGAAACTGGCAGAGCAAGCCGATCAGGCCCGCTCTCACCGTGAACTCGGCGTCGCCCTCGTCTGGATTAACACTGCCGCTCAGCTCGACTCGGCAGACCAGAAGCGCGACACCTCGTCTGCAGTCAACTCTCGCCTCCTCGGCGTGATTTTCGATGCCGCTACCTACAGCGAAGACCTCGCCCTCAAGTGCGGCAACTTCACCAACAACCATGGCCAGTGGCTCACCCAGATGCGTGAAGCGACGGCAATGCTGCTGGCTCGTCTGACCTCGGCTTCAGCGGCTGGCAGTGCCAGTGACACCCCCAGCAAAGACATCAGCGCGGCCATCGACACCATCGCTTTCGTCTCTGGTCACCTCGACACCCTGCACCGCCGTTTCGTCACCCACAGCTACGAGGCAGTGAATCTGCCCACGCCGGTGAAGGAAATCAAGCTGTTTGTCGAGACTCTCTCTGTGATTCGCAAGGAGGTTGCCGCTCTGGCACCAAGCGACACCTGCAGCGACCGCACCACCCTGCAGCGCCTGGTCACCCTCAACCACCTGGCCGGCAACGCCAGCTCGCATGTCCTCTGCCGTTATCTGAGCATCCTCACCGACTGGGAAGCTGCTCTCTTCTACACCGCAGAAGCGGCGCGCTACGCTTCGGAATTGACGGCCAGCGCCGACGGCGTCTATGGCAACCAGGCCGAAGTGGCGCAACTGCGCAGCTTGCTCAGTGACGCACAGAAAGCTGTCACCGCTCGCAATTACCACGACACCAAGCGCACCCTGGGCGAGACCAACGCCCTGCTCACGCGCATCGGCGGCTTCCGCAACAGCTGATTCTGGATTCTGCTCTCTAGATTCTGGGTTCTGCATTCTAAGCAGAGCGGGTCTCAAATCGAGACCTGCTCTGCCTGAACCACCACTGCATCCTTTCTCTTCATTCTCACTTGGTTGTTTCTGGTGCTTTGTTTTAGCTGCCGACAGCGCGACAAAGCACCAGAGCTCTTACCCCATGGAATCTGAAAATGCTTTACGTAATCTTGCTAGCACTGACGGCAGTAGCCGCACTGCTAGCCATTTACATGGCCTACAAGCGCAAGCGCCTGAAAAACGAAATCAAACAGGTAACCACTTGCGGCTATGTCGCTCCTACACCTGGACCCGCTGCCACAGCCCGCTTGCTGAAAGTGGCTCGGTGTCTGACCAACATTCAAGTTGGTGCAATCAAATTTGTTGACCGTGAGAACCTGGATAACCTCATCGGTCCCCGTATCGTTTCGGCTAACCACCCACACTGGGCTGATGCCGTGATCATGCCCCAGCTCATCCGGGGTCCGGCCCGTTACATGGCTACCGACCGTGTCATGACTGCTGCCGGCGGACTAGTTGGAGTTTTCCTCGCCAAAGGCGGTATTTTCACTGCCACTGACAAAATCAGAGATGGTGGCGAACGCACCCGCGCTGCAGCCATTCAAATGGTCGTCAACAAAGAAACACTGGTTGTTCTGCCTGAAGGTTTGACCAACTTCTCGCCGACCATGGGTCCCTTCAAAAATGGCGTTGCCATCATCGCCAGAACTGCGGCTGAACGCCTTGGTGAAGAGGTGTATGTGGTTCCTAACTACATTCGCTATGGTCGCTACCCTGGGCCTTGGCTCTCGAAGTTCGACAGAGCTAAGCAGTTCGCCATGGTTTTGCTAGCTTTTCCGCTCTTCCGGAGAAAGGCTGTAGTAGTGACCGGCAAGCCGATCGGCACCACCGAGCTTTTCACCAAGCCTGACGGAAGCAAACGAACTGACGACGAAGCATCAGCCTTTCTGCGCGAACGCATCGCCGCCCTGGACACAGTTTCAGTGAGCGAAGCCTTTCGTAGGAAATAGCGAAGCAGATAGCAGAAAGTCAGAAACAAAATAAGACAACTGCTTTTAGTTGTGCTTGCAGAGAGGAGGCGAACAGTGCATTTCAGACAATGGTCTGGATGTTACTGCTCGCTTCCTCTTTTTTTACTCAGTCATTAGTCGACCGGTCTATTATTCGAGCCCTAACAAACAATTGGGCCGCCGCAGCCGCCATGATGCGCTCGCCATATTTCCTCCAAAATAGCGCCATCTTCAGATGTTTTGATGCCGTGCTCAGTGTTCTTGTAAAAATATCTGTCGTGTTCCGGGCATTTTAACCATGCTCTAGCTATGTCGTACGGATCGACATATTCATTCTTTGCCGTGAGAGTGGGTTGATTCACTGTTACCAAAAGCGCGTCAACTTCTGTTAATGGCTCTCCATCTGCCTTTGCGGGCCAAGCAATTTGCAACAGTCCCGACTTGTCTAGCAATGGCAATTCGTCATGGGCATGTCCAATTTTGAAATGACCTTCGTTATCTTTGGCTACCTGAGCCCATTGCGCCAGAATTCCATCGGGACAAACTAGGCCGTCTCTAATCTTTAGACCAACACAGCCCCACGACGCAGAAACAGAATTACTACTCGCACTTTGTGATTCAGCGCGCCACAGCTGCGCTGCTTCTTCTATCAAACCATCGAAGTCATTAATTGGTTTGATACACGGAACGATCTTGGCGCGCCCAAGCGCTGCATTCATCGACAGCACCATCGTATAAGTGTCGCCGCGCAAGTTGGATTTTCTTCCATAACGAATTGGTGCGGCAACATCTATTGCTTCATTGATGAAAAGGCGGTCTTCTCTCCAATTCTTACGGATTTCGTCTTTGCCGTCATCCCAAAGCAAAGAGCCGATTATCAATATTCCTATTTTCAGACTCTTTCTCCTTGTGAGTACTGACCAATGGTGACCAAGTTGATCTTAAAGGTGGACTAAAGGAACGGCTCAATTTCGCGATGTTGGCTCCTTACGACCTTTCCGGGGATTTTCCTTACGAACTTCAAACGTGTTTAGAGAGCCAAGCTTTTTTAACTCTTGAATCAGAGCTTCTGCTTCCAGTAAAGACCCGCAGCGGCTTACTGGCTCAAAACTTTCAGAACGGATGCTCCCAACAATTTGATTCTCTTCACTTTCGGGTGCCCAAATAACCCAACAAACGTCCTTGAAAAGTTGGCTTGGAAGGAAATGCAATTCCTCCAAAATGGTCCAACAATATCTATCAATATCAGGAGAATATCGCCTGGCTACTATGTTTACTTGACTAATAGCTATGTGAAAAATTAGTACGCATATATTGTCCTTATCGCCAAAGTGCCATAAGACCACGGGGCCTGCGAAGTCTCCCACGTCTTCACATTCAGAGCACGGGCCTAAGATATCGACAAGAGTATCAAGATCTAAACCTTGAATCGCAAGCTTGTCTTCCATCTGTAGATTTTTCTGCTTAAACTCCCGTTCAAATCGCTCTAAAAATTCATTAGTACTAAGCTTGTAACTCACTTAACCGTACCCTTGTCTTATGCTCCGGTCTCTCTACCTGAACATTACGAAACAACCTAATCATCCAAAACGATTTTTGTATTAATCAAAATTTTCAGCGCCTTATATGAAAAAGTATACCGGCACTCGCACCCAAACGAAGGTTTACTCTCCGTGGCAGAACAACTTACGGATCGTTAGCCAAGCTGATAGGCTATCCTTCAGTCTAAATGACTGTATGCCAAGAGATTCAAGCAAATGGAAGCCAGTTCCACCCCACAGCCAATCAAGCAAGCCCAAGAGCAAAAGCCTGCGCTACTTTGGGCCGGTTTTATTCTGATACTTGGCCTGCTGCTTTACCTGCCAGCCCTCGGCAGTTATGGCCCGCTAGATCCGACCGACAGCTTTTTCATTGAATCAGGCCGCGAACTATTTGAGACCAATCAATACTTGCTGCCCTTACAAAACTACAAGCCCTGGTTAGACAAGCCCATTCTCTACTTTTGGTCGGTGGCCGGCACCTACCAGCTGCTCGGGGTAAATCCTTTCGCAGGAAGGCTTGTGAGCGCCCTTAGCGGCGTCTTCTTAGGACTCTCGACCTATTTCTTTTCGCTGCCTTATATCGGCCGCAAACAATCAATATTGGCAGCCCTAGTTTTCATGGCTTTTCCCTTAGCAAGTGCAGTTGGCCACGTCTCACTGACCGATATGCCCCTATCAATGCTTATGGCCACTGCACTTTTTGCACTTTTTCACTTTGAAAAATCCCAAAAACTGTCGGTCTGCCTCATCGCCTACTTCTCACTAGCACTGGCTTTCCTTTGCAAAGGACCGATTGCAGTAATTATTGTAGGGGCAATTTTTGGCTTCTATTTATTGCTTACAAACAAGCCATCGGCAATTTTGCGGAAGGTTCTGGATTGCCGCCCATTTCTAGGTTTGACCTTGATCGCAGTAGTCAATTTGCCCTGGTACACCATGGCTACCGTTGGCACCAATGGCGCCTTTTTTCGCGACTTCTTCATCACTCAAAATTTTGGCAGAATGGTTGGCACAGTCAATCACCAACAGCCTTTCTGGTTCTATATACCGGTGGCTTTAGGCGGATTATTCCCCTGGAGCTTAATGGCTATACTGGCTGCTGTTGCTGCCTTTAGCAAACTAACCGAGAATAAGGCTAACCTTGTTAGTCTAATCAAAAATCGCAAGCAACTAAACGACCGCACAGCCTATCTATTCTTCATGGCTATCTGGGCAGTCTTTGTATTAGTGCTTTTCAGTGCTATTAAAACCAAACTTCCCACCTATATTTTGCCAGGCTTACCGCCCATAGCGGTTCTTGTGGCGGCGCTCTTGGCCTTCTTTGAGAACAAAGACCAAGGCAAAGATAAAGAAGGTAGAGAAAAGACTAGCAAGGTCTTGATCAGCAGTGCGGCAATTATTTGCGCCACTACAATTGGTGCATTTACAGCCGGCAATTCCGGCCACGGCTGGGTAAAACTGTTTCTTACCGATGCTCGGCCAGTCTTAATTGGAGCATTTATCGCCTCACTCTGCTATCTATTTTTAGCCATACGCAATCAGCGCCAGCAAGCGCTAGCGGTTCTAACCGGGCTCACCGTTGGCTTGACAGCACTACTTGTACCTATGGCCAATATCGCCTTCTATAACGAGCGGCAGAAGCCTTTTGAGGAGCTTATACAACGAATTCAAGGCGCCCATGCCGACATTGCTACCGTGGTAGTGGAGGCACCCTCTCTCTCTTATTTTTTACACCGCCGAGTAGAAGCGCTGCGCGATCCAAACGAAGCGAAGAAGTATTTAGAGGGTGGCACAAAACCCCACTGGCTGCTTGTGCCCCGCGAGGTAATGGAGAGCCTAAAGTGGTTCAGCAGCGAACCTAAGCTGATTGCCAAGACAAAAAATGGCAAGTGGAGCCTTTATAGTCTTGAGTAATTTCACCTTTCAATTTTAAATGGGAAGATTTCTCAGCAATATGTTGTTGCTAGGGGTACAATCAAATAGTTGAGGTAGAGGTTCAAGTGAAAATATCGCTTAAACAAAAAAACCTATATCTATTAATTTTGGCCTTTGTGCTCACGGTCATTGCACCGTTGCGCGCCTTGGCACTGCCTGCTAGCGAAGTATTGACAGCTAGTGCAGACACTTGCAGCATGGCCGCCAGAGAGATTTCTTCTAGCAATACTATGGATTGCTGCAAAGTAGAAAAAGAATGTTGTTGCTCGGCTACACCAGTCGAGCCCGGCAATTTAGAAAGCGGCGTTCAGTCTAACCAAAATGCCAAATTTATCCCAATTAAAGGCACTGCTAGGCCCGTTATTACTGATTGGTTAAGCTGCAGCCCTGAGTTGCAAGGCGCAGGTCAACAAGCTTTCTCCCAACAAGCCCTGGCCGGCCAACGGCCGCTGTACATTCTTAAACGATCACTTCTGATTTAAAAAGCACAGGCCATTTCATCGAGAAACGGCCTCTAGAACCATTATCTAGCCTGCTTCTACACACTAAAAAATCAAGGATGATTGTCATGAAAAAACTATTTATGATGCTATTTGCTGCTGCCTTTCTTTTCGCCTTGGCACCACTAATGATGTCACCAGCTATTGCTGGCGATAAAGCTGCCAAAGCCAGTGCCAAAGACTGCTGTGCCACCAAGATGGACTGCAGTAAGTGTCAAAAAGAATGCGAAAAAACCCTCTCGTACTTCAAGAAAAAGGGCGGCAAATACACTGAGGCAAAGAACATCCAGATACTCGAAGACTGCATATCATCATGCAAAGCATCAGCCGAGTTTCAATCACGCAAATCAGCCAACAGTTCAAAAATCATGGCCTTTTGCAGTGAAATTTGTAAGCAATGCGCCCAAATGTGCAAAGACATGAACGATCCCAAACTAGCGGATTGCATCAAGTCTTGCCTAGAATGCGCTACTTGCTGCGAAAAAGGCGACAAGGGCTAAATCGATAGAAGTAATAGATAAGCGAGCTATTCAAGCCGTTTGTGACATCTGATCAAATGCGAAAGGGCCCCAAACGGGGCCCTTTCAATTAATCATCCAATTACCTCTAGTTAACGCCCTCAGCAGAAGGAGCTTCAGCAGGGCCAACACGATCAACTTTCTCTTGCATAAATACCTTCAACTGAGTTTCGAAAGCACTAGGCTGAACCATGATGTCGCCTGAAAACGGATCGTCATAACAAGCCAGCAAGAAGATATTCAAGCAAATAACCAAACTAACGATTGCCACCATCACTATCTGTACATAAATATTGTGGGCACTAAAAAAGTAGCAGAACAATATTGTTGCCACACCACCAACTGCCAAAATGCACCACAAAATTGGCGACATGCCGTTATGCATGGCGTCAACTCGCAAACGACGGCAATCGCCAAGACTGGCCATACAAGGCAACATTGCTGCCTGGGTATTAGTCTGACGCGCAGTCACCGGTTCATAGGTGGTGCACTCTTTCCACAAAGCTCGATAAGTATTCCAAGTATCGGCACTAGTTTTCTTCTTTGCCAAAAGGGGCCAAGCCTTGATCACCTCTTCTGCATAATCGACACAGAGACCCTGAACCCTTTTACGATTAGCATCGGGCAGACCATCAGCCATGCGATAAATATTGCCTAGAGATGAAGCCTCTTGCTCAACTGTTTGCCGTGCCAGCGAAAATCTTTGCATGGCATCTGCCACCATAAATCCAAGCAAGACAGCAAATAGCATGCCGACAAACTGCGAATATGGATCAGCAATTTCGTGTTGCATTTTCAGATCTTCGTTAATTTCAAATTTACGAAAAATCAGAAGCCCAGCAATAGAAATAAGCACTGTCAAAACAGTCAGTGCAAGACTCAAACCTAAGGTCACAGGCATTCTTCCCCCATTCTGACGACACAAAGCACACAACATTGCTAGCGACGTCAAGACAATAGCAGATCAGTTAGACGATACAGAGTCGTCGCTTTTCGAAAATGCGTCGGCTGGCATAGCGTCAACCGGCGTCAAACCAGACAGTGATGATTCAATACCGGATGAAGCTGTCGATGAAAGCTTGTTTACGGCAAATTTCTGCTCAAATTGCTCTTGCTCACGGTCAAGCCAGTTGTCAATTGCCTTGCCGACCTCAGGGTCGATATTCTTGCACTCTAAGAGCATGTGGCCCTTGCCTGGAAAGACCATTAGCGAAGTTTGCTTGGAGCCCATTTGCGGCACCATTAGTTTGAGGCTATCGGTTTTTTGAATGCGATCTTTCTCACCAGCAATCAATAAAATCGGCATCGATTCCGGAATATTGGCGATTTCTTTGACCGAGTTTTTATTGGTTACTGCCGCTTTGATCAGATTGGTAATACTCATCTCTTTTGAAGTCTCAGTATTGTTCATCAGTTCTAAAGCGACATTCTTGTCTTCTGAAAGAATTGGCTGCATGTAGGGCTTGATATCTATGTTGTTGTCAGGATTATGAATACCCTGAAAGAATGTCTTCACCCAAAGTGGGCGAGGGTGAACGCGGGTTCTAAAGACCGCACCCGAGGCAATAAAACCATCCATTAATGATGGCTCGGTGGAAGCTTCCCAGATGGCCATATTGGCGCCAAAGCTCTCACCCACGCAGAAAATGGGCTTATCAGGATACTTTTTACGCAAAGCTTTGAGGATGCTGGTCAAATCCTCTTTACTCTGGCCGAAGTGCACTCCACTATCACCGGCAAAGCCATGGTTTTCAGAGCGCCAATCGCCAAAACCGCGCATATCATTGGCGTAGACAATGTAGCCCTTCTCGGTGAAGTGCGTGGCCAAATTGCCAAACATTTTGCCACTAAAAATTAGACCCTGTAAGGCAACGATCACGCCCTTGACAGGAAAATCTGGGTTATTCCAGGAATGCACCGGAATCATCAGCCGCTGGCCAACATCGCACTGATTGGTATAAACAGAACCTGCCAACAAAGGGTGCGCCAAGCCCAAAGACAGACTGAAAGACAACGCTACTGGCAGCATCGCTGCTGCAAAAAGTCTTCTCTTACCGTAACCTGGCTTCACTCTTGACTATACCTTGATCAATTTTTCGATTCTTATTGCTTGGTCTTAGATGCCCGAACCAGAGGCACTACAGGCAAGAAGAGATTGAGTACAACAGCCAAAGCAACGGTGACAATATACAAAACTAGAGCTTCAACAACGGCCTGTTGTAAGGTTCCCTGTCTTACCAGACTAAGCATAACAGCACTCATTAAACCCGTACCTATGGTTCCGCCAAGAGATCGAAAAAATTGAGTCATAGAAGTGGCTACTCCCATACTTTCAGGGGGAGCAACATTCTGTATCAAGATTGTATGCACAGGTAAAAGCAGCCCCAAGCCAATTCCACCTATGGCAGCATCGAGTAGCAGGTCAACCACCTTAATCGGCCCAACTTGCATATGCCAAGCAAGCAATGCGCTTCCGGCCCCGAGCAGTAGCAGTGAAACCAGGCAAAGCAGCTTGTAACGCTTGGTTTTAGCGACAATTAAACCACCAGCAATGCTGGCCAGCGCCACCACTACCATTAGAGGAGTAAGTGCTAGACCAGAATCTATCCCCGACATTTGCACCATTTGCTGCAAAATCATGGCCAATAAGAGCATCGAGCCAAACAGACCAATGCCTGTAACAAAGACCGTCACTAGAGATATGGCGATCAATCTGTCTTTGAATAGAGAAAGGGGAATCAAGGGCTCTGGGGCTTTAGACTGACGCCAAAGAAAGGCCAGAAACATAGCAAGAGAGCAGGCCAGCTCAAGGGCCGGAATAGGACCAATAGTGCCAATCTTGCCAATTTCAGAGGCAGCTAAAATCATTGGCGTAATAAAAAGCACAAAAAAGAGAATACCGACATAGTCAATAATGGCCTTGGCTCTTGGTCTTAGAGACAGCGGGAAGGAGACCTTAAATAAGAGACAGCCAAGCAAGCTTAGTGGAATATTCAAATAGAAAATCACTCGCCAACTATTTTTGTCGGTGAGCCAGCCGCCTAAAGTGGGGCCAACTAAAGCGGCAACAATGAATGCAGCAGCGAGAAAACCTTGATATTTGCCCCGCTCTGCCACCGGGAACAGATCACCAATTGAAATAAAGCAAAGGCCAATCATAGCACCACCAGCAATGCCTTGAAAAGCACGCGCCAATATCAGTTGATCAATTGCATCAAGACCTAAAAGCGGATCTATCAAACCAGCACTGCCACAAAGAGCTGATGCCAGACCAAAAAAGAAGGTAGCAAGTATCAGAACAGACTTGGCACCATAAATATCGGCCAGCTTGCCAGAAACAGGAGTAGCAATAGTTGAAGAAAGCAAATAAGCAGTAATAATCCAGGCCGACTTATCAAAGCCATGCAGAGCCTGAGCCATTTTAGGAATAGCAACATTGAGAACAGTTTGATCTAAGGCTGAGAGAAAGATAGCAATTTGCAAACCAATTAAGACGGCAATGTAGTGCTTAGTTGTTGGCTTGGCAAGAGCTGAAGAATTCATCCAAATAGGATACTCGCAATAGTGCCCAACGGTTAACGAATGCTAGAAACAATTACCAGGGCTGCGTATTCGGATCTCTCCGATTTTAGGTTTTGAGCAGTTAGACACAACAGGCAGAGCCTACGCCGTTCTAGCAGCAGTTAGACTGTTTATATAAATTCAAGGCAGAACCCCCCGTAATGAGGTATAGGCTCAATATTCCGGAGCTTGCTAGGCCGAGTTAAATGCTCACCGCAGTGCAAGTCACGCTAGAACTTCAACCAATTAATAAGCCACAGCCTATCATAGCTCGTAAAATAATACGCTATAAGCTATCAAATTGAATTTAACAATAGCCTACAGCTTATTAATAAATATGCTACGATAACCCATAGGTTATTGGTGAAAACATGAACAACTTGACTAGCAAGCTCAGAAGAAGACAATTGGACGATAAGCTAGCAAGATTTCGCGAGCTGGAGCGGATGCCGCGCGGCTACATCCGAGAGATACGCGAGTCCTTGGAGATGACAACCTACCGACTAGCTGAAAAGATGGGCATTAGCCAACCGGCACTTGTTAACATCGAATTGAGTGAGCGCAATGGAACGATCAGCCTGAAGTCTCTAGAGAAAGCAGCGGCTGCATTGGGCTGCAAGGTTGTTTACGCTTTGGTGCCGGACGTGAGCTTGGAGCAAATTGTTGCCGAGCAGTCAAAATCACGGGCAGCGCGGATATTAGATGCAGTTACCCGCACCATGGCATTAGAGCAGCAGGCGGCTAGTAAGTCTGCAAACGAGATGTTACTCGAAGAGCTGGCTCAAGATGTTTTGCGCAAGGGTAAACGAGAACTGTGGAGAAATGATTGACACGACTCAAAATCCAGAAGGTGCAACGCCCATAGATCCCGATGAAGCAGCGGGATTGAAGCCAGGCCTTACAACGCGCAATGAGCTAAATGCTTTCGAGCAAGCTAATATTGCGCAGGCTATCGCGTGGGCCAGAACAAGTCGAATACTCAAACGTGATTTTTTTACGGTGCATTCTATGACACTGATACACAAACACATGTTTGAAAATACTTGGGACTGGGCTGGGAAATTCAGACGCACCGAAAAGAATATTGGCATTGAGCCCTATCAAGTTCAGACTCAACTTACAATTCTCTGCGATGACGGTAAATATTGGATAGACAAACATACTTACCCGATAGACATCTGCGCGGTGCGCTTTCACCACAGACTTGTGAGTATTCATCCATTTCCTAACGGTAATGGACGACATGCGCGCTTAGTCGCCGACTTGATTATGCAATTCGCCGGAGAAGGATCGCTTAGTTGGGGCGGCAGCTCAATTGATGTCGAAGGGAAGACACGATTAGATTATTTAGCCGCATTGAGACAAGCTGATAAAGGTGTTTACGCACCATTGATAGATTTCGCTAAACGATCTTGATTATTTTTGGCAACGGCTCGATGTTCCGGAGCTTGGCGGGCCGAATTAAATGCTCACCGCAGTACAAGTCACCCTAGAAGATTTGTCCAACCAATCGAATATTCGCGATGGCATCTACTAGAAAAACACGACAATTTATTAAAAAGTCGACGCACATGCCTTGCATTTTTGTGCAGCTGCCGGAACATTCTCTAAACACTGTGGACATTCTTTAGTGGCGGGAGCTGGCGGCTCTTTAGGCATGAGCATCTTAGTAATCATATAAACCACAAAAGCGATGATGACAAAGTCTATTAACGAACCGACAATGTGGCCGTACTTAAGAGCATTGATTGTAATCTTGCCAGCCGCATCTGGAGCCGATTGCGACAAAACAATTTGGGCGTCGCGCCAATCACCGGCTGGCATAATCAGGCCAACCACAGGCATAAGTAGATCATCAACAATGGCAGTCACTACTTTCTGGGTAGCGGCACCGATGATCACACCAATAGCTAGAGCCAAAGCATTTGTTTTGGTGAGAAATGCAACGAAATCTTTGACCATGTCAACTCCGACCAATTAGGCACTGCGCTGCCTATGCTAGCACGGACCGATCTTTTAGTCTCAATCAGACTTTAGTCTAGCTGAGAAGCACCAATAGCAATGCGCGCAGAGCTATTGGTGCCATTGGAGATATTAGATTTATTACTGTATGGACTATTGTTAACAACACGCCGCACCATTTGCTGGAACTGCCGCACCAAAGATTCTTCACTAAAGCGCTTATTGACGCTATCTTTGAGCTGCTGCACGTGGCCCTCAATAGTGGTGGCATTTTCCTTGAGCCAAGTAAGGCGCTTTGCCAAATTGCCTTCTTCACTGAGATCTGTCATCCAGAAATCATCAGCAATAACAAACTGAGCGCCGTCATGGGGATGGGTGACAACCGGAAGACCGCATAGTGCTGCCTCAAGAAGAACATTGCCAAACGATTCACGCAAACTTGGTAGAACAAATACATCAGAGGCCTGTAAAATTGAGGCGACTTTTTCCGGCTCGACAGTAAGCCACTGCACGCGATCACCGAGCAATTCTTTGCCTTGTTCTTGCAGTTCTTTAGTATCTACTTCAGGCGTCCCACAAAGCAAGAGTTTGATATTAGAACCAGGCAGGCGCGCCACTTCGTTTAACAGATAGTCAATGCGCTTATGATATTTATTCCAGGCGGCAACGCAAACAATCACATAGTCAGACTCTTTTAGTCCAAGTGATTGCCTCACTTGAGCCCGTTCCTCTGCCAGTACTTCGCCCGGGGAAGGAACACAGTTGCCTAATATTTCCATCTTTTCAGCAGGAATGCCATATTCAATTGCTTCGTCAAAAGCTTGATGCTGCAACTGCTGGATCAGGTCGAAGCACTCATAAGTTTTGGGCTTGAACATGCCACCGTTAGCCAAAATTATTTTGAATTTGAGATTAAAGGCAACTCGCGAGGCCAACAACAAATGCGCAAGTGGCACATCTTTTACCCAGATAGCATCGGGCTTCCAGCTAATCAGCTCAAAATTCAAGGCAGACCAAAAACTGACTTGCTCAACTCCATACATAAATTCCCAACGATGCTGCTCTGACATAAAGGGAATATATTGAATCGGCTTGGTCCACATACTAGCCCGGGGAAAATTCCATAGAGGCTTAGCACCGGGGTGCTCTCCTCCGCTAAACAAACGAACATCGAGGCTAGAATGCCTCTGCAGAGCATCAAACCAACGAGCGGTGGAAATTTCAAAACCGCGATTAATGTGTCCAAGGCCGGTGCTAATCAATGCCAGCTTCAAAGGAGCTTTAGAACTAACTGCTGACTGGTTAATTGGTAGTGTCAATTCTGAGAAGCTGTCCATTAGTGCCCACTCAGCGCTTGTGTAGCGCCCTCGATAATAACAAGTCTCGACTCAAAATATTGGCGAGCCTCGGCCTTGGGATTAAGATGACTGACTTTAATTTGAGCGTCACCGACCCCGACACTGGTCAGGTACTTGCGGAAGCTTTCGTAAGAACCAGGGGAAAGCAACCGCGCTTCGATTTTATCTAGCCTGAGAGAGTCTCGCTTTGTCTTATATTCGACGTTTTCAATGGCCAGCTCAGCGTCAAGTGCATGGGCGAGCTGAGCTAACTGCTGCTCAGCAAGCTCAGGTTCAAATTCATGACCAAAATCTGGTTCTACCCATACTTCATAATGGGGCTCTGGCCTAAATTGTGGAATCACTGTAAAAAATCTCAAATTGCGACCTAAAGCTTTGGCAGCTCTGACGACGGAGGCAGTGACTTGAAGTTCCGTAATTTTTTCGCCGGTGAAAGACGAAATATTGCCACCCTTATATTGAAACTCCAGCATTGGCGTGCGGTTATAGAAACCGGTAACAACCACTACATCGTTGATGTTGTAGCGGTATAGACCGCCAGATGTACTGAATAAAATGTAGTAATTTTGCCCAACTTCTAGCTGATCCGCCAGCAATACCGTAGGATTTTCACTAGCCATTTCAGCTTCTGGAACAAATTCAAAGAAGTGCGACTGCACTGCTAACATCTGCTTGCCTGGCGCCATAAATACAGTTCCACGCCCTTCACTAGCACCATAGGTAATATCACAAACAGGAATATTGCCGAACTGCTCAGGAAAATCTGCCAGATAGAAAGCCGCTGCAGCCTTGGTCCAACAAGTAACCAACTCAAGGGTAGGCCAAATTTTGTGAGCAACAAGCTCGCCTTCATTTAGCAGACTTTTTAAAAAGGCGGCCCGCTGCGGGTCAGCAGTCAAAAACTTACGAACGCTAGCAAAAGCCTCGGAAGGCATGGCCCCAGGAGGCGATATTGATCCTTTGCGCACATCTTCAATTAAGGCTGGGGCATAATGCTTAAGCCTTCTAAGCAAAAGGCTA
This sequence comes from Candidatus Obscuribacterales bacterium, assembly GCA_041675385.1. GTDB lineage: Bacteria > Cyanobacteriota > Vampirovibrionia > Obscuribacterales > Obscuribacteraceae. Next base: position 51,413 of record JBAYTY010000038.1, read on the forward strand.
ATAGTGCTGGGATTAAGCGTGTAGAAACAAGAAATCGGCAGAACAAGAGCGAGCCGCAACAGTGTGTAATAGCGAACCTCATAATCACGAATCAAAAACACTTGATAAGGAATAGGCGAAATGTATTTCTTCACCCAGTAAGGCTCTTTTTGAAAAAGCTGTCCAGATATGGCTCCATAGGGGATTCCAGCAGAGGTGTGGCCTTCTACTGCCGGCGAAACCACTGAAAGGGCAACTCCATGCTCAACCTTGGGAAATGCTTTGTAGACGTTGTAACCAGAAGCAATCGATGCCAGCCGAAACTCTTCCATATAGCCCGGAGTAATTGGAATATATTTTGGCTGGGCCGTAGTTCCGCTTGTTGTGGCGAACATCAAAGGGTTCTCAGCAGTAAGAACTCCCTTTTCACCAGCAGTAGCCTTATCGATATACGGCCTAAAGTCTTCGTAATCTCTAATCGGCAGCGCACGCTGATAATCGGCTACAGACTTAATTGCCGAAAAGTTATGCTGACGCCCAAACAGGGTGTCAGCGTTTTTCGACAATAATTTGAAAAGTTTTGCTTGCTGTGTATCACGAGGAGCCTCACTAGCGGCATTGAGCGCGCGAATCTTCCCTTCAGCATGCAAGGCAAAAGCTCGATACATAGCGCGCCGAATCATAAAGAGAAGTTTGCCTCCAAGGCATATCGATGAACAAGAAAGTAGCTTAGGCATTATACTCTGTAGCTTGTCGACGATTTTTCGACCAACAACCAAAGATCAATCCAATAAACATATATTGGCTAGCGCTTTTGTTGGTAATGCGAGTATACAAATGCTTGTCACGGCCTTCTTACTGACCATAACGGCGCTGACCTGCGCCCTGCAGGCTATGGCTTTTAGCCGATTGCTTTGCTATGTCAATAAAGAAATGAACCGTCCTCGCTCTCCTTATCACCCTTTTGCCTCAGTAATTTTGCCCTGCAAAGGCCTAGATCCAGGCTTCAAAGGCAATGTGGAGAAGCTACTGAGCCAAGATTACCCAAATTTTGAAGTGATTTTCGCAGTGGCAAGCACTGAAGACCCGGCTTATCAAACCCTAGTGGAGCTCTCAAATTCAGCCAAAATACCTACAAAGATAGTGGTAGCAGGCATTAACCAAAGTCGCGCTCAGAAAATTAATAATCAACTAAAAGCCCTTACGGAACTTTCACCCCAAAGCCAGGTCTTGGTTTTTGTCGATTCAGATGTGATCGCCAGAGAAGACTTCTTGCGCCATCTTGTCGAACCTTTACAGGAGAACGGAGTGGGAGTGACAACGGGCTATCGTTTCTACATCGCCTCCATCTCCAATTGGCCATCCCAGCTTCGCTCTCTATGGAATCGCGTCACAGCCTGGGAGATGGCGCATCCAGACTATGCCTTCGCCTGGGGCGGAGCCATGGCAACAAAGCGCAATATATTCGAGCAAGCAAAGGTAGTTGAGGCCTGGGACCGAGCAGCCGATGACGATTTGTCTTTGACCACGGCCATCAAAGCCATTGGTCAATCGGTTCATTTCGTGCCGCAATGCCTTGTAGCAAGCGACGGAGACGCCTCTATTGCTGAAATTCTTGAATGGACCAATCGCCAACTGATTCTTACCAAGGTTTACTACCCAAAACTGTGGGGCCGTGCCATAGCTAGAGCTGCGGTCATGGCTCTTTGGCTCATAGCCATGCTGGGTGCGGCTATTGGCTACGGAGTGTGGGGAGATCAATCAATGGCAATGGCCCTATTAGCCGGTCTGACTATTTTCCCCTTAGAATTATTCTTCCTGATTAAGGCACGAAGCCTATGGAAGCGCGTTTTAACTGACAACCATCAGTATATTGAAGAATCTTTTCTCACTTCTTGCGCCGCAATTCCTTTAGCTCATCTGGTTTTACCTTGGATGACACTCTATTCAGTTTTAACCAACCGAATTCAATGGCGAGGGGTCACCTACGAGCTTGTAAGCCCGACTGAAACTTCAATAATCTCATCTTAATGTAGCGTTGAAGCGCATTACTGGCGGAACTGCCAGTTATTTAAAACCTTTCAAGTGGAAAATCAGGTAAGAGGTCATATACTTTTGATATCAAAGACAATATTCCCCAGCGAGAGCACCTGCTTTTCTGGCATCACGCGTAAACTCTTATCAAGTATGCGAGACAAAAGTTCTGGCTCTATGAGAACAAACTAACTGTGCCGGCACTTTCAATTATCGCTATTTCCCCCGCCGCTCCTCGTGAAGCTTTCCGAGAGCCTGCGCTCGCTATTGCCGCCGCCAGAGGCGGTGCCGTTGGCATTCTAGACCTGGAATACATCTCAGCCGAGGCTTGGGTTCAGGCTTACGAGAAGCTGGCAAAACACGCCAAAAATGGCCAAATAGGCATCCGCTGCCGCTCTGGACAAGTAGGCGATTTGAGCCTGTTGACAGCTTACAACCAACAAGATTCCGCCCAGCCAGTTCTAATACTGACGGCTTCGGCCGGGCGCTTTGAGCAAGCTAGGTTGAAAGCCGACATCGCCGCAGCCAAGCTAGCTGGCTTCATCACCGTAGTTGAAGCAATAGACCTAAAAGAAGCCCTGCTCGCTCAAGAGTGCGGCGCTGAAGCAGTAATTGCCAAGGGTCATGAAGGAGCCGGTCGCGTTGGCGACGGCACAACTTTTGTTTTAGTTCAACAATTTGTCGCCAGCCTAACACTGCCAGTCTGGGCCCAAGGTGGAATCGGTTTGCATACGGCCGCCGCCGTTGTAGCAGCAGGAGCCAGCGGCATAGTGCTGGATGCTCAGCTCTATCTTTGTCGCGATTCATTGATTTCACCGCAAGCCCGCCAGCGCCTAGAAAAATTTGATGGTAGCGAAACTACAGTCTTAAGCGGTCCAGATGGCTTGTTCAGGTTATTTGCCGAAAATGGTTCGCCCCGTCTTGCCCAGCTCAATACGGCCCTACTCAGTCAGAATAGCTACGCTCTTGTCCATGCCTTACAAGCCAACGTAAAGGCACCATCTCTTATTGAAGAAGACGATCAGCTCTGGGTTATTGGTCAAGATGCCTGCTTTGCAGGTAATTTTGCCAGAGTGGGCGGCACCGTCGCCGGCGCAATCGACGCCATCAGACAGCAAATTAGCCAACAAGTCGCCATAGCAAGCAAGTCTTCGGCACTGGCAGAAAATTCAGACTTAGCAAAATCCCACGGCACTCGCTATCCCATTGTTCAGGGCGCCATGACCAGGGTGAGCGACAACAGTGATTTTGCCTACGAAGTAGCTAAAGCAGGCGGCCTACCGTTCTTAGCACTTTCTCTCATGCGCGCCGCCGACATCGAGCAGCTGCTCCAAGAAACCACAGAAAAACTTGGGACAATGCCTTGGGGTGTTGGTCTGCTCGGTTTCGTCCCTCCCGCCTTGCGTCAAGAGCAGATGGCAGTTGTCGACAAATTCAAGCCTCCCTTTGCCCTAATTGCTGGCGGTAGGCCTGATCAAGCCAAGGCTATGGAAGAAGCCGGCACAAAAACTTACTTGCATGTGCCCTCACCCCTTCTCCTCAAATCATTCATTGAAATGGGTTCGCGTAGGTTTATATTTGAAGGCAAAGAGTGCGGTGGTCACGTTGGCCCACGCTCAAGCTTTGTACTTTGGCAGTCAATGATCGAAGTGATGCTCGATGCTATTGGCCCACGCGATAACGCTTCGGCCTTCCATGTACTATTTGCCGGAGGCATTCATGACGGCCTCTCTGCCGCCATGGTAGCCACCCTCAGTGCACCTCTAAGTGCCCGCGGCATCAAAGTTGGATTTTTAGTAGGAACAGCTTACCTCTTCACAGAGGAGGCGGTGAGCAGCGGTGCCATAGTCAATAAGTTCCAACAAGCGGCCATTCAATGCGATCAAACGGTATTGCTTGAAACCGGCCCGGGACACTCAATACGCTGTATCGACTCTCCCTATAAAGAAATTTTTGAAAAGCGCCGCATCGAACTGCAAGGCCAGAACAAAAGTCGCGATGAGATTCGCGAAGAGCTAGAGTTGATGAACTTAGGCCGCTTGCGCATAGCGAGCAAAGGCCTGAGCAGAGGAAAGTCTAGCGAACTTGCCACCATTCCTGATGACCAGCAATGGCAGGAAGGCATGTATATGATCGGCCAAGTAGCAGCCTTGCATAATAAAGTGCTGACAATTGCCGAGCTGCACCACAACATTTCAGCAGACGGACATAACTTATTAGCTCAGCGGGCGCAAAAAGAATTAGAAGATCAGATACTCGATTATTCTAAGCTGAACAATCACAATCAAGAAGCTATCGCTATTGTCGGCATGTCGTGCCAATTCCCCCAAAGCAACGACGTCGAAACTTACTGGACTAATATCCTCAATAGAGTCGACTCAATCACTGAAATTCCCAAATCACATTTCGACTGGCAAAACTACTTTGATGCCAATCCTCTCGCCCGCGACAAGATCATTTCAAAGTGGGGCGGGTTCCTTAGTGATGTCGTGTTCGATCCAGCTCCTTATGGCATTCCACCAAGCAGCTTAGATTCAATCGATCCGATGCAAGTGCTTATTCTTGAAGCAGCACGCAGCGCCTTGCTTGATGCTGGCTACAACGAGCGCAAATTCCCCCGCGACAAAACTTCGGTAATTCTCGCCAACGCAGGCCACGGGCCAATTACAGCCCTGTATTCTCTGCGCTCAATGTTAGGCTGGAAGTTAGATGGCTTAGACGAAGAAACTACTGATCAAATCAAATCAGTTTTGCCAGAATGGACTGAAGACTCATTTGCTGGCTATCTTGGAAACGTTGCTGCTGGCCGCGTAGCCAATCGCTTTGACTTAAAAGGAATCAACTTCTCTATCGACGCGGCATGCGCCAGCTCACTTGCCGCATTATATGTAGGGGTGAGCGATCTGCGGTCGCACGCCAGTGATGTTGTTTTATTGGGAGCCACCGATACCCACAACCAGCCTGGAGACTACCTGAGCTTCAGCAAAACCCATGCTCTTTCACCGAGCGGCCGCTGCAAAACATTTGATGCCAAAGCAGATGGTATAGCCATCAGCGAAGGCATTGCCATTCTTGTACTAAAGCGTCTCAGCGACGCCGAGCGAGATGGCGACCGCATTTATGCACTAATAAGAGGCATTGCTGGCTCAAGCGATGGTCGTGATTTAAGCTTAACGGCCCCACGCCCAGCCGGACAAATGCTTGCTCTAGATAGAGCCTACGCCGATGCTGGCGTCTCCCCAGCCACAGTGCAAATAGTTGAAGCCCACGGAACAGGCACGGTAGCTGGCGACAGAGCCGAAGTAGAAGCCTTAACCAATGTCTTTAGAAACTCAGGCGCTGCCATAGAAAGTTGCGCCATTGGCTCAGTCAAAACTAACATCGGCCACAGCAAAGCGGCTGCCGGCTTAGCCTCGATCATCAAAATTGCCAAAGCACTGCATCACAAAGTGCTACCACCAACCATTAATGTCTCGGATCCAAGCCCAGCTTGCAAGTTCTCTGAAGGTCCGTTCTACGTCAACACAGAGTGCCGCCCCTGGATAAAAACTCAAGGTAGTAAAACTCAAGGCGACAGCTCTGAAGTGGAAACCCCACGACGCGGAGGCGTCAGTGCCTTTGGTTTTGGTGGCACTAACTTCCACGCAGTTCTCGAAGAATATGTACCACCGTGCGCAGCAGAAACGGCTCCAGTTGTAGAAGCTTGGCCGGCAGAACTATTTGTCTGGAAAGCCAATACAACTGAAGAGCTACTCAAGGCCGTCGCTCTAACTGAAGCTTCAATCAAGAAAATGCGCCTCGACTTCGCTATTGAAAGCAGCGATACCAGTCAACGACGTCGCAGATTGCTCGAACTAGCTAGCAATTTAAATCAAAAGAACAATCTCAAACGCGGTGGCAAAACTAGCGCCCAAACTAGCACTCAAACTAGCGCTCAAACTAGCGAAAAGAACAGTGGTTCATCAGCCAGCCTGGCAATCGTGGCTTCTAACGTCGATGATCTTGAGCAGAAAATTGCTCAGGTAAGAGATAAGCTCTCGGGAGTCGTCAGTGAAAACCTGAAGAATACTTCAGGTTTATCTCAGAGTGCAATCCAGAATACTCATTTACCCACTAATTTCAAATTCAGTTTACCTACAGGTGTGCATTTCAGAGCAACTATTTCTGAGCCGAACACTGCCGGGGAGCCCGCAGCCGCTGAACAGAATAAAGTCGCGTTCCTCTTCCCTGGTCAAGGTTCACAGAAAGTGAACATGCTAAAAGAGCTGACTATTTACTTCCCTGAAATTCTAGAAACACTAGAAGAGGCAGACCGCTACATTGCTAAAAATGCTGACAAGCCGGGCTTTGCTAAGTTTGCTGGTAAAAATGCTCTATCGCAGTACATTTTCCCGGCACCAACTCTTTCAGATGCGCGAAAAGCTGAACAACAAGAGCAACTGACCAGCACTGACATCGCCCAACCAGCTCTTGGGGTCTGTGATTTAGCGATGCTAAGACTACTGAGCGGCTTTGGCCTAAAAGCCGATATGGTAGCTGGTCATAGCTATGGCGAATACGTCGCTTTGCACGCCGGTGGCGTCTTTAGTGCCGAAGATCTACTTATGCTCTCAATTGAACGCGGTCGCATTTTGGGCCAATGTGCTGCGGAAAATCCCGGAGCAATGGCCGCCATTTCGGCCGCTCCAGACCTAGTGATAGCAGCATTGAAGCAATTGCCCGGCGTCTACCTCGCCAATATCAACACACCGACGCAATCGATTATTTCAGGCTCAGAAGAAGCAATAGAAGCGGCTCTAATAGTCTTTAAATCGGAGCAAATTGCAGCAAAACGCATAGCAGTTTCAGCCGCATTCCATAGCCCTCTAATGATTGGCTCTGACAAGCAACTAGCGGAAGTATTGCATTCAGTGCAGTGCCACAGCCCAAAAATACCAGTATTTTCAAATAGCACTACCCTTCCGTATGGCTCTGAAAATGCTGAAATAGTTGAGCAACTTAGCCAGCACGCCCTCAAGCCAGTATTGTTTGTAGACCAGCTCAAAGCCATGCATGATGCTGGTGCCCGCTTGTTTATTGAAGTTGGACCAGGGTCAGTATTAACAGGCCTAACTGAAGCTTCTCTAGCTGACCGTGAATTTGTCGCAGTCAACTGTGAACGAAACGGTAAAAATGGTTTAGAGCATTTCCTGTCGACCCTCGGCCGGCTAGCTGTTAATGGCGCCGACATCGACCTGGGCAAACTATTCTGGAATCGTTTGTTTAACAACAAAGCAAGAATTCGTAGTCACTTTACTGCGGGCAAACAACTTCTATATAAGGTCAATAGTGTTAGCATCGCTCGCGTCAAAGATGGAGAGCCAAGTGCATTAGCACCAGCTAAAACTCTAAGAGCACAAATTTCAGCGCCACAGACAACAAGCGCTCTCAAGGCGCCCCCGTCAGCGGCATCACAGCCCCTTACAGCACCGAACAAGACGATAACGCAGAACAAGACGATAGCAGCAAGTAAAACGATAGAAGCAAGCACACAACATCTAATTGATGTAAAAGCCAGACAAACAAACGGACAGCTAGCAATGGACCCAAATAACAGAAAGAACGGGACACAACCAGTCGGTCGCCCCGATCAAAATGTAGACAAAGTAATGCTCGAGTTTCAGCAAAGCATGCTGGAAATGACCAATCGTTTCCTCGAGACGCAACAGAATGTCATGCTAGCTTATCTGCAAGCCAATGGCCGTGGAACTGGCTATCAGCCACAATTGCCTCAGCTAAATCAACAGCTGCCACAGCAAATAAGTTCTATGCCTGTCTCACAAGTAGCACAGATAACAAATACCCAGCCAATGGCTCAAGCCCCTGTATTGCAAACCACCGGCTTGCCATACACAGAGCAAGCAACTGGCACCGCATATGATGCCGGCAGCAATGGCAACGGCTCTTATGGCGGAAACGGTGCAAATCCAAACTCAAGTTTAAATACTAACAATGGCGCTAATGGCAATGGCAAAAACGGCGATGATAAAAACACAATTGATGGTGCCTACAGCAGCGCTGCACAAGCTTTGGTTGAGCCCACAGCACAGTCAAACTTAATCGACGCTGAAGCTCTGGCAGAAAGTCTATTCGAAATAGTCAGTGAGCGCACTGGCTACCCTCGATCGATGCTTGACCCAACTTTAGACTTAGAAGCAGACCTTGGTATCGACTCAATTAAGCGCGTAGAAATTCTCAATAACTTCAGAAAATTACTGCCCGAATCCACCCAAACCAAGCTCGAAACCGGCATCGAGAAACTAGCTGGAACCAAAACACTGCAGGGTATTGTTGACTGGATTAATACTCTCAACGATATCGATGAAACGGAAGTAACTGGAGATTCAGCAACAACTCAAGTTTCTCCAAATGCAGCATCCACTGCGGGACAGACAGCTATTTCTAGCAGCGTAAAAGCAGATAACCTAACAAACTTTAACAGACCAGGCAACCTAGAAAAAATTGCCCGGGGAGTAGTTGTGCCAGTTGAGCTACCGCCAGCCAAAGCAACAACAAAAGCTCTAGCACCTGTGACCCTAATCATTGCCGATCAGCAAGAACCAGCTAAGCAAATTGCTGCACTGCTTGATGGACTAGATAAAAGCCTTGGCGCTAAAAACAACATTCTGATCAACCGCAAAAGCCTTGTTGATGAGCCAGCCTTCAAGCAAGTAATGGGACAAATTAGAGACAATTTCGGACCAATTGGCGCCGTAATTAACATCTGCAATGTCATCTCTAGTCAGGCTTCAGCACCACAATCTCAGCATCTTGCCCAACTTTCACAGCTGTCGAGCACATTCTTGCTAGCAAAGGCCGTTGAGAACGACCTCAAAGGTCATGTTATGGCTGGTCGACATGCCTCGTTCGTAAACGTCACCTATCTAGGTGGAGACTTCAATGGCAGCACTGGCCAATCACATATAAGTCAAACGAGTACTAGTTCGGGTCAAGCCGGTCTCAACCTACCGCAGCTAGCCTACCAGGGCGGTGTGGTCGGTCTGACAAAAACTATTGCCCAAGAAATGCCCGGAGTGCACGTCAAAGTTGTCGACTTGAACTTGGACACTACAGCCGAAGAGGCTGCCAAATCTGTTCTGTCTGAGCTTTTTGCCGATGACGATATTGTCGAAGTCGGATTCGTCCTTGGCAAACGCCTTGGCTTGGTAGTCAAAGAAGCTCCATACGAGTCAGTTTTGACCAGTACAAAACCAGCGCTGAATTCATCATCTGTTGTTTTAGTGACTGGCGGAGCCCGTGGCATCACAGCGAAAATCACTCTGGAGCTGGCTAAGAAATACAGGCCTACATTTGTCATTGTTGGCCGCCTGCCCCGCCCGAAAGAGACAGAATCGGCTAGCACTGCTGGTTTAACTGCAGCCAAAGATATCAAAGCCGCTCTCATCGAACAGTGCCAAGCACTTAGTCAGACAGTCAATGTCAGAGAAATTGAACAGACCTATCAGCTATTACTGCGCGAACGAGAAGTACGCTCGTCGCTCGAAGCATTACAAGCAGCTGGGGCCACAGCCAAGTATTACTCGGTCGATATTGCTGACGCTGCTGCTTTCGGTGAGTTGATTGATTCTATCTATGAAACTTCAAATATTGATGGCGTCATCCATGGTGCTGGAATAATTGAAGATGCACTGATCAAAGACAAGACTCTAGAATCCTTCCAGCGCGTCTATGACACCAAAATCAAAGGTGCCATTACCCTTTCTGAGAAAATTCGCTTCGACACCCTACAGTTTATGTATTTCTTCTCTTCGGTTGTCGGAAGGACAGGCAACCCTGGTCAAGCAGACTACGTCTCTGCCAACGAAGCGTTGAACAAGCTGGCCTTGAACTTAAAAACCCGCACAACCGCACGTGTAGCCTCTCTTATGTGGGGACCATGGCAAGCCGGGATGGCTCCACCGGAACTAGAAGCCGTATTTGCCAGCCACGGTTGGTCAATGATTCAGCCTGAAGACGGCAGCCTCTGCTTCTTAGAAGAAATAAGCAAAACTTGCCCTGAGCACGTAGAAGTTATGTTGGTCGGCAAACTCGCAAGCAAACCAAGCGATGGATCTACAAAAATAACTGGATCCGGGGCGGCCACTGGCACACCTAGTACATCTAAGACAACTGGTACATCAGCAATGGCACCAGCACCAATAGTGCGCGCCCAGCTAGCAGCAAAAACCCTGCCGCTGACATTGCTCCCGCCGTCAACCACTCTAGTACCGGCTGGCATCCTCCTCAACACAGCCCAAGTTGACCCGAACAACACTTCCTTCTTACTTCGGATAGACACAAAAAAGCATGTCTATCTACAAGATCACAAGTTTGATGGCATCCCTGTGCTACCTATGGCTGTAGCCCTTGAGCTAATGCTTGAAGCGGCTCGGGCTGTCTATCCTGATCGACAGTTAGTGCAAGTTTCAGACCTAGATATTCCGTCCGGTATTGTCTTCCACACTGCCGAAAAAGACTTTATCATTGAAGTCGGAATTGACGGCGACAACGAAAACACAGTTGCTGTGCAACTTCTATCGGCTAGCCCGAGAAAAGCGCACTTCCGCTGCAAAGCTAAGTTCGCGCAGCAAGCAGCTCTCTGCCCTGAAATCTGGAACACTGAGCTAGCCGCACCGATTCAATCAAAGTTCAATTTGCGTGACTTGCCAGCTTCAACTTCTGAACTGCCACAGCCGAAAGATCTATATGGCACTTGGCTCTTCCACGGTCCAGCCTTCCAAGGCCTAGCCTCAATAATCTGTTTGGCCACCAACGATATAGCGGGTGAAATAACCGGTTCGGCACCTCTCGACTTTGTCACCACTGCCGACTCAAGCGCCTGGACTGTTGACCCGCTCTTGCTCGATAGTGCTATGCAACTGGCCGGAGTTTGGGCCAGACATCATCAAGATGTCACCGTTCTACCTAACGGCTTCCGCAACATGTATCTCTTCCGTCCCATAAGCCTCGGCACTGTCAAAGCTCGAGTCTACCTGGGTGCCTCCTCTGCCACTGACTTGCTCTGTGATCTGGCCATATACAACGAAAACGGAGAACTAGCAGTTGTTGTGGAAGGGCTTGGCGGAATCGCTAGCAAGACATTCAATAGATTCGCCTCGTCACCGCCGGTGCAAGAATTAGCCCGATGAATAAAATTGCCATTATTGGCATGGCCTGTCTCTTTCCTGGTGCTCCAGATCTAGCCAGCTACTGGTCAAATATCGTTCGCGGATTTGATGCCACCAGAGAAGTAACGGACAAAGAGTGGAGTCTAGCTGACTACTACGACAAAGACGCCACAAAATTTGGCCTGAGCTATGCCAAACGAGGCGGATTCATTACCGAGTTCGCCCAGTTCGACCCCCTTAAGTATGGCGTCATGCCTAGCTCTGTAGTCGGTAGTGACCCAGATCAGATGCTTACCCTTAAAGTGGCACAAGACGCCATGGCCGACGCTGGCTATCTCACCAAAGCCTTTGACCGCGACCGGGCAGAAATTATCATCGGACGAATAGGAGCACCCGGAGCCGGTTGCTTAAACCTAGTACAGCAATGCAAAACAGTCAATGAAATTGCAGCTATTTTGCGGGCAGTGCTGCCCGAGCACAATGAAGAGCTACTGAAGCAATTAGCAGCACAAATTCAAGGCAATCTCCAGCCAGTAAACTCTGATACTATTCCTGGCACCATGCCCAGTGTGACGGCAGGACGACTGGCAGCCAAATTAGGTTTCCGTGGCCGCAACCTAATTGTAGACGCCGCCTGCGCATCGTCTATGGTGGCAGTAGAAACAGCAGTCAACGACTTATTAGACAAGCGTTGTGATTTTGCCTTGGCTGGCGGCGTGCACATCAACTCATCGGCAGTATTTTTCCAGATGTTCTGTGGTCTAGGCGCTCTTTCGCACAGCGATAGCATCAAGCCATTTGATCAAAGTGCAGACGGCACGATGCTGGGAGAAGGTGTGGGCATGATCTGCTTGAAGCGCCTCGAAGACGCAGAAGCAGATGGCGACAAAATTTATGCCACCATTTGCGGAGTAGCATCATCAAGTGATGGTCATGGCGGCAGCGTCATTGCCCCATCTTCTGATGGAGAGGCTCTAGCCATGCGCAACGCCTACGCTATGGCCGGTGTTTCACCAGCAACTATCGAACTATTAGAGGCACATGGAACCGGCACACCCGCTGGCGATGTAGTCGAGTTGCAAGCTGTCGAAAAAGTATTTAGCGAGGCAGACAACGGCCAAGCAAACCTAGAACGAGAGCCTTGGTGCGCCCTCGGTTCAGTCAAGTCGATGATTGGCCACTTGCAATCAGCCAGCGCCATAGCCGGTATCATCAAAACTACCCTAGCTTTGCACCACAAAATTTTGCCACCAACACTGAACGTGACAACGCCTAATAGCAAAATCAATTGGGCCAAACACCCTTGCTATGTCAACTCACAGACCCGCCCCTGGCTCAAGACCAATGACCGCAAGCACCCTCGCCGGGCCGCTGTCAGCGCCTTCGGCTTTGGCGGTATCAATGCCCACATGATTTTAGAAGAGAGCAATTGCCTACAAGGAAAAGACAACCACAAAGACTCTCTAATGCAAGAGTGGGAAAACGAAGTATTCATGCTCTCTAGCACTAGCCGGGAAGGTCTGCTGGAAAAAATCGCCACCCTAGCCCATACGATTAGCCAAAACAAAATAGTCTTGAAAGACTTGGCCTATACCCTTAACTGCTCATCTGGTGCCTCTAAATCTGCCTCTACATCTGCCGCACAGAGCGGCTACAGACTAGCTCTAGTGGCCGGTTCTAGCGACGAGCTAGCGTTGCGCCTGGCCAGCGCTGCAGAACAGATTGGCGACAGCGACACAATCAAAATCAGTGAAACAAAAAAAGGGATTTACTTCACAGCCCCAGAGGCACTGCTTGGCGGGCAAACAGCCTTTATCTACCCGGGTCTAGGCTCGGCCTATACCAATATGCTTGGCGACCTCTGTGTGCTCTTCCCTGAAATTCGGGAAGTGTTTGAAATTGTCGACAATATTGCCTTAGCCGCCGGAGCCACAGAGCTACCGAGCAAGTCAATTTTCCCACCTCCTTTTACCGCTGGTGAAAGAACTGGTTCGCCATCTCTGGCTGCTGCTGATTTTGCCGTAGTAGCTGTTCTATTGGCCGAATACGCTCTTTGTCATTTTCTTGCCCACCTAGAAATTAAGCCTGACGCCATTATGGGATGCAGCACCGGAGAATTTGCCGCCATTACCACTGGTGGCTCGGTAGATGTGCTGTCAGTAGCACAAACTTTCTACGAGGTCAGCACTGAAGTAGCTCGCTCTCTTCCGCCTGAAAGCCTGGCAGACTTGCGCTCTCTGCGAATTTTAGCTCCAACAGCTACAGTCATGAATTTGGTGAGCTTAGCGGATCGCAACGAAGTTCACCTCAGCGCTGACCTCGGCGATGAGCATACGATAGTCACTGGCACAGCCAAAGCCATTGAAAATCTCAACAATGCTCTGCGCGATCTGCGGCTGCCCTGCCACCTCTTACCTGTGGCCATTCCTTATCACACACCACTAGTTAAAGCCGTGATGGTAGGAAAAGAAGCAGCTGTTCGCGCCGTAGACGTCAGCACCTTAGCCATTCCTGGCTGGTCCTGTTCAACAGCCGAGCGCTATCCAGACGATATTGAAGGCATCCGCACTTTCTTCACGGAACTGTTTACCAAACCAGTAGCACTGCGCCAAACCATTCAGGCAATGTACGATCACGGCGTGCGCAAATTTATCGAAGTCGGCCCTAGTGGCATATTGAGTTCATTGATACCGGGCATACTGCCCAAGCAGGACCATCTGGCAGTTGCTACAAATCTAGCCTCCAAGTCAGGTTTGACCCAAATTCATCATCTTTTGGCCGCCCTGTTTGTGCAAGAAGTACCAGCCAAACTTGACTATCTCTATCAGCGCCGCCAGCCGACCATAGTCAACTGGCAAACTCCGACAGCCAAGGTTGTTACCAGTAGCACTCCATTGCTGTTGGCATATGCTGGATTGAAAATTGATACCAGCAAATTACCTGAAGTGCACTTCCCTATTGGTAAGCAAGGCTATTCGCCAGAGCCAGATCTACGAGAACAGGGTCTCCCCGAGCAAGACGTGGCTGAGCAAGACGAGGCAGAACAAGACTTAGTCGTGCAACGCTTCCTCAGCACCAACGCCGAGTTTTATAGCCGCGTCAGCGCCGTCTCAGAGCAAGTTATGCGCTCTTACATAGAGAACCAAGAGGAGCAGCAAATCGGCGTCGCCGCAGGTGTGGACACGCCCGCCGATAGCAATGACCAGACTAAAGATTTGCCTTTTCTCCAGCGCTGCCAGGTCTTTCCTGGTAGCGACAATACCGAACTCTTTCTCACACTAAACCTAGATACAGACCTCTATTTGCTTGACCATGCCATTGGTGGCATAGTCAGTGCAGTAGAAAATACCAGAGTTCACCTAGTACCACTAATGGTATCTCTAGAAATCATGGCAGAAGCGGCCATGGCGCACCATGCCAGCAACTCTAGCAGTGGAGTTATTGTCAGACTTGAGCAGGTCAAAGCTTTTAAACGCCTAGTAGTGGATCGCAACGAACTGTCAATAAAGATGACCGTCACCGGTTTTGAAGACAAAGTTCATGTAGAAATGACTGAGGCTGAAAGTCCAGAAACCGTGCTGATCATGGCCGACTATATATTTGCAAATCAATATTTACACCAAAACACTGGTCAACCAAACAAGAGCAAACTTGCAGTGTCAGGACCAGCCGTCAGCAATCTCAAACATCACTCTCAGCTCTACGGGCCCAAAGCGATGTTCCACGGCCCCAGTATGCAAGCGGTTAAATCGCTAGATCAAGTGGGCAACAAAGCCATTGCCGGCAAAGCTGCCGCCACCCCAGCAACGAACTGGATGCCCAATCTAGCCCAAGCCAACTTTCTTCTCAATCCACTTTTGCTAGATAACTCAAGTCAATTTGTGCTCTTCTACCTCTACGAGAAGAATCTCTCAGCCACAGCGCTACTGCCATTCTTTATCGAGTCTATCGATTTTTACTTAAACCCAGCAGCCCTAGCCGCTGAAGTAGACGTAGCTGCGACCCTACCAGCCCTCTCTGAGCGAGCCACAGAAGCCGACGTGGAAGTAGTGAGCGCCGGGCAATTAGCGCTGCGAGTCAATAGTATTAATAGCCGCCGAGTAGTCTTAAGCGAGACTTGGCAAAACTTTGTCGCTAATCCGTCTTCATCATATTTAGGCTCAAGCATTCTTGCCACTGAACTTCTCAGCAAGCAGTTGCGCGAACGCTGTGCCATAGTGCAAGTTTCGCAAAATGTTCTCAGTGAAGACGATGTCATTTTAGAATGGTGCCTAGACTATCTACTCACTAAAAAAGAGCTCAGTCAATGGCGCAGCGCCGACCAATCGAAGAAGAGAAAAACCGACTGGCTTCTGGGTCGCATTGCTGCCAAAGATGCTGTAAGAACGCTAGTTCGGAACAGCAGCGGTAGCATCCTCGGCCCCCATGACGTAGAAATACACAACCACTCAAATCGCTCTCCCTATGCCGTCATCAGAGACAAATCAAATTCAATTCCGTCAGTTTCCATTTCTATTACCCACACAAATGGCAAAGGAATTGCTCTAGCAAGCTTTGTCGATGCTAGCAATAATGGCAATCCTGGTATAGACGCCGAGACTATTAGCGCGCGCGATAGTGATTTTGCCTCATCATTTATGCAACCATCCGAACTAAAGTATCTAGCTTCATGCCCTAGTGCCGCTCTCAATGCCGAAATAACAAGAATTTGGACGGCAAAGGAATCAATGTACAAAGCCCATCTCGGTAAATTCGAAGCAAGTAAGTTTGAGATTTTAGAATCAAACCCTGACAGCGACTTAATTGTTATCAGCGGCGCCAACGGCACTGGAAAATACAAGGCCTACTCTCAAACTAAAAACGATTTGGTTTTGACATACACACTTTCTGAGCCCAACAAGCCGGTGTAATTGGTGGCAAAAGCAAAACAGCAGCCAAGCAAAGCTCAAGTCAAAACGCGATTGGCTACCGTCGAACTGGCCCTAGCAAAGCTTACAGAAGACTTTAAGGCAACTTCGTACCGGCAAAATGAATTGATCGCTGATTGCATAAAAAATGCCAACAATGAGCTGCAAGACGCCTTGGAAAGTTTATTTAACGGCAATTTAAAGGATAGTTTTGACCTGGCAGGCATGGCCTGGCTCTATGCTGATTTTGGTCAGCAAATTTTAGAAGCAGAAGCAATTGAACATATGCTCGGCGAAAGCGACTACATAGAGCTAAGGGAAATATCAATACCGTGGGAAGGAAAAGCTGCTGACCTCTTATATCAGCTTGAACAAAAAATTCACTTTCTTCGTGCTGACATAGAAAAGCTTTCGGCCGATGCGAGCGCGCAATAGCCATGCCATTCAAGCTGCCAAAACATCTGTTAGAATGGCTCAAACAGCGAGGCCCCGAGGCCAAAATTGATCAACTAGTGAGAACAATTGGTCAAGTAGATGAGCTGATTCAAGGCCGCGAGGACGCCCTCAGTGCCTTGGTTAGAAAACACATTTTCATGGCCGAAGAAGATTGCACTGCAGCCTTAGTCAATAGCAAGTTTGACAATAAAAAGAACAATAGTGAATGCATAAGGCGCATCGAATTCGGGCTGTTCAGACTAGAACTAGCAAAGCAACAGCTAACGAGCGAACACTTAGAAAGCTGCCCGCCCAATTTTGATGAGAGCACAGTAGAATATCGCGCCCTAATGCTTTCTGGCGCAATCATAAAAACAAAAATGGCCATTGAATTCTGCAATTGTGTTGTCAGCGAAGTCAATAAATTAAAACTTGCCAACGTTGTTAAAATGTTCAACGACGCCATTGAGCTCTTAAAATCAAACAAGCAAGACAAATCAAGACGAGTGACTGAAGCAGGTTTGCTGCTCTTATACATGATTAAAAAAGAAATTGAAATTGAGAATCATGAGTCAATTGTCGATTTAAACTATATTTGGAAAGACGCTACAGCTGAAAAGGCATCGCAACAAATCAAAAAAGCAATTGAGGCAAGCTACAACCTAAAAACTGCATGCTGCAATTGTCCTAGCCAAGCATCACCAAAAGTTTTGAGTCGCCTGGATGATGCCATAAAGAAGCTACACGCCGCCATTGAAGCCTACTTAAAAGCACAAGACGAAGTAGTAGACGAGCTAGTAACAACTAGCATGTTGCAGGTAAAATTAGCCTCTGAGACGTTTCAAAGCTCGGCAATGCGAGAAGACCTAAGCAGCGGAAACTTAGAGCAAGAAGATCAAATTGACAGCCAGATAAATCAGTTCAAAACTCTAGTTGTCGTGCTGCAACGCCTAGTAACAAACCGAGCACCACAAGCTGAGTTAGCCAATCGCAGACTAGACGCAGCAGAGAAATACTATCAGGCCGCAGCGCGTCTTTACGGCAAAGCTAGCAAGGGTAGTGACAGCGATACTGACAAAGATTTGCGACTAGAAATGATCGATAAAGCCGAGGCTTTGGCGCGCTCGGCACGCATTGATCTTGAATTCGCCCGCAACCTTCTTTTCAAGGAAGAGGGATTGCCCTATCAGGAGTTGATCACGAGAATCGCTGAAGACTCTGAAATCGGCTAGCTGCAAGGTCTTTGTAAACAGAAACTGAGTTATGAACTAAATCATTCAAACGGTTGATTGCGCAGCTAGCGAAGGAAAACCAGGATGAAAGCGCATCTGCCAGCGCGTCTAGTGCTCGACTCTTACCAAAAGGAAAGTCTTAGAACACCTCGCTGCATGTATTTATATATAGTTCTTACGAATGACCTTGCTCTCATAGCTTGCATAGCTCTTCTTAACATCAACTCTTTCAAGATTTAATTTCGTCACCCCATAGCACTAGGGTGTGGCTACGTTCTTTTATTTCTCCCAATCAACCCAGGCATTTTCACCCTTTCCAAAACCACTGCACTAAGTTCTGCTCTTTCTCTTCCAGATTTGCTGGAGCGTTAGCTGTTCAACTTTGCTTTGGCCCCAGTTAGGTGAATTTTCCCTCGGGTCTAGGCCTTCGCCTTCAATTAAAAACAAAAAGGAGCCAATCCTATGCTTTGTCCCCACTGCAGTTCGCCCCACCACAACCTCTGTGCTGCTGGTTTTCGCGTAGAAGTCGACATGACCACTCTGCCCCAGGCATTGAGCGATTTTTCGACATCGGCGCTGGACCATAGCAAATCGCACCTGCTCGGCAGCCAGAGCGAGAGCAACAACAGCAGCGATGCCAAACCCAGCATTCTTGTGGTCTTGCCTGTTTTCTCTGACACCGGCCTTGGCACCTACGGCAGCGCTCTGCTTGCTGCCCGCGCCCCTGAAGTGCTCAAAGACGGCAAACTGACCATCCCCGACTTTCAAGGCAGCAGCGCTCAAACTCACCTGATCGACTTGCTCGGAACCCCTGCCAAAGAAGCAACTGCCGCCAGCGACGACCAAACCCGCGAACCGACCGTGCACGTTCTTCTCGTCGGCCTCGGCAATCGCAGCTCAGTTGAAACCAAAGTCATGTGCGCAGTGGTCGGCAGCGCCCTCGACGGAGCAGTAAGCGGCCTGCACAACCACCTTGTGATCGCCGTCTCTGACTTTAGTAGTGCCCCCAATAGCGGTCAGCAAATCGCTGCCCTGACTCGCTGTCGCCTCACCGTAGCCCTTGTTGAAGAACAAGCCGCTCTCGTACTTTCTCGCCTCACCCTGATCGTCGAAAGCGAACAGGTGCCTGCAATCTGTCGCGGAGTCGCCATTGCCGGCCCTCTCTGCAGCAGCTGTAGCCATCCGCGCACAGCCATCATCAACCTTTCTCGCTCTCCCTCAAAGCAATAAACGCGAGAAGCAACACTAACTCTTAGGAGAAAATTATGACTACTGGTAAGAAATCTTTGGTTATTGCCCCCGTCTGTCCTGGCCCTTCAAGCCAGCGCTGCGAGGGCTGCACCGGCTGCACTAGCGTCAACGCAAACGTCAGCGAACATCTCTCTCCGACAATCACCGTCATTGGCGGCATCAACCCGCGCCACCAGCACGGCGTGGAATATGACACTGCCGATCTGCTGATTCTCACCAAGGTGCTCGGCAGCGACTTGGGAGCTGGCCCCATGGCTTTTGACGCCCATCACAACGGCGCCGTCAGCGAGGCCATGGTCGCACACAACTTCCAAGGTGAAGTCGGTGAGCACCTCGCGGTGGAAGTTCCTGCCATCGAAGCTGGACACCGTCCCCGTCACATCGTCGTGGTCGGTCTCGGCAAAGCCGATGACATCAGCCGCCGCCGCATGTGCGCGCTGTTCAACTATTCAATGGCTCTGGCCAGCGAATACGAGGCTCGCTCCATTCTCATTCCAATCTTCCCGCAGCGCAGCTCAGGGGCGGTTATGAACCTTCGGGGCACCGGCGCTGTCTTGCGCTGCCTGGTGGATCAGAAGGCCAAAAGCGGAGCCATCGCATCGCTCAAGGAAGTTCGTGTGCTCTGCGCCCCGCAAGCCAAGCAACACCTGGAACAGGGCATCGCCGTAGACCACACGCTCTGCAATGAGTGCCACATTCCCAAACTGGTCTGAGCCTGCCATCTTCCTAAGCCCGAACTGAACCGTTGGACCTATCCCTAGGGATGATCGCGCAAGGTGCGTGATCATCCCTCCGACTAACCTGACAAAAGGAAACAAGCCATGTCTACAAACAAAGTTGACCTGCAACAGATTCGCAAGACCGTATTGCGTTCGCAGCTACTCGCCCTCGACGCTCAAGCACAGGCGATTTACTACCTGGGCACCGAGCACTTCGACGGCATCGATTTGGGTCGCAACCCCGAAATCTACCTCACTGTGCAGGCGGTGAAGGATGTCGCCGCCAATGCTCGCGCCATCGTTGACGAGGCCAAGACCCTGAGCGCCGCCGATGTGCTGACCAAGCTGCAGGCACTGCAAGCCCTGGCCAACTCGGTGGTAGTTCGCACCGAAGAGGCCTGTGTTCACGCTCAAGCCGACGCCGACAAGCGCCTGGCCGAAACCCTTGGACACACGCTCAACAAGGGTGAGAACGCCAGTGAAGTGCCTCTGGTGCCGACCGACACCAAGCACCTCAAGGCTCGCGCCGGCATCGCCTGCCACAGAGCCGAGCTGGACCAGCACCAGACCTTCATGGTGCAGGCCCGCGCCATCTGCGACCTCTCCCTGGAGCTGTCATTCACGGCCGCCACCGAAGCTGGCCACGACTACCCGTCCGACCACAGCTACTGGAAGATTTTCTAAGAGCGACAATCGGCGATCAGCCAGAACAGCAATAACAACAAACGCCAGGGCAAGGGGTAAAACGACCCACACAACCACGCACTGGCACCGATAGAAACTGAAATGGAGGGGGTGTTCGAGTTATTCGGACACCTCCTTCATTTTTCTTCGATATCGCTTTTTCTCGGACAGCAAACCCCCGACTATTTCTTGATCTTCGTTATACTGTATGCCGTAGTGCTATACCCCAAATTTCACAAAGCCAAAGCTTTGTTTTGCAGCGCTGTTTTACAGCCAAATGTGGAGCAAAAAAACTTTCCAGTTTCATTGAACTATTGACAGTCTTTAAGCGTTATCTCTATTGTGGGACTAACGAGGTGAATGCAATGGGCCATGACAGACAACTGATTGAGATGCTGCAAGGCGAAATGAGAACGGGCTTCAGCATGCTTGCGGCAGCGATTGGGCAAACCAATGCAAAGCTTGACCAGAGCATTCTAGAATTGCACGAGTTTCGCTCAGAAGTAAACACAAAACTGAGCGGTATCTCTTCACTGATGTTATCTTCAGAACGCAATGTTGGCCGTCTAGAAAAACGCATCGTAAAGTTAGAAGACCGCATGAATCAATTCGAAGATAAGCCTAGACCGCCTTCGAACTAGAAGATTCGCCGAGCCGGAAGTTTTTGCCATGAACGATTGTTGGGAACACAGAAAAATTTTCCAATTCCATTGAACTATTGACAGTCTCTAAGCGTTATC
>JBAYTY010000039.1:0-71482 GCA_041675385.1 Candidatus Obscuribacterales bacterium
TAGCACCTTTTTCAAAAAAGACACTGACATTTTGGGTACCCAGCTCAAGGCCTATTTAGGCCGGGAGTAGATTATGTTCGCCTATGCAATCATCGCTTTTGAACTCCTAATCTTATATACAGTCTTTTGGTATGTATTTTTGCGGGAGCCACAGCCTTATCGCATTCAAGGTAATCCTTGGGGTGGCTACCACAATGGCGAGCAAGAACAAAGATTGCTCAATGGTTTTGCCCGTGCCGCCCAAGCAGGCGAACAAGCTCTTATAGAAAAGGCCAAGGGCGAAAAAGCTCTAGCCGAAAAAACTACAAATGAAAGAGCCATCTATGAAGAGTGGAATCTTGACGCTCCAGTGGCTCCAAGTCAGCTTATGCGCTCACGAAAAAGAGGCGTACACGCCAGCGATGTTGTAATTGAAGAAAAAACGTCCACATTTGCGGGCCAGTTTCTGGCAAAATTGGGAGAGCGTTTGAACCGCATCAATGTCAAGATCCCATAAGCAGTAAATGACCGAAAAAACTCTCGTCCAAATCAAAAATCTAACGAAGCACTTTCCTATCCGTAAGGGCTTCTTCAACAAACAAGTAGGTGCTGTCAGAGCGCTTGACGGTATCAATTTAGATATTATCGAAGGCGAGACTTTGGGCCTAGTAGGCGAGTCGGGCTGCGGTAAATCTACCCTTGGTCGAGTGATGCTGCGATTGATGCCAGCCAGCCAAGGCTCAGTAAGCTTTGACGGTCAAGAAATAATGGCTCTCGATAGCAAGGCCATGAAACCATTGCGCAAGCAAATGCAGATTGTGTTTCAAAACCCATACGCCAGCCTAGACCCACGCATGACCATTGCCCAGATTCTAGCCGAGCCCCTAGAAGTGCACGGCATGTCAAAAGGTACGAGTGAAAGTGGCCGCTCAAAACTCAAAGAAGAAGTCACGCGCTTAATTGAACTAGTTGGTCTGCCCAAAGAAATGCTCGACCGGTATCCCCACGAATTCTCCGGTGGTCAACGTCAGCGTATTGGTATTGCTCGGGCCCTCGCCCTCAATCCAAGATTGATCGTTGCCGATGAACCTGTTTCTGCTCTTGATGTTAGTGTGCAAGCGCAAATTCTCAATCTACTTCTAGACCTAAAAAAAGAATTCAACCTCACCTATCTATTTATTGCTCACAACCTTGACGTCGTGCGCTACATTTCAGACCGCATTGCCGTGATGTATCTCGGTCGCATTGTAGAAATTGGACCGTGCAAAGAAGTCTACGAGAAGCCCTTGCACCCTTATGCCAAAGCCTTAATTTCGGCTGCCCCAGTGCCAGACCCAGCATACGACCGCAGCCATCGCGTGCTCTTGCAAGGTGATTTACCGAGTCCAGCCAATCCACCATCGGGCTGCGCCTTTCACACCCGCTGCCCCATCGCCCGCGACATCTGCAAGCAAGATACACCGGCATTGCGCGAGATTGCCCCAGGCCACAAATCGGCCTGTCACTTCGCCGAAGAACTCATGTAGATAGAACTTAGGTCGACTGAGCTCTTGAAGATAGAGACTCTATAGTTTAGTCGGCCGCAAATCAGTAAACGAACCATCGGTGCGCTGCCACTGAGCACCATAAATTCCTTTTTCTACAATCTCTGTATAAACAGCAAAGACGCACTTGCCAGGGCCAACTTCTGCTTCTTCAAGAAGAGGTTGGGTCCATTTTCGCAATGTCAGAATGCGCGGAGCGCTGCCAGTGACGACCCAAATAGGATAGCCAGTACGCAAGAATGCTCGAATTTTCGGCTCCCAATGGCGGGTTTGCCGGAAGTTACCTGTATCTATCTCAAGCAAAACCCGCACCGGTTCCATTCCGGCATAGGCAAACGAAATAGTGGCATCAGCTTGTTCTTCAGCTTCAGTAAGATCAGAGGCCAGTTCCTTCCAAAATTCTCGACCAGTAGTAAACTCTAAGCCACTGATCACGTGAGCCAGCTCAGCATCTTCCATAGCCAAGCGCACATCAACCAGACGCAAGAAGTGTTCTTTGTGATAGGTGTGGGGCGGGCCGGTGGGAATAGTTTCCCACGAGATACCCCGTGTTTGCTCTAGGGCCCGGGCCCCAGAAGCAGTGAGAAAGTAGATAAGCTCTGGTCGACCTCGGCCCTCCATGCGACCCGAAGAAGACCCACCTGTAAAGCCAGCTTGCTGCAGGCGACGCAGCCTCTTGCGAGCCGTTTCATAACTAATATCAGGGAAACACAAGCGGGCCAATTGACTCGATGAAATAGTGCGATGCAAATAAAGCTCAAGCAAGGCATTGATGTCACGCTCCATCAAGACAACGCTCTTCTTCTTGCCCTTTAGTTTGCCGTTTTTGTCTAGACTGGCCTTGTCTAGAGCGGCTTTATCGAGGCGATTATTGTCAAATTTGCCACTTAAAAAAGTGCTCGAGTCACCGTCCACAACAACTTCCTTTTTAGTACCCCTTAAATAGATTCTAGATCACTCTCAGCCCAGCAGCACAAATTAGCAACAGAAAGATTGTAATGCCCCGACTGCCAAGGGTATAGAGGAAAGCCCTTGTCATTGGCGGCGAGCCGGGAGGGTTCATGCTCTTACCGAAATAGGGGGCAAAGAGAAATGGCAAAGTAAGCTTCTCTGAATTTCGTATCATCTGAAGAATCGAGAACAACAGCTTATTTTGCACTAATTAAAAGCTCTATCAAAGCAATCAGAGCAAGCAAAATGATGACAGGCTTTGCCTTAGCACCACCGGCGATGCCTGAATGAGAGAGCGTTCATACCCGTAACAAAATCAGAAAAACTGATGTGAATTTAGAGCTTTAGATCTAAACTGCGTTTGCCAATTGAGAGTAATTCTCAATAAGCTCAATGTCAATAAAGTCTCTAGCAAACAGCATCGGCTCTGCTCTTGCAGCGAAAGGGAGAAGTAAAGATAAATAGGCACAGCACTCTCAATTGCATGTAGTCGCATTTAAGCGGTCTCATAAAGAGAAAATGGAAACCGTTTTCAGATATTATTTACGACATTGCAATCTATAAGTAGAACGAACAAGTAATAAGGAGTCGGGAAAATTCTTTCGTATATTGCTCAATTAAAGAAAATCGACACGACAGTGCTCAATAAAATAGTTGAGCAAGTCAGTGCACCAGCCATGCAGCTTGAGTCTATTTGGCAAGAACCTTACCCTGAATATGGATCGGATGGCCTCAAGGTAGCAACCTTGCTCAATCATACTGGTGAACAAACAAACTTTGACTATCACGACTGCGCCAAGCCCAACGCCACGCCCTTACTGCTTAAGCTGACAGAGTTGCACAAATTCCTCAGCGAAACTGGCTTCAACATAATGGGTTCCCGTCTACTGCGCCTTGACCCAGGCACTTTTTTGCATGAGCACCGCGACTTTGTCTATCTCGAAAACGTACCGCGCTACCGCCTACACATGCCGCTCATAACCAACGACCAAGCCTTTATCACGAGCCCTGGTCTAAACGTTCATTTTAAGAAAGGCTATTTATGGAAACTTGATCCCAAGCAAACTATTCACAGCGCCTGCAATTTCGGCACCACTCCTCGCATCCACCTAATGATTGACTGTTATGTCGAAGAAAAGTTACAGGCTCTACTTGATCAACAGTTTCTCGATCAAGACGCGTTACATAAATTGCCAACACTAACTGAAGACATTCGCCAGCAATTGCTAAGCGACGCGCAGTCGACCTACAGCGCCGGTAACCTCAAAGGTGCCGAAGAGATTCTTCTAGCTGCGTTTTGTAACTATGACCTCTTCGCATTACAGGGTGGCCTCACCACATACGACTTACTTACTCAATTCTTCCAACGGCAGGCGCCGACAAAAGAACTAAAAGAACGCCAAGCCTACTGGCAAGAGCGTCTGGTAGAAGTCTACCCAGAGCGCAGGGCTCAACAGTTGGCCGCAGTTTAAGACCCCTCATTTACAATCGAGTACTGGCATGGATAAGCTCCAATTTTCAATTAACCAATCGGCACTGAGCTGCTCAATTCCAAACTTGGGCGTCTATCAAGAGCAGAAGAAAATTCAGGTTGTCACCACCAGTCAGCTCAATTTTGGCAATGAAATTGCCGCGACAAAAATACAAGACCCAGACTTAGCTAGCGAAACCCATGCCTCGACACTGTTTTACAAGTTGCGCCTAGAAGCAGCTCTAGTTCACGGGGCCTCTCAAGCAAAAATAGCACCTCCTTCTTATTTTCCAGGCCCAATCATTCCCGGCCCCGGCGGCCGCCATTGTCACGAAGTCAATCGCGGCAACCTACTGTTTGACCAGTTCAAACACTTGCTTTCATTTGATGCAAAAACAAGTAGTCGCTTACTTGATACAAAAAATAGTTTTGAACCGACTAGCCTATTTGCCACACAAGCTCAAGCCCCTGAAGCCTGGGCATGGACAGAAATTGCTGAGCCGCAGCTTTCTTTCTTACACCAAGTTGGCATAGAAGAAAATCAACCTTCACTGCCCACGCAGCAAGATGCACTTGAGGCCTTACAAACACAAGCTCAATCACTATTTGAACAAGCAAAGTCAGACAATTTTGCCCTAGCAAGTATCAAAGCCCTGCTCAGTGTCATTCGTCGCGCTTGGCACCAATCAATTTTAAATGCGGCCAAGACCACGGCCCAAGCAGAAACAGTAAGTGAGCTAGCTCTTGTTCAGGCGGCTCACTTCTTGAGGCACAACCAAGACCAAATTAGCGACAATCTGCTCTATGTTCTCTTTGAATTAGACGCCATGCTGGCTTATCAGTCTATCAGCGGCAATCTACAGACCTTTGCGGCGGGTGTATTTGCCGGTAACTTTGTAGAAGTGGCACTGTACCCGCTAGTCAAGCTTGGTGCCACCGAGTTCTGCGTGCGCGAGCGCCTATTTGACGAAGTAATCAACCTCGTAGGTCGAGGATTTGCCCCAGTAGTCATCAACGAATTAGGGTTAATTGCTGACGGCAATCACCGCGTCACGGCTTCATGGATCTGGAACATTCTCAAATACACAGCTGAGAAGAATCTTGACTGGTCCCTTGACGATCAAGAATTTCAAAAAGCAACTGCTAGTTATTTTGCTCAGTCGCAAGAAAGTGCGGTATCTCGCCACGAAGCATTGAGTCACCTGGCCTATTTTCTCTCAAGACCAGAATATCGCTCTAAGCTCAATACCTATATTAGGCCTCTCTTAGCCGACTACGATTACATCAAAGAGCTACCAGTCGTATTTTTGCCCGAATATCTTTCACAAGCAGTAGTGAAATCTCACTACGACGAAGGCAGCAGAATTGAAAGAGCCTGCCCATCTGTTTACGAGACACTGGCACTTAATGACAGCCTAGTGCTGCCACCAAGAGCCTCATACCACTTTACAGATTCGGCCCTACTGCCTTGGTTTACCGTACTGGTAATGCTAAGGCAAAACCAAGAAGAAGAAAAATCCCAGGCCCGCTTCCGCCACAACGGCAAACGCAATCGCCTAAGAGCACGAAGCATTCCTACGGTCTGCCGCGAGCAGAAGAAAGTGACACACAAAAAAGTTTAAGTAAAGAAGAACACTCTCTAAACAGAGTTGTAGGAGAAAAGCAGATGAGAATTGCATTTTTAGGAAAAGGCGGGGCCGGTAAAACCACCACATCAGCTGGTTTCATTCGCTATGCAGCTAAGAAAAAGCCCTATGTTCTAGCCATTGATGCCGATGTCAACGCCCACTTGCGTGGGGCCTTACATTTGGCTGACCTAACTGGTGAAGCCCATGAACTTGGCGACGTCAAAGAAGAAATCATCACCTATTTGAAAGGCGGCCGCGAAGACCTAGGCGAACTTACTATGGTCGGCACCACTCCTCCGTCTCTCAAGTCAAATTTTATCGACGTCAGTGCCAACGACCCACTGATCAAGAAATACGCTCAAAATAGCGGCAATATTTCGCTATTGACTGTTGGCACCTATAAAGAGAGTGATGTCGGTGGTGCTTGCTACCACGTCAAGCTAACTGGCTTGCAATCGTTCTTCCACCACTTGCTCGACAAAGATACTGACATTGTGGTGGCTGATACCACAGCTGGCACCGACAACGTTGCCACCTCCCTATCGTTTGCTTATGACATGAACGTCTTTGTGGTCGAACCAACCAAGAAATCAGTTCAAGTCTATCTCGACTATTTAGCTGTAGCACCGCATCTAGCTGAGCGCACATACGTTATTGCCAACAAGGTAGACACCCCAGAAGACGAGCTATTTATCATCAAGCACGTCGGTCAAGATCGTTTGCTCGGCGCGGTGCCACAATCACGTCACTTGAAGCGCTTCGAACAAGGCAAACGCGAAGCACTAGATGACTTCATGAAAGAGCAAGAAGTTGTCTTTGAAAAAGTGCTGAACACCCTAGAAAGTAAAAAGCGCAACTGGCAAGACTACCTAGCCCGCCTTAGATCGACCCACACTAAAGTTTGTCGCGACTGGCTAGACGACTACTTCGGTCAAAAACTAGATCAAGGTTTAGACCGAGAGTTCACCTACGAAAAAGTACTGGCAAACAAGAAAACATTGACGACCGTTTAAGAGCTCAAAAAAAAAGAAGTAAATATATGTCGACGACAATAAATTCTCCAGAAGCTAAATTAGAAACCAAAACTGTTGAAAATCTGACGCTGACGCCGAAGATTCATCCGCTGATAAAGAAGTTTTTGGCTGAGCGAGAAACACTCTTTGAACTGGCTCGGGCGCTAGGAAGTCCACTCAATATTCTCTTTCCTGAATTGGTCGGAGAGAATGTTGAAGGCTTCCAAAAAACTTTCCGCGACCTCAATGTCATCGGTAAAGTTTTCTTCGCTCACAAGTGCAATCAATCTGACTCACTAGTGAGAAGGCTTGCCGTTGAAAATGCCAATCTTGATGTTAGCTCTGCCAACGAATTGCGCCATGCCCTCGGTTCAGGTTTTGATGCCAGCCGGATTGAAGCCACCGGACCAAAGAACGCCGAATTTCTCGGCCTAGCAATTCAACAGGGCATCACCATTGCCGTTGATAGCATCTCAGAACTTGAGATGATCTTGAAACTGCGCCAAGTGCTGAGAGTGAAAAAGGCCACAAGAATATTGCTGCGCCTTTCAGGATTTGAAGCCAACCACAGCAAATTTCTCAATAAGGGTAGCCGCTTTGGCGTGCCAATCAAAGAAGTTGGCATAGCCTTTGACCTACTTGAGGCCAACCGCAAAGAAGTTGAGCTACTTGGTTTTTCTTTCCACCTAGATACGGTAAGCGTATTAGAGCGGGCCATTGCCATTGAAAATTGTCTTGAGCTATTCGAAGAAGCCCTCAGTCGTGATTTCGAGCCAAGAGTATTAAATATTGGCGGCGGCTACAAAGTTAACTATCTAGAAAACGAAGACGAATGGAATGCCTATGTCAGCGCTCTAAAAGAGGCCGTACTGGGCACTAGACCAACCATGACTTGGCACAACAATGCCTTTGGCATGTCATCTGATAAAGGCAAACTAAAAGGCAATTTCAACAGCTATAGCTACTTTGATACCGAAACCGGTGGCGATTTCTTAGACGAGCTTTTGAGTCAACGCTTTGCCAACTTGGGTGATGCCACAGCCGCCAGTATCATTCGCGACAACATGATTGAGCTTTGGATTGAGCCAGGCCGCTCATTAGTTGAACAAACTGGTATCACCGTTGCCCGCGTCAACTCCGTGCGCACCTCAAGCCGCAATGAACCAATCATCTGTCTCAACATGAAACGGCAAGACATTTCGTTCTTAGACCAAGAAATATTTGTCGACCCAGTAGTCGTAGAAAAAGAGCCTACACCAGACAACCCCGATGCTGCACCAATTGGCGTTTACTTTGCTGGCAATCTCTGCCTCGAATCAGACCTGATATATCGTCACTTAACCTATGTCAAAAAGCTGCCTAAGCCAGGCGACTTGGTTGTATTTGTCAACAGTGCCGGCTACTTCATGGACTTTTCCGCTTCAACATCAATCATGCACCCAGTAGCTAAAAAAGTTGCTGTGGTAGAGCGCGACAACAAATTTACCTGGATGCTCGACAGCGAGTACGTACCTTATTGGGAAGAGCTGCCTTAATTGGCCTAGCAACACTGCAAACTTTCTAACCATTCAATATTCACTCGGAGAAAAGAAATGCTAGTCAAACATGTTAATGAGCTAATCGGCAATACACCATTGTTCGAGATACCGCCTCAAGTACATGGCCTAAAAAATATCAATCTCTTTGCCAAGCTAGAGCTGCTCAACCCCTTTGGCTCAGTCAAAGACAAAAGTGCATGGAATGTGTTAAAGGACGATATCGAACAAATTGCCGCCGAAGGCAAAACTGTCATCGAATCATCCAGTGGCAACATGGCCAAAGCCATGCAACTAGTTTGCTCGGTTTATGGCGTGCCTTTCAAAATTGTCACCAACCGCATCAAAGTGCGCGAAGTAAAACAAATTTTGCAATTGCTTGGCGCTGATGTCGATGAGCTTCCTGGTCTATCTGAATGTCCAGATCCAACCGACCCTAACGATCCAATTACCTTCATCGAACAAATAATGTCTGCCAACCCTGGCAAATATTTCCACACTTCGCAGTACACCAACGAAAAGAACATCGAAGCTCACTACAATTCAACCGGAAGAGAAATCTGGGAAGACTTGCAAGGGGATAGTCGAGGTGAAGTTGATTACTTCATCGGCGGCCTTGGTACCACAGGCTCTACTCGCGGCTCCGGTACTTTCCTCAAAGAAAAGAATCAAGCCTTAAAAAACGTCGGCGTCATCGCCAGCAAAGGCCACTTGCTTCCAGGCATCCGGAACGTTGATGAGATGTACGAAGTGGGCCTGTTCAGAAAAGACTTTTACGACGACATCATTGAAGTATCGATGGACGAATCAATTGATGCCATGCTCATGCTCATTCGCCAATGCGGCATTCTCGCCGGCCCAACGGGCGGCGGCAGCTTGGCAGCAGCCCTCAAGTATTTCAAAGATATCGACGGCACCCTCACCCGCAAGCACAATGCTGTCTTCATCTGCTGCGACAGAGTTGAGTGGTATCTCTCTTACCTGCAAAAATATCGCCCTGAGCTATTTGGCTTGGCTGTCAAAAAAGACTCGCTCAAAGCCATTACAAAAGAGCAAGCTGACGCTGCCCCTGAAGTTGATTGCGACACTTTAGAGACCTGGCTCTCAACAATCAGTGGCCGACCACTGATTGTCGATATGCGCGGTAGCTTAGCTTTCAAAGCATCGAGAATACCGGGCTCGCTCAATATTCCTACCGATGGCTTAGAAGACATTGCCGATATGGGCGTGCCTTTTGCCAACGATCAAAAAGTTGTGTTGGTTTGCCCAACTGGTGAAGTATCAAAGCGTTTTGCTGCTTACTTCAAAACTAAAGGTGTCGATATCACCAGCCTAGAAGGCGGTTTTGTCGGCTGGCGCGATGCGGGAAAAACCACAGAGCGTGCAAAAAATGAAGGTGCAAGAAAGAGCTTAGTGGGAACCGGCAGGTAAATAATGACAAATTCATGCCAATTGAGACCAGTGGCTGGGCTCGGACAAGAAAAGAAAAATACTTTGGATGTTAAGGCTTTCAGAGCCAACTTCCCGATATTTTCCAATCATCCTGACTTGATCTACTTTGACAATGCCAGCACCACACAAAAGCCGCATATAGTGGTTGACAGCCTCATCGACTATTACACCTACAACTGCGCCAATGCTGGTCGGGCCTCATATTCGTGGTCGACTCAACTGACTCGCGCCATTGAAGAGACAAGAGTCAAAGTAGCTCAGTTTATCAATTGCGAACAAAAGAACCTTGTCTTCACCAGTGGTGCCACCGATAGCCTCAACTTAGTGGCTCTCACTTATGGCCTCAACAATCTTGAAGACGGTGACGAGATTATGCTCTGTCCCCAAGACCACAAATCAGCTGTACTACCTTGGTACAACGTACAATCAATGTTGGCTGCCCAAGGCAAGAAGATAGCGATCAAGCACTTCGCCATTCACGAAGTAGGCGACTACGACCTGCGCAGTATCAAAGAGTTAGTTTCGCCACGCACTAAAGTCTTGGCCATGGCTCATATTCACCATGTCTTCGGTCTAGATATGGAAGTAAGCAAAGTTAGAGAAATCGTAGGCTCTGACGTGGTAATTTCTCTCGATTGCAGCCAAAGCGTTGGCCACACTAGAGTAGACGCCAAGGCTCTAGATGTTGAGTTCATTTCATTCTCAGGCCATAAAATGTTTGCTGCCCCAGGCACAGGTGGCCTCTATATCAACCCGCGGGTAGCTGACAAAATTAGACCAATTCGCCTTGG
Organism: Candidatus Obscuribacterales bacterium; assembly: GCA_041675385.1. Taxonomy (GTDB): domain Bacteria; phylum Cyanobacteriota; class Vampirovibrionia; order Obscuribacterales; family Obscuribacteraceae. The sequence continues at coordinate 10,365 of JBAYTY010000039.1, forward strand.
CGGCCAGAGCCCGTATGAAATCAAAGACAATGGTCTTGAGTTTTCAGCTAGTCCAACTCTATCTCTTCATCAATTAATTGAGTGCGGCACCCTCAACATTCCGGCCATATTGTCACTCGGCAAAGCAGTCGATTTCATCACATCGGTTGGCATTGAAGCCATCGAAGCACAACTAAGCGATTTGACGGTCTATCTCTGGCAAAAGCTAACGGCTCTACCAGGTATTGTCTTTGCCCCAGGCATCGGCATCTGCCGCTGCGACAATGGCTTTGGCATAATTTCTTTCCGCTTTGAGCAAATCAGCTCACTAGATTTGACCTTCATGCTTGATGCCGAACAAATTTTTGTTCGCGCCGGTGACCACTGCAGCCAAAAGAACAATGAAGAAGATGACTATTTGAGAGTAAGCATGCACGCTTACAACACTAGAGAAGAAGTTGACCAACTAGTCGAAATACTTGAAAGCAATTTAGGCTAAGAGAGAAAAAGAAATGGCACCGGCTAAACCTACAACAATTGCCATCATTGGAGGCGGTCACAACGGCCTCACTGCTGCCGCCTATCTTGCAGCTCAAGGCTTTAGCGTAGAAGTATTCGAAAAGCGCGACACCGTAGGCGGCCTTTGTGTTACAGAAGAGCCTTTTAGAAAGAGCGGCAGTAAAGTCAAAGTCTCTTCAGTAGCCTCTTACTTTGGCATGATGCGTAAAGAAATTATGGCCGACCTCAAGCTCGAATCATATGGCTTGAAGCCCTACTTGACTGACCCAATAGAAGTAGTATTGCTCGATGCGGTTGACGGCCACGACCAGTTCTCGTTTACCCCAAGAGAAGGGGACGAAGCCAAAGCCGAGATAGCTTCAATGACAGCAGCCGATCAAGCCGGATGGCAGACCTTCTGGGGTGATATTCAAAAAGCCGCTGCACTTATTTCCCCCCGCTATTTATCACCAGACCTAACACAAGCTGAAGTAGTCGAACTGCTGAAGAAAAATGGGCTAGATAAAATTGCAGAACATATTTTTGCTGGCAGCCTAGTTGATTTGCTCAAGCAGTATCTAGAGAGCGAAGATTTGATGGCTGTGGCCGCCACCTGCACACCGGGTTTTGCTAATTTGGTCGGCTCAGTTTTTGGCTGCATCCACCACGGCACAGCCGAGACCAAAGGCGAATTTGGCGCCTGGGGTCAAGTGCTCGGTGGCATGGGTGCAATTAGCGAAGCATTGGCCAAAGCCGCCCAAGCAAATGGCGCAACGATACATTTAGGTCAAAGCATCAAGAGCTTAGTCTTAGGCAACATTGATGACAACGAAAACGAGGCCGAAAAGGGAGCCAAGAAAGTCTCAGCCATAGAGCTGGCTGACGGCACGACCAGGCAGTTTGACCTAGTTGTAGTCAATGCTGACTCATACGTATTGTTTGAACAATTGCTCGCCCCCACAAAGGCCACCGAAGCGGTTCGCCAATATCTCAAAGACAACCGCCCCAAAGTATCAGCAGCTAAATTACACTTTCTTCTAAAGGAACTTCCATCACTAAAAACCCTAAGCAAAATCGGTCACAACCACAAAGGTGTGATCGTTATGGCGCCGCCACTTCAAGCTGTCGAAGCGGCTTCAAGTCAAGTTCCTGGCGGCGCCATGCCTGAGCGCTTGATGTTAACCATGGCGTTTCCCACTCTCGAAGATGCATCCATGGGCGACGGCGACAGGCCTAACGAGCACGTACTCACTGTTGACGTGCACTATGTACCAGCCCAAATTGCAGGCCGTGCATGGAGCGAAGCAGACGACAACAATCTGCTGAAAAAAACGATTCAAGCCATTGAAGCCCAATGCCCTGAAATTCGCTCACTAATTTTAGACAGCTATGTGGTATCACCCAGAGCCTTAGCCAATAGTTTCAATTTGGCATCGCTCGCGTGTTGGCACCTGCCAATGACTCCCGATTATCTCTTTGAGAAGCGCACCTTGCCAGGCTGTGCCCCTTACGAAACTCCATTCAATAATCTCTTTGTCTGTGGAGCTGGCACCTATCCTGGTGGCAACGTCACAGCAGCCAATGGTCATAATCTAGCCAAGCACCTAATCAAGAAATACTCGAACCAGCCTCTAGCAACGGCCTTAACAAGAGGTGCGAAATGACGCTAAGCGCTCCTGAGTATATAGCTAGTGAACCAACCCCAAAAGTACTTGTCTTTGCCGCCGCTAAGGATCAAGAAGGGAGCTTAAGCAAAGAAATTGCCCAAATGTATGTGGCCGCGCTTGGCTCAGGCGGAGTAGGCAAGAGTGGATGCGAAGCTTACCCTGACCCCGATCTATTTACTGAAGAAGGGGTCAAAGCCACTCTGCAAGCTCAAGAGCGCCTCATAGCAGTAGCTCAATATAACGAACAAATATGCGGGGCCATGGTAGCGGACAAACTCAGCCCCTACCACGTAGAATTTAACAGCATGGCAGTGCGCCTTGACAAACGTGGCCTGGGTATAGGTTCAGCAATTGTCTCCGGCTTAAAAGAAATGATGGACGCCAGCCAGCTCACTATTAATACAACCGAACTAGTCACTCATAGCCTAGCCAGTCAAGCAGCTCATTTTCAGGCTGGATACAACTCAATAGTAGGCTTTGCTTTTTGCCACTATCCTCGCGTCTTTTTTGCCGACCATCCAGAATCAGTACTCTGGGTGACTAAGTTTCAGGGCAAACTAGTAAGCACAGTGAAACAATTGAGAAGTGCTCTCGGCCGAAAGCTCGGCACAATCACTAGCGATTTGATTCAGACAATAGTTTCAACCCAAGCTCATGCCCAAACTCAAGGCAGACAAAGGGTTCAGCTACTCTCCGAAGAACAATTGCAATTGGCGGCCGAGCTGCTTCTAGAGCGAACGGCCTATGTGCCCCTTGCCTATGCCACCATTGTGCAGTCTATTCTTTTCCAATTTGAAGACATTCTTGATCGCTCAGTGGTATCAAATTATGCGAAAGCAGAGCCAAAAGCAAAATCAGATGATCTAACCGTTGAAGAAAAACCAGGATTCGGTCACGCTTACATTATCTACAAGCCTGGATTCAGCTTCGACTCCGACCTAGACCAAAGCGCCATTAACAAAGCAATTGACGCTCTAGCCAAGCTAGGCAAGCGCTACATTTTAGTGCGCATTCCGGCCAATCAACCTGAAGCCATTGCCTTGGCCGACTATTTACGGCAAAAGAAAGGCTTTGTCTTCCACAGTTATTTGCCACTCTATGGATATCAACAAGAAGATCAACAAGAAGATCAACAAGAAGATCAACAAGAGCACTTTCACGACGTCCTCACCTTGCAGTGGATAGCACCAGAGATTCTGGCTAGCAATGCCCTACCTGGAGAGACTGATAGTGTGGTCAAAATCTACGGCTATCCTGAGAATTTATCCGGTTCAATTATCAAACTAATTGCTTCTGAACTAAATAAGAAGGAGCAAAAGCATGACTAGAAGCATCCTGGAAAGCAACCTGAAAAATAGATTTGCAAGTAGACTTGAAAGCAAACTAGTAGGTGGGCGCAAGAGCCTGCCTAAAGGTGCCAAGGCCGTACTAGAAGCCCTGCAAAAGGCACCAGGAATGCTCAGTGCACGCGACCTAAGCTTCCGCATGAAACTCAACTATCAGACCCAAGACGAAGAGAGGGCTCAGGTTGATAGCGTAAAAAGCCCAGGCCTAACGACAATCTATCGCTCGCTTGAACTCTTGACCCGTCACGGTTTAGTGCAGGCCGTTAGCTTTGGCGATCAAGAAAAGCGCTACGAAGTAGTTGAACCTGGTCAACACAATCACCACCTAGTCTGCAAAAGTTGCAACAACAGCATCAAGCTCAAAGATTGTCTCTTAGAAAAGTTAGAAGAGACAATTCTGCAAGACTACGGATTTTCAGTATCAGAACACCTGCTTGAACTATTTGGCACTTGCCAAACCTGTCGGCTGGTTAAAAGCATAGACAATAGAGATAGGAGATAGAAGATGAGGATTGCATTTCTTGGTAAAGGCGGAGCCGGTAAAACCACCACTTCATCTGGTTTTATTCAATATTTAGCCAAGCGCTTTCCCTTTGTTGTGGCAGTAGACGCAGATCTGAACGCCCACTTGCAGAGTGCTCTCAATTTAAAAGGTGAGACCAAACAATTAGGCCTGCACTTTGACGAAGTAACCGACTATCTCAAAGGGACAAGAAGCGACGTTGGCGATCGGCCAATGATTGGCACCACGCCGCCAGCTGTTGGTTCTAATTTCATTACCGCCAAAGCAAACGACCCATTTATCGAAAAGTATGCACTCAAAGAAGGCAATATCGCCCTACTTACTGTCGGCACCTATCAACAAGAAGACGTAGGCGGCTCCTGCTATCACGAAAAGCTCAAGAGTCTTGCTGGAATCTTCCACCACATGCTAGATACTCAATCTGACTTAGTTGTAGCCGATACCACAGCTGGCACCGATAACGTAGCCACCTCACTTTCGTTTGCCTACGACATCAATGTTTTTGTCTTAGAGCCCACTGAAAAATCTACTCAAGTATTCCTCGACTTCGAAGAAATCGCACCACAATTTGCTGACCGTACTTACGTAGTAGGCAACAAAGTTGACGGAGAAGAAGACGCCGAATATATCAAAGAGCGTGTAGGCGCCGATAAATATCTAGGCTCTATACCGTTCTCACGCAATCTCAAGCGCTTTGAGCAAGGTGAAGAAGAAGCTATTCTCGACTTCCAAAAAGAACAAGAAGCTACTTTTGACAACATTCTTGCCTTATGGACAGAGAAGGCCAGCAAACGCGACTGGACCACTTATCTTGAGCGCTTAAGAAAAGCATTCAGCTGGGATTGCGAGCGCTGGTATTCAGACTATTACAAGGCCGACTTACTGAGCGGCATGGACAACTCTTTCACTTACGAGCAAGCCCTCAAAGATAAAGGTCTAACGGTTCAAGAAAAAGCCCTAGTCTAATCTGACAAAGAAACTAAGTAAGTAAATGACGCAAGTCTCAAAAATATCACGCCGGAAAAGCTCAGATTATCTACAGTCAATGAGACTGTGGAGCAATTTCTTTGCTGTTTCCGGCGCCGAGATTGCTGCCATAGGAAGACAGACCAACCTGGCTGGTAAAAATATCCTTGAGCTAGGCTGCGGCAACGGCAGACTTTGCTACCAATTGGCACCACTAGCTAAAAGAGTGACAGGAGTAGACCCAGACGGCCGCCTGGTACAGTTTGCTGCCGACTATGCTGCCCGCAATAGTATCGACAACTTGACCTTCATGGAAATGGGAGCAGAGACACTAGCCTTTGACGACCAATGCTTTGACTTAGTGATCATGCCTTGGATGTTTCATCTCGTAAAAGATCGAGAGGCTGCTCTCAAAGAAGTAAAACGTGTTCTCAAGCCTAACGGCCATCTCTTTATCTTCGGCCTTTATGGCGACTGTGACTACGACCGTATTGCTCGGCGCTTTGTACCATCAAGAGAGCGCGAACTGGATGCCGCTGAAATTTACGAGAGGCCCCTTGAGCGCATTTTTGTAAAATATCAAAAAGACGAAATACCATACGAAGAGACAGACTATTCATTTGTATTTCCTGACTGCGGTGTAACCGCTGAGGCCTTCACTTTTGCCTTTAGCAATTGGTACGAAACTGAACTGAACGAGAAAGACAAAGCCCGCCTAAGGCATGTCATTCAACACTATCGCAAAGGCAATCACATTCAACTGCGCACTCGTGGCGCTCTTTATTCAACCCAAAACTACACGAACTAGAGATAAGTTACACATGTCAATTGATTTCAAGCGCGCTAGAGAAGAGACTTTGCAATATCACAAGGCCTATTACAGCCGCTTCAAATTATTTGAGAAAGATTCTTGGCTAGAAAATCCAGACCAGCCACTGATGAGGCTTCTCGACTATCTTGAGGGCAAAATTGCTATTTTAGACTTAGGTTGCGGTGTTGGTCGCAATGCCATTCCTATGGCTCAAGCCCTGCAAGAAAGCAAAAAAGCTGCCATCATCACTGGCGTAGATGTACTACCAGAATCAATTGACTTACTGAAAGAATATGCCAGCACCTACAAAGTAGAGAACATCATTGAGCCAGTGCTGTCTGACAACGAGCACTTTGTTATCGAGCCCAACAAATATGACTTGATTGCTGCCATCTCCACTCTAGAGCACTGCCAAGGTAAAAACCAAGTAGCTAAGCTTATGGCAGCAATCGCCAAAGGCACCAAAAGTGGTGGCTTTGTTCGCATCGAGATGACCACTAACCGCCGAGTAACCGACACCTCAACAAATGAGCCTGTGCCTACATTTGTCGAGACTCCACTAGACGGCGAAGAAGTGCAAGAAATGCTTCAAGCTCAAGAAACTTTTGCTGGCTGGAATATCATATCTTTGACTATAGACCCCTATGAAGAAGAGCTAGCCAAAGACGACCGCACAGTTCACTGGTGCTCAACTCAAATCAATTTTACGGCGCAAAAGCCCTAAACTAGCCTCAAGCTAAGGCGCTAAGATAGCGCCAGAGAACAACACTTGTCCTGTGCCGCTATCGGCAATAGCCATTAGAAACGGCCGGTTTACAGTCATAGCAATTGGTGGGGCTTGAGAGCCTGGAGCAGCACCCCAACTCATTCCAGCTATCGTAGTGGCGGCAACTTCAGTACCACTCTCATCCACCGAAAGTTTAGCTGCATGCTTGATGAAAGATACGAGCAACCCTGGAGTAATTAAAGACAAATCACAGCTTTGGCCGAATAGATCGCGCATTCCTAACTGGGCAAAAACAGAGTTGAGACTACAATCGAAGGCAATTTCCATCCGTGGTAACTTCAAATCGACCTTACTTGCGACCGCGCCGGCCATAGCAATATTGGGATTTTTGATGTACTCAATACAATGACCAAACGAACGTCCTAACTTAGGCAAAACTATCTGCATGTAGTAAGGTGATTGCTTGTAGGGCAACTTAATTATCTGAGCATTGTCATCTTCTTTGTAGACGAAACTATCGTTGGTATTCATCATCATGACATTCTTAGAACCTGAGCCCACCAAATAGAACGGCTCCTCTCTAGTAAGTTCAGCTTTAAACTTAGTCTGCCATTGGGCAAAGAAATAAATAGCATTGGTAATGGCAAATGCTGATAGTGGAGTGAAATCGCTGCTGTCGACAATTTTTGTTATCTTTCCATTGGTGGCATTCTCAGCCCAAAAATTGATTTGCTCGACAGCTTCAGGCGAATTGAAATCCACTCCATATAAAGAAGCAGAATATGACTCAACAGCGTTGTTGACGAAGTCTTCATGACAGCGCACCCCTTGACCGAACCAGAGAGCTGAAGCAATTGAAACTTCATGGTCGGGTTTGCTCATAACCAAATAGTTGAGCAACTGTCTATTCCATGGATTGATCTCGCTGGGCTTAGGCAACTGCAAGGCATTGGCAAACTCAGAATAGGTATTGCCGCCAGCACCGTTGTAAAGCATGCAGGCTGTCAAAAAAATGCTCGTGGGAGAAATCATCACATTAGAACTCGGGCTAGCCATAGCCAGAGTCTTAAGCACGTTAAGTCCAAATTGATTATTGGAAGTAACTATGTGCTTCCAGTAGTCTTTATCGCTGGGAAGTAAAGTCGTCTGCATAGACTGATAATGCAATTGCCTTTCATAGCAAAGAGAAGATGTGACACTATCAGATTTACCCGCTAAATCAAATATATGAACACTATCGCCAGCAATTTAGAACTGAAGACCAAATTTAAAACTCAATGTCGTATCTATTAGAATTCAACACCAGGTTTCTTGCCATTATCAAGACCTAGATGGGATACATCCGGATTTAGACTAGTCATGGGCCGTCTAGTCTGATTAAGATTTGGCTCGCCAGCACTACTGGAACTATTGGGACTATTTGGATTTAGAACTTGCTGAGCAGTGTTGGCGATTTCAGAAGCACTCTCAAAGAGGCCACGTTTGCTCGGCATAGCTTCACGAGTCTGCGGACGCAAGCCACCATAGCGTGGTGTCGCCTGTTGACCCGGAACGGCCGATAAACCATTGCCAATAACTTCGGCATTGCCATCAACAACGTTGCCAAACGAATCTACAGCAACATTGCCAGAGGGCGAACTAGCTGCAGGATTGGCTGAAGAATTAGCTGAAGGATTAGCTTCTGCATAACTAGGGATAATGCCGTTGCTAGAAGCCACGACCTGAGCTGAAGTTGCCAGCTCAACCGCTTGAGGCAGTCCAATAAATTGACCACACTCAATGCAGAACTTACCTTTCCCAGCTAGTTTTGTACAATTTGGACACAACCTTGAAGCACCATTATTCGTACTATTAGGGTTTGTGATATTAGGATTAGACGAAGCCGCAGGTGCACCTTGGGAGCCCATTGGGTATCCATGCGAATTTCCGCTGGCAACCCCAGTTTGGTCAAAGCCAGTAGCAGCGGCTTGAGCGGCCATAGCTGCCGTATCAACAAAATCAGATGGCGGCATATTGCCAATATTACCAGCCGGTCTAGAAGGGAATGGCAAGCTACCAGCAGGAGTAGCAAACGAAGGCGCTGGTGCACCAGGATCTGGGGAGCCTTCTGGATAATCAGGGCTAGTTTGCTTTCTGGCACTGACGTTATGCAGCAAGTGCAGTTTGGCGATTTCTTCGATACCGCGCAGGTCGCACATGAATGGCTTAGTTTCACCAAATTCAGGGTCGCCGGCAGGAGATAGATAGACCAGAGCATGGTGCTTTTCCATGCGCTTGATTGAATCTGTATCTACCCGAGCAACAACCTGTTGACTGTGAATCTTGTTCCAACTGTTAGGGAAGATACCAAATCCGTTAGCCGCGTAGTGGTCGGCAATACCGGGGACAACCACAGCATGCTTACCAATTTCTTCAGAGAAGAATTTAGCTGTAGTTTCGTCAGCGTTGTGTAGACATACACGCACTGCACTGTTAGAGAAAATAGTCTTGAGTTCAGGCGCAACACCTTGGCCACCACCACTGGTGATTTGCGAGATGTTCTGCAAGATGATAGTCAGACCGCCGTTGGCACCACGAACAATAGCTGACAATCTACCGGCCAAGTCTATGTTCAAAGTTTGATATTCATCGAAGAAGGCAAACAAAGGCAGTACTGATTTTGTACCGTATCTAGTGTGCAATGCTTGCTGCAACTGGTGCACGAAGCATGCCGCTAGTGATTCTGCGTCAGGACCTAAGGAGGCGGGAGCACCGAAAATTAGCACAGTAGGCTCGTGCATACTGGTCTTAAGATCAACGTTTGATCTCTCAGTGCACTTAAGAATAGCTTGGTTCTTGAACATGCGCAGACGACCGCGCACACCTTGAATGTTCTTATCCCAATCACTGTCAGTACGAATAATTGATGAGAGACGTTGGGTCAATTCACCTAGTTCGCCAGCATTGATATTTGGATCAGCTTTCAACTTACGCAACGACTCAACAATGTTGCGACGGTTGTTGACCAGTTTCATCAGACCATATGGATTACATGGCAGTGGATCAAGTTGAGAAGGTTGACCATTCTCATCTTCACCCATAACCTGCACACCGCCCCACTTAAGCAGCTGTGTCAATCCTTCGATATAACCAAGGTCGCGCTCAGCCCAGTGCTGCTCTTCAGGTGGAAGAGAGTTGATGTCTTGCACAATAGATGTAGCGAAAGTGACCGCATCTTGATCAAGGGGATTCCAGCAAATAGACTCACTATCAAGTGGGTTGAAATAAAGAGTACGGAAACCAGCATGCTGAGCTTCAGGCAATACTGTGTATTTGAAACCTTCTCTGCGTTCGTCTAAGTTAGGGTCGTTAGCTTTAGCTTCTAGAGCAATAATGACGCAAGGTTTAGCCAGCAAAGCTTTGATTACAGCCCGCATCAAGGTTGTTTTACCTGAACCTGACGGAGCTACAATGAACATGTTTTTGTTAGGCAGGCGCCCCATAGGGATGGTCACCGGCAGGTGAGTACGGGCCAAGAAGCCAAAAGGAATTACCACACCGTCAACTTCAGACCATGTCGAACTTGGGTTTTTCTTGCCGAGTCTGCCGTGACGTCTACCATTAGGTGGACAAATATAAGAGCGCTCGTAATCGCGCGGGGTCATCAAGCCCGATGGTGGGTTAAAGGTTCTAATTGTCTGCCAAGGGAATAGTCTCTTTTTGTGGGCTGCAGCAATAATTAAAGCCAACAGCACTAGAGTCGGCATCAAAATAGCTATAGATGTAGCGTCAAGGAAGCCTTTGCCTTTCTTAGGCTGAAAACTCTGACGGGTCTGATCGACGTGACCAGGCACGCCTTCTAAACGAAAATTCTTCTTTTGAATTTCTTGGCCAATGGTGGGCACACGACCGGTGGCGGGCAATGGAATAATAGGTGCTTGCGAACCTACGGGGGCAGCACCTGGCTGTACCAAGGGGCTTGAACCGGGCGCAGCCATTAGCGGCTGCCCTGTTTGCGGCTGTCCCATTTGAGGATAGCCGGCCGGAGGTGTCTGCTGATAAGGGGCTGGAGCACCAGTAGCATAAGTTTGTGGAGCCGGCTGAGCCTGATAAGGCTGCATGCCCGGTTGCATCGAGGGTTGCATACCCGGTTGCATTGAAGGCTGCATGCCTGGCTGGGCATAGCTCTGTGGATAAGTCTGGGGATAAGACGATTGCATCTGCATGCTGCCGTCGGGTGCCCCGACAGAGCCTTGCATTTGCATCATGCGCTCAAAGTCTTTGGCAGACATTTGTTCGCCCGTATCGGTATTCCGATACGACGAAATGAACCCCTTCTCGTTCATCTGCGCTTTCCAACTCATATTGGCGCCTTCCCGGTCATCTAAGTCTCCCGATACTGACTTATTTCTACTGCTTCTTTCGCTGCTACTCTCGCTGCTTCTTTCGCAGTTACTTTCTCAGCTACTTTCATACTTACTTATTTATACCTTTTAAACAAGTAGTTGCGCAACAAAACCCGCTCCAGTTCTGGGAAGACTACGAAGAATCAGTGTTTTATCGGCGCAATCTTCGTATTTCTACCCCTCAGAAATCCCTGCTATCTTCAAGTTACCATCGCTAGCTTTCTTCACTAAATAAACAAACTTCACTGGTCTTAGTTTTGGCGGCTCACCAGGAAGCAGCAATTCTTGCTGGCCTTCAACCACTATCTCTATTGAACCATCTGCTTGGTTCGGGCGGGCGGAAACCATGCGTTGATTCCATTTACTTTTCATACCCGAATTGGCAATAGTAGTAGCCATATCAGGCGTCCAGATATTGGTTATGTAACTTTGAGCACAATCAGGAGTCATCAAACTCATGGCGCTTTGCTGTGAATTGGCAGCAGTGGCAGCGTTGAAATCCCAAGCCAGGGGTAAGAAACCTTCCACTAGTGCTGTGGCTTTAAAATTGTCTACAAGGTCAACGGGTGCTTGTTGGCCCTGTTGAGAGGCGCTTGATTGTGGATAGCGCTCACTGGGTGGCCGCGCAATTCCGGTAACATCAGGGTGCGAGTCGGCCTTAGAGCGCTGTCTATGCTTAGTCGGAACTGGAGTCGGAGACAATATCAAAGTAAAAAATATGCCGGCCATAGCACCAGCCACACCGACCATTATCAAGGTCATTTTGTATTTTTCGCCAGCTTGATAGTCAAACATATATTTGTATCAACCCGCATTGAGTAGATCGGGGGTGAATGTATCAGGAGTGTAGCCCTGCCCAAGCAAGTGGCAGGCCCAGCGAGCATCACCGGCGCACAACTCAATCATTTTAGAACGCATCGGTTGGTCGGTGTTTGGTTCAGTGGTAGCGACCCAGTACATAAACCTTGGCACAACCAGTTTGACTACGCCGCGCGAAAGCTTGTGATAAATCAGAAAGGCATCTGAATACTCTCTGTTTTTTCTGGTCAAGTGAGCAATGGCACCCATCTCTTGCGGCGTCAGACCGCAAGCTTCACGAATCAATTCAAAGTTGGAAGGGTCATTACCGAGAATGATTTTGATAGCACTGTTGGTGGCAAGATTTCGCGCCCTGTCGTCGCGCAAAAGGTCGCCCAACTCTTGGGAAATACCGATGAACAGTAGACCTAAGTGTCGGCTGGTCCGTGAGGCATCTTCTACAAGAGTCTTGCCACCCTCGTAACGTAGCAGTCTCCACAATTCGTCTATGCAAAAAACGAAGCGTGACGGTTTGCCTAACGCAACTTGTTCTGCCTTATGCTGAGCCGCTCTTCGCAGAACGTAGTCAGATACAAACAAAGTAACAACAGCTTCAAGAGTTTTGTCGTGGGCCAAATCTGAAGTGTCAAATACCATCAGTTGAGTATCGAGTGGAATAGAAGTGGGCCCATCGAAGAGCTTGCCGAAAATCGCACCTTTGCAGTAAAGACTGAGTCGGTTTGACAAGTCTTCGCAAGTATCACCGCGCTTACTTTTGGCGTGCTTGACTGCTTCTTCTTGCAGCCAGTTAACCAAATCAGACTCAATGGGAATGCGACCCATCTCAGCGCAAATTTTATAGATGGCCTGAATGCCTTGCATCAAAATCGGCTTCTCGTCTTTATTTAGAGCCTGCTCACCACGCTCTCCCAACATTACTGAGTGGAAGTTCAAAATTTTGATGATGTGAGATTCTGGCGGGCTAAATGGATCAATTGGCTTACCATCAGGACCTTGATACGGCAAGTCATAGAGGTTGATACAAACAGAACCATCAGGACCAAGTTTGATATAGGCACAATCATCGTAGACTTCAGTGAGCATGCGATAAGAGCCAGATCGGTCAATGATAACGGTCTTAGCGCCAGACAGCGTTTTCATCTGAATGATTTGCTGGGCGACCATAGACTTACCTTCACCCGGTTGACCGAAGACGATGCAGAGGGCATTTGGTAGTTTTTCATCGTAGGGGTTAAGGAAAACCGGCTCTAGCGTTTCTTTAGAAAAGCCTAGCCAATCGCCATATTCAGAGCCGAGTTTGGCATGAACAAAGGGGAAGGAATTGCGCACAGTAGGGGTACGCACCGCTTTACCACGGCGCGCCACGTCAATTCCGAGGCCTGGCAAACTGCCAATGAAGAGTGAGCGTTGCTCATGGTGACCAATAACAAAACGAGCACCACGACACTGTGAAGCAGCAGACCTAACAAACTCAGTGGAGCGGTTCAACTCTTCTAGACTATCGGCAAAGAGAGTGAAATAAATAGCGTAGTTGAACACTTCCATGTTGGTTGTGTACAACTCAGAGCCAATGGTGGCAGCTTCTTGGGCTTTCTCTGCTTCTTCTTGGTTAGGAGCAGAGCGTTGACCCATGACACCTTGATAGGTGTTGGCAGACGCTTGCGCTTGCTTCTTCTGCAAGTTTTTGCGGAAGAGTTCTTTATCTAATTTGTGAGCATAAATATTGAGGCGCCACTCACAGTTGAGGCGCAGCAATGGCTGCAACCACAAAGGCCCAGTGCGCTCAGGCAAGCGGTTCATATAAAGGGTGCGAATATAGCGACCGGCAATTTCTTTCTCGGCCGGGTCGGCATTGGGATCGGTTGCTTCAATGTAATCGGTCATGTCTGAAATCTTGCAGAAATCAGGGGCACTAAAGTCGTAGCAAGACTCAACTAACTGCTGCCGCACAGTGGCCGGTTCCATATCAGGGAAGACGCGACGCACAGCTGGAGGCAGTGACTGTGTTTGTGGGCGAATTGGCGAAGGTAAATGATCCTCGGCCATTTCAGACTGCTTTGGGTTAAGCTCGCGGTAGAGCATGCGGAAGTATTCAACGGCCGAAACCGGCCGACCAGACATGCCGCAGGCACCAAGTTGACTGACATAGCCATTGGCACGCTGAACCAGGGTGGTGACATTCTTAAAATGGCTTCCCACAGACTGCCTAGCAGCTTGGCTAGTGAGAGCGTCCATCACCGACTTTACAGCCGTATCGATCATGCTCTGCTTTGGTGGCTTCTCTTTGGGAGGGCGATAGCAGAATGTCACATAGAACTTAAGCTCGGGCACGAAGTTGCGCGACAAGAGAGAGGCTTGGTCGTTTTCGACAACTTTAGCGACATAGCGCAAAAACGGATCTTCGTTTACTTCAACAGGATGGCGCTGGAAATATTCACGCTTAGAGATGTTATGGCAGACCACTGTGAGTTGGGCGGAAGTATCGATACCATTGAGGAAACCAGTAAAGTGGTTCATCAGCGATACCAGGCGCATCTCATCAAAGCCAGAGACGTGCACGCCATCTAGTTCGAAGACACAACGGTAAGTACCGTCTTTTAAAACAAGAATGCCCTGCCCCGACGCATCATCATGGAAGAGATCCCATAAAGGCAAAATACCAGCAGCCGAGCCATGGGGTCTGGGTACAGCCAAACCAGGGATGCGTCCGAGAATTTCAGCAGAAATCGGCGCTTCCTTCTCTTTGCCGCGCTTCATAAAGCCCAGCAAACTATTTTCTTTAGAGTAGGACCGATTTACCGAAGTGACCATTAACGAACAAGAACTCCTTTAATCCACAAATTCTGGCAGCTTTTCATCTACTAGAAATCTAGTTGTATTTGGATCGGGCCCTGGTATCAAGACTTTAGACCCAGTGTAAAAATTGAGTAGGGTCTCCCAATAGGATGCCGAGTGATTAAGAGTGACAAGGCAATAAAATGGACCAACCAAACCGAAGAACAAACAGATATAGAGTTTAATGTCTTGCCCAGCAAGGTTAATCGGCATCATCCATGAATATAGCTGAGTGGAAAGTACCAAACTGCCCAAAATGGCAATCAGCTGGTCGTAGCGCAAGCCGAATAACTTGGGTGAATCTTCTAAATTTAGAGGAGTGATATCGTCCATGTTTACATTCTACTTGTAGAGCTAAGTGGTTGCAGGTCTAACTGGATTAAGAGCTAACTGGTTTAAGTGCTAACTGGATTAAGAGCTAACTGGTTGAAGAGCTAACTGGTCTAAGAATTAACTGGCTGAGCACAGTTGAAAATAATTCCTACGATATGCGGTGGAAGCCTTACTGTACTTTTATTCCCATAAAGCGCAAACTCCTTCATCTTGGCGACGAGTTCAGGGGGTAAACCCGCAGACGAATCCACTTTCTCATAACACTTGATGGCACCGTCATACTCACCTGATAAGCGCAGAATCTCGCCCATAACATAATTATAGCGGCTGCGATTGCCCGCCCAGCTAGGGTCAGCCAAGGCTGCGGCCAATTCATTTTTGGCCAAAGTAAGAAACTTAGTGCCGTCAACGCCCTCTTCCATGGCGCACCAATAGCCGTTTAAAGCCAATACTGAGCGATCGAGAGTGTGAACATTATGCTTGCGCCCCGAAGCTACAGCGTGAGCAAATTTCTTGGAAGGCTCAGTAGGCGGGGAGTCTGGCACAACCTGTGGCAGATAAAAGTGCTCTTTGAATGATGACAACCACCAGGTATAAATACAATTAGGGCACATGGCAAGCAGGCTTGAGCGCAACTCCGGGTCGGGCAAAATGCGATGGAGGTCACTTTCTATTGGCGTTGTCAAATCAATAGCAGGCAATCTCGCCACTTCATAAGTGGCGAATATCGTCTGGCATTCAGGACAGACCACTGTCAGGTGGCGTAATTTGAAGAACTTCATGGCTTTTTATTATCAGCCTTATGTGTTGTCATATAAATGCTTTGGCTAAGCAATGGTGACTATCTGTTTTAACTTAAGTATTTTAACTTAGCTATTTTAGCCTAGCCAGCTTAGCCATTGCCGTTGTTGTAACCATCTTGACCGAACATACGTTCCATCATGCGCTTGACCAAACGGTCTTTTGGCACAGGTGATTGATCGTATCTTGCCACTTGTCCGCCAGCATTGCGAACAGGCACTGGTCTAGGCACAAACCGTGGATCTTGGCGAACAGAGTCGACATAGTCTTTAGTCAGATAAGGATCGCCGTATGTTTGCGGATCTTGTCTGTGTGCTTCGACAATGGCCCGAGCAGTATAGACAGAGCCGTAGTCTATATTGTTAGCTTGCCATCTAGGATCAGCGTCCATCATCGATTGCACAACCTGCACATCACTGGTCGATACGTTGGAAGCTCCAACAGCATTAGCGGCGACGGCCACAGCTGGCATCGAGCTGGGGTTCTGAGAATAGGCCTGCACAGCAGTTTCTAACATCTGATACTTACCAGGGTCAGATTCATCCTTCGATGGGTCATAAATTTGCTTCCAGTCCATGCCATTGGCTCTTAGATCGGCAACAACTTGTTTAACCAAATTCTGCGAACCACCAAACTGACTGACAGCGCTGGCGACAGCAGATTGCTGCAGGCCACCAGAGTCAAGCACTTGACCAGAGACCGATTGTTCAACATCGATAGAGACATTTTCAGAAGGCAAGCTACCGCTGCCACCACTATTGCCACCATCAACGCGACCAATTTGAATTTGACCAGCAGATGAGCCAACCGAGCCACCAGGCAATTTAACAGAGCCCAGATTACCGAGATTGCTGCCAGCTTGATTGCTTGGAGGTTGAATACGGGAGTTAACCGTAATCGGTCCGCCTTGCATGGTTGGTAGATTGGTAGGTAAAGGAATAGCATTAGGATTGATGCTGCCAGCGCTTGCCGATGGACCGTCAAGGAAGAGGTCAACGTCAGCAGTTCCACCGCCACTATATCCTCCCGAGTTGCCACCAGACATAGTGACGCCGCCAAGTACTGGAGGTGCGACGTTGCCACCAGACCCAGCATTTGAGCTGCCACCGCCGATGTTGACGCCGCCGAGATTCATGTTGCCGCCACCACCACCACCGCCGCCGCCACCGAAGTTGCGCTGCAAGTTGGCCATGACAACGTTACCGCCTCTCAACGAATTGTAGGCGCCGACATAGTCTTCTGGTCTAGCGTTAGCGCCAACCATAGAAGCAACTTGGTCAACAGTGTTGAAGTCACGACAGACCGATACACCGTTCTCGTCAGAGATGCCAGCTTGGGCCAAGGCACCCAAAGTCTGCACAACTTCGGCAGGCATGGCTTGAGCACGGTTACCGTACCAAGCATCTTGCACTAGGCCATTTGTACCTTCTGGAATTTCAGCGGCAGCACGAGCTTGCATATACTCACCGCCACCACGAATAGTGGCACCACGCAACCAGGGCTGGGCCTTGAGAACGCTCTGGTTAGCAGCAACGGCTCTGTTACAAGGAGTGATCGGCAGACCGCTTTGGATCAGAGCTTCAGTAGCAGGACCCATTCTCCAGCTCCATCCTGATTCAGGTGAATCAGTGCTGGTCATCATGTGAGCAGCCCAAGCTTGTTGGTCTTCGCTCATCGGGCCGTATCTGTTGACCAAGTGCTCAGTGTAAGCGTTACCTTCTTCACCATTGATGTAGGCTTGTGAACCAAGAGCAGCATGCTTAGCCATCGAACGAGCGAAGCTCTGCTTGGCTGCAGCAGTCTGTGTCCAGGAACTACCGTTGTAGGCCAAGATACCAGCAGCAGCTCTCTGAGCCATGCCTTTTGGTTTGTGCTCACCGGCATCAATAGATGATTGACGGGCGGCGTCATAAGCTTCAGCATCTGTACTCATCAATTCGCCGTAAGCACCGGCCATAATTTGCATACCCTTCTGCTCATCAGAAGCGCCTTCACCAGTACGGATGTGCATCAAGTGGCCTTGGTTATCATAGACGTTCTCTGGCTTGCCACTACGGGAAACACCAAGAGTTGCACCTTGAGCCAATCTGATAGCAGCAGCAGCAACCCGGTAAGGGACGTGTCTGTAACCAGCTTGCATATAACCATCGAACATCGAGGCTTTCTGACCGGCAGCGCCAGGTTGAGTTGGCTGAGCAGCAGGACCACCCTGAGGTGTACCACCACTATTACCGCCACCGCCATCATCACCGTCGCCACCATCACCGCCAGCAAAGCTAGCCGTTTGTGCGCCATTAACAGGAGGAGCGCCACCATTACCACCAGCTGTGGTTGTAAATTGCGTGGGGTTGGCAACAGGAGGAGTGACACCTCTGTTAGCACCAGGAGTGACATTGACTGTACCAGTATTAGCTGTAGCGGCAGGCTGACCTGATACTGGAGGAATAACTCGACCGGTCACTGTGCCAGTGGCATTGACACCATCAACTTTGCCTGTATTAGCACTAGGATTGACTGTGCCTGTAGGTCTAACTGCACCGAGGGTTGCAGCTCCAGCAGCACCTGCAACAGCAGCCTCTTCAACCAACTCAGCATTGACGAGTGGGTTAGCGCCAGTATTAGCATTAACCATAGGCGGAACGATACCGCTAGTTGGCGTTATATTCTGCATATTAGGATTAACGGCACCGGGTTGTGCGGTATTAGCTGTCGCTCCGCTTGAAACCACCCGACCATTTACGTCTGTTGTAGCAGTCGGCGGTGTTGGAGCACCGCTCTGAGTCTTAATTCCTTGACCAGCAACCACACCAGCAGCAGTGGCAGCTGCAGTAGTAGCTGCATTTACTAGGGGATTGCCAGCACCAGGCTTAAGTGTTGCTGTTCCTTCTTTGCCAGCAGCCAGCGCTTGGGCTGGGTCAGCATTGATGATCTCCTCACCAGTAACGTTAGAAGTGCCAGCCGGAGTGACTCCAGAACTAGACATAGGCGGAACTATACCGCTTGTATTGGTCAAACTAGGATTAACAACACCGGGCTGGGTGGCATTAGTCGTCGCTCCGCCTGCAACCACCCGACCGGTAACGTCAGTAGTAGTTGTTGCTGCTGGCGGAGTCGGAGCACCGGTCTGAGTCTTAATTCCTTGACCAGCAACCACACCAGCAGCAGTGGCAGCTGCCGTAGTAGCTGCATTTACTATCGGATTGCCACCAGGTTTGAGTGTTGCTGTTCCGTCTTTGCCAGCAGCCAGAGCTTGGGCCGCTGGATCGGCATTGATGATTTCCTCACCAGTAACAGTAGAAGTACCAGCTGGCGTCATTCCAGGAGTTGGCTGAACGCCTGTCGGCACAACACCACTCTGGCCCGTGAGATTAGCAGCGGGTACATTGCCCGTCGGATTTCCAGCAGTATTACCAGAAGTTCCAACAACCTTACCATTAACATCAGTGGTTACTTGACCTGGTGGTGTGACACCGGGGGTTTTCATGGCATTGGCAGCAACTACAGCTGCAGTTCCACCAGCAGCCGCAGCTGCTAATGTAGCGGCTGTATTTGGCTTATTAGTGAATGTGCCTTCTTTGGCACTAGCGACCACTGGCGCACCTGGGTCGGCAGGGTTGAGAGTTTCTTCGCCAGCGACCATAGCTGTGGTTGGGTCAGTGCCCTTACCAGTGGCTACGCTGCCAGTAACTGTAGCTAATTGAGAGGAGTTAATTGGAGGAACAACCGACTTATCACCAGCTGCAGTGACAGGATTCGAACCAGGTTTAGGCACGACATTGGTGTCACCTTTAGCACCGTCAAGGGGCTTAGCTGCACCACCAACACCCTTACCAGCATCAACAGTAGTCTTAACTGAACCATCGGCATTGAGGTTAGAGCCAGGTGCACCAGGGGTGCCACTACCGGCCATCTTCAGACCAGGCACCACAGATGAGGCCACGGCCTTCCCAGCTTCATCACCTGTGCCAGTTACTTCAACTTCGTCTCCAGCAGCCTTCAAAGCGGCTCCAGCAGCAGCACCAGCGGCTGCACCCTTGGCTATATCAGCAGGGTTGATACCAGAAGTCAGGTCTTTACCTTTGCCAGTCAATTCAGCGCCGGTGCCTTTAGCATCAGCTTTAGGATCAACAACTTTGCCAGTGACAGTAGCTTGATCTTTAACAACTTCGCCAGCTTTGCCGCCAGCAGCCGGTGGAGTAGTAACTCCAGCCTTAATAGGTTGACCTTTAGCGTCGGTCAATTCTTTTCCGTTCTTGTCTGTCAAATTACCAGCGGCATTAACAAGACCACCAGCAGCAGCTGCAGCGGCAGCAGCCTTGGCAGCCTCAGCTGCACTCAACTCTTTGCTAGCTTGTTCGCCAGTACCAGCATTAGCATTAGCGGCAGCAGCATCTTTGTTAGCTGCATTGAGACCAGTATTCGCACCCATAGCAGCCATTCCGGCACCCACAACAGCGGCACCAACTGCTACACCAGCGCCAGTCTTGGCAGCACTAGCCAAAGCATCAGTAGCGCCAGTTGCAGGAGTTACTGGTTTAGTGCCAGTAGGAGGGACAACATTGGCAGCGGTACCAGGAGCACTCTTGTCTGCACCTTTGTTAGCAGCATTAGGATCAGCAGGATTTAATGGCTTACCGTCAGGACCCAAGCCAGTGCCCTTGCCGTCTTTAGGACCCTTAGGACCTTCTGGTGGCTTAATTGGTTTACCATCTGGTCCAAGTCCGCCAGCTCCCGGACCCTTGTTGCCTTTTGGTCCTCCAGGTCCGTCAACCTTACCAGTAGCCTGAGCACTACGAATATCTTTTAACAGTCCAGGATTGGCCACATCATTCGCCAAGCCATTCAGTTCAACACCTTGCGACTTAGGCGCGCCCTTAGCACCAGCATAACCAAAGTTACCAACGGCATTGGCAAAGTGCTTGGCGCGATCGCCGAGCATTCCACCTAGAGCCTTACCGCCAGCAAGTAATCCACCGGTAATCAAACCAGCAGAAACGAAGTCTGACATTGGAGAAATTTGAGCACGAGCCAAGAACGATGGCACCTGAATCATCAGCTGCAAGACGCCCACAGCCATGACAATTTTGCCCCATGGGTTGAAGTCAGATAAGACCACAATCACCATAATTTTGAGCATGCCAACCCAAACGAATGTCCACAAACTCACTTCAACAAATGAGCGCACAAAGCCAGAGCAAACGTTTTCAGTATCAGGCAGAGCGAAGAAGACCAAGAATAGTGGAGCGAACATATATTGAGCAGTGAGCAAAGCAGTCTGAATTGCTTTGAGCACAAGAATGTAAATCAGCTCAGCAATAAGAATGCCGCCGAGCACCAAGTAGATAATCAAACCAACGAAGGCAACCAGGGTGCCGACTGTTCCTAAAACAATACCGCCAGCACCACCAGCGAGAATACCGCCTAAGACCTGACCAGCGACAGGGGCTGTAGCATTAGCCAACAAACCAGCACCAGCAACCAAACCACCTTTTACGGCTGCTGCCATAGCAGCATCGAGCATGGCCACTTGGTCGGCCGAATTGAAGTAAAGAGCCTTGATCATTTCATTTGTGATCTGAATTTCAAAGGCGTAAATAGTCGGCCATGCAAGGAGAAGACCAGCAGTGAAGATCAAACGACCAACCGCACCCATCATGTTGCCGTTGCCACGAATGGCAGCATCTGCCCAGTACTTCCAAATACAAAGAATGAAGAGCAAGAGCAAAAGATCTACAGCGATGCCGTACATGATGTCGGCACCTTGACGAACATAGGGCGAAATGTCATCAACAGCTGCGCCCGGACCACCAGGAGTAGTGCTGAGACCGTTAACGGCAATGTTGGGGTTAAGCACGAAGATGCGCAAGAAGCCAGTCAAGAACTGCACAGCATCAGCTACCCAACCATTGATAAATTCACTAAGCCACTTACCGATCAGCTGACCAATATTGGCGAAGAAGTTAGAGATGATGTCATCTCCCCAAAATGCGCTCAAGCCTTGATAGGTGTCGTTATAAGCACCGAAATCAGGCCACAACTGTTGCTCGACGTTTTGAGCGACAGCCTCTGTGTTTTGCTCGGCCTGTTGGGTCACCAAATTGGTTTGGCCAGGAGCGTCATAAATGTTTTCTGCGGTTGGCTGAGTTTGACTGGCACCTTGGCTGGGGTCGCCAGCATTAGGGCTGACAAAGTCGTCACCAGGCGAAGGCACCGAAGTTTGGGCCACAGCCGCAACTGAAAATGCGATTGGCGCTACTAGCATGAAAACTGCTACCAGCGCGATTAGTTGCTTATGAAAGCGATATTTGAGGTTAGTTAAGGTGTTTCCGTTATCCACTGTTGACTGCTTGCAGAAGAAAGAAAGGTAATTCAGACCAAATACACTCTGGCGAGCGTATCTCTTAAGCAACACTGTAGTGCCAATATAAAATCCTGTCAGTGTGGTTATTCCCATTCTGCGGGCAAAACAGCCATCTTTTAATGTGCTGTTAAGGGTTTTAGCAACATTTCGCATGTGCTCAGAGTCGAACATAATTCACCACCAACAAAAGAAAAAAGGAATGAAATAATTTCCTGACAATACTTTAAGCTTGCTCAGATGCTTTTGGGAGCACGGTCTTTCCCATCCTAGAGGGAAAATCTTGAGAAATTTATGTGCCACTTAATTGCAATCAGAGAGCAATTCGAGGGCAATTTAATGTAGAGCGCGCTGCTTCAATTTGATTTTCCACTGGGCGAAACGCTGCTGCTTGCCAGAAATTTGCAAAACTGGCGTGGCCACTTGCCGCAAAGATTGCTTACCAGACCCTGAGCGACTAATAGCAGGCACCCAGCGACTAGTTGCAGAAACTGTTCTCTGTGCAACCGGCAAAAAATATTGGATAAGCTGTCGCAAATTTTGCTTTAGATTAGACCGCCGCCCCGTCACTTTGGCTTGGCGGGCGGAGCGGAAGAATAAGAGCATGAGCACCATCGGCACAACTAAGCGCCACTCAGTCAGTATCGCCCAGAGTACAGTGGCCACATGAAGGAAGACTCCGGGCCAATTGACGCGAGCGACATGGGCCGCTGCTGAGGCATCGCCATATGGTGATGCCTGCCAGTCAGCGACAAAATTGCTGTACTTATATTGGTTAATTCTAAAATCAAGCCAATTTGTAGAGGCTAGTGACTTTTCATCGATTGCTGACTGCATTGGGCGAGCAGATTCGCTGAGACAAAAAATAGCAGCGACAGGGATAATCATGATTAAACATAGAGCAACACGAACCAATTGCTGGTCAAAAAAGTGCTTCGTAAGATATGAGATTTGGCCTTTGCGTCTGTTGCGGAAAGCGGCAGAGCCACCCCGAGAGGTAAAACCTAATTGGAAAGCTATGCGGCGTCGGATAAATCTGAGTGATTGTTGAACCTTGGAAATTTGCAGTAGACAGAAAATTGCACATGCAAACATGGCGGTAGCAACTTGGAGAACTGACCAACAGTCAGGCACACTGATAAAGGGTTCGCCCCCGAAGGAGGACAGCCCTTGATAGGTCTCATTATAAGCACCGAAATCTGGCCAAAGCTGCTGCTCGACATTCTGCGCTACAGCTTCGCTATTTTGCTCGGCCTGTTCAGTGACAAGATTTATCCTAACGGCTTTGCTAGGGACAAATTTAGGGACAGAAAACACACTCTCAATGACAGGCGCAGGGGAAATAGCCGCTTCTTCTCTGTAGCTAAAACTCGAATAAAGCAAAATAGCGGGGACAATAATGACGCACAAGTACGCCGCAGTGACAAATACTCCACCACCCCATTGAAATAGTAGTATTCCGGAATTGGTCTTCTGATTCGCTGGTAGATGGGCAGAGCGTGCAAGCAAAAATTTAGCGCGATTAGACATACTGCCACCACCATTGAAAAAGAAAGAGAGGAACGGCATACTCGATTTAAAATCAAGAGCTGTCCTCGACTCTAATCTACTGCACAAGGGCGGTTTTGACAGCACGGTCTTCCCCATCCTTGACGCACCGGATTACTCAAAGACTCAAGTAATCAAATTCTTCTCCATCCGCGCCAGGTTCGGCGATTGGAGGAAAGAAAGCTGAAGATACCTGATTCTATGGGCCTTTTTCGCAAACACTTATTTTTTAACGGCAAACCGTAGCAGTAGCGAAAGCTTGCGTCTAAAACAAATAATGCGCTTAAACATACGACTAGACCCCCAATAGCTAAGGCGACCCTCAACAAATCACCGAATGTATTAGCCAATATCCGCCCGCTGCTGCCTAAACAATTCGCGAGTGTACCAGTTTCACTGAATGAACAGAGCTCCTCGCAGTAATTGTCATACCATAGAAAATCTGTCCAAAGCTGTGGGGCAACATACTTAAATTCCGCCGCAGCTTTCTGCTCTGCAGGCGCCTTAAGCGCAGTTGAAGTTAGCTGACGGTATATATATCCTGGCTCGCCATAAAGAGAGTATTCGACCATGCCCAAAATACCAGTGATTTGCAAAAGACCGATTTGCAATAGAAACAGCGCCATCAAACGAACTAGTGCTTTCTCATTGCTTAAATAGGTCGCCTTAGGCCGTCCACTGCAAACATGATTTTTCACTTTTGCCAAGTCGCGACCGAATCTAATGTTTCTATAAATCATGTCGCACCGCCTATGGCAAAAAGAAAAAATGGAATTGCGCGCTACTTACAGTCCTCGCCTTTAAAAGTGAGAATGCCAAGATTTCCACTGACGCCAGGTTCGCCGATTTGACCAAAAAAGGACGCTTAGACTCCTCCGGCGGGCTGCCGTAAATTTCCATTTTCGACCTAGCGAACGACAAAATCCGCTGCGGCTTGACTGCAGTAAAAACAATGCCGCAAACATACTCACCATTCTCCAATCAAACAAATAATCTGCAGCCCACTTCCCTAGAAGCAAGCCAATATTTGCAAAAAAATTGGAAAAGATATCATCTGCCCAAAAAGCTGTTAACTCTGCACAACTATCATTAGAGCCGTCCAAGTCTCGGTACAATTGCGGCTCAATATATTGAGCAACAGGTTCATCATTCTGTTCAGCCTGCTCGGTAACAAGATTAGTCCAGGACTCCATCTTTACCGACTGAGCCTCATATTCCTTGAGCTTTTCCTTTTTGAATTTCCTAAGCTCAATTTTGCTGTTGGCAGAATCATTTGATGAATCGTAATCACTTAAAATGTCTTTTTCACTGCGTTTGGAAGCTCTATCACAAGAGACAGCCATTGCGACTTTATTGACGTTCTTTTCAAGATGGGAAATAAAAGACCCAACGAATGATGGTGCGAAAATTATTGCCGCGCTTACGCACCAATAGCCGACAGGGCCGACCAGAAGCCCTAAGCTAATTAGTCTAAACGTAGCTATCTCATTTGAAAAATAACCAACGACCTTGCGAGTTCTCTTAATCTTCAGCTTCGGCGTTGCCAAAATCGACGAAAAGCTCCTATTTCTGTAAATCATGTCGCACCGCCTATGGCATAAAAGAAAAATGGAATTGCGCGCGCGAAACTAAATCCAAAGAATACGAATTCTCTGGAACATAATTCAAGCAATAAAGATATTCCAAACTATACTTTAAGCCACTAGAGCCATTCTAGGACCCCGGTCTTCCCCATCCCTGACGCGTATAGGTGTCAAATTTCAGAGAGTTTCATGAAATTTCAGAATTTTCAGCACGTCCTCGGAAGTTTCCGAAATTGGCTAGGGTTAGTTAATCAATGCGAAATCAAAAAGGGAAGATTTTTTCCAAAAAATCTTCCCTTTTTATTCAAACACTAAAGGCTTAGCAACGCTGACACCAAAGCAAAAGAGCCAGACTTAGTCTGGCTCTTTCAAAGTTACTCGTCTTGATTTTCGTTCTAACTCGTTACGTTTCTCGAAGCGTTTCCGCTACGTTTCTCGTTGAGTTTTTCGCGAGTTCTCGAATCTTTCGATTAAAGACCGCCGCCCAAACCACCGAGGTCGTTGATAGCGAATGTTCCGAGCAAGTGCACTGCGGTTGGTCCGCCGAAGCCGATGCCTAGACCTTTAGCTACGTTCATCGCTGATTCACCACCATCTCTCTGACCGAAGGCAATCTTCATGCCAGCTAGTGACGATGGAACAGTTGATAGAGCGGTTACAACGCGGGAAATATCTCTTGCACAGTCATATCCGTAGTCTGCCAATTGGCCTACTTCGTTTGATTGTCCATAACGTGGGTCGACTGGTGCGCCTACCAAACCTTGTGCATGAGCGGCTTGGTCATATACTCCGAAAGCGAGCAATACCAGTTGGGGAGCCAGAAGGAATCCCAGACGGCTAGCTACTTTGAAGGAGTGAGTTTGCGAAACTTTTTTTGCGAAGGATTTAAATGTATTCATGGCGTAAGAAACCTCAGGTAGCGTGTTGCGGTAGTTGGTTTGTCAGACTGAAAACTTTATTTGGCTGTCGGATTTGTCCGATGCGCTCGTCTGGCTTATGGGACAACAATAAAGCTTTCCCGCGCCCTTGAATATGTGGTAATTCCCATGGAAGACGGAGAATTTGTTCATTTTTCAAAGTTTTTTTGAATGCTGCGAAACTACATTTATATGCGCTCGAAAAGTACAAAAAATAGTACAAAAAAAATAGCGCATAAAAATGCAGCACCTAACGAAAGAGCCAGGCTGGGCCTGGCTCTAATCTTAGATCTTGTTTTGTTCGGGATTCCTATTTTCGAGCTTCGAGTCTTTCGATTAAAGACCGCCGCCCAAACCACCGAGGTCGTTGATAGCGAATGTTCCGAGCAAGTGAACTGCGGTTGGTCCGCCGAACCCGATGCCTAGACCTTTAGCTACGTTCATCGCTGATTCACCACCATCTCTCTGACCGAAGGCAATCTTCATGCCGGCTAGCGAGGATGGAACAGTGGACAGAGCGGTAACGACGCGGGAAATATCTCTTGCACAGTCATATCCGTAGTCTGCCAATTGGCCTACTTCGTTTGATTGACCGTAACGTGGGTCGACTGGTGCACCTACCAGGCCTTGTGCGTGAGCGGCTTGGTCATATACTCCGAAGGCTAGAAGAACCAGTTGGGGAGCCAAAAGGAATCCCAAGCGGCTTGCAACTTTGAAGGAGTGTGATGCGGAAACTTTTTTAGCGAGGGATGCAACTTTGTTCATGGCGTAAGAAACCTCTGGGTATCGTGGAAGCGTATTTGGAGCGGGTGTCAGACTGGAGCTTTGACCTAGCTTTCGTCCGGCTTATGGAGTAACAATAAAACTTTCCCACGCCCTTGAATATGTGGTAATTCCCATGGCAGACGGAGTTTTTGCTCATTTTTCGATGTATTTCATGGTGCTTTTACGAAGTCAAGAGCCGCCATTCCGACCACGAAAGCCCCGAAACGCCAGCCCTGTAGCATTCTTCAGCCACAAAAGGCAATTTCGTCAAATTCAAACTATTTTTGCGCCAATGGTTCTGCAGAGCTACTTTCGCCGCTGCGCTTTCTACAACGCAGACAGGATGTGGCTTTGAGATAGCACGCACTAAGTGGCGTGTGCCTGCATGTGTGAGGGGGTGTATCCGAAAGAGAGAGAGAGAGAGTGTGTGTATGCGTGTATGGGGAGATTGCTTCCAAAAGCAAAGCCGGGCTAAGCCCGGCTTCGAACTTCTATATATGTATTCGGTTTCGCTAACGACAGATGGGTGCTCGAACTGTTTTGCAATTAGAGACCGCCGCCCAGACCACCGAGGTCGTTGATAGCGAATGTACCGAGCAAGTGCACTGCAGTTGGTCCGCCGAAACCGATGCCGAGACCTTTAGCGACGTTCATTGCAGATTCACCGCCATCTCTTTGACCGAAGGCAATTTTCATACCGGCTAACGATGATGGCACTGTGGATAGAGCAGTGACGACACGGGAGATATCTCTAGCACAGTCATAGCCGTAGTCTGCCAATTGGCCTACTTCGTTTGACTGACCATAACGTGGGTCGACCGGTGCGCCCACCAAACCTTGTGCGTGAGCGGCCTGGTCATAAACACCGAAGGCCAAGAGAACTAATTGAGGAGCCAAGAGGAAACCGAGGCGCGATGCAACTTTGAACGAGTGCGATGCGGCGATTTTCCGGGTCACTGCTTTGATATTTTTCATTGGGAACTCCTAGGGTGTTCGTTGAAGAGTGTTTGAATGGAATTGAAAATTGTTCTAAAGACGGGATTTAAAAGATTGCTCTAAACGAAATGCATGTTCTGGGCGAAATGCTTCAGGCTATTTGGAGATAACTTTGCCGCCTACTCTTTGTTCTACGTTGATGTTAGAACCAAAAGCTGAAGGGTTTGTCGGTCCAGATTCGAAGCCAGCGTTGTAATTCTTGATTTGGCTAGAGCGAGCAATAGCATTAGCTGGATTGGATGGTCTTGTTCTCTTGACCATTTTCGGGAATCCATTCTGTGAATGGCTCAAAATTCTCGGCGCAGAAACCGTTTTGTGAGTCTTTGCTGGAGCCAATGGAGCAGACACGGACATCAATTTAGGATTGGCGGTCATTGGCAACGCGCCTGGCCTGCCAAAAGCGGTATTGAATGCAGGAGGCGTGAACTGAGCCATAACATTTGGTTGCATAACCGGTGCCATCTGCATTTGAGCAGGAGGTCTCCGTATGCTAGCAAGCGGCATTCCGAGCACTGAAGAACCACTCGGGGTAGATCCAGCTCTTACTGTTGCTGCTGCCGGCGCTAGGTTGTTATATGTATTACGACGAACCGATTGCTCTTTAAGCCAATAGTTGGATTCCATGATGAATCTCGGTCCGTCAGCATGAGCAGCGGGTTGAGCCAGTGCTGCAGTAGCAGCAAAAGCAATCAGCGAAAGTAGAATCTTGAATCTCATGGCCACATCTCACAACAAAAGAAAAATACCGGTTCGATAGCTTCAGAGCAATCCTTAATGCTTGTACTTAAGAACACCGGTAACAGCTGTGGATGTTGATGAACTTCCGCCGAATACTGATGGTGCAGTTGAGCCAGGTACATAACCGGTGTTGTAGGTTTGAATTGGGCTAGCATGAGCAACACGAGATTGTGGGTACGATGGCCTTCTCAGACGAGCTGTGCCATTTTGTGAGCGGTTCAAAGATCTTGGAGCAGAAGCCATCTTCACGGTCTTAGGTGTAGCAGCTTGAGCAACTGGTGCCATGACATTTGGTGAAGCGGTCATAGGCATCGCTTGAGCTGCTGGCTTACCGAAAGCATTATTGAATTGAGCTGGCATCAATTGAGCCATGATATTTGGCTGAGCTACTGGTGCTGCATGCACAGGAACAGGAGCTGGAGCTCTTTTGATACTGGCTAAAGGAATTCCGAGCATTGACGATGCACTTGGTGTCGATCCCGATCTTACTGTTGGAGCTGCTGGAGCTGGAGTCCACGATGAGCGTGGGCCAACACTTTCTTTCTTCCAGACGTTTGGTTCAAATTCAAATCGAGGGCTGGCATTAGCAGCAGTTTGAGTGAATAGAGCAGTTGTTGCAAAAGCCATTAGCGAAAGAATAATTTTGAATTTCATTGCGTTGTCTCCAAACAAAAGAAAATTTAGAAGCGAAATGCGTTACGAGTACCGAAGCCAGTCATCATCAGACCAGCAGCGCCTAAGCCATAGAGGCTGTTTGGCCGTCTAATCATGGTGCCGACCATTGCTCCAGCTCCGAAACCAGCGAGGGCGCTCATGGCTGTACCCATGCCAGCACGACGAGTGGTGCGTCTAACAATAGGGTTCGAAGGAGGTGCCGAGAGAGTTTGGGTTTGGCTTACATTGCCATATGCGGTCATTGGTGCGTTTTGATCTTGACCAGGCATAATCCAATCAGATGTTCCAGTGTTACCGGGGACTTCTTGCCCGCCCATACTCGATTGCGAAAAATTAGGTTGTCCTTGATTCATGCCACCTTGGCTCATCATGTTATTCATCATGTCTTGACGAGCTTGCTGTGAATTATTCTGATTGTTGAAATTGTTCATGCCAGAATTGTTCATGCCAGCATCATTAGCGCCAGCTGGGTTACCACTCATTGCTGAGTTCTGACCGTATGAATTGGCATTGTTTGCACTGTCTTGACGAGCTTGGGCTTGGGCTTGCGACATCTTCTGGGCCACGGCTGGGTCTAGAGGCACTACTTCTGGTGGAAGGAATGAATCTGTTTCAGCCTGTAGGCTGTACTGTGCCATCGCCGGTAGAGATACGGTCTGACCGAATAGGCAAGAGACAAGGGCCACGTTCAGTGCCATTTTGGCGATTCTGTTGTTAGGGGCGTTTCTCATGATTCTTTGGTCCGTTTTCCGATGGGTGCCAGTTGCCTAGGTGAACTGCTTTGTAGATACATACTACGAAACACACAACCAGAAAGGAATCGGGGGGATTCCCATAAGCATGGGACAATCCCCCCGAAGGGTTTTATCTAATTTTCACCTGCAAGCCCTTTACCATGGGCGTTTCAAGACTTGCAGGTGTAACGCAGCCAGATTTTCAGATCTGGATTTGTTTTAGAAGTTGGTGATTACTCCAGTTGGAAGCAAGCGTTGGCCGTATTTCTGAGCAGTGATGTTGCCTGGTGAGAACTGGGTGTAGGGCAAGCCGAAGTCAGTAGTTTTGTGGCTGTAGATTGGAATGCGTCTCATACCTTGGCCGAATTCATACGACTGGTTAGACTGCAGAGCGCCGATTGGGTTGTCTCTGGTGTTGGACAGACCGAAGTCTTGGATAGTCGAACCAGTTGGGATGATTGCTCCACCAGCTTGGAAGCGTTGACCGCCACCCAGGTCGATAGAACTTGATCTCAAGCCGTTGCCTGTAGGTACGCCAGTGACAGCGCCCCAACCAGCCCATGGTCCCATGCGCTCAACGTTGTCTTGTGAGCCGTCACCGCCGACTCCACCGATCATGGAGTTACGACCGCGATATCCCCACTGGTGGGTTTCTTGTCCACCGCGACGTTGGGTTGGAATGCTGGTGTTGTAGCCACCAGTACCGGCGAATCCGCCAGTTGGAATGATATTGACTTGCTGAGCAGCGTTAATAGATCCCATAGGTGCAGTCAACGAGCCGGGGTCAGCACCAGGAGTCGATGGAGGCGCTGGCACGACGCCGGTCAGCGATGGTCCAAGTACTCCAGGAGGGGAGACGATGGCGGGGTTGATGCCCAGAGGGATACCAGAATAATTATTGTCGATTTGGTTAGCAGGAATGGCTGGAACCCACGGCATTAGCTCAGGAGATGAGAGCATACCGGGGTGAACACCGACAGGTGTAGGGCCATCACCAATTGCAGGTGGAGCGCCTTCGATTGGAGCTTGGAATGGAGCGCCAGTTGGCTGCCCTTGAATCAATGGTGTGCGCAATGTAGTCACTGGGCTAAATGGTGCAGGCGTGCCTTGAGGCGGACTGCCTGGGAATGGGCCAGAGCGTTGCGCATAGGAGGCTGACGCAGTGAGGGCGCCTAAAGTGATTGACATAATCACAGCTGGGATGAACTTACGGTTAAACATTGTCTGGCCTCCTGAAGCCTTTATAAAGAATAGATTGAAGGACTGAAGATTGAAGGACTGAAAAGCTGTTGTTCGCGGGAGCATTAATACGGAGCGATGGTCAGTTGTGAGCGTTGATTGTCTCTAAAGAGTGTTCGGTTGCCGTGTAGGTCCTGGGTGGTCTGACCTCGATATTCTCCTCTTTGCCTTGGTCCGTCTTGCGAGTATTGCGGACACATCTTAAGGTCAGGCTTTTCAGAGAGTCTTTGACCGAAGTCGTTCATTACTGAACTGTTGGGTCTAACATTGTTGGGTTTACCAAAATCGTATGAACGTTGCCCTTCCCATCTTCTAATTGGAGCGTCTCCAACCATTCCACCTTGAGGACAGATATTCACTAGTGCCGCCGGAGCTCTTAGACCGTAGCCACCACTAGAACCATTAATGGAGCGGAAGTCAGAGCCTAGGGTCGAGGGCGGTGGAGTAAGGTAAGGCATAGCCCAAGCATTTACTTCGTCTTTGTCGCCACCCATTGTGAGTGGAACAAAAACATCAGTTGGTGGGCTGAAGGGAGTGCTGCAATCACCAGGGGTGACTGCTGGAGGATTGAAACCGTCACCACATGGTGGTGGGGCTCCCTCTTGGGCTGGCACCCAGGCTGGGCTGTTAGGTGCGCCGTAGATGAGCGGTGATCTTAGAGTGTTGATCATGTCAGATTCGCCATAGGCGAAAGCTGCACCAGTAAACAGTGGGCAAGAGAAAAGTGCGCCAGCCATAAGAGCGGTTGAAATTGCTTTTGCTATTTTCTGTGCCGATTGGTTGTTCACGAACTTATCTCCGGGTCGCCTTCTAATTGGCTTATCACTACCTTATAGATTCGGCAGGCACTTGTCTTGCGCGTAATTACGTACTACCCCCCGGTTTCTCCCACTATTTCGGCCTCATTTCTCGGCTCGAAAGCCCGAAAAGCCAGCCTACTAAGCAATACAGCCAGAAAAATTATTTTTGACAAACTTTTAGGAGCCCCAATGGTCTATTTGCTTCCGCCTTTGACGCAGTCCCTGTGGACCTGGCTGTCGTCTTGGTTGCTGTCCTGGTTGCTATCCTGGCTGCTGTCCTGGTTACTATCCTGGCTGCTGTCCTGGTTACTATCCTGGCTGCTGTCCTGGTTGCTCTATTTACGCCGAGCAACTGCCTATATAAGTAGTTGGGCGGGGGGCTCAATTCAAGTCCGCTTAAGTCCGGTCAAGCCAGGTCAAGTCAGGTCAATCAAATTCCTTGGCCGCCAGCCAGAATTGCGTCCGATAAAACAGTCAAATCCTTATATAAGCAATTTCGCCAGAAATTAATCAAAGCGATCAACGGAAATTAATCAAACGCTCCTAGCAAATAGCAAGCTCAAACCAGGCAAAGAGCACCTCGTTTAACTTATGTCACCACTGACAGTATCAGCGAAAGTCACCACCACTACACCATTAGCGGTGCTTTCAAGAGGTAAGTGGTGCCTGCACCATTGGCAATGGCAAATTTACTTTTACAAAATCACGGTTTATCGGTATAGTAGGTTTTAAGAAAGGGGTATAAGTGTGAGCATTCATAAAAAAAATACTGCCGATAATTTAGATTTCTCGCCAAATCAGGGTGAACATGAGGATGCTGTTGCCGTTGACGGCCTAGAACACATCTTCAAATGGGCATCAGAGACGGTGTCAGATCCTCAAGATGAAAGAGTGCGCCAAGCAAGAGACAGGCGCGTTCGTCATCAGGTTCTTGACGTTGTTCAGAAATACAGAGAGCAGCGCGTTGTTACGAAGAGCCAGGATGAAGTTGCCTATTTGCAAAGAAGAGTTATCGCTCTGCTTTCAAAGATGCAAGAACTTACTGAAGAGAATGCAGCGGTAAAACAAATTATGGTTAGCCAATTCTGGGCTATCCAAAGAATTCCCGTTCTAGAAGAACAAGTGCGCGTGCTTAAGGTAGTTGAATACGAAAAAGAAGCTGCCGTTAAAGAACGTCGTTATTTGATGGACGCTCTGGCTAAAATCAAAGTAGAACGCGACTACTTAGAAGACATTCTTGTTACTTGCGAAGACGAGAATACTCGCTTGTCGAGCATCCTCAATAACACAAGAGCAGAATTGGCCGAGATAAAAGCCCGCAAATGGTGGCACAGTTTCGTTCCTAAAAGCTTCCTCAAGAAAGCCTAAGAGCGACCAGGCTAGCAAACAGCGCTTCGGAACAAATCAAAGTGCCTGAGCACAAATCAAATAGAAGGAGAAATTGCTAGTCAATTTCTCCTTCTTAGCCTTCAACGACCTCTTTGCCTGCAGCTTTGCGAATCTTGCCCTCAAAGCCCCGTTCGCTTGGTTGATAGTATTTGCGTCCAGCTAGCTCATTTGGTAGGCACTGCATAGCATCGGCTTTACCGCCGGCGAAATCATGGGCGTACTGATAGCCCTTAGAGTAACCAATTTCTTTCATCAACTTCGTTGGCGCATTGCGCAAGTGCAGAGGAACAGGATGTTGCACCGTATTTAGTGCATCCTGCGCTGCTTCGTTGTAAGCCTTGTAAAGAGAATTTGATTTTGGCGCCAAGGCCATATACGCGACACATTGAGCCAGAGCCAATTTCCCCTCCGGCACCCCAATAAATTCCACAGCCTGCATGGCCGCCACAGCCTGCGTCAAAGCTTGCGGAGCAGCCAAGCCAATATCTTCGGATGCGAAGCGCACCAAACGCCGTGCTACATACATTGGCTCCTCACCAGCTTCCATCATGCGCGCTAACCAGTAAATACTGGCGTTCACGTCAGAATTGCGAATTGACTTGTGTAGAGCCGAAATCAGATTGAAATGATTTTCTCCGTCTTTATCATATTTGAGTACAGCCTGCTGCACTGCAGAGCGAATTTCTTTTTCGCTAATCACTTTCTGTCCACGCTTGAAAGCTAGGTTAGCGGCCATTTCAAGCGAGTTGAGAGCAGTGCGAGCATCGCCCGATGAATAGGCGGCAATCAGTTTGAGAGTGTCGTCAGAAGCGGTTAACTCCAGCTCTCCTAAACCTCTCTCTTTATCAATCAATGCAGTCTGCATAATTTTCAAAAGAGCAGGCAAATCAAGCTCATCCATGACAAAAACTTTCAGCCTTGAGAGTAAAGCCGAGTTAATTTCAAACGATGGGTTTTCAGTGGTGGCACCAACTAAGCAAATCACTCCAGTTTCAACATAGGGCAAAAAAGCATCTTGCTGTGCTTTGTTAAAACGATGAATTTCATCTACAAACATAATTGTTCGGCGGCCTTCAAGGTTCATAAAGGCCTCGGCTTCAGCCATAACACCCTTAATTTCCTTCATGCCAGAGGCCACAGCCGAAAAGGCTATCCATTTGCTATCGGTCTCGCGGGCAATTATGCGCGCCAGGGTCGTTTTGCCCACACCGGGCGGTCCCCAGAGAATAAATGAGCTTAAAGTATTGCCAGACAGCATTGTGCGCAGCACGCCGCCTTCGGCTAGCAGTTTTTCCTGACCGTAATATTCGTCTAGTTCCCTGGGGCGCATACGCTCGGCCAGGGGCGGTCGATTCTTCTGAGCTAACATGTTTTTGATGCTTAATTGCCCATAAACATAAAGAAGGTAGATGGCACAAGTGTTCCAAGGAACAGCAGGATCATAGTCCAGACTACGATGTGCTTAAAATTCTTACGCAGATAATGCTTGGCGTGAAAATTCTTGAATGAAAGGCCCATGGCTATCTCTATGGTTTGGAATGACAAGATATTACCATCATATTGGCATTATCAGCACCTCAGAACCAACATCAACTGAGTACTTCTAAAAACTGAGTACTTCTAGCAGGTCCAAAGAATAAAAGCGCCCACGGGATGTTAGTTCCGTAAGCGCCCCTATCCTGATGTGCGACCGAGTAAACCTATCTAAGAGTAAACCTATCTAAGACTAATCCAACTCAAAGCAAAATCTAACTCAAAGCAAATATGAGTCTAATCAAAATCTAAGTCTCATAAAAACCAGCGCCAGCCAGCAAACAACTCTATCAATCTATATCTCTATCAACCTATGTATCCATCATTCCACAAGTCAAGAGAATCGAAAAGTAGCACGAGATGAAATTCTTGTTTTTTCCCTCCTAATATTGCTCAAAGCCCTGTAAGCTTCATAATTAGACTCTTCATATATAGAAGTTATGAGTGGGAGGTTTTGATGAGACAGATAGGCATACGCCTTGGGCAGGTAGCCAGCAGTGCTGCCGCAGCTGTCGCCATTTCTTCTCTAGGCGGCCAGTCAGCTCTCGGCAAACTGCCGTCGATGGTCTCTGACCCCTCGGCAGAAGAGGGCGCCAAGAGTGCCGGAATGCCAAGCGCTAACCTATTTATAGTACGCACTACTACCGCTGAGAAGATGCAGGCCATGAGCAACGTCAGCCTCCTCAATGAGCGCATCAGTCAGATACAAGATCACTCAGCTGGCCTACCCAAACTTAATCTAGACCAGACTCAGAGCAAACTATCCCCGCAAAAACGTGAAATGTTTGAGCGTGCCATGGCTGCTAGCCAAAGTCGCAAGCTCGCTGCTCTTTTAAACCAAAGGGGCACCTGCCTAGCTCTAATTGGCGAGCGTAGCAAGGCAATCAGCGACTTAGACGAGGCTGTGATCTCAGATAAGAACTACGCACCGGCCTTCAACAACCGCGCTTGGATGATGGCACAAGCGGGCAAGCTTGATGCCGCCATGGTAGACGTAAACAAGGCCATAGAGCTCTCTCCCGATATGGCCGAAGCCTACGACACAAGGGGCACTATTTATCTAGCTTTGAAGCAATATGAGCCGGCCATGAAAGACTTCAACAGTTCGATTCAAAACAAAGAAGAATACGCCGAAGCCTACTACCACCGGGCTCTCCTGCACAAAATACAAGGCAACGACAGTCAATCGGCGGCCGACGAAAAGCGGGCAATCGAACTGGGCTACCCTGTTCAAGGGCAATGAAAGTTTGCTGGCAGGTCTGTTTTTGAAAATAGTTGCATATACAACTATTTTATTTTTCTAGCTCATCAACCAACAACTCCGACAAGCCATCACTGCGATAGTTTTTAGCACTCAATACAGAGGCTTGATGCAGCGCTTTGAGAGCCTTGCTTTTATCTCCCAAACGCAATTGCTTAAGACCGATAGCCAGATTGTAGGTTGCTTTGTCGTATTCGTAGGTTGTTGATTTCAATAGCTGTTCGTCGCTGATCTCATCGCGCAAATACTTATTTAGTTGCTTAAGCCACAAAAGTGGTTCTTTTTCAGACGACATTGAACTGTACTTAGAGCTTCTATCAAATGTTTTTTGCATCATCGGCTCTACTTCTGCTTGGCGCTTGCAGGCAAGCAGCAAGTGATGACACATCAAATAATCAGAAGAATTATATCTCTCTACGCCAGTATTGCCCTGCAGAAGTTCTGGGCTCAAGCCAGCTATAGCTAAATCATAATTACCTTTTGACAGAGCGACTTTAGCTCTAACCGTATTGGCCTTTTTCTTAGAGTGCGTGATAAATTCAGAAAACTTGTCGCCATAGAGATAACGATCGTCATCAACCTTTTCGCCGGACGCTAGCGAAATGATACAGCGCGGTATAGAGCTAACAGAAAATCGTTCAGTCAGGCTCTTAGTAGCCGGTATAGAACTGAGAGCTTCGTTAGTCAGGTCTACGCGCACCGGCACAAAATTGTCGTTAATCTCTGCTATCACTGTTGGTGCCCTAAATACTGTGCGCTCCCTCTTTTTACAAGGGGGGCACCAGTCGGCAGTAAACTCATACAACACCAGGCCTTTCTTGATACCGCCTGGCTTTTGTGCAAGCTGCTCTAATTGCACTGGTGTGATCCAAGCCACACACTTATCACTCGGCGCGGTGCTCTGTGTCAATTTCGCATAGACACGAAAACACAATAACCAACTGACAAGAATGATAAACCAGACAGGAATAGTCAGTGTATTGATGGGACCCTTTAGACCTTTTGCCCCTTGGGTCTCTTTAGTCTGAGCCATACGAAAACTCCCGGCAAGACAAGGCAAAGGCAGCAATTAGTAAAAAGAAAGCAATGTTGGAGATAAAAATAGCAAACTCGTAAGTATCAAAAGCAGAAGCTGCAGTCATGGCGACCAAATCAATCGCCGATGGCAAGAAGTCTCCAAACCACTCATCAATAAACAAACAGATCGTCTTTAGCAACTCAAGAAAAGCATTGGTAGACTGCTGGGCTTGAGAATATACATTACCAACACCGGCGCAACCAAACAAAATAAACACTGTAGAGAAGGCTATTAGAGGTGATGCACTGTGCATAAAAATCACAAGCGAGCACCAGCTAGCAGCGTTCAAAATAATTGATGCCAGAGCAAGAGGGCCGATATCAATTGCCGTGACGCCATAACATAGAGCAACAAGGTAGACAACTAAGAGTGATAAAGATAAAAGCATACTTGTACCGGCCACAGCAGCGAGATAGCGGGTCAAGACATAACAAAAGCGCGTCATTGGCCTTGTAAAAAGCAAAGACAATGAGTCGGCCTCAGCGACGAGCTTACCTCCCGCAGGGCCATCACTGATAAATAAGTAGGCAAGAAGCAGGTAAACAATCGGCTGCAAGAAATAGTGGAGAATCCCTCCGGCAATGAGCTTTTGAATCTCATCAGTCAAAGGCGGATGGGGGAATGAAAACGGAATGATCAGAGCAAAAGTTGGCAATCCCATCAATAGCACAGGAATTATCCAATAGCGCGGATTAGCGAATTTGACATAAAGCGTATAAGCAAAAACAGCTGGACTGAAAAGTGTTCTATTCATTTGGAAGTTTAGAACCTCCACTTTCATCAAGTGCATTTTCGGAGTTTTGATCTTGCTCGAAATCTTGACCTAGAGTTTCTTTAGACGCTTGTTCTGGAGCACTTAAGAACAGCTCCACCAACTCCCGCTTTTCAAAATTAGACTTATAAACTCGCAAGCCACTACTAGTCAAACTGGCAATAATATCGGCAGCTTTGTCGTTACCAGAGACAGTAAATTTTGCAGTCTCGCCAGTCACTTCAATCAAGGTACAACCGCTACTCTGCGCTGCTGCGGCTAATGCTGGTGCACTATCTGTGTCGCAAGCCAACCAGCTAACTATGAGAATTTGACGCACATGAGAGAGAGCAGCAACATTGGCCACTTCTTCAATTTTGCCTTTGCGAATAAAGGCTATACGGTCACAAACTTTTTCAACCTCATTTAAGTGATGAGAATTAAGCACGATGGTCATGCCCTCTTCTTTGCACTTCAAAAGTAGTTTGCGAATCAAGATAAAACCCAGAGGGTCCATGCCTGATGTCGGCTCATCCAAGAAAAATATACGAGGATGGCCTATCAAAGCCTGGGCGATACCAAGGCGCTGAAGCATTCCGCGAGACATCTCCTTGACCTTGCGCCGATTAATATCAACGTCAAGCTCAACTAGAGCTAAGACCCGCTTGATCTCAGACTCACGCTCCACACTAGGCCGGCCAGCAAGCCAATGATGATAGGCCAGAAATTGCTTCACTGACATCCAGCGGTTATAGCAAGGACGCTCTGGAAGAAAGCCAATTTGTTGTTTGACATCAAGAGCAAATGGCGACATACCATCGATTTTGATTAAACCAGCCGAGGGCTGAGTGAGAGCCAACAAGCAACCAAATATAGTGGTTTTGCCAGCCCCGTTTGGGCCAATCAGGCCAAATACTTCGCCTTCCTGAACGTCAAAGCAGGCTTGGTCGACAGCCTTTACTTTGCCCTGGCGATAAGTCTTAGTGAGGTTTTCGACTGCTATTAAAGACAATCAGCACGTTCTCTTTCTGGGCGGTAATTCTGGGCTGCCTGATATGAGCATTGCTTCTAACTGTCTGCCCGGCTTCGTAGCGACCGAAACTAGAAAGTGCAAAATGAACGAACGCAGCGCCTATATTTTCCATTCCCGAATAATCTGGCGACAAAGTCCAAGGGGTTCCACAGCAAAAGCTACCAGCTTCTCAAAACGGATAGCTGGTGGCAATCGAGTTTCGAGTAGTTCATTGAGCTTATCCAGCTCATTAATTTGTCTATTTTCTGCTGCAGAATCATGGGGATTTTTGAGATGACCCAAGGTGATATGAGGCAAATATTCGTCGTAGCTAAAGGGATAGCCGGTGTTAGATATGCTCTGCATCTGGCCATCGCTGATGCCTACGAAGCTCTGCGGATCCGCCGACGCCCTTAATGCCTTTGGCAGCCAGTGGTTGGCTACGTCGCAATGCAGCTGCTTTAACTCGGCCCCAAGAACAAAGTTGAGGAAAACAATTTTAGAGGCCCAGACACTGATGTCGGTGATTGCTATGGGCTGTCGAAGGAAGTGGCAAAGGGCTTGCGCAGGAGCTGGTCCAATAATCGGACCAAGAGTTGAATAAGTATCAGTCAGAATATTTACTGATTGCAGCAAGTCGACGGCAGTTTGTGCATCCTCAAAAGTAGCTTGCATTAAACTCAAATGGGCAATAGAGTTCGAGGTGTTCAAAGCGAAAGCGAAATCGATTCCGATACTTTCGCTCTCGGCAAGCAGAGCACAAATAGCTTGGCAATCTTTCTCACTCGGTACAAGCGCTAGACCAACACCTGATGACAAGACAACCTCCAGAAAAACGAATCTATGAGTCGATCATAAACGATTGTCCCGACACTAACACTGAAATGAGTAAGGCAAGCAAATGTTTTCAGCCACCCGCTTGCTTAAATGGTTTGAACCGGACAGAATAAACAAGATGATCACGTTTAGCCGACTCTCTTTTTCTTATTTCACTTATAGCCGTCTGGCTCTTGGGTACAGTAGTGCAAAGTTCAGAACCAAACTCTCAACATCAGACCTTAGCCGAACCAAAGCCAATCTTGGCTCTAGTGGAGTATGCCTCGCCCGCAAATCTTAGAGGCACTCCCATTCGTTTTGTTCTTTATTCGAACAGAACCGTGATCTACCAAGGACGTAATAGTCAACATACAGGCTTCGTTACTGGCACAGTTGATGACGAAACCTGGCAGTCTTTCGAAAAAATACTGACAGGCCTACCCGAACTAAAAATCAACATTGAAAACTACAAGTTCGACTTTATGTCTAAGAGTCTCATTGTATTTAGCGATGGAAAGCGCATGCGCCATGTTGCCATGGATGGTCCAGTTTTAGCGAATAAAACGGGAACTGGAAAGTTCGCTTCATACACGATAGCGGCGCCTTCAGAAGAGTCTAAAAGCCTGCTATGGGGTAGCATTGATGTGCCGCAAAGCGCTATTGGCGCCTGGTACGAGATGCATAACTTTGTCCCGAAGGATGCACATCCATGGTTTCCGGAACACTTCGATGTCTCGCTATTGGAAAGCACTGGTGGTAAACCGGTTTTATGGCCCGCTAGTTGGCCTCAGCTGACACAAGCGCACAAGAATAACTTTCCCGGCTATTCTTTGCAAATACCAGGAATTCATTTAAGTCAGTTTCAGAAACTGTTTAACAAGCCTCGAATATTAACGCGTATCTCAGGGCAAACGTTCCTGATGGTGTGCACACTCTCCCTCCCTTTCCAGCAGCCACTACTCAGCGCCACACCGCTGGGTGTCAACTATGAACAACCAAAGAGGCTACCTCTATTGCCCCACGACTTTTTGCAAAAGACAAAGTTGACTGACGTCAAAAAGATAGCAAGGGAACGTAACTACAATATGCAGCGAATCGTTTCTGCAGACCCAAGCAATTCAGAAAGCTCTGACATTATCGAAGTGCTTTGCGAATCCAACGACCTCGATGAGATCGATACAGCAATAGAACTGACACTCGAAGCCCAACGAGGCGTATTACGCCGGGCCTCGATGATTGCTTCAATGCACCCGCCTGAGATAACGAAAGAAGTCATTTTGAGGCATGTCGCAGACCGCAAATTTTTAAAGATCATAATTCCATTGATTCAAGAATCTGTCGCCAGGGGCGCTTGCTACGACGACGTTGAACCAATTACTACATTTTGGACGGCGCTCTCTGAGCGAGAGGAGCCACTTGCTTGGCTTCCACTCCATAGGGTAGATATTGAACGGTCTGCAGATTTTCCTCGTTATCGAGGAAGCGGCAGTGTAACTCACCGGCCATCAAGCTCTGTTAATGGGATACTAGCGAAGCAGTCCTCTAAGAATCCAAACAGAAAATCATTCAAGGCAGTGCCGCAGACGTTTGACCAAGCGTCTGCGGCGCGCTGCGTGCGCAAATGGGAGGAACACTCCAACGGTAAGTTTGAAGCGAAATTGTTTCAAACCACATCTCCTATTTCAGCCGCTGACGTTTCGGCTAAGCAACTATTGAACCTTCAACTAGAATGCTTGGCCAATGCAACACCGCAAGACGTCAGGGTAGACTTAGTAACGACTGACCATGTATTTGCCATCTTGTTTTCAGCGGCTTCTCACGGTGGTGCCTATCCGTCTGGCGTGGATGGCGCTTATGGAAGACTGGCCGCCTGGAAATCATTGGCCTCACTAGTTGGTGTCGCCGAAACGGCCTCGTTTGATGAGGTATGTGATGCAGTGAGCCAGAGCGACTGGTGCTCAATTGAGTCAACAGCTAAATGGTTCTACAACGTCGCTTGGGATTTTGGAATTGTCTGCGTGCGCCCAGACAAGCGGCACATAGCAGTGCTTGCCGCTAGCGATGAGGACTGAGCAAAAGTTAGGCCAGACTACCTAGGCAATATTGAAAAGCTAACATGACTATAAACAGAGATTTAGCAGAAAATATAGCGATAAACTTAGCCGAAGAAATCGAGCGCATGCAACAAGTAATTGTTAGCGCCTGCGCCCAAGAGCTTTGGCACAAGCCCACAGAAGAGAATAATGCCAAAGCCAGTAGCGGCGAGCACAAACTAAAAATTCATACTGAAAATTACTCTGAGCTTGTCACAGCTGTCGATTTGCGACTCAGCAAAATCATACTGACTGCCGCCCGCCAAACTCTTCCGCAATCATACTCAGAAGAAGAGCTAACGACTGAGCCAAGTACAGCGAAGTTGCTCTGGCAGATAGATCCTCTAGATGGCACTGATGAATTTGTCCAAGGCCAAAGGCATTTCTGCGGAGTATCAGCAGCCCTACTCAAACAACTAGACAACGGCAGCTATAAATCAATAGCAGGAATTATCTATATTCCAGATCGAGACTTGCTTCTCTCTGCCGACCTGACAAATTCGACTTTAATAATTAGAGAAAATGGTGTAGACAAGACAGAGTGGCCCAAAGACAAAACGCAGCAGACAACTTTGCTGGGCTATCAACGAAAAATAGATAGCAACCCTGAAGTCGAAAGCTACTACCAAACTGTTGGCCAAGGCCTTGGTGTTCCAGCAGAGATAGTTCAGTGTGGCGGAGCTGCCCATGGTTTTGCCGCACTAGTGCTGGGCGAGATCAATCTATTTTGTTTCAACTATGACTATTCAAAAGAATGGGACATCTCAGCGGCCCAGCCCATTATTGAGAGCATGGGCGGCTTCGTCTGCGATTTAGCCGGTAACGAAATCACATATAACAGTAGAGGAAAAGATCACTTCAATCGACAAGGTTTCATGGCTTCAATTTGCTTCTCAAAAGAAATGGTTTTACCAACAAATATTGATGCTCTTTTATTGAAGCGACTTTAGTCAGACCTTAAGCTAGTTAGCCGTTTTTAACTAGCTTAGCCTAGCTCTTCATCTTCATCGGCCTCTGGCAGGCGCTCTTCATCGTCTTCAACATCTTCAGCATAAAACTCTTGCTCATCTTCTTGATCAAGGATAGAGACTTCTTTTATTTCGCCATCATCATATTTGTCGTCATATTTTCCAGCATCTTCAGCAACCATTAGCAGCGAATCTCTTTTAGCAGAAGCACCTTTAACCGATTTTACTGATTTAATTGACTCTCCATCCCCTTCAGTGACAGGCTCCATCCCGGTCAATAGCGACTTAGCCTTGGGCTTATTCTTCAAGTCTTGCATGAAAGTAAATAGCTCAAGAGCTAGCTTTTTAGGGATACCTTCACAGGCTTCTATTTCTTCCAAAGTAGCGGTCTTGATTTGCTCAAACGAACCAAAATGATCAATTAGTTTCTTGCGCCGTTTTGCCCCAAGGCCTTTTAAGACATCTAATTGAGAGGCGATGACACGCTTGGCCCGCAACTTGCGGTGGAAAGTAACAGCAAAGCGGTGGGCCTCATCACGCACAGCCTGCAACAAGTGCAGGGCCTCAGAGCGTCTTGGTATATAGACCGGCATTGAGCGATTGGGAAAGTAAATTTCTTCTTGCTTCTTCGCCAAACCTACAATAGAAAATTCGTGGTCGCCCGCCTTTAGTTCGCCTAAATTAAGGTCACAAAGTGCCTCCATAGCAGCTCCTAATTGCCCTTTGCCGCCATCAATAATAATCAAATCCGGAAATGGCTTTTGCTCACGAAGCAGCCTGGCATAGCGCCTTCCAACAGCTTCTTTCATAGAAGCAAAGTCATTGGGCTCGCCTTCAACACTCTGTATTTTGAACATGCGATATTCAGTCTTTTTTGGCTTGGCTGCTTCAAATGAAACCATACTGGCGACGTTATCGGTACCAGAAATATTTGAAATATCAAAGCACTCAATGCGGTTA
This sequence comes from Candidatus Obscuribacterales bacterium, assembly GCA_041675385.1. Taxonomy (GTDB): domain Bacteria; phylum Cyanobacteriota; class Vampirovibrionia; order Obscuribacterales; family Obscuribacteraceae. The sequence continues at coordinate 54,269 of JBAYTY010000039.1, forward strand.
GGTAGCTTGTCTATGCCCAGACCTTCTTTGAGCGCGGTGAGGGTGCGCTCGACTTTGGCGTCAAGCTGGGTGACGCGGTTGACCTCTTGGCCTAGAGAGTGCTCAGCATTTTTGATGGCCATATCGACCAAATCGTTTTTGCCACCACGCTGTGGCACCAAAAGCTTCACCGCTATGTCGGCCTTGCCACTGACAAATTCGCGCAAAACATCCATGTCACTGAGTTCATGCTGCAATAGAATTGTCTGCGGAATAGCGACATCCTCGCAAGCAGTATAGTACTGGTCGACAAAGGCCTGGTAGGCTTCATCCCACGATGTTTTCTCCAACAGCGGAATGGAAAAAGTTTCAGAAGCAATTAGTTTGCCTTCGCGCACTTTCATCAAACAAACAGACATCATTTTTTCAGTGTGGGCCTCAGCAACAATGTCGTGGCTGACTTTGTTGCTCTGAAAAAATACTTGTTGCTTTTCAATTACTGACCGCAGTGCCACTAGGCGGTCGCGAATTTTCCCAGCCAGCTCAAACTCTAAATTATCAGAAGCCTTCTCCATATCAGACTTGAGCTGGTCGATCACTTCAGTTTGACGGCCGGCCAAAAACATTTCTACTTGTTTGACCATACGATCATAGGGCTCAGGTTCTACTTTCTTTTGACAAGGTGCTAAGCAGAGACCAATATGAAAGTTCATGCATGGTCGGTCTTTAAAAAGCGGCGTTTTGCGCTGTCGCATAGGAAATACACGCCTCAAAATGCGCATGGTTTCCCACATTTGACCGGCTTCGACATAAGGCCCAAATACTTTTGCTCTAGGGTTATCTTTCTTAAAACGCACCGGGTCGCGAATCATCACTAAGCGAGGGAAGGCCACATCATAGGTAATTGCCAACCAGGGATAGCGTCTATCATCTTTGAGCGAAACGTTGTAGCGCGGCAGCTTCTGCCGAATTAGATTGGCTTCTAGTAAGAGCGCTTCTTTCTCTGAATTAGTGAGGATAGTTTCAATGGTGGCAACCTTTGGAATCATCACAGCTAATTTTGGCCGCTCTCGCCACGAGATATCAGCCCAATAAGAGCGCACCCGCGAGCGCAAACTAAGGGCCTTGCCAATATAAAGAATGTCGCCAAGCTCGTCTTTGAATATGTAACACCCTGGGCTATCAGGCAGGCCAGAGAGCTGTTTAACCAGATGCTCAGAGGGAGAGTATGCTTTCATCTTCTAATTGTTGACTGATTTCTCGGGAGTTTGCCGAAGTTTCTTCAGAAGTTGTTTCAGAATATTTTTCAAAATTCTTCTTGGCCGAGTTGCTTTTGCCCGATACCAAATTAGGAATCGCTTTTTGCAGAGCCTCAGAAATATTTTCTACACCAATAACTTCCATACCTTTAGGAATATTGCTCAGAGGAAGTGATGCCTGGGGTACCAACGCTTTCTTAAAGCCCAGGCGAGATGCTTCTTTGAGCCTCTGACCAAGATTCAAGACTGGTCGAATCTCACCAGTCAAACCAACTTCGCCAACAGCAACTAAACCTGGATCAATAGAACGGTCTAAGAATGAAGTAGCCACAGCTAGAGCTATGCCAAGATCGCCAGCTGGGTCGCTAAAATCGAGGCCACCGACAATATTGACGTAAACATCAAGGCGAGCAAGGTGTAGTCCCGCACGTTTTTCTAGCACGGCAACAAGCTGCAAAAGACGGTTATAGTCCCAACCGTTCACTACTCTTCGCGGCGAGGGATTGGGCGTAGAGACAGTCAAGGCTTGCACTTCCAGCAAAAGACTGCGACTGCCTTCGCCCCCAGCTATAACTGCTGTCCCCGAAGGGGCTTGTTTTTGCCCCACTTTCGAAAGGCGGTCGCCTAAAAACAAAGCGCTGGGGTTATCGACTTCAGAGAGGCCTTCTTCAGACATTGAGAAAATCGCAAGTTCGGCAGTAGAGCCAAATCTGTTTTTAACAGCACGAAGAATTCTTAGCTGCCTAGTGCGATCGCCTTCAAACTGCAAGACCACATCGACCATGTGCTCTAAAACGCGAGGGCCAGCAATTGTGCCTTCCTTAGTGACGTGACCAACCAATATGGTGGCGATGTTCTTGCGCTTAGCAGCATGAATAAGAAGCTGCGTTCCTTCCCTCACTTGGCTAACTGAACCAGCGGCACTAGCAATTTCAGGGTGATATACAGATTGAATACTATCGACTACACAAACGGCCGAATCGCTTGCTAGCATCATTTCAGCAGCGTTGACGACATTTTGTTCGGCGGCAACCAGCACATTGTCGGAGGTGACGCCCAAGCGTCCAGCCCGAAGACTTACTTGAGCAGCAGATTCTTCGCCAGTAATGTAAAGAATTTGATGGGTACGGGAGAGATTTTTTGCTACTTGCATGAGCAAAGTTGATTTGCCCACACCTGGGTCTCCGGCAATGAGAATGACCGAACCAGGCATGAGGCCACCGCCTAAGACTTCATCTAGGCCAGCCATACCGGTCTCAAGCCGACCAGATTCATCAGTATCAATTTGAGAGAGCGGCAAAGCTTTGTTGGCCTGACCACCGGTATTATTAGGGCCATTTGTGCCATTGGGACCACTGAGCCCGTTAGAGACAGCGGCCAGTCTTGCGGCAAAACCTTTTTTAGCGCTGTCATCTTCTGGCGCTAGCTCTTCTACAAACGAATTCCAGTTGCCACATTCAGTACAGCGCCCCATTGAACGCGAGCTCTGAAAGCCGCATTGCTGGCAAACCCAGCGCGATTTCCCCTTAGCCATGCCAAACTAATCCCTCATTCTAAGCCAATATTTTAACGCTAATCAAAGGCGTCTACTCTATACTGGCTGCTTGTTCGCCTAGACCTTAAGAGTTAGTGGAGGAATAAAGCATGTCAAGCGTTATTATCGCCAGCCTAAGCACCGCACTTCTCATTGGTGCAGCTCAGCTTGCCCCGTTGACAAGCGCCAATGATCATTCGTCTATTGGCCGAGCTTCTAATGCCCGTGTACAAAATGGCCAAGCGCCAAAGCTTGTTCCTCTACAAAAATATGGCGGCGACCCCCACGGCCCAGATCCACATGGCGATGATCCAGCCGACGAACAACACGATCCAGACCTACCAGCCAACCAAGATCGCAGCAAAGGCAAAGCGCCGAAAGACGTATACGGCGGCCAGTATCCTAACGGCCAGGCTCCCTACTAGCTAATAACATGGTATTTCAATCACCCGGCCCCATACTCTGCCAGCTAGGCCCGCTCACAGTGCGCTGGTATGGGGTGATGATTGCTGCTGGTTTTATGCTCACCGTTTTTGCCGCCGTCAAAATGTGCAAAGCTCGCGGGCTAGATGGCGACAAGCTAATCAATCTCTCTCTTATCTGTTTTATAGCTGGTGTATTAGGCGCCAGACTTTACTATGCAGCTCTCAATCCTAGTTACTTTCTCCTTCACCCAGGCGAGATTCTCGCTACATGGAAAGGCGGATTGTCTATTCATGGTGGCCTTATTGGTGGCATCATAGCCGCCTATATTTATCTCAAAAAAGAGAAGCTGCCAATTCTTGCTTATGCCGACATCCTATTTGCCTCTATCCCCTTAGCGCAAGCAGTTGGGCGCTGGGGCAACTTTTTCAATTCAGAAGCCTTTGGCCATCCTGTTGGCGACGATTTCTTCCTCAAACTCTTTATTCCGGTTGACTCAAGACCGATGGAGTTCCGCACTTTTAGTTATTTCCACCCAACTTTTCTCTATGAGAGTATCTGGAACTTAGGACTCTTTCTTTTGCTCTACTTTGGCATTGCCCCAAAAGCTAGAAAATATCCCGGAATGACAAGCTGCGCATACCTTGCCGGCTATTCGCTCGGTCGCGTGCTGATTGAACCGCTGCGAGTAGACAGCATTGCCAACTATATGAATATCCCTATACCGCTTTTGGTCAGCGCAGGTACAATGGGAGTAGCCTTGTGCGTAATGCTGAGGATTTATCTGAAAAATGTCGGTAACACGAACTGATTACTTTTCACCCCTAGCAAAATTTTTGCTAACTCTCACAGCGTGCTGCACCTCACTAATTTTTACTATCGTTTTTACTATCGTTGCCGCCCCGCCTGCTCATGCAGAAAAAGCCTTAAGGCTTACCCAGACTCACAATGTTATGGGAAATAGTGTAATGACCTTCAATAGCAACGGCATGCGGCTAGAAAATACCAGCGGCCTCAAGTACACAATTGTCGCCAAAGCACCAGATTGGCGTGTCACAGTTTTTCGCAACGACGACAAAAGTTACTACAGCCAAAGCCTGAAAGAATTTGAACAAGCGGGGCTATTGTCAGGGTTTGTGCTAGTGATTAGAGATCGCACTATAGTAAATAAACGCAGTGAGAAGTTTAGGGTCACTACCTTTGACTTTTGCGGACAGAAAATAGTACGGATGACCGGCAAAGAAAAAATGCTCAAATATCTGCCACTGAAGCAAAACGTGCCTGAGTTGGAACGACTAGACTATGCCATTTTCAAACAACCGACCAATGGTGGCATTTGCATTGGCTATCAAACCACTCATGGTGGACGAGACTACATCACCGGCATGAACAATGCAGGAAGAAGACAAATACATCTGGAAACTTCAAAGATTGAAGAAGTCGATGTTTCGCCAAGTATTTTCAAAGCACCAACTGGATACAAGCTGGCAAAGTCTATCAGTGAAGTTGTGACCGCGGCCAATACACGAGCGGAGGATGCTGACTATCAAGAATTATTCGATAGTCCCCGCGGCAGCAACACAGGAAAGCAGAGCAACACAGGTAAACCTAGCAGTACAAATACCCAGAGCAGCACAAGTAAACCGAGCGGCACAAATGCGCAATTAAAAGCCAGGTCACAGTAGATGGTGTTGCGATTTACTCGGCTCCAGCGCTGCCAATCTGTATCAGGCCAATTTGTATCAGACCAAACTGTATCAGGCCCACTCGCACCTAGTCTGCTTTGTCTCGACCTGTTTATTCTTGTGCTTCTTCTTGGGCTTCAACTTGGATCTGTTGACCAAGCACTTGGCGCCCAACCAAGACCAGGCGGAAAAACGATACAGGCCATTCGCCTCACTCAATCACACTACTTTATGGGCTCAGAACTGGTCACCATTGCACCAGATGCCATCCGCATAGAAAACACTTCACAGTTGCGATTTATCTTGGTCTCAAAAGCACCAGACTGGAAAGTTACGGTGCTTCGCCTAGATGACAAAACCTATTTCACAGAAGATTTAAAGACATTCCAAGATACAGGGCTATTGTCAGACTTACTCATTGGCAGAAAAGAGCGAAAAATACTAGATCGCCCACTAAGAGCATCAACGATGACGCTTGACGGCTTTAAAATTGAGCGACTCACTTCACCATGGACTACCATGAAATTTATGAAGCTTGATGGCGTGACTTCTCCTGCAATAGAAAAAATCCTCTATGCCACCTATAAGCTACCTACCAATGGTGGCATTCCCCTTACGTACATTGGCACTCACTACCGAGCCGATTTCATAACAGGCATGCAAAACAAAGGCAGGCGAGAAATCAACCTTGATACAAGCAAAATCGAAAAAGTCTCGGTGGCACCTAGTTTCTTTTCGCCTCCGTCAGGCTTTAAAAAAGCTGCTTCGATAAGAGATGTCGTATCCGGCCACACTAACCGCAAAAACAGCGAAGCTGTCGACATAATGCTCAGAAAGTAAATAGCTCGAAAATTGTGAACTGAACTCTTGAGCGAAGGAAAATCCAAACTAGCCGAAAATACCTGCTTCTAGTTTGACAGATCTTATATCTAGACAATTAGACATTGGCGCGCCTAAGGCCGACAGCACATCTTCTCCACCTTCCAAAAGGCCTGTGCCCATAAAGTGCCGACGCATAGTGCCATCAATCTGAGAGAGCACAAGTTCACGGCGAATGCCACTATTCATAGTGCTAAATTTGACACAGGCCTCGTCGTTGAAGACCACTTCGTCGTATTCTTCAAAGTCTTCAAACTGCCCAGTAGCAACGATTTCATCAGGGGGATAGAAGAGATACTGAGGAACAATTACTAGACTTTGAATAATGCCCTCAATATCGGCCAAGGCATCAAATACCATAACGTAATCGCGAGTTTTAGTTTTTGTTTCAGCACCAGGGCTATCAAGGCGCATAGTCACGAACGATCCTGCTGAAGTGGCGAGCAGTTCGCCGCTCATCAATTCTGCTGCGGGATCCTCTTTGACTTGCCGCCAAGTTAACTTGAACTGCTTGGTGCGCTCAAACTCGGTCTGATACTCAAGGCATAAGGGCCCAGAGGAGTTATAAAAAGAACCTTGGTCACTGTAGGTGCGACATTGATTGTAGGTCTTCAACATCCTTTTTATAGGTTCAGCTAGTAGCACGAGATTCTCTTTTGGTTACGGTTACGTCTGCCTGGCAGCTAGTTCTTGTGTCCAGCTTCTTGCAACTTACACTATCTTGCTGCAATAGCTTGATTTAAACATCTACTTGCGACCAGGGGCAAGCAACTTTAAGCGGTCCTTCACAGCGGCCATGTTGCCATTATTGGCTGGGGCTGTGCGCACAAAGCGTTGATACTCTTCAATGGCCTTAGCCGGAAGTTTCAAGGCTTCGTAGACAGTGCCAAGATAGTAGTAGGTATCGACCAAAGTTTTATCAAGAGCCAGAGCCCTTGTGTATTCGCTCAGGGCCTTCTGATTGTTGCCCTGAGCCTGATAAGCAGTTCCAAGGTAACTATGAGTGGTGCCGTCATCAGATATCTTCAGCGCTGCTTCGTAGTCAGCGATAGCTCCGACTAGGTCAAACTTACCGGCCGCATCAGGCTTGGTCTGCTTCTCGATAGCAGAGTTTACCAAAGGCGAAGCCTTGCTCTGCTTCATCTGCACAGCTAGCTGTTTGTAAGCAGGCTCAGCCGGATTGATTTGACTGGCCTTTTGATAAGCGGCCAACGCATTGTCGAAGTCTTCTTTGGCCTGATAGCAAGTACCCATGCTGTAGTAGTAGCCAGCTTCGTTCGGAGTAGCGGCAATTGCTTCTTTGTATTTAGCAATTGCTTCGTCGTACTTCTGAGCTTTCTGCAATTCAACAGCTTCGGTGTAGGCACCAGAGGCAGCAGTTGACGCTTTCACTTGAGCCTGTGTCGAGAGCTTTTGGGCAGAGGCTGGATTAGCTTTCAGCCTAGCCAGTCTTGCCTTAGCGTCACCGGCATAGGTGCCGGTGGGTTTTGCTGCTACATACTTGCCATAATCAGAAAGCGCAATTGGCACTTGGCCATTGTTCTCATCAATCAAGCCCATGAAGTACCAGTTATCTGATTCACCTTTAGGATCTTGATCAATTGCTTTTTGATAGTTAGATTTGGCTTTGTTGAAGTCATCAATTGCTTGGTAGGCTCCAGCCAAGTTGGTGTAGCCGTGGGCATTTTGTGGATAGAGAGCCAGGCCTTTCTCGTATAGAGGAATAGCACCAGCTGGGTCGCCGCCACTGTGTTTGGCTACGGCTTGATCCATAATTGGAGTCGCTTGCGCTAGTTGAGCTGAGGCCAAGGCCTGCTTGAACTGATCAACTTGATTGGCTGGAGCTTTGGCAATGGCCTCTTTGTACTTGGTGATGGCACTGTCAAAGTCGCCTTTTGCCTGGTAGCAAGTTGCTAAGGCGTAGACATAGGCAGGCTCTTTCGGCTGCATTGAAATTGCTTGCTGATAGAGAGCAATGGCGCCGTCGTAATCAGTGGCTTCTTGCATCTTCACTGCTTTGGTATAAGCATCACTGGCAGCCTGAGCGTTCTTCACATCGGTGGTGGTGGCAAGTTTTTGCACAGCACCAGGGTTAGTCTGCAAGGCAGCCATGCGTGCTTTAGCCGAAGCCACATATTGTCCGCTTGGTGCCTTCTGGCAATACTGCGAGTAGTGGCCAATCGCAGCAGACGCTTGGTTATTGTTCTCTTCAATTTGGGCCATGAAGAACAAGCAATCCACACAACCTTTAGGGTCATACTGGAAGGCTTTTTGATAAGCAGTATAGGCACCCTGGAAGTTGTCTGAAGCTTGGTAAGCAACGCCCAAGTTCATATAGATTGAGCCGTTATCGGTATCAAGTTGCAGGGCCTGATTGTAGGCATCGATGGCTCCGGCAATGTCGCCAGCAGTCTGTTTGTCATAAGCTTGCTTGACTAGCGGGCCAGCTTTGAGCACAGTGGCATCTTTGATTGCTTTTTTATAGTCTTCATTAGCAGGCATCATGTTTGATGCTAAGCGATAAGAAGCAAGGGCTTGGTCGAGATCACCTTTTTGTTGATAGGCGGTACCGATGGCATATTTAAAATCAGCATTCTGCGGCTGTATTTCAATGGCTTTTGAGTAGAGAGCAATGGCCTGGTCGTATTGACCTGAGCGCTGCAAATCAACAGCCTTAGCGTAAGAATCGGTGGCTTCTTTGTCGCGAGCCAGGTCAGATTCAGATTTGATCTTGATGCAATCGCTCGGATTTTTGCTCAAAGCAGCAAATCTTGCGTTTGCCTGAGTGAGATATGGGCCGGCCTTAGCCTTGTTTGTGTACTGTTGATACTCGCCCCGGGCTTGATTGCCATTGCCAGCGTTCTCATCGATTGTAGCAATGAAATACAAGCTGTCTGGTTGACTGGCTGGATCGACTTCGATGTTCTTAGTATAAGAACGACGAGCGCCAGCATAGTCTTGAGCGGCATACTGAGCTGAGGCCATGTTATACCAAAGGTTAGCGTTATTAGGCACTATATCTAGTGCTTGTTGATAGAGCGTAATTGCACTGGCATAATCTTTTGCTTGGTGCTTAGCCACAGCATTGTTGATGATTGGCTGTACCTTCAAGTCTTTGACCTTGATCAAAGAGTCTTGGTAGCTCTTGTTTTTAGGATCTAAGTTAATTGCCATGTTGTATTCGACAATGGCATTGTCATAATCTTTCTTGAGCTGATAGGCAGCGCCAATGTTGAAGTGAACAGCTGGATCGTTGGCGTCGGTCTTGAGCAGCTCTTGATACTTCTGAATGGCACCATCGTAGTTGCCAGCTTTGAAGAGAGCATCGGCAGCAGCAGAGAGATCACCCACAGCTTTGTCTTTTTGTTCAGTAGTAGCAGTCTTAATGCCTTGAGATGCCGCTTGGTTAGAGCCATCAAGCTGGAGGGCCTGTTGGTAGCTGTTGATAGCATTGGCGTAATCGCCAGTGGCCTGGAAAGCAGTACCCATGTTGGTGAGAATTTGTGAGCGTTGTTTTGGATCTTGGCTCAGACCAAGGGCTCGCTTATAAGAATCGAGAGCTGGGCCATATTGCTTGCGGCCTTGCAAATCAACACCCATATCGATGTACTTACTAATTTGTTGCGAAGCTCGAGCTGCTGGCAAAGCCGCTAAAAGTTTTTCAGCAATGGCATTGCGACGACCAGGAGAAAGTGAAATCGCAAGCTTGTACTCAGATTCAGCTTGACCAAAATCGCCTTTGTACTGGAAAGCCTGACCCAAACCAATGTGGTTGTTGGGCTCTGTTGGACTGTCTTTAAGCGCTTCTTCCCAGCCAGCAACGAGAGCGTCTTGTACATCTGGGTCGTCAGACTTCATAGAAATAGCTTTGCTGTAGGCGCCAATGGCACTAGCAATGTCTTTCTTGGCTTGATAGGCCTGACCAAGTTTTACTTCAACTGAAGCACTATCGCCGACTCGTCCAGCGGCCTGATACTGTTCAATGGCTTTATCGTTTTCATCACGCACTCGAAATACATCGCCCAGCTTTTCATGAAGTGGTCCATCGTCTTTGATTTTTAGAGCTTCCAAGTACTCGACTATAGCGCCGACAAAGTCAGCAGCCTTACGACAGGCATCACCTATAGCTACGCGATCGGCAAATACACGGGGGTTCTTGCCCATCTTTTGAATGATGCCGCTCAAATTCTGTAAGGTCGTGGCATTGTTGGCATCGAGCAATACTGCCTTGTGGAAATACTTGATAGCTTCCATCGGATTATTTTGAAAGACCAAGCCATAGTTGTTGTATGCAATGGCCAGGTTAGCTCTAGCATTCTTGTAAGTAGGGTCAAGCTTTATAGCCTGCTCAAGCTTTTCAATAGCTAGTTGATAGTTTTGGGAATTAATGGCTCTGACGGCGTCATTGTTGAGGCCGATTAAGACGTTCTGGTCTACGGCGAAGGCCGGTGCAACATCAACCACACTTGTGGTTACAAGGCCTAAAGATAGAGCCAGTGCAAGAATTTCAGAGAATTTAGGGGACAATTTCGGGAATTCCTTTGTCAAAATACCTAAGAATAGTAAGTACTTAGGATTCTATTCTATTCACTACCTGTTTTAGCTTTCTAACCTCCTCATAGATACAGTATTTTGCCTGATCTTTAAGTGCGTGGTGGCCGGGAACCGGAGCTCGAAGGGAACATGAAGGTGATCTGGCCGGAAATCAAAACTGCATGGCAGTTGATAAGTGGACGACAGCCAGACAAATTTGTTGCCAAGTACTTTCTGGGGTTTGCGGTTTACAAGCTGTCGTTAAAGAAAGCCAGAGAGGTTGTCAATTTTCGAAATAGTTGTATATACAACTATTTCGAAAAATAGAAGTATCGTCCTTGCGGGGTTTCTAAATTGGAAAATAGTTGCATATACAACTATTTTCCAAATATCTAATAGTTGACTTGATGGGCCTTATGCACCTAATTTACAAAGTCACCAACACGATCTTCGGACCGCCAATAATGTGCTGAAATTCGACAGTAAAAGCAGTAGAAGTAGAACCATCGACAACAGATGCTGGCAGCACAAGGCCGTGACCTGTCTTTTTCAGACGCTCTAAAGCTCTTACAGCAGAGCGATCGAAACTAGAATCTCCCGATGAAGAAACTATTTTCAAATCGGCCATGCCACCATCGACAGAAAACTTCGCACTTAGTTTCGCAGTCTTAAAGTCGGCTCTCTTCGGAGGCAACCAAGCGCCTTTAATGCGATTAGAGAGATCGGTAAAGTCAAAATGCGGCTGAGCCGACGAGTCCAACGGCGTTGTTGCGTCTTGATGCAAGACCGACTTAAGCGCTTCCTCCCAACCAGCAACAAGGGCTTCTTGCTCAAGTGGATCATCAGACTTCATAGCCACAGCCTTGGCGTAGGCAGCCACAGCACTTACAATATCTTTCTTTGCCTGATAGGCTTGACCAAGTTTCACTTCAAGGCCTTTTGAATCTCCGAAGCTTTGGGCTTTTATGTACTGCTCAATGGCCTTGTCATTTTCATCGCGCACACGATAAATATCTCCAAGCTGTTCGTGCATCGAACCGCTTGGTTTGATCTGCAAAGCGCGCAAGTATTCTCCAATTGCCGTTGTGAAATCAGCCTGCCTGCGAGCCATAGCAGCGATCTCTGCGCGATCAGAAAATGATAAAGGGTTCTTGCTCATCTTCCTAATGATGGTATTCAAATTATCAGTTACGCTCTGATTGTCAGGCTCCAACAAGTCAGCCTTGTGCAAGAACTTGATTGCCTCATAGGGATCAGATTTTAGCGACTGGGCTATTTTGATGTAATGCCCGACAAGAGTTTTACGTAGCGCCAAATTATCTGGTGCTAGCTTGAGCCGTTGCTCACACTTAATCACTGCTGATACGTATTTCTTAGGAATGGCGCTAGTTGAATTCTCCCCACAAGAAGCTGAATCAGAGGCAAGAAACATCAGCATTGTGCAACTTATGCTGATGGAAACTCGGTGCCTGTCTCTCGAAATAGACTGCATCTAGTACCTAAACTCCTAGTAGCAACATTCTTTTCTGAGTATACTTGCTCTGACTCCTTTTGAACGGACGGGAAAACATTTGAATCAAGGCAGCAATTCGAATCTCAAAGACAACAATCTCGAAGATAAAGATCTTGGAGATGAGATCGACGGAGTGAGATCGAAGTACAACAACAGTAAAGTTACGCTTGAACAATTCCTTGCAAAACTCTGGCTATTGTCAAAACCGTATTGTGAAAGAGAATGGATAACGGGCGGCGAATTTCTGGCCATGCTCGATACGGCTTACGCCTCGGCAGAACCTCAAACCCAATCACCGCAGCCACCAAAAAAAGTAGAGGAATTTGGATTCAAGGGCTGGCAATCAACAATTCTCGAACAAATATACGACCTCTACGACCTAGCAAAGCGCGGTACTTTCAGTGATGGCTTAAGGGGCGCAAGTGGACAATAATGGCACAACTTCGATGTCGATCTATTTCTGGAGTGTGCCACCAGCGGCCAGATCGACAGCCAAACTCTCAATGACGAATTATCGTGGTCATTTCTAGTATCCTTTCTCCGCTGTGGTCAATACTATGAATGAAAACATAGTATTCAGGCAAGAGAAAGCGGCGATAGCTTAGGCTCCTAGCTAATCTGGAAACAAAATATATTGTGGTGGCACTGCATCAGTTAACCAGACATTATTTTCGCTGATAAAGAATAGATGACCATCAGTATGCATTCTGGCCGCATCAACTTGAAGCAAGACGGGCTGACCATAGCGTTTCCCCACTGCAAGCGCTGTGTCAGTCGCAGTCGAGAGGTGAACATGATGACGGCCTTGCTTAAGCAAACCTTGCTCACGAATTGATTGAACGAAGCGAGAAGCAGTGCCGTGATATAGAACTGCAGGTGGTGGCTGCTCATCGTATCCCAATTCGACATCTAGTGAGTGGCCTTGACTGGCACGAATCATCTTGCCATCGGGGCTAAAGGCAAATCTTTGCTTGTTATTCTCGGCCACCATTTTGGCTAATGAATCGGCAGTAATTTTTCTTCCGTGTGCATTGCAAGCGTCGAGCAAAACTTGCACATCAACCCAACCTGATTGATCAAGAGTCAAGCCAATAACCTCTGGTTTATGCCTGAGCACCAGCGACAGAAATTTACTGAGCGAATGCCCACTATCTTTAGCTGTGATAAAACACATCCTCCACAATTAAATACAAAAAAAACGCGCTATAGAAGAGTTCACGATAGAAGAGTTCACGATAGAAGAGTTCACGATAGAAGAGTTCACTATAAAAGAGCTAACGGCAAAGCTGCTCAAACGAGAAATAAAGCGAAAGGGCGCCGCCGAAGCAGCGCCCTGTGAAACCCATTCAGGGCTGAAGACTAAGCCTCCGGCTCAATCAACCCATAATTGCCATCGCGACGGTGATAGACCGTGTTGACGTGATTGGTCTCAGAATTTATGAACATAAAGAAGTCATGGCCAAGAAGGTCCATGTGCTTACAGGCCTCATCGGCCATCATTGGCTTGAGAGGGAAGCGCTTAGAGCGCACAATCTTCGGTCGAAGGTCAGCACCATTTGCTGGTTCTTTGCCAACGTTAAAATCAATTGGCTCGAGATCATCATCATCAGACAACTCTGGGCTCTCGTCGTCGTACTCCTTAGCCTTACCAGTCTTGGTGTAATGTCGAGTCTTGTACTTACGCAATTGTCGCTCGATTTTGTCGGCGACTAAATCAATCGAAGCGTACATATTTTCGGTGGCTTCTTCGCCCCGAATAACGTTGCCATTGACCTTAATTGTGATTTCCGCCTTCTGGCTCTTCGCAATGGAAGGGTTCTTCGCCACACTCAATAAAGCTGTGCAATCGAGCTTGTGATCAAAATGCTTTTGGGCTCGCTGCAACTTCTCAGTCAAATACTCCTTGAGAGCGGGTGTTAGTTCAATATTGCGTCCAGTTACGGTTACTAGCATAACTATCCTCCGAGACGAAGGGATAAATAAAACATCCGATAGCGGCACCAGCCATTTCTTTGCTTCAAGCATTCAAACATATTCTTGTTCAAGTTCTGGGAGAATCAAGCATAAAATCCTACAAGCACACTGGCCTGCAGGATTCGCGAAGATCTAAGTCAACTTCAAAAGAAATATCCCTGACGCTGTTTAAAGCAGAGTGCTCATTAAATGAGCCAAACGAGTAGTCGACGATACGGTGTTCCGATAATTTCCTACCCGGCTTGAGAGCCGCTATAACCATAATCGCAGAAAACGATTTTTACGGCCCAAATTTACTGATTTAGGTCTTCAAATAGCTGGGCGGCATCTAAGTAGTTGATGTGATGCATCTTGCCGCTGTACTTGACGTCAGTGGGCGAAAGCAGCTTGGCTTCTCCGGCAGCATAAACAGGGGCAGCGAAGAGCCTTTCCACACGGGTGGGGCGATTCATTGACAGATATGAGCTAGAGCTTGAACCTGAGGGTACAGCTTGCCCCTGACTAGCGTTAAATGGACTAGCATTAAACGGATTGGCCTTAAATGGATTGCCTTTAAATAGACCGCCCTTAGAACGCTGGGCTTTAGCCTGACTAATCACGGCCTTCTTGGCCACGGCAACAAACTTCTGTCCGGCTTCTAGGCTAATTGGCGAGATTAAATCGTCGTCTACTGCCATCTCAGGAAATTCGCTAGCGACAACGTCAACAACACCGAGACGCTTAAAGTAGCCAAAAGCCTCAGAACTGTCGTTAATGTTAGGTACTTTCAAGCCATGGGCCACCACTTTCATAAATTCGCCCCGGCTCAAGGCTTTGGCTGGGTCAAATGTGGGTGGATTGGCAACCACTCCGCGTGACAATAGAGTTCGCAATACGGTCAAGCGATGGCGGCCATTAGCTGGCATTAAATCAGAGTAGCGCGACATAGCGCCAAACTGCTCTTCTGTGGTTTTCTGGTTCGGGTACAGGCTAGCGCTCTGGGCGCCAACATCGCGGCAAGCGCGGATGAACTCGGTGATTTCGTTAGCCCGAGTGCCCATACCATCGCCAATCACGTGTACTTCTACGTCTGGCTTCTCAGTCAGCTGCCGAACGCGCTCAACGGTGCGCTTAGTGTAGGTGTAAGCATCGACCGTTTGGTAGCGACCGTTCCAGTAAGCCATCGGAGCAATGACATCATAATATTTGGCGAGAACCTTCCACGGGGTCATCGCCACCATGGGAGCCCGGTTTAATGGGCTGTAGACCACTGCCATCATGGGATAACCATGACCGAGCGCATCTCTTATATGTTTGCTATAGGCCTCAACAACTGCCTTATTAAGGTTGTTCTCGAGGTTAGGGGCAATGCCGTCAAGGCGATCGCCATTAGGTGTGCGGAAGCGGGCAGCGACGATCATTTTATCGGCGTCGGCCATAGGATTTTTCAGCTCGGCAAACGACCAAGCAATAACTCTAATTTTGTACTTGTGGCAAGCTTCAATTAATTGCCCTAGCTCGGTAGGCTGAGTGATGGCCTCAGTGGTACTACGCGAAGTTTGCACAAAAAGGTTGCGGATGCCAGTGCTGTATAGCTTTTGGCAATAACCTTCAACGTCGGTTTTGGGGTAATTCCAAAGATTAACCCAGACCCCAGATCCTTCAGCCATCCCTGGGGGGTTCGCTTCAGTTTCAGGAACAACGCTAGAAATTACGAGGGGCTGCCTTTCTATGGCTGAGCCACCACTGGCTGTGGCGCTTTGACCAGAGCTGAGCATTAAACTCAGCGCTGAAAGGGTCACAGAGACAGCAGTAGTAATGTTTGACTTGCGCAGGCGAGAAATATTAATCATGGCTACCAATGTTAGATATGGATGCTAATTTTCCTAGTATAGATGTGGTATCAATCATGCGCCATCTATTTTTTATGAAAATGTTGGCTAAAGCCGCTCAGGACCACAAATATGAATCTTTTGAGTATATATATTCCACATTTACTTGCGCCTTTATCAGTCGCGCACCTTAATTAGATAGCAAGAGATGGGCTCTACGTGGGTATATAGGGGGATGTTATGCTAGGAATCGGCGACATTAATCTTAAAAGCCAAGGCAAGAGAGACAATGAATAAAAAGGAAGAGGAAATTCAACGTAAGTTGATTGAACTTGAAAGCTCAGTCCTCAAAGACCAAGTAGAACTAATCAACACCGGTAGCGGCCGCACCGACTTAACCGCCCCAGGCAAAAAAAACAAAGGTGCCATCTTAAGTAACGGCGGCGCTGGAAGTATGGCCGGTGACAGCACTGCTGCCCCACTGAACAAATCTGACGGTTATTACTTCGGTGGCTTTGCCCTATTGATACTAGGTATGGTACTAGTGGCTATGCACGTCCAAGTGGGCAGCGGATTTCTTGCCATGCTCATGGGCGGTGGCGGGGGCTTGGCACTTTTCCTCCTGCCACTCTTAGCTGGCATAGGCATGATGATTTACAACTACAAGAACAAATGGGGCAGCATCGTTACCGGCGGCAGTTGCGCTCTGATGCTACTGGCAATTTTATTCACCTTAAAATTCAACTTCCCACCACTCTCATTAATGCAAACAGTGATGATGTTTCTACCCTTCGCCATTGGCAGTGCCTTTGTAGTCAAAGGCATGGGCGGGCCAGACGGTATAAAGGAGGCAGTAAGAGCCTCACTACCGAAGAGCGATGCCCAGTAGCGAAAAATAGCAAAATATGAATAACACTGGTCCAATCAATGCCTAGACTATTCATCGGCAGTTTTTTGGTCGGCCCTGAAGCAGAGAGAATTAGCTCGATAACAAGAGCCAGAGCCGATCAATTTAGCTCTGGCTTTAAATCAAGATTGCGCCTTGACCAATCCTTGAACTCAGGCTCGGATGCGTTGCCACACAAAGACAAAGAGTTCAGAATACGCGCTCTACCCAAAGAGAAGCTGCACATGACCTGGCTATTTTTAGGCGAAGTAGGTAGTGACCAAGTCGAAGAGATAACAGGAATATTTACAGTAACTCTTGAACAGTTGAAAAACAAACTCTCGCGCACGGCCTTTGAAATTAGCTACGATCACCTCAGCCTCTGGCCCAGCGAAGACAAAGCGCGAGTAGCCGTTCTCCGCCCCTCGGTGCCACCGCCAGAAGTAGCAATCATTGACTCAGAAATTAGAGCCGCTCTCTCAGGCTTTCAAGAGAATGAAGAAGCCTATCCCCAGTTTAATCCGCATTTGACCCTATTCAGAATTAGTCCAGCCGGCGATTTGCGTGCTATCGAGCTGATACAATTGCCTCCAATGACATCACTTCTTTCAATATCTTCAACACCGTCAATAGCTTCAGCACCTTCAATAGCTTCAACACCGTCAATAGCTTCAGCACCTTCAATAGCTTCAACACCGTCAATAGCTTCAGCACCTTCAATAGCTTCAACACCGTCAA
>JBAYTY010000040.1:0-67088 GCA_041675385.1 Candidatus Obscuribacterales bacterium
CACTAAGCTTTACAACAATTGCCTCGCTAAATTGCCATCTTTGAAACCACGGAAGTGCTCCAGGGGCAATGAAATCCAGGCAAAACACGGATATCTATACTATATACATGAATAGAGGCGGAACAAAGAAAATGGAACTGGGCAGCATCAAGCTAATATCCGAAAAAACAAAAAGAAACCAGTTAGCTGAGTAGAACCGAAAGCAGGAGAGCAGGCCGAATTGCCTGCCCCCCTGCCGGTTCGAAATAGCACTATCACTAGCGCCTAAACGTCGTCTTCGCCGCGGGCTCTTGCTTCATCGAAGCCTTCGCCGACGAAGCAAATCGGAAAGAGAAATCCGATGATGAAGAGCCCAACGCAAGGGCCTTTGACGTAGACGTTGCCGATCCACTCGTAGTTGTAGGCGATGTAGCCGGTTACCACCATCAAGATGATACCGGTGAAGCACAGGACGATCTTGGGCCACGGTGGCGGGTTGAAAGGCCCGTTGTCGCGTGGTCCGGTCATGAATCTGCTCATAAAAGTATCCTCCTTACTTGTTGTCGGCGGGCGCAGGCAGAGCGATGGGCTCAGCTCCGGCTTCGCCGTAGGTCAGGTTGAAAATACGCTTGAGGTCCGGCTCAAGCAAAGTCTCGTGTTCGTCGACTTCAGCGATCAGCTGCTTGAGCTGGTCGAGGTTGCCTTCGATCACTTCGAATGCCTTCGCCTTGCCAGCGTCGAGCAGTTTCTGCACCTCGGCCAGCACGCGCGCCTTGAACTCGTCGGAGACGAGGCCGGCGGCGGTCAGGGCCTGCAGGTTGAACATGCCCATGGGGGACATGCCGTACTTGGTGACCATGTCGACAGCGATGTCGGTCGCCATCTTCACGTCCATCGAGATGCCCGAGTCTTCTTGCCCGTTGCGCATGATCGACGTGGACGCCGAACCACCCATGAGGACGGCCAGGCGCATGGTCAGATGCTCTTTGGTGTTGAGCATCTCGAAGTCATCCGGGAAGGCCACGTGACCACCCGACTGCCCGCGAGGGATGATCGTGAAGCGCAGCGGAGCACGCCCGGCGAGCTTCATGTAGACGAGGGCGTGACCGCTCTCGTGCACCTTGACCGTATCCAGCTCCATGAAGGTGAGGACAGCCCTCTGACCATCACGGCGAGCACCGAACATGGTCTTCAGAACGGCCTCGTCGAGGATGTCCTGAGTGACCTTCTTGAGGCCAGCACGCACCGTGAGGATTTTGGCCTCGTTGGCGATGTTGGCCACATGCGCGCCGGAAGCACCAGGGCAAGCCTTGGCCGCTACCGTCAGATTGACGTCGGCTTCACGCAGGCGCTCGGGCAGATAGATGCCGAGCAGGGCCTCACGGTCCTTGCGCGTCGGATTGAAGAACTCGATGTGGCGATCGAAACGGCCAGGACGAATGGCGGCCGGGTCGAGGATGTCCTTGCGGTTCGTGGCCGCGAAGGTGAAGACGCGCGGACGAGCGACGATGCCGTCCATTTCCTTGAGCAGCTGGTTGAGAGTCGACTCGGTTTCCTGGGCGCCGCCAGCCGAAGAGCCACGTGCACGTGCCACTGCATCGAACTCGTCGATGAAGAGAATGGCGCCACCGTAGATGGTGACCAGGTAGTCCAGGTCGTCGAAGAGCGTGCGAACGCGGCTGGCGCCAACGCCGACGAACATCTCGACGAATTCCGAACCGGCAATCTCGATCACCGGCAGGTTGCAGGTTGAAGCCAGTGTGCGGGCGAGCATTGTCTTGCCGGTACCGTGCGCACCGTGCATGAGCACGCCGCGGGGCAGTTTGGCTTCCAGGCTGGCGTACTCATCGGGATGCTGGAGGAAGTGCAGGAATTCCTGAATCTCCACCTTGGCCTCGCTCTGGCCAATCACCTTGTCGAAGGTGAGATTGGTGAAGCGGTGGTCGCCAGGCAGAATCAGGGTACCGACGTCGCAGGTCATGGGCTTCAGTTTGATCTTCTGACCGTTGACTTCGACCTCGACCTCCGGCTGCGGCTTCTTCTTGTCGCGGCGACCATTGAGCTGGTTGATGGGCGAGAGGCGAGCCTGGGTGCGCACCATCTGCTCTTCACGCTCGCCTGCTTCGATTTTCTTGCGCCAGCGCACTTGATTGCGGAAAGCGAGTGCGACGAAAAGAACGCCGATGATGAGGAGACCCGAGTGCAGCATCCAGCCAGCGAAGCCGGTGATCTGCTCGGGGTGGATGTTCGACACGATGGTGGTGACGGTATGGCCCTTCACGACCTTGTTGGGGTCAGGGAGCAGCGGACCGTTGGCAAGCCAGAAGAAGAAGCAGCCGGCACCGACGATGAACATCACCGCATTGCCAATCTTCTTCCAAGCTTCCTTGTCGTTGAATTTTGGTTGATCAGACATAGTTGAATTCCTTTCATTCGCTAGCCGTAGAAACGGCGTTTGTAAATGGGCAGAAAAGAGAAGGCCTTGCATCAGAGCGCACCGATCGCAAGGCGTTGGAATAGCTAAAGAACCTGACCGTTCGGATGCATGGTTCGAACCTAGCCAGCGAAGAGCTGCAGGTACGGCCACACTTCGTTCGTTCAATCTCAGAGGAAATGCTCGTGAGAGTGGAAACTGACAGGCATCAGGAAGGTATCTGCGGCAGCCGTCCAAAAGACAAAATCTTCAGCAGTTGTTTAGGCATTGGACGCGCAGGTATCGAAGTCGGTAATTTATCTCAGGGGGTGAAAAAGAAGAAGGGATATCAAGAAACTAGCAACTAAGCTCAATGAATTTCATTAACAATAGAGTTAATGTTTTATATACCTTTCCGCTTTACATCCCTTAGCAATCAAATGAACGCCAACCAGTACTTACTCTTGCCTAGTACAGCTCGGAAGCTAAGTGGGGCAAATACGGGAGGTAGCTTGGTTGACGCAACTTACGCAGGCCGTAATATTTCAGCTGCGCCAATTCAATTTTCGCCAGGACCAGAAATCTTGCAAAACAGACTGTGCCATCAGATTTGGTGCAAGCGAAAGCTACAGTTTTTTCAGGCAAAACGCAGATACCTATACTATAAGCATGAATAAAAACGGAATACTACCAACGCCTTAGGATCCCGAAAGCACTTACCCTGAAGGGCTTTCAAGGCTCCAGAGAAATTCCCGCAAAATTTCCCTAGCAATTCGATGATTACTTCCCTAGAACTTCTTAGAATCCTACGGAAATCTCGTCAAACCCCAGAAAGCAGCTCAGGGTCTGACTAACCGCCTTCTTTTCTCTGCAACCACACTTTTAGGCACAGAGCAAAATATAACAGCAGCAAAAACACTCCTGGCATGGCCACGACGTAGGTCAGCGGTAGAGTGGCCCAAGGAGTGCTATCAAACCAATCACCAGCCTGCTGCAATTGGCATGTGCGCGCACTGCTACCGTCAAAAAAAGCCCATACAAGCAGCCAGCAAATCGCATTGGCAAGAAGAGTCTGATGCGGCAAATTTATCCTCATGCATCTCCTGACGGTTGAAAAAGGAAGTGACCGAATGAACTCACGAAAGGTCACAGCCACCGATAAAGAGCACTGGCATTGCAAGAGCTACCAAAAACTATACCCAGCAGATATAGAGGCACCAGCAGAAAAACCTGCAACTTTTAGCGCAGCTGAATGATCTTGGCTACCCCGCGGTCGACAAATCCATTAGAGAACAAGGCCGCAAAAGCCCGCTCCATGGCCATGCCCGTAAGCTTGAGAGCTGCGCGTAGTGTTACAAGCCACTGACAACCACACTCGTCGAGCACAGAACGCGGAAGAGCTGCAGAATAATTAGAATCAACGAAGCTAGTTATACTTGTGTCTTAGAACTTGATTCTCATACTTTATGAGTTCCCCCCGTTTATCTATTTTCTGAGATTTAATCACTGCCCACCCTCCGCCATTAGCCTGCCGCCCCGCCACAAAAAGCACCACAGCCTCATTCTCAGAGACTGGCGCTTCAGACTAGCACTGAATATCGAAGCAATTATCAGCAAGTAAAACTGGTCTATAATCAAGCCTATGTTTGATTTACTAGAATTAGCCCTCGACGCTGCTAAACAATTTGGTGCCACCTACGCTGATGTCCGCTTGATTGAGCAAGAATCAGAATTGATTCAGACCAAAAATCTCGTTGTTAGTCTGTTCAATCGGGGCGACAACATTGGCTTTGGTATTCGCGTCATCGCCGACGGTGGATGGGGCTTCGCCTCGACGCAGAAACTCAGTAAAAAAGCCATTCTCGACTGCGCCAAACGAGCAGTAGAAGTAGCTAAGGCCAGCGGCACGGTGATGAAAAACCCAGTGCTGCTAGCCTCAGAACCGGCATGGAATGCCACTTGGGTCTCGCCACACCTGATTGACCCCTTCACAGTTAGTGTCGACGATAAGCTTGAAGTTCTGCTCACTGCTGCCAAGACAATGCTCGCGGTAAAGGGGGTGACCCTGGCGCAAGGCATGCTGCATTTCATCCGCGACGATAAGTTCTTTGCCAACAGCGAAGGCACTCGTCTACGACAGACTTCGATCCGCACAGGCTGCATGATTGAAGCCAATTCTTCCAGCAGTGAAGACCGCCAGCGTCGCTCTTACCCCTGCGCCTTCGGCCAATATGAACAAGCCGGCTACGAGATGGTGCAGAAATGGGACCTTCCTGGCCACGCCGAGCAAATCGCTCAAGAAGCTGTGGCTTTGCTCACAGCGCCACTTTGTCCTCAGGGCGAAGTTGACACCATCATCGGCTCGTCCCAGCTCGGCCTGCAAATCCACGAATCCATGGGTCACCCCAGCGAATTAGACCGCGCCCTTGGTCAAGAAATCAATTTCGCCGGAGCTTCCTTCCTCACCCCAGATCAACGGGGTCAGCTGCGATACGGCTCGGAAATTGTCAACCTTGTTGCTGATGCTACGACCCCTGGAGCACTCGGCTCATTCGGCTTCGATGATGAGGGTGTGGCCGCGCAATGCACTTACCTGGTACGGAATGGTCTGTTCGAAGGCTACCTCAGCTCTCGCGATACAGCCCATCTGATCGGCCTCGATCGCTCTGGTGGCGCCATGCGTGCCGAGAGTTGGAACTTTGCTCCAATCATCCGCATGACAAATATCTCGCTTTTACCAGGGAGCGCCGGGTCCCTTGAAGATCTGATCAGCGATACTGGCAATGGCCTTTTCATGGAAACCAACAAGTCTTGGTCAATAGACAGCATGCGCTACAACTTCCAGTTTTCTACTGAAATTGCCTGGAAAATCAAAAACGGCAAACGCGGCGAAATCTTGAAGAACCCAAGTTACAGCGGCATCACACCAGTGTTCTGGAATACTTGCGATGCTATTTGCGACAGCAACCAAAACACTTATTGGGGCACACCCAATTGTGGAAAAGGTCAGCCCATGCAGACAATGTGGACTGGTCATGGTGCTAGCCCGGCTCGATTCCGCAAGCTGACCGTGGGCATAGCGCAGTCTTGAACAGTGAGAAAAGCACAAGCGTAAGTGCTCAAGCGAGCAAGAAAAGAAATAGAAGAGCAAAGAGCGAATAGAGCAAGAGAGCGATGAATCAAGAGGGTGCCAAATGCTGAACGAAAGCCAATGTCGAAAAATAATCGATGCGGCAATTGAGCACGCCCTCAAGCATTCCAGCAAGAAGAAGCCCATCGAAGTTGAAGTCAGCATCACTGGTTCCAACCTAGCCACGTCTCGCTTTGCCAACAACGAGATGACACAGAACCAAGCCCCTGATGCCAACGTTGTTGCTGTGCGCCTGCTGCGCGATGGCCGCCAAGCTCGGCTCGAAACTCTCGACCTGAGCGAAAGTGGAATAGAGCGCTTAGTTGAAAGTGCGCTTGAAGCAGTAAGACTACTTGAAGCTGACGAAGATATTTTGCCCTTGGTCAGCCTCAAAGAAATTGCGAGGGCTCTAAACAAAGCCAATGTGGACAAAGCAGAAAGCGACAAAGAAAAAAGCGGCAAAGCAAAAAAAACCAGTGGTACCGTTGCCGAAATTGACAGATACGACCCAGCCACAGCAGAGCTAACTGCTCTAGACCGGGCCAAACAAGTGGGCAAAATCATCAAGCAAGCTGAAGCTGAAGATGTTTCTGCGGCTGGCGTTTATTGCAGTGGCGCAAGTTATATTGCTATCGGCAACAGCAACGGCTTATTTCAGTTTCACCAAGAAAGCACGGCCGCCTGCTCAATCACGATTACTGCAGACGGTGCCACCAGTTGGGTCCTCGACCACGGACCAGATGCTCGCACGGTGAAAAGTGAAGTACTGGCTGAGCGTGCCATAACCAAAGCCAAGCAAGCGCGCCAGCCAGAAGATCTGCCCCCAGGAAAATACGTGGCCATCCTCGAACCAGCTGCAGTAATTGACCTACTCAGTTATCTCTGGTGGGATTTCAGCGCAACTAGTCACATTGACAAACTTTCTTGCTTGCTCGATAAAGTCGGCGAAAAAGTATTTGGCGACAACATCACAGTGGTTGACGATGTCACCAACAAGAACCAGTGTGGTTGTCCCTTTGACGGCGAAGGAGTACCGCGCCAGACAATCAAGCTGGTAGAAAACGGTGTGATCAAACAGCTCGTTCACAGCCGCCAATCTGCAAAGAAAATGCAGACTAAAACCACTGGTCATAGTATGACCCAACCGTCAGCGATGGGCGAAATGCCTCTCAACATAGTGATTGAGGGGGGCATTTCCTCCATCGAAGACATGATTCAACAAGTACAAGGCGACCAAGAGGCCGTCTTGCTAACTCGCGTTTGGTACGTCAGAGAGGTTGATCCTTCAACCAAACTTCTTACCGGTATGACGCGAGATGGCACGTTTCTTGTGAAAAATGGAGCAGTAGTAAAACCAGTTAAAAACTTGCGTTTCAACGTTAGTCTGCTGCAGCTGCTGAACAATGTAATTGCTCTAGGACCCTCAGTGAGAGCCGCTGGTGCCGAAGGCATCGAAATTCCTGCGGTTGTTCCAGCCATGATGGTGAAAGACTTCAATTTCACTGAAGGCACCCGCTTCTAAGAACTAGCTTAACAAGCTAGGACTTTGAGAAAACAGCAAATTCTACCAACAGGCTCTAGACGTCCATTTCGGCTGTCTAGAATTAGTTCTATCAACCCTAAACTCTTTGGAGTAGTGTTATGACACACAAAACAAAAGGGATCGATCTCGTCCTTGGGGCGGGTGGTGTTAAAGGCTTTGGCCATATCGGCGTGCTCCGCGCGCTTCGTGACCTCAAGGTCGAAATCAGCTCAGTCACCGGTGTTTCGGTGGGCTCGCTGATCGCCGCCATGTACACAAACGGTCTTTCCCTCGATCAAATCTTTGCCGAAATGTACGACGGCATGAAGAACCGCAATGACCCGACGATTCTTCTCAAGACTCTCAGCTTTCCCGACCCCATCAGCTTCATGGTGGGCGGTTCTATCGACCTGACTGGCCCGATGCGCGAAATGGTAGCGAGGCTCAACCTCAAGACCAACGACCGCCTCAAGATCGTCAGTTGCGACTACTTCCGCAAAGAGCCAGTGCTCTTTGCTGGCGAAAACTATGACCTGGCCAAGGCAATCACTGCTTCTTGTGCACTGCCCACTGTAATGCGGCCGGTCTGGCAGATGTCCGAAGGCGGCCTCAGGCTTTTGGTGGATGGCGCAGTCTATCACTACAACCCGACCGATTTCTGCTCGGGTGAAGCGATCGTCAGCTCCTTCCTGCCGGCCACCGAAATGACCACCGAGTGGCAGCAGCCCATCGACCTCTACTTTCACTACCGCGAGATGTTTATGCCTATTGCCGGTCAGCGTCGCTACGTTGACCCCAGCCGGCATGTCGTCATCGACATCGGGCTGCCCGATGTGGCAGGGCTGAACTACGGTCTCAGCCTGGCCAAGTGTCAGGAGATGGAACAGGACGGCTACGACCGCACCATCAAGGCAGTCACGGCAGCGCGAGCGGCCGGCCGCCTTGATGCAAGGGTAGACGCCAAAGTCGAAGTGACAGTCTAAAAAGTCAACTCAGCGCAGCAAGACTTCAACCTCGGTTGAGGCCTTGCTGCGCGCTTCTCACTCTAATTCTAAAGAAGAACTAGTGCTTGCCAATGGCTAGCTGTTCCTCGAAAGGAAATCTACTATGTTTTCACGTCTAACAAAAACGGCTCAGTCGTTGGCCTATCTGGCCCTTATCTATGTCAGCTGGAAGTGGTTTGCAGGCGAACTCGACTGGAATTTTTCCATTGCCTGCGTTTCGCTTTCGGCACTCTGGCTCGCTCTCACCACCTATGATTCCCGGGCCTTGTTCCGCAGTTACTTCGACTTGCTCTCCCGGCTCAAGGTGATACTGCCTCTGCTTTTCGGTCTCACACTATCAGGCTTGGCCCTGTTTGCGCCCAACCATTCAACAGAAACTGTTCTCAGCTGGAACATTCTTAGCTGGCTGTTGCTCAAACTCACGCCCCTCAAACTCTTTGCTATCGCTGAGATTGTCGGCTGGGGCTTGCTCTATTTCAGCTACCGACGCAACAAGAATCGCTACAAGACCCAAGGTCATGGCCCTCTTCCTAAGGGTGCTTGGGTTAATCCGCATCCCGATGCCCTGCAAGACGGTGATTTGATTTTGACCAGCGGACGCGTGGCCAAACAGCTGCGCGAAACAGTTGGCCATGGCGAAATGGTGATAGAAATCAACGGCAAGCGCTCCACCTGGAGTTCTTTCATGGACCGCGGCGCTGTGGTGCAAGACCTCAAAGAAGTGGCAGAAACCAACTTTAAGTACGGTCACTACATTGCTATGCGCCTGACCAAGCCGCTGGACGACCGGCAGAAGCTGATTGCGCCGCAGTTGGTAGCAATCATGCTTGAGCAGAACAAGCAGTGGAAGGAAGCAACATTGGCTCGACGCCAGGCTTTCTATCAGCGCTTCCATCTGCCGCAGTTTCTCTGCAACCTGATTGACAAGAAAGTACCGGTCAGCGGTTACGACTGGTGGGGCCTCTTCACCGGTCGCCTAGCCAGCGACCACTGGACTTGCATTGGTGCCGTGCTCGACCTCTACGGCCGCCTTGGTATCAAAACCAATACCTACGGCACAGGCCTTTTCGGCCTGGGTACCGGTCTTCTCGACCCGATCATGCCCGTTCGTTTCCTTGGTGACAAAGCCTTCCATCTGCTCAACGACAGCGACAGGCTGGCCTTTGAGACAAAGAAAGAGAAGAGTACTTAGAAGCCAACATTAGAAGGCACTAAAAGGTTCTACTCGTTCGCTCTAGCTAGAAACCACCTCTAGCTAGACAGCTTTCTCTATTTGCTCTTCCAGCTCTTCTCTCTACTAGCTCTAGTCTCTTAACAAGCTAGAACTAGTATAAAAACAAAAAATGCAACCTGTTGCATCTCCTCAAGGAGATAACCATGATCACAATCTACCGGTCAATCATCTCGGTAGCACTGGCTACCATTACTTTCCTTTCTCTCGGCGTCACTGCCACTAACACCAAAGCTGCGGCCGATGCGGCAGCTCAAACCAGCGCTGTAGCCCAGAGTGCAACCACTGCCGCTCCCACCCTCGGCGCGTCAGCACTAGCAGCCACCACACTACAAGCCCCAGCGGCGTCCGGGCCAGCAGCGAGCTATCTCACCAATGCCCCACTGACCACACCACAAGAGGTCTGGGCCGCAGCCAAGCAGCCGACGTTGACAATGGTGCTGGTAGTGCTCGGCCTGATTCTCGCTATCTATTTTCTGCGCCGCCACCTGAAAAACAATCAGGCCAAGCAAGAAGCGGCAGAGCGCTCCAGCCTGGGCAGATCTGATGACGACTACTACGGCGAAGAAATGCACAACCGCCGCAGCACAGACCGTCAGCCCGACAGCCGCTACGACTCTGACTACCGCAGTGACTTCAACAGCACGACTGGCGGTGGCAACAGTAAGAATCCGGCCCAGCTGATTTTGCCCAACGCCCCTGGCAAGAATACGTTTGCCGACGTGGCCGGGCAGCCCGAAGCAATTTCTCGTTTGCGCGAAGTCTGCGAATGGCTAAAAGAGCCAGAAGTCTACAACCGCCACGATGCCCAGCTGCCCCGCGGCATACTGTTGGTGGGCCCGCCCGGAACAGGCAAAACCCTTCTGGCAAGGGCTCTTGCTGGCGAAGCTGATGCTTCGATGTTCATCACTACGGGCTCGTCGTTCGTTGAAATGTATGTTGGTGTCGGCGCAAGCCGCGTGCGTACACTCTTCGAAGACGCGCGCAAACAGCGGCAGCGCACTCAAAAGCCTGTGCTGATTTTCATCGACGAAATCGATGCTGTCGGTGGCGCTCGCGGCAACGGAACAAGCAGCAACAGCGAGCGCGAACAGACGCTCAACCAGCTGCTCACCGAGATGGACGGCTTCAAAGAAAACGAAGGCATTATTGTGCTGGCGGCCACAAACCGATCAGACATGCTCGATGCGGCCCTCAAGCGCAAAGGTCGTTTCGACCTTGAAGTGTTCGTCGACCTGCCTGATGTCAGCGGTCGCGAAGCAATTTTCAAAGTGCATTCGCGCAAAAAGAAGCTCGCCGCTGCTGTCGACTTCGCCTTGATTGCTCGTCGCACCTTCGGCTTCAGCGGAGCTGATATCGAGGCTGCCTGCAACGAAGCAGCTGTAATTGCAGCACGGAAGCAGAGTAGCCTAGACAAGGTGGCCAAGGCTGAAGCAGCTGCCAAAGCAGAAGCCGATGCCAAGGCCGCTGGCAACACCCAGGTGCTTATCGCTCCACCAGCCAGCAACGGCGG
Source organism: Candidatus Obscuribacterales bacterium (assembly GCA_041675385.1). Lineage (GTDB taxonomy): Bacteria > Cyanobacteriota > Vampirovibrionia > Obscuribacterales > Obscuribacteraceae. Next base: position 10,793 of record JBAYTY010000040.1, read on the forward strand.
CAGCAATGCTAGCAGCACAGCCAAGCCCACCGCCAATGGCCGGGGCAACCACCAAGGTAACTACAGGGGCCAGGGCGACTACAAGTACCAGGCACCGGTGCCAACAGTTGCAGTTGAAATCAAAGCTCCCGGAGCTGTGACACTGATCACCACCGAGATGCTGGACGAAGCAATTTCGATTGTCGAAGCAGGCGAGGCGCGCAAAGATCGGCTCCAGGCCATGACGCTTGAAGACAAGCAGCAGACGGCCTTCCACGAATTGGGTCATGCGGTAGTTACACTGGTGCTCAAGGGCGATCCGATCACCAAAATCACCATCCTGCCGCGCGGCCGTGCCCTCGGCTACGTGCAGACCCACACTGAAGCTGATCGCTGGAACATGACCAAAGAGCAGATGCTCAAGCGCATCACCTCGGCCATGGCCGGTCGCATCGCCCAAGAAATCTTCATGAACACCACAGACACTGGTGCCTCATCTGATTTCCAGCAAGCGAACAACATGGCCAAGCTCATGGTCACTCAGTTTGGCATGTCCAAACTCGGTCGCATTTATCTGGCCGACAGCCAGACGCCAGTGGCAATGCAGGTTGGCCCCAAGCTGGCCGATGCCATCGACAGCGAAATCCAGGCCATCGTGCAACAGTGCGAAGAGCAGGCGCGGGAGCTGTTGACCAAGTACGAAAGCCCGATTCGGGCATTGTCGAGTGCCTTGATCGAGAAAGAAACGCTGCTCGGCCCAGACTTTGTGGCGCGCTGGGAGGCTCTCACAGTAACAGAATAAGATTAAATGGTGGCAGAAGTGCATAGCCGAAAAGCATCGCAACTGGTATCATCGAATTAAGGTTGCCACTACCTGTGAGGGCGGTGGTCAACATATATCAATTGGGATAGAGGAGAGCCAGACAAAGCTGGTTCACCGAGGGCTTTGCCATGGACTTAGAAAGATTTCGCCGCCAATTTGGTACCAGGTTTGTCAATCTGGCCAAAGATTCACCGCTGCTTTTGCGCGATATTCGGCTCTTGCAAGAGAGGGGCGTTTCCATTCGCCGCCTAAACGGCAAGAGTTACGCCTATTCTCGCTCCAGCACTGAAAGCAATGCTGCCGGCCTAATCTGTATCGGCTCCCTGGCCTCCCCACTAGACAAAGTAATCTTGCTCGCTCACGAAGCGCACCACATCCTTCGTGGGCGAGCCCCTAGTGACCCCGACCCAACCAACATGTCGCGCCGCCGCTTCGTCAGCCTCTGTATGCAAGAAGAGGCACGGGCAATGCTGCACGAATGCCGCGTCACAGAGCAACTCTACGACGCTGGCCACCGCCTTCCCTTCAAGCACATGTCTTATATGGCCAGCTACTTCCGTGGCGGCTATGGGGCAATCAGGGCGATGATTGAGGAAGATTGCACAATCATGGATGACATTAGTCATTCTGAAGACTACGGCAGAAGGTACGACTCAAAGCACCGCAACTTGCTTAGAGCCAAGGCCAATGCCGCTACAGCGAGACGCCGCCGCAAAGCTGCCTAATTACCTAACTACTACTCAGGTTTACCTCAGTACTACTTAGGATAGCCAGCACTAAGCGCCCTCATTTTAATTATTAATTGCTCGCCAGCCGTCACCACAGCTCGCGAGAAATTCTCTTTTTAGGAACTCTTATGAATAAGATTCCAGACTCGCGCCGTATGCCAGCTTTGCTGCGCTTGACGCTAGTAACTTTGGGCACCATCTTTTCTCTTCTTATCATTTGCTCCTGGCTGGGCTTCGCCAACAGCGCCGGTGAATATGGTCGCGCTTTCCGCCGTACCATCAGCACCCAGACTGGTTTTTGCTTGACCTGCAAGCTCAACGACATCGACCCCAAATTGCCCTTTGTCAAAGCACTGCAGAGCGACAGCATCGACGCCGAACTAGTGCTTAAGGCCACCGCCTACGGCGAAGCCAACGGCATACAAATTCTGCTACAAGGCAACCAATTTGAGTACACCCTCTATGCTGCCGGCGAGCGCCTGGTGCTCTTCAAAACAGCGGCCACCCCTGAGGGCCTGGCTCAAGCGCCCGATTTGCTTTCTGCTCTGGTCGACCAAAAAATCAGCCAGCTCGGTCAAGGCCCACACCGTGCCATGTTCAGCCAAAACCATGAATTTGTCGACAAGCAATCTGAGTTTGTCAAAGGCAAACCGGTAGAGGGCAACACTGCTTTGACCGCACGCAAGCCTAAGCTCAATGAGCTCTATGGCATCGAAGCTGCGCTGAACAGCTCTGTGCCGTCGAATGTCGCACCGGGCAGCAAGTTCGGTGTCAAGTTCTACTTCTTGCAAGACCAACTCTACAAAGGCAACAAAGACGCTGCCGCTTACTATGTCTACAAAGACAAAGACGGGCGGGCGGCTGTCTATATTGTACCTGGTGCCCTAGACAAGCTCTGGCCCACAGAAGCTGATGTACCGGCCTGGGCGGTGAAGCAGCGCACTGCTAAAGATGGCGTCTACTACGACACCATCGAATCGCTGATGATGCACGAACTGGCGCACAATCACCAGAGCCGCATGGGCTGGGATGATAGCGACAAGAAGAAGGTGAGCGAAATGGCCCCTCTAACTGGGTTCTTTATGTTTCGCGAAGCCGATGGCAGAACAGTATTCTTCATCAAAGTCAAAATCACGAGCAGCTCTACTGACGGCCAGAGCTCGGAAGCTATCGAGTTCTATCGCCTTGAAGATGGCCTCGATCACAGCGCTGGCAAACGCTGGTTACGGGTCAATCAAGATGGGCAATGGTTGACCGAAAATGGCATTGCTGCACCAACCGCCGAGGCAGCAAAAGTACTCAGCAACAGCCAGGTCAAAGCGGCTGCTGTTGTCACTCCGGCTAGCAATTACTTCGACAGCCCAGCTGAAGTTGAGGCCGAAGCAATGAAGCTCTACCGCCTCGGCGGGGCCTCCCGGCGCATGCTGCTAGTCAAAGCCCCAGTACTCTACCGTCTGGTCGAAGCAGAAGATCAAAACGAAATCAATTTGCGTTTTGGTTCTATTCGCGTCAAAGAAGAGCGTGCCCTGATTGCGCCAAGCGAAGACACAGCCATCGACAGTCAGGTTTTACTTTTCGGAAAACTGGCAACCGGACAGTCCAGCCCCAACCAGGCCACGACAGCTCAAGCTGCCACAAAAGCAATCGAACGCCTGGAGCCTCTCTATATCAGAACTTGGAACGGCATAATTGTGCCGTACTCAGGAGAAATTGCAAGAGAAATCTTGAGCCAGGAAGTTCTCACAATCAAAGCAGGAGAATGAAATGCTTGCATCGATGCTACTTTCAATTGAACTGGCAGCAGTGTTCTTCACACTGATTTTCTGCGCTTACTGGATGACCAACAAGATTGCCCAAGAGCATACGGCCTTTGTCAGCGGCAGCACTATCGCCAGAAAATCTCAAGGCTTTGCCCTTGGGCTGGCGCTCTTCACTGTGGCCAAGTGCGCCATCATCGACCCGCTGGCCACTCTGCTGCCCTTTGATCTCAGCCCTGAAGCGGCAGCCAATGTCACCGGCTTGGTCTATTTCGCCCTTGGTCTGGCGGCTATTCACGGCGCCAGCCATGTGGTCAAGAACGGCCTGAGACCGGTTACGGTGCCAGCTGTCATTTGCTTCGGCTTGTTTGCTGCTGCAGTAATCTTCATGAGAATGATCTCGCTTCTCTGATCTCAGCAAAAAACAATTCTTCCTTCGTCTCTCTTCTTTCATCTATTGGCAATCTCTCTTTGGAGACAAAATGAATTCAACTACCCGGAGCAAGGCTCTTGCCATGCTCTTTTCTCTTTGCCTTGCATCTGCCTCTTATCTAGCCTTTGGCCTGACCTTTGGTTTGGCTTTTAGCGCGACAGCAAATGCCGCCGTGCCAGAAGTCTCAGTGCAACAGCTACTGCATATGGTGCCCGGCAGCGGTCCGATTGTCGTCGAGTTTTACGATCCGACTGACGTCGACGCCTCGGGCGAATGCGCCAAGCAGAAGCCCATTTTCGAGAAAGTGGCGGCTGACTATGCCGGCAAAGCCACTTTCGTGCGGCTCGACATCAGCAAGGCGAAGGCCTTTGCTGAAAGCGGCAGATTCACAGTTTGCCCCAGCCATCTCTTTCTCGATCACAATAAGGCTGAACCCAATCGCATTTCAAAGCGACACTGGGGTTTGCTCAGCGAGCAAGATTTTCACGACTTGCTCAAAGAATATTTCAACGTGCAATAGCTTCAACGTGCAATAGCTTCAAGGTGCAATAATTTCAAGATGCAATAAATAACGGTCACTACATTTTGCACAAAGCTTTTGAGACGGGTAGCAAGTTAAGTTGATTTGGTTGGAAGAGCGATCTTCTACCAATCAACTTACTTAGCTTGCCACCCGTCTTTTTTTTTAGACTTAATTCTTGACATCTAGCCCCGAAAAATGTTGTTGCTCAAGCTGTTCCGGTCTATTTGGCATTTTATGGGCAGGCCAATGGGAGCCACACCATTGTCACTAGTGATCTAGTCAGAGCATAATTGCTCTGGTTTCCTATTTCTTCTATCGTGTTTGTAGTTTCTTAGTTCTTGTTTGTAGGCATCTTCAGTTCTTACACTCCCACCTTTCAGGGCCTTAAGATGGACAATTCCTGCAAACCTATCAAAGTACTACCCATAGACAGATTCGGCTTAGCCACTGAATCATCCGACTGCGACAATGACAAAACCGCTCGCCGTTTGCTTGACGCGGTTGCCCCTACGACGGTAAAAATTGAAACCGGTGACAAGCCATTTCCTCGCACAGATAGCGAGTCGAAGGTCGGCTCCGGTTTGTTCGTTAACGACGGCAGCGAAGTCTTGACCAATGCCCATGTAGGATTGTCTGGAGCCTTTGTTGACGTGATAACCAATGATGGCAGCAGATATCACGCTCAGCTAATCAAGCTCGACGAAATCAATGACCTCGCTAAGTTCAAAGTAATGGGATTGCCAGCCGATCCTAGCCGTGCAGCAAAACTTGACCTAACTGCGCTTAAGCCAGAAGAAGAACTAGTCACCTATGGCCATCCAGGGGGCGCTCCTGATCTCTGGGCTTCCACAGGAAGCTACAAAGGAAAAGCTTCACTGGAATCCCTAGTGCCCGACCCCAAAGCTTATCCTGATTTGCTTGCCCTGATAGCGCTGAAAAATTCAGCAGATCCGCTACTAGCAAAAATGGCGAGAGACTATCTCGCCTCTGAGCGAATTATTCAAAGAGCGCATATTGAACACGGAAATTCTGGTGGTCCATCCTTCGATGGCTCACAGCACCTTCGGGCCGTAGCCGCCAATCGCATCAGTACAACACGTTCGCTTTTTATTCCGGCCGACAAAGTCAAAGCAGCAATTGAAGAGCCAGAGCAAAAATTCAAATTTAACTATCAAGCCTTAAACGATGGCAACCGTAAACTTACATCAATAGAACGTCTTGATGGCAGCAAGACGCCACCAATCGTGCTTCAAGCAGCCAGCGAAAAAGCGCAGATAGATCAACCCAAGCACAGCACTGACCAAAGTAGAATCGACATCAGCAGTACTTTTGCACATGGTCTTGGTATTGACCTGAGTTATCTGGCAAGCAACAGAAAAATACCAGGCACGAGTCTACCTAATCTTGAAACAAATTCGCTAAATACTCCGGAAAGCAATCTAAAATCTAGCCTCTGGCCTAGCCTGACAAACAATCCTGTCGGTCGCGAAACTTTCAGAAATCCACTTCTGCGCTTGAATTATTACGAACAGAAAGCAAAGCTTTAGGGCCTTGCTTTCGACGATATCACTAGTAAATTTGGTCTGGCCTGCGTCATTTTAGCCAATTGTGAGAGGCGGAAGAGTGGAACGGGACGAGAGGTTACCAACTGGTTCTGTGCAGTGACGTGGGTTGGTCACTAGTGAACCATTTTTGCAAGGATACAGAGTGAGGGCCAGTTGCGTTAGGTTTTCTCGAGCAGAAGCAGTGGTGTTCTCGCTTTGAGTGTTAACTGTTGAATCGGCTGTTCTTTCAATTTCGTTTGCCATGATTTTTGTCTCGCTTGTGTTGGGGGAACGGCTCTAATATGCATGCAATTGATAACTGAGTTGTAACTAAAAAACATTTTTCGCCTGCTTGCTACCCGGTATAGTATGCGGTTCAAGCAAAAAAGATGACCAAAAAGATTGACAAAAAAGCTAGATGGAAAGCGAAGTCGAACGCCAGACCGAAAAATCATTCGAGAATAAAAAAAGATGGTGCGCAGCCCTCCCTAGGGAAAACTGCGCACCACTCACAAGTTACTTACAGCTTTGGTCGATTGCTGTAGTGCTGGCGCCACCAAGCCAGCGAGCCCTTCTTACCGATGACAATATTGGGCAGATGCTGCGAATGTTCATAGCCGTAGCTGATGAAATCATTCAATTCAGTGCCGACATCCAAGCCCAGACCTTGCGAAACCGGGCCAGGAGGCGCAGTATCCCAATAACCGAGGGTGGGACGAATGTGCACAAAAACATCGGCCTTGTCGATCAAAAGCTCATAGACATCGATGCCAATGCTCGAAGCAACAACAATTTCGACGTCGGGCAACTGGCTCACCCAGGGGTTGGCAGCAAGATCGTTCTTGCTAATCAGCAGCCGCACCTTACCATCAGTGGAAAGCGCAGCCAGAGGGACAACCTTTGAGACAGTCAATGAGCCTGAGTTAGCAGCTTCGGCGGCAGCAGCACTGGTTTCAGTAGCAGCCACAGCAGCAGTTTCGGCAGCAGCAAGTCCAGCCTCAGCCACATAGCGATAGGTGCCGAGGCCAGGACCACCAAGCAAAGCTTGCTTGTAGGCGGGCATGTAGAAGCAGCCGAACAATTCACGTCCGCCTTGCTCTAGGCCAATCATGACACAGTATTTGCCAGTGCCATCGACATAGTATTTGGTACCGTCGATAGGGTCAACAATCCAACGACGCTTACCGTCGTTGCTGCTGTGCCAGGGCGCCTCTTCCGACAAGACCACATCGTTGGGGAAGCGCTCAGACAACTCCTTCACGATCAGTTCAGACAGAGCTTTGTCAGCACTGGTGACTAGATCAGTGGCCGAGGTCTTTTCCTCGACAGTGGCGCCAGCACGCATTGCCACAGCAATGGTACCAGCGCGCACGGCCAAGTTGAGCACGAAGAGAATATCGGCTTCAGTCAGAGCAAAGTCAGCCGGAATCAGAATCTGGCTTGTCGCAGTTTTTCCTTCGATCATGTAGTTCCATTCTCTTGTTGTGGTCAGCGGCCGGGCAGGCGCTGACGCAAGGCCTGCGGCACAAAGCCGACGATGACGTTTTCGATTTCAGTCTTGTGGCGGCGATACTGCACACCGAGGAAGATCACACCAATGCCCGCCAGAATCAGGGCGAAAGGGAAGAAGATCGAATTGGAGAACAGGCTCCAGAGCAAGTGACCAACATAGAAGATGGCACCGACAGAACCAGCCAGCAAGAAGACCTTGCGAGCGAGAATGACCGAAGTGAACATCATCAGCACGTTGATAACGAAGTAGGCAAAGCGGCCCAGCTCAGAGCCAGAGTCGAGCAGGCTGAGCGGAATCCAGAAGGCCGCGACACCAAAAAGATAGCCCCACCACGAATAGTCTTCGTCGCGGCCGAAATGCGAATCGACCACCGTAGCCGAAGCCAGAAGAACGGCACCCATGGTCACCGAGACCCAAGTGAAATAGTTCGAGCCGAAGCCGAAGAAGACATTGTTGTCACCAGAAATGATACCGGCGACAGTCATAGTCAAGAGCCAGAGCGAACCGAAAACCGGGGCGCTGAGAAGCGATACCTTGACCAGACGCAAAGCAGCGAGGCCAGCAGCAAGAGTAGCAAGCTCCAACAGCAAGGGCTCTTGCAAGCCGTGCAGAGAAGCTTCAAGGTGGCTGAAGTTGAGACCAGCGGCGACAGTGGCTGGCACCATGAGAACGGCCAGCAGGAAGAGCACAGCACCGGCCAGACGCTGACCATTGTGGAAGCGCAGCTTGTAGCCGAGGCCAGCGAAGGCACCGGTATAGAGCAGGGTCATGACGAACACGGCACCCATGCCGAAGCTGTCATTGGCCAGGCTGAGGAACCAGCCCATAGCCATCATCACCAGCACACCGCCGGCGTAGTAGAGCAGTTGCGCGATGTCGAAGCTGCCCTTGGACTGCTGCGCACTGGCAGACTGTTGCAACATCGACCAGAGACTGTCGACGTCTTGGGTCGCCATGGCGCCCTTTTGAGCAGCGGCGACGAGGTCGCTTTTGCCGATTGATACACGATTATTTGTCATTGAAGCACCTTTGTTGGTTGCTTTGAAATTTGCAGGGGAAGTTGAATGAGAAGTTGATGCTTACTGAGCCGCAACCAGCAGGGGTGCCAGCACGAACATCATCAGCAGGTAGAACATACCGGTGACGAGAGTTGGCGCCAGAGCGGCTTTGAAGGCAGCAGAACCCGAATCAACCCGCAGGATGTTGGGCATGAAGCGACCGAGCAACATGGTGGAGAACCAGTTGGACAGCTGCAAAAGCACGATCAGAACCAAAGCCGAGATAGCCAGAACGGCTGTGGTGGGGGCAGCAGAAGCTACGCCGACACCAAGCAAGACCAGAAGGGGCACCAAGGTGACCGAAGCCAGAAGCGAAAGACCGAAGAGCATCACCTGACTGGTGAAACTCATGGCCAGACCGAAGAGCAGCTTGTGGCCGACAGCCACAGGCTGAAAGGCAACGGCGCCGCTGCTGAATTTGGGAGCGATGAACTGATAGACCGCACTGAAGAGACAGGCGGACAGAATCAGAGAGATAAGTGTTTGCATAGTGAGCTTTCGATGGGAGTTTAATTCTCTAGCCAAAACCAAACAGCCAACCAAAGAGCTTGCGGCAACCGGAGACTCTTCACACCTCAAAGAAGGAGTGAGTAGAGAGAACAATGGTTGCTAGCTATGGCTGTTCGGTAGATTTAGTTAAGAGAAGGGTGGGTTGAAAGAAGCACTAAAGCACTATCAGATAAGAGCTCATGATTTCAGTAACTAATAGGATTTACTATGTAATCTATTTCTCAATGTTAGCGATAGCCAGCGCTAACTTGCGAGAAGAGACAACGTTGTTAGAACAGGGCTGCGTGGGGCATCGAAGGTCTTAAGCCGAAATCAGCCCAAAATGCCCGAGACGATTGCACAGATTAAACTTTGACCTCTTAACAACCTATTGCTTGGATCTCTAATATCTAGACCTATAGGGTTAGATATCACTTCAACTCTTAAAACCAATAGGTTTATTTCTCTCAAACAATCTTTTTTCACCAGCAGGTAGAACCACAGCTCTCATTCCACGCAGACCGCGAGGAACTTAGCAGCACGAACTTCTCACCCGCCTAACCGCCATCTCTTGAGCACCAGCTAAAAGCGCTCAGGTCTTGTCACATAAAGGAAACCAACTATGGATATGACCCTCATCTACGGGCTGGTGGCTGCTCTTGCTGTCAGCGTCGTCTCACTGATTGGTGTCGTGGCTTTGGTGAGCAAGCGCTTCCCACTGGCCAACGCCACCCCATTCTTTCTCAGCTTGGCCGCAGGAGCCATGGTCGGCAACGCCCTCTTTCACTTGATTCCGGAAGGATTCGAGCATTACATCGGTAGCGATGGTGCGAGCGGTCTGCGCTTCGTCTCGCTGTTGATTGTTGGTGGCTTCTTTGCCTTCTTCGCCATCGATCTTCTGCTCCACTCTGTCGGCAAGCACGACCAGCCCCACGCTAAGCCCATCGGCTATCTGGTCATGCTGGGCGATACCCTGGAGAACTTTGTCGACGGCATCGTCATCGGTAGCGCCTTTCTGCTCAGCCCAGAAATTGGCATTGCCACGACCATTGCTGTAGTTGTGCACGAGATTCCCATTGAGCTCGGTGACTTCGCCGTGCTTATGCATTCGGGTTTCTCTCGCTCGCGGGCACTGCTCTGGAACTTCCTGTCGGGCTTGATCTCACTTCTGGGTGTGGTCGCTGCCTGGTATTTCGGACAACACATTGCGGGCTTCCCGCATCTGATGGGTCCGATTGCCGCAGGTGCCTTTCTCTACATGGCCGGTTCGTCGCTCATCCCGGCGATTCGCGAAGATGCACACTTCTCCAAAGCTGGCGTGCATTTGCTCATTGCCATTCTCGGCGCCGGCATCATGTATTCGCTGTTGTTCCTCGAATAGACATCAAGAGCGAAAACAAAAGCGTCAGCAAACATGGAACTGGCCCACGGCGAAGGAAGGGGTTCACTTGGTTTAACGACCATTGAACTCCTTCCTAGCTGTGCGCTTTTTTTCACTATGCCGCAAAAGCTTGATTCTTCGTGGCTTATTTTCAACCCTTTCTTTCCCGAGGCTTTTTAAAAGTCGCCCTTCTACTACATTTTATAATATTGCAACATTTAGTAGGGCGAAAATAATTGAAAAATCGACGATGAGGAGCTTGGTGTGTGACACGAACAAAACACTAGAAGTGTAAAACAGGCGATCGCTTGGCCATTTTACAACTCGATTATATCTAGCGCCTGTCCGTCACTTCAATTTGATACTGATTACGACTACTTACCTGTAAGTTACGACACCTCATATTGTTTAGGTCTAGAAAAAATGCCCACATAGAAGAAGAGCCTGGATGTATCTATCTCCGCTTACCTCTATTTCCTTTCGCAAAAAATAATCAATCCTGCCCATCTAAACTATCGCACCATCCCAACGCACCACCAGCACGTCAGCAGTCGAGCGTCATTGCTCGGGTAGAGGTTCCAAAATCATCTGATCGGCAATAGCGAAGGCTTGTAGCAGAATTTTAAAAATCATTACCCCACTATTCTTCATAGTTGAACATGTAACAGCTTCGCGCGAGCGGAGAAAGATAGTGGTGCCATTAGTTAGCGAGAGACGACTTCTGTAAATTGAGTAAATCAATAATCATGCGCTTTTCTTTGAAGAAGAGCTTCAAGCCTGCTTCAAGAGCTTTTTCTTTGTGTTTGCTTTATTCTCTCTCTCATAGATAAGCTCGAATTCTAATTTCCTTTTACCGCAATAGCACCTGAGATTCAAAACTAACAAGCAAAAACCAGAAACACCTACCTACCTATGAACAGAAACACACTGCCCTGCGAACTGGGCCACGACACACTTTGGCTAGTCACGATCAACAACAAACCAGAAGTGATTGCTACTGGAGCCGCTGGTAACGCCGACGGCAGCGCTCAAGGCTTCTTTCTCCCCGGAAACGAAGACTTCCACGAACTCAGTCAAATTGAAGCAGTGCTGCGGCCAATCACAATCGACTCTAGCCTGATCCCTCGCCCGGCTGGCTTCTGCCCACCAGCTGCTAGCCTTTGGCTCGTAGTTGTGGAATGCCGCTACAACGTGGTGAAAGTATCAGACGACGGCATTGGCTTTTACATTCCTGGTCAAGAACCATGCTGGCTGCTACCTCACGTAGCCGAGTGGTTGCAACAAATCTTCCCCGTATGAACACCGCAAATCTCACTGCAAATTTCACGGCGAACTATCTTCCCCACACGCTCATCTCTGGCCTCGGCGAAATCATGTTGCTAGCAGTCACTTTTATTCTGATTGGCACCCTGATTAGCGTATTGATTAGCATAGTGATTACACGAGTCACCAAAGAAAAGCGCAAAGCAGCTAGTGCCTTCAACGCTCTGGTCTACCAACTCTGGCAAGCTCAAAGTGACTATCTAAAGTTAAAAGAAGTGGCACATTTACCCGGCAGCATTGCTGGTATCAAGGCCTACGATCTTGAACGCCAACTGCTGACCCACCTCACAGCCGCTCAAGAGCACCGTGAAATTGCCCGCGCCTGGCTCGGCATTGGCAAGATCGGATACTTATCGGTTTATCAACAATCACATCGGGGCTTGGCTGCACTAGCCAAGTTCCGCGCCTGCAACTGCACAACAAGACGGCGAAATTAAAGGCGAAAACATAGAAAACAAGCGAATAATACTATGGATACAACTCTCTCAAAGCGCAGCGCTGCCTTGCAAAAGTACGGCGTTGAAAAGCTCAGTGCCAGTCCGGGCAAAACCTATTGGTATAACAAAATGGCACAAGTGAGACCCGATTGCACCTTCGATCGCTTCGAACTCTACTGCGCCGAGCAAAAGCCGATTGTAGGCCGACTGCAAAATCTGGCGGAACAGATTATCGGCAAAGGCGATCAAATTCTCAGCCAAGAGTTTCCTTTTGCCCACGGTCGCATCATGTTTCTCACCAGCGATCCGGGCTACGGCAAAACCCACCTGGTCGAAGCAGTGATCAACCATGTGGCTGACAAACGGCCTGAGTTGCTGAGTAAAATGGTTCTATCCCGCGGCAACTTCCTTCATGATCACATGACTGCCGCCTGCGAATATGGTGGCGCCTCGGTGGTTATCATTGACGATATCTTCTCGGAGCATCAATCAATTGAGTCACTGCATCCAGCTACTGACCTCAAATCGTTCATGCACTTTATCACTATGCTCTACGAGCGCCGCCTCTTCGCCCTGATCACCAGCAACTTTCGCTTGATGGGTGAGGATGGCGGAATTCTCGGTCGGGTAGCGCTCTGTGACAAAGTTGGTCGGGTGCTTTCGCGCTGCAAACAAGTGCTGGCATCTTCTGGCGAAATTATCCTGCCTGGCCAAGATTTTCGCCAAGAGCTAGCGAAACGTCAGACGGGAGAGAACTTCACGCTCTGAATCAAAACTAAGGACTAGTCGAATTTTGGAGCCCTAATCTTACTAACGGATCAATCACAACTGTAATAAATTCAACTCAATCATATGAACACAATTGCTACAAATTCTTTGCCAACACCAGGCGAGCTTCCACTCACTGTTTTGATCGTCGGCTTGTGGATTATCGGCACAGCGGCTGCCGCTTGGCGTGCTGAATTGAAAGCCGGGCGCAAGAGCAAAATCTTTGAACTGATCTATTTTGTGCTGCTGGCACCAACCGCGGTTGCATTTGCTATCAGGCAAGGTTTAAGTTCGCCGGGCATGATTGCGCTCAGCCTAGGCTGCGTCTTTGGGCCAATCACACTCTACCTACTGGTGCACTACTACAATTGCAAAAAGGCCTGGCAATTGGCACCTGCGCTGCACACATGGCTGATCGACAACTTTGCTATTTTGGACGCCGATAGCGACGGACTAGTTACCCGCGATGACATTGACAGAGTTTGGTACTTGCTGAAAATGACAGAGGCGAAAGGTGGTAGCCAGTCACAGACCTGCAGAAATGACAGGAAGATGGCTGGTTACGCTAGTTACTTTCTCTGCGATATTGGCCATGTGACAAGTTCGATTCTGGTTGGCTCACCGATGTCTGGTGCCATGACCAGAATCAAAGTCTATGGCATGACCGTGACAGACGTGGAGGCCTTCCCCGAAAAAGCGCTGCTGCGTTTCCAACGGGAGTTCCCCCGCGGCTGAAGCAGAAACGAATTAGGAGGAGAACTAAGCCTCATGGGCTGTCTCTGAAGAAGCACTGGCAACCAGGGTGTTCAAATTGATCGTGAACACCCTGGTTAGCCATTTCCTGGTACAGCAATTAGCTGATAAGAATTGGAATACTACCTGTCAAGTCAGTGTCAAGTCATTTCATTTTCAATGACAACACAAAAAAAAGCACCACTGCTACTCTTTTATATAGTAATCAAGATCAAAAAAATTCCGGGCTGGGGCTGCGGCTGTCTGCAAGCGTGAGCTCACAAACAACCAACAGCCCCAGCTGCGGAACCGACCGAAAGACCACTGCCGCTCAAGATTTGCCGAAGCATTCTTGATACGGCAGTGCTTCCAGTCTAGGTTAAGGGTTGACCTTGCGCAGTTCTAGCTTTAGCCGTTTTGGCTTTAGCCGTTCTGGGCGAAGGCGAAGGCCAACTTGTCATTGCCGACGCACGGGCCTTGGCAGACCTGCGAGCCGAGCGAGATGACCTTACCGAAGAGACGCTGACTGATGGAGCGAGCATCCTCTTCGGATGTCACTTCCTCCGTCTGTGCGGTGGAACCCAGATGGGGCTGCCGCAGCGACGGGAGAATGGGGGCGTCCATGCGACTGCCCTTTCCGTAACACGTATTGCTGTTCATGGTAGTAAACCTCACTTTGAGTTTTGGGTTGCGGGGTTGAGAGAGAGTGGCTAACGTAGCCTTACTTGTCTTCCACTTCGAGGCCGTCCGTGTCCAGCTGGAACAGATACGACAGGAACGTCGTAGCGTACGCACCGGAGCGGAGACTGAAGCAGAAGCTCACAACCTCGTCGCGAACGTCATAAGACAGATCGTTCACGAAGATGAAGGCAGGGCGGCGAGGACCGGGCCGACCGTTGAAGTTCGACAGAAAGATTTCCTTGGTCTTCCGATCGAGTTGGTCAGGCACAGCCTGGGGGCACCACTGCCGATAGAATGCCACGGACCGCTCATCCCCCGGGAAATACAAGGGAATGGTCGGCTCGCCGTCTTTGTCGGTGTCGAGCGACTTCACCGAGATCTTGGCTCCCTCGTCGTTGACGTCGCCCAGGAGCTGGTTGAACCAGTAACCCTGGAAAGCGCCCACCGACAGAGAGAGGTCGTCCTTCAGCTCACGAACCGCACGTTCGATGCACTTCGTGCTGAGGATCTTGTTGACCAGCTTGTACTCGATGAACATGTTCGCCGTCTTGTACAGAGGCTTGCCGCGGAAGCCAATCGTCTCGAGCAGTTTCTTCATGTCGAGGAAGCAGTAGAACTGCTCAGCGACACTCTGTCCCTTCTCTTCGGCGATGCGCTCAGCTTCCGTCCACTTGGCCGCCAGTTGCCGGCGCAGCTCGTTGGCCTTGGGGTGGTCGTTGTTCTCGACCACTTCGCAGATAAACCGCTTGATGCCAGCTTCCAACCCGTTTTCGATCAGGTCGACGCCAACACCGAGCAGGTTCTGCCGACGCCCCAGACGCTGCCGTCCGAAGAAGTTCGGCACACGAGGGACGCGCTTGCCCTTGTGGTCACGCATGAGGAACTCCAGGCGCGGGGCCAGGTATTCCTCGAGCTGCTCGCGCGTCTTGCCGGCGACGATCAGCTTGATCTGGAAGTGGTTGCCTTCCAGGTGGCCCTTGCCGAGCTTCTTGGTGCATCGACGTGCATCTTTGATAAAGAAACCATGCTCCCGCAGGACGTTCTCGTCCGGGAAGCAGTGACGCCGCACATGCTCGAGTTCCACGCCTTCGATAACCACCATCTGCGCACTACGTGCGGTGCGGTCCTTGAGACCCGCTGCGGTGATGTTCTTGGCCGGGATGTTGAGCAGTCTGGCCAGCCCCTCGATGGCGGCTGGGGTAGTGTGGCGATACTTGACCAGGGTGACTGCGACCAGGGGGCCCTTGGCAGAATCGAGGTCTTCCGGATTGGGGAAGTCCGACTCCACCGACACCGTGCACTGAAGCCCCGGCTGCCGTTCCTGGACGACGAAGTCATCGGGGTCGGCCTTGTGCTGCGCAGCCCACACATCGAAGTTTCCTGCGAAGTTGCGGACGGCAGCGGTGGGCACGAAGCCGATACCTGACGTCATTGTGATGTCGTTAATCTTAGCCATGTTATACACCTCTAGGTTTTTGATCCGTTCTTCCGATGCAGCGGGTTGCCACATCAGCGAGGACCGACGTTTGATAAACCGAAGAGCTGAACGGGCCCCGCGTGCTAATGCGGAACCCTGTTGCAGCGTACGGCAGGCTCACCACGAGTGATGAACCTGTCAGGCTGCTCCTTGTGAAGAGCCTGAAGCGGGTAAAACCGTTCACTTTTCACCGTCGTGTGACGGCTAGCAGCTAGTAGGCGGCCGGAGCCTCAGGAAGAAGGTCGATCAGGTCCTCCATACTCTTCACGACCAGGACACCGTCGGGGATGACGGATGGGTCGTACTTGCGATTGCGATCGACGAGACACGCTTTCATTCCCACCGCGAGCGCAGGCAGGATGTCGTTTTCCAGGTGGTCGCCGATCATCAGGCAATCACCAGGGTGGGCATTGTTGCGGATGTACGCCCGACGGTAGATTTCAGGATCAGGCTTGCTGACCCCTTCTACGAAGGAATACACACGCAGCTCTTCCGGGAAGTACTTGCCGAGATTGTCTTCAGCGAACAAGCAATCCACCGGGAATGACCACAGGTTGGATACGAGGCTCAGCTTGAAGCCGCGGCCCTTGAGCACCTTCAACGCATTCTTGGCGTCGAAGAAAACTCCCGAGCAAGACGACTCCTGGTCGACCACGTCCTGGAACTGTTCAACCTGTTGAGGGTTGACAGAGAGGTCGAAGCGACTGGCAACTGAGCGAAGAAAACCGACCGCGTCGCGAACGTCTGTTGTCAGGCAAACATTCAAAAACGCGGGATCCACCGACCGCAAATCCTTGGGGTCAATGGTGTCTGTTTTGTAGCCGAGAATCCTCTGAGCGTCGAGGATCGGTTCACGGTTGTCTGACCGTGCTACCGTTCCCCAAAGGTCGACACAGAGCGTACTGATACCCGACAGTGTCGAGCGCCAGTAGTCTGCAGAGTTCTTGGCCAGCTGAACTGATGCTGTGTTCATAGTCTGGCTCCTTTTCTTTTAAATGGCTTGAGCGGCCGGCCGACTCACTAGTCCGGTCGACTGCTCTTCAAAATGCTGGGAAGGGGCCCGGTTCTAGGCACACGAATGCCTAACAAGAGAACCGGGCTCACTAGTTACACTGGGCATGCCTTAGGGCTATGCAGTGAGACCGTCTGGTCAGACCACGTAGTTCACTTCAGCGAAGATGCCCCGAGGGATGCGGCGGTCGAGATTGGCACCGAGGGTGTGGCAGAGAGCGACCCGTCTCATGGAAGAGTCGAGGTCGGCATGCAACACCACGAAACCCATCTTGATCAGCTTGCGAGCGGCAGCCACCAGAGTCGGCGGACAGCTGCGTTGCGACATGGCGGCGAGGAGGTCGGTTTCATCGGCCGTGATTGCCTTCTTGTCGAAAGCGTGGCCGGAGAAGTTTTTCACCTCGTCGTATTGGAAAGACACCACCAGATGTGCGAGTGCATCGGTGGCGAAGTTGACACGGCCGGCGCCAAGAATGACGTCGACATTGCCTTGGGCGTAAGCCGCTGCGGCACGATCAGGGGTGATGCTGTCGGGGCCGTACTGAGCGTGAGTTGCCGTCAGAGGTTCCGCGTCATCGCCGTCAGGAATGTCACTGCGCAGCAGGGCCGCGACGACAAGCTTGACCGACATTGGCATCTGATAGATGGCGCGGGCGTTGGCAGAGATGGGCTGGGAGATGCTGGCGCAGGTGACGCAGAAGACACCGCCATCGTCCAGCTTGTTTGCACGACAGGCGTCACCATCGTGGCCAGAGATGGCGCACGGAAGGCAGACGTCAGTTCCGATGATTCTGAGCTGTTTTGGATTTGTCATAGTTTCTCTTTTCAAAAGCCTTTTGATGCCAACTACCACTACAACAGCAGAGCGTCCCTGGGCCGAACACCGAACGATTCAACAGACAACCCTGCAGATGCTTCGTCCGCCAACAAGATGCTGGAAGATTTAGCGGTGAGGATGGTGCGCTGGTTTGGTGTTTAAGGGAACTGAAGAAACTCTTGATGTATGTGTGTAGAAGGATAGTTGGACCTTAAGCTAAAGTTATCAAGAGAAGCAATAGTTATTTCGCCCACGTCATTAAAGTTTATGCTTGGAGTTGGCGCCCCTGGCGCTATGCACAGACACTCTGGGGTGACTCTAAGGCCATGGGGTGAGGAGATTTAGAGGCTCAGTAAGCTCTTTAACTAGAGCGATAAAGCTAGTAGAGCCTCACGCAGAGCGCGTATTTACCACACTGAGAGCTGCTTAATGAACTAGCAAGGCTCGCTCAGAGCAAGTTTCGACCAGAAGAATGAAACTCTCGTGCTCTAGCAAACTGTAGTGCAGATGAAAGAAATCGCGCTAGCGCAGCTTCGCCATTGTTAGGGAAAATCCGAAAAGCCAACTTGCACAAGCCACGCAAACCCCTTTACAACTCAAGACACCTAGCCTGTCTTTGATTACAGTTTTTAAGGGAAACAGCCGTTGCGCTAACTAAAAATTCATTAACCGCATCTAATTATTCAGCTATTTGTTCTAGCAGGGTCATATATCTACGGTAGACATACTGTCTCTCTTTTATAAATCACTGGAATCGTAAATATCACGCGCTAACTCTTCTTCAACTCTCCACTCTCAATCTTCTGCTTCTCACCAACTTTTTGAGTGAGCGGTATGAGTTTGTCTGTCGGTGATGTTGGCTTTTGTTTTGAAGAATGCGTGGGTTATTTACGGTTTCTTTGGCGAGTGACACGGGTTTGAGTCAACGGTCTAGTTTCAACGGACTGTGCGCCTCTTGCTCTTCTGTTTCTTCTAACAGTCTTCTTAAACCAGAAACTCTATTCCGTCGGTGCCACAGCGGCGCCTGAAGAAGAGTTTCACAAAAACATGGAGTCACACTATGAACATTCGTGAAAAGCTCATCCACGGCCTCAACTCTGCCTACAGCGTCGAGCCCGTCGTTTCGCCCAAGTCGCTCTACACCAGTGCCGTTTCTCGCCTGGTCGAGCTCTACCCTGACCTGAACGTGCCCGGCTATGACCGCAATGGTCACATCCGTCACCTCTCCGGTCCCTCTGGCATGTTCGCGCAGCCGTTCCTCGGCAATGCCGCTCTGCATGCCCGCAACTTCCTTGCCAGCAGCACCATCCAGCAGGCCTTCAGCCTGAGCAATGTCTCGCTCGCCGACGGCGTTTCGGAAGAAATGCCTTTCGGTCATCGGGTCGCCTACGCTCAGCAGATCGTCCTCAAGGATGGCACCAAGCTTCCTGTCCGCGGCGCGCACATCCACGTGTCGATGGACAAAGCCGGCAAGATCTTCAACGTCACCTCGACCCTCAAGTTCGGCCGCCGCCCGGCTGCGCTCGGCAAGGTGATTTCGGCTGACGACGCCATCGCTCTGGCGAAGGTCAAGTTCGCTGCCCTCACTCGCCGCCTCGGTAAGGACGACAAACAGTACGCCAAAGACCTCAAGGGTGCCATCAACACCTGCTCGGCCTCGGCGAACCTGGTGCTGTCCGAGCACGCCGGCAAGTTCGACGCCATCTACGAAGTCCAGCTCTCCACCTGCGAACCGCGTCAGCTGATGCTGTTCCTCGTCAAGGCGAAGACCAAGGAAGTGGTGCACCACCAGTCGCTCCTGCACTATTCGGTGTCGAGCTCGGCTACCACTGCCGGTCTCACCCGCGTTCCGGCGAAGTGCTTCCTGCGCATCCCCGATCCCAAGGTGGCCATCCCGAAGCAGGTCGTTGACCACTTCGTCGAGAACCTCCCGGATCCGAAGTTGCTCAAGAACGAGCGCTTCGACATGAAGGTGAAGGTCGGTCGCAAGTGGGAGACGTTGGCCTGCAAGGCTGACGGCACCTACAACTTCGACGCCGTCAAGGAAGTGGATGCCTTCACTGCGGTGGCGACGTTCGTTGCCATCAACACCCAGCTCGTCTTCTTCGAAGCCATGGGTATGAAGAAGCAGGATCGTCCGATCCCGGTCTTCATCAACGACTCGAGCGTCACCGACAACGCCTATTTCGATCCGGAAGGATACGAGATTCACATCGGCGTTGGTTCCGGCCTGCCCAACGGTCTGAACAAGGTGATCGGCTTCGACCTCGGCGTGTCCTGGCACGAGAATGGCCACCACGTGGTCATGCTGCAGGCGCCGGGCAAGGACCTTCCTGGGCCGGAAGGTGGAGCGCTGCATGAGAGCACTGGCGACATGTGCCAGCTGATCATGCAGTACTGGTTCGCACTGTCGTTCGCTTCGGCTGGCAGTCAGGCTCTGACTGTTGCCGAAATCAAGGCGGACAAGCGTATCATCGGCCTGTATGCGTTGCCGCCCAACGGCATCCGCATCCAGCGCAACACCAAGACGGTCCGTGACAAGACCGGCGAAGTGCACGATGACGGTGAGATCTCGGGTGCGGCCACGGCTGACATCCTGGAAGCCTTCCTCACCGGTGATGCTTCGGCCGATGCGGCCAAGCTCAAGGCGCAGCTCGAGCTGTACGTGAAGACCTATCTGCTGGCCCTGGCCCTCGTGCCCCCCAGCAAGGTGACCTTCCGCGACATGCGCCGGGCGTTCGTCAGCGCGGATGGCCAGCTCAGTGCCGGTGCCAACAAGGCCGTCATCGAGAAGGGCTTCAATGATCACGGCATCACTGCCGGGACCACGCCCGTCACCGGCAAAACCGGTGGCTCTGGCAAGGCTGGTGGCAAGGGTCGTCGTCGCAAGAGCTAAGGCCATCAAAGGCTGAGGCTCAAGCACGGCGGAACCTACCGCTGGTAACAACGGCTAGCAACTGCTAGTCGTCAACGGCCAAAAGTTAGAAGGGGGCGTGGTCCAAAAGACTGCGCTCCCTTCGAAGCTTTTGTTCTCAGCACCGATTTCAGCGTGCGTATTAAAGCGTGCGTATTTCAACGTTCACATCTAAGGAGAAACTTCATGACCGGACTTATCATCATCATCATTCTCGGCGCCCTCGTCTATGGCGCTCACAAGAACGGCTTCGCCACCAGCGAAGGCAACAAGGTGTTCGGCGGCGTCTGCGCAGGCATCGGCGCCAAGCTCAATCTGGCACCGAATCTGGTGCGCGTGCTCACCGTACTGGCCGGCCTGCTTTCGTTCGGCTTCGTGCTGGTGCTCTACGTGCTGCTGTGGATCTCGCTGCCGAAGCGCTAAGGCGCTGAACAGCAAGAAGCCTTAGACAAGGCAAGAGAAAGGCAGGTGACCAGCTGAGCTCACGCTCAACTGTTTCGCCTGTTTTTCTTTTACCCAGAAACTAGTAGACCGGTCTACTAATTAACACAAATAAGAAAATTATGTTTATTCCAATCTGCTATTTCTTCGGCATTTCAAACAAATGTTTTTCCGCTGGACGGCCTTTAATGGCCATGGCCTTCTTGCGATCTTGTTCCGCCAAATTTAATTGACCTAGCTGTTCATAGGCCTTGGCACGCCCTTCGAAACTTGCCCGCGCAGATTCAGGAGACTCATCTATAGCCACGCTATAGTCCTTTATCGCTTCCTTCCATTTTTGCAAAGCCGCATACTCACAGGCTCTATAGTAATACCCATCATCATCCAGTGGATTTGCCTTGATCAGAATATGACAATCACTCAAGGCCTTATCGTGCTGCCCCAAGCGGCTCAGCAAGCGAGCTCGACTCAGCAAATCACGATAAGAACCGGGCTCTAGTTTAAGTATGAGATTGAGATCGCTCAACACGTCTTTCGGCCGTCCTAGACGGTCATAGATATTTGCGCGCGATCTAATCGTTGCTATCTCGTTTGGATGCAGCTTTAGCCTGGTGTTCAAGTCTTGCAGCGCCTTTGGAAACTGCTTCACTTCCAAATAAAACATCGCTCGATACTTGTAGAGGTCGGCATCATTCGGATTTTGTGAAATCGCTTTGTTTAAATAAGCGACGGCCTCGTCAAACTTTCCAGACTCGGCCAAAGCTAGAGCAAGATAGCTATAGCAATCCGGCACTGTAGGGTCAATTGCCAGAGCTTTTTTGAGGTATACCATTGCCTCACTATTTTTGTTCAGATAGTAAAGGCTCGCGGCCGCCACGACATAGGCTTCAGCTAACAACGGCTTACTAGCTATAGCTTGATTACTGTCGGCCAAGGCTCTAACAATGTCAGACTGCGCGTGCCGCACTTTAGCCCGACAGAGCAGTGGCCAGCTCAAACCAGGATTGGCCAGAATCAAGCGATCACAACGCTTTATCGCCTCAGGGCATTGCCGAGCTTCAATCAGTTTTTGAATTTCGCCAACATAAGGCGGCGCCGAGTGTCCACCATCACTAATGTACTTTTCTTTCGCTAAGAGCGGAGCTGGAAGGGATAGCATCACTGAAAGCGCAGCCCCTGCAAGCACGATACTACCTAATACGAAAAACTTGCGCACTAACAACACCGAGTAATGGTGACTCGATGCACTGCTACGCAGACAGCTGCGCCGACAATTACGGCGACAATTACACCAACAATGAGGCAGTTTAAACTTGAGCATGGGCATTGCCAACGTTAGCTTCTTGAACAAGAGGCCACGTAGCATACCAGAGCTAAATAAGCAGAGAGCAGTTTGTTGCAAAAAAATGCCCGTAAATTGCCAAACTTCTTGGCTATAGTTAATTACGCCCCCCAGAAAACCAGCACAAAAGCCGCACCACATAGGGTGCCAAATTTATTTTTAAAATTTACTGCCTACTTGCGCATTGAGATAAAAAAGTCTCTATGCGTTTTTTTCGCATTTTGCCACCACATATAGTGGCGCCGCGCTAACTGTATAATTGAATTTAATGTCAAAATCAGCAGAACAAACCAGGCGCCGCTAGCGGCTCTCGCACTAGTATACCGAGCAGTGCCGCGCGAGAAAGCAGCCGCTAGTATTGCATCAATTATTTCGCAGCACCCATCAGAATATAACTGTTTTAGCCATTTCGCAGTCGATTGCTAAGGGCAGACCATCGCGCTAACTCTTCCATTTCGTCAGAGCCGACCTTATTCACCAACTGCGCCAGCCAACTTTCGGCACGCCATGCGCCTCTCACTGGGGTAATTACTAACCATTGATAAATGTATTTGAGTTTATCTACTGTTTTATATATCCCTTTTAACTTTATTCAAGAGCTTTCAAAAACACCCGCGAACCACACCAAAGCTTTTCACTCACCCCTTCGCCAGACAATCGCTCGTCTGACGAACCCTCACATCTGAAAGGAGAACACCATGAAATGGCGATGTTAGAGAACTAAAACCTCCGACCGTGACAGTGCTGCCACCCACTGTGTTAGTCGGAACAAATCCAAGAGATTGACGGCGGCAAACGAAGAGCAATCTTCTGAAGCAGTCATATTTTGGTTCTACAATTCAGTGTCGTCATGCTGAATTGGGAGGTACCCATTGCTGGCCGTGGACCCGGTTGAGTAGTGGTGTATCAATATTTTGACGCACAGCACAGGCCACCCCGAAAACATGACCTAATGCTGCGGATCTAAAGGTGAAAACTCAGTTAAATGAGTCGCTCACCGGCTTTTCGAAAATATATAAATATTTTCGATTAGTTTAGATGTAGTTTTCACTCAATGGACAAAACCTGGGCTTGTGGCTCAGGTTTAAGTCCTATAGCAGACTTCCGACTTGAGTGATGTTAGCCGGATATGGCTAATACATTACTGAGTTAGCCGAGGGGCGGTCTGCTAGAGCCGAGGGCGCTTCTTTCTCACCTAAATTATCGAGAAAGAGGCAATCATATTTTAAACAATATAGAGCCTGTCCTCGAGGCTCGAGCAGCAATTGATGAGTCGTCAACTCAGAGATTGCTGTGAGCATCATTGCTTTCACGGCGGTGATCCCAAACAACCCTAACCCGCAAGCCTTCGGGTAAGCGGCGCTACAGATACAAATCAGTGTGCTGCTTTTCTTCAGAGAATTTTCTATATAAATAGAAATATTCTCTACTGAGATTAGCAGTACCAGTCGAGTTCGGCTCTGGGGTCGAGCTTACACCAATAGACGCGCCTAGCGAGCGCGGTCATGACTGACAAACATGACTCCCGCGGGAGATTTGACGATTGGTCCAAATCGTTAAACCTGCCAATGCCAGGAATGAGAACCGGCATAGGGACAAGCTTAGAGAGGTGACTTCGCAAGAAGACTTGGCGGTGGTACTCCTGCCGCGACACCCTCTCTATCTCCATCAGCCTCCCCCGCAACATCAACTCCATCGGAACACAAATGAGCATCACTTTCACCATCATCGGCTTGATCATGATCGCCGTCGCCTTCCCTCTGTCGAAGCTGGAGAAGACCGGCGGCAGCTTCGGCGGCTTCGGCCCCGGCGTCACCATCAAGTACGGCCGTCTGCTGGCGCTGATCGCCTGCATCGGCGGCGCCGCTCTGATCTTGAAGGGCGCCGGCGCCTTCTGACGACGACAGTTCTGATCAGCAGGGGTCCCGAACTGACCCCTGCAACAGAGCTCTGCAACTGACCCCGCAACTAAACAAGGAATCACCTTGAACAAACTCGCCAATCTGGCCTACCGCAACGGCGGTGAACTCGAAGCTGCCATCTACCACGAGCTCACCCCGCTGTGCATGTGCACCTACTACCCTGACGTCGACAACAACATCAGCGGCCCGATGCACCCCAACGGACGGCCGCTCCCCATCGCCCTCGAGCTGCCGACACGGCGCTCCTACGGCCGCATCGACAGCCTCGACCACACCATCTGGCTGTTCCGCTACGACACCAGCTACACGATCATCTGCACCGCCCCGGTGCTGCAGCGCAAGCTCGATGCTCTGGCAGTGCTGAGCGACGACGACATCGTCTTCTCCACGCCGCAGAAAGACGGCTCCGGCCTGGTCATGCTCAAGTTCAGCCACCACGACAGCCTCACCCTGGCCGTCACGGTGCTGCGCCAGACCCTCTACGCCTTGCAGGCGGCCAGCGACACCAAACTGGGCTGGCAGCCCCTCTGAACTGCAGGAACCACCTCGCTTGACCGGCAGGGTGACTGTTGGCGAAGGCTTCAACAGAGTTAAAAGGTTGCGATCTACAGCGCTCCTGTAGAAAACAAATCAGGCACAAGTGCGCAGATACCTGGATCGCTAGCGCTTGTGTCCAATCTCACTCCAGGTAAGGACCAAAATCATGTCAAACACAAACCCAACCCCGGCCGCCACCGACACTCTCGGACAGCTCTCTTTCGTCTGGATGGACGATGTCGACTTCAGTGACGCTGAGGGCAAAGACAAGACCCGCCAGCTCTTCGACACTTTCCGCTCACTCGTCGAGTACGTCGAGAAGGCCCATCGTCGCGTCGTTGCCGTCAAGTCGAGGGTCGGTCACCTTCGCGGCACGCTGCGTCCGGAAGACCAGCAAAAAGCCACTGCCACCGTTGTCGGTGCTGACGACACAGCCAACGCTCGCCGGTACGAGTTCGAAATCGCTCGCACGGAGTTCCTCTGGGCTCAGGGCGAGTTCGCTCGGTCCCTACAGATTGCTGGTTGCTTCATCCGCGAAAACGGCTTGGGGCAAGACCGTAATGACAACGTCAAGATCGACGAGAAGAAAGAGCCGACAGAGGCTCGCCTCTTCAAGCACAATCTGCGCCAGGCAACACTCCTCATGCAGTCGGCCTTGAACGCGTTCTTCAGGTTCAACACCTACTTTACAGAGCTGCCGGAGTTCAAGCTCGACGCCGAGAAGGGCTTTCAGACTGCTCGCAGCAATTACGAAGCTCTGATGAAAGCCGCCACAAAGCGCGCTCTGCTGATCCTTCCTCCGAAGGACTAAAGTCACTGAAGTACTGAGGTCAGCGTCAGTATCGGCTACGGCCTCTTCAGCTGACAATCAAATCAAAACAAATCACTCGCCCACTAAAAATGGGTCAACCAAGCAGTGCTGGCAAGCCTTCCCTAACAAAACAAATGGGAAACTGCTAGCACTGCACCCTACGGGGAAATCGCTACGGCGAAAGAAAGATACATCATGAACACCAGCACCAGCAACACCACGACCAACGACACCACTGCACATGCCTGCCCGCATTGCCCCCAGTCGCAGATTCTTGTCTGGCAAGACCGGCGGCGCTGCATCGCCTGCGGTGCCTGGCTCGAAGACAACCAGCACCTAGCCACCTACTTCGTGGTCACTCGCGCCCTGGACATCCTGCTCAGCCACGGCTTCGTGGGCGGCCTCAACGCCGACAGTGGACGAATCATCAAAGAAGAAGTCCTCGCCAAACAGCGCCTGGTCGAGCAGCAACGTCTGGAGTTCCAGCAGCTGGAATCCACGGAAAAGACGACGGCCGTGCGCAGCAGTGTGCGCTGGTTCACGCTCAAAAAGCCAGTCGACTACCAGTACCTCAACAAGGCTAGCGGCCGCGTACTTAAGAACCAGCAAGTGCCCGAAGCGGTGCGCTCAGCAGCGCGCCAATTGGCCACGGCCAACACGCTGCCGGGCTCGCTGCGCGTCAACGAAGTCAACCTCACGGGCGACAGCGAAGGACGCAAGTTCATCCGCATGGAGCAATCGTATGTCTTGGACGAAACCACGGCCCACAACTCCAGCTTGATTCTGCGCGTCGAGTTCAGCTGGCTCTGACTTAGCGCTCAAGTTTCATCAACTGCAACGAAAGAAGCACATGAAATTTCGTATCGAAAGCCTGGAGCACTTCACTCTGAGCGGCAACCAGTCTGACCCGGAGAAGCAGCCCTGCCTTTCAGCCGAATGGGACAGCCAGCGACTGTTCTGGACGGTGGAAGTGACCAACCTGGAACAGCTCGCCTCCATCTACGCGCAGAACAAGTACGAACTGGTGACCCAGTTCGAACCCTCTGCCGACGGCGAAATTGCTGGCACCATCCAACTGATCGACTGCTGCCCCGACAGCCTGTACCACACCTTGGGCTACACGATCGACCCTCACGCCGCGCCGACAACGAGTTAGAGCGAGGGGGTTGCTCAATCATTCAAAGGAGAAATCATGGCCAATTTCACACAGCAGGCAAAAATTGCGAAAGTAGCGAAAGTCGCAAAAGTGCCGGTGAGCAAGAAAGTGGCCTTCTCCTTTGGTGAGAAAGGCCCGGACAGCAAGAAAGACTTGGGCGGCAAAGGTGCCGGTCTGGTTGAGCTGGTGCAGCTGGGCGCTCGTGTTCCTCAGGGCTTCACCATCACCACCGCTGTTGCCCGCGCTTACGCCCAAGAAGGCGTGATGCCCAAGCGCGTGGTCTTTCATGTGCAGCAGCAAGTGGCAGCGATAGAAAAGGCGACCGGCAAGCGCTTTGGCGCGGAAACTTCGGGTGCCGTGCCCCTGCTAGTCTCGGTGCGCTCTGGTGCAGAAGTATCGATGCCTGGCATGATGGACACGGTACTCAACCTCGGCCTCAACTGGGCAACGACCAAGGCCCTGGCCATCACGGTCGACGGGCGCTTCGCCTGGGATTCGTATCAGCGCTTTCTCAACATGTTCGGCGAAGTAGTGCTGGGCATAGACAAGGAACTGTTCGACGACTGCAAGAACCGGCTGCTCACGCGGCACGGGGTCAGTGAAGTCGAGCAGCTGTGGGTGTCTGGTCTGACCGAACTGTGCGGCCGCTATCTGGCGCTGAACGAAAAAGAAAGCGGCAAGCCCTTCCCCCACAGTGCCTGGCAGCAACTGCTCATGGCAGTGGAAGCCGTTCTGCGCTCGTGGAACAACCCCCGCGCCCAAGAGTACCGCCGCCTCAATCGCATCAGTGGTAACCTCGGCACTGCGGTCAACATCCAGGCCATGGTCATGGGCAACCGTGATCAGAATTCCTGCTCGGGCGTGGTGTTCAGCCGCAATGTCGTGACGGGGGCTAGCGGCATGTGGGGCGAATTTCTGGTGCGGGGCCAGGGCGAAGATGTGGTGGCTGGTATCCGCAAGGCGCCAGACATTGCCTTGATGCGGCAATGGAACGAAGGTGTGTACCAGGAGCTGGCTCAGCTGGTGGCAAAGATGGAGAGGCATCGTCAGCAGCCGGTGGAAATCGAATTCACCGTCGAGTCTGGGGTGCTCTACATCCTCCAGGTGCGCGATGCCAAATGCACAGCAGCAGCGGCAGCCAGCGTGGCAGTGCAGTTCGTCTGGGACAAGCACTGGAGCAAGGAACAAGCCTTGGCCTATGTCTCGAAAGAGGCAGTGGCAGCTCTCAAGGCACCAGGCTTTCACCCCATGTACCTGGCCACCGCCATCAAGCGCAACCTCATAGGCCGCGGCATATCGGCATCACCGGGGGCAGCCTTTGGCAAGGTGGTGACGACCTCGCAAGCCGCGGTCGAAGCTGCTGCCCGAGGTGAGAAAGTAGTGCTGGTGCGGCCCGACACCTCCCCCGATGACCTGTCGGGCATGATCGCCGCTGTTGCCATCGTCACCTATGTCGGTGGTGCCACGAGCCATGCGGCAGTGGTAGCGCGCGGTTTGGCTAAGCCGGCTGTGGTTTCCCTTAATCTGGAGCTGGGTCAAAAGCTCAGCGAAGGCATGGAAGTCTCAGTGGACGGCAGTGGCCTGGTGCTGCTCGGTGAAGTGGAAATGGCAGAGCAAGTCAACAAAAAGGAGGTGAACATATTCCTCAAGTGGGTCGCCCACGAGGAAGCGAAAAACTGGCCGAAGCCGCGCTTGAACTTCGACTACGTGGATCAATCCGAGCGCGTGGAAACGCTCATCGCCGACTTCTACCTGAGCGATGCCATGGCCCGCGAAGCCCAAGGCAAAGTGCTGGAACTGGAAGCGGTGACGCTGCGCAACCAGATGCACCGCGCCATCGCCGAGAGGTTGGCAATGTACATGGCCACTGCCATTGGTGGCGAACTCTCGCACTGCAAGAACAAGAGCGAGCATAACGGTCGACTTGACGTGGAGCACGAACTGCTGCGCACGCACTTCTGCGTTGACTTCAATGACGAGAGCGCTTGGGTGCGACCGATTGTGGTGAAACGTCTGCGCCAGCTCAGCGCCGCTGACCACATGCGCTTTGCCGAACTGGCCGTGGCCTGCTTCAACACGGTGACGTGGCGGCGGGCATTCGGTGGCAAGAAATGGGGCGCCATTGCCGAAGCACTGTTGGGGTTCTTGAACGGCACGCTTAGCCACAGCGTCTTTGCCGACCATGCTTTCGACCTGCAACACAATGGCGGGTCGGTGTTTGGCAAGAACCAGATGGTGACCGGTGATCATGAGCAGATTCACGACCTGCTCGAAAGCAAGAAGTACACGCGCACCATAGAAGAACTCTTCAAGAAGTTCATCATCCACGACGCCTGCGACAAGTTCGACCGCGACGACCGGCAGATGGCATCGACAGCTGTCGTGGCGCTCTACGAGCGGGGGCGCAAGCTCTCGCTCTGGGCGACCACGGCTTTCGCCAGGTACTAACCTTTCACAGGAGAATTGTTATGAATGACAAAGTCAAACGCAAGGCAACGAGGAGCCGCACCAAAGCACCGCCCGCGAAGGCTATCTCGCGCGCACCGCAACCGCCTTACCGCGGCAACCCGGTGCGCGTCGGCCCCTACACGGTGCTGGCCGGTGGCACTCGCTACCTGGAGAGCGCCGACCTGGACAAGGCCGACGTGCTCATCCCCCTGACTGGCTGCCAGGAACTCAACTTCGGCCAGCTCTATCAGCTCACTGCTGCCGAGCACCCCTCAGGCATCACGGCCTTCGCCCCGGGCAAAACCTACCAGGTCTTGGTGGGCAAGCTGCCTGACTTCGGCGGCGTTCCCGACAACTGGGAAGCCTTCTTGCACCAGCAGGTGATACCACTGTTGGCATCCGGGTCAACACTGATGGGCTTCTGCTTTGCCAGCCAAGGCCGCACCGGCACTTGGTTGGCGTCGCTGATTGCCATCCTCGAACCCGATGTCGAAGACCCGATTGCAGCGGTGCGTGAGCGCCACTGCGAACATGCGGTGGAATCGGTAGCGCAGGCCGAAGCAATCTTCGCCATCAAGGGCATGCCCGTGCCCGACTTCTACCGCCAGTCGCTGAGACGCTGAGCAATTTGCGGCGTCAACGCTCAGCAGTCACTCAAGGAGCAAACCACATGGCTGACAAAACTTCAATCGACCAGAAGTATGTGATCAAGATGTCCAACGGCCAAGGCCACGTCGAGTGGTACATGGGCCTGAGCGTGCGCACGCAAGCGCTGTCACCTGACGAAGCGCGTCACTTCACCAGCGAGAGCGCGGCCGAGGCCAAAGCAACCGAAATCACGAGAGAGAGCATGCTCTCTGCGTTCTCGGGTGCCTTCTTCGTCGACGGCCGCTGGGTAATCGAGACCACGGTGGAGCCGCTCAGCTGACTCAGCTAAGAGCACCATCGGCAAAACGCTATCATTGCCACCGCTCACGGTGGCTGATAGCGACTAGCATCCCCCCCTCCCCTCCCGGCGCCAACCGGCGCCATCTTCCCAAGTCCTACAGGACACGAAAGGAATTCTCATGTTGTTCAAGACCAAGCGCCACGTCCCCGGCACCGAAGGCACCCACAACTACGCCATCATCGCTGCCAGCCCCCTGGGTTTCGTCGCCGTGCGCCTGCTCACCAGCGACTGCTTCCGCGTGCGCGTCGAGCCCGCCAATCTCGAAGGCACCAACCCGCTGCTCCAGAGCTTGAGGCGCATCGACAGCTGGAAGCTGTTCCACAGCCTGAGCCGCAGCGCTGGCTGGAAGCAGCCCGGTGACAGCAACCAGAACCGCTTCTCCATCGTCGTCTCGGCCAGCGAACTGCACGACGCCGTGACCACGGCCGTGGAAGCCCTGAGCTACGGCGACGACTGCAAGATCGAGGGCGACTGGGCCGGTGCCCTGGCCGCCGCGGCCATGGTCGGCAGCACCGACCGCAACGAGCTGATCGAGCGCCTGCGCCAGGCCAAGGTCGGCGGCGTCAACAGCGCCAACAACTGGACCACCACCACCCTGGTGGCCAAGCTCATCGCCCTGACCTACAGCAACGACGGCAGCGGCGAACATCACGCCCTGACCGCCAAGGTCAAGGCCAGCGGCATCCCAGGCGCCAACCTGGCCAGTCAGTGGTCCACCGAGACCCTGCGTAAGAAGGCACTGCTCGGCTGAGACGATCATGGAAGTCATTCAACAAGGCGACCCGCAAAAAGGTCAACGTACGCCGTTCACGTGGACCGAGAAATGCCGCTGCGGAGCAGTACTCAAGGTGAGCCACCGTGATGTGCAAGGCGCCAGCCAAGACATCAAGGGAGTTCTGCGAGAGTCGATCAGCGCGCACATCCAGTGCCCCACCTGCACCAACAAAATCAGACCTGACGGCTGGAAATACGCGGGCACCGGCCGATACAGCTAGCAGTTCCACAGACCTGATCAAATGGAAACACCTCCGGTGTTTTCATTACACCACAGTACCAACTCGGAGCACACAGACATGAGCACCAACGCTAACTCTTCGGCCGCCAACTCTTCTGCTGCCAGCTGCCCCTGGACCATGATCGAGGGCTTCCTGCACGCCACCATCGACGGCGGCACCATGCTGCGCATCGACGACAACTGGCCCGACGGTAAGTGCATCGACAACATTCTGCAGCTGCTCACCGACGGCGGCTGGAAGAATCTGCACCGCATCACCATTCGCATGGGTGCAAGCTACGGCACCGCTTCGGAGGTCGACCGTGAAGGCGCCATCGCCGACCTCAAGGCCTACGCTGCCTTCCTCTACCAAGGGCGGCTGCAAAAGCCGATTCCGGTCGCCGAACTGGGCCACCCCGAAGCCGGCCGGCGCCACTTCCCCCACGGCATCCGCAGCTACGCGGCCGACACGACGCAGACCAAGAGCTGAACTGATACCAAGCTGAGCTGACGGCGCCGGTCTAAAGCCAAACCTCAGCCAGCGACAAGGCCCCCACGAGAAGGAGAGTGTAGCCCCAAAAGCACCTCTTCTTCTCGTTCTTCTTGTCGTTCTCCTTCTTCGCGTTCTTTTTTCTTCGCACCAAACATTCTTTCCTTTTTCAAATCTTTTCTTTTTCAGGCTCTGTAATAGACCAGTCTATTACCGAACAGGAAGTACAACAATTTCAAGCAGCCATGGGGTAAAATCACTGCTGTTGGCAGTTTACGACCTGAGAGCAAATGAAGAAGCACGATATCAAACTAATTGTCTTTGACATGGGCCACGTCTTCGTCGACTTCGAATGGGAAATTGTCTGCCAAGGTTTTTACACCAGAGCAGGAATTACAAAAGAGCAGTTCAAGCCAATCTTGAAGCATATTGGCTCCCTTGGTTATGAAAATGGCCATATCGACACCTCCGCCTTCTTACATGCCATCAATGAGCAAATGGCTAGTCATGGCAATCTACACCCGATCAGCGAAGAAGAATTTCATCAGCTGTGGAATGCTACTTTTCGCGAGAACAACG
Source organism: Candidatus Obscuribacterales bacterium (assembly GCA_041675385.1). Taxonomy (GTDB): domain Bacteria; phylum Cyanobacteriota; class Vampirovibrionia; order Obscuribacterales; family Obscuribacteraceae. Next base: position 42,850 of record JBAYTY010000040.1, read on the forward strand.
AGATGGCCAGTCTCATGCAAGACCTGAGAAAGCAGCACAAGCTCTATCTCTTGTCTAATACAAATGAATCGCACTGGCAATATTTAGATCAAAATTTCCAAGTCAGTCGCCACTTTGAAGAGTTGATTCTCTCTTACAAAATTGGTCATAGCAAACCACAGCACGAGATCTATCAGGAAGTATTGCGCCGCAGCAATCTAGCTGCCCATCAATGTCTTTTCATTGACGACCTTGAGCCCAACATTGAAGCTGGCACACAGGTAGGAATGAACGTTGTACATTTCAAAGATAGAAATGACTTGCTAAGCCGCTTTGAGCACTTCGGCATTAGCACTACTTGAGTTCAGGCAAATCAAAGTAGATCACTTGCCAAGACTACCAAACAACTCAACTACGCCTGACTCAGCGGCCTCGTCCACGCTGAGCACTTAACAAGAAGCAACAGCCTTAAATCCTTGAGGTACTTTCAGCCAATCTTTGGGCGCCTCAAGAATTCTGCAGTTACTAGTAACCACAATGGTGGTTTTAGCATGCCCCAAACAACTACAGCCGTAGCTCAAAGGCAGTAGCGGAATCATTGGCGCGCCGTCAATCTTCTCCAAAATGTTGTAGATCGCCGCGGGTACGTGCAGATCAACACCCTGAAATTCAGCTTTGCGGGGAAATCTGTCGCCATCATTGACCCGAGGCCAACTCTATTGAAGCAGGTTTTCGTAACACTCAGAGCTTGTTGCGCCAACTCCGCTAGACAAAACGTGCACATACATTACACAGAAGACCCCCTTGGCATCACCGCTAAAAGCCTTTACCTGCAAGGGTTCATCTATTTAGTTTAAGCTCAGCTAAGAAAGATATATCAGAAAGAAGCACTCAAGATGCTCTTATCTCTTTTTATAACTAACACTTCATTTGAGCTAGCGGAGGCTTTGATCTAGTTTCCATACGTTCTCATTCACCCTTTTCTTAAAGCTTACTTTCCAACCGAAACTTCCAATCCCCAGCCTATCGCGACTTCATAACTCATCCGCTTCTTGCGGTAGTGCTGGATTGGATTTCGCAACAGCTTGCATTGACTCTCTGCCTTTCAGCCTGTCAGTCAGTTCCCAGTCAGCGTCTAGTCAGTACATTGGCGTAAGCAATCATCAACATCAACGGAGATCCAGATGGACCACTGCCAAAAACAACGCATCAAATTCACTGCACTGCGCGGACTGCTCTCAGTCACCGCCGGTGTTATCTGTTGGTTTCTGCTCGGAGCCGCCGCCGAAAAGTTCGGTCTGAGCATCACAGCCAATCAAACTCTCTTTGTCGGCGCTGCACTCACCATCATCGGCTGGTTCAGCACCAAGCGCATGTTCCGGTTCACGGAAGAGTGCATGAGCATGAAGGAAGGCAAAGGCGAACGCAACCTCAAACCAGCGACCAAGAGCAATCCCCCGCTCGACCGTCTTGCCACTCGCCCAGCAACCGCCGTCAAGACCCTCAAGCCCGCGGCCGATTGCCCGCTGGAGATGGTCAATGGTGGCAAGCTCATCGCCAAAAGCCGTGTCACTGTCACCATCAACAAAACCGACGAAGGTCGTACGGTTTCGGTGGTGATGAAGGGCATTGGCAGCGGTGAATTCAAGGGCGACAGCGGTGTGCGTTCGCGCCTCGAGAGCATCCCCGGCATCAAGTGGTCGTTCCCCAAGAACGATTCGGCCAATGGGGTGCGCACCATGGAAGGTGTGATCACGCCTTCTGCCGCCAACGACAAGGTGGCTGCTGGCTTGATCGAAGCGGCTAACCGCATCGGTTGAGCACTGCTCAATTACTTAACTGGCGATGGCGCAAGGCCACTAGTGGCAATGCGTCATCGACCTCCCATCAACACGTCTTTTACTGCTCTAGTCAACCACTAGATAAAAAGCCATGACAATATTTCTCATCGTCGGCCTCGTCCTCTCGTTGCTCGGCATGTTCACAACCGAGCAAGTTTCCAAATTCATCGGTCCTACAGGTACCGGCGGTCTCGGTGACTACCTGCGGGTGACGCTGTCAGTCCTCTGGTTTGCCCTAGGCAAGCTCTTTTGCCTGATCTTCGCATTGATCTTCGCCCTGGGCCTCGCTCTTCTCTACTGAGGGCCCAGCCGAGAGAAGCGCAACCGACCGCCTGATTTTCTAGCAAAAAGAGCTTGTCACTTTTCTTGTTGAAATTCGGCTGCCTTCCTTGGGCAAGTCGAGGTTTTAGCAGCGAAAAGTGGCAAGCTCTTTTTTTTCCAGTTTTTCAAAAGAACTGCACAACTATAAGCCCTAGTATAGCAAGATCCCTTTTCAAAAATCGGAGGGCCTTCAATGCATTGCCGCTGCCAGAGCCTTTATCCGCGCCTCTATTTGAGCAGGAGCAGTGCCGGCAAATCTAAACATGATTTCGTTTGGCACCGGCGAATGTTCATAGTATGGGATGGTGAGTGCAGCAGATAAACCCACAGCCTGTGCTGCTTTGACTATGTCTGACGCCGACCAGCCACTATTGAAACGAACAACAACATGCCCACCGGTGTTGGAAGATACGACCTCGACATTGCCCTTGAATGCTTCGGCGACTGAAAAAATCAGCGCCTGCCTCCTCTGGCGGTAGGCCTTCCACATGGTGCTAATGTGCTGCTCCACATGGCCTTCATTGAGAAGCTCAGTAAGCACATGATGCTCCATCAGCGTAAATTGCCTTTGCCAAACATTTTTGAAGCTCTCGAACAGTTCAATTAGTCTGTGCGGAATCACAAGAAACCCCACTGAAGTAAGGGGATACAGGAGTCTCCAAAAAGAGTAGAAGTAAATTACAGAGCCTGTCGTATCGAGCGAAAATAACGACGGAATAGTCCTTTTGCCATAGTTAAACTCCGAATCCCAATCATCCTCAAGAATGGCCGCGCCACGCTGCCCGCACAACGACAAAAGCTGGCGCCGCCTCGGTTCGGACAGCATGACGCCGGTCGGTTCCTGGCAAGACGGTGCCACATAAAGCCATTGCATCGAACCGTTAATAGCAGCAAGTTCATCAACTATCAGACCTTCGCGGTCCACATTGACTGTCAAAACTTTTGCACCCTGAGAGCGAAACTGCTCACGCGCCCCGTAAAATCCAGGGTTCTCGCAGACTACCAGGTCACCCGGTTTGACCAGCAGGTTCATAACCGGCGAGACCACGCTTTGCACGCCGGAATCTAGAACCACCTGCTCAGGATCGCAAACAATGCCCTTGCTGCGGCGTAAAAATCCGGCAATAGCTTCTCTTAGTGGACGATAGCCAAAACCCTCCTGGTTAACTACAAAGGTTTTCTCTTCAAGGCAGTCACAAACGCGCAGGTAGGTCTTGCGCCACTGACGCAAAGGCAGCAAATCAGGCGGTGTTGCGCCAAAGTTAACCTCATCGAGATCAAGATCCGCCAAAGCCGTCAAGTTGAGACCTTGCAGATTAGTAGCCTGACTATTGAAGCGAGACTCCCAGGGATAACCACTTTTACTTAAAGTCTTCGAATCCAGCAGCTTCCCACTAGCGATAGCAGTCACCCAGCTACCAGCACCGGGGATGGAATAAATGTAGCCGGTGCTGGCCAAGAACTTGTAGACCTTTAGCACGGTTGTTTTAGACAAACCCAGGTAATCAGCAATATCACGCGTGGAGGGTAATTTTTCGTCAGCCTGCAAAGTCCCGCGATCAATGGCTTCAACCAGCGCAGCACTTAGCACTGGGCCTGTGATTTTTGAGCCTTTCAGATTTTTGAGAATGCTCAAATCCACTAGCGAGTGCCCCGTACAGCAGGTGAAAAAAACTAGCGCGGAAAGAATACTAGCAGAAACCAATCTGGACCACTTTGATCAGAAAATGCTGTCACAGTTCCACGTGCGATATACCGATACACTAGCTGGAACTAGTTTTAATACCAGAATCCAGCTAAAGCTGTTGACCACCAGCTGACAACCAGGCATTGTGGAATCATCATCTCCATCATATTCCGGTTCAACAACTCCCAAGCCTTCAAAGCCTCAAGAACCATCCCTACAAAAGAGTTCAGGAACCGTTAAGGTGTCTGGAGCGATTCACCCCCTGGCATTCCAAGCCAATTTAGCCCCTCAACAGCGCTGCTGCTAAGCAACTCTGACTGAAGAGGGAATACAAACACATCTACTACAATCGAAAGGAATCAAAATGGCAACCAAGAACAAGCAAGCGCAAGGCGGAGGGCAAAACACCAAGAAGCGCACCCCCACAGTCAACAGCGCTCTGCGCAAGGACCAACTTGCTCAGCTCGCCGAGCGCCCGAGCAAGCACTACTGTGCTTCCTGCGGCAAGAATATCCTGCACAAGGAACTGCTCATGGTCGTGGTCGGCAAGCCCGGCGGTCACAAGGTCAAGGAAGCGAATCACAAGAGCTGCTTCCAGTTCAAGTGAGCTGACAAGCCCGATAACTCCAGAAGTTTTCGGCCCGTGCCGCTTTCTACCTGCTTACTTCACTCTTCCTCAGGCAGATCTGGCATCTCAGCCAGAACTGCCTGAGCCGAAGATTTCCCCAAACGCCATGTTTTGTCAAAAACCAAATTTTAACTATACAACCTAGTAAAGCTGGGGTTTTGAAAACGCTCCCATAAAAAAACAAGTCGTAGCGAAAAACAGTAAACCTAGCGAGTCTTTCGTACTCGCCGGGTTTACCGTTATCCCTTCTGCTTGAGGCAAATGAACTTGCGCTCTGACCTTAACTTATTAATCGCTGTCTGTAGGTTGATTAGTTGCCCATCCAGAGAAGGCCACCGTTAGAAATGATCCGACAAGAGGGGCCGACCGGCCGCGGATGCTCCTGACAGACCAAGCGGCCGTGCAGGCTACGAATCGTCGCAGTCGCTTGCTTGGCCAGCTCGACGGTGCGCTTGTAACGTCCGGCGCAGAGGCTGTTCTCTGCGTCACGGAACATGGCACAAGCGGCCGCGAATCTCAAGAGCGTCTCGCCATCGCAGCGCTCCGGGATGAGGTTGATCTTGTGGAACTCCACAACTTGGTACGCTGTGTTCATGGCTTCACGCACCAGCGGCGCCATGCGGCTGCGGTGCAGGGAGACGAAAAAGATTACTGCACCGACGACCACGTAGGCGCAGAGCGCCAAAAGAAACACCATTCGAATATCGAACATAAAAACTCCTAGGGGTTATGAATTGAGTTTGAACCTAATTTAGTCAGCGCCATTGCCAGTGCCACCAGACTTGTCGCTCGTGATACCATTTAATTGAGCAGCTGCTTGATCGCAGCCAGTTTTCTTGCCGCCTCCCCCTGCCTGAACGCAGCTAGCTCGCGGCCGACACCTTCAACAACGTCGATGACATTGTCATAGATAACAGCATCATAGGAGCCACCATTCAATGCAGCGCGAGTCTGATCCTGAATGCATTCAAAGCGAGCGAGCAAGGCAGCAAACTCAACGTCGTTCTCCCGCTCTGCAGTAGCAGCCTCACGGTGTAACCTGCGGAGCAAAGCATTGAGCGACGCTAGCGCAACGAAAGCGTAAGCCTTCCGCTGTCTTGCCTGCCAGCGGAGGTAGAAATTGGTGACGACTAAGCTAAGGGCAATGACATAGAGCACCAGGGTAACAATTGTTCCGGGCATGGAAATTCTCCAATAATAATGAGTACTACGATTTGGAAAGCTACGATTTAAAATGCGGCTACTTCAAACTAATCAAAAACTCAATCAGCTCTTTAGCCTTGGTCGGTTCGAGAGCGAGATAGACCTCAAAGTAATGCTTCAGGCCTTCTTCGTTTTCGCTGTTGCGACAGAGACGAATGGCCTGCATGCCCTCAGCGATAACCAGCTTGGCCTGTTCGCGGCGACCATCGCTAATCAGAGCCCGAGCCAGATTGCCGTAGAGCATGCCAAAGGGCACAGTTTCTTTGCACTCACCCAGGATCAGGCGAGCATTAATTGCGGAAGCAAACTGCCGAGCGGCCTCACTGTAGATTTTGCTTCTGAAGAGAATGAGGCCGAGTAAGTTGTGCAGACGCACCGAAATCACCGGTTCAGGGTCTTTCTCAAGCAGAATAAAAGCTCGCTCCATCACTAGTTGAGCTTGGCGGTCTTGACCTTTGCTCACCAAACCAGCAGCTTCGATAGCCAGCTTGACTGCTTCCACGTTGACCTTGCGCTGCGGCAGAACTGTTTCTTCTTTTTTCTCGGCCGCGGGTTGAGACCGGCTGATTGTCTCCAATCTTTTCACTGGGCCATTGCCAGCACGATCAAAGCAAATTTCTTTGCTGTCTTCGCAATAGACAATGAGCTCGTCGTTAGCACCAACCATGCCGCTTTCGACTGCAGTCGACACTGGGTCAGTGAGGCGACGAGGCACAACACGCTTGAGGTCGGCAACATCCCCGCGATCGTTGAGGCTAAGTTCAAGCAAACGCTGGCGCGCCGACTCTTCTACCACAATAGTGAAAGCTTCTGCACCGTAGGCACGTGCCACATGCTGCTGCACCTTCTTGATGTGCAATCCAAGTACAGCATTGATATCATCGCGCGAAAGCTTTCCGTAGACGCAGACTTCATCGAAGCGGTTAATCACCTCGGCAGGATAGCGACGAGCGATGATGGCGTCGAGTTCGGTTGTGGTATCAACCTTGGTGGCGACAAAACCAATACCACCTTTCTTTTTCTCAGCGATTTCAGACATGCCCAAGTTACAGGGCATAAGAAAGATACAGTCGCTGAAGTCGACCTCTTGGTTGTTACCCATGCGCTCTTTGGCGGCGCTGTAGATGGCCAGGATGAACTGTTCGAACTCATCACCAGCCTTCTCGAACTCGTCCAGCAAGACAATGGTGTAGGGCGTAGTAGAGCCCTTACGCGAGGCCGTCAGGTTCTGAGCCGAGAGCAAGGCGGAAGCGTCGAACTTGTCTTTGTTAGCAGCCAACTCTTCGTCCGTGGGCGGCTTTTGATAGCCAACCCAGCCGGGGCCGGTGCCAAGCAAGCGCGAAATGTCACCCTTGTTCTTGTAATTGGCACAGTTGATGCGGATGAAGGCCTCAGGGTTGCCGTGGTAGTAATTGGCGAGCACACAAGCAGTTTCAGTTTTGCCGGTGTGCGAATCACCTGGCATCAAAGCCTTGTAGATTGGCCTGGTACGGTCGCGGAAGGGATTCTTGGCGGCGCGATGGATTCGTAACAACATCTCTTTAGCCGCGGGTTGGCCGAAGAGATTGCCGTTGATGAATTCGAGAAAGGCGCGGTCATCATCGCTGGGTTTGACTACATCAAGACGGGTTCTCACTGCACCATTGCTTCTCGTTTCGCCAAGCGAAACAGCTGTCTGAGCGGTTAACATATCTGCTTGCGAAGCAGCACTCGCCGTTACTGCGGTAAATTCTGCACTGCCAACGTCTGTGTCAATTCTTGCATTTTCAGCAATTTCTGCCACTTTTGCAACCGACGCAGTTTTGGATACGGTTGTGTTCATAGTAAACCTCTAATATTCTGCCAGGCCTATGCTCAGCGGTTAAATACGGCACTACAAAGAAGAGATCAGCTCTGCGCGCTTAGCGAGTTCGGCTGAGATATCGTCAATAATTTTTTCGGCAGCGCGGTAGTCATTGCGCCGTAACAGAGCGCGAGCCTCAGTGGAAGCAATATCGACGCGAGATATTATGCCGGCAAGCTCCTTGTCGTTCTTAAACTCAGGTTTTAAAGACTGACTACGCAAGGCCTTGAGCGTAGCATCAAGAAACGCCACGCCACGTTGGGCCGGACGCCGCTTAACCTCTTCAAGAAGGAGGTAGGTTACGAAAGCCATGACGACAGTGAAGCAAACGAGAAAGAGAACGAGATACACATCAATATTTGGGAAGAAACCGTTAAATGCACCCATGGAAAATTTCCTATGTTAGACTCCCGGCCATGATGGAAATACTTTGTTTGTTTAGAACGGGAGCAGTGATTGACACGCTGAGCACATGGTGCTCAAAGAAAAATTGGTTTAAGACACCACGCATGCCGCCAGTAGCTTTTGCGACTTGGCAATGCGCTTCCTTTCTCTGGCCCACTTTTCCCGAAGCAATTCCAGTTGCAGTTGGTAAGTTTTTCTCAACGCCGCTTGTTTTTCATGCTTGTCTGCTTCAAGCCTGGCAAGCTCGGCAACAAGAACCAAGCGATTGGCCTCGTATTCCACCGCATTCATCGGTCTGGCAGACCGGGCGCGGATACCTGCAAGGGCCACAGCCACCTCGTTAGCAACTGAGACGATTTCCAATTCACTAGATAGACTGTACGAACTGATATACAGAGTAATCATCGTCTCATGAGCGGCCTTGAGTTCTGCGACCAAACCAAGCGGCATGTATTTGCCAACATAGGCACGCCGAACTGAGTCGAGTTCATCCTTGAGTTGCTTGATGATTCGCTGTGCAACCTTCACTAAATGACGCCGCTTGTAGTCCCGCATAAGCTGACGGCAGAAGATCCAGGTGCCAACAGGCGACAGAACGAATATCAAGAACATTGCTACTGAGCTTGGAGTGATCGCTGAGCAAATGGCAATAAGTGAGTGCCATATGTCACTAAAGAATTCCATGATTTTTCCTTTAAAATAGGGGTGCATCGAAGATGCCGCATTAAGGCAAGAGGCGAAGCCTGGCGACCTTGGCTTAGCGGTGCTTAGCAATCTCAGCGTTTGTAATGGCGACGATCTTTCCGGTCCAATGATATTTACCAATAATCAGCGCCATGCGAGCCCAGCTGAGATTGTTCTGAACAAGAAAGATCAAAGCAGCAAGCTGCTGGTCGTTCGCGTGCTCTGGTGCGGCAGCGCGATGGCGCAAATCATCAAGGTCAGCAGCCAGCAACGCCACATTTACGCAAGCTGTATCTTTACGCGCTGCGGCACACAGAAGAAAACAGATAGTAAATGCAAGCACGCTAGAGAAAAAGACGATAGCGTGAAATTTACCAAGGTGTTCGAACATTGAAGTCTCCAATTTTGTTATGCGATATTGCGATCGCAGTTGAGGTGCAAGGCAAATGCCTCGGGGGTTAATTGCGGGACAACTGCTCAAAAGCCTGCTCATTGCTAGCGAGATACTGTTGCCAAATTGCCATGCGCTGTTCTCGGCTAGCGCGAAAGTCTTCCACTAAAGCTGCTGCGTCTTTTTCGCGAGACTTCCACATCTTGCGCAGCTTCCGCCGAAAAGCCTCATGCACTCTCTGCTCGGCCTCTTTCACTGCCGCTCTGTTTTGCCTGCTAGCAAGTGTCCACAGAGCTTCAATTGGCTTGAAGGCAATCTGAAAAGTCTCTTCAGCTTGCCTCCTAGCAGCTTCAGAAACCGCACGAATAGCCTCTCTTTCCTTCTCGAAGCGATCCCGCTCTGGTCCAAAGGGAATGGCATCGAGACTAGAGTTCTCCGGCATGGAGCAGGTGGTCCGTACCACTGACATTGCCGTCCCTATTGCTTGATCGCTCGCAACCGAAGCCAAATCAAAGGCACGGTGCAAAACATCGGTGTGCGGCTGAGTGGCATCGTTGTATAGACCATCGATCTTTCTTTGAGCGATCTCAAAGCTAGCAATTGCCCGCGCGATGGCGGCATCTCGCTTGCCCTCAATTCCTCTTTGCTGCTCGTCATATTTAATTTCAAGGGCGCGCGTGGACGCCTCAAAAGTCTCTTGAGCCTTCTTGGCGTCGGCGATGTAGGCTTGCAATTGCTCGCACTGAACAGCCGGATTACTTCCATTTTGCATAATATTTGTTCTCCAAGTTTTACAACTGCTGAACTGAAAAAACTTACCGCGACTAGCTGAGCGTTAGGTAGCAAAGTATGACTTTGGTGCCACCAAGTTTGTAGTATGCAAGTGCAGGGCAGCCAATCAGGGAAAGCTCCTCAACGCTGTGACCTATGGTCAACTGCTGTAGAGCCTTTACGTTAGTCAAAGAGACGATTTGGATATCACAGTCTACGGTCAATTGGCGCAGCGAAAAGGAGAAGGGATGTTAGCCCTTGGCCGGGTCCGACTTCTTGGAGCCAACCAGGCCTTCCATGATTTGTTGGCGATAGTCGGTCATGCCCTGGGGTGTGCTGGGAATGAAGATCGTCGTGGCGCCGGACTTGGCACCAATGTGGGTCATAGTCTCAAGCCACTGATTCATCATCAGCATACTCATGATCGAATCTTCCGACGCGCCCGGATAGGCGTTCTTCAGATCGGCCACCGACTGGGTCAAACCTTTGACGATTTCCAGGCGTTGCAGGGCAATGCCTTCACCTTTGAGCTTGTCGGCGTCGCGTTGGGCTTCCGCCTGCTTGACGCGCAGCGTTTTCTCGGCTTCGCCTTGGGCGCTGGCGGCTTCGCGATCGCGCTGTGCGGCGTTGATCTTGTTCATCGCTTCCTTCACCTTTGCGTCCGGGTCGATCTCGGTGACGAGGGCCTTGACGATGGTGTAGCCGAAGTCGCTCATGTCTTGAGTGAGTTCGCGGTTGACGGCTTCGGCAATGGTGCTCTTGCTGTTGAACACTTCATCCAGGTCTTGGGTGGTCACCTGCGAACGCACCACATCGAAGACGAAGGTTTCGATCTGCGTTTCCGGGCGCGAGAGCTTGTAAACGGCATCGGCTTCACGGCCGTCGATGACGTGGTATTGCACCGCCACGGCCACGCGCACCGAGACCTTGTCTTTCGTGATCGTGTCGACGGTGACGACGTGTTGCAGCACTTGCAGGTTGAGAACCTGACGCACTGTGTCAACGAACGGAATCTTGAAGTTGAGGCCGGCGCGGGCGGTTTTGCTGTACTTGCCGAAGCGCTCGATGATCTTGACCGTCTGGTTGGAGACCTTGAAGAAGGTCATGCGCAGAATTGCACCGATGATGACCAGGCCGATGACAATGCCGGCCCAAAAGATGATGGTGCTGATGAGGTTTTCCATTTTGATTGCTTTCAATGATGTTGAATTTGGCCTGCTCGGTTGAGCAGGCCGGAAGGGAGTTTACAACTAGTTAGGCAAATTCGCCGGCGAGAGCGCGAATGACATTGGCTTCAACCGGCGAAATAAGTGCGGGATTGAAATCTAACATCGCCAGGGCACGATTAAGAGCCACTGCTGCTGCCGCCTTGTTGCCAGTACTGCGGTGACAGAGACAAAGTTTCGGCGTGATCAAGCAAGCATTGAAACGATTTGCGATTGTCCATGAATGTTCCTTTCAAGTTCAAGTAAGTGGAAAATCAACGCATTCTGCAGCCAGGAACGAGGTCAGTGCGGCCACGACTTATGAAGTAAGCGTCTTCGGCAGATTCAGCATAGTAATAATGGCCGTTCGGTGCCATGGTACCAAAGTCGATCGGCTCTTCTTTCCTTGCTAGCGCTGGAGGCGCAACTTGGAAGGTTCCAGGAACGAGATCAATGCGACCACGGCCAATGAAGTAGGCATCTTCAGCAGACTCAGCCTGGTAGTAGTGGTTGTCGTTGGGGTTGAGGACGGGAGTACCCATGATGATTCCTTTCAGAGTATTGACTGCTGCGGGGGCTTGTTTCTCACCGGCGTCACTTCGAAGCACAAATAGTGCTTGAAAATGATGTCGATAGTTCAGAGATGGGGGTGTTCTCTAAAATTCTCTGGTGATGAAACAAGTCATGAAATAAATGATGAATACCTATAGCTACCTGAGCGCCACGCTTGACAACAAGCAAATATGCCAGATTTTAGGGTCACGCGAGTTGCTGCTAACCTTAAGAAAGAGCTATGCTGTGCAAGCTATGAAATTACCAACCTCTCTTCAACAAGCCGAAAATATTCAAGAAGATATTATTAGCTGGCGCCGCCAGCTCAACAGCATTCCTGAATTGGCATTTTCAGAACTAGAAACAGCCAAGCTTGTTAGCGAAAAGCTAGCCTCTTTTGGTTTTAGCGTAAAGCCTATTGCCGAAACTGGCATTCTTGCTCAAATAGGCAGCGGGCGCACCCTGGCTATGCAAGTGTCAATGGATGCCCTCAGCGTGGCTGTACCTGGCCAAACCGAAACATCGGTTTTACACGCCTGTGGACACGACGCCAATATGGCCTGCGTTCTCGGCGCCGCCCGCATTGTGGCCAGACGCTTGAGAGGAAGAACTGATGTCGGGCTGCGTATAATTATGCAACCAGGCAGCGAAGCAACTTTGTTATCACACCACGAAGGTGCTGACAGGGTAACCAAAGCAGGCGCTTTAGAAGATACCTTTGCCGTTCTTAGCTTGCATGTCGATGCCACAATTCGCACAAAAAGAGCTGCTCTTGTGCAAGCAGCCAAGAGCGGAACAGACACAGTACACAGCTCTAATGCCCACAAAAGCACCGATATAGTCAATTTGCTGCGCCAATGCAGTGAAGAAGTTTTAGGCGCCGCCAATGTTAGCTTGGTCAATCGCACCACCTATGCCGACGATTTTGGCCGTTATCTTGAACTCCAGCCCGGCGCCATACTCTATCTTGGAGTTGGCCTTCCGGGCTGTATTCGCAACCATCATGCTCACGATTTTCTAATTGACGAATCGGCACTTTATCTGGGCTCAGCTATATTGACCGATGCAGCATTAAAATTGCTAGAGATTGAACCACGGCTAATTGGCTAGGTAAGCGCAGGTACTATTAAACCGCCGTATGCAACCCCTAAACAATCTTAAATGACTATGCCACCATCAACATTGATCACTTGTCCAGTTATCCACCTAGCATCGCCTGATGCGACGAAGGCAACAACATCGGCAATATCTTCAGGCTGCCCTAATCTTCCTAGGGCAGTTTTATCAATCATGTATTGATGACCTTCTTCAGGAATGCCCGCTTTGAACATATCAGTGACAGTAACACCAGGTGAAACAGAATTGACTGTAATCTGGCGCTTACCTAGATCTTGAGCCCAAATTCTAGAGAGAGTATCGAGTGCCGATTTGGTTGCCGAATAGAGACTAGCACCAGCCATAGTGGCATCAGCAGCTCCAGACGAAATATTGATGATACGACCGCCGTCATTCATATGCGGAAGAGCAGCAATTGTGGTAACAATTGCGCCTTTTACATTAACGTCAAACAAGCGATCGAACTGCTCAGCATCGATTGCGTCAATCGGCCCCATTTCAAAGACGCCGGCATTATTGACGAGAATATCGATTTTGAGATCACCGAAAGTCTTGATGGTCTCAGCTACAACCGCTGCACTATCTTGAACCGACGTGACATTGGCTTTGACAGCCACAGCCTTTGACCCAAGCGCCGTGATTTTGGCCACGACTTTGTCGGCAGCGTCTTTGTTACTGGCATAACTAAGAGCAACGCTAGCACCCTCTGCTGCTAATTTAAGAGCGATTGCCGCACCGATACCACGCGACCCACCAGTAACCAAGGCAACTTTGCCTTCTAGCCTTTTAGCGGCCCCTGTTCTAATCTGTTCTTGAACTGCTGTCATGCGTCCTCCTGGACCAATGTCTGATTTTGCTGAGCTTTCGACTACTCGCTGTGCTCGAATATTCGTTGCGCTCGATGAATTAATATTAGACCGGTCGGCTACAAACTGTCAAGCCTCTGGCACAAAGCGTTCAAAAAAGGTCGAAAAGGATTACCTGCAAGACGTTTTCAGGTTTACAGAGATTTTCCGCAGGTTTTTCCCTACATGACTGAAGCCCCCAAATAACAACAAATCAGCCGACACGCGAGTTGTCAACAGAAACAGCTAATAAAATTAGTGCAACAGCCAATTCCATGTACAAAAAAGCCATTGAATATCACCCAACCAATACAAATGCTATATACCAAAGTGCGCTTCCTGACAGCATTTGCCGCCGATTTGCCAATAGGCGCCGTGCTATACTAAATATGCTGTGATGCTGCTATCAAGCAACACGAGCGGTTACTACCAAGTAAGGTCCTCAAAATTGACCGAACCAGGCAGTTCACTGACAACAATAAACTCATGGAACTCTCTAAACAGTGCCATGGAGCGTCACATCAACTTTGAAAAAGCTTCATTTCATACCCCTGGTCACAAAGGCCGCCTCAACGAACTATTCGCTTCAGGGGCGTGGCTCAATGCCCCCAGCGACCTAACTGAATTACCAGGGCTAGACGAGCTTTCCCAACCGCAAGGGGTGCTCAGCGACATCGAGCAAACTTGCAGCAAAATCTGGGGCAGTTCATCGACTTATCTTTCGGTCAATGGTGCATCAGCAGCCTTAATGGCCGCGATTTTGGCAGCTCGCGAACTGGGCGACAGCATTCTTATGCCTCGCAACGCTCACCGCGCAGCCGTTCAAGCAATTACTCTGGCTGGCTTGACTCCAATTTGGTATGAACCAATCTGGGAAACTAGCTGGGGCTTCTGGGGCAGCGCCACTGTTAATGCAGTGGAACAGGCTCTTAAAGCAGCGCCAAAAGTCGCCGCTCTATTAGTAGTGTCTCCCACCTATCAAGGCGCCCTTAGCGATATCGAAGGCTTAGCTAATCTGGCACACACACACGGTGTTGCCCTCATAGTTGATGAAGCTCACGGTGCTCACTTTGTCGCTGGAGACAAACGCTCAGCTCTCACTTGCGGTGCCGATGCCGTTGCTCACTCACTGCATAAAACATTACCCGGCCTCACTCAAACCGGATTAATTCACCTAAGCGAAAATAGTTTGCTCAATCCTGATTCTGTCAGGCGTTCACTCAATCTGCTTACAAGCTCAAGCCCAAGCTATCTACTTTTAACTTCTATTGAACGCACAGCAAAATACTTGGCCAGCCCTCTCGGTGCTGAACTTCTCACTAATGTCAGCGAACTAAAAACCTTACTGGAAGCCAAAATAAAGGCGGCTGGTGCACTACGAGTTTATGCCAATAGCAACAATTCGAGCAACACCAGTGTCACCAGCCGCGGCACCACTCCAACGCATATACTTGTTAGCCCTGAACAAGAAGAAGCAGCCAACCTCTATAACTTCTTAGTTGATCGTGGCATTTTCCCAGAAGCAATTCTCGGTCAAGGCGTTCTATTTATGCTTGGAGCCGGTAGCCAGGAAAAAGATGTAGAAATACTTGGTCAAGCTCTCATTGCCTTTACCGCCCAAGAAAAACCTGTCAGCCCACTGTTTTCGCTGGCAAATAAAACACTTATTCAAAAGCCTGGTTTTGAACCAGTGCTTACCCCCGATCAAGCGCTTAAACAAAAAACTCATGTCGTAACAAGACAAGAGGCCCAGGGTCAAATCTCGGCGGAGATCGTTTGCCCATGTCCACCAGGAATCCCGGTGCTTATACCAGGCCAAAAAATTACCGAGGAGGTGCTTGAATTGACTGAGAACAAACAGTTCACAGTCATAGCCAACTAAGCATGTGACCTATCTGTTCAGCGCTTTTGCGCATCGTTCGACTACCACGGAGATACTAAATGGACGTGATTGCTCCAGCCGACGATTTAACCTCTTTCTTAAAAATTCTGCCACCAGAAATGCAGAAGGCAATCGAGAAAGACACTCATGGCCTCTACGAAGTAGTAATGGATTTAGGCCGCCTGCCTGAAGCTCGCTATCTCGACAGACATACGCTCTATCTATCAGATCAACCAATTACACACGAGGACCTTGAAGCAGCAGTAGCTAGAGTTGGTCAATTCTCAGGCGATAACCGCGCTGGAATCGAAAGAACTCTGCACAGAATCTCCGCTCTACGCAACCGTGCTGGCAATATCATTGGTCTCACCTGCCGCGTCGGTCGTGCTATTTCAGGCACAATCGAAGTAATTCGCGACCTAGTTGAGTCAGGCAAGTCAATTCTATTTCTCGGACCACCAGGGGTTGGTAAAACAACCAAGTTAAGAGAAATGGCTCGGGTTCTTGCTGACGAATTGATGAAACGAGTAATCGTTATCGATACTTCTAACGAAATTGCTGGCGACGGCGACGTGCCTCACCCTGCCATCGGCAAAGCAAGGCGTATGCAAGTGCCTCGTTCAGAGCAACAAGCTGCCGTCATGATTGAAGCGGTAGAAAACCACACCCCCGAAGTGATCGTTATCGACGAAATCGGAACCGAAGAAGAAGCCCAAGCAGCAAGAACAATTGCTGAACGTGGCGTCACTTTGATCGGCACCGCCCACGGTAGCGCCCTCGCCAACTTGCTCAAGAACCCCACTCTAGTCGACTTGGTTGGCGGTATTCAAACCGTTACCCTGGGCGACGATGAAGCAAGAAGAAGAGGCACACAAAAAACAGTGCTAGAGCGTTCTGCCGAACCAACATTTGATATCTGTATCGAAATTCTCGACAGACAGACTCTAGCTGTTCACCGCAACGTCGCTGAAGCTGTAGATCAACTGCTGCGCGGCTGGCAAATTCATCCTGAAATTCGTCGTCGCGACGAAGCAACCGGAAGTTTTGCTGTGGTACAAAAGCCAGAACCAACCGTAACGGTATCGATGGTAGAAGGCCTAGAGCCTTTCTCCAGCGACTGGGCTTCTCCCAAAGAGACTCACCTCAAGGTCTATCCCTACGCCGTTAGCAAGGGGCTCCTAGAACGCGTGGTAAAGACCCTACAGTTGCCAGTGGAAGTGGTAAAGGGAATTGACGAAGCCGATGCAATTCTCGCACTGCGCAGCTATGCTCGGGCCGGCGCCAAGATCTTCAGTCTCGCTGAAGCTCAAGGAGTGCCAGTCTATGTAGTTAAGAGCAACAACTTGCCACAAATTCAAAAAGCACTAAGAGAAGCACTCCATCTTGAAGAATCGAGTATTGGTTCTGTTGATATCGAAGGCGATATTGACGAAACCGAAGTCGCTTTAGAAGAAGCTAGGCAGGCCATTGGCCGGGTGATGGATCGGCTTGAACCAACTGAACTCACACCCCGCAAAGCGTATATAAGAAGATTGCAGCACCAATTGGTGGAACGATTCAATCTTTCAAGCCGCAGTGTAGGAGACGAACCGCAAAGACGTCTGCGTATTTTGCCACCAGCAGGTGCCCAGCAGAATCTGGGTTATATCTAGGTTTCGCACAGACAACATCAAGACGACGTAGCTAAAGCAAATTGAAAGCCGGATATTTAGGTATCCGGCTTTCAATTTGCTCATATAGAGAAAAAAAATGCTGTCACGTTTGTTTCACGTAGTCGCCATTATTGTTGCTACATCGAACCACTTACTACCGCCCACTCGCTGAAACCCGCGCTGAACCTACCAAGCGTGCAGCGGCAGGTGCTAGTGAAGCGTTCATATTTTCTCTTCACTTACTAGGTGCAACATGGCAGATATAGATTTCAAAACACCAAACGTTGAAAAAGAGAACGTTGGCAAAACCACTGAAAATCCAACCAGCAATGCCCAAAACGAGGTCAATGAATCTCGTGCAGCTGGCCCACCCAATGGCCGAGCAGAAACAGCCAGCCAAACAGAAGCTTTGACAAAAGGTCCAAACCCAGTTCTACCAGCCTTCGACATGTCAGATTTTGGACCAGGAGCTGGCACTAGTAGCACCAATGCCACCGGTGATATGAATT
Source organism: Candidatus Obscuribacterales bacterium (assembly GCA_041675385.1). Classification (GTDB taxonomy): domain Bacteria; phylum Cyanobacteriota; class Vampirovibrionia; order Obscuribacterales; family Obscuribacteraceae. The sequence goes on from JBAYTY010000040.1 coordinate 60,364, forward strand.
TTGGCAAGCGCCCTCCACATGCTATGCCAACAACACCAAGAAGCGCCCCATAAAACGAGCACTGAAAAACTCTAACTTCCACACTCAAAATAAAATTAAGAGGTGAACAATGGCTGAACTAGACTTCCACCCCTCAAAAGTTGAACAACAAAACGTTGGCAAAACCACTGACAATACACCCAGTAATGCCCAAAACGAAATCAACTCCGCGCGTGAAACTCTTCCCAATACCAGCAAAGCAGAGATAGCTAGCCAAACTGAAGCCATGACCAAAGGTGACAAGCCAATCTTGCCCGCCTTTGACATGTCTCGTTTTGGCGACGAAAAACAAACAAAAGATAGCAGTTCAGCGGCATCTAGTGACTCCAAGAACAGTGAAGCGCGCACCGATAGCAAGCAAACAAATGACGACAGCGTCTCATCATCAGTTGGTCCATCAAACTCGGACGCCGTCACTACCACCAACAAGAATCTAGACAAGACCACAGAAGGCTCAACCGGCCCCACTAACTCTGACGCCGTCACTGCTACCAACAAGAATTTAGACAGCACCACCGAAGGCTCAACTGGCCCGACTAGCTCTGACGCCAGCAACAGCGGCCAAGGCTCAAAAGATGGCAGCACTAAACCCACTAGCGATGTTCCAACCCAAACTGGTTCAGACAAAGTAAACTTCACACCGCCATCATCAACAGGCAACGTCACTTCGGCCGGTTCGCAAACATCAGCTAGCCCATAAGACACAAACAAACAAACAACTCACTAAAAGCAATAGCCCCGACTGGAGCTATTGCTTTTAAAACAAATGGTAAGAACTAGTCGTTTAGGACCGGCCTGACAACCAAATTGTCTTTAAACATCGGTAGGCAATCGATTAAGATTAGGCAGCGTTAGGCAACATCAAGTAAAACTTGGCGGCCCTGTATTCAACACTTACTAGAAGGCAAAAGTATGAAAAATCAATCCCGCTGGAGAAACACTCGGGGAATGGCAACCTGGCTCAAGGTCGTCCTAATTGCAGCAGGTCTTTGCCTGGTTGGCTTTATCGGTCTTTGCGTGTTTATGTTTATGGGTTTTCAAAGTGTCACTAGTCCGACAAAAGTAAAAGAAGCAGCGGCAATTTTCATGACTATTGCCGATCCACTGCCAAGCGGTTTTCAATATAAGTTCGGCGCTAATTTCTTTGACACCCCGATGGTTGTCATTCAAGGTGACGACACCAAAGCCATTTACACTTTCTTCACCGTGCCTGAGACGGCAAATACCAAAGCTGCCACCACACCAGAACAAGCAATCGATGAAATTGCCAATGGCGGTGCAGCCCCAAGCGCACCAGGCGCCCCCGGTGTACCAAGCACTGGTGCATCAGGCAGCGGCGCGTCAGCAGCGAAAAAGCTGAAAGTCAGCAGCCACTCAACCCTAGATGTCGCTGGACAGAAAATGCCATACGTTATTGGTAACGCCGAGCAAGCAACAAGACCAGACGGCAAGGTCGATAACACTTTCTTCGGTGCTCTCAAATCAACTACCAGTGGAAAGATTATTTTCGTCATGGCTCAATCGATCGACACCTCAGCAGAACCGCAGCCACTGACAATCGAAACCGTGAAAAAACTGACTGATTCAATCACTAAGTTCTAGACAGCTGAGCTTGGTAGAAACCAAGCAATCAGACTATTCAGCAAACAGAAAAACAAAAAAAGGTCGTCACTGTGACGGCCTTTTTTTTAGTGCTTTCAATTGGCTCTACGTTTGCGAGATTATTGCTCTAGTGCTACGAAAAGCGCAACTGTTCTCCATCGACAACAGAAGCAAGACTGGCTCTTTGACTTGTTTGCATCAAGCGTTCAACTCTCATCTGAGCAGCTTGCATCAAATAAGTATTATTGTCCATCATTTTCATAAGGTCTTCAGCACTGCAGCCTTTAGACACTCTCTCACTCTGCTCTGCTAGGCGAGTAATCGAATCCATGTGGAAGCCGGGCACACCTTGAGGATGGCGTTCGGGATTGAGAGCCAATTTCAACAGACTAGCGCCAGTATCGCTTTCGACACTGAGGTCGACTTTCGGCAGGCTTTGCTCATCTAAAATGCGCGACGTAGCACGGCGCTCGACCATTTCGCTACCCTGCAAGCCTTCAACATTGTTATTTCTGTCGGGCGTTTCGCCGTGATGTTGAACCATGATGAAATTCCTTATCGCAAAATCTATATACCACGCCAGGCGATTAATTATCTTGACAACCGCTTAATTCAACGACTGATGGGAATCAGTCAAGTGCATCGCTGCATCTGAAAAGATAATATGGTGTCAAGGGGAGCTAAACAATGCGAGGGCTCTCATGTTCGACGTCTCTTTGGGGGAGGAGTCCCACTGAAAGTAGATGGATTTAAGCTTTCTTCGCCAGAATCGGTCGAAGTCGTGCCAGCGGACCCCAAAGAGCCGGAATTGCTAGATGAGCCAGAAGAACTAACCGAACCAGAAGTAGTAGCAGCTTGGCCGGCACTAGCATCATAACCTGCAGCACTATCTTCAGCCCCAACAGGAGCCTCATACAAAGCCGCTTCAGCGGCCATAGCGATCTGCCCCAGTGGGGTTTGCTCTTCCATACTAGCCTGAGCTTCCAAACTAGGAAGTTGTTCCATACTGGCCAACTGATCGGCCAACATTCCCACCGGTCCGGCCACATCATTAGTAGCCACCGCCGTTGCCTCTAGCTCAAACGACAGCGAAACAGCAAATGGATTGGGAGCCGATTCGTCACGCTGCTGAGTTAAATTGCCGTCCAGTAGTTCGCTCAGTAAATCGTCTTCGATGGCAGCAGCGGCGGCCTGAGCTGCTGCCTTCTCCATGGCCGCAGCCTCTTCTGCTGTCATAGCGGGAATATTGGTCTGACTCACTCTCGGCGGCAGCGGGGCTGGCGGCGGCACAAAGGTTGGCTTGCGCTCCACCGCCTCATCAATTTCATCAGGAGGAGGCAGCATCGGCTCATCGAAGAGCTTGTTAGAGCGGCGCCGGGCCCGGGGCTTCTCCTCTGCTTTCTCTACATCACTAACTACATCAGATTGCTCACCAGCGGCCTCTGGCGAGAAATCAGTAACAGGAGCGCCAGCCAAGTCAGCGCGCATTTGCGCCGCAGCCTGAGCTTTCTTGCCTTCTTTGGCGTTTAACTTATCTTGAACATCTTCCGCCTCTAACTGCTCAGGTGTCAGTAGTTTGTCTAAGGCTATCGGCTCGACAAACGAAGGTAAAGCACTAGCGGCTGGCCCTAGTTCAAGTTCAGATTTCAGATCTGACTTCGGATCTAAGCTTAGGTCTGGGTTCATCTCTTGTTCGGCATAATCGTAGCCAGAGTCATAATCTTCAGAAGATTCTTCATAAGCAGAGGCCTCTAACTCGGCTGCGCCTTGCTCATCTAATTCAGCAGATTCGTTTGGACTTTCCACCTGCTTGCGCCGACCACGGCTAGTCTCTGCCTGCTCGTCTTCGACGCTTTCATCAAGGGCGCCCAGCCGAGGAGAAATGGCAAAAGCGCGGTCGGCCAGCTCTTCCATGTCGTCCATGATGTCGCGGTAGCCGCTTAAGCGATCGCCTGCATTAAATGGAGTGCTAAAGCGTGCGCTAGAACCAACGCCACTACCCGCCCCACTAAATGAAGAGTATTTGCCAAGGCCGTAGCCAAAGCCGCCCAAGTTGCTCGATGGCAGCACTTGGGGCAAAGTACTAGTATCGCTAACTTCTTGAAAATCGCTGGCACCAGTGCCAATATCGAGGCTAGAGGCAGCTGAACCAACTACGCTACCTGTAGAGGGAGCACTGCCCAAACCAGCTGCGGCGCTACCCAAGCTGGTGGTATAAGCGGCTGTGGAAAAACCAGAGCCCCCGGCTGGCGCCCAGTCAAAATCATCATCCGGAGCGGCCACGGCAAAGTCTTTTCTTTCAGCGAACGCTTCAGCTGGAAGGCCAGACATGCTGCCTGGCGCGCTTGAAAGTGATGCCGAGCTACCGAAAGCTGAGTTTGGCAGTTCGGTCGGACCAGAAAGCTCATCAAGGAAAGATTTAAGCTCATTGTGAATGCGATCAAGGTCGCCCAACACTGGTGCGGCGGCTAAAGAAACCTGTTCATCAGTCTGACCATGGCTTCCACTTTCAGTGTCAATCCCCATGGCAAGTTCGAGTACTTTTTGCTTGACATAGGCGCTCACAGACTTAAAACCGCGTTCCCGCGCCAATTTCTGCAGTTGCTCGAACTGCTGTGCTTTCAAATTGACTACGATCTGATGCTCGCGCATTGGCCCATTGCTTCCTTTACTGTCATTCTAGCCGAGAAAACAAACCGCCAACAGCCCCACGTTGAAAAGACTGTTCAATTGCACATTTATTCGCCCCGCCGCCGCCACTAATCTAAAGGAGTCAGACGCATGGCACCAATCCGGTTTAGTCAATCCGGTTAAATTACTAGGCCAAATTTAGGGGAAAAGCAAATGGACAATCGCGAATATGCCAGACAAGAACAACTGAGTAGAATAAACGAGCAAGAAAACTGCGGCTCTCACCCTAGCGCACATCTCTGGCAAGATGCCTACAGAGAGACAATGTCTACCATTGCCAAAGAGCAAAAATCGAGCACAGAAGCCCTGGGCACAGTAGGAAATTACATCAAACAGCACCCTAGCGACAGCGGCGTGCAAGCGATGTTAGGCGTTGGTGGAGCAGCTTTTGCTATCACTGCAGCAGTAGTCGAATCTCCAGTAATAATTGGTGCAGCCACTCTCGGTGCCGTTGCCTGCGGTGGTGCTTTTATATGGTCGGGAGCCAATAGCACCATGAAGCACTACACCGGCAAAGACTTGCGCGGGCAATAAGAACTGAGCGGGAGATCAAATCCAAGTTTCAACTCTAAGTTTTTCCACTCGAGTGAACTCGTTCTGGTTGTTCGTTACTAGTATCAGCTCGTGTGCTAAAGCCTGGGCTGCAATCAGCGTATCAAGCGGGCCGATAGGAGTACCTTTCCTTTCTAAGTCAGCTCGTATGGCACCGTAGGCGATGGCAGAAATCTCGTCGAACGCTTTAATTTCAAGGGCAAGAAAAAACTGATCCAGTGCTTCATGGTTCTTTGCTACAGCTTGGCTCTTGTCGGCGCCAAACCGCAACTCAGCAACGCTGATCGTCGAAAGCGCAACAGAGCCAAGTTTGCAAGCTTGAAGACGGGAAATCGCTTTAGGTGACCGACGATTGATTATCGCTATGCAAATATCGGTATCCAGCAAGTAGTTCATTTACCAAGCGGCTCTCTCGTTTGCTGCGCCATCGGCTGTTCTCTATCAAGCATGAAATCATCCGAAAACATATCGAGACTCTGAATCAATGCATCCCATGAATTTTCGACGGGCATCAGTACGACGAAATTGCCGACGCGTTTTGCCAGTACTTCGGTCCCTTCAAACTGACATTCGCGGGGCAAGCGCACGGCTTGACTCTGGCCGTTGCGAAATAATTTGGCTCGTTTCATGGCTTTACCCGCAGTATAGATTATTAGTATAGACTCAATATCGACTCTTGGCAAGAGCACGGCGCAACACCTTACACTTCGTTCAAAAAGAGTTGTAGATGCTAGGTTCAATATCAAGCATTAATCACCAGCCACCATCATCGAAGCAATCTTGATTGTCGGAGAAACAGTGCTAGAGCGGAAAATCAAATCATTGCCGATGGCATCTATGTTGCTAAACATCTCTAGCATATTGCCAGCAATGGTGATGCCTTCCACAGGAAAAGTCAGCTCACCGTTTTCAATCCACAAACCAGATGCGCCCCGGGAATAATCGCCAGTAACAACGTTAAAGCCAGGTCCAGAGACACTTGTTAAATAAAGCCCATTACCCACTGAAGCAATAATTTCTTCCGGTGAAAGCTTGCCCGGAGCAAAATACAAATTGCCGGTGCTGCCACTATTAGGGATGGTGCTCAGCTTACGGGCCGAATAGCTACTGAGCAAATAGGTGTTAAGCTTGCCGCCTTCAACCAATGTGCGCTTCAATGCTGGCATACCTTCGCCGTCATAAGGGCGCGAACCTAAGCCACCAATCATCAGCGGGTCATCGATAATAGTGACAGCTTCACTGGCCACCATCTGGTCAATTTTCCCGGCCAAGAAAGAACTATTGCGATAGACATGAGAGCCTGCCGTGGCACCAACAAACTGAGCCAAGAGTTGGGCCGCCATCAGTGGATCAAACACCACTGGCACTACTTGCGATTTGACCTTTTTTGCCCCTAGCATACGCAAGGCGCGTTTAGCAGCAGTAATGCCGACTTGTTCAGGAGACTCCAGCTTGCTAAAACTCAAAGCTCCAGAAGACCAGCCACCCACCTGCATCTGGTCGCCCGCTGAGGCAACCACAGCGGCGCTAATAGAACAGTGAGTACTGCTATACGTGCCAATAAATCCATGGGAATTGGCGTAGACAGTCGATCCGCTCCAATCGGTAAAGCTCGCACCGCGCGAATTAGTAATGCGTTCGTCATAGCCGCGAGCAGCTGCTTCGGCAGCCAGAGCCATTTGAATTTTGTCTTCAGTAGTTATCTTAGCGATGGCGTCATCGGTCAAACCCAATTCAGGTATTTTCTTTGCCAGATACTTTTTCTCAGGCAATCCCGCAAACGGGTCTTCTTCAGATGCACTGGCCATGGCAATTGTATTGCGCACCAGCTCGGTCAAAGC
>JBAYTY010000041.1:0-66276 GCA_041675385.1 Candidatus Obscuribacterales bacterium
GGGTTATCACTACAGTTTCCGGTCTGCGCAGACCTGACGTTTCCACTTAACCCCTCGGCTCAAAGCACACAACTTATTTATTGGTGTGTGCTCACCGCTTATGTAATTAGTATATCCGAGACGAAATCTAATGGAAGTCCCCCGATGAAAATACTTTGCATATCTGCTGACAATTCGAACGTTTACTGTTTGTGCCACTATCGATGTCTAGTCTGATAGCCAAGTGCCTGAACCATGCTTGCGCCATCGACATATTCATTTGTATATATGGTTATGCACAGGGTCGGCTCTGTTTGCCTAGCTGCTATTTGCTAAATAGTTTCTTCCACCATGGCCGCTCTAGGCTTTCAAGCTTTTGCGTTAAGGTGGTCAACTGTTCTGCTACCGAAGTTTCTCGTGCGGTGTTTTCGAGCTGAAGCAGTTCTAGTTCTTGATGCATTGAAACTTCTAGTTCAACTTTCTCTTCATGTAGTTCAAAAACACGCTCTTCAAGTCGTTTCGCTTTCAGTCGTTCAATTTCAAGTTCGTCATTTGCTGCTTTGGTAGCGGCTGAAATTTGTTTGGCAGCTTCGGCACTGAGTCTATCAACAAGAGGCTGAAGAACTTGTTCGCTGATGGCATGCTCTATGAAGTCTTCTATGCGTGCTTTTTCTTGTTGATACCACTCGCCTCGCAGTATTTCTGAGGCATTTTGTCTTATGGGTAAGCCAGTTTCTTGACCTAGACTGCTCTCTATGTCTGCTTCAACTGCGGTGGCAGTTATTACATTGAGAATTTGCACTGCCGAATCTAAATGTCTTGAATCGTGAGCAATACCAGCGTTATTGCTCTGACTTGTGTCAGATTGGCTTGGATAAGCAATTCGTCTTTTGGCTAGAGTGCTTTCGATCGAGTGGCTGTGAACAAACCATTTTTCGCGATCGCCAACTATTTTTTTCTCTCCGAGCAGGTGGCCATTCAAGAGGCGCTCGCGTACTGATTTTTTGTCGAGGTTGAGAATGGCGGCCGCGTCTTTAATCGACAACAGTTTTTCTGCACGCCCTTGTTCAGCTTCTACTTGGTCAGTGTCTGAGATCATTCTGCCTCTTCTTAGCCTCCCTTCTTATCTCTTTCGGATATGTCATCCGCTAGCCATATTCAGGGTCTTCAGCATTATAAGCTGGAATGAACCGTTTCTTCGTCTTTGCATCCCAAGCAAATATAGTTATTCGACGTGCATTCTCACAGCTTTGAAGTTGGGTAGACGACTGGATGGCAGCTGATGTCTGAGCTGATAGGAGGCATAGCAAGATTGCATTGCTGAGCCGGCGAACATGCCACCAATAGCACCAAATCCGAGGGCTTCAGAGCCGGTACTGGCTAAATATGCTGCCGCTGTTGGGTTTTTTAGTATGCCAATGCCTATCACTGTAGAAGCCAGTGTTACTACTTTTCCACCCCAAACAGCTTTGGCAATTTGCGGGTTGTGTTCGAAGTCGTAGCCAATTCTTCTTGCTTTATCAATCAAGAGGCTGTGTTCAGCGAAGTAGTTGAGTTTGTCGTCTAGGTGAATTTCAAGTTTGGGTAAACCTGAAGGATCCTTCGCGTTTTCCAATGAGTTCGATTGTGATGGGTCTGTAGCCGTGTTCAGCGCCCGCACTGAAGCTGGGTTAAATGCCTGCTCGGCTTGGCGCAGGGCTGGGGTTTTTGCTACTACTCTAGCTGGATAGTAGTTACTGAAATGGAAAGGGTCAGGCGTTCTATTTGAGTCTAGTATTTGGTTAGGTTCTAGTGTTTGGTTTTGCTCGTGTCTTTCTGTCGAATCTACTCTCATAATCTGGCGCTCCTGGCTTGGTGGTTGATGACACCATGTTATGAATTTTGCCAGGGAGTTCATATGTGCATTTGCACAGTCTTTAAATTTGCAGGGCGAGTTTGAGGGCGCGCAGTAGTACATCGGCTAATTCCGCCCGGGAGAGCTGGCTGCCGACTTTAATTTTAAGATTCAAACTGTGATTTAGACTATTACAGTATTTGCTCAGGCGGGCTACGGCCTGGTCAACTTCTTTGGCTGTTACCAACTCTTCTGGTTCAAAGCTCAGGCTAAATTGGTCGCATTCGATTATGGCAGTCACTGCCATGATCTGTATTGCCTGGAAGTATTCGTGGGTCGGTGGCACATCGTCAAACCAGAATAGCGGTGAGGCGCAACCAGGGGCTGTCAGTGCCATTTGCACCGATAGGAGGTCATTGGCAGAGAGTAGCTGTTGTTCGCTGAATTGGTTGCGACTTAAATAGACAGAGGCTAGCGTGCCAGCGGCCGAGCCAATAGCCCACTCTATCGGGTGCAGTCTATAAGCGCCATTGGTTATATGGGTGACACCAATGTTCTTGCAGGCGGCGATATAGTTGTAACACTGCTCGGTGATTAGAGCGCCTAGTGGAATTTGGAAAGGCCTGGCTGCTTGTGCGGCCCCTGGTATTTCTTGACGTCCATGAATGTCTACAGGGTAGAGGCCGATGCCTACTGAGTCTTCGAAAAGTCTGGCTCGGGCGCCAGTGTTGCATGACTCGACAATATCTTGTTCGCAGACAATTGTTTTGGCATCCAGCCTGCGAGCTTCACGAATATATGGATGCATAGATAACCCATCGGCGGTGCCAAGAATATTTGTCACCAATTTTAGTTCTGGATATCCTTTGCCTCTATTGTCTTCATTGATGCTATTGCTGCTGGCATCTCCTTTGCCGTCATCATAATCATCATCTCTTTTGGCCTCAGTTTGCAACCAATAGAGAAAGCCTAGGCTCAGTCTCTTTGCCAGGGCTAAATAATCTCTTTGTACAGAAGGCGTCTTGTCAATTATGTTTCTGTCGCGCAGATCGTTGCTGTCCCAATTGATCATTGATACGTCAGAGCTGTACGTGTCAGGCTTGAATTGAGCTTTGTCAATTAAGCGGCGATAAGTCCAGAATGGCAGTAAGTGTCGCTTTTCGCCAGTGCTGAAGTCGTCGGCTTCTTCAAACATATGATAGCCATCAAAAGAAAATTTACCATCAGCTAAGAAACGGTCGTAGTCTGCTGGTTTTTCAATGACGAAGCTTTTGCCTGGATGATATTCCAGCACAAAGGGATAGACAAAATCTTGTACGTTCTCGCTGTCGCCTTCAAGTGGGGCGTGATTCTCGCCGGTCTCTAAGCGGCTATCTGAGCCAGTCTTGTATGGTATTTTTGCCAGGCTGAGCAAGTCGCCGAGTTCGGTGGCGTCAATAACTATGCGCGGCTGTATTTCATGAAAAGCACCAGTATCTAGGTCAACAAAGAGCACTGCTTGAATGGCACTTTTTCTGGCTACTGCCACTGCTTTTAGTCTCTGCATAATGCTTAGCTTGCCGCTGTTTACTCCTGGCAAGAGCATATTGTCTAGCACTGGCAGCGCTATTTCTGGTTCGAAGGCCAGTCTTGTCACCCATGATCTGCCAGGATGCAATAGTGGATCGCTTGCTGCTCTATCTGACAGTTTGCCCGTGTCTCTGTAGGCTTGGCGAATAGCCTCGCGCATATCGAGATAACTTTTGCAGGCGCCAGTGCTCTCAACATATTTATTCTCGTCGAGGGCACTGACGCCTTGACTGGTCATCTGACCGCCTAGCCAAGTTGTTTCCTCTGTCAGTATGGTTGATAGGATCTTGCTTGCTTCTATAGCTGCAGCAATTCCGCCCATGCCACCGCCAGCAACTAGTACGTCGCAAGTATGAATTTGTGGTGCAGTAAGTGTAATTTTTTTCACAGCTTCTTGCACAGCGGTATCGCTATTGCTTTTGTTACCACTAGCGCCAGCTTCGGCGCTGACTGCTTCAATGTCGAGAACTTCGAAGCTTGTCGCTTGGTCGGGTTTTAATTCGGAGTCGATAGATGACTCTGAGTATAAAGATGACTCTGAGTAGAAAAATGATCTGTGCATGGTCTTTTAGGACTTGTCCTCTTTGCAGCCGTTGGCCGTTACCAGTGATTCTTACTATTGTTCTCATGCCAATGTTTCCATAGCTTAGATCTTCAATGCAATAACTCGCTAAAATGTTGTCAAAAATGATGGGCAAATTGGAGAATAATCTATGCAGACCCCTGAAAGTGACGCCATTATGTCTACCGTGTGCGAAGACGTGAGAAAACGCGCCTCGAAGATCAAATTGATTTTAATGGATGTAGACGGTGTCTTGACTGATGGCAAGCTTTTTTACTTTCCAGGGCCTGATGGTAAAGCCACTGAATTTAAAGGTTTTAGTTCTCAAGACGGTTTAGGTTTTCACATGCTCCATTGGAGCGGTATCAAAACTGGTTTGATCAGTGGCCGCGATTCTCCAGCGGTGACTGAGCGGGCGAGCATTCTCAAGATTACCTACGTTTATCAGGGATTTTTAGAAAAGATTGCCACCTACGAAGAGATTTTGAAGAAAGAAAACTTGACTGATGAGAGTGTCGCTTTCATTGGTGATGATTTTACAGATTTTCCACTGATCAAGCGCAGCGGTTTGGGTGTTTGTGTTGCTGACGGTAGGCCAGAGATGCAAGCCCGCGCTGATTATGTCACCACAGCAATTGGTGGCAGCGGTGCTTTGCGTGAGGTGGCCGAGCTGGTCTTGAAGTCGAGCGGGCTGTGGCAGCCCATGCTAGCTAAGTATCAACTAGTAGACTAAGTATCAATTAGTAGACTAAGTCTGGCTTGGATTGCTAAAACTGGTCTGTTAAGCTGAGTAAGCCCTAAGCGGCTTTGTTGCTATTCAAATTGGATCGGCTTGAGCTGATTGATTCAGAAACAGTACCTTTGGCTGAGTAGAGTTTGAATGATACAGAAGGGTCGCCAACCATACCGAGGGAGGCCACTGCATCGCACAAACCAGCAAATACTGATTCTAGAGAAGCAATATCACTGGCGGTGGCATGGCCTGAGGCTGCTCTGCTGCGAATTGCTCCTGCCATTCCTTCGGCATAACCAGCTATGCTTGCCGCTTTGCTTTCGGCTGCTTTAGAAGCCATGACCATCTCGGCTTTGCCCCTCGACTGAGAAGTATACGAACCATCGGCTCTCATTGTGGTGCCATCAGCCATTGTTACTGTGTTGTTGCTGTCTAGTTCGGTTCCGTTTGCCAATCTGACGTGATTGGCGCTGAAGACGTCACCTTCTTTAGTAGTTACGGTGCCAGAGTCGTAGGTATAGTTTTTTGTGGTAATTTTAAACTGGCCGTTTGGCTTGGCTTCAATTCTGCTTTGGTTGCCTTTGGCATCTGTGTTCACTACTTCTTTTGTCTTGATGTCGACGGTTTGTGTGCTGCCATCTGCAATATTTGTAGTAGTTGTAACACCATCTTTTTGTGATGTATGGAACGAATCAACTACGTGTCCAGTAAGAGTGTTGTTGTTCATGGTTAGGCTAGCTTTGCCGTCGGTACCATGCAATGTGTGAGTGGTGCTGAATTGCACAAGTTGTGCAGCGGCAGTGCGTAGTGCTCGCAGTTCTTCTCTTTTGCTTTCACGTATTGAAGCTAAAAATTCTTTGGAGATTTCTTGAGTGCTGCCATCTGGTGAGCAAATTGATAGGTCGCCTTTGCCGTTGCGAACTAGGTAGCGGCCATCGGGCATTGAGACAATGGATGAACCGTCATTTTGTAGGGCAATGAAGCTTTTGTCTGCACCTACGATAACCATGCCTCCATCGGCTTGGACCGTTACACTCTTGCCGAGTTTTGCTGCTTCAATGGAAGCGGTTTCAACAATCTTAGCCAGGCCGCCTTTGGTTTTCATTTCGTCGTTAGTGACAACAAGGTTGCCGTTTTTGTATTCGCCGTATACTTGGAACCCACCGTCTTTTCTGTTGAAGACCTGTCCGTATCGATTGCCATTGGCATCGACGAAGTAGGCGAGTTCGCTGCCTCTTTCAATGACAATGCTAGTTCCACCATCTAGTGCGGCTCTGAAATTGCGGTCTTTGTCGAAACTGAATTGGATCTTGCCGTCTGGGCCAACTTTAACTTTGTCCCCGGCGTCTGAGGCATTTAGTATTCCGCCATCGGCGGTTCTCAACTTCGTATTTCCTGCACCTCTAACAACATCGGCTTTACCGGTGGCATCGCGATGTACAAGGCCATTGGCAGTGCGTTCAACTTGACTGCCCGCGGTTGAGTTTTGTGAGTCGTAGGCGGCGAAAAGTTTGTTCCAATCACTGGCTGAGAGTTTTGTTTCGGCGGTGCTAAGGTTTGCGCCAACTTTCTTGTCTTCGACTAAAGGCTTGTCGGTCTTGAAGACGAAGCCAGTGAATCCTGAATCAACCGTCGTGACTTTGCAGGCCTCGTTTTTGGCATCGGCTTTGCAGTTTTCTTTGAGGAAGCTGCTGATATCAACTTTGTCAGTCGATTTTGGCTTAGTTGTGTCGTCAAGAGTAAGGGTGGGCAGCATAGCTACTGCATCTGTAAGAAGTGAAGATGCTTTGTCGATTCCGCTCGAAATATAGGCGGCCATACTTTCGTCGCTAGCTTTGGTTGTGGCTTTCTGCTCAGGCTTGTGCTCTGGCTTCTTGCTGGCTTCAAGAGAGAGGAGTAAACGGCTTTGCTGAGTGTCAGCGCCATGCTCTTGAGGCTTGTCACCTTCTTTATTAACGTCTTTTTTAGGGGGTACGTCTAAAGGCACTTTGGACTCCGGGGGTTGTAGAAATTGAACACTGGTAACTTCGACTCTTGTGTATATGCAGCAGCCGTAATTTCTGGATAGGGAAAAATCACATTTAATCTTTCTCTGGCCACTTATACTGAAGTTATGGATAGCGAATCGACAGAGCAGCAATATATCGTTGACGGCCGCTATTGGCACAAGCTTTCGGATGGGCGGGTGCAATGCGACTTGTGCCCCCGCTTTTGTCAGTTAAAAGAAGGGGATCGTGGCTTTTGCTTCGTCCGGCAAAATTTACAGGGATCCGTAAAGCTCACTACCTATGGGCGCAGTACTGGCTTTTGTATTGATCCAATTGAGAAAAAGCCACTTAATCATTTCCTCCCGGGCACTAGTGTGCTGTCTTTTGGCACTGCTGGCTGCAATTTGGGCTGTCAGTTTTGCCAAAATTGGTCAATTAGTAAGTCTCGTGAAATAGAGCTTTTAAGTGAGAAAGCCAACCCTGAGCAAATTGCCTTAGCAGCTCAAGAGCTTGGCTGTGCCTCGGTGGCCTTTACCTATAATGATCCTGTTATTTGGGCTGAGTATGCCATTGATACGGCCAAGGCCTGCCGCCAGCTGGGCATTAAGGCTGTGGCTGTCACTGCTGGTTACATCACGCCTCAGGCTAGACCTGAGTTCTATTCGGTTATGGATGCTGCCAATGTCGACCTCAAGGCCTTTACCGAAGTGTTCTACAAGCGACTTACGCTTTCTCATCTTGAGCCTGTGCTCGATACGCTCAAATGGCTCAAGCATGAAAGCAATGTCTGGTTTGAAATCACCAATCTGGTAATTCCTCAAGAGAATGACTCAGACGGTGAGTTTCAGGCCATGTGCGAGTGGATTCTCACTAATCTTGGTACTGATGTACCGCTACATTTCACTGCTTTTCACCCAGACTTTCGCTTAGATCAGCGCCCGCCGACCCCGCCAGCTACCCTTCTACGTGCTCGCAAAATTGCCATGGACTTGGGCTTGAAGTATGTATATGTAGGCAATGTGGATGATGTCAGGCACCAGAGCACTTATTGTCCATCGTGTCGGGCGCTGTTGGTTGAGCGCAACTGGTATGAGATTGGAAAATACAATATAGAAGGCCCGTCGGGCACTTGCTCTAAATGTGGTTATATCGTTGCTGGGGTCTTCGGGGCAGCCAAGGGAAGCTGGGGGCGCAAGCGCATGCCTGTTAGTATTAGTAACTGGCAGGAAGAACAGTAGGTATATTCAGATACGGATTTTCGATTTTGAGACCAGGAAGCAAAGTAACCAAAGTAACTATAGGGCCGATTTATACACGGCAAAAGCAGTTTTTAAAACTAGCCATATTTGCCTTTGTTAGTGCCAGCATGGCGCTTTCGGCCAGTTTTGTTGGCGTCAGTAGCTCGAAAGCTGAGGGCCTAGAGGGTCGAGGTCAAGATGGGCACGGCCAAGATGGGCACGGCCAAGAAGTTCATGGTCTGGAGCTTAAGACCCAGCCAGCCACTGGCACTCTGCGCAATGTTGAGTTTCTTCCGAAGGTCTGCACTTCGCGCCCCCCGGCTCGGCCGCGCAAGTTCTTGCGGCGCAGAAACTTACAGGTTCAAGTCGAGCGCGATGAAAAGTATCTACAGTTGCTTTTGGTTTCAGTCGGGTTTGTGGGAATGTTGATTCTCATTCTTGTTTTGCGTAGTATGCCCCCTGCTAAAAAATCGGTTTGAGCCTTAAGATAGCTGTAGTCGAAGGTATGGTCTGCCCATGGAAATGCAACCGCTTGAGAGAATTTTGCTTTTTATACTCGGCGCTATCTTTGTGGGTGGCGGTGGGGTCTTTACTTTTCAGGCTTTTGAAGATGCAAAGAACGTATTTGAGGCACTGATTTTCTCTCTAATGATTGTGGCTGCCGGCATGTGCTTCATAATTTGGTCTATTAATGGGCCACCAGGGTGATTTTCTGAAAGGTTAAATCAATCAATGGTTTGCTTGGGCTTGTCGTAGTAAACTTTTGCTTGTTGCCTGTTTAAAGGGTTAGATTCTGCCATGCACAAAGTTTCACGCAAAAGTTCGATCAAATTGCTTAGCCTAGTTGTTGCTCTCGCTTGTACTGGTATCACCAGTGGTGCTTATGCTAAGAAAGATAAGACGGGTGAAGCTGGCCCCGATGCTCAAGCTCTCAACGCCGGTCGCTCTGGTAGCTGGACCACAGCAGCTCAAGGCAAGAACGAACTATCGGTCGAAACTTTGCGCAAGGTTGTTGCCGATAAGCCTAATGATGCTGTCGCTCACAACGACTTGGGCTGGGCCTTGCGTCTAAACAACGATTTGAAAAGTGCTGAAGTGGAATTGCGTAAGGCCGTCGAACTCGACCCTAAAATGCACCAAGCCCATTCAAATTTGAGTGTTGTTTATTTCGAACAAGGCAAGATGCAACCGGCGCTTGATCAAGCACAACAGGCTGTAAATCTTGACCAGAGCCAGCCTATCTATCACGTTGTTCTAGGCAATGCCTTGTCTGGAGTTGGTGATAACAAAAGAGCTGTTGAAGAGTATAAGTTGGCAATTAATCAAAAGCCAAATTATGAAAATGCCTACTACAATTTAGGTCGCGTCCTCGAAGCAACTGGTGAGAAGACCGAAGCCGGTAAAGTCTTGGCTGAAGCCCTGCGCCTTGATCCTGAAGACGATCGCGTGATGAAAATTTTGGACCGCATCGTCAAATAGCATTTGCTGGCAGAGCATCAAAAGCTGACTTTATTGGCTTGCCGTCAAACTCTTTTGGAATCGGTACATCAAGTAACCAAAGCGCCGTGGCTGAGGTATCGTATGTGGTGACCGGTTCGGTGATTTTAAAGCCATGCTTGACACCATCACCCCAGACAATCCAAGGAATAGTCATGTCTTCGGGCGAGCGCGAACCATGGGTCTTATCGTGACCGCCATGATCGGCAGTAAGAATTACCACTGAGCTTTTTTGAATGCCGGCTTTTTCGATTGCTTTCATGACAGTGTCAAGTGCTGCATCTGAATCGGCCAGAGCTTGTAGCTGTTCCTTTGAGCCCCAACCATACTGGTGACCAGCGCCGTCGGGGTCAGCAAAGTGAATGAAGCAGAGATTGGGTTTGCGCTGCTCTATATACTGCGCGGCGCAAGCTGCCACAGCTTTAGATTCGTAAGAGGGCAGAGAGAATCTATTGACTGTGTGGGCTTGATAAAGATGAATGAACTTCGGTTTGCCGACAAACATAGCGGTGGTCAAGTTTTGCTTGGTTGCCAGTGCGAAGATTGTGGGCACTTTTATCATGCCTTGGTCTGGCTCCCAGTCGTTCCACAGGGTGTTGTGCTTCTCTGGACCAACGCCGGTGAGCATAGAAGTATGCGAAGTCAGTGTAATGCTAGGAAAAATGGTCTGAGCCGTCCAGCTCGTTGCCCCATCGTCAGATAGCTTAAAGACCGTGGGCATTTTGCTCTGCTTCATTACGCTTGGTTTGCCACCATCAAAGCTGACAATGAAGACATGGTCTGTGCGTCTTTCGGCTTGGGCTGGTTGGCCAAGTAAAAATATATCTAGCCCGCTAAAACTAGCTGCGATGACTAGTGCAGCTATAAACTTTGAGGCCATAAATTTTGAGGCTAGTGAGCGACCTATACTTGCCCGTCTTGTTTTAACATGGGAGTGCATTACTTCAAGTGATTCCTTAAAAGTGATTCCGTAAACTAGTTCTTTCTACTAGTTCCTGTTCTTTTGAAATAGTTGTATATGCAACTATTTCTGGAAAAGCGATTACTTGCTGTGTCTTTTATTCTGGTAATTCTAACGCGTTCTATTATTAGGACTTTCGATATTAGGACTTTCGATATTAAGATTTCCGATTTAATATTGGCGGCGGTATTCCCCATTGTGCCCCTGGCCTGATTAATAGACATTAGGGGCATGCCAATTAGACCAAGTGATCCAGAATTGGGGGCCCCCGGCTTCAAGGAGCTAGGCAACGCTTTTGTTGAGGCGCAAACAAGTAGGCTGCAGGCCAGTGGCAATCTGGTGTCTGAGGCGCTTACTAGCGCAAAAGAAAACTTTGTTGCTCCAGCCGTCAATGCCGGGCTGCTTGAGCCTGCCAATACCGTGATTTCTGGGGTCAACGGTGCCTATAGCTTTGGTCGAGATTTGCTTGGCGTTGATGCCAAAGACTCCCAAAATCAAGACAAGCATTCTAAAGATTCTGGACTAATTGGCAAATTTGAGCACATGCAAGTGGCGCCGGCGGAGTTTTTGTCGGCTGGATGGCTGGTGCAGACTGTTTCGGGCGGGCTTGGCTCGTTAGTGCCCTATGTTATCGCTGGTAAAGCGGCTGGTTCAGCTTTGCGAGCCACAGGCTCGCATCTAGCCGTAGAAGGTTTCGCGGCAAAGGCCATGCAGAGCAGCTCGACGGCTTCTGTGCTTGGCGCCTTTGCCTACGACACGGTGCGCGAAGTGCGTCCGGGTGAATCTAGGCTTGGTAATGGCTTGGCCGGTGCCGCTGGGTTCGGAGTGTTCGAGGCTGGCAATATGCTTGCTTCTCACAGTGGTCTAGCTGGCCGTTTCCTTGCCCGTACTGCCACAGGCTTTGTTGGCGGCGGTGTGCAGACTTTGACTTCTACTGCTATTGCCGAAGGAAAATTGGCCGATACTGAGACCTTAACTAAGGCTGCTGTCAGCGGCATGGTGATGAATCATGCATTGCCGCTAGGTCAACGAGCCATTACCCGTGCGGCTGATCATATTAATTTGGCTGTCGGTCGTGGTGTGCCAGTTGACCGGTTGGTGGCCAATAACTTTCGTGCTGAAGCACAAGGTTCACCCACGTTTAAAAGTATATTGAGTGAAAATCCTTGGGCGCGAGTGCAAACTGACGCACCTCAGTCGCTTGCTTTTGGGTCCCGTCGCGTTGAATTGAAAGCTGGCGCTGACGCCGCTGAGCTTGGTCATGAACTAAAACATTTGAGTCAGCATAAGTTGCCTTTGGCCCTTGAGCAACAGTTCAGAACGGCTGCCGAGAATTTAAAAGAAGGCAATAGAGACGCCGCTTGGCAAAAATATAGAGAGACCAGATTGTCTCAGGAGCTTGAGGCGCGCAGCAGCGAAGCGGCAATTCGTGGCGAGCTAGCGGGCGCAAATCTGCCCGCAGTAGAATCACTTGCTGCTCTGGTTCCTAATTTAAAAGTCGGCAATCTCACCTACGAACAGCATTGGGCCTTGGAGTTTAAGCAGTTTGAGCAGAGCCATGGGCAGTTTCGGCCTAGTCGAAATTTTCATGATCATGATGATCATAGTCATGGTTCTGGACTTGGGAAGATTCATGATCCCGCAGCTCTTTCTAATGAGCATCCTATTGAACATCTTAATGAGCGCTCTACAGATCAATCGGGAGAGCATAATAAAGCCACTGAATTGAGCCCAGAAGCAGAATCTGCCTATCAGCGCGAGCTTGGCACCCACTTGGTCAAGACCCTGCAAGATAAACAGCATATTGGTGTCTTTGCCGGCGGTGCGGTGCGCGATTTGCTCATGCGCAAGACACCAAAAGATTATGACATCGCGACTTCTGCCACTCCAGACCAGGTAGAAAAGCTTTTTATAGATCAAGGCTACAAAGTAATTCCGGTGGGCAAAGCCTTTGGTGTGATCAATGTTGTCGTCAATGGTCGAGAATTTGAAATAGCGACATTACGCTCAGAGAGCACTTATTCTGACGGTCGCAGGCCAGATGGTGTGCAGTTTGTCAGCTCTCTTTCGGCCGATGCTGCGCGTCGCGATTTGACTATTAATGCCATGTTTCAAGATCCAGTAACTGGAGTAATTTATGATTTTCACGGCGGTCAGCACGATCTTGCTCGTCAGGTAATTCGCTCGGTTGGCGACCCGGCTGAGCGTTTTTCTGAAGACAAATTGCGCATGCTTCGGGTGCCGCGCTTCGCCTCCAAATACGAAGGCTTTACTGTAGATCCCGCCACAATGGCCGCGCTTAAGGCCAATTCGATTGGTATTCATGCTGTTTCTAGTGAGCGAGTGCGTGATGAAATCAAAGGCATGTTGACCTCTTCTAACCCAGTGCGCGGCATGCAGATTATGATGGATTCTGGTTTGATGAAACAAGTTTTGCCTGAAGTCTATAAACTGAAAGGGCCAAAAGGTAGGCAAGATCCCATATGGCACCCAGAAGGAACAGTTTGGACTCACACCAAATTGGTCTTAAAAAATCTCACGGGCGGCAATTTCGAGCGCATGATGGGCGGACTTTTGCACGACGTTGGTAAACCGGCTACACAAAAATTCTGGCCTGATGGTGGCATCTCTAACCATGGTCATGATGCCAAAGGCGCCGAAATCACCCAAGAGATTGCTCGCAGGCTGAAGCTGTCTTCTAGTCAGCAAGAGCGCATTTCAGAATTGGTGCGTTTGCATATGGCTATGCATGAAGTCACTGTGATGCGTCCAGGTAAGCTCACTGCAATACTTGAGCGCGCTGATGTAATGGACCTTATTGAGATTCAACATGCTGATGCTACTGGCACCAAGCGGCCTGATATCGACATGTCGCATAAAGAATTTCTCTTGCAAAAACTTGAGGAACTAAAAGAATCTGGAAAACTCGGCGAGAAGCCAATCGTCAACGGTCATATGCTTTTGGCTATGAATATCAAGCCAGGGCCGCATTTTAAAGCTGTAATTGAGGCTGCCCGTGAGGCCCAACGCGAAGGCGATTTCACCAATCAAGAAGGGGCACAGCGATGGCTGGATGAGAATAGCGCGGTAATTATCGAGGCTCAGCGGGCAAAGTAGAAGTAGGGAAATATGCTATTTGAGACTAGAAGTTTGCATTTGCTAGAAGAAGCTGTAAACAAAATGCAGGAAGGCTTTGATGATCTTCCACAGTTTGAATCTGAAGTTGATGTGGCTAAACTGCGAGCCGTCATGCTCGATCTGGCTGAGCGGTTGCAGGATAATTATCCATATCAGCACCCACTATATGCGGGACAAATGCTTAAGCCTCCGCACTCTATCGCTCGCTTGGCCTACATGCTTACTCTTTGGGTCAACCCCAACAATCACGCTCTAGATGGTGGGAGAGCCACTTCAAATTTAGAAAAGGAAGCCGTAGCAAATATCGCTGCGATGTTTGGCTTTACCCAGCATCTTGGGCACTTGTGCGGTGGTGGCACTATGGCAAATTTAGAGGCTCTTTGGGTGGCAGGAAGTTTGCATCCGGGCGAAATTATTGTTGCATCTGAGCAGGCGCATTACACTCATAGTCGTATCAGTGCTGTATTGGGTCTGGAATTTGCTAAGGTTGCAGTCAATGCCAGCGGTCGCATGGATATGGCGGCTCTCGAAGAACGTTTGATTCAAGGCAATGTCGGTACAGTTGTGGTGACTGCTGGAACCACGTCTACAGGGTCTGTTGATTCGCTCAAAGAGGTTCTGAAGTTACGGGATAAATATCAGTTTCGCATACATGTTGATGCCGCCTATGGTGGCTATTTTACTTTGGCTGGGAATTTAGATGCGGCGGTAGCCGAGACTTATGCTCTGATAAGAGAAGCTGATTCTGTGGTAATCGATCCGCACAAACATGGCTATCAGCCCTATGGCTGCGGCTGCGTATTGTTCAAAGATCCTGCCGTCGGTGCACTTTACAAACACGATTCACCCTACACTTATTTTAGTTCGGCAGAGCTGCACCTCGGTGAAATTAGTCTTGAATGTTCGCGGCCTGGTGCATCCGCTGCGGCTCTCTGGGCCACTCAGCAAATGTTCCCCTTGGAGAAAGGGGGGCAGTTTGCCAGCAATATTGAAAAATGTCGACAAGCGGCATTGCGAATGTATGACAAACTGAAAAATATAACTGAGTCTAATTCTAAATCTAAGTCTAATTCTGATTCTAATTTGAGGGGTGGTTTCTTCCTGCCGCTTAAGCCTGATTTGGATATTTTGATTTATGCACCTATACCGAAAAATAGTTCTCTAGATTTGAAAACCTCGAAGCTCCCTAAGGCCAGTGAAGTTTCGGCGTTATCTCGACGGGTGTTCAACTGTGCCGCTGACAAGAACTTGCATCTAGCTCTGGCGACTTTGCCTAGCTCTATGTTGGAAGAGAACATGAACTTAGACTGGGATCAAGATGCAGTTACAGTTCTGCGCTCTTGTTTTATCAAGCATGAGCATATTGATTGGATCGATTCTATTGCTGAGATTCTCGTGCAGGCCACTGAGCAGGCAGAGCTTGAAATGAGTGCTGTTCATGGGTGAGGCCAAAGCCAAATTGGAAGGCAAATTGGAAGCAAAACTAGATCCTGAATTAGGGGCTGAATTGCCAGTAGAAGCTATTGCTAAGAGTTTGGCTTTGCCACTGAAGCCGACAGCTGTCACTCTCGTTGGTAAGTACCTTAAACTCCTGCCTATTGATTTGCAGCGCGACAATGAGGCTCTATTTGCTGTTTCTAATGGCTCTCCCTGTGAGCTTGGTACTCGAAAAATAGATAGTTATGATGCTGACGCTCTTATTTGGCGCTATATGTCGGCTGGTCCTTTTCCTACTAGCTGTAAGCTGGCGGCCTTCCTCTTCGCTCAAGAGAAAGCAGAGAATGGCCTTTGTTTTTGTGTCTTTGATTTAGCTACAGATAGGCAGATTGGTGTAGTTAACTATCTCAATAATTTTCCTGCTCACTTAAAAATAGAACTGGGAAACATTTGGTATAGCCCGCTTGTGCAGCGCACTAAAACCAATTTAGAGGCGACTTTTTTGCTTTTGCAGCATGCTTTTAATTTAGGATATCGACGAGTTGAGTGGAAGTGTGATGCCCTTAACTTGCGTTCGCGCAAAGCTGCTTTGCGTATGGGCTTTAAGTTTGAGGGAATTCAAGAAAATCATTTCATTATTAAAGGGCGCAACCGTGATACTGCTTGGTTTCGCATTCTAGATAGTGAGTGGCCCGAGGTGCAAAAATTGCTTCAGTCGCTTTTGGAAAAAGAAGAATGAGCAGTGGTGATGATCACATTCTTGATGCCGTTCC
Organism: Candidatus Obscuribacterales bacterium; assembly: GCA_041675385.1. GTDB lineage: Bacteria > Cyanobacteriota > Vampirovibrionia > Obscuribacterales > Obscuribacteraceae. Next base: position 15,710 of record JBAYTY010000041.1, read on the forward strand.
CTTGAGCGAACGTCGTGGACCTGTCACCATGACACTCTTGTGGATTACCATGGTGACAGCTTTCCCAACGGTCTTGATTGGTTTTCAATGGTATAAGCAGGGTATCACTCTGGGGCAAGTTTTGACTTGTTCGATTCTGAGCTGCCTCTTCCTTCTGATTTATTCTGTGCCAGCCGCCTGGCTTGGCGTGCGCAGCGGTCTGACCTATTCAGTTTTGACAAGGCAGACTTTTGGTCGCTATGGCACCTGGCTGGTTTCTTTTCATGCCATTTGGCTGATGTCTGCTTGGTATGCCATTGATGCCGTGCTCTGTGCTGATGCGCTCAAAGGGTTATTTCATATCGATTGGCCCGTGCCGCTATTTGCTGCTTGCTTGTCTATGCTTATGGCTGTCAATAATTTCTTTGGCTTTCAAGGTGTTGCTAACTTCGCTCGTTACTTTGCCGCACCGCTATTGGTGCTTTGGGTTGGCTATACATTTTGCAAAGTGCTTCCTACTGTTCCTCTAGATGTGCTAGCGGCTTCAGCTGTACCGGGCCATGCCCCAGTATCTTTCATGTCGGCAATGACTCTTGTTTCTAGCTTTGTCATTGGCTTTGCCGTTTGGGGTAATGAACCTGACTATTGGCGTTATAGTAAGCCCAATAAGAAATTTGTTGTTTATTCTCTGATTGCCGCTCTGCTTGTCGGTGAGATAATTTTTCCTGCTACTGGTTGGATGGTGGCAAGGCTTTCTGGTATCAGCGATTATATTGCTGCTACAAATTATATGAATGTTTATTCGTTTGGCGGAGTGGCGTTGTTCGCTGCTCTTGTGCTCATTGCCAACTATTGCGCTGCCAATGATTCCAACATGTACGGCATGATTAACGCCCTAGAAAATTTGAAGAAGCTCCCGCATAAGGTTGCTGTAATTATTCTTGCTGGTGCTTCTTCTGCATTCGCTGCCTGGCTTGCTCATGAAGGTTCAAGCCGCTCCCTTGAGTCAATAGCCTCTCTTAACTGCGTAATTATTCCGGTTATGACGGTGATAATGATTATTGAAGAGTTTGTGATTAAGCCACGTTTCAACCTGGCTGATAATAGTTCTGTGGTTGTGCCCATGAATGAGCTGCCTGCTATCCGTTGGCCTGCCTTTGTTGCTTCGCATCTTGGTCTATTGGTGGGCATTTGCACGGCTGGGGTGATACCCGGCTTAGAGCCGCTCTGTCTTGGTATCTGTTCTGTGCAGTCGTGGCTGGTTGCTGCTATGGTGTACTATGCAATGCGTGTGGTAGAAATTAAGTTAGAAGTTAAACGAGAAGGAGCTGCGGTAGGTACTTAATATGAGTTTCATTCTTGCTTTCATTCCGGTTGTAATAGCACTTATACTTGCCGTTCCGGTGTTCAGCGATGCCCTGAATAGTGCCAAGTGGCCGACGTCTCACGCAGTTGTCGTGAAAAATGATAAGCAGGTCGGCAGGACAGCTGCTTTTCAAGTGGGAGAGAAAAAATACAGTACTACTTTTGAGAATTCTTTAGAATTGACCGCCTCTCGCTATGGTTACGAGTTCAACTTGGGGCATGAGGTTAACATCTATAACGGCATCGATCCCGAAATGGGTAAGAACATTCGAGTTTCATACAATCCAGCTAACCCAAGTGAAGCTGTCGTGGAACCTGGATTTACTATTCCAGTGTTCATTTATCTGATTTGCGCTGGTTTGACGTTGTTTATAGGGAAGCTTTTCCCGGCTAGCTATAGAAACTAGATCGACCTATGCTGTCTTTTGAAGCTCAAGTAGTTCTAAAAGCTGTTCTGTCCGCATCCAGAGTTCCTGATGACCGACAAGATCTTCTATCAGGCGAGTGTCAATTGATTTATACCCCAGGCGGGCGCCGAGCAATGCTCCAGCTACAGCTGCATTTGAATCGGCATCGCCACCTTCTTCAATAACTGTGCGAATACCTGATTCAAATGACTGACAATTTTTGATGGACCAGAAGCCAGCAGCAGTTGCTTTCAGTGTGTATCCAATGCGGTCAACGTCTCCTGGGTTCAGGCCTTCGTCAAGCTGAAGAGCTGCGATAGACTTGCTCTGGGCTAGCTCAAAGCAATGAACCACTCGCCTATCGATTTTTTCTACGTGAGGCGTAATCTCTTCGATTAGCTCGTCGACATTGTTTTGGCCGCGCACCAAATGCGATACTGCCAGCGATACAGCAACGCATGAGGCGACGCAGCGTGGGTCAAAGTGTGTGATTTTGCAAACGGCCTCGGCATTCTGACAAACAGCTAGATCATTTTCTAGTTGCCAAAGGCCTAGAGCTGAAGTGCGCATTACGGCACCGTTAGCTGCCAGCTCGCGACCAGTATCTTCCCACACTTTCCGCGCTGCATCTTGTGGGTCTTGTAAGAAATTTTCTTGATTCAAAACATGCCAAACTGTTTGCCCTAAACCCATTCCTCCGTTCTTTGCCCAGTTGAAAATGCGTTGAGCAATATCGAGAGTATCGATTTGACCTTTGCTCAGGATGCTGTCTAAGATGCAGAGCATCTGATCTGTGTCATCCGTCCATTGGCCCTGCTTCCAGCGTTCTCGATGATTGTCTTGAATGATTTGTGAGTAGTGAGAGAGACCTGATGGATAGATAAACTGCACTTTTTTCTTTGAGAGAAATTCTGTACCTAGACCGAGCGCATCACCTATGGCTTGTCCGAAAATGGCACCGCGAATTCGATCAATACGGGTTTCGTGATCATTCATGGAACGTTCTGCCTTGGCGCTAACGTCGCCTATTCTCTGTTTTGAAGGGTCATTTTGTGCCCGCTTCAATCTATGGGTATCTTACCATTGCTGTGCTTGGGAGATTCTTAGGGTATTAGATAGGCTTTTTCTGCGTTAATTTCAACGACAAGCGGTGCATTGCTTGGTTCGTAAGCTTCATCAACTACCGCTGCGTTAACATGAAGGGTGCTTGAGGTCCGATGGTGGCCATATGATTCGTGTATGTGACCAAAGCAATGTAATTTAGGCTGAATCTTTTCTAGCTGTAGTCGCAGTGGCTCACAACCAAGATGTTTTCCCTGAGCACGCTGGTCGAGAATTCCATATGGTGGTCCGTGTGTGATCAGGACATCGGTATCCGAAGGTATCGAGTTCCAAATTCTGTTCTCATGATGAGGCGTGTTTGTCAGCAGACCTGCCATTCTCGATAGAATATTGGGGCTCGCTCTTTTCTCGAAACGTCTGAGAAGAAACTGACCAGGCGTACCATAGAATTTTATTCCGTCGATCTCCTTTGCCGCGTCTTCCAAATAGATTAGCTCTTTGCTTAGCAAGGTACGACCTAGAAGTCCATCGTTTCCAAAAGGCACATCATGATTTCCTGCAACTATGATTTTGTATTGGTGCTGTAACTTGCAAATCTCATCGTTGAAGCGCTCAACTTCTTCTATGGTGCCGGCTCGGCAGAAGTCACCACAATGAATCAGGACGTCACCATGTGGAATGGTCATCTTGTTTAATGTATTGTGTGTATCACTGATAATCACTACTCGCATTTTAATTACCCGAGCTAATCGCTCTGCCGTTATGGTTTTTGCAAAAGTTTGTGATCTTTTTTACTTGCGCTTTGGCGGGAAGATCAAGACACTGTCCCACATACCATAGCGCTCTTGCACATCGTTGCCAAGGCGCGGTACCTCGGTTCCAGCTATTAGCGGAGTCTTCTTTGTGGATATCGCAGTGGGCTTGTCTAGATGTTTTGCATAGTAAGTAAGGTCATCGGTTGGCGTGGCCGCTGACTGTTCCATAGTGGTGGTGATTGCTACTTTTTGACTACGCAAAATATCTGCTGTCGATCGATAGGCACCAGATGTAGTGTCGGTGCCATGCAGCATGCCTGACCAATATACAACCTTGTTGTTTTTATCGCTATCTAGAATCTGTTTTATTTGCTTAGCCATGAAATTGTCGCGTTCTTGAGCTGCCTTGGCGTCAACGTCTCCTGTGCCATTGTCAATGCCAACCACTTTCATGCCAGAGCCGCGAGCATTGTCCATCATTTTGCCGAAGTCATTGGTTCGATATGCCTCCGGTAGATCTTTGAGATCGCGAGATTTATTATATTTATCCAGCTGACTCTGGGGAATTTCCACGGCGAGATGTGTCGCTCCTGCTGCCCTCAGGTCTTTCATCGCTTCGGCACCAAACTTGTGCATTGGCCCATCGAGAGAATGTTGCTCTCCGATCATGAGCACGCGACTTTTGCGCATGGCATCGCTTAAATGCTTGGTTGGCTCTTCGCCTGCTTTATTAATTTCATCAAGGTAGGGTTTTGCGCTGAGCTTTTCTTTGTCTTCAAAGTTTGTTTTGTATTTCCCGAAAGCCTCAAGATTTTGAGTAGGGCTTAGGTCTTTGTGATTTGGATTGTCTCGGAGGTAAGCTCCGCCTAAGGTGCCGCTGTTGTGATTAAAGTCGATAAAGGCCTTTCTTTGGGCGGGATCGCTTAGATGTTTGAGCAGCTTATCGTCGTTCATCTGTTCAATGGTAAGAACTTTGGTGAAACCATCTTGTTTTAGCAGCTTGTCGGCAGACTGGGCGGCCTCGATTTTTCCTGGCTTCATCAGGTTGGCTAGCTGGTCAAGTTTTTTGTTTTGCTCTGCAAATGTTGGCTCGTCTGCACGCAGCCCGCGACCTACCCATTCAGATTTTTTGCCCATTTGTTCGAGGGCGGCAAAAGTTTCTTTGACTCTTTCTGTGCCGTATTTGCCCATCATTTGTCTAAATGCTTGGTTGCGGTAAGAGTCAGGGGCGAATAGGCCCCCTAAAGGCCTTTCGACGACATTGCCGTTTTCTCCGGTCATGTCGAAAAAGCGTCTTTCAAATTCTGGATCTTTCTTAAATACCGCGCTCAGGTCTGGCTCTTTAGCCTTGGGCACACCTAGATCAAATGCACCATTTCTATTTCGTTCGGCCGGTTGGCTCGGCGCGGTAGGCTCCTGGCTTTCGGCAGTTAAAATTTGTCGCGTCTTATTGCTATCACCGGCGTCGAGTGATCGGTCTTTAGGCTGATCTGGTGAGTCGTTCTTAGGGTTAGCCATGGATAAAAAACACAGATTTAGACCAATAGATTAAGTGGGGGACCAGCCATTATAAGGTTATTTACCCATTTGCAGGTGCTTCTACTTGGAGATTTCGGACAATCGGATGTTCTTCCAGCCAATCACCTGAAGTGAATTCAGGACAAATCCACTATTGCCGGATGCCTGCGTGCACTATGTTCTTTGTATAGACCTGGAGTGAAAATTATATGGAAATGCAAGAGACGCCGGTGATGTATGGTCTGCCCGGAACAGTGCGCGTTAATATGTTGGCTAATTTAGAGGCGTTGCTCAATGTTATAGCCAATTCTTTTGAGCTAACAGCTATGGCTTTTGGCCTGGTTCTCGCCTCGGTTGGACTGTTTACTTACCACCGCTATATTTATCGAGATCCGATAGCACTCTACAATGCTGGTCGGAAAGCCCATGTAGGAGCCTTTTTAATCAAGTTCGGATTGCTTGTTCCGGGCATAGTTAATTGGCTGGTAGCGGTGGCCCGTGATTCCGCACTTTTCAATTAGCCTATGGCAGGTGCAGCTCGAAATTTTTCGCTTTCGTAAGAGGCAACTTCTTCTCCATGCTTTGGCAAGAAGAAGCTAACTATTGCGCCGAGGAAATACACACTAGAGAACAATATAGCTGCGCTGGCGTATGAGCCATTGAGGCAAGCAATTATTTGTCCGCCAAGCAGTGCTGCCATGGCCGCAAATATGCGACCGGCTGTGATACTAGTGGTGACACCAGTGCAGCGAATTTTTGCTTCATATAACTCTGGTACGTATATAAATAGCAAAGCGAAAAGCCCTTGGGCAAAGAATCCGAGGAAGAAGCTGACACTCAAGAGTAGCAGTCCATATTCTTTGATGGTGCCGAACAAAATCAGGCCGCAAAGAACTGCACCGCAGTTAGCTAGGCGAAAACTCTTGGCTCTTCCAATTTTCTCAACGAGTAAGCCTGCGCCCAGTGCTCCGATTAGACCACCTACATTGAGAGCGACAGCCGTGACACTCCTCTCAACGATTGCCTCTCCACCAACCATCTGTGTTACCCAGGCGGGAAGCCAAGCAAGAACGGCCCAGTATCCAACAATTGCAGGAGTAGAAAGGCCTATTGCTGCCATAGTCTTGGCTAGGTTTTTTCGCGAGAAAATCTGAGGCAGGGTAAAGGGTTCACTGATGACTTTCACTCCGCAGGCATGTGCTATTTCTCTTTCTATGCGCTTGGCCTGCTTCACCTGCTCAAAGTGTTCTGGCTCTTTTAATTTGGTGCGGAAGTAAAGAGTGACCAAAGCTGGTGTTACACCTAATAAGAATAGATAGCGCCAACCAAGGTGCCCGAGGTAGAGATTGGCAATGGCCGCCAGCAGGTAGCCTGCGGCAAAGGAACTGGCGATGAATGAAGCAGCATGAAGGCGCGAGCGACCTTTAAAGGTTTCGGCCACTAGAACTGCCCCCAAGCCAATCTCGCCGCCTATGCCAAAGCCCACAAGAAAACGGTAGAAGGCCAACTCAGCCCAGTTGTGGCTAAGGGCGCAAAGACCGCTGGCTGCAGCATATACGAGAATTGTGGCTAACATAACTTTGGAGCGACCAAAGTAGTCGGCCAGTATGCCGCAGGTGATGCCACCCACTACCCAGCCGGTTATGAAAATTGCTAGTACTGTTGCCCCGACTGGCGCCACTGCGCTGTGGGTGCTGGAGCCGATTAGCTCAGAGAGGCATTGATACATCACTAGTACATAAATTGAGGCATCCATGCCGTCGAACATTTCTCCCAGCCAGGTGGCAGCTAGAACCTGCCAGTTGAACTGTGCTTTGGCCGCTTTTGCTCCTAAATTTGCTTCTTGTTTTGCTTCTTGTTTTGCTTCTAAGCGCGCAGCCATAATGTTGTGCACATTGCTTGTACGCCTTTGTTGTCTAAGTCGTGCTCTGAGTTTTGTGCGCATAGGATAATTCCCTTAATTCTTCATTGCTTTTTCGTTTGCAGAGACAAGGGAGAACCCATGGCCATAGGTGCATGTTAGTGAGCCCATGTGTCAGAACTGTGGTAATTGTGTGGGAAGAATACTAGTGTGGCGTAGATTCGGAGGCTGAGCAAAACCGGCAAAAACGCAAAGTAGCTTGATGTTATGATCGTTTCATCGATGGTTGTTGATAGGTTGATTTGGAAAGCAAAACTAAACGAGATGCCTATGAAGTTATTGAGCAGGCTTGGCTAAAGCTTCGAAATGGCAAGTACTTCAGCGGACAGGGCGTAGGCGAAGTCTTTTATGAAACTGAGTCTGATATTGCTCCGGTTAAGTTTGGCGTAGCAGTTGAGTTTCGCCAAACAGTTGAGCTATCTGTCGACATTTCTAATAGCACTCCACCAGCTCGTGACTTTAACGCTAAGCTTCTGCCTAATAGTCTTTTAGTTCGACAAGCGGGAGAATCGGCTAGCAATCTATATTCTCCTAAGCGCATTAGCTTTGACAAACGCTTCACTGCGGCAACCTACACTAGCTTTCTTGACCTCTGGTACTTTCTGGCAGGGCGCGATGACGAGGAGGGCCTCTATCGCGGCCGCCATCGTTTTCTGCTTGAAGACGAAAGGAAAACAGCCCACCTACAGATAGTACAAGCTTTGAGAGAAAAATTTGACTGGAGTGATGATCGATATTTTTGGCTCGTTGGCTCGAATATCTACAAGAGCGAGCAGTTTCTTGTGATCGACAAAAGCGACTATGCTTTAGTTGGCTTTGCCCAGCGCACTTTTGTTGATAAGCTTCCTAGCTGGTTAAAGTTGGTGCCGACTAATCCTTTTCAGAAGAAAGGTCCTTTTTTTGAGAGCGAGACTTATTATTCATGCTATTTGGCCTTGCCAGCGCATCAGTTAAAAGGATAAGTCAGCATAATGAACGCTCAAGATATTTTAGAAAAGTCATTTGCTGTGGTTCGCGATCTAGATACTTTTGTCTTGCATGGAAATTGGGTTAGCGATTGGCATTCACTTACCAGCTCGAAATTGAGTCAGAGCAGCAGTAAATCGTTTCAGCTTTCATATCGTAAGCCCAATGAAATTGTTCTGGTTTTTCACGATAGTGACCTCAAGTTTAAATTTGTTGGCAGTTCGATTTTCATTAAAGGGCCTGAGGATGAGCGCGCCAGATTTATAGGTGGTGATGGCTTGACGGCTTCTTTATCAGGTTTTCAGGCGTCTAGTATTCCTGATGAGTTATTTACTTTCATTCGCTTTTGTTTGAGCCCTAAAGAAAATTGTCTTTGGTATATCAAGCGAAATAGCTTCAGGCTGGTGCAAGTGAAAGAGCAAGCAAACAAGTTGTTTTTGGAAGGAGATCTTGGCTCTTCTGGTATTGTGCGCTTAACTGTTTCAAGCATCAGTTATTTTATTCATGCTGTAGAAATCACTAACCGACCTGTCAATTCTGAATTCTCTAGAGATATTTTGAATGTGGTTGTGAAAACCGCTGAAATCTTCCAGACCATTGCTAGCTTTGGCCAAGCAGAGAAGGCAGAGCTTGATTATGAGCTGTGTAAGCCTTCCTCGATACACGTGGAAACTGAGCTGAGTTTTTCTCGGGTTAGTCTTAACCCAAAGTTGAGCGATGCTGATTTTGCGCTGTAAGTAACAGAAGTGGTGGTGCGTGAACGTGTGCAGTGGTGAGCGAGAGAATTTATGATTGATCCTGATGCTTGGCTTTTGTTTGCATTTAACTACTATCGCTTTGATTTATTCAAATCGTGCTATCGGTCTAATTTGTAGGCTTTACAAGAACACTTAATGAGTTTATAGTTTTATATGGTTGTTTTCCTGGTTAGGTTTGACTCGATATAGGCTATTGTGGTTGCATAAGAGAAATAGTTGGGTTAGTCTGTTACTGAAAAGCGAGCGCAAAGTACGATGAATAATTTAAAAAGAAAAGACGTACTGAATGCACTTTCCGGGCATGAGATGTTCATGAGTGAGTTGGTTAAAGCTCTCCAACGGTCGCATATCGGACTAGACGAGGACGAGATCAAATCGGTGGTTCTGCCACTGCTCGCCAGTGGGGAGATTATTCTTGCCACAGATCGCAAGCTTGCTGTCCGCGCTGACGCAACTGTTTCTGTGTAGAAATCGAAGCAAGTGAAAGCAGAGCTGTTTGAACGAAAAACACCGGACAAGGTCAGTGATTTTCGCACACCCACGCAAATTGACCGTGACAGACTGCTTTATTGTCGGAGTTTTGCTCGCTTAGCTGAAATTACGCAGGTGATACCTGCGGACAATGGCTATGTATTTCATAATCGCCTCACGCATTCTTTGAAGGTTGCGCAGCTGGCACGCCGAATAGCCGAGAAGTTAAAGGCTGCGGGTGGTGAATGTGAGGAATATGGTGGTTTAGACGTCGATGCTGCCGAAGCAGCCGGATTGGCCCACGATTTGGGTCACCCACCGTTCGGGCATATCGCCGAAGAAGAGATCAATGATCGTATGATCGAACACGGTCTAGCAGAAGGTTTTGAAGGAAATGCACAGTCCTTTCGCCTGGTATCACGCCTTTCCGTTAGTGATGTTAATCCTGAGGCAGAAAGAAGTGGAGCCGGTCTTGGTTTGAACCTAACGCGGGTAACTCTTAATGGAATTTTGAAGTACCCATGGTTGCACGAGAAGGGGCCTAAGGCTAATAAGTGGGGCGCCTATAAGTCTGATTCTGAGCTATTTAATTTTGCTCGTGAGCACTTCCAGCATGGTGAGCACACTCAAAGTCTGGAAGCGGCTGTCATGGATATCGCGGACGATATTACCTATGCATCTCATGACTTGATTGACTTTTACTGTGCCGGGAAAATACCGCTTGAGAGATTAGCCACAGGTTCTCGTGAACTCTCGAATTTCTTCGACGAAGTAGTTGCTCGCAATCCCGACAAAAACGAATTTAACGACCGAGCGAAGATGGAAGAGTCTTTGATCAACATTATTGATATCTTTCCAAAATCAAGCAGATATTTGGGTTCGACGCAGCAAGATGTAAACCTCTGGCAAGCATTGACAGTTCTAATTAGTAGGTACGTAAACGATATCGAACTGAAAGAACCAGAGAAAGGCAAGCCCCTTGTTGGTTTTGCTAGTCCGGATCTTCTTTTGGAAATTGCCATGCTTAAGCAACTTACTTGGCACTACGTCATTCTCAATACAGAACTCGCAACGGTCCAGTTTGGACAGAGGCGAATGATTGCTACGCTATTTGATATTTTGTTTGATGCGGCCGAGAAGGGCACCAGGAAGGCATTTCACTGGAAGCTTTTCCCTCGTCGCTTTGAGGAGTTGTTGCTAGCTTCTTCTGGAACGCGCGACGAGTGCGCCAGGGTTACGGCCGACTATGTCAGCTCTATGACAGAAAAGGAAGTTGCGGACCTTTATGTCATACTGAAAGAACGTCGACATGGACTCTCCTAGGATAGTACCGAGAGTAGCACCAGTCTGTGAATAGTTGGCCTCTGTGTATTCGTGGTGTGTTTGGTCAATTCTTCGGCCAAGCAGGGGGTTAACCATTCTTGTTTGTTGTACACAAATCATCAAGTAATTTGTCTGCTTCTTTTGCCTTGCCAAGGCGCATGTAGATCTTGACCAGGTTTAAGGCATATTGCCTCTGTCTTGCTTCATCGATGACCTCATGAATGAAGCCAATTTCTAAAAGCCATTCAAGCAACGAAGCGGCGATATGATATTCCTTGCTGTCCGAGTAAAACACAGCCAATTGTTCTAAGAACGGTACAAGCTCTGGGCTTGCGTTTCCGGCGAGTCGTTCTTTTAAATGTAGCAGTGCGCGGAGGAGCGGTTCCACTCCAGCTTCTATGCTATTTAGTCGATAGTAATCGAGCAGTTCTTCTAAGCCTACGCATGCTACAGAGACCAGGGCTGCTTCATCGCTAGTATCGTCGGCAACTTTTTGCCCGCGCCACTGATCGGTAGCCATAGATTTTATTTTGCTCAATTTGCTGCTCCAAACTGTCAATTCAGGCAGGTCGCGCTCGTCTATATTTATACGAGGCCGAGAGCCAAGTTTGGCCCCTCCTTCGGCCTCTGCATCTACCTCGAAGAGTTCTTCTTCTAGTATTTCATTGCAAAGATCGACGCACTCGTTGCAAATATAGGCACCTGGTCCAGCGATCAGTTTTTTCACTTGCTCTTGGCTTTTGCCGCAGAACGAACATTTGAGTCGATTTGGTGCTGATTCGGTCATGCTTTCCCTATCTAATTTGATCTTGTTCTCACAAAGAGGCCAGCCTTATTAAAGGATAAGGCCTTTTCCTTCAATAACGAAATTACTTATTAAAGGATCCTTTAATAAGGGCGCCCTTGGGCAATTGCAGGCGCAATGCATTGGGAAAAAGCGCTAGATCGCGTAGAAAAGCTTATTTCTTGGCTTTCAAATCAATAATTGTTTGTTTGGTTATGGGAGTGCTGATGGCAAAGCCAAGTCTGCCGCCAATATCGATGACGCCGGCCACTTTGCCGTCTTTCTCGAATGTCGGGGCCCCCGAGACTCCTGGGCGAACGTGCTTGGTCAGCACTTGCACGTCGCGAGCGGCATCTTCTCCCGGTAATGGCGCGGGTGCTTGTTGCGCGTCGCCGCGCTTCTTGATGCCGTCGAATGTGCCTTCGGCGACAAAGAAGCCACCAGAAGTGTAAGCTTGGCCGATGGCCACGGCTGGAACGTTGGCTCGATCCATCTTGCTGTCGACTATCTCTAGCGGCTTGCAGAGTGCGGCAGTCTTCTTCTTTTGACACCATGAAGGCTGTGCCGCCCCAGTTTTCAGGAATAGACTTGCCGTTCTTTTCTTTGTGGCCGTCCATTTTTAGCTGAACAATGCTCGGTCGCTGTTCGAATTTTTCGATGAGTCAGAAGCGTCCACGCTACGACCTATATGCACGGGGGAACAATATAATGCCTCACCGGGTCGAATTCTCCGCCTCGGTATTTACGAAGTTTTTGAGTTGAATAGCTTAAATTTTCGGTTTAGTTACTTCCACCACGCCTGTTTTGATCTGAACATGCAGACTTTTGCTTACGGTTTTGAAAATGGCGGCTATGTTGTTCATGCTTGGATTGCCACGCTCAGAAAGCATGCGGTGTAGGCTCTTTACTGGTGTTTCCATTTCAGCTGCTAGAGCTTCGAAGCCAATGGTGGCATTCACCAGATCGCGAAGTATCAAGCGAGCCGTTTCTGGATCGCCGTTGAGAAATAGGCTGCTGGCTTCGTCAAGTAGCGCTCTGACAAAAGCTGGATCGCGTGTTACGCGAGCAACGATGGTTTCTTTGAAATCACGCGTTAATGTCATTCTAGTTACCTTTTGCGCTTTTTTGATGGTAACTTGTGTGTTACTGTCAGTCAAGGCTTGTCTCACTGGCTCCTGGACAACCCTGTTTTCGTTAGTTAGACTTTGCTTTCTACCAGCAAGGTGCAACGGTGACAGACAATTTTAAAGAAGGCCTAAGTAAGAGACTTCGTGAACACGTAGTTGTATTAGCGTCCGAGATTGGCTGTCGTAGTCTCACAAGCGCACCCGTTAATTTAGAGTTGGCCGCAGCTTATATTGAGCACAAGTTTAGCGAATTTGGTTATTTAGTTGATAAGCAAGAGTACGATGTGGAGTTGCTTTCGTCTAAAAGCCATGAAGAGAAAAACGATACTCTGGTTTTTCCTAAAGTTACGCACACTACCAGAAACATAGTTGCTGAGATAAAAGGTTCTGATCACCCGGAGCAGATTGTGGTCATCGGTGCTCACTACGACTCAGTCTACGATTGCCCTGCTGCTAACGACAATGGCAGCGGTGTCAGTGCTATTTTGGAACTAGCTCGTCATTTTGCCAATCGAGAACTTCCTTGCACTGTACGATTTGTTGCTTTCACCAACGAAGAGCCACCGTTCTTTCATACAGATAAGATGGGTAGTTATCAGTACGCAAAGCTCTGCCATGAACGAAAAGACAATATTGTGGCCATGCTATCTTTGGAGACGATTGGCTACTACAGCGACTCTCCTGGCAGCCAGTCTTTTCCGAATCCGCTGCTGCGCTTGCTCTGTCCAGACACCGGTAACTTTCTTCTTTTTCTTTCCAATCTCAAATCGCAGGCACTTCTTAAGCGAACTTTGAGATCTTTTCGTGCCGGTGTGAAGTTTCCGTCTCAAGGGATCTCATTACCAGAGTTCATTTCTGGTGTGCGGTTTTCTGACCAAGACTCATTCTGGCGCTTTGGCTACCCAGCCCTCATGATTACTGACACTGCAAACTATAGATACCCGCACTATCACGATAAGCAAGATACTCCTGAGAAACTCAACTATGAAAAGCTGGCAGAGGTTTTGATCGGCTTGATCCGTGTTGTCGAGGAATTGACTTCTCACTCATCCAAGGTCTAGTTGCTTGGCATCGTCCAATATTTCATAGTGCAGCTCGTGGCACTTCAAATTTTATCTATCTCAAATAGTGCACTAAACTCGTTTTTTCAGAATCGCTTAATCTTTGAAAGCCTTTCAGGGCTTAGCTCTGGAAGGCTAGTGTTCTTGTAGATTAAGTCAATTGCTGAAATTAGATCGCGGGGCTTACATCGATCTTCTTTGTCTTTACTCGCTTTTTGTTTGAAGCGATCAAAGCAAGTCGTATGTTTACCTCTCTGTTCTTCCTCGTCTGCTAGTCTCGTAGTGAGCGCTCAAAACTTTATGCATGTCCAAGAGTAGACGACCTATATAGCGACGGCGAGAGCGAGGATTACAGGATGACTTCACAGCGATTGCTCCATCCAACTGATGGAGGTGCTCCTAATGCAGGAACCAAGGCCGGTTTCGACCACAGTACTTTTTCATCAGCCTATTGGCTTTCCTATTTCGAGAACAATAAAAAGGATAAACACTCATTTGTTTGGCCTCAGTATTTAGATATTCCATATTCTCTTCGTGTCCCAATCATCAAATCTTTGCAGCGTTTTCAAATTGGTGAAACTGGTGATGGCAACCATTTGCGCAAGTACGCAAAAACTTTAAATGACCCGCTTTATGAACACTGCATCGATCTATTCATTAAAGAAGAGAATGGTCACGCGTTGGTCTTGGCACGCATTATTGAATTGATGGATGGTTATTTAATTATTTGGCATTGGTCAGATTATGCCTTTGTCAGCTTGCGCCATCTGCTTGGACTCAAGACCGAAATTTTCATTATATTGACAGCTGAGATTGTCGGCAAATGCTTCTATAAAGCTTGTGCTGAGAGGCTTCCCGATCAGTCTTTGCGCACAATTTTTTCATCGATTGTGCTCGATGAGATAGCTCATCTGAAATTTCATTGGAGTTTCATGCGCAAGGAAATGCGGCCTTTCTCTTGGCTGATTCGAAGGGCAATTTACTTTTTCTGGAGTGCAGTTTTTCTGGCAATCTGTTGTGTATTCATTATCGATCATGGCGAGACACTGCGAGCCTTGGGCAAATCTCCTAGAAGCTTCTTGGTTGACTGTCTGAGCCTCTACAAGAGGGGCGCTATGCGCGCCCTTCTGCTTGACTAAGCAGGCCGCGCCTGGTATCGGACTCGCTGCCAACTCAGTTCTTCTGTGCTAGCTCTTCGCTCTGCTCTTTGTAGAGCTCGTGAATATTTAAGCGCCTTAGCTTCGGAGCTTTGATACTAGTCACTAGCACCACAATTAGTGTCATGATTCCGCCAAATACAACTGATGGAACCAGGCCCATAAACTTCGCTGTGACACCTGATTCAAATTCACCGATTTCGTTTGAAGAACCAATGAACATATTGTTCACCGCTGATACGCGACCTTTCATTTCGTTTGGTGTTTGCAGTTGGAAGATTGTACTGCGCACCCAGACGCTGATGCCGTCTAGGGCACCACTGATGATGAGAATTAGAAGTGATAGGTAGAGGTTAGTAGAGAGGCCAAAGGCGATCATGCAAGCACCAAAACCAGCTGCTGCCAGCATGAATACTTTACCCGAATTGTGAGTGATGGGCCGATGTGTAAGTACTATTGCTGTTACCATAGAGCCCACTGATGGTGCGGCTCTGAGCATACCCAATACTTCGGGGCCACAGTGAAATATTTCCTTTGCGAAAATTGGCAGCAGTGCCACTGCGCCACCAAAGAGAACGGCAAAGAGGTCGAGGGCCATGGCCCCGAGAATTACTTGGTTGTGGAAGACGAAATCAAGACCTTCTTTGATGTTGGCAAAAACACTCTCGTATTTCTTCGGAGTGATGACCGTGCGAGATTTTACTTGCCAGAAACTGATGAAGGCAGCGACTAGCATCACTGTTGATACTAAGTAGGTGTAAGGCGCATGCAGCCAGGCGTAGAGCACACCGCCTAATATTGGGCCAGCTACTGCTGATGATTGCCAGACGGTGCTGTTCCAGGCTGCGGCATTGCCCAAGAGCGGACGGGGAACGATGTCGGAGACGATGCCGAAAATCGCTGGGCCATAGAAACCGCGGGATATTCCAGATAAGGCAATGATGACGAATATGCAGATTAAGAGAGTGTGATTGTGCTGGGTGCTCAATGTGCAAATTGTGAGGATGGCCATGCTCACGACTAATGAGGCTACGGCCCAGAGCACAATTTTGCGACGGTCGACAATGTCGGCTACGTGGCCTGCATAAAGAGCCACTCCGATAGCAGGTATGGCCTCGGTCAATCCAGCTAAGCCGAGAGCGAGTGGGCTATTGGTGATTTCGTAGATCTGCCAACCGACAGCTATTCCTTGAATTTGCACAGCAATGGTCACTAGCAGGCGGCTAAAGAGCAGCAATCTGTAGTCGGGAAGCTTTAGGACGGCATAGGGCGATTCTTCGGGCACTGGATTCCTGGTTGTGGATAGCGACTGTTCACTATCTACTATGTCTTTTATTCTTACATATGACCTTGTTTAACTTGTTGAGCCCGACATTAAGTGACAGCACTTTATTGACCTAGTTGTTATGGAAGAAATTACTCCTGCACTAGCAATTGCGCCGATGAATTGCTTCGTCGACGCAATCTTGTCTAATCTGATTGGACAAAAAGAGGCCTAATCGACTTAACGATAGGCGTTCACTTGATAGCCATTCGTCCCGAGCGTGATAGAGTTCCCGCCTCCAGGCTGTTGTGGTCGCTTGCTGACCGTATAATCCCAACCACCTTCGGCGTGGAGCAGTCGGATCGACGGCCCGCCCCAGCCGCTGCGCGCTTCATCCGGTGTTGCATCTCGCCACATGCCCTTGATTGGGCCCTCGCTGACGCTGAGCCAGGTATAAGTGTGATCGGGTTTAATAATAAGGTCTCCGTTCTTGGCTCCTATCTCTAGTTGGCGCACAATGTACTTGCCATCTGCCGTGAGGGTGTCGACATTGTGGCCAACCTGCAATGTTGACCATTTCCCGAACAAATCGGCTACATTGCCGCCGCCAGCAGCTTGCGGTTGACCGGGAAGGTTCGGTGCTTTCCCCGGGGCATTCAAGCCTTGTGGCTGTTGCCACTGTTGTGCTTGTTTCGACGCTTGTTGGTGCTGCTGCGCTAGTGCCTGCTGGTTGGCGGTACCGGCGGCTCGGACGTGTTCAGTTGAATAGGCCACTTCGTCGAACATGGCTGGATTGTAGGGGCTCGGCTTCAGGGAGCGTATTAGTACCTGTTTGAGCCCAGGCGTGCTCTGTGGGATGATTTTGGTGACTATTCCCTCTTCCCAATTGTCTTGAAATTGATTCGTTTTGAATTGAACCTTTTGTCCTACTTTGAATCCATAATCGCTTTCTCGATGACCAGCCTGAGTGCCGGGCCGAGCCGCTTCCGCCCCGCCGCCAAGCATGGTGCCACCTTCAGGAACTTCTCCACCGGCCGGTTTTACGAATTTGGTTTCGTATGAGACCTCATCATGCATGGCTAGATTGTATGGGTTCGGTTTGGTGCTTCGAATTACAACTTGATGCAGTCCCGGAGTTGTTTCAGGAAGCACCTTGGTGACAGTACCTTCTTCCCAAATCTCTTGAAATTGATTTGGTTTGTACATTACTTTCTGCCCGACTGAAAACTGACCTTGGGCGAGAGCGAAGCTCGCAAAAGAAGGAAGCATGAGAAGGGCGAGAGCTATTCTGCTCGCGATCGATCGCACTTTGGATTTTTTCATGTTGAGATTCCTATAGCGAATTCCGATTCTTGGCATCATTTCCGACTACCAAAATGCTCATTTTACTCGAAAATCGAAGCGTCGTATGAGTGTTGATAAAGACAGTCAGCCTCGCTGCGTGGTAAGTTATTTGCACTAAGCTCTTGCTGCAGCATGTCAGAGACCTTGCCCCTAAATTACCGGCCGGATTTTGTCAGTTGGCGCTGAGATTTGTGAGCGCCTGGCTTAACGCACGAATGTCCTCTGGCAATTTCGAAACAAACAAAAAGGCCGCCTTTGCAGGCGGCCCTTTGTTTTCAGATTACAGTTTCTACTTGCGGTCCGAAGCAAGGTCGATATGTAAAACGAAATCTTGTTTGGCGAGAGCCTCTAGTTTGTCGAGTTTTACAAAGGCTTTGACCACTGTTGTTTTCTTGCCTTGAGCATCAGTCTTGGCGGCTTCTTTCGCTACGATATCAACTCCGAGTGCTTTCAATAATTTCTCGATTTCGGCGCTTAGGTCTTTTAGCGTCAGAGTGAATAGGTATTGGTCGCCTTGGCGTTGTGTGCTTAACTTGGCATTTTTGTTTTTGCCTGTTCTTATCAGCTCTGCCACCAGTGAATTGGACATTTTGCTAGTGTTGAAGATTTCTTCTTTTGTTGGTTTGAGTTTAGAAGCATCATCGCTATCGGCCTTTTTGTCGGCTTCTCTGTCTTTCAGTTGATCAACCACTTCTTTCTTCTCGCTTGCCTTCGGTTCTGGTGCGGCTGCTGGGCCATTGCTAGATTCTGCTAGTGAGAGTGAATGAGGGGCTTTGTCGGATGTACGCGCAGAGCTGGGTAGGGCTCCCTTTAGCTTCGTCGCTGCTGAACCAAAGTCTAAGCTTTGGAGATAGTTGCTGTTGCTTGCCATTTGGCGCCTGGCTAACTGTGCTTGCCCTCCATAGCTTTGTCCTCCGGCGCCACCGCTGCCGCCACCACCAGCGGAGCCACCATAGGCGAATGCCAACCCCCTGGACCTTGAACCACGCACTGACGGTGCCGGTAGCGAAGTCATCGGTCGAAGCATACCCACTACTCTGCCGTCGTTTTTATTGCCGAACACGCCTTCCCTTGAAACACCATCAGGCATCTCAACTTCGACGTCGACAGTTTTGGCTGGGTCTCCTTTGGTCACTCTGCTTTCGTCAACAGCCACAAATGATGTGTATTGAGTGAGAATGTGGTGATCGAGGGCGACGGTTGTGATTTCGTCTTTGATTTCTTTGTTGGCTTGGCCTGATTGGGCGCCGAACCAATCTTCGCTCATTAGTCTGTCTACTTTAGCCCGTGCCCACATTGAAGCTACACCGCGGTTTTTTGTATCAGATTCGGGGAAGCGTACATTCAGTTTTTGCTCATATGGTTTGCCTGCAGCAAAGCCTTTGAGGACAATGGTTCCCTGGCCACCTTTGATATATTTGCCTTTAAAGTAGAGGGGCTTTTCTGCCCAAACGTCAGAAACTTCTTTAGGATAGACTTCTTTTGTTGTCACGCCATCTACTTTTACTTCAACATCAGTCAGTACCGGAGTGGAAATGCGGTCGTAGAACTTTTTGCCGACTTCTTCAGCTGAGCTGTTCAAAAGTACATATTCGGCTTCGCCGCCGCCTTCTTTGGCCATGCCATCAATTAAGGTGCGATTGACACTGTTGCCGGTGCCGAAGGAGAACCAGCGTGATTTTCCTCTGAGCTTTTTGATCATGCCCATCACTTCGTAGTCGTTGCCTACGTAGCCATCGGTCATGAAAGTGACGATACGCAGTCGATTGCCATCAGCTGGAATAGCGCAGGCTTTCTCGACGGCTGGGGCCATCCATGTGCCACCATTTGCTTGCAGGGCATCGATGAAGTGGCGAGCTTTGGCTTTCATGTCAGCACTAACAGGCTGCGGCTTATCGGCGAATTGTGATTGCGTGCTGTTGAAGGCAATGATTTGGAATGTATCATTGGCATTCATATGATCTAGAATGTAGCGCATAGTTTCTTTGGCTTTGTTCAGTGGTGCCCCACTCTGAGAGCCGGAACAGTCAATGACAAAGACCATTTCTTTGGGTGCTACTTTTTCGGGTGTGATTCTCTTTGGCGGAATCAACATCACGGTGAAGTATCCTGCACCATCTTTGGCTGATGGGTCGCGGTAAGTAACGTAACCGCTTTTTAGGGTGTCTTCTGCGACATTCCAGCTTAATACAAAGTCTTTATTAGGAATTGTCGCTTTGTCTGAGAGGCTGATGTCAGCCTGGCCGCTTCCAGTATTACGCACCTGTACTTCGTGCAGTTTGGACGAAATTTGCGAGACTGGCATACCAGCATTGAGGTGAACATCAATTGAAATATCGTGGCCAGCGCGCTGACCTTCTGCCACTACATTTGGTGTAATTTTAGAAGCGTCAGGAACTTGATTGGTATCGTTAGACCAACCGCCGCTCGACTTGCCTACTGGCTCTCCAGGGATGAACCTTGGCCCTACCACGGTGGGGAAGGTGAAGCTAAATTTGCCTGCTTCATAGGGCAGTGTCTCTATATATTTGATTGTGATTTCAATTTCTTTGCCAGGCTCTATGTTGGCCACTGATTGAGTGAAAATGTTTGTACGCTCTTGGTCTAGCAGTGAAGCAACGTAGCCATTGGCTCTTGCTTGATCATAAATTTGTCTAGCTTCTTCGCGCTTCTTGATGCTGCCTTTGATTACTCTGGCGCCAACTTTCATTTGCATTTCATCAACAGCGCCATTCTCAGATAAGGGGAATGTATAGACTGCTTCGATTTTGTCTTTGAATGGATTTTGAAATACTTGTTTGACTGTCACTCGGGCGATGTACCCTGAAATTTCAGTTTGGACATCTGTATGCTTGAGCGGGCAGCTGCCTAGTCGCGTGCCACCAGAGGCCATTGCCACTAGTGTGCCTGAATCGGCCTGTTCATTGGCTTTTGCTTGGCCTGTTTTGTTTGTTTCATTAGTTTGATTAGTCTGATTCTGATATTGACCTTGATTTTGATTGCGATTCGCCCGTCGCAGCTGCCTAGATTGGCGGCTGGGCATATTTGTGTTGGCGTTGGTGTTGACACTGGCGCCTGCTGCTGAGGCACCTGCTCCATTGACTGCGTTAGCGTTAGCGACGAGTTCCCTTGCTGATACCGGTTGTGTCATTACTGATACTGATAGTGCGGCGTTCAGGAGGGCAAGAGTTGTCCCTCCCACAAGTAGCCTTGTGAGATGATTCGATTGCATGTTCTTTCTCCACCAGAGGTTTGCTATTACGAGAGTACCGAATAGCTCCCCGTTATCACCTGGGGATAAGCCTAGATCTCGACTGGGTGACCTCCCGAACTTAGATCAGGTAGAGTTTTTGTAGAACTCTCGAATCACTTGAGGTGACCGCTTTTGCAGATTGTCTTATTGTCTTGTTTAAGCTGGCGGCCATCTAGACCAGTGGCAAAAACTACATAATTGCCAGTACAGTCGATCAATATATTGATGGTGCCGGGCCAACGACTGCCTTCTTCAACTATCAATGTATCTATGGTTCGTAGAGGCTCTGTGGGGTGAATCATGGTGGGTCTGCAGAAATAGGCGCGACTGCGACTGGTTGCCACATTTTTTTGTCGCAGACCATCATTGACCTTTCCCACGCCTTCGGCTTCTAGCGCCATTCTGCTGCGCTCTAGTTCAGCTTTGAGTTGAGGCTCTTGCTCGAAAGGGTTGGGGCCGGCCACTTTATCTAGGTCTTGCAATAGTGCTTCGTTTTCGTTGAGGTTCTGGGTGCCTTGGGAGAGCGCATAGGAAAGAAGCACCGGCAAACGATTTGCCAGTGCTTCGATATTGCATATCAACGCTTGGTTGGCCCGGTTGGCGTGGCCTTGCAGTAGAATTTGTTCACGCACCAAAAGGCGCTGTTTGAGTGTCTTAGCCGTGTTTGCCACGGCTGGTTGGTTTTGAGCCTGAAACTGAATGGAGAGGGCAAAAGCTATAGCAAAGGCTATTGCAGAAGTTACGGCTAATTGCTGCGGCGACTTTGACCGTTTTCGTTTAGTTCTTCCAGCCAATTGCTCGGTACCTCAACAGACTTGCTGTGCTCCATAAGAGCCTTTTCTTTAAGATCCCAGAGGTACTCAAATAGTCCTTGTCTCTGGTCGTTTGTCATCAGTTTACTGTTATGACCCCGGCCATCATAGGCTTTGTTGAGCTGTTCTTTTAGGGTATCGGTGCTGACTGAAACAATTTTGCTAGTCTGCTTCTTTTGGTTAGTTGCCATCTCAGAATCTCCCACCACTACCTAATTGATAAGGCCAATAGACTTCGCTTCAAAGAGCATTGGTCAATCTATTTTGTTGGTCTTTGTTGATTCAACTATTCCCCGGTCGGCAGATTTTCACTCTCGGCGGAGGGGAAATTTGATTAAACCCGTTCGGCGGCGGCCACTCTTGGGTGATACGGAAGGCGGCATGCAAAAAGCCCCAAGCAGCTTACTGCTCGGGGCTTTAGGAACAATCAATTAGAATGTGGAATTCGAATGATGGTCATGGGTGAATGTTAAGAGCGGCGCTTTCTTGCTGCTTCAGCTTTACGCTTTCTCTTTACGCTTGGTTTCTCGTAACGCTCTCTGCGTTTGATCTCTGACAAGATTCCAGCTTTCTGAATCTTCTTCTTGAAGCGCTTCAATGCGCCTTCAATGCTTTCACCCTCGGCTACTCTGACCTCTGACAAACGAATTCACCTCCGATTTTGTTCTGAAAAATAGTAGTTATACAGAAGATATCTGAAGATATCTCGATAGGTCATGGTAGCACTGGAATCTAGCGCGTACAAGCGCCGGTGGGCCTTCCGCGACACTACTTAACTAAATAGAGCATAAGGTTTTGGCAAACTCAATAAAATCCTAAGAAAAAAGCCCAGTTAAGGGCTTTTTGCTTGATTGAGGCCGTTGTTGGAGAGGGCATTTACAACTTAGCGGTCATATTTGTTCTTGGAAACTTTCTGGCCGTCTAGGTTCGTTCTCTCATCAGGCAGCATTTTTTCGATTTTACGACCGAAGAAGTCGGTGTCTTCTTGTATTCTGTGCTCGAATACTTGTTTGTAGAACTTCGCACTGGCTCTTTTGGCTAGGGGGAAGTCATAGCGCCCGGTGTTCTCGTTGAATGAGATGGAGGTCGGTTTGGCTTCGTCGCCACCGTTGATGATGTGGTTTAGAGTTTTGGTTCCTGGTAGGCCAACGAGGTCGGTACCGGCACAGATGCAAAGCACTGCGCACAAGAAGAACGAGGGGCCGATAAGTACGTGAGCCAACATGCCTTCTTTGGTCTTAACCAAAGAGCGTTTGCCTTGGGGTAAGTGAACCAGCCACGGAGATATAAGGGTGAAGGGCAAGAAGCCCGCCCAGTAGCTGAAGCGGCCCATGACGCAAGCTTGCCATCCTTTCCATATAAAGGAAAAACCAACAATGATGACAAGAATGCCGATGCCAATTTTGGGAAGATGGTCGTATAGAAAATTCATTGGAATTTGACTCTTTAACTCAAGACAGGATAGTAAAAATTCTCACACTCTATATTTAGTATAGAACGTTCTTCAATTTTGACTACTTCCAATTCGTAACAGCCTGGCCTCCTTGGCGCATGAACGGGCCTAAAGTCCGATACAATGAGCCTTTCCTGTCGGATTGTATTGGAATTTCTTGGAGTTCAGGGGGTTGGATAGTGAGTAGCTCGAGTCTTAAGCGAGATCACAAGTGTGCTCAGATGAGCGCTGAGTTAGCGGGGCAAGAGGTTTGCCTAGCTGGTTGGGTCAACGTGGTGCGCGATTTAGGTGGTTTGATATTTGTTGAACTGCGCGACTCTACAGGCAAAGTTCAGCTTATTGCTGACCCTAATAAGAATAAAGAGATACACAAGCACTTCGTCGACTTGAAAAACGAGTTTGTCATTGCTATCAAAGGTGTGGTTGCCAAGCGTCCCGAGGGTACTGCTAAGTCGGAAAGCGGTCCCGGGTCTATCGAAATCTATCCTGAACAGTTCGAGTTACTAAATACCTGCAAGCCACTGCCTTTTCAACTTGATCAAGGCGACAAGGTTGATGAAGCATTGCGCTTGAAATACCGTTATCTTGACTTGCGTCGACCAGAGATGAATAGCAACCTAGTGATGCGTCACCGTGTCAGTCAGGCTATTCGTCGCTACCTTGACCAAGAAGGTTTCATTGAAGTTGAAACTCCAATTCTTTGCAAAGCTACTCCTGAAGGCGCTCGCGACTTCCTCGTGCCTAGTCGATTGAATCCAGGCAATTGGTACGCTCTGCCGCAATCCCCGCAGTTGTTCAAGCAAACTCTGATGATTAGTGGTGTCGATCGGTATTATCAAGTTGCTCGTTGCTTCCGTGATGAAGACTTGAGAGCTGATAGACAGCCAGAGTTTACCCAAATAGATATGGAATTTTCATTTGTTGATGAAGATGAAGTGATGCGGGTAACTGAAGGCGTCTTGGTTGATGCCTTTAAGTGTGCGGGAATTGACATCAAGCCGCCTTTCCAGCGTTTGAGTTATGCCGATGCCATGGGCCTATACGGCAGCGATAAACCCGATTTGCGTTTTGGCTTGGTATTCAAAGATTTGACTGAGGTGGCTCGCAATTGTGAGTTCAAGGTCTTCAAGCAAGTGGCCGAATCTGGTGGTGAGCTCAAAGGCATTGTGCTTGAAGGAAAAGGCGAAGGCACTTCGCGCAAGCAATTAGATTTATGGAATGAATACACGCGCTCGGTTGGCGGCAAAGGTTTGGCCTGGGTTGCCTTCGGTAAAGATGCTAATCGTTCATCTGGTTTAGACAAACACTTGAGCCCTGCCGATATGCAGAAGCTCAAAGAATTGTCGGGAGCCAAAGATGGCGATTTGCTCTTGATGGTGGCAGATACTGTTAAAGGTGTCGCTAATGTGCTTGGTCGCTTCCGCTTGAAACTGGCAGAAGAACTAGACCTAATCAGCCCTGATAGTCACAGTTTGCTTTGGGTGGTTGACTTCCCACTGTTCGAGTATGACGATGAGCAAGGTCGCTTTATGGCTGTGCACCATCCATTCACGTCACCGCGTTTAGAAGATCTCGATAACCTAGAGTCTGATCCAGAAAAGGCTCGGGCTCGCGCTTACGACATTGTTTATAACGGTTGTGAAATTGGTGGTGGCTCTATTCGTATCCACTCCCAAGAACTTCAATCCAGAGCGTTTGCAGCAATTGGCTTAGATCGCGAAACAGCCTCTGAGAAATTTGGCTTCTTACTAGAAGCTCTTGAATCAGGCGCACCACCCCATGGTGGAATCGCTCTGGGGCTCGATCGCATCATCATGTTGCTTTGTGGTTGCAAGTCAATACGCGACGTTATCGCTTTTCCAAAAACACAATCTGGTGCTTGCCCTATGACTGGGGCACCATCGCTGGCGTCACCAGAACAGTTGAAAGAATTGGCCGTGTTGAACGAACCACCAAAAGTGAAAATATCGGCCCAGCATGCTGGCCAAGTTGTGGCTGGCATCGACGCTTAATTGAAAATACGGTGCGGTCAAAATGTAAAGTCTGACCGCGAAAACCAAGCATGATTGAGATAACTTCAAGTGAAAGAGAAAACAAATAGTAATGAGAAGACGAGACTTAGCAGTCTTGCTTTCTCATTGCTTTTGTTAGTTTTGGGCGGCGCTTCCGCTTCGCTCACTGGCTGTCAGCAATTGCGGCCTACGGCTGCTTCGTTTCTTATAAGAGGAAACGAATATTTCAAAATGAATGAGTATGAAAAAGCTGAGCATGAATATCGCGAAGCTCTTTTGAGTGAACCGAAGAGTGCTACTGCCTTGAACAATCTTGGTGTTATTTTAAATGAGCGTAGTCGCTATGATGACGCTATTTCAATTTTGACCCAAGCCATTGAAGTTGATCCTAAAAATGCCATTGCCCATTATGTTTTGTCAGAAGCCTATGCAAAGAAATCTATGTTCGATAAGGCTTTTGCTCAGGCCAATGAAGCGATTGCCTTAGATGCTACCGAACCTCGGGCGTTCTGCGCTTTGGCTGAAGCTGAGCTAGGGCGTGGCCATCTGCCAACAGCAATTGAGGCTTATAAAAGTGCTTGCAAATTGGATGATCGCAGTGATAAAAATCACCATAAGCTAGCGATGGTGCTGGGCTTGTCGGGCGATGTTGATGCTCAGATTGAAGAAGAGCGACTAGCACTAGAAATCGAACCAGAAAACAATGATGCCCGCATAGGCCTAGCCTCTGCCTTAAATGAGCAAGGCAATAAAGCTGATGCTATAGCCGAATTGCACGTGATTTTAGATAAGCATCCCGATAATGTTGACGCTCGTGCTGTGCTCAATAAAGTCGAGGGTGCTGGTCGAGCGGCGCTGAAGACTAAGTAGTTGCACTGAGTTATGCAAAAGAAGATTTTGATTATTGCAGGACCGAATGGGGCTGGTAAGTCTACTTTCGCTCGTGAGTTCTTGCCCAATGAGGCTGATTGTCCTGTGTTTATCAATGCTGATTTAATTGCGGCCGGTTTGTCGCCCTTCCAGCCAGACATTGCAGCAATCAAGGCGGGTCGACTGATGCTGGAAGAAATTCGTGACTACGTTGCCCGTGGGCGCAATTTCGCATTCGAGACAACCCTAGCCGGACAGGGCTATTTGAAACAGATCCGCAATTGGCGCAGTCAAGATTATCAAATTAAACTGTTTTTTTTGGCTTTGCAAAGTTCAGAAGAGGCTATTTCGCGGGTAGCTGCGCGAGTTGCGCAGGGAGGACATCATGTGCCCGATGAAGTGGTGCGGCGTCGCTTCTATGCCGGGTTGGATCATTTTGAGAGCGTTTATAAGAGTGAAGTGAATTTCTGGCGCTTTTACAATAACAGCGGAGATGTGCCATTATTGATTGAAGAGGGAAGTAACTAATGGAAGCCAATAAAACGAATCATCCAGATCCCGATATGGAAAACTCGATGATTGCTCTACTAAGGGCATCTAAACGCGCTCGCCTATTGGCGGCTCAGACTGGGACTGAGTTTGTTGTTATGCGCGACGGCGTTTTAGTTCGCGAGATTCCAAAGCTAGAAGATCTCCAAAAGCCGGTTGAAGATTCTAATTCTGAATCTTAGGGTCGACTTTATCGCTTCATGGTCTCAGTCGGCTTCTCTGTAACATTCTCGTATCGAGTGCTTTCGCCTTTCCATTGCGCAGGATCTCCGGGTTTGGCTGTGCCGTCTGCATAATGAAGGCTATCGCCATCTTTCCAGTGCGCGGGATCTCCTGGTTTGGGAGTGCCGTCGGCATATTGAATGCTGTCGCCTTTCCATTGTGCGGCATCTCTCTGCTTGCGAGTATCATCGGCATAGCTAGTGTTGTCGCCGTTCGTATCGGGAACTCCTCTTGGTTCTGCAATAAGCTCAAGGGTTGGTAACATGCCTTGTTGTTTCAAATTGGGCTCTTTCTCGAACGGTCGAAATCCAATGTTCCCTTGTAGGTTCAGCTCCTGACTCCATGGAGCTTGATGCTCTTCTGGCTGAATTGGACGGTTGTCGGTCGTCTCTGCTTTCAAATTTGATGATTCGAGGTTCGTTCCCATCGTCATATTCTCCGTTTAACTGAGAAGAGAGCTTCCGAGCAACTTAGAAGGGCGCTTTCTCTGGGGGTGAATTGAAGATATCAAACCACTGTGGTCAATTTGTGGCAGCGAGACTATTCTTCGTGTCGTTTCAATTTTTCCAGTAAATCGGCGGCTATTTGATCTGCTTCTGCCATAGCTTTCGATGCCTGCTCTTTGGAGGATGCTAATTTTATTTGGGCATATGCTCTTTGTATGGTTAGTTCTAGTTCGCACCTATGCAGAGTCAATTCTTCATTCTCAAGCTTGTGATTTTCTAACAGTTGTTCTAGTTCAGCAACCGCATTTTCGTAGGCCTCTTGTCGCTGCCTTGCAACTTCTACCAGCCTTGATTGAGCCTTCTCCTCCGCTTCAGTGGCTCTATCCGCCCAGGTTTTCACGAACTCGCGGTTTTTCGAAATCTGGGCGTCTAGTTGCTTCTCTGAGGCGATGCTTTGAGCTACAGCCATTCTGACTGTAATTAATTGCGTTTGTAGAGCTTCGTATGCAGCATCTAGTTCGGTGACGAATTTCGACTTGGGTTGGCTATTTGGCGCCGCGGAGCTGGAGGGCGTGTTTGAAGAACTGCTGGCTGTGTACGATTGTATTGTGCAATCCATCAACTCCGAGAATAATTTGACTTTGCCTACAACATCGCGCCAAGCAGCTGTTGAAGCTTCTTTGATGTCTTTGTCTATGTCTCCCGATTCAAGTCGTTCTATAAACTTATCCCAGGTCTGGGTGCTTGCTTCGTTCATTATTTCGACCAACCCTGCACTCTTAAACTTGCATAGACGCTGTTGCTTTATTATGCCCGCTTATTTCAGGCCAAGCTTGAGTGAATCAATAATGGCTTCAAATGTCTTCTTCGATTCTTCAAAATGCTCTGGTTTGTCAGCGCAAGAAATTATGTAGTAGTTGTCACCACTGACGGCAAAAGATTTGAGAACTTTGGTTCTAAGATTGACTTGGGGAATTATTTGCATCAACACCAATCGCCGCGTTGGCGTTCCGCCCTTTTGTGAGTGTTGATCTGACTGCACTTGCCAGAGTGTTGCCCACTGCCTCATAGATTTATCGCAAATGGTATCCAGCGTCTCGCCTGAAGGCAGCGAACGGGCAACGACTTTGACATTAGGAAAAGAGTTCGCTTCTTTGATTTGCGCGGCAGGAGTCGCGACTAGGTTCACAATTGGATCTGTTTTGGTCTTCCAGTCACTAGGGAAATCAATGCTGTAGCCATTTTGCTTGTCGGCATAGGTATGGGTGGCCGCTGCGCCTGCGTTTTGATTCGGATTTGCCTGTGCATTTTTGCTTGGCTCTGCTTGAGCGGCATAGATTGTCATTGCCGCCATTGTGCAGGCGATCGGAAGGGCGATTGGCAAAGCTACTGGAAGCGCTAACCGCATGGTGAATCTACTGAATGTTTGCAAGGGCGAGAAGGCCGAAAGACTTCCATTGCAGCCTTTTGTTCGATTGGTTTCTGGTCGGTTAGTCTTGGCTTCTGTCATCATCCTGCCTCATTTAGATTGACTCTATTCAAGCATCCTGGCACCTAATTTGTAAGGGAAAGACCTGTAACAAAAAAAACTGAGATTTTAACCCGGAGAAATTGAACTAAATTGACCGACTTTCCGTTGCTACTAATGTGGGCGGTTTTTTTGAATTTGGAATTTTGGAAATGGAAAGCGGGATATAGGGGGATTTATTATGTTTGCTCGAGTATTCTCCGGTGCTGTGCACGGCGTAGAGGCTCACCCAATAGAGGTGGAGGTCGACTGCTGCCAAGGTCTTGGGCAAATCAGTGTGGTCGGCCTGCCGGACGCCTCTGTGAAGGAGGCGCAAGAGCGTGTTAGGGCCGCTATAAAAGCTTGTTCGTTCTTGATGCCGCCGGGCAAAAAATGGGTCGTCAATTTGGCACCATGCGACATTCGTAAAGAGGGACCTGGCTACGATTTGCCGATTGCCACCGGCATTCTTGCGGCTACCGGATTAATGCCCTTTGAGAACATTGCTAATTTGTGGTTTATCGGCGAATTGTCCCTAAGTGGCTCTGTGCGACCAGTATCAGGGGTGCTGCCTATTGCCGTGGCCGCTCGTCAAAACGGCGCACGTGGCATAGTTGTGCCAGAAGGAAATGCTGAAGAAGCAGCGCTTGTAGAGGGGCTTAAAGTTTATCCAGTGTCGCATCTAATGCAAGTGTTTAAAATAGCTCAGTCATTAGAAAATGGCACCATATACGAAGGCGCTAGCAGAGAACAATTTGCTCGGGCTGCCGCTAATGTAGTTCATCACAAAGATTTTCGCGACGTCAAAGGTCAGCCGCAATCTAAGCGGGGACTCGAGATCGCTGCTGCTGGTCGTCATAATATTTTGCTCGTGGGCTCGCCGGGCTCCGGCAAGTCTATGTTGGCAGAGCGGCTACCTAGTATTATGCCGCCACTTGAATTTGAAGAAGCAATTGAACTGACTAAGCTATGGAGCGTAGCTGGCCTGCTCACCGAGCGCGGCAATATTGTAGCGGAGAGGCCATTTCGCAATCCGCACCATAGTGCTTCTGTCATTGGCTTGGTTGGTGGTGGCGCTCGGCCTAAGCCCGGCGAGATTTCGTTGAGTCATCTTGGTGTGCTATTTCTCGATGAGTTGACTGAATTTCCAAGGGCTCACCTCGATAATTTGCGGCAGCCATTAGAGTCGCGCAAAGTGATGATTTCGCGGGCCGGGCAAACACTTACTTATCCTGCATCTTTCATGTTAGTGGCCGCTTGTAACCCCTGCCCTTGCGGCTACCGCGGCGATCCAGTCAAGTTTTGCCTCTGCACTTCTTCTCAGGCTGAGCGCTACTGGGGCCGATTATCTGGGCCATTTCTTGATCGTATTGATTTGCAAATAGTAGTTTCAAGGCTCAATGTCAGTGAGTTAATTGGCGAAGTTAAAGAGGAGAGCTCTGCATCCATTCGTCGCAGAGTTGAGCTGGCTGTTGATCTGCAAAAGCTGCGCAATATATCAAACAGTGCACCGGGTGGATTTAACTTCAACAGTAGCTTGAGTCAAAAAGAACTGCATAAGTATTGCCAGGTCGAGCAAAAGACCAAGGAGTTTTTGGCTCGGGCAGTGTCGCAGTTTAATCTTTCGGCTAGGGCCTATGACCGCATATTGCGTCTGGCCCGTACAATTGCCGATTTGGCTGGTAGTGAAAATATTTTGATGGAGCATATTTCTGAGGCCGTGCGCTATCGGCTGCCGATAAAGGTGGCTTCCTAAAATCAATTTGCCCCCTGACATGGTTTCACAGGCCTAACATTGTGGTTTGATATTGTCTGGCACGGCAAAATAAAAATGAATAGCGACCATTAGCGGTATCGATGAAAAAGACAAAGAAAATACAGTTACCTCCAGGGTGGACCTTTAGTTCAGCAAACAGCGACGACTATGACGCTGGCATTGACGAGAAGGTGAAACATAGCGGCACCCGTTGTGTCTACTTGAAATCTGTTGTGCCGGAAGCACGGCCACTGGCTTATCTTAGTCAAGGGTTTTCGCCAGAGCCCTACTTGGGCAAACGCTTGCGTATGTCTGCCTGGGTCAAGAGTAATTGTCAAGGCGGGCGCGCTCAGCTTTGGTTGCGTATTGCCGGCGACTGGACCAGCACCAATGCCAAGCCCAACTGTTTTGACAATATGGATGACCGCCCAATTCTCGATGTTACTGATTGGACCCAATACAAAATTGTAGTAGAGGTGCCAGACACCAGTACTTATATAGACTTTGGTTTGATGCTGAACGGGGCCGGCCAGGCTTGGGTGGATGATTTCTCGTTTGAAACCGTGGGCGATGACGTTGCCTTGACCAGCAGTTCAAATCATTCCAAATCAGAACCATTCAACCTAAATTTTGAGGTTTCGAAGTAGACAGGATAACTCCAATATTTTGGCGATCCATGAAAATTTCAAGAAGCTCAAAACTGTCAACAAGCTCGAAATTTCGCAATAGATTACTCGCTGCAATTTCTGCCTGCGCTGCTAGTTATGGCTGTTTGTTGCTTTCATCTAGTGCTGATAGCTTGTCTGGTGTTGATAGTTTGTCAGGATCTTTTGAGTCGCCAGCGTTGGCCGCAGAAGCGCTCGGGAAATCTGATTCTGTTGAACAGGCTCAACTAAAAGGGCTAACTAATTCTAATTCTGACCGCCAGCACATTTTTTCGAGTCTGCAATTAGACAAGGCAGTCTTTCTTTCAGCCATGAGATTGCCAGTAACTCTTCCGGATCAGCCTAGCCAGCCTGACTCACTTTCGTCGTCGATGAATTTATCGTTGGCTTCTTCTTCGATTTTGCCGCTACTGAGTGCGCCGAGTGATTTGTATGATTTATTGAAGGGCAATCAGCTAGTACAAATAATTACTGATGTAGAACTTTCTGAGACCAAATCGCATGATACAAAATCTGATGATGCAAACGTGTTGACGAAGAATCTCATCGTCACTCTGCAGAAAGACTCTCCAGAGCTTGTTCAGCTGGCCAAGAATAGTCAGAAACGAAAGCCTGGTCATCACCATAGCCTTGAAGCTACGCCGATGGAATGGCAGGGAGAGGGAAGCTCCTGGTACGCCACGGCCCTTGATGCAAGGCATCTTTTAGTCAGCAACAAGCAAGAAAATACAGACAAAGTTAAAAGCCGATTTGCATCTTCAGCTGCTTTCGATGACCTGCCCAATCGCATGAAGCTGTTGTTTGCCGATGTCACCGGCGATCCCGATCTTTGGCAAGTCTTGGATACGAGTATCGTCAACGAAAGTAATGCCGATTGTGCCTCGAATCAACTTTGCGAATTTGCCAAAGATAAGACTTCGATTGTTTCGTTTGTCGAGCCCGGCAGTGATGCTCTTAGGACTGTCGTGTATTCGATTAACAAAACAGCTCCCGACAGGTTGAGTCGAGAGCTGAGTGACTTTAAAGAACCAGCAGATTTTGTTTTGAAAAAGATTGCCGATAGCAAATTTACTATCACCATATCTGGTGTCGAGCCGAAGTCGACTAAAGCGAAAGTGTTCTTGCTTTTGTTAACTGGACCAATGAGCGCGGGTTAGCCGAGGCTCTCGTAGATGCTAGATGTTCTTGCGGGCGGTACTTGGAAATTAGCTTGAAGCCCAGCGCTGCTGTCGATTTAACCGAGATTGAAGGCTCTGAAGCGTTGCCTGATTGTATGCTTCTTGACGTTTCTGAATGTTTGTAGTCTCCTTGCTTCGCTGTATCATTTTTGCAACAAGGATTGCCGGCTTTGATTTTTTAAGTAAGTTTGCAAGTTCTTGCTCGCTGTCTTTCGTGAGGGCGAATCCGTATTCCTCAACAAGCTCAAGGGCTAGTTCGAGATAGACTGTAAGGGTTCTACCTTTGAGCTTCTTCACTACTGTTTCAATCATTTCCCAGGTGAAGAGTGCATGCAGTGGTGACACTTTGGAAAGTTCACGCAGCACTTTTACGAGACGAGATGGCTTGTATGACATTACGTCTGAAACTTCAACTATGCAATTGCCAATTGCCTTAGCATCTGCTCTGTTTTCATCGACTGCTGCAATTACCAGATCCAGAGCTAGTCTGGCTGTTTCGTTACTATTATTCGCTAGGGCAAAGCAGAGAAGCCACGATCCGTTTTTCGCCAGGGTGAGATCTGGTGAAAAAAGAAAATCCCATTGGCCGAGCCACCTTTGAGAGCTGCTGTTTATGTATTGAAAGCACAAATTGGCTACATTGCTTATGACTGGTTCCATGTTCAATGGCCAAACTAAAACAAAGTCTTCTTGAAAATCAGGGGCGAAGATGTTTGTATAGAAGGAATGGAGCATTGAAGTTGGATAGAGATAGTAGTAATCGCTTTGGCTCACGAGCTCTGCAATATGGCTGAGTCTGTCGCTCGGGGCATTGCGTGCTACGTACAAGGTTTTGTATATATTGCTATGCGTGACTTTTAGAACTTTTATCGCGTTATTAAGTGAGTCCTGTGTAGATGCTCTTGAGTTAACAAATGCTTCCTTGTTCAATATATAGGTTGCCACTTCAGCTGTGTCTGGCAGCCCGAGATCTTCGCCTTTGATTTTGCAGGAAGTAAACGGATCTCTTGCCCTATGCGCGGCAACTTGGAAATAGGGCAGTTCAATTGAATCAATTGAGCCACTTCCAAGTGCATACTTCATTGTCTGTGCTATTTCGCCTGTAATTTCATGGCATTGATTGAGAGCTTTTTGTCTTGCTTGTTTGTCTGGTGCAATGCGCAGAAGTGCTTGCGTCATTTCGATGGAATCCCAGATTTCAGTAGAGGCATTATCGCTGCCTTTGAACAATGACTTTAGTGGATTAAGAAAGTCGAACTTTGAACTACCTTTTAGGCTGTTGAATAAAAGTCGATTCGACTGCTGATATAGTTTAACTCTTCGCACTAATTCGGTGGGATCAATCCACCCGCCTTTGTGTGTAGGTGCGGCTAACATTGGCAGCTCTAGACCCTGTCGCATTCTTTCTGCCAAGCAAACTATGCGCGCAGTCCAGACCGTAGCAAAGGGATGACAGCTGTATTGCGTGATCGGCAGTCCGAAAAACCATGAGAAAACCAGGGGGTATAGAGGTAGAGAAATTCCACGAAGCTGGAACTGAGTCTGAGTTTCGGCTTCTAAACGACTGGTTAGAGGTGCCATTTTTTCAGTGAAATCTGTTGGCCGGTTCTTCCACATTCTGGCTATTCCGTCTACTACTTGCTCGGTTTCCTCAGCGGTCTTTTTGCCTGCTATCGCGCGAGTGGCCTCAATAATGAGGTCGTTAGTGTCGTTTATTGGTGACACTCTTGTGCTATCGCTAAGACGAGGGTATTCGAACGAGTACAGATCGATTGGCTTGAGAATGGCGTCGGCTAGTTTATTGTTATCTCGCTCTGATGCCGAATAAGTTTGTGCAAGGTGGTCAAATCCAGCAAGCTCGCTAAGTGCATCTTTTGCATTGAAATTGTTAGCAATCATTTCTTCGATTGCTTGGGTAATCGAGGGCGCACAATCGAATACGGGGCTTAAGAGTGGCGCTCCTTGGCCGATTTCAGACAGCTGTTTATCTGGCGTTTTAGTGGCTGTGTTTGCTAATTCACGCTTTGCAGCTTCAAGAAGATCGCGAGCTCTACTTCTGTTGATACCTTCTAGCCAAGTTATTCGTGTTTCAAATTTATTCAGAGTTTCTGAGTTCTTTAGCAGTGACATCTTTTGGATGAGATTAAGGGCTTGCTTGTGTGTGACGCCGCTCTTGTGAGTTAGGGCTGATAGAACCGAGTCGTCGTATAGCTCTTGTTTCTCCATTGCCCGAGGTTCTAGCTTTTTTAAGAGTTTGAATGCTAAGTCTGATAGCTCTTTTGAGCGTGTGTTAAAAACCATTGGGAGGTAAGAGAGTACATTGGTTAGTACGAGTTTGTCTGTCGGAGTATTGAGCAAGTTGTTCATTGCATACGATGCAATCGCTGTATTTGACGCTGCAATTAGAGGAATATATCGGTTGCTCAAGTTGCTTTTGTCGACAGCGATTCTGTCGTGAAGTGCAATGAGGAAATCTGTTGTAGATTCGCTTGGCGCCCAAGAATTCTTTTTCTTTTCTGGTATCTCGCTGGCACTGAAGAGCTGGCTGAAGCTTGACTCTATAACAGTGTCATTGGTAATTATATTTTTCTCTGCAAGAAATTGAATGCAATTGAGCCATCTATTTGCATGTTCGTTCTGACTAGGTACTTCAGAGCAGAATTCTACAAATGATGTTTTTTGTTCGTTTAGCGGCGCTGCATTACTGTCGGGCGAAACCGCAATTGCCATCGCCCTTAGTGACAATGGGCTTTTTAGTATATCTATTACATCTTGGATCAGCTGTGGGCTTGCTGCAATAAAGTCTGCCATGCCTGCGACTGACGTGAGGCTCTGTGCTGCACAGGCTAGGTAGTTAGAGTCGTGCTTTAGTTTGACTAAGCCTAGTTGCTCTAGTCTATATACAGTGAAAAAATTGGTATGAGACCTTGCTGCGAGAATGAATTTGCACCACTGCGATATCCATTTTGGCTTTCGCGTAGCAATTACCTTAACTGCGTATTCTGTTGATGGTACAGCCGTGTGACCGGCTTCTTTTAGCTCGTTATATTCACAACAAAAGAGCAGGCACGTTGCACATCTATCAATTGCTGGCCTGAGCCAGAGTTTGGTTCTTTCTGTCGCAAGGTTTGCCGTTGGCTCTTCTGTGGCAGGTATTCCGCGCTGAGCTTTTGATAGCTCTATTCTTTCTTCTTGGATCGCGCTGCTAAGTCTAAACTGATAAATGCTGGCCATCTGTCGAAACTTAGGCACCAGCGCTGTTCTGTCTTCTGCCGTTAACTGTGCAAGGGTTTCGAACACTTGTTCTTGACTGTTGTCTCGAAGGAAAGCTTCGACATCGTCAGGGCTAAGTCTGCTACTCATGTGGCAGAGTCCGTTTCTAGGTTGTGTTCTAGAAGTGCCATTTCGCTCGCCATAATGTGGCTGCAGGGGCCGCGCTTGCCGTCATATTGTTTGTACCAAGGACAAGTGCAAGTAGGTTCACCGCTAAGATCTACAACGTGTTGAAGGGTATCACCAGTAACGTATGCAGTTGTTGTTCGGTTGTCTAAATTAAGACGCACTCTGCCATCCGCTAGGATCTTCCTTGCTTTCTTGATTCTTGGATGAAGGTCTTCGACAAGATCAATGTTGAATGGTAGTTCTCTATGGTAGTAGCAAGATTCAGAGATATCGAAGCCGACAAGGCCTCTCGTTCCCAGTATCTGTAGGGCACTTTTAACGTCGGCTATAGCGATTTCAGTGTCGCGAGCTACTTGCTCAACATTTAGCTTGCTTTGCCAAGTTAGAGCTGCCTTCACTTTTGCAAGCGCACTATCGTCGACTTTTTGCACTAAATCTGAAAGAGCTTGTCCTTCGCCAGAAAATCCCCGGGCGGCGTTCGGGCTGAGTACTAGAACAAATTTGCCTTGTGGCAGAAGGAGTTCAAATGCACTAATGGAGGAAGCGCTGCCGTAGATTTTAACGCTTTTGGCATATCTTAAAATTGGCTCTAGAATCTTTAGACGGCTAATTGCTCCAATCGCTACCGCTCCTGGCGCTGGTCTTTGGCTCAATCGCATGGATCGACCGCTAGGTACGAGGTAGGTTATCGAGCCGGCTTTCAAGATATTCTGCTGTGGGAGCGTGTGTAACAACTTCGCCAGTTCTAGTGGTGCAATTTCTGCTATGAGTTTTAGTTCGGTCTGATAAGACTGCACTTCCACAAAGCTCTTGAGCCAACGCACTGGCAACTTAACTTTTCGCTCAGTGACGCTCTCTGTTGCTTTTACTAGCTCAAGGCCATGGTCTCCGATTTTTAATCCGGCTTTGTCACCGTGAAATACTGTACTTAACGCAGCACGCATTGGTGGATTGAAGTCAACATTGGTCGTACCTTTGGAAAGCCAGTTACCGTCGATTGCTGTATCGGTTAGGTCCAGGCGCGCATAGCCACCACAACAGACCGAGAAAACTTCGAATCTCAATTGTGTGCCGTCGCAGGTGACTACTGGATCTGCTGCTGCCAAAAGGCGTTCTCTAATTTCGCCAGGTGAGTAGAATCTGGTTCTTGATATCGCTGAAAGCGTGAGTAAAAGGTCAGCGGTCGTCTTTGGGTGAGCCAAGTAACCGTCGAAGAAATATGGAGACTTCTCTGCGCCGCCAAAGGTAGCTAGGCGCAAGTTTGATTGATTCCCCTCGGTAGAAATAGCCGATTCGAAAGGGTACGCATAGCTAAATTCGAAAGCTGCTGACATTGGCGCTCCATAACCTCTAGAGATTATAGAGTGAGCGAAAGCAAAAGACTATCTAGTTTCGCCCTGTATTTCTTTCTTTGGCCGCAGCTAGTGGTGTTTATCGCGGATATTCAATGTAGTCTCTGCTCGCTGCCGCCTTTGGCTCGCCAGGATACTCTATTTGAGCTCTCTTGGCTGCGTGCTTCGGCTCAATGGTATACATAGAGTCAGCGTTCAGTTGCTCTTGTCTAAATGGCTTGAATTCTCTAATTTCTATCGGTGCAAGATAGCGCTGCTCGTGGAAAGCTGTCTTGGACTGCTCGTCTTCCATTATTGGGCGACGGATTTCAAGAATACCGTTCTTTAGATTGACGCGTGGGTCGAACAATTCGTCGGTAGATTTATCTTTCAGAATCAAACTACCGCCTTTGTCAAAACCAACTATTTCAAGATCGCCTCGGCTTTTGCCGTCAGGGCCAATAGATAAATATGATGTGTCGACCTTGGCGTTCACTTTTTCCAAAACTTTGGCAAAAGCTTTGGGGTCTTTCTTCGAGAGCTCTTGCAGTTCTGTCAGAGCGTGAAGAGTACCGGAACTCGTTTCTTTTTCAAAATTAGAGACAATAAAGTCAGAGTTTGGTTCTTTCTCGCGGCTGTGGTGCTTTGCTGCGTGGTCTCTAGACATATCGTGCTCCTTAGAAAAATTGCCAACAAAATCAGCTTAGCGTCGATTTGTGGAAATTTAGGGGCTTCTCACTGGTGCCTTTATTGGGGCTTAAAAGCAGTCAATCACAGAGCCGTAACAACTCTCGTTTAGATTGGCTTGCATGAAGCAGGCAACGTCATCGAAGTACAAAACTCCGCGATGACCTGCAACTTTTGAAAACACTTAATAGAGGTAAGAACCGTGAAAGAAGTAAGCAATCATCCACAAGGCGACAGTATGGCAGCAGCAATTGATAAGCATGATAGTGCTGCGAATAATATGGCTGCGGATGCTTGGAGCGGCAGATCTAATAGCTCTGACAGACAAAATCTCATCCCTAATGACCAGAACGTAAAGTGTATTGTCATCACCGATCTCTACGGTAACCTTAGCAAGGAGTGCTACAAAGTTCTTCCGGACATGCCAGGAAAGCCAGTCCCGCTAGAGCCAACAGGAAAACCACCATTGAAACCAGAGATACCTGCTGACGGCGGCCTTAAAGATCCGATCAAAGATATAGTGAAAGATCCGATCAAAAATCAAAGTAATGATGGTGGTATCAAAAAGCCAATGAAGCCGCAGGTTGAGGATTCAATTGAATTTGGCGAACCCTTCGTCAAGCCTGTTCCTAAGCCAGGCAAAGTTATCAAGCCAAATAGCTACGAGAACAACAGTCTAGAGAAATAATTGTAGCAATACGGCACCCTGCTCCGGCGAGTATAATTACTCATCCTCGCCGGAGCTGCCGTTGTCAGAACTTGAGTCTAAAAAGAAGATAGATCAAGCTGAAAGGCCGCTAGATCAGCGCGCGGATAAAGGCGAGCAGAGAGCCTTTGGCGCAGCTGAGCGTAATGTTGATGTCGCCAAGGTTAACGAGATTCAGAATGCTAATCCAGACCGACATAGTGGTAGCGCTGGGGGCGATCAAGATCATTCACTTGAAATTATCGGTTTTGGCGCTACCGTATCGCGCCAAACCAAACTGACTGAGAAAGACCTAGCAAAAGATCTAACAAAGGGCGCAGCAAAAGATGCAGTAATTGAAAGTGCATTACCGAATGAGCCTTATGTGCTCAAGGGGCGGGTCGTAGAAAACGCTATTACTCCACAGGCGGTGTTGGAGAAAATAGCCTCACTGCCCCTAGATAAACAAGGGCAAATAGTTGGTGCTGGAATTGCAGCCTATCAACAGGAACTTGACCATCAGCGTTTCCGCACTTTTGTCGGTACAGTTGCTGGTGTAGGTGATGGCTTAGTCGGCTTGGCAGAAGGCGTCGAGGGTCTTGGTCAGGCGGTATGTGAAGTCGCTCAGTTCAGTCGAGAAGTGATGGATAATGACCCGAGAGCCGCCGACAAGGCGGCGAAAGCTGGCGAAGTCGTTGGCAAAGTGTTGGTAGGTGGAGTGCGCCTTTGGCAGGTCACTGACGCTTATCTTGGCGACATTGGAGCAACCGGTGACTACGCCAAACCACTCAAAGATATCGCCTGGCTTGGTCAGCAAATTGATCAGCGATGGCAGGCCATGAGCCCAGAAGAAAAGAGTAAGCTAACTGCCAAGCTAGCGGTCGAAAATCTAGCGGGACTAGCTGTCGGTTTTGGCACAACCAAGTTAGCGAAGAGCATGAAAGTGACCGAAGCGCTTGAGCAACTAGGAGCCGATGCCAGCCAACTAGGCAGCGGAGCACGAGAGAAAGCAGGCAAGTTCATTTCTAATATGCTTGACGAATTAATGCCGCAAGAGATGGCCGTAACGCCGGATGGTCAGCGCATTACAATACCGAGAACTCCACGGGAGCTGCCGGGCAATGCCCGTGAGCCTAAGTCTCCACGAGATACTGCGTTGTTTTCGATGTCTGATGATTTGGGTGAGTCTGCGAAACTGCCCGGCAAATCGCCTGCATCTAATGCCGATGACTTAGTTGAAGCGAAGCCTCAAATACGAGATGCCGACGCAGAAGCGAGAGCGGCAATCGAGAAATTCCCTCCGTCAGAGACATTTGTAGCGCAGCTAGAGCGCGTGATAGAGTCGCTAGACCCATTTGAGAAGAGGTATCTGGAACGAAATGGTATTAGAATTGAACCGGTACGAAGAATTGATGATGTAAAGCCTGGACTAGAGCACAAAACTGCAGGTATTTACGAACCAAGTCGAAAGGTCATCTACATTGCTGAGGAAGTGCTACGTAGGGGCGACTGGCGCAGGAACGACGATTTATTGTTTATGCTGCGGCACGAATTCGGTCATGCATTCAATGCCACGGCTAATCGATTTGGTGATTGGTTGTCCGATAGACCAGAATTCATACGGGCGTTCAGGGCCGATCGAGACAAGCTTAGCCCTGAGCAGTTGGACGAGTTGCGATTGTCACTTAAATTCAAGACGTTGGCGGTAGCGCGCGACGAAGTTTTTTCAGACATGTACGCTCATTCAACCGGTGTAACTTCGAATAATCCTTATTCGTTGAAGATGAAAGTAGCTTTTCCGCTCTGTCTGCAGATTCTAATGGAGGAGTTCTAGAGATGGTATCAGACCAACCTGCTGAGGACCGACTGACCCGAATAATAAATAGGCTGTCCCAAGACCCGCAATATACGCCTGAAGAGTCCAATCGTCTAAAAGCCGAACGTGAGGCTGCATTCGGTACAACGTTTGAGTGGGCGGAATTGCAGCAGGATTTATCCATAGCAGTAAACATCGAGCAATGGCTCTTGGATGGCACTCAGGGGCACGGAAGTTCAATCTCTGCCCCGGGAGATGAGGACTACGAATTTCTGCTCAAATCCCATAATTTGCTGAAGCCTGGAGATGCCAGCACCATTGTCAAAAGGTTAGTTGATGGAGTTTGGGTAGTGCAAGATGACGGCAAATAATGATCCTCGCAAAGATCGTTTAGAGAAGCTCACTGAAAGACTTTTGAGTGGACCGAGAAACACACCAGAAGAGACGGCGCAGTTCAAAGTTGATCGAGAAGCATTGCTTGGTACTGCGCAAGAGTGGGCTGAAATGCAACAAGACTTGTCTATCAATAGAGACATAATTCAATGGCTTCCGAACGGCAGCAAAGCACATGGTGCTTCAGTTTCTTTACCCGGTAACCCTGACTATGAAGAACTTTGTAAATCTCATAGGCTAGAAAAGCCGGGTGATGCCAGCACGATATTCAAAAGGCTTGTTGGTGATGCTTGGATAGTAGAAGATGACAGCGAACAATGATCACTCAGCGTTTTCAGTTCGTCCACTTAGATGAATATAGAGTTTGTATAGAAGCCCGGTGAAAATTAGCTCAAGACCAATAATCGCTGTTGCAGAAATGGCGCCGCCAACTATTCCTATTGGTACCAGTATTTGCCACAAAGGGCTGTCCGTGATTCCCTGTGACCGAGAGGCGACTTTAGTGAAAATGTTATGCACTAAGTTTGGCAAGATGGTTGATACCATGCTAGCCATTAGAACTGGGCTAAGATAGCGGCTAACCAACCAGAATTTGCCTTCGGTTAACTCCCAGCTATGGTGCCATGCGTGGCCTACCTGCCTGCCTTCAAGGGCATAGATTGGCATGAAGAGAGTTGAGCGAAACCAGATGATGAATCCCGGTGCGATAACAACTATCAATCCTAAAAGTGACAACAAGTCTCGTATATATTCACCAACTCCAAATTGAATCACTGTCCATATGCCGATGGTAGAGACTAGTAACGGATTCGTCTTGGAGCCGAGGTGAGTTATGTAGAACAACTGGAGAATCGGCAGAATACCTTGCGACAATTTGGCGACTAGTGCCAGCAGGCCCAAGTGTGTTGCTGGTTGAACTAGTTCTTCGGGGTTTGCTGTTATTTGGTATGTCATGCCACCTATGCAGAGCGCCAGCATGATTGTTTGCGCCTTGAAAAAGAATTTTGACTCTGGCCAGAGCTGGCGTAAATCTGTTTGCCAGTCTAAATTGTTTTTTCGCGAAAAAATGAGACTCAGACCCCAGTTGAGCATGACAAAAAAGAGCGTAACAATTAGAATTCCGAGTTCGGATTTGTCCATCAATTGTTCCCTTCAAGTCTAACTAACTAGCTTTGCTTCCACTGCTTTCGCTACTCTCAGTTAACCGTGAGTATAGCTGGTATGTGAGCCCCGAATAGATCATGCCCATCAACATCATTGTGGACGCAATCGTAAATGTGCCGATGGCGCTCATCCATCCGATTGTTGGGTATCCAGTCATTTTGAAGTGTGATGAGCCAGAAGTCGCGAGCGAAACGAGAGCGAGGAATACAGCTGGTAGGCCCAGGTAACGGCTAACGAGCCAGTAGTGCCCATCAGTTAGCGACCAACTGCGCTTGATCGCGGCCCACGGTTTGTGACCTTCGAGGGCGTAAACTGGTAGAAATAGACTTGTTCTCGTAGCTATGAGCAGGCCTGGAATAATAAATAAAAACAGACCGGCATAGCCTAGGGAGACTCTTAGAGTTTCTGCGAATATGTACACCATGACGCTCCAAATCCCGATGGTGGAGACTAGACCCGGGCCATGTTTTGAACCCATATAAGTAACGTAGAAGAGCTTTAG
Organism: Candidatus Obscuribacterales bacterium; assembly: GCA_041675385.1. GTDB lineage: Bacteria > Cyanobacteriota > Vampirovibrionia > Obscuribacterales > Obscuribacteraceae. The sequence goes on from JBAYTY010000041.1 coordinate 57,675, forward strand.
AATGGGCATAAGTCCGATGGCCATCAAGGCGCCCATCGCCGGTAAAAGGCCTAAGGTATTTGATGAGCTTGAAATGCCGGCACCTTCACCATGACGGAATAATTGTGCAAAGCCAAAGCCAGCGAAGCAGAAGATTAGAAAGGGCCATTGTGTGCTGAGAAATGGCACCGAAGCTGGCATGAGTTGCTTTAAATCTGTTAGCAAATAATTGCGTTCCTTGCGCGCAAAGAAGAGACTCAATAACCAGTTGCCTGCAGTGAGTACCGTTGGGAACGCAGCCAGTAAAGTAGTGCCACTCGAAAGAAGATCCATGAATACCTCACTGCCACTTCAATCTGTTATTTTCTGCTGCCGACAGTCGCTCATAAAGCTTGTATAAAAGGCCGCCGATAACAAGACTGAGAACTTGAGTCAATGATGCACACACCACGAGCAGGGGCGCGCAATTTTTAGCTGAATTCTGGGCACAAGAACCAAAAACGTCATACACGAGCATGGGGAATATGGTTGTGCAGATAAGCAAAATTGCTGGTAAGCCCATGTAGCTGCTCGCTAGCCAGTATCTGTCTTTGGTGAGGGCCCAGCTTTGTCTGATGGCCAACAGAGGCTTGTGCCCATGGATGGCATAGATCGGTAAAAACAAACAACTTCTAACAACGACTATTAGGCCTGGTGCCAAGAGAATTCCTAGTCCTATCAAGCTGAAAGTCATAATCATGCTATCAGCAATGACGTACAGTAAAAGACTCGTTGCTCCAATAGTTGCTACTCGACCGGGGTGCTTTGGTTCGGCTAAGTAAGAGACATAGAAGAGCATTAGTATCCACGTTAACACTGTCGGTCCATACGCTAATAAAGTTGCAGCTATAGAAACCTCTGGTCTGTTGCTCAGTTCTGCTACCGGTTGAAGCTGACTCCAGCTTGCGGCGATCATGGCAATAGTAACAATGGGCCATTGGGTTTTTAAAAATGGCAGTGAGTCTTGCCAAAGCTGCTTGAGGTCAACAGCGAAGTAATTCTTTGTTTTGCGGGCAAAAAACAGGCTCAAGGCCCAGTGGGTGCAAGCCATAGCGACAGCAATGACTGAAACGATTAGCGATGTGTTCACTTTCTCGGAAATTTCCATAGAAGCACCTCGTACTTATTCTATTGTGCCCCTTTATCAATCGTTTCCTTGATAGTAAGTTAGTCAGTCAATAGAGATCGTGCCTGCGGTTGAGAGTCGCTCATATAGCTTGTATAAAAGGCCGCCAATAGCAATGTTGAGCACTTGTGCCGCTGATGTGAATGCGGCGTCTAGCGGAAGGCAATTTTTAATGGCATCCTGAGTACCAGCAGGCATAAAGTTAGTTACTAACTCTGGATAACAATACAATGCCATCATTACAAGTATCGGTAATCCAATATAGCGGCTTACTAGCCAATAATTGCCCTTAGTAAGAGCCCAGCTTTGCCTAATAGCAGAGAGTGGCTTGTGACCGTGAATAGCGTAGACAGGCAGAAACAAGCAACTCCTCGTAAAAATAATCAAACCCGGTGCCACAAACAATATTGTTCCTAAAGCACCGAAAGTGACAATAGCCATGTCAGTGATGATGTACATCACTAGACCCCATGCTCCAATTGTGGCCACCCGGCCTGGATATTTGGGTGCGGCTAGGTATGAGACATAAAAGAGATTCAATATCCAGAGAATTCCAGACGAACCAAAAGTAGATAAGAATACTTCTAAGGCAAGTTCTGGTTTGTCGCTCAGGTCTGGTATTGGGTGAAGTTGACTCCAGGTTGCGGCGGCTAAAGTAACAGTGATAATGGGCCACTGGGCTTTTAAAAATGGCAGTGAGTCGGGCCAAAGCTGCTTGAGATCAAATGCAAGGTAGTTTGTTGATTTGCGGGCAAAAAACAGGCTCAATGCCCAGTTGCTGAAGGCCAAAACAATTGGCACAATTAGTATTGCGGTCTCGATATGATTGGCGATATCCATAGAAGCACCTCGTACTTAATCTATTGTGCCCCTTTGCCGTGACAGTAAGTTAGTCATTAGATATCCTGTCGCTTGCAGTCGACAGTCGCTCATAAAGCTTGTAGGTGAGGCCGGCAAGAATCATACTTAGAGCCAAGCTCGCGGCTCCAGCTGCGGCAACCATCGGTAAAGAATATTGCATGGGATAGTGTCCAGTGGCTGCTATCACTGTTGCAACTTGCGGGCTGAGCATGAGAATTCCAAACAAGATCGTGGGCAGGCCTAGGTAGCGACTAATTTGCCGATAGTGCCCGGCCGTTAGTGACCAGCTTTTCTCAAAAGCTGCTAATGGGCGGTGGCCTTCAAGGGCATAGATTGGCAGAAACAAACAAGTTCTAACCAGTATGACTAGACCCGGAGCCACGAGAAATGCTAGGCCCAGAGTGCCGAGGGTAGAAATAAACCAATCGCCCATCACATAAAGGAGGACGCTCCAAATGCCTATGGTTGCTACTCGACCCGGATACTTTGGTGCAGCCAGGTAAGAGACATAGAAGAGCTTAAGGATGGGCAATATTCCAGCAGATACAAGCGATGCAATAACTATGCCAAAGCTAAATTCTGTTTTGACGCTTCCATTTGAGATGATCTGAGCCTGGCTAAGGTTTGACCCCAGCATACAGACAGCTACAAAGGGCCACTGCGTCTTTAAGAATGGCAGTGAGTCGGGCCAAAGCTGTTTTAGGTCGGCGATAAAGTCGTTGCTTTTGGGGGCAAAGTACAGGCTTAATAGCCAGTTGGCGAGTGCCAGAGCTACCGGAACTAGTTGAAAAGCTATAACGTAGTATGAAATAGAATCCATTTATGCCTCCTTGCTTCTTTTATTGTTCCACCGGCACTCCTATTTCCCCTATAATTCGCCACCGTTTTTAGAGGAAGACAATTGGATGGAACTTTTCCCCCATGAATGCGTATCAGTTTTGGGGAAGCAAATAGATTGGGAGAATCCAGCCATGAAGGTAGCGAAGGGGCGAATATCAATACAGATCAGTTTCGTTCTTCTGATCGTGGTTTTGTGCTATTCGCCAATAGCCGCCGCGGCGCAGAAGAAGGTTCTGAAGTCTGGTTTTCTTTCACTTTCGCTGGTGACACATGATGGTCGAAGGACATACGTTGCTTACATTCCATCCACCTACGATTCGAAAAAGGCACTACCACTAGTGCTTATGTTGCATGGCGGCGGGGGCACAGGACGAGCCGCCATTTGGGAAACTGGATGGGCGGAAAAGGCAGAGAGTGAGGGCTTTGTGGTTGCCTTTCCCAATGCAGTGCCGCCTGATTCAACACGAGCTAGTCACTTCAGCAGCAATCCGCAGCTCTGGAACGATGGTTCTGGTCGTTTCTATTCTGAGCAAAAAGCGGTTGATGATGTTGCCTTTATCAACGCTACGTTAGACGATCTTATTAGTCGCTATGCCATAGACAGAAGACGGATTTTCGTCACTGGCTTTTCCAACGGAGCGAGTATGAGCTTTCGAGTCGGTGCAGAACTGTCGAGTCGGATCGCTGCCATTGCACCTGTCGCTGGCGCGTGTTGGCTAGAGTCGATCCACTTAAAAAGGCCGGTATCGATGTGCTACATCACTGGCACTGCCGATCCGCTGAATCTTATCGACGGCGGGAAACCAAAACTTGCAAATGGTGCCAGTGATGACGTGCGCGCAAAAGCAAAGCCGCCTGTCCGTACATCTATACAGAAGTGGTTGTCAGCAATCGGTTCCACCTCAAAGCCAACAAAGGTAAGTGATGTGAATGGTGTCCACACTGAGTCTTACGGTCCAGATCAAAATGGGGCTGAGGTTGCATATATAGCTGTCGCCGAACTCGGCCATACATGGGCTGGCGGCAAAAGCTTGCTGCCAGAACACATGGTAGGAAAGACTTCGAATCGGATCAATGCGACAGATGTGATATGGACTTTTTTCCAGCAGCATCCCATGCGATGAAACCTGCTGTTCTAACATCGGCGGTAACGCATTGCCAATATTTTGCAGATTGCCTCTATAATTAGCCAGCCTTTCTTATGGAGAAGACAAGAGTGGTGTTTCGGCGGTTTAGATTGTTGTTGATTGCCACGGCTTCGACTGTTGTCTTGACTAATGTCTTGGCTGGAGGTGCCAGTGCTCAGGCCCCCAAAGCAGCAGGCTCAGCGATTACTTCTGGATCTTCTAACTCGGCTAGCCCCTCTAGCCCTTCTAGCTTGCCTGCCTCGTCAACGCCAGTTGCCGACAAATGGGCAGTGGTTGTCGGCGTCAGTGAGTTTGCCGACAAGGCTATCAATCTCAAGTATGCGGCCAAAGATGCTGCTGACTTTCGCGCTTTTCTTGTCGACAAGTGTCATTTTGCTCCTGATCATGTAAGGCTTTTGACTAATGAACAGGCCACAAAAGAGAATGTACTTGATTTGCTGGGCGATTCATTCTTGCCGAGAGTGGCTTTGCCAGATGATTTGGTTGTAATTTATTTTAGTAGCCACGGTAGTGCCTCTGATTTAGACCTGCGCGGTGTCAATTATTTAGTGGCCCACGACACTGCCGTAGACCGGCTCTATAGCACAGGCATTGATTTGCAAACATTGTCTAATATTGTCAAAACTCGCATTCATTGCAACCGCGCTTTGATTATTCTAGACGCCTGTCACTCTGGTGGTGCCAGTGATACCAACGATAGTAAAGGTTTAGTTCGAACTTCCAACGTCGATGCTGCTGCCATTGCTCAAGGTACTGGTCGGGCGGTTATTTGTTCTAGTAGTAAAACCCAGTCAAGCTGGGAATCTAAGAATTATGCCAATGGTGTTTTTACCAAAACCTTGATAGACGGATTTAAGGCTCAAGGTGAGAAGACTTCTTTGACCGATGCCTTTAAGTATTTGAAAACCAATGTAGAAGCTCAGGTTGCTGCTGAGCGCGGTATTTTGCAAACTCCTGTTCTCGAAGCCGGCAAGTGGAGTGGCGGTGAGCTTCTGCTGGCCGTTCAACCGGCGAGCCCAAGGCCTGTTCCGGCAAGTGTAATTGAGACACTGGAGGCCCGTAGTCGTGTGAAGGTTGCGAGCAGCCGGCCTGTCGTGCAGGCTTCTTCTTCTCTTGATCTGCAAGACAAAAGTGCCGCTCCTGCTTCTGCTGTGACCGCAGCGGCAGCGGCTGTTCCTTCTGCATCATCTGTACTCTCTACACCCAAAGCAATACCAAATATACTTGGTAGCTTTATGGGCTCCAATAATCTGAAATATAGTTATTGGCAAAGCGGTAGGAAGTGTGGCTGGGCCATGCCTCAATTTGGTGTGGTGGGAAATTGTTTAATTTCAGATGATGGCACCACTTTGACCTCGACCTGGAAGGGCTTTGTCAATGGCACTAGCACCTCAAAGCTTGAGCTAGATGCCTCTGGCAAAGTTGTGAAGATATCGGCTGATGATGGAACCATTCTCACTCGCATGTCAGAGTAGGTTTCGTTTCAGTGGTCACTTCGCTTTCTTCGCCACTTTTTTGGTCTTCGGCATAGCTGCTTCTTTTGCTTTTGTAGCCTTCAATGCTTTGTTTCTAAATTCCTTTTCGCCCTGGTTCATTGTGTCTTTTGTGTCATTAGCGCCATTGGCGTCTTTTGCCTTTTTGACAATTTCATAGCGCAATTGCACTAGGCCACTCTTAAATACTTCGTAGGTCACCAGCTTTAAATCTACTGCGCAGTCTTTTGACGCTACGAGTGGAATGCCGCTAATCAAAATCTTGGGATGAATAGAGACGATCAGCTCATCAACAAGCTCATTGGCTATTAGCAGCTCGCTGATTTCGCGGCCGCCGACTAGCCAAATCATGCCACCATCTTCTTCTTTTAACTTGCGTACCACGTCTTGCGGTGGTTTGGTTGTGTACTCTAGACCAGCATAAGGCGAAGGCTTTGCCGTGCGAGAGAAGATAATGGCACGTTTTGATGAATATGGTGCTTCTTCAAAGCTTAGTGCCTGGTCGTAGGTCTTGCGACCCATAATCACCGTATCGACATCTTCATAGAAAAATTCATAGCCATGGGCATAGGGGTCGAAGAGCCAGTCGACGGAGCCGTCTTCGCGGGCAATATAACCATCTAAACTATTTGCTACATAGAGCACTACACGACGAGACATTCGTTCTCCATTTTTTTACTACAAAGTATTTTCATTTCACCTTTTTCAGAGTTACTCGCACTGGCCCATCTGGGCGCAATGTAAATGTCGGATCTGGCTTGATAATCTGATTGGCTGCTAGTTCTATAGTGAACAACTGGCTGACCATCGCTACGATTATTTGCGCTTCCATTAAGGCAAAATTGTTGCCAATGCACATGCGACTGCCACCACCGAATGGGAAGTAAGCAAATTTTGGCCGTTCCTTTGCTAGCTCATCTTCTGCTAAGAAGCGCTCTGGATGAAACTTTAGTGGCTCATTCCAATAGTCTGGATGACGTTGTGCTAAAAACTGTGAGACTGCGATGATTCGTCCCTTTGGTACGAAATGGCCGTCAATTTGATCGTCTTCGATGGCTTCGCGAGGCTGCCCCCAAGCTGGTGGGTAGAGTCGTAGGGCTTCGTCGATTACTAAGCGGGTATAGCTGAGTTTGGGTAAATCATCTAGAGTCAATGTCTCGTTGACTTGCGACTGAAGCTCTGCTTGTAGCTTCTCTTGCACGTCATGATTGGAGCCAACTAAGTAGTACAGCCATGCCAAAGTTGCTGCAACAGTATCATGGCCAGCAACCAGGAGTGTAATCACTTCATCGCGCAGTTGCGCGTCATTCATTTTTTCGCCCGAGTTCTCGTCTTGAGCAGCCATTAGCATTGAAAGCAAGTCGCCTCGATCGCCGGCGTCTTTGCGTCTAGTTTCAATTATTTCGTCCACTACTTGAAAGAGATTGTGCCGAGCACTTTTGAATTGTTTGTTCTCTTCTGTCGGCAGCCATTCCGGGTAGGTGAACGGATTGTTCATTTTCTTGTTGACATGACTAAGTGCTTGTCGCAAAGAGGCGCCGAATAACTCTGCTTTGTCACGTAGATCGAGCCCAAATAAGGTTTTTCCGGCAATGGTAAGAGTCAGGTTCGACATCTCGGCCGCAATGTCTACTTCACTTCCGTCTTCTAATTTGTGCCATTGTTCGACCAATTGCTTGGTAGATTCAATCATGCAATTTGCTAGCGCACTTAGTCGTTCTCGATGAAAGGCTGGCTGCATCAGGCGTCTTTGTTTAAGCCACGACTCGCCTTCATTGACGATTAGACCGCTGCCCACTAGCAAGCCCAAAGTCTTGTTGAAGACATCGGGTTTGCGGTAGCGATTTTGATGGGTGACAAGGATGTGTTCGATGGCGCTGGCCCTAGCTACCAAATACCAACTGATGCCTGGAAGGCCATCAAGTTTGACAAAATCGCCGTAGCGCTCGAAAACATTGTTATACAGCGGCAGTTGATTGCGCACGGCTTCTGGTTCGGTGAAGAACAGATAACCAGGTGGGCCAGGTGGAATGGTCTTGGTAGCTGTCGTGTGTTTTGCCATGATTTCTCGGGCCTCTCCAACCTCAATATTTTACGGCTCAGTTTGCTTGTTTGCTCGCGTCATCAGGGTGGCGGCCTGATCTTCGCAAGCCTTTGACCAGTCTGGTCGCTCGCCTAACTTCTTGATGAGAATGCTCTCTTTAGGAAAGAGCACCCAATTTATTTTGTGCTTGTCTAGTATTTCGCTCCAGCCTGGTTTGGCTTCGCAAACTATGCCATAGTCGCCATAGAATTTTTCACCGTAAAAATCAGCGCGGTCATCGATAAAGACTGGCATGTTTAGCTTGTAAGAGAGCAAGCCGCCCCAGTTATCTAAATTGTATCCGCCCACGGCCGGTAGTTTTTTCTCGACAATGTAGTCTAAGGTTTTGCTTGGCATTATTAGAGGATCGAAACCTGCTTTGAGAACGGCATCAGGTCCTTGCTTGGCGGTAGTGAAGGCCATGATAATCACAATTAGAGAATAAAGTATTGGCAGTAAATGCTTGCTTGAATTTTTCTCTTCGCTATCAAAATTGGCTGCTCCTGTGATTAGTGGTTTGAGCCAGTTGAGCAGCTTGGGCAGGCGCTCTGCCGAAAGTTGAACACCACTATATAGAACACCTAATACCGGCAAAGCGACGATAACAAAGAGGGGCATGTGCCGCACCGCTGATAGTGACAGGTAAGTAAATACAATTGTCATTGCCAGTGATGGCAGGCTGATTTTCTTGATGCCAATAGCTAGGCCAGTAGCTAGAAAGGCAAAGAGAACGGCTAAGCAGTAAGCATGGAAATTGTATAAGAAGTTTGGCGCTTTAAACTCATCGGTTTGAGCCAAAATACCAGTGCCATGCAAATATTCAGCGATATAGTGGTAGAGCTGAAGGCCATAGGGGTTCAGTAAGCTCACAGCAAAGAGGCCACCCAACAATGCTAAGAGTTGGCCGGCTTGTTTCAGTTTCTCGCTGCGCAAGGGTGAGGCGCTGGCAATCAATCCTCTGAATGCAGCTGTGACCATATACAAGCCGGTGATAGCGAAGGCCAAGAGAAATGCTGGATGGCAATTGACCCAA
>JBAYTY010000042.1:0-63471 GCA_041675385.1 Candidatus Obscuribacterales bacterium
CAATTCTCCCTACTGGATATCACTTCGACATACAATCAAGCGCTTGGCAAGGATGCCAATTTGCTCCGGAAATGGGTGCCAATTTCATTCGGAATGGGGTGCCACTTTGGTCCGGATTTTGCAGGAGGCCAGGAGAATCTCAAGGCTCTAGTAAAAGCAGCCGAATTTGCCGGACAAACAAAAGAAGGAGTAGTGCTATGGCTACACGGGAGACAACCAGCCTTCCACAAGGAGATCTATATCATCTCTCCTTTTGCATTCAAACCGGCCCTGTATGAGTTTGCCTATGATCAAGCAGAGGCTGTGGACGATAAGTTCTTCAGAAACCATAGTGAGTTGGCGTCATTTTCACAAGTGACACGAAGCGGCAATCAGATTGCCGACTTGAGTAGATTCTTCCGCCGCTGGCAAGCAGGTCGGAGAGAATACAATGTGGTATCAAGAATGAGCTGTAGCCCAATTTCAAATGTTGCGCCAGTTAGTGAAGCAGTGGAAAAAGAGACTAATTCTCTATTGGCTCGCAGTATCAATTCTGAGTTAGTAGCCCAGAATGCCACAGCTGAATCAGTAAGCTTTGCTACATCGGCTGGGATTGTTTCGTTGAACAGCTCGATCTTTTTCCATCCGAAACGCGTGGAAGAGATACAACCCTTTGGGGCGAATCTTCAAAATGAAATCAGCATACCTCAGATTGAAGTCACCAGCCCTTCTGGTACGACGATTCTTCAAGGTGCTACCAATGGGTTCCTTCCTCCCCAAGGGGCTGAAGCGACAGTGGTTTACGGCGTTAATACCGCTGGTACAGTTCGAGTCAACAACTTGGCCAACTTAGAAGCGCTGCTGAATTTCGTCGCCAATTTCACAGAAGTGATTCTGGTGATTGGGGGAATTGTAAGCATGATCAAAGGAACCCTGTTAAAAGAAGAAATGGGAAAAAGTAGCAGTGTAAAAGTATTTGGAATACTAGAACTGAGCCGTACAGGTCTAATTATCGGGGGTGTAATCTGCATCGTGGTCGGGCTAGCGGCTCCAGGATTCGTGAACTTCTTTGTGGCATCGGCTCGCGATGCTGCGCTCTTCAACTAACGAAATTCAAATCCCTAAATTTCACGGTACTAAATATAATGCCCTACCGGTAAACCGATAGGGCATTTATATTAGCTTTTAAGCTTGCATACTGGTTAGTACTTTAGAGGAAAACCACTAAATACGACACACTGCAATTTAATAACGGCCTCTGCCGCCACCGCCGCCGCCATCGCGGGACTTAGGCTGGGAAACGTTAACTGCAATCTGTCTGCCATCAACTTCACGTCCGTTGAGAGCTTTAATTGCAGCTTCAGCTTGGGCTTGGGTCGCCATTTCTACGAAAGCGAAACCACGTTGTCTGCCAGTCTCACGATCGGTTGGGATCGCTACTGATACAACTTCGCCGTACTCAGCAAAAAGATCTTGAAGATCTTGCTGTGTAGTTTTGAATGAAAGGTTTCCTACAAACAATTTGTTATTCACGTCAATTTTCCTCTTACGACCGCAAAATCTCAGTTTATCGAGACAATTGGTCCTTTTGTACTGTACTAGTTTGGCATGGTTTTACGTTTGAAACCATAGCCAAGTCCATTTAGCAAAGATGCCTTAAGCAGTCTTTACCTAATCTCTGAAGAATCATCCGACTTAGGCGCTTTTTGAGCGACCTGAGCCTTCCCCTTGGCTTCGCTCGAAAGCTCGGCCGAGAGTTCATCAGAGTCCACCCCGTTGCCTTTCGGCCCCGTTGTAGGAACTTTATCCGCTATTTGCGGTTTTTCTTCATTAGACCGAGCTAAGGCAAGCGCTTTTTCGCGTTCTTTTAATAGCTTGACTACCTTGCCCAGCTTGCGAAGATTGGCACGTGCTTCAAATTGCTCAGTGATATCTACGTCGTGTCTTTCAATCATTTTCCATTCGCGAATGGTACGGTCGAGAAGCGCCTTATCAATTTCGGTGTCTTTTGACTTGCGCAAAATTCCTGTCATTGAACGAGCCAGCAGTACATGACCGGTGGGGTCACCCGGGTCAAACTGCACTGCTTTAGAAAGCTTTCGATAGGCCTCTTTGAAATTACCTTCCACCAAGGCCTGCTCGCCGCCAAAGCGCATATAAGATGCTTCCGACATGCGACCACTAATGCCTTTGCCAAAGAAAGCAGCGTTGGCTGGTTCTCTGGAATAGGAAGTAGCGTCATCATCATTAATTTGCGGCGAAATGGTGTCAGCACTCGCCACATGACAATCGAGAACCAGCCCAGTAATTGAGACCAGAGCTAAACCAATGATAGTGCCAATTTTCATACACTTACTTCTCAGTTGCATCAGCGTCAGTATTTTTCAATGTTATGTCAGCGATGTCAACATGTTGACCAGTTTGAATATCAGAGATCTCGGCTTCTAGCTCAGCAATACGAGTGCCTATGCGGTCAATTTGAGTCAACTCTTCTTGAATTTTCTCTTGCAAGACCTTGCCGTCAATACTTGAATTCTCAAAAAACAATGTATAGGTTCGCTGACCGATGGTTTGTAGATGCTGCGTTTTCTCTGAAGTCAGTGACATCACAGTCATCTTCAGCTTAGCCGCTTTGGCAGCGCGATTGGTCTGATCAGCGGCCTGTTTGGTCGCCTCTTTTACCTTGTTAAAAATGTTATCTAAACCGGCCATTTGTATCTCACGCTTTGACTAAAAAGAGAAAAACTCACCTAAGAACTACAACCTACACTGTGATGGATCCATCAGACAAGTTGAAACGCTGATGAATCAGCCTGACTGCGTCGCGACCATGTTTGGCCGAGGTAATTACACTCATGCGCATGTCACCAGTGGCTACCATTTGTACAGGAATACTGGCGTTATGCAGAACTTCGAAGACACCAGCCACAACTTCAGGTCTGTTGGTCAGACGCCGGCCCACCACCGAAACCTTAGCGATATCGGTCTCAACTTGCATGAGTGGGTTGCCCAAGCTCAAGGCTAGTGACTCTATTAATTGTTGAACCCGGGGCAGGGCAGATTTTTCTACCGTGAACACTAACTCTTGAGAAGGCTCATCTTCATGCTTCAGTACCATTACCATGTCAGTTTGAATACCGAGCTCTTGCAAACGGGTGAAGAGTGCCGATATTCCTTCTAATGGTTTGCTCTCGGTAGCATTATCGAGACTTTTAAGGGTAACGCTAGCCGAATTCATATCGCAAGAAATGCCAGCAATGGCGTACTCAGGCGAGACTACACGGTGAGTTATAAGTGTGCCAACATCTTCTGGCACAAACGTGGAGCGCACTCTAATTGGTACTTGGTTATCCATGGCAAGTTCTACCGATCTAGCATTCATCACCTGTGCTCCCGTGGCAGCAAGTTCTAACATCTCTTCGTAGCTGACCGATGGCAGTTTTCTGGCATCAGAGATAATTCGCGGGTCAGCGGTATAAACTCCTCTTACATCAGTATAGATGTCGCAGCGATCGGCGCCCAAAGCGGCAGCAAGTGCCACAGCAGTGGTATCGGACCCACCGCGACCGAGAGTGGTCAATTCTTCATTTTCAGTCACACCTTGAAAGCCAGCGACAACGGCTATTTCGCCGCGAGCGAGAGACGACTCAAGCCGCTCAGTGCGCATCTCTTGAATTTTGGCCACGCCATGGCGACTCTCAGTAATAATTCCCGCCTGGGCCCCAGTGAAAGACTTGGCTTCATGACCAAGTGTTTGAATAGCCATGGTCATCAAAGCGATTGAGACTTGCTCGCCGGTGGCTAACAACATGTCCATCTCACGGGGATTGCGCTCACCCGATGTGGGGATAATCTGCTCAGCCAGCGAAATTAAATGATCAGTCGTATGGCCCATGGCTGATACCACTGTTGTGACCTCATGCCCTTCACTAGCGGCTTTCACCACTATCTCGGCGGCCTTGCGAATCTTATTTACGTCGGCAACTGAGGTGCCACCGAACTTTTGAACGATACGGGCCATGGATCTCGATTTTCTACAGGAGGAAAAATGGGTAGATGTACCACCTGACAATGATAGCGGATGCACCAAAGCAAAAGCGGAAGGCGTTACTAAAAAAACCTAATCAATTTTTCACTTTGCTCGGCAGAGTCTCGCCCATGAGACAGATGGAACCAGATTTCTTGCACTAGATTTCTTGAACTAGATCTCTTGAGCTAGATCTCTTGAGCTAGATCTCTTGCACTAGATTTCCTGCATAGGTATGCGGATATCTGTACCGGCAGCAAAATCGAGGGCCTCTTCATAGCCAGCGTCGACGTGACGAATCACGCCCATACCAGGGTCAGTTGTGAGCACACGAGTCAGGCGCTCAGCAGCTTCAGGGGTACCGTCAGCAACTATGACCTGACCAGAGTGCAGCGAATAGCCCATGCCGACTCCCCCGCCATGGTGTAGCGAAACCCAACTGGCTCCGCCCACAGCATTGATCATGGCATTTAGATAGACCCAGTCGGCCACAGCATCTGAGCCGTCTTTCATCGCTTCAGTCTCACGGTTAGGTGAAGCCACCGAGCCAGAATCAAGGTGATCGCGGCCGATTACAATTGGTGCTTTGACTTTGCCTGAAGCCACCAAATCATTCATGATTAGGCCCATTTTCAGGCGATCACCATATCCGAGCCAGCAGATGCGGGCAGGAAGACCTTGGAATTTCACGCGCTCAGCAGCCAGCTTGATCCAACGGCAAAGCTCGACATTGTCGGCAAAGTTGGCAAGGATAGCTTGGTCAATCACAGCAATGTCTTGAGGGTCACCCGAGAGTGCGGCCCAACGAAAAGGCCCTTTACCTTCGCAGAACAGTGGACGGATAAATGCCGGCACGAATCCAGGAAAATCAAAGGCATCTTTAACGCCGTGATTGAAAGCTTCTTGGCGAATGTTATTGCCATAATCGAAAGTAATAGCACCACGTTTTTGAAACTCTAGCATCGCTTTGACATGGGTAACAATGGCACTATCAGCCAATTGTAGATATGTAGCAGTATCGCTAGCACGCAAACTAGTGGCGTCGACAATTGACATTGGCTTGCCGTCTTTTGCCAGTGGAATATAACCGTTCAACGGATCATGTGCCGAGGTCTGATCGGTGACAACATCAGGTAAGAAGCCAATTTCAAGCATGCGCGGCAGAATATCGGCAGCATTGCCACAAAGACCAATCGAGACAGCCTCACCTTTTTCTTTGGCTGCTTTTGCCAAAGTCAAAGCGTGCTCTAGGTTATCGGCCTGTACATCAAGATAGGCTGTTTCCAACCGTCTTGCGATTCGTGTTTGATCAGCTTCAATACAAAGTGCGACCCCTTCATTCATGGTCACAGCTAGTGGCTGAGCGCCACCCATGCCACCGAGACCAGAGGTAAGAACAATGCGACCTTTGAGAGTGCCAGAAAAATGCTTGCGAGCAAGAGAGGCAAAGGTTTCATAAGTACCCTGCAGAATGCCCTGGGTACCAATGTAGATCCAAGAGCCCGCGGTCATTTGGCCGAACATCATCAAGCCCTTTTTATCGAGTTCGCGGAAGTGCTCCCAGGTAGCCCAGTGACCAACAAGATTGGAATTGGCAATTAAGACCCGCGGAGCATTGAGATGACTTTTGAAAATTCCAACAGGCTTGCCCGATTGAATGAGCAAAGTTTCATCATTCTCAAGACCAACCAAAGCTTTCACTATCGCTTTGAAACAAGGCCAGTTGCGCGCTGCTTTGCCCGAGCCACCATATACAACCAAATCATTTGGACGCTCAGCCACATCAGGATCAAGGTTGTTGAGCAGCATGCGCAGAGCAGCTTCTTGCACCCAGCCTTTAGTGACTAGCTTGTCGCCATGGGGCGCGCGCACAGTGATGGCCTGCTCAGAGGCAAGAATCGCTTTGACCAATTCGGCTCCAGAAGTAATAGCTTTAGAGCTGCCAGTAGAAGTGCCCGCGGTGGTGGTCATTTGGAATTTCCCCTTTGCTCAAGAATGAATTATGAGAGAATTTATGAAAGAATTACTGCATAAGCGGCTAAAGAGCGGCTAAGCGGCAATAATAGCTTAATTGCTCAGCGTGGGCTTCAGTACTAATTAAAAGATCAAAGTCTGAAAGAACAAACAAACAATCAAAGATAAAGAGGGAAGTTCATGGTCAAGGAACTAAGTAAGAAAGAGCCAAAAGTCGAGAAAACTTTTGAGACCCTCTCTGGCATTCCTCTTAAAGCTGTCTACACGCCTGAAGATATCAAAGACTTTGACTACAAAACAGCTCTAAACGATCCCGGCCTGTTCCCTTACACCCGCGGCATCCACGACACCATGTACCGCGGCAAAATGTGGACCATGCGCCAATTTGCTGGATTTGGTGGACCTGAAGAAACAAACGCCCGCTTCAAGTATTTGCTCGCCACTGGTCAAACCGGTCTCTCGACAGCCTTCGATTTGCCAACTCTTATGGGTCTCGACTCAGACAATCCAAAGTCACACGGTGAAGTTGGCGTTTGCGGCGCAGCAATTGATTCACTTGAAGACATCGAGATTCTATATAGAGACATTCCTCTCGACAAAATTTCAACCTCTATGACCATTAACGGTCCAGCGGTAATCATCTACTGCATGTTCTTAGCCAATGCTCGCAAGCGCGGCTTTGACTGGAAGCTTTTGAACGGCACTCTGCAAAACGACATATTCAAAGAGTACACAGCACAAAAGACATATTTGATTCCACCTCGCCCAGCACTAAAACTTATTCAAGACATGATGGTTTTCTGCACAGAAAATGTTCCAAGATGGAACACCATTTCAGTTTCGGGTTATCACATTCGCGAAGCTGGCGCTACTGCCGTTCAAGAGTTGGCTTTCACACTTGCTGATGGCTTTGCCTATGTTGACGCTGGCCTTGAGGCCGGTCTTAAGCTCGATGATTTCGTGCCACGTCTTTCATTCTTCTTCAATGCTCACATTGATTTCTTTGAAGAAATTGCTAAATACCGCGCCGCTCGCCGAATTTGGGCCAAGCGTCTGCGCGATCATTACGGCGCTACCGACGAGCGTTCACTCAAGCTCCGCTTCCACACACAAACAGCGGGATGCAGCCTGACTGCTCCTCAACCAGAAAACAATATTATTCGCACCACCATCGAAGCTCTTGCTGGTGTGCTTGGTGGCACACAATCGCTGCATACCAATTCAATGGATGAAGTGCTTGGTCTGCCAACCGAAAAAGCAGCTCACATTGCTCTTCGCACCCAGCAAATTATTGCTTACGAGACTGGTGTAGCTAACGTTTCTGACCCTCTAGCTGGCTCGTACTATGTTGAGTGGCTCACTGATGAGATGGAGCGCGGCGCCAACGAATACTTCAAAGAGATTGAAGAACTTGGTGGTGTCATTGCTGGTATCGAGAAGGGCTACTTCATGAAAGAAATAGCCGACTCAGCCTATAAATTTGAACAGAAAATGCAATCGGGCGACCGTGTCTTTGTTGGCCTTACTGGCTTCAAAGAAGAAGCTCCAGGGGCCAAAATTGAAGTGTTAAAAATCGGCCTTGAATACGAAGAGAGACAACTGGCTCGCATCAAGGCCTTGAAAGAGCGCCGCGATAGTGCCCGTGTTGAAAATAGCTTGGTTGCTCTCAAGCAAGGTATGCGCGACGGCAAAAATTCGTTCCCATTCTTAATGGAAGCAGTTGAAGCTTACGCCACACTAGGTGAAATTTGCGACGCTATGAAAGAAGTGTGGGGCGCCTACAGAGAAAACGCTGTTCTATAGGCTTCATAGTTTGTAGCGGCGGATCTTAGTTCCAGATCTTAATTCCAGATTTTAGTTGCAGTCTCTAGTAGCATTTCGGTAAGAAGAGAGCAGGCGATCAGATGAAGAAAACAATTGCCCAACTGGTCGCTGCAAAATTATCAAAAGTTGTGCCCGCTTTTGTCACAGCTCTAGCTTGCAGCATAAGCGGTGTAAATTGCTTAAGTGCTGAAGCAGTTGAGAACAAGCGCGACCAAGGCATCAAGCTCTATAACGCCAAGAACTTCAAAGATGCTGGTGTTTTATTAGATCAACACCTAACGGTCTACCCGCAAGACGTCTACGCTCTGTATTACGATGCCCTTGCCTGCCAAGCCCTGGGCAATATGGGCAAGGCCAAGATTTTCTACCGGCAAGTAGCAACACTGGCGCCTAACCACCAACTAGGCGGCTATGCCGCGGCTGCTCTTCGACAAATCGACCCGACTTTTTCGGGCGGCCAGTCAGGCTCCACTTCATCAAGCTCTGGTTCATCTCGTTCAGGTTCGGCAGGGGTGGCAAGCTATAACACAATGGCATCGGCTTCAACGTCGACAAAACTTGACCCCAGCATACCAATGGAATGGGATGTCTACTGTAGTCCAGGCGAGCATGGTGTTTGGGTAGACGTTGATTTAAACGGACGCCGTGTAAAAATGATATTTGACACAGGTGCACCGACGGTAACTATCGGAAAGAATCAATTAGAAGAAATTGGTGTAGAGGCCCCTAGAGGAAAGGCCAATTCTGAATCTGGTGGCTCATCAACAGCGGGCTTCACAGCCGCCTGGCTTGTGCCTATGAAAGTCAAAGTAGGACCAGTCGAGAGAACGGTACCAGTGAAGGTAATGGAAACCAATCATGCTGATCCACTTCTTGGACAAACCTATTTTGGAGCCTTTGAATACACCATAGATCCAAGCGCCAAGCGCATTCACTTCAAGCAGCGGGGTTATAGCACAGGAGCTAACCGCAATGCTTATGAAGTGCCTTACACCTTTAGGCAGGCTGGCAGTCGCATTATCGTCAATGTTGAAATCAACGGCAAAACAAACCCTTTTATGTTCGACACAGGCAATACTCTTAGTGGCATCGCTTTCCATAGCTCAGCCCAAGCCAAACAATATGGTGTAGATATACCTGAGGACGCCGCCACCGGGATGTCAACCGGCGTTTCCGGTTCAGGAGAAATTAAGACCTTTACAATAAGAAGGGCAAGACTCGGACCTATTGATCGTACAGACCTATCAGTAGCCGTATCTGAGACCGGCCATACTGAACTTCCTCTACTCGGCCAGCCGTTTTGGCAAGGCTACGAATACACAATCAATCAGCAGAAAAAAGTAATTGAGTTTGTGCGCCGTTAAATCGCTTGGTATCTCTGTTCTTGAGCTAACTTAGTGAATATTGCCTGTCATTGACAAAATCAAAAGTGAAACGCCAAAAATCAAGCGATAGCCGACAAATATCCAAGTATTGTGCTGTTGCAAATAACGAATCAGCCAAGCAATAGATAAATAGCTCACCACCGTAGACGATACCAAGCCAACGACAAGACTAGTCAGACCTGTTGAATCGGTGCTCAATCCATCTTTGACCATGTGATACAACTCAAGCAATCCAGCTAGAGTAACAGCCGGTATTCCAAGTAAGAAGCTAAAACGCGCTGCTTCAGCTCGCTTCAGACCCAAGAGCATAGCCATAGTCAAAGTAGAGCCACTGCGAGAGCAGCCAGGAATCAAGGCAATTGCTTGCGCTAAACCAACTAGGGCGCCGTCTTTACCAGTAATGTCATCAAGGCCGCGCACGTGTTTAGCAAATTTCTCGGCCACAACTAGCAACAGCCCCATCACAATTGAGGCACAAGCTATGACATTAATTGAGCGCAAGGGGCCATTGTCTTGCTCTAGCACTGGCTTGAGCAAAAGACCAATAACACAAATAGGAATTGTGCCGACAACAATGGCACCGACCATGCGCAAATCTCGGTCGCCATAGTCTTTGTTCTTAATAGCAGCAAGTGCACCAGTGGCGATACTAACCAAATCTTTGAAGAAATAAGCCAATACAGCCACTACAGAACCCAACTGAATCACTGCACTATAAGCGGCCCCAGGATCTTGCCAGTGACAAAGAGCTGGCACCACGCGCAAATGGGCAGTTGAGCTAATTGGCAAAAACTCAGTTAGGCCCTGGACAACTCCAAGAGTGAGTGCTTCTACCAGCGAGACAGGTTCGGCCATGATTGATACCTTAAAGAATGAACGCAGTGCATTATGGCAGAAGTCTAGTCTCTGGCTAGAGCATCCCGATAGATATCTGATCGAGATATCGAGAACTCTTTTGCCGCTTCAGCACAGGCTCTGGATAGTTTTACACCAGACTGTAAGGCATCATTTATATATGAATGCACTTTCTCTCTTTTCTCGTCATTAGTAAGCCAATCGCTCATGTCTTCAACTTGATTTTCGCAGCCCCCCAGAACCAGCACACACTCGCCCCGAACCTGCTGCCCTTTGACGTGGTCAAGAATTGTAGCCAGAGTGCCACGAATGAACTCTTCGTGCAACTTAGTCAACTCCCTTACCAGGCAAGCCTTACGTTCGCCACAATGAGTTAAAAACACCTCAAGAGTGCGCTCTACTTTGTGTGGCGAAACATAGTAGACAGTGGTACGTGTTTCTTTGGCCAATGCCTGCACCTTGGTATTTAGCTCCCCTTGCTTATCAGGCAAAAAACCCTCAAAGCAAAAGCGATCAAGAGGCAAGCCGCTACCAACTAGAGCCAAGACAAAAGCCGATGGGCCGGCAATGGGAAGAATAGTCATTCCAAGAGCAATGGCGCTCTCGACAACAGGATGGCCTGGGTCGCTAATCAAGGGCATTCCAGCATCACTTATAAGGCCAATTGTTTGTGATTGGTTATTGATTTCTTCAAGCAGGCGCAAACGCTCATGCTCATTGAATTTATGGCAACTGAGCATGCGCTTCTTCAAACCAAGATGATTGAGTATCTTGATCGATATTCTTGTGTCTTCTGCCAATATCAAATCGCATGTACTGAGAGCATCAATTACACGCGGAGATATATCTGCCAGATTTCCAATTGGAGTTCCTATTATGAACAACTTTCCCGACACGTTGACAACCCTCGATCTCTACTTGTTCAAAAAATAGGCGGCGGTGGAAACACCCAGACAGACAAGTATTAGAGCATTTTATCTTTGAATGCAGTTAAGCTATCTACACTTGGCAAGAAAAGTTTTGAACAGGTTATCTACAGCTGTAAGTAATTTAATTGACTAGCTTAAGCAGAGCAACTTGCTCTCAGGCAAAAAGTGTCTCTCCCTTGCTGCTCAAACGAATCAGAGGCTTACCGTAAAAGCACTCACCCTCTTTCGCGCTTTTCTTTCTTGGTTTTGTAATAACTCACTTTACGAAGACCTTTTCGAGAGAACTCAACGTAATAGCGAAGTGCCAGTTTTCTATATGCAATCTACTTCTTGAAAAACTCAAGCCATACCTTGATGACACCAATATTGAGAGGATATGCAAAATAATCCAATTGCTCCATCGACCAATACTTATTGCACCACCGATGGTTACGAGAGATAGAATTGAGCCAGCGATCGTACCTACCGAAATTGATTGATTACATATACTGTTGCCAATTGCTAGCAAGCCAAACCACTTTGAAGCTACCCTATTGCAATTTGCATTACTTTGATCTCTGTAGATTTCGCCTGAAGTCTTATGAGTAGCCCTTCACCTGATCATAAAAGGCGCTAAACTTTAGCAACTATGAAATATCAATCCACTGTTTTATTTATGGCGGCACTAGCATCACTTTGCCCCCTATTGTTCGCGGCAGAAGCCCTCAGTGCGCCGATGCAACTGAAAGTGATCAAACAGATCAAGCAACTGAAACAAGTAGCTACGCCAAAACCAGCCAAGCCAGTAGTGCCTAGCATTCGTGACAAATGGGCAGTTTTAATTGGAGTAGGGCGCTACAACGACAGCGCCATCGGCAATGTCAAATATGCCACCAGTAATGTATTGAAATTGGCCAAAGTTTTGGTTGACCCTGCTGTCGGCCGTTTTGCCCCCGACCATGTGCTAGTTGTCACCCAAGATAAGGCCAATAAAGCCAATCTTGCTCAAGCTGTATGTGAAGATTGGCTGATCAAAAAAGCATTGCCTAACGATCTAATTGTTATCTACGTCTGTATGAAATCTAGCCCCAACGATGCCCAAAATGACTTGCTTCTCTTTGGTGCCGACGGCTCTGACGCTGAGAAAGAAAAGACAGCAACATCGCTTGCGGGAATGCTTGGAGAAGTTCATAGAAGAACCCAATCTAAAAACATAGTTTGCCTGCTCGATACTACTCTGACAAATTCGCTAGCTAGTATGGTGGCTGAGAAATACCCTCGCGGCCTCAGTGAAATGCTTAAAAAGATGGCAGTCGAAACTCAAACTACAATCTTGGCGGCGGACCTCAACCTCCTGCAATCAAAAGAAGCCAAACTCTCTAATAGCACGAGCTTTGTTGAGTACTTGAACGAAGGAGTCAAAGCTGGCGGCGGCATGCTGCCGATCGAGACTGTCGCCGGTTTTATATCTGAATCGATGGAAAAAGAAGGAGCGGCCGAGCCAAGCCCTGGCAAATCTGCCGGCTTGAGGCAAAAGCCTGGTCTTCTGACCAATCCTGAAAACCCTGAACTAGTTAAAGTTGCCTTTGGCATTCCTATAAAGAACACTGCTTTCTCATCAGCCAATGTTCACATTGGCCACTCCATAGAAAATCTCGAAGTGACCAATCCTGAACTGGCAATTGCCGCCCGCAGGATGCAAGAAATGCCGGATCCGACCAATCCCCAAAGCAAAATCGACCAGCTTTTGCAGTCAGAGCAGCAACAGGCTTCGACGACAGGCAGCCAAGCATTAAAAGCAGCGCAAAAGACCCACCCGACCCAAGATGACAGCTCTGATGAAGATGATGACAGTGACGGCTCTAATGTCGACTTTGCCCCATACATGGCAACCATGAAAAAGTCTATTCAGGCAAAATGGGCCTCTCCTAAGGGTTTCGACCAAAAAAAGGTCGTAGCGGTGTTCTCTATACTGCGCGACGGCCGCATAACTGAAGCTGAATTAGTAGAAAGCAGCGGCAGTGCCGAAATAGACAAATCTGCCCTACAAGCTTTGAAGGATGCCTCGCCACTGGCACCGCTGCCAAAAGGGGCGCCAAAACATGTGCAAATTCGCTATCAGTTCGATTACAAGGTCAACTAGCTGTTTTCAAGCTTTGGGCACCTGTGGCACTCGCCAGGGTTTTCATGAGGAATATTAAAGAGAGACTACGTAGAAACCACATTGACGGTGGGGTGCCCAGAGCGTAAATTCATAACATAAGCAGTGAACGACCTTGCAACTCCTCGAAAGTCTAAAGTCACTGCCCTCCGAACACTCCCCAATCGGTGTTACTAAACCTAATATTCTCTCTCCCAAAACTTTTGGGCTGGCAAAAAAGGACAAAATCATGGCTAACGGCGAACAATTTGAGAATCCAGCTAATCATAAAGTGGATAACTTGAAAGAGGAGACTGGCAAAAATCTTCTCGCGGACGCACAAATAGCTCAGCCGCCAAAGGCTGCCGACAAGGTGTTGAATGCACCTGATGCGCCAGCTGCACCTGCTGACAAGTTAGACCAGGCTGCCGGCGACAAGGCTGGCGACAAGACCGGTTCTAAGCTTGAGCAGGCAGTAACTGCCAACCTAGCCGATAGCGCCCAAGAGAAAATTAAGAGCCTCAATAGCAGCGCAGAAGGCCAGAAGCTCTTGACTCAAGAGCATGGCGGCAAGAACGTCATGGAGCAGTGGAAAGATTACTTCCCTCTAGCTTATGACAAGGCCAGCTTGGACAATTTCGCCAAGAAATAGTGATATTAACCGAAGATTATTAAGCACTTGAGAAACACATGCCCCCAGCTGAACACCTCAGCCCAAGGCATGTGTTATTCTTTGGGGGCAATACAAAGTTGTATCGAACGTATATATATAGTGTTTTTGGCGAGAAAAGAGAACCGTGCCTAATATTAAGTCAGCGATCAAGAGAGTAGCCGTAGCCGAGCGTAATAACGTTCGCAATAGATTCTGGAAATCTACCATGCGTAGCGCCCGTACTAAGGTAGAAGATGCTCTTGAAGCAAAAAATCCAGAAGATACTTCTAAAGCCCTCAGCCTAGCTTTCCAGACCATCGACAAAGCCGTTAGCAAAGGTGTTCTCCACAAGAACGCAGCTAACCGTCGCAAGTCACGCATGGCGTTGAAACTGGCTAAGCTTCAACCTAAAAAATAGAATTCGAAAACAGAACTGAGAGCAATGCCTCAGTTCTGTTTCTTTTTGGAGTTTCCCGCTATAGTAATGTGGCTGGAGCTCCTTTTTTTGTGCCAAAATCCAGTCGGGATGCAGGATGTAGCAATTTTGCATATACGGAAATATAGCACTCCAATATAGAGAGGCGGAGAGACCCTAAATGGAAGTAGACGTTGGTGTTTTTTCGAATGCGCAACCGCAAGCGCACCTTGATTCTTCCCTTACTTCCAGCTTGAGACCGCAAACCATCACTTCGCAATCAACCACCGTCGACTTACACAAGATAACCGGCCCCGTGCACCTAGCTGGTATCGGCGGCATCGGCATGTCGGCCCTCGCTCGCATTTTGCTGCAACGTGGCCACAAAGTTTCAGGCTCAGACAAGGCAGCCAGCCACATTACCGAAGAACTCAAAGAAATGGGTGCCGAAATATTCATCGGCCATCAAGCTGAAAATCTCGCCTCTGCTGGCGCTCTTATCATCTCTACTGCCATTGTTGATGGCAATCCAGAGCTAGAAGAAGCTAAGCGCAAAGGCTTGCCTGTTTGGCACCGCTCCGAGCTTTTGGCATATCTAGCCGAAGGTGACAAAATGGTTGCCATAACCGGCACCCACGGCAAGACCACAACTACAGCCATGGTCGGCCAGGCCCTAATCGAATGCGGTCTTGATCCATCAATTGTTGTCGGTGGCATTTTCCACCACATTGGCTCCAATTCAAGACTGGGCCAGGGTGGTTATTTTGTCGCCGAGTCAGACGAGTCTGATGGCACCCATATTCGCTCTTTCCCACACATTTCAGTAATTACAAATATAGAAGCAGACCACTTAGAGAATTATCCTGGTGGGCTAGATCAAATACTTACCACCATGGTCAAGTTTCTCAGCCAAACCAAAGCGATGAGTATCATCTGTACCGACGACAAAGGTTGTCGTGACTTGCTTGAGCGCGCCTCTGCTGAGGTGGTTAAGGCAAAAATAGTTACATATGGCACCCAGATTGCTTCTAACAGCCAGAATAGCTCTGCTGCTCAGCCTCAATACGGCCCAGACTATGGAATGACTAGCCTGCCAGGCTTTGAGATGCAGGTTTACAAAGCGGGCAAGCTGCTTGGTTCGATGACCATGAAAGTGCCGGGTGAACACAATAAGATGAATGCTCTAGCAGCAGTCGCTGTGGCAATGGAGCTAGGCAAATCATTTGATGAAGTAAGCTCAGCTCTCTCTACGTTTGCAGGTGTCGATAGACGCTTCCAGATGATTGGCGAGAAGGGCGGCATTACAGTAGTTGACGACTATGCTCACCATCCGACTGAAGTTACTGCCACCCTTAAGGCTGCTCAAGAATATCTGCGCGTTACCCGCACCACTCAAGGCAAAGAAAGAGGACGAGTAGTCTGCCTCTTCCAGCCTCACCAACCAGCCCGCTTACGCGATCTCTGGCAAGAGTTCAGCGAGTCATTTACTGAAGCCGATTTGGTACTTTTGGCCGATGTCTATATCGCCCGTGGTGGCAAAATTGAAGGGATTGATTCTGAGCATTTTGTCAAAGCAATTAAGCATGACAATGCCCATCATCTTTCTGGCCCCACCACTGAACTTGCAGCCAAACTTATTCCCTATCTTCAACCCGGCGACTTGCTTCTAACGGTTGGTGCCGGTGACGTCACCAATGTGGGCAGCCAATTGCTTCCTTTACTTCAATAGCGTCATTATGGAAGATGTACAAAACGCACCACTAGCCCGCTATACCACCCTAAAAATTGGTGGTGATGCTGAGCGGTTGTGTCATCCGCAAAATGTCGAAGAACTCGTGGCCTTGGTGGCTGAATTAAAAGCAGCCAATCAGCCTTGGTATGTCATTGGTGGCGGTTCAAATTTACTGATTTCCTCCCAGGGCTATAAAGGAACAGTAATACGCACCACTCAAATGACGAACATCCGCATTCTAGATTCTGGTCTGCTTGAAGCAGAGGCTGGAGCTAGACTGCCTCATTTAGCCAAGCATGCAGCGCAAAAAGGTCTGGCCGGTCTAGAATTTGCCGTGGGTATTCCTGGCACCGTAGGAGGTGCTGTGATTATGAATGCTGGTGCTCACGGCAGCTCAATATCAGCAATTTTCGACAGCGCCCAGGTGCTCGATAGCCTCACTGGTGATGTCAGCGAAATGCGCAGTGATGATATGGCTTTTCAGTATCGCCGCTGCATCCTTGACCCAGCGAGACATGTTGTACTCTCCGCCAAATTCAATATGCCTTCTGATGTACCAGAAGAAATTGAAAAGCGCACCAAACACAACGAAGACTATCGTTTCAAGACTCAACCTCTAGGCTTTCCGAACGCTGGCAGTACCTTTAAGAATCCACTTCCTGACAAGGCCGCAGGCTTCTTGCTCGACCAAGCCGGGGTAAAAGATTTAAAAGAGGGAAACGCCGCCGTATCTTCTATTCATGCTAACTTCATCGTCAATTTAGGTGGCGCCACCTCTGACGAAGTGATTAACTTGATGAAGCGCATGCAAGAGCGTGTACACGACAAATTTAAGTTGGATTTAGTACCAGAATGGAAGACCATGGGAACATTCACAGACGACCAATTAAGCGTCTGGCATAAAAAGACAGTAGTGGAGAATAAACAGTGAAGACAGCACCAAGAATAACCAAGGAAACCGTGGTAGGCGTGCTTTACGGTGGCCTCTCCAATGAGCGCGAAGTCTCGCTGCGCTCAGGCAAAAATTGCTACAACGCTCTGCTCAGACTGGGATACAAAAATACTGTTCTCATCGATGTCAGCGAAAACCTCACAGAAGACTTGAAAGAGAATGCGGTAGAGATTGCCTTTCTTTGCCTCCATGGCAAGTATGGTGAAGACGGCACAGTGCAAGGCTTACTAGAGCTAATGAAGCTGCCCTATACTGGTTCTGGAGTGCTCTCGTCTGCTCTAGCCATGAATAAACCTCTAACTAAGCGTGTTTTGACCGCTCAGGGGCTGCCCTTTCCGTCTAGCTATGTTATTGAAGAGCATGAAAGCGATAACTTTGATCAATTCATCAAAACTTTGCCCGCACCACCGGTGATGGTAAAGCCATTAAACGAAGGCTCATCAGTTGGTGTATTTAAAATTGAAGATGTCAGTGAATTAGCCGGCTGTGTCAAAGACACCCTAAGAGAATTTGGTGGTGCCATTGTCGAAGGCTTTGTTAGCGGACAAGAAATAACCATTGGCGTTCTAGAAGAAAGCCATGCTGTTGCTGGCTCAGTGAGTAGCACTAGTACTGGCAGCAACAGCCATAGTAATGGCTCAGCCGTATTAGCTCACACAGGCACTCAACTAGTTGCGTTGCCAATTCTTGAACTTAGGCCCAAGAGTAAAGCTGGCTTCTATGACTACGAAGCTAAATACACCAAAGGCATGACCGAATTTGTCTTGCCAGCCGAACTATCAGAAGCTCGCACTGCCGAGGCTCAAGAATTAGCCAAGAAGACTTTCAGAGCCCTTAACTGCAGTGGCTACGCTCGCGTAGACATGATTGCAGGTCATGACGGCAAGCTATACATATTAGAAGTGAATACACTGCCAGGAATGACTGATACCTCCGACTTGCCAGCCATGGCTGAAGTAGCCGGTATCTCTTACGATCAGCTGGTAGAGCGCATCTTGCTAAGTGCTGGCCTGGACAAATAATAACGGCAGCAGCAGCGGCCAATATATTGACCACTGAAGACAGTGCTTTAGCTAGTGCACTTCAAGTGAATTCAGGAAACGAACAGTCTTTGGCTGCTCTAAAGCGCCGCCAAAGACATACAGAATGATGTTGTGCTTGTCTTCAACACATACTTGTATAGTGGTTTTCGAACCATCAGGTTTATCAAATTGATAGAGCTTGCCGCGCCAATTTGCACCAGCTACTTTCTCATCAACTGAACGCACCGTGGGATAGCCAGACTTCTTCATGCTGCGTTCAAAGGTATCGGCCAACTCACTGGCAAAGATTTCTATCTCTTTATCCTCACTTAACTTCGAGCGCTGGGCGACACTGACTGTGTAACTGCACTCTCCATCTTTTGATTCATATTGAGGCAAGTGAGAACTATCAATTGAGGTAATGACAGGCGCAGGCATATCAATAGTAAATTCGTGCGCTGGATCAGAGAACGTCTGCCAATCACTGGCGAAACAAGCATTACTAAATGCGTTACCCAAAACGCTACTGCAGCCGAGAATAAGAGCCAGGCTCAGTTGTACTCGAAGGCCTCTCACCTTCTAAACCAGCTAAGAATTTTGGCCAAGAAGCCCTTGCGCTCAGGTTTTAAATCGCGCACAGATTTCATTTGCGGACGCGAAACTTGTTGATTATCGCTGGCCGAAATTCTCTGATTAGATTGCGAAGAACTTCTTTGAGAGCCTGTTTTAGCCTTAAGTGCACTATTCTTTTGTGATTGCGAAATCTTGGGGTTACGGGCAGACGACGGATTAGGATCACGATTACCAAATGCCCGCAGACGATCGAAGCTGGCCCTTCCTGAACTAACAGAAGCCGATTGTCTCTTGCGCTCATTATCTTGCTCTTGGCGCAGTGCACTAGCGGCAGCAGCCATACCTGACTTCATGATCTTCTGCGAAATAAACTGCTCTTCTTTTGTGCTGTTGGAGCGCTGCAAGAACACTTCATCGGGAATTTCAAACTCAGCGTGCATCTCTTGATAAATACGATAAAGAGTATGCCGTACATGCCTCGCTGTTGCTGGCCTATCTTCAGGGCTGTGCGAAGTAAGCTGCTTCACCAACATATCTAAATTAGGATGAACGTCGGCCCGATGTTGACTGGGCTGACTTGCAGTTAGCGGCTTAGGTCTTACCCCAGTAAGCAGGTGGCCGATGGTGGCACCGAGAGCATAGAGGTCGCTTCTAGTCTCTGGCTTACCAAAATACTGCTCGGGTGGCGAATAGCCGGCCGTCACTACTCTTGTTGCCGATTCTTTAGGCATAAAAGTTCTGGCGATGCCAAAGTCGATAAATACTATCTGTCCTTCGGGCGTCAGCATCAAGTTACTGGGTTTGAGATCGCGATAAATAATCGGAGGCTCTTGGTCGTGCAAATATTCCAAGACTTCGCATATTTGAATGCCAACTTTGACTGTATCGTCGTCGTTGAAAGCACCAAAGTCGTTAATAACCGACTCAAGCGAGCTGCCGCGAACATAGTCCATGACCAGATAGTGCTTGCCATCTTCGGTTGAATAGCTGTCAAAGAAGCGCACGACACCTGGATGATTCAAGCTTTTCAATAGAGAAGCTTCACGTTTGAACAGCCTTACTGCCTCAGACCGCTCTTCTGGATCGGCGTATTTACTGTTTAGCTGCTTTACAACGCAGGAGGAATTACCGGCAGCAGAATCTTCGGCCAAGTAGATAACACCCATGCCGCCAGTACCAAGCATCTGTAGCCATCTATAGCGCTTAAACCAAGGATCGGTCGAATCGGTCACCACAGGTCTCCTGCAAACCTTTAACTATGTTCCCCCAGATTCACCCTTTTATTGTAAGGGCCCCAATTGCCGCAACAGGACTTTATCTTGCTTATCGACACTTGAGATCCCTGCACTCTTTCAAAACACCGGACAGAAATATGTTGACATACGTTTGTATGGTTGGTATTATTTTCGAATCTCCCCCACCCAAGTTGTTAACGAAAGCTAGAAACTAGCGGAGGTGATTTATGAGTCTTGCCAATGTATCACTGGTGGGGAACCTGGTAAAAGCTCCTGAACAAATTCAATTCTCGAGCGGCAGAATAAAAACGACCTTGGTTGTAGCAGTAAATGGAGCGAATAGGTCAGCGGCAAATAAATCAGGAGCAAGCAATTCAAGTGTAAGAAGTACAGATGGTGATAAGTCTGACAGATCTGACGGAAATGATCCAAATAAGGAAAATACCGCCACTGCCGACTTTTACAGGGTTGAAACCTGGGGTAAGTTAGCGGAACTTGCTTCCAAGTATTTGGCAAAAGGTAATCAGGTGACCGTCTCGGGCAAGCTTACTTTGGACCATTGGACCGATAAGCATGGCGCGAACCGAATTACTCCTGTGGTTGAGGCAAACCAGCTTTCGCTGCCGCCGAAACCAAAATCTTCAGAGTTTGACACTAAGAACAAGGGGGCAAGTTAGCTATAGGCTTCATACTGGACCTTAATGGTAGTCTGCAATTTAGAATTTAGAAGTTGAAACTAGAAGTAAAAACTCTAGAATACATATCGCTCCTCCCAACACACCACACACAAGTTAGGAACGAGCAAAGAAAAAGGAAAGGTTTCGGGCAACCTTTCCTTTTTTGATTGTTTTTATTTCCAGATAAGCGGAAATCTTGCCAACCTTAAGACCTAGTTAAAAAGGCGCAGCTGTCAAGCGGAAACAATTAGGATAACAAAGTACTGATTGTATCGAGAATAGAGATTTCATATGTTTGGCTTTTCAATTTTCCGACTGGTATTCGATTTGCTCTTTGGCTGGTTGTTTGGCCACGATCGTTCGAATGGCTTTCACATTTTCAATTTCAACTCATACATTTGCTTTTTCCTTACGGTGCTGATTGTGGCTGGCGGATCTCTTCTAATCAAGTCATACGGCAGCTATCAACCAACGCGAGCTTTCATTCCGGTCAATGAACGGAGTAAAGCCTATGCCTCATCATGTTCAACACACAAACTGAACATGCGCACCAAATTAACTAACTAAAGCAGGAACCAAACACTCCTTGGTTAAGTCAATTGATCGTAATCAGCCGAACTAAACAGAGGGGCTGTAAAATTGGTAATCGGCAGCTGCATTCGGAAGAGAGCTTGATCTCTAACCGCTGCGATTGCAGACGATTCGGTTAGTTAGGAGAAATTATGTTGGCAAATAAGTCTTTTGTGCAGACTGCGCTGATCGCCTCGTCGATCTCTGTATTGTCATGTGCTCAACCAGCTTGGTCTAATCAATGGACCGATATGTTCAGAACCCTTTTAATTCCACAAACAGGTGTCACAAGTACTGATTCAATCTCAGCACGTGACACTCAAATTACAAACAGAATTATCGACGCTATCAATGCCAACAAATTGAGCACCATAGACACTCAAAACTTGAAGTCACAGCTTGACCGCATCAAGTCTCTGGAATCCGGCTACCGCGCCAACCGCGTTGGCGGTCAACTTGATGCCATTGAAACAGCAACATTGAATGCTGAATTGAACAAAGTTGAAACTTCACTAAATCAAATGCTCGGCTTGTCATCTAGCACAAACACCACATTTGGTGCCTCAGTAACAACTAACGTAGACAACTTCGATGCCAGCCTCGCCGACGTCAAACAGCGCATCACAAAAAATCTTACAACTGGTCGCCTAACTATTGATGAAGCCCGTTCACTAACTAATCAATACAATCGGGTCCTAAGTGATCGCAACAACTTCAAGGCTGACGGAACACTATCGTTCGACGAGACTAATCGCCTAAACCAGCAAATCGATGAACTAAAGAGAAATATCACGGCCAACAACCGTGACACACAAGCTTGGCCCGGTATCGATGGCCAACAGGCAGCTCAAGCTAAGAGAATTGACGACGGTATAGCCGCTGGTCGAGTTTCTAGAACTGAGTACGAGCAACTTAAAGCCGAATCAAATCGCATTGCCAATCAAGAAAGTGCAGCAAGAGCTAACGGTCTGCAACTAGAAGAAACGCTTTCATTAGCAACAAGCTTGAAAGACCTCGACCAACGCATTACGGTTTCTTTGAACAATTCTACCGGCTCTGGTTCTAACTATGGCAGCGGTCAATACTCAGGCGGCTGGTCCCGCGACAGAGATAGATACGGCGATAGAGATAGATACGGCGACAGAGATGGCCGCGATTTTGACATGCGTCAAAGTAATGTGCTCAAGAGAATTGATGATGGTGCAGCAAATGGTCGCTTAGATGCTGTTGAAGCTGCCGACTTGCGCGCCGACTACACCCGGCTAGAACAACTCGAAGCGTCTTACCGCGCTGATGGCAGACTGAGTTCTTCTGAGTTAAATGTCTTGCAGCAGGGCTTGGAAAGCATCACTTCTGAAATCAAAGAAAAGCTTGACCCCATTGCTGTGCAATATCCTGAAATCAATACCAAGCAAACAGAACTCAAAAGCAAAATTGATCTAGGCGTTGCCAGCGGAAAAATCAAGCGATTTGATGGTCAAAAACTAAGCGCTAGCCTGGCATGGATTGCTTCTGTTGAAGCAGCATTCCGTCAATCGGGTGGCAATTTAGATAAAGCCGAAGCTGATCGCATACTGGCCGATCTAAATCGCTTAAGCGCAAAAATTGACCGCAGCGCTAGCAACCCCCTGCAAGCTCTAATCACTCGCAAGAATGAACTACAAACTAAGATTGATCAGAATAGTGCCAGTGGAAAACTCTCCTATCGCAGCGCTCGCAATCTTCGCCGCGAGCTAGACAGAATCGGCTATTCGCTTGCAGCCTACAGCCCAACTGCCACTCTGCCAGCAGCTGATGTTGTACGTCTGACTGCCGATATGGATAGATTGAACACTCAAATCACAACCGGACTAACATACGGTGGCGAATACCGCTCAGGCGGTCGTGGTGATTGGAATCAACGCTAATCAATAGTTCAAGCAACTAGCCTGAACACAGAGGGAAAGGGTCAAGATTCGTCTTGATCCTTTCTGCTAGGTGTATACAAAGGCCTTTTCAGCGTTTTCTATAGGCCACAGTTCACAATCACAATCTCAATCAATTTCGAAACCAGGCAGGTTGAGGATTTCTGAATGGACGTATTGGCTCTGCACTCGGACAGTAAGATCAGCACCTACATTCGGTTTTTCGATTTCTTTCACTTTGGACAGAAATCCCAGAGACTCAGACGTGGTTTTGCTGTTATTCATGCATTGCAAAAGTTTTTGGCTGGCTAAGAAAATTTGATTGTTATCTAAATTATCAGCTACCTGCTTTGCTCCGTCGTCGTTGCATTGAAAAAACTCAGTCATTTAACATCCTCCATTGACACTTTTAACTATAGGCACTCCCTGTGGCAAAGTTGTGTTGTCGCATGCGGGAAATACGAATACTAAATCGAGATGTCTTTGCACTTTTTTGTCGCTGTTAACCACAGCCTAAGCCTTCTGCTCTAGAGCTTACCGATATATTTAGCCCGTGGCCGAATAATGGCACCATAAGTACGCTGCTCAATAGCATGGGCAATCCAGCCAGCCGTGCGGCTAATAGCAAAGATGGTCGAACCAGACCCTGTAGGCAGAGCCAATGCATACGAAATTGCTGCCAGGCCAACATCCAAATTAGGTTCTTCCGACAACTGCTCACGCACCGCTTCTACTAACTCTAATAGACGTTGCAAGTGTTTGTTCTTGGGGGCAATACTGCGAGCAACTTCAATCATCAGTCTGGCTCTGGGGTCACCACCATTATACAATTCAGTGCCAAAACCAGGAATGCTAGGATGATTGCGCAAATAGTCTTTCAGCCACGCTTGACTGCTCTTGTATTGCATACTATTAGTCACTATCTCCTCTGCCCTGCGGCTAGCAGAGCCGTGCAGAGCACCACTGAAGGTGCCTAGGGCGCTAAGCAAACAAGAATAGAGAGAGGCATCACACGATGCTGCTACTCTGGCCGCCAGTGCTGAGGCATTAAGTTCATGATCGGCGCATAAGACTAAGCAGCAATTTATTGCCCTTGCTTGTTCTGGCGATGTTTTGCCAGTAAGGCCAGCCAATAAAGTTTGGGCAACAGGAAAGGGACCTTCAATAATATACTTCTGATTTTCACTGATACCAGTGGCGATGGCCATAGTAACAATTAGACGGCGTGAAGTGTCTAAAATTTCGCTAGATAGAAGCTGCCGACTAATTGGATCTTGCAATTCAAGCCAAGCCACCAACACCTTCAACAAATCAAGGAAATTACCGTCACTGGAGCTAAGTGCCCTTAGTGGTCGAGGAATGCTCAATGGTTTAGTTTGCCGCCATGTAGATTCACTACTTACTTGTGTGTCCCACAATAGTTCAGCGACCTTGCCAAAAGGTGTATCGGCCTGGGCCAGATCAATGGCCCGCTGTCCGCGATAGCGGTGGCCATCCTCGCGAATTTCAGTAATTGACGACTTGACGACAGGGCCTGTCCATACTGGCTCAGCGTCTTTGGAATTTTTAAAACCTCGCGCCGACTGCCTCAACTTGATCAAATCGCTCAACTTATATGAACGTTCGCGAGCATTCTCAGAAGGCATACTGACAATTAACCCACGGCTAGCATATGCGTATAAAGTTGCCGACTTAACTCCAAGAAATTCAGCGGCCTGTGCGCCAGTCAGTAACTTATCTTCCGGTTCAGCCATAACTTCAATTCTCAATTCGGACTATTCCCAGTGTACCGAGAAGCTGGTCGAATTAAGCGACCAAGAGCCCGTTGTTCAGCAATATGCGCCAACCATCCACCCACTCTTCCAGCAGCAAACATTGACGAGAATGACTGATGGGGTATCTTCAAAGTATCAAGCAGCACAGCTGTATAAAATTCGACATTGGCTTTGAGCGGCTTCTCTGGATGGCGCTCAGCCAAAATGCGCTCAGCTGTGCGCTCCACAGCCCGAGCCAAAAGCAGACGATCGCTACTGGCGCCGGCCTGCTCTTCAAGAAGACTAATAGCTTTTTCAAAGATTGCCGCCCGGGGATCGCGCACCTGGTAGATACGGTGACCCATACCCATAATGCGCTTGCCCTGATTTAATTCATTGAC
This sequence comes from Candidatus Obscuribacterales bacterium, assembly GCA_041675385.1. GTDB lineage: Bacteria > Cyanobacteriota > Vampirovibrionia > Obscuribacterales > Obscuribacteraceae. Next base: position 24,980 of record JBAYTY010000042.1, read on the forward strand.
CAGCCAGGCTTCAGCCTTATCAGGCGAACCAATCTCGTTGAGCATCTCTAAAACCGGACCAGGAGCCCCACCATGCAGTGGCCCTTTAAGCGCGCCAATGGCTGAGACAACACAGCTGACATTGTCAGATTCAGTGGAAGCCACCACCCGAGCTGTAAACGTAGAGGCATTCATGCCGTGGTCTGAAACAGTAGTCAGATAAGTATCGAGTGCCGCAATTTCATTTGCAGTGGGCACTTTATCTGTAAGCATTCTCAGCAAATCGCCAGCCTGACTGAAATTGGCATCTGGTGCTATGGGCTCTAAGCCCTTCTGCACTCGTGACCAAGTGGCAGCGAAATAACCAACAGCTGCCGCAATTTTTATATAGGCAGCGCTTGTTTTCTCAGTTCCGCCACTGAGCAGACTGGTTGTCGTGCGCAGCACTTCCATCGGTTCGCTTCTTTTAAATAGATGGAGATTTTCATTGGCTAAGGCAAATGCTTCCAAGCGGCCTTGGTAAAAAGCTTGTTTCATTTCAGGTAGCGTCAATGACTCGGGAAGCAGCCCCTGCCATAGCAAGCTGCAGGTCTCTTCAAAGGTAGAGGTGAAACCAAGGGCTTCAGCATCGACACCTTTAATGATTAGGCGCCCCAACTTACCATCAACTTCTGAAACTACGGTCTCAGCGACGACAACGCCGTCTAGTCCACTGTTTACTTTTTCCACTTTAGGCCTATCTAGGGTAGAAATGGTCACGTCAGCCACGAGAAACCTCTCAAGGTTAATAATGTATTGAACACACATTCAATATATCAACACATCTGAGCAAATGATCTATTTTGCACACAAAAGCCGAGATTAATATATTGATGTCTTGATTTTAGTCAATCAATATATCAATATATAGTCATCAGGCAATCATTTTAGGCTAGACAGCGGAAACCCTCTAAAAGCAACACAGTCTCGCCCCGTGCCCTCAAGACAATGCTAGGTAGAAAAACAATGGCCAATCAATGCAGCAGTGATAACAGCTCAATTACTAAGCAAAAGCAGCACCCAGACAATGAAATGAGCACAGAGCAACAGGTTGATAGCGAGCGTGTTCTCACACCTCAAGCTAAAGACTTCCTCCAAGCCCTACACCACGCCTTCAACCCCACCATCAAGAAACTGCTAGAAGCACGCAGCGAGCGTCAGCTTGAAATAAGCAAAGGGGCCATGCCTGACTTCCTGCCCCAAACTGCCAATGTGCGCAGTGGCGACTGGCAAGTGGCAGCATCTCCTGCCGATCTAAGCGACCGCCGCGTTGAAATCACAGGCCCCGTTGAGCGCAAGATGATGATCAACGCCCTAAATTCTGGCGCTAAAGTGTTCATGGCCGATTTTGAAGACTCACTGGCCCCCACCTGGCAGAACATTATTGATGGCCAAATCAATTGTATAGATGCAGTACGAGGAACGCTCTCTTTCACCAGCCCCGAAGGCAAAGCTTACTCACTAAAAGAGCAAAGCGAACTAGCTACACTTGTGATTAGACCACGGGGATGGCACCTCACCGAAAAGCATTTTGTTGTAGACGGCGAGCCAATTTCGGCTAGCCTCTTTGATTTTGGCCTCTACTTCTATCACAATCATTCTGAGCTTGTAGAGCGCGGCACAGCCCCCTACTTCTACCTACCAAAACTAGAAAGCCACCTCGAAGCCAGACTCTGGAACCAAGTCTTCCACTTCGCCCAAGATCGACTCAGTGTGCCGAGAGGCACAATCAAGGCCACGGTTTTAATCGAAACTATTTTGGCAGCCTTTGAAATGGAAGAGATTCTTTTTGAGCTAAGAGAACACATAGTGGCCCTCAACGCTGGTCGCTGGGATTACATCTTCAGCATGATCAAAAAATTCAGCGATAGAGACGACCTACCCGCTCTGCCAGATCGCGCCCAAGTAACTATGGCTGTGCCTTTCATGAGCGCCTACGCCAAACTACTAGTGGCCACCTGCCACAAGCGTGGCGCCCATGCCATAGGTGGTATGGCGGCATTTATACCGAGTCGCAAAGACGAAAAGATCAACGAAATCGCCTTTGCCAAAGTGCGCGAAGACAAAAATCGCGAAGCATCGTTAGGCTTCGACGGCACATGGGTGGCTCACCCAGATCTAGTGGCTGTGGCAAAAGTCGTCTTTGACGAGACTTTAGGCAATAACTCCGACCAAAAAGACATTCTGCATCCAGACCTGACTGTAACAGCTTCAGATCTGCTCAATACAAGCATTGAAGGCGGGAAAATAACACGAACTGGAGTAGCAGCAAACATAGACGTAGCCTTGCAATACATTGAATCTTGGTTAAGTGGAGTGGGAGCAGCAGCAATCCACAACTTAATGGAAGATGCTGCTACTGCCGAAATTTCTCGGGCCCAAATTTGGCAATACATTCATCGTGGTGCCAAAACTGACGTTGGCGAGACCATCACCGTCGAGCTATACAAAGAGCTGCGTGATGCAGCTCTTCAACAGCTAACAAAAGAGCAACTGACTAAAACAGCCGATAAGCGCTTTGTTGATGCCGCAGACATTCTAGACCAAATTATTTTGACCGAGCACTTTGTCGAGTTCTTGACCATACCCGCCTACAACTACATTTAGTTTCTGCATTTAAATTTCACATGTAATTCACACATCTAATTTGAGGTTCAGCCCTATGCAATCTACTTCTCGCGCTACTTCTCGCGTCAAACAAAGCTTTGCCGAACAGACCGAAGAACTAAATCAGTCATGGGCCAAAGACTCAAGATGGCGTGGCATAAAAAGAGACTATACCGCAGCTGAAGTAGTACGCCTAAGAACCTCAATCAAAGTAGAGCATACCCTGGCAAAAGTAGGCGCTGAGCGCTTCTGGCAAACGCTGAACAGCGAGGCCTACACTGTAGCCCTTGGTGCCATGAACGGCTCACAAGCCGTGCAAATGGTCCGCGCCGGTCTTAAGTCAATTTATCTTAGCGGCTGGCAAGTGGCTGCCGATGCCAATTCTTCCAAACAAACCTATCCTGATCAAAGTCTTTATCCTTCAAATAGTGCACCTGAACTAGTGAAGCGTTTAAACAATGCTCTTATGCGTGCTGATCAAATTGATGTTAGCGAAGGTAAGCAAGAAATTGATTGGTATGTACCAATCATGGCCGACGCCGAAGCTGGCTTTGGCGGCCCAGTACACGCCTTTGAACTAATGAAAAGCATGATTGAAGCTGGTGCCAGCGGCGTTCACTTTGAAGATCAATTGGCATCAGAGAAAAAATGCGGCCACCTTGGCGGCAAAGTTTTGGTACCAACCGCTCAGTTCATCCGCACGCTAACAGCAGCCCGTCTAGCTTCCGATGTACTCGACGTGCCAACAATTATTGTTGCTCGCACCGATGCCCTCGGCGCCACACTGATGACTTCAGACATTGACCCCGCTGACCGTCGCTTTATCAAAGGCGAGCGCACCGTGGAAGGTTACTTTGAAGTCGAAGACGGCATCGAGCCAGTCATCGCTCGTGGCCTAGCTTATGCACCATATGCCGATGTGCTCTGGTATGAAACTTCTAAACCAGATCTAGAAGAAGCTAAGCAATTTGCGGAAGCAATTCACGCACAGTTCCCCGGTAAGCTTCTGGCCTACAACTGCTCACCATCGTTCAACTGGAAGAATCATCTCGATGACAAAACCATTGCTTCATTCAACGAACAGTTGGGTGCTCTTGGTTATGTCTTCCAATTCATAACACTTGCTGGATGGCATGCCACCAATATGAGTGCCTTCAAACTGGCTCACGCCTTTGCTCGCAAGGGCATGTCTGCTTATGTAGAACTGCAAGAGCAAGAATTTGCCAGCGAAGATCTAGGCTACACAGCTGTCAGACACCAACGCGAAGTTGGCACTGGCTATTTTGACCAAGTACTGATGGCAGTATCTGGTGGCAAAGCTTCAACTGGTGCGCTGAAAGGCTCAACTGAAGAAGAGCAGTTTCAAGTGGCTGAAACTTCTGGAAAAGAAGTTGTTCAGGTGAGCGAAATGGTAGAAGTTAGCGAATTAGTTGAACTAGCACCAGCGCTGGTTTAGCATTTAGATTTCACTCGGTCGATTTGGAAGAAAGCTCAGTTCAGGCAAGTCCTGAACTGGGCTTTCTGCTTCGAGGTGAATAGCTTCTTTAACAAATCCAACTTAGGTAATCTACTTGGACCATCGAAAAATATCGTCTCGTTTCAAACTTCCAATCGCTTCTCGCCATGAGCCAGGTGCCAGGTGCCTACTAGTCGCGGGTTTCCCAGCCAATGATGCGACGACAAGCGCCATCTACTCTATATACACGAAACACCGCACCACGCTGCCGTAGCAATCGTTTAAACAGACGGACGTTGTTTCTACCCCAAACACCTTTGTACGAAGCGGAATTACCGTCGCTGCTATCCGTTGTAAAAATCGAGCCACCAAAGACAGACGGAAACTCATCATTGGTAATATACTCGCGAACCCAAGGTGCCAGAGCATCAACTACCAAACATTCAGATCCACGTTTAAATGTTTTTTTGTAAACATAGACAATGGCCACAGGCTTCCGCGAAACCCGAGGAAATTTGCGAAAGACCAAGCGTAAGCGACGAAACAGAAGCATGCTTCATTCTAGCGTCTAGTTGGAAATTGCAATAGTATTGAGAAAGATAAACCCATTTCATTAACCACCAATCTCAATGAATAACTTGACAGAGGAAGAGAGAGCTTACTTCTCGAACGACATTAACTGGACAGGCGGCATGGGATATGAAGTCTACTTACTTTATCCAACAGAATACCTAAGTGTAGACCTCCAAGAGGTTCTGCTCAAGTTTTGCGGCCTTATTCCGTGGCAAGCTTGGCCAGACAATCCAAAGATGCGACGAAGCGTTCTGCTAGTTCCAAGTCTACCCTCGGTGGGCTTAACAATTACTTTTCGCGACGTAAATGTCAAATTATCGGAGTGCACTCTCTTCATTGGCTCCAAACAATTCAAGCGGACAGTGGGAAGCCATACGGAAGTTAAGGTCAAAAGAATGGATCGAGCGCGCCTAGCCGCCCTTCATGATGCTCTCTTTTCTGTCATTCACTCAGTTAGCAGAGAAGCACCAATACTAAACGCCACGATTGGCTTTGAAAGCAGCAGTTGGGACCTTTCTATAGAGACAATAAACCGAATTTGCATGTCAACGTCAATGGCTTGTTATTTGAAATTGCCTTACAAATCGATACCGTCAAACCCCTGGCTAGCAGCGGTGGAAGCCTTGGTTTAAAAGATGGGAAGTTAATGCCTATTCTGAGTGCAGTTCCAAGATCCTCAGTACCTTCCCCTCGGCTACAATGCGACTTCCATAGCGAAAACAAAATTCCACGCCAGGTAAAATACGTTTCTGATGCTCACTAACTCTCAAATCGTCAGAAATAATCGTCATGAAGGCACTAACTGGCTTCGAAATATCCACCAATGCTCCTCGCTCTATCGGAACGCCATTATCGGCCACAAAAGTAGGCCAGATCATAAAGCCATCTTTTAATTGGCCTTTGTAGTAGAAGTCCGGGCGATAGAGCTGCTGCGGAATATAGCTAGTGCTAGGGCCTCCTTCCTCATAAGGAAGGAACCTAATAGTTGCCTCAAAGTCATAACGAATTCTCTCGGGGAAATCACTAGGCGATTTCCCTCGAGGAAGCGGAGCCGTTAGAAAAAGATGCGATCGATTCGCTCGGCATGGCTCACAATAGTATCGCCCGTAAAAATCGTTGCGAATACCAGAATCGACAAACTCACTGCTGCACAACAAGCAAACGAGACTGGTTGGACAACGGAGAGCTTCGCTCAATCCGGGATAAAGCGTTGCAAGATACTGCTGCCCTTCGAAGACTGCCTGCTGCCATTGTGTGCCTGTCAGTTTACAGTTCCCACACTGCACTTCGCAATCTTTAAAACCGGCAACAATTTGGGCGAGGGCTGGCCATATTCTCGCCTGAGTAGATTCGTTCGAATTCCACCATCTAAAACTGGCATGAAAGCTAGAAGACGTCTCCTGTGAAAACGAGACCATAAGGCCGTGTTGAGTAGACTCAATAGCATCGACTTCCTGGAGAAACCAACCAGTATAGTCATCCTTCGAGACGCTCTCTGGCGGAACTGCCACGTCACCCAGAATTCTCCAGGCAACATTGACACCGCATTCGGTGAAGCGCTCAATCCACCAAACCGGTGTTGGTTTGGCTTCTCCCCCTACAATAATTGAAACCATCGAATCGCTCAGCCAAGGTACAACTCTAACCACTTGTTCTGGCTGCTCGACAATCTCAAGCTCTTCACAGGTTAACCAGATGTTCTCGTCAATGATCAACCTGAGCTTGGCAGACTCATCGTCAACTTCGAGACCCTGAGTGCGCATACCTTCAAAACAGGCACCGGCATCATTAACTCTCCATTCGGACACTCCTATAGCCTGAAACAAAAAACTTCTAATGGTCTGCTCTTGGCCAGCCGTAAGGCTACCAGCGCTCACGAATGAAAGCTTAAACGAAACGGTTTCTGGAATTTTGCCGGTATCAGAGCTAATCAGCAGCGTTGAGAGATAATCAGTAATCTCACTGCAATCAAACCAATTGTAGCTCTCAAGCCATTCAATCAGTGCATCTTGGGTTCTAATAAGCATTTCTGTTGCTATCCAGAGGTTCAATTTCCATCTAATTCAGTTTCTAACTAATTCAATATGCAGAAGCAAGCTATTGTAACGGTTCACCATTATCAGTGCCATTCAATAATGCCAAAATATGCCAATCTACTGACGCTAAATGCCAGCTCATTCCCATAAATTGGATGCTTACCATTCCAAACTGGGGCACCTACCAAATGGAAGTTTCAAAAAAGTAGATTGAAGAGCATACTTTGTCAGATGCACAGATGCAGGCGCTGAGAAGTGATATGGAGCGCCACACACACAGCCGCAATCACCGATGTCAGCTCAGCCCACGATGTGCTGCGCCACCCTTTAGGTCTGATTGAAACCAGCGACAGCCTGCTCAAGAAAAATCAAGACAAACCATTGACCCAAGAATTTCTCACCGCAGTTTCTGCTGGGCGGATAGGCTGAAAACAGGAACGCCCGGTGAGGTGAGCTCCATCTCCGATCAAGAATCACTAAGAGGAACAGTAAGTCCTTCAAATCGCCCTAAGGTTGAGGTGAAACAGGCAGGCTCAACGAGATACTATTCTAGATGTCAAAACTAGTGTCTTACCACTTGACCATGATATCCTAAAGGCGCCCTTTAGGGCATTACAGTAGCCCCTCTTAGACCGCACATTAAAACCCATGGATTCCTACATAGAACCTGAATTCGAATCGATTCGCCAAGCGATCGACGCCTCTGGCGCAGTTTATAGCTCCGACCTTTTGCGGCGTTATCATCTTTCCTTGAAAACCCGCAGGTTCGTCATTCTGTGTGGCGGGAGCGGCAGCGGTAAGACCCTGCTCACACGCATGTACTCCAACGCTGTAGATGCCCAGTACCGCCTAGTGGCGGTCGCCCCTAACTGGACGACAAACGAAGACCTGTTGGGATATTACAATCCCCTGAGCAAACAGTACTACGATACTGACTTCAGCCTTTTCCTCCGGCAGGCAGCCAGGGCTTACGAGTCGGCCATAAACGTAGGAAAAGAGCCCCAGCCTTTCCACCTGGTACTCGACGAAATGAATTTGGCCCGCGTTGAGTACTACTTTGCCAAATTTTTGTCTGGCATGGAAGTTCTCACTAGTTTCGGCAAGGCCCAAGTGACTATGTTCGGAGCTGATATAGTCGACTTGACTCCCAACTTATTCTTTATCGGAACTGTCAACGTCGACGAGACCACACAAGGTTTTGCCGATAAAATTTATGACCGTGCTCAAGTAATTGAAGTGACACACCATAGAGATGAAATTGCCTCACGTATTGAACGGCCAGAGCTGCGTCAAGTACTGATGTCTATATGGGATGCAGTGGCGGAAGTCTCACCTTTTTCAATTCGTATTATTGATGAAATTAATCGATACGTTGATGAAGCTGTGCGCATTGGCATGAGCTGGGAAGAAGCCGTTGACGATCAAATAATTCAAAAGATACTGCCACGGATCAAAGGCACTGATATCAGACTTGGTGTCATGCTTCAGAGAATGAATGATGTAACCGCAAACCGGTTCCCGCGGAGTCATAGTAAGATTCAGCAGCTCAATTATGGTTACCAGACTTATGGAATCGTCTCCTTCTTCTAGGATCAGTTTCTTTGTTGAAACTGGAGCACCCATCCATGGCCCCGTCGAAGGGCGCAAGTGTGGTATTGCCATTGCTATTCCAAGAGAGCAATGGCCGCTCATCTCCTTGAAGTTAGATAAAGAGCCACTGCCGCTACAGTTGGAACACGAGTCAATGTGCGCTCGTGCAGAATGGCCCGCAAGCGGACCAGGTCACTACGAACTTGTTCTAGCATGCGGTGACATCCATGAGCGCATCAATGTCAAGGTGTTGCCTCAGTATTTTAGAGAGAGTGATGTACTTGCCATCGTTCAAGATCTAGAAGAGAGGATGCCAAAGTTAATCTCATCGCAGTTGCAAGAATGCGGTGGCCTAGTTGGCGAGAATCTGGTGAAAGATCAAGAGCCAACCATCGAGCAAGAGTTTGTCAGATTACGTCGTGCTGTTGCGGGCACCAAAGAAAAGCTAGGAGTTCTACAGCTTCTGCCAATGATTCAACGCGATTGCTACCAAGTGTTGGTACCGCGCCACGAGCTGCGCAAGGCAAACCAAGCGAGAAAGCCAGACATTTCAAAATTGCCTCGGGCCATCGCCATGCCAGGGAACATTTTTCCCAGCGGTGCACTAAAACAAATGTATGACATGACCGTTGAACGCTCTTTCGAAACACACGAAAATCGACTAGTGAAGGCTTACGTTCAGGCATTGCAAAGTCAGATGTCGAGGCTACAAGGCAGACTAGAAGCAGAAGCGACAGCACCGGCTATTGCTCGTGAGTTAGAGACCTTGCTTAACGAGTTTCGTCTTGCTTGCACGCGAGCGTCATTCTTGAGAGAAGTGAAACAGCCTTTTGTCTCGGCCGGGCGTGTCACTATGGTGCTCTTGAAGAACCCAGCCTACCGCGCGATTTTAGAGGGCTATCTTGCTCTCTACAAACAGTCGCCGATAAGATTGGATGAGCCAGCCCTGGCTGCTCCGTTGAGCAATTTTGCCCGCCTCTATCAGCGCTGGGCAAACCTCATTGTCGTAAGCGTTTTGCTACAAGTCTGTAGCGAATTAGACTATCAATGCGTCGGCCTTCCCTGGATCACGAGAGATAATTCTGGGCTTGTTATTCCAGTTATGAAAGAAGGAGAGGCAGGAATTAGATTGTCCTGCCCAACCACAGGACGAATAGTCTGCGTGGTGCCATGGAAAACAGACAGCGGCAGAACACCCCCTCTAGGCAACGGGCCCGAGCTGCCGCCAGCCCTAGCCATCGCCATTTATACTCCCGAGCGAACTCCAGTGGTGCTGCTGTACGATGCAAAATATCAAGTCACTGAAGAAGGCACCAATAAGTCGGTGGCAAAAAAGATAAATTCAAAAACAAATACGAAATTAAAGCCTATCAAGAAAGATGCTCCTTTAGCAATTAGCGGTATCGCACCGATGAAACAAGATATCGACGAACTTCTCCACGGCATGGAGCGAAGCAAAACTCCAGACGGCGGCCGAGAAATTCAATATGCCGCAATTTTGTACCCTGGTCAAAGAAAACAGATTACCGCTGACCTCGAAGCCTTATCAGCACGCCCGTCTGATAGAGAAGCTCTAGAACAGAGCATTTACGACGTGCTCAGGCTCTACTTGGCATAAGTGTTTATATTAAGGGGCAAAATGCAAGACATCTTTTTGACATTCACGGTACGTCAAGTACGTCAAGTACGCCAAGTCCGTCAGGTAAAGCAAGCTCTAACCGCATTCTCAAGCTCCTTGCTATTGTCATTGTTATTTGCAGCGACACCCGGCCACGCACTGCCAATCTCAGGTAAAAAAACTTCGCCCCCTACTGCCACTCCATCGCCAGAATTTGACAGAGCGACCAGACTGTTTCATCCTGACGCCTATGCCAATATCCCGGAAGGAAGAAGCGGAAAGACCATGGGCTTAGCGATTATTCCCAGATTGCACGCCAAGTCGGATGGCGGCGAAAAGTCAATAGCAGAACTAATTGGACATATTCCAGCAATTAGCATGGCAATAACTATGCCACCAAATGATCCGCTTTACCTTTCCAAATTTTTGAAGTATCTCAAGTCAACTGGCCGAAAAGTAGACTTCCTATTTATTGCCGGCCATGGCCTGCAAAAAATTGAAAATGACGATGTTGTTGCAATTAATCTCGGCTCTGATGAAAGTCAAAGGCTAACGCCAGCAGTACTAAATGTGGTGGCACTAGAAAACGAGATTGCCAAGCTGGAAACCTCCGGAGCAGATCCGGCCAAGAAGAAAGAGCTATGCGACAAAATTGACTTGATTTACGAAGGTGCGTCTGCTCTAGTTCCTGGCGCCCAGCTTATTTTGCATAGCTGCTATGCCGGTCATTCAGATCAAACAGAGATGATGAAAACGTTTGCTACGGCATTTCTTGGTGTAAATGGTGGCAGCGCCATCGGACCAAAATACGCGACAAGATCAGAAATGCTTGGCACAAATAGCGACCCGAAAGGCGTTGTGGAAACACTTTCAGCAACGATTACCACCCGGGCATTGCAAATTGGCAAAATTATGAGAGCCAAGCGCTACGTTCGCCCCGGGGACGCTTATCTAGAAACCCAGTTCTACACTGAGCTATCAGTGCCGGCAAACAAAATTAAAGTGCCAACTTGCTGTGGTCAAGACAAAGAAGCCTGGCGCAAACTTGTTGGCCTATGGCGTACCGGTGCCGGTTCGGAGATTAGAATTTCTTGTTCAGCCTCAAATGAACTGAGCGGCGTCATCGAGAAAGTTCCGGCTGACTGCAAATTTGCCATTACCCCGGGAGCGGCATCGTTTAAGAAGGGATTTGCAAAATCCAACAATACTGTACAAACAGATAGTGCTTACTGCTACCCCAAAAAAGCAGATAAAATAACTCCTGCTACTGGCCCTATGGAGCTAACAATATCGGCTGACGGTCAAAAAATCAGCGGCAAGCAAACACTTTATCAATATTACGATGGCTCAAAAACTTTCGATGCCGGAACAGTAGAAAGTCCAATAAATTGGACGCGCATCGGCAATTGAGAGCGAACCAAACGTGATACTGAAAAATGCATTGAAGCCGCAGGCTAATTCAGCTTCGGCCGCGATCATGCCCATTAGAATGCTGGTCAGTGATCAACTTTGAAATACTCATCTGAGTCTTAAACACTCCCAGCCCTTCGGAGGCAACTGCTTCAATACTCAGTCGCTTCTCTCTATTCAAAACTTCTTCCATTTGGTCTAGTGGAGTAATGTTGGGAAGATCCCGTTTATTGTATTGGAAGACAAACGGTCTATCTTTGTGTAGTTCGCCAAGGTCATTAAGTTCGTTGAGCACTATTAAATTGTCTTCCATTCGCTCACTGTCGCTATTGGCCACGAACACCAATCCATCAACTCCTTCCGAAAGAAGCGCTCTAGTTCTGGTGAAATTGTACTCACCCTTCACCGTAGAGAGCAAAAACGAGACCAGCGGATAAGTTATGCGAAATTCAAACGAAACAACTTCTCCACTATTGGTTGAACTGACTTGAAAGTCGCTTTTGTCGCTGGGAGCTAGCTGACTGTATAGATATTTAAGGTTAGTAGTTCTGCCGCTACCGACAGGGCCAACGAATAAAATTTTGAAAAGAGGTCGCATTTCTTCTACCACCGATTGTGCAACCGCTTATGTTTCCAAATTGCAGGCACAACAATTGGGAGCAAGGTCAGCTCCATGCAACGGCACTGCTCATGGTGCTTAGAGTTTTGCATTCGAGCTTTCTCCTGCGCCAACACTTTTTGAACTGCTTGTGGGAAGAGTTGGCTGAATGTCGTTGAAACGATTGCAATAATCAACGAGTGATTCTTCGAATGACACGACTGGACCATGCCTTGCCTCGCAAGTAAGCTTGAACACGTCCGTCAGGTTCGCTACAGGCTCTTGCGCCAGGACTTGTATACTAAGTGGCTCTGCCGATTTCTTTGGTGGTAATATCCTAAAGAAATCCGTTTGAGTCTTCGCTATCAAATCCTCGATAGAAATAATAGACGGAGCGTAGATAATCTCCCCGGAAAATACCTTCCTGCCACTAGCGCTGATAAAAGCGACACCATTGATGTTTCGCATAGTTCCAAGAAATTTGGATAGATGACAATCGCAACTCAGGCCGGCAATCGACAATTTTGCTTTGGCCAGCTTGGTTGTCTTCAATCGCATCCCCTTAGCAGTGCTATCGCCTGCTAAGTTGTCGAGAATAAACGAGGGCAGAGGATCGGCAGTACCAAGATCTCTAGCAGCTTTTAAATCGGCAATCATCGCGCTCAACTTTCCTTCTTGCATAAAAAGGTCAGCTCGTGCCAGAAAATAGTCAGATACTTTTGGAGCCATCTCAATGGCTTGAGTGTATGCAGCGCCCGCAACTTCTAGCCAGCTAGCCTTGAGGTCCTTGGCGAGACCCTTGGCGCGACCTTTGGCAGATGCTTCGCGAGCCCTGTCTTGGAATATTCTTCCAAGCTGAAAGAAGGCTTTCGAGTCCTGTGTCGCCTTGAGATTTTTTATGGCGCAGCTCAAAAGCTCCTTGCCTCTAGCTGGATCGTCAGCCTTCAGAATCGCCGATGCCATGCGGACGTAAATTTCTGCATCTTTGGGCGAGTCTGCAAATACTTCCTTGTACAGGTCTCTGACTTGCGTCAGCTTATTGCCGCGCAACTCAATGAGAAAGAGAGAATTGCGCGCATTAGACATTTGCTCAGGGGTGGTGGCAGTGCTGATCGCGCTTTTAATCAAACTTTCGGCAAGGTCATTCTGCTTAATTTTCAGGCAAGTCTGCCCGGCCGCATAGTACCAATCAAAGCCAGCATCCTTTCTGTTGCTCATATCCTTGAGTATTTTGATACCATTTGCTTCATCACCCTTCTGTATCCAGCAACGAGCTGTGCCTAGAAGCGGCAAGTAGTGGGCAGTATCTATTCGCCCAGCTCTTTCATAACAGGCCATGGCCGCGTCATACTCCTCCGTTGCCTGTAACATCAGCCCCAGATTGATCAAGACAACGGCATTGTCGGGAGCCAGGCGACAGGCTTCCTTCCCTTCACGAATCGCTTGGTACAAGTTTGCTTGCCGCCACATCAGGCAAGACGCCGTTGCATGAGTCAGCCAATCTGATTGCTCGGCCTCTAGAGCATGGTCCTGACTTGAGATGACCTCGCTCGCAGCCAAGGCATAAGAGAAAGACATAATGGTAAGCGACAAGCTTAAAAACACCACCTTACCAAAATGCTTCTTAGGGCTCATCGTCGATCAATTCTCTTCTTCACAGATGTACCTTCCTCTCGGTCACTAATTTTAATCGACTGGCTCACGCAAAAGCTTACTGTTGTTTGCATATTTTTCGATTTCAGGCTGTCTGTTTTTCCCCGCAATATGGAATGATTATATGTAGAAGTCTATTTGCGCTCGAACATCTAGATCACAAAGGTTTGTCCGGAGGCTGCATGTCGAAAATAGGGCTGCTATTAATTTGTTCTGTGGTCGCAATGCTCACGAGTTCAGGGTCACTGGCCCTGGCTGGCGACGAGTCGAGGATTTTAAATTCGGGTTCTTCGAGTTCTGGTTCTTCCGGGGGCGGTTCGTCGCGACATCCCTTGAGCTCTTTTTCTTCAAGCTCTGGTTCTTCTGGAGGCGGTTCCTCGCGACATCCCTTGAGCTCTTTTTCTTCAAGCTCTGGTTCTTCTGGAGGCGGTTTGTCGCGAGATCCCTTGAGTTCTTTTTCTTCAAGCTCGGGTTCTTCTGGAGGCGGTTCCTCGATCGTTGGATCCTCAGGCTCAAGTTCAACTATTTCCGGAACTTTGATTCCATCTACAGTGACACACTTGATTATTTCGAACAAAACCGGAAGCTCCGTCACCATCGGTGTCCAGTGCCAACTTCCTGGAGCGCTTGTTCAAGATGGCTGTACTACTAATATAAGCGACATGGCGATACTAGATTTGACTTCAGGAGGTTCCCCAACTCCTCAGGCTTTCACCACATTTAGCACGGGACAGGGTACGTTTAGCCTTGCTTCGATGCACCAATATGAGATTGTCAATTTAAAAACCAACCCGTTTTCAGTGCCCGCAAATCAACAGCAGAACTGCTTACAGGGTCTGATAATCAGCTTTAATCAGTGGAACTCATGCCCCACCACGCCACCTCCCGCGTTCCCCATACCTTTTGTTCCTGGACCGGCTATTCCTAACGGCAGCAACGCAGCCGAGCCCACTCTGAACATCCCCAGTACAATCAACGGCACACCTGTTACGGGAACTGGATCGACAGAAGTATGCGATATTACCTGTGTCAACGGAGCCAACTCCATTTTAAAGTTGACGATAACTCCGCCTACTCAGGCTCCAGCAGGCGGTTCGCTTCCTCTCCCATGGTTGTATGACGCTTCCGGTAGCATCGGTGCCGGACAAACTTTCAGCACAACTAACTCGTGGGTAAATATCAGTGGTAAGTGCGACAACAATTGCTATATTCTTGCAAACGGTACCCAATTTGTAGACCGTCCTGGTGTTTTTCCTTACGGCTGCACACAGTGCAATGTCTTTCCAGACCCAAATCCACCGTGCGGACAGTTCTGCGCTGCTCATAATGGTCTGCCAGCCAATACTGGATGCACATTCAATCGAGCCGCCCAGTCAGCCAATCAGGCCACTGCAAAATTTGGAGGCACAGTCGAGTTTAGCTATCTATCAACAGCTGTTCCCCCACCGACGTGCCAAGTTCTTGGGCAACCATGAGCCACGATTGAGGAAGCTAAAACTTGCGAAACGCTGTCCCTTACAAGAGAATTGCGCTGGCATGGTTTGCAGCAAGTTATCTGCTCCTAATTAACCAGACTGCTGGCTTTGCGGCGATCAAGGATATGAGCGAGTATCTTCCTGATGATTACTTGGGAACTGAGTTCAAGTGGTCGATGGTCCTTTACTTACCTGACGTAAAAGATTGTTTGAATTACCCGGGAACTACTCTTCACCCCCTCACCAAAGTGAGCGTAAGGTTCAATCAGTATCCATCGGCTGGCAAAGTCGAGAGCAAACCATATGAGGAGTTTTGGTATCACAAGAAGTCAATACTGGGAATGCGCCGTCGCAATCAAATTACACTGGCGGCAAGTAGCAATGGAGCGATCATACTTTGCCCGAGAAACGAAGACGAAAGTTCTGACTGCTCTTCAGCTATTACCAATGCATTAGTAAGAGTGCTGCTCGATGTGCAATTTCAAAGCGCGATAACCAGCCTTGTGGTTGTGCCAGATGCAGACTTTCAAGCGATTGCCGGGGCGCTCGAACGATACGGATTCTACAGCGAAGACAAATTGAGCAATAACCTAAACGAGCTAGCACTCAGCCTGCGTCTTCGGGGCTATCCTCAAGGCGCTGAAAAGCTTCTGTATCTCAAGAAGTAAAGTTTTCAGTCTAGCGAGATTTCAATCGGACGGCACAACATAACTGATGGGAAAGGCCTGTTTTGACTGAAACTTTAGTGGCACATTGCCACCAAGGAAAAGTTGCAGAACAAAGGGTGTTATCTCTACTTGTGTGGTGACAGTGACTGAACCTGTGACTAGACCGCCCGGATTGACGAGTACGTCGTTTTCGGGATTGCGCCTTAATTTTGGCTGGCTGGTAATTTCGATCTCTACTGGTGGTACCAGACGAAAGTGAGAGACCAGACCAATATTCCCGCTATTCCTGTTATTCATTTGCTCAATGAGCAAGAGCGCTCGAGACTCGGCCTGGATGGGATTGCCGGAAGCAGATTTTCGTGCCGCGTCGCGACAAACAGAATCGTTGAGAGACACACCATAAATCAGAAGGCCGAGATCAACAAGAATGATGACAACCAAAAATAACACAACGCTTCCACAAGTGACTTCGACAAGCGAAGCGCCTGCCTTTTGTCTGGACGGCAATTTTGCCTGACTACTGATCGTCATTCTGATTCTGATGAGGCACCACTACTGACACCAGTCGAAACGGCACTCATGGTCGCTAGGTTCGATTGTTTCTTAGCCGCATCTGCCATGTCCACATCCATGTTGGAAGTAATCTGAAGCGCATCGGGTATCTCATCAAAGGCCTCGTGCGTGTCGACTCCATTTATAAAAATGTTGCCAAAAGACTCGAATGCATCGACATTGGTATTCCTCGGTGGCGCACAGGTTTTTCCTACATAGGCAGGAAGTGAGCAAAAACGGTAAGACAAATCTGAGTCTGGCGCAGGTAGCTTTGCATTGAAATTGCTCTTGTAGAGTTTACTTGGAGCGTCTACATATCCGTTCTGACGATCGAACTCGTACAATTCGGGAATCGCATCTACCGATTCGATATTTGAATCTACATTTTTGATGCGTCCCAAAGCTACTCTAACAACTTTCGGATCACTTGTTTTTATCGAGAGAAATCCTATACCGCCATTTTCCTCACGCTTGTTCTCATAGCTACGTACTGCTTCTAAAACTTCTTTGCGAATAACCGAGATCTGATTGTGTCTTTCCCTTTCGACTAGGGCGTGGCCAGACCTGGCCTCATCGAGAAGCAAATTCGATAATCTAGAGAAGCCTGATAAGTCTTGACGTGAACAAGCATTGACTGCCTGACGTGACGTGAAAACTAGCTCACGGGAAGCTTCCACTAAACGGTTGACCTGACCGACTCTGTCCCCCGGATTGATCTTGCTGGCCAGCGAAAGTGCTAGCGCATCAAGCGCAAACTGCGCTCTAGTGCGTTCGAGCAAGACACGATTAAACATCAACCCACCCACGGCAATGACAATAACAAGACCAATGGTTAGGCTGACAAGAAGAGTCATGTTTCCATGTGATTGGCGATTACCGGTCATATTTGTGCCATGTTAGTATAAAGCCCATGCGTACTCTCTCTAAAGTATATCACCGGCCCGAAAGAGGGCACTTTCGTAGCATAAAGCGCTACCAGCGGCGCACTCAGACCGGAAGTCAGATCTCCGAGTTCGGAGTCGGGCTTATCATTCTGATTTTAATTCTGATACCACTGCTCGACTTTGTAGTTGTACCAGTGCGCTGGATGATGGCGCAGGAAATAGTCAATAATTATGCAAGAAAGTTGGCTATGTGTGAGACTCTCAGTCAATCATACGCAACCATGGAAGCTGATCCGTCTTTGAAAGTGCTATTACAAAATATTGGCGGTGTAGATGTAAAATCGATTGACATGCATGTCAGAATTAGCCGCACTTCAACACTTGAGACCAAGGCCGAGTCTTATATCGTTAGCCAGCCTGGTCGCATTCCGGCACCCTGGTTGCCCGGAGTCGACAACCAGCCTCGCTTGTTTTCGCTAGAATTAAGCGTGCACTCGAATATGTATCCAACTGTACTAATGCCTGGCTTTATACTGTCTGTTCCTGGAATAACCGCGCCGATACCGATGGTGGTTACGGCCTCCCACGAATGGGGCAATCTCGGGCGCAATCCACGCACCGGCAACTACTTCATCAACGAATAAGGGCGGTAAGGTAGACTTGTAAGTTCTAACTCATTTTGCCGTTGTTCAGAGGTTTGTCATGGTGACATTTGCGGTTGGCTTTCTCTGCATTATTATCTCGGTGAGCCTTGCCATCGCTTGTATGATGTTTGTGCGCCGCCGCTTTGATATTCATGAGCTGCGCCTCAACCATGATGTGGCCGATCCGCTTTTGTCAGTGGTCGGTACACTCTTCTCGATCCTCCTTGGCTTTTTGGTGGCTGGCGCTATGCAGCGCTTCGATGAAGCCCGAATAAATGTTCAAGAAGAAGCTGGCGCTTTGGCCGATGTCTTCAGAGGCGCCGAAGGTTTGCCATCTACAATCAGAGAGTCACTGCAGAAGAGTTGCAAAGACTATGCGGCCATCGTCATCGACGAAGAGTGGAAGCTGATGGCAGATAAGAAGGCGAGCACCAAAGCCTGGGCCACCTATGGAGATATATGGCGAGTTTCGGTGATGTATAACCCCGATAATGAAGGGCGCAGCAACGTTCACCAGGCCATTCTAGCTGCCCTCTCCCGACTCGGCAACTACCGCACTTTGCGTTTTGCCGCCATGAACAATCAGTTGCCATTTGGCATGTGGCTTGTGGTGTTTGCAGGTGGTGGTGCCACAATTGCATTCACCTATTTCTTTGAAGTGAAAAACGAGAAGACGCAAATAATCATGACTGGACTTGTGGCCACAGTAATGGCCCTAAATATTTTTATTCTGGCCAACTATGACTATCCTTTTTCGGGAGACGTTAGTGTTAGTCCTACTGCTTTCATTCTCGATCGCGAATTATTTGATAAATTCATTCAGCAGAGAAAGCCTGAGATAAGTACAAAACAATGAAATCTATAACAGGCTTATATTAGGTGCGGCAGGGGTTGTAGAAAACGTCAGGGTGTTACGGCCGACACAGTCTCATGTTATCATGCCACCACTTGAGATACTATCTCTACAGAGTTGTGAGTGTTTAAGGATAGGTAGTTTGAATAATCCCCCCAGCGCCAACAACAAGAAAATAGCAATCGGGCTCGGAGTGGCGCTGTTGGTTATGCTAGCCGCTACCGCTGTTGCCACCTATTTCTCCCCTACAGTTGCTCCCAAAGATGTAAGGAACGACCCGCTTTCACTTGGTGTCATCAATGGCAAAGGCGAATGGATTGTGGCGCCTTTGTATCACGAAATTGTCTATTTGAAAAAGTCGAAGTGTTTCTGGGTTAAAGAGCTGAATCCGTCAACTGCAAAATATTTCTGGCCACCGACCTTCCTCAACAGTATTGGAAAAAATGATCACTGGAAGCTTCTCAATATCGATGGGCGTGAATTGCCAAGCGAGCTGCCTGCCGGTCATGACCCCTTACGAGAATGGCCACCTACGCAAGCACTAGGTGTTAGCTTCTACCCTGACGCCATGGCCACCAATGGCCCTGAGGGAGCCGCGCTGAATAACTCTTCCGGCAAGCAGTTAACGGCTGGTAATTTTCACCGCCTAACGTATGTCGGTGAAGACACCTGGGTAGGGCTGCCTAGTAATGATGATGACCGAACTTCTCAGGAAAAAGTCTTTCCTTTCATCGTCCTTGGCAATCCAATGGCATTGCCTGCGGCCTTGAAGCTGCTAGATCAAGATGGTCGTAAATTCGCCAGCTTGCCGAAGGGCGTGATGGCGAATGATGGAAATTATGTCAACGGTATGCTGGTTTTCTTTACTGCTGGTTCAGGCTATTGCATCTATGATAAGCAAGCCAACACCCTCTCGCAGCCCACACTTCGCCTGCCAGGCACATTCAGCAGACGACACCAAAGCGCTGATGGGCCGGAGTCGTTCAATAGCTTTTACAATCTGCCGATTTCGGCAGCGGCTCCCGTCAAATTTATTGACATTGCCAAGAAAGGAACACTGCTAAGTGAAGTGGTACCAGTGACAGTGGCGGATGACCGTGCATTGGTGCGCACCCAAGATGACATGTATGGCCTGGTTAATCGAAAAGGCGAATGGATTCTACCACCAGAATATAACCGGTTGGCTTACTGTGGTCCAGACAGAATTGTCTGCTCAAAGGGTCGCCTAACGATGGAGC
The DNA here is from genome assembly GCA_041675385.1 of Candidatus Obscuribacterales bacterium. GTDB lineage: Bacteria > Cyanobacteriota > Vampirovibrionia > Obscuribacterales > Obscuribacteraceae. Next base: position 44,853 of record JBAYTY010000042.1, read on the forward strand.
AAAGCAAAGCTCAGAAAGAACAAATTATTGCGCCTGATGTTCGATAGAGAGCAATATTCTTCATGGCCAGTGAATCGATGAGCTTATCGTTACTACAATTGGCTTATCTCGAATATTGAACGGCTGGGCAAGGATGCCCTAAAAACAACCACACCGTTACAAAGCGGGGGAAAGTGGGTACATCCCCCTTGTGGGACACACCTACCTTTCGTATTATGTCTGTGTTTTCTGGGGGTTTGGGCAATGCAGTGGATAGATAGTGGGAAAGAAACAGAACCCGACAAAAAGCATCGGGTGAGCCTCGGCACTGGCATAAAAACACCTTCTGGAGTGCGTTACAAGGTCATGCACAACGAATATGGCCAAATATTACTCGATCCAGTTAAGTCTGTACCTGCACGGGAGGCTTGGATTTACGAAAACCCGGAACGACTTGAATCCATCAAACGTGGAATTGCTCAAGCCGAAAAAGGCGAACTTGTCGAAATCGATTTAGGTGCAGACGATGGCGAGGAAAACTAATTGCCATTCAAACTACTGTACACCGCCGAAGCACAGAAACAGTTTGATGAACTAAGCCGCGACAAAGGTCTGGAGAAACGATTCAAGGCCGTGAAAAAGGCTCTACGCTTGCTTGGCGAGGATCCCAGTTATCCTAGTTTAAAGACTCACAAATATAGTGGATTAGAAGGACCTGAGAAAAGCGAGTTATTCGAAGCGTATGCAGAGAATAAAACGGCTGCGGCTTACCGGATTTTCTGGGCCTACTACCCATCTAAGAAAGAGACAGATCTTCTGGGACATATAACAATAATTGCAATTACACCTCATCCTTAAAGATGCCACGGTCCTTTAGCGAGTTACTTTGCTTGCTGCTATTCTCACTCGTGGTAGCGCCAAATGTTATGGCCGCGCCAAATAATCAATTGCATTGATCCTACCAAGCGCTGCCCCGGAGGACCTTAACTATGAACAAGAATACGATTTGTCTGTGGTACAACCACGACGCTGAAGAAGCGGCACTGTTCTACTCCCAAACATTTCCGGATAGTAAAGTCGGGGCTGTGCACCGGGCACCGTCCGATTATCCAGGCGGAAAGAAAGATGACGTGCTGACAGTCGAGTTCACGGTTTGCGGTGTGCCCTGCATTGGCCTCAACGGCGGAGACGTATTCAAGCACGACGAGGCCTTCTCTTTTCAAATTTCTACAGATGATCAAGAAGAGACCGACCGCTATTGGAACGCTATTGTAGGCAACGGCGGAGCCGAAAGCGCGTGTGGTTGGTGCAAAGATAAATGGGGCTTGTCGTGGCAGATAACTCCACGGGTCTTGATCGAGGCCATGGCCCAAGGCGGTGAAGTGGCGCAGCGCGCCTTCGCAGTCATGATGGAAATGGGTAAAATTGATGTGGCCAAGATAGAAGCGGCGGTACGTGGTTAAAAAGTTAAGTGTGTAAGAAGAGTTGAGGTCGCAAGAGAAGGTGAGTATGTTTGATCCTTATGAGCAGCAAGATCTGAACGACGAAGCCTGCGCGCCACCACACATAAACAAGCGCATCGCCGGAAAGTACCTCATTCAAAAGATGGTCGGCTCTGGCTCATCAGCTAGGGTTTATTCAGCAAAAGTCTATCCCGGCGATACTATGGTGGCAATCAAGCTTCTGCGGGCTCACAGCAGCACAGCCATGGGCCAAGAGATGCTAGCGCAAGAAGGGCTAGCACTAATGGACGTCGATCACCACTGCTTTGTCAAAGTGCATGATTTTGGCGAAAGCGAAGATGGCGAGGGTTTTCTTGTAATGGACCTGCTGGAAGGGTGCACACTAAAGAAGATACTGAAAGACTTTCACAGCATACCGCTCGACAAAGTGCTCGATCTCAGCTTGCAGCTGCTCGACGCCCTGATTCACTTGCACAATGTCGGCATCGTTCATGCTAGCTTCAAACCGTCAGACATTATGGTGTTCGATGGTGAGCGCTTGTCGAAAATGAAGCTTATAGATTTAGACTCGGTGGTTCATCCTCGGGCTCCGCATCTACATTCGCGCACCTTGCTTGCCGAGGGAGCTATCGTTCACTATATGAGCCCAGAGCAGGCAGAAGGAAACAAGGTCGACAAGCGTACTGATGTGTACAACTTCGGTATCGTGCTTTATGAAATGGTGGCAGGCCGCTTGCCCTTTGATGGCAACTCGGTTATTGAAGTCTTCAACAATAAGGCAGCAGATAAGTTATTTCCCCTCTCTGAAGCCAGGCCTGACCTCGCTGACGGAGAGCTGGAGCGCATCTTGAAGAAGTGCCTGCAGTCAGATCCTTCTCGCCGCTACCAAGACCTTGTGCACCTTCAGAAAGACGTTCAGCATTTAAGAGACAAGACTCCAATCACAGATGAGCATCAAGTCGACACACGCTGCTGGAAGACTCTGCCGCGCAGTGCTTATGCCGACAAGCAAAAACCGGACGTTCATACTTGGATAGAAGGAATCAAAAAGCTCATTGGTGGAAGGAAAGAAGTAAGTTAAAATGTCCGAGAACCTGGGAGTAAGAATGCGAAAGTGGTATTTGGCGGTATTTAGTGTGCTTTCTCTTGTCACCTTGAGCTGCACGGGTTGCACCCCACCTAGCAAACCTAATGGATTTATCGACACGAGCGGGCACATCGTCATCGATCTTGACAAGATGGCAGAAAAGCCGATCTCTGTTGGTGATTTTAACGAGGGATTGGCGCCGATCAAATATAGCGATAAGTGGGGTTGTCTCAACAAAAACGGTGCGCTTGCTTTTACTCTGCCTTGCAATCATATTTCTCCATATAGCGAAGGCCTAGCCGCATATAGTATCGGTTCTGGTGCCAATGAAAAATGGGGTTATATCGACAAGAACGGACTAACTGTTATCAAACCTATATTTGACGCGGCCAAAACTTTTAGTCAAGGACTTGCTCCTGTAAAGCTAGCAAAGGCAAGCAATGCCAGCAAGAATGGCAAAGATAGCAAAGCTGGTAAAAATTCGGCGAGTTGGGTGTACATCGATAGGAGTGGCAAACAAGTCTTTGCTGAGACCTACGAGGAAGCTCAGCCATTTGTTCAGGGCTTAGCCGTAGTCAAATACGATGGTCACGCTGGCGCCATCAATGGTAACGGCAATATGGTCATACCAGCTAAATATGATGTTGTCTACAATGCTGATAGCGGACAAGTTGTAGCAGCTCAAGGAGATGGCTTATCAGGTCAAAACCCAGACCAGACACTCGACTGCCTTGACCAATCCGGCCATCTTTCTCTTACCAAACAGATTCACGGTATTACCTTAAGGAACCTCAAACCACTACTCTGGGTAAAGAGTAATAGTGATACTAATAATGGTGCTGACAATTTGATCAGACCGCTCAGTCCTTTTGCTTCACCGGGGTTTTGCGAGTCAAAATCAATCAGTCAGGTAAAGGATAAATTTAGTATAGACCAGCAGTTTTCAGCCAGGGCATTTCAAGGGTCTTACGACTATATTTTCCCTGTATCTGAAAACTACTTTGTCGCTTACTCAGACGCCAATAGTGGCAAGATGGACTACCGAGGTGGCAAGCCAGAAGAAGGCGACGGTATCTGGAACAACACTGCCTTTAGATTTTATGATGCAGCCCCTTTCCACAGCGGCATGGGTCTTGTACAAGAGACCAAAGGTGGCCCATATGGCTACATCAACAAAAGTGGTCAGTACGCTTTTAAAACTACATTTGAACACGCTCGCTCTTTTAGCGATGGGCTCGCTCTTGTCGGTTTGAGCGCAGAGAGCAAGACCGAGAACTAAATAGGCGAGCGTTTCTAACTGATCTCTGACTCTCTGCGCGCGAGGATCAGAGGGACCAACATAACCCTGAACCATCAAAAATGAACATAACAATGTCTTAGCCGACGCCGACTTCGGAGCAAAGTTAACACCAGCTGCTGGAAGACTCTGCCGCGCAGTGCTTATGCCGACAAGCAAAAACCTGATGTTAATACTTGGATAGAGGGAATTAAGAGGCTCATTGGTGGTTAGGGCGTGTGCATCATACTTTTTTGGTTGCACGATTCTTCAGATGAACAGTCGAAAACAACCAGACTAGTCGCGTTAACATCAGATCTGCTCGCCAGCTCAATCATGCTATCGCTTTGATCAATGCCGCTACTGAAGCCGGTTCGAATGAATTTACTGAAACTGATTAATGAGTTTCGATAGCCAAAGCGTTACATAGCTCCTAGCAAAATAAATAAACGTAGCCTTAGGGAACTGTCTTAACTTTGGCCAGTCGAAGCAACAAGAAATTATAGGAGGTTGCGATGAGCGACTTAAAAGGAAAAGTGATTGTGCTGACAGGCGCATCAAGCGGATTTGGACGCGGCGCGGCTATTCAATTTGCGCAAAAAGGCGCAACTCTTGTTCTAGCGGCAAGACGCGAACATCTCCTCGAAGACTTAGTGAAGGAGTGTGAAAATCTTGGTGCAAAAGCGCTAGCGGTTCCAACTGACGTCTCCAAAAGCTACGACGTAGAGCTCTTGGCTGAAGCGGCTATCGGTCGATTCAAAAAGATAGATATTTGGGTTAATGACGCGGGTGCGGGAGCCATTGGTAGATTCACAGACATCCCATTAGAAGACCACATCAAAGTGCTTGAAGTTGACCTAGTTGGCACCATGGTCGGTAGCTACCACGCGATGAAACAATTTGAAAAACAAGGACATGGCACACTGATAAATATTGCTTCTATGCTAGGTAAAGTGCCGGCCCCATACTATGCCTCATATGCAGCAGCGAAGCACGGTGTGGTTGGCCTGGGTGCCGCCCTAAGACAGGAGCTTTTAGCACAGAACATTGACACTATTCATGTATGTACCATTATGCCAATGGCCATGAACACACCATTCTTTGAACATTCTTCAAACTACACCCGACACGAAGCTACTCCGGTACCGCCAATGGACGATGCCCAAAAAGTAATTGATGAAATTGTCAAAATGGCCACAGCTCCTAAAGATGAAGTACCTGTGGGTATGACCGGCGGCTCTAACCTTCTGCTTCACAACGTGGTCCCCCTTGTTAGCGAAGCAACGATGGCAGCTCTAACCCATAGAGCGCAAATGATAGATGCCCCAGCAGCATCTACAACATCGGGTGCTCTGCAAAAGCCCTCTAACAAAGGGTCAGGTATTCGTGACATGAAATTGAAGAAATAAAATCGCGAAGATGGAGCACAAACGTATCAGCCGAATTCATCTAACAAGTTAGTTTCTCTTGCCCCATCTGTGACAATGATTCATGATCCATTGCAGTCGCCTATAATAGGTGGCAGTTGAAAGCAAGGGGTATCGAATGAGTCGAATTGATCATTGGCAGTTTAGGTCTAAATTATTCCAGTTGAAAACACTGACATTGGCTGTAGGGTGCCTCTGTTCGTGCGTCACAATTCTCTTTCATTCAACTCCTGCTATGGCATCCGAGTTCCAAGTCGGTGAAATCGTACTCTACGATTACTGCGGGAAAGAGGTCGAAGGAAAGATCGCTAGACAAGATCAACACGGCATCCTGGTTTTGGTTAAACACTGGCAAGACGGAACATTTCATGCCGATGGCTCCTCGCTTATGATGTCGGCGGCTGAACTGAGGCACAAAGATCCAGGACCACAGGTTGGCAATCCGCGTGAAGCTAATCTTGGCGCTTACGATGCTGGCGGCGGCAAGCCGCCGGCCAAAGCATCCGCGGGGATGCCTGTGGGGAACGCGCCTGCGGGAAACACACCTGCCGTGAACACATTAGTCGGCAGCGGGCTAATGTCCAAGCAAGAAATCATCGATTTCCTGAAGGCCCGCATTAACACCAGCGGACCGCACCCCCAAAGAGAACAAGTATGCAAAGAGCTGTGCGACGCCATAAAGAAACGAGGCATAAATTACAAGCATTCCCCTACTGACGACTTCGCGGTCACAGACGCAGGAGGCAATACAGCGGTGAATTACACGCTCTCTGTTGCTTACGGCGCACCGAAAAAAGTCGATTGGCTGATGGGCGAATGGGATGTCTCTCTCACTCAGTTGAAAACCTACTCCCCCTCAACTAGAGATGTACACAAATATGGCTTTATCTCAATAGAGAAAGACGGCAAATACCTTTGGAAAATAAGCAGCAACGATCCACCTCCCGCTTGGCGCGATGGAAAATGGCGGCTTGCTACTCCGGCCGAAATGATTTATCAAGGTGGCGATGGAATTGTACTGTTGGATGGCAAAGATGGAACCAACTGGATAGTTTTCCAAGATAAAACTGCGTCTTTGAATCAAGACTGGGTGAAGATCGCCGACATCAACTACAGGCAAACCCAATTTGGTGGACTGCGGGCAGCGAACTGAGGAATGAAGTTAGGTTCCGACCAGGTTTCGTCCATTGCCAACAGGGTATGACTACAAGCAATGACAGTGCAGGAACAGGTGACAGAATGAACCGACGGCGTGGCACTTTTTTTGCTGTAAGTGCATTTCTGGCACTGACTTCGATCGGATTTCCTCTTGCTGCCATGGGCGAAAGCGAATACGACACCATAGAGCGACAACAGTGCGCAATTAGAGAAGAAGCGAGCCGTCAGGCAGTGCGTTATGAATATGCCCATGCTCAGGCCGCTGCTGAAGCTCAAGCTTATGAGGCCCGTCACGAAGAGCAAAGACACCAATCAATTTTAGACGAACAGCGGCGACAAAATAACCAATACGAAACCAGGCGAGAGCAAGACAAACGCGACACCGTAACACGCGACAACCGCATGTATGCCGAGCGGGAAAGTGCACGTCAGGCACAGGCCAGATACGATGCACAGGCCTACGGCAGGCAAGTCGATGCACGCAGAAATGACTCTGCGGTCCAAAGCAGAAGAGATGAATACCGTCAGTATGAGCAGAGAGTGGCGGCCAACCGCGATGCCACAAACGCTGAAAACAGGAAGGCACAGGATCGCATTGACGCCAATAAGGCTGCCGAGCGTAAACTTTATGCGATTGAAAAACCAAGAATCAAAGACGACACCGGCACTCGCGACGAGCCGAACACTTATAACGGGCGCAAAGAATTAGCAGAGTACGAAGCTAAAAAAGCAGAGGAAAAACGCGAATTCAATGCTCAAGTAGCAAAAGCTGAACAGAATAGACACGACTATTACCAAGAAGAAGAAAAACGTGCACGAATCAAGTCAGAAGAAGCGGCATACAACACCAAGCAAGAAAATCAAAAGTACGAAGCGCGCCAATATGCGATGAAGCAAGAAGCAGCTGCTTACGCCAACAAGCAGATGTACAACAAAGAGCAAAATAGAATTCTCGCAAACAAAGCTGAAGCGAATGCCTACAATCAGAAGCAGCAATACATCAAGGACCAATATAGGGACTACGAGCGCAAAGAAGAGTACAAAAAGGAAGCAGCAAAGTACTACAACAATATCGCCAGTCGAAAGCTAATCGACAACCAAGCGGCCGTGAGAGTTGAAAACAACAAAGCCGAATCTAGAGCCGCAGCCCGCAGGGCTGAATACAACGCCTATTATGGAAGAAAATAGCGGTTGATAGCCCCTGATTACTGCAACTCATCCCAGAGTGTGCCGAGTGTGAGAGCTTTTTCGTAGACAAAGTCTCGGTGAAAGCCCGACGTTCTGTCTATGTCAACTTTGGACGTAGCCGGATCATAATGAATAAGCGAGCAATAGTTATCGTGAGAAACGACGCGCTTTTGCGTCGATAAATTCACCTCTGCATTCAGCATCAGAGGAAAGCGAGCATCAGCCATTTTGAAGGCCGCCACGTCTTCCAACAATCGCTTGAGTTCAGCACGATCTTGGTATTCAATCCAACCTTTTACCTTAGATTGCAAAGAACCTACACGCTGGAAGCCAATAATTTCTTGAGTTCCAGTGATAAGAGTGTTGACGCGATCGAGCTGTTCTGGATTAAGGGCGGGAGTTTCTACCGACGTACCGTCTGCCATTTTCTTAATCACGACACCGTCGGCGTGCGCCTTCGAAAAATGGCGCAGCGAACCCTGCTCGCCATCCATAACGAACCGCACGGTACCGCGTTCGACACCAGCAGCGCTGTTGTGTCCAGACTTGGTGTTTAAAGCCATATGGGACGGCAGCTCTGTTGCAGTTTGCCAAACTAAGTTAATGGCGCCAAGCTGGAAGATGCGGCTTGCATGATTTGCTTTCGATGGCGCGCGTTCATGAGTCCAGCATTTGTCAGGAAACAAGATGTTATGACCATCGAGCAAGCGATAGTGACCCTTGTTGACAAAGTCTTGCACAAAATCAGAATATTTTTCTGGGTGCCGGCTGGCAATACGCACCTCTAGGCAAGCAATTGTGCCAGTCGAGCCCAGTTGATTGATATGAACTGTTGGAAATGCAACATTCTGTATGAGGTCTGCGGCAATATCAAGGCGCTCTTCTTTCGAAAGAGGCGTAGTCACCGGTGCCAAAATTATCTTAGCGATGGTATTAATCGTTTCGACCCTGACCTCAGGGCTATGCTCTGAGGCGCGGCTAAAGGCGTCGAGATCTTCCAAGATGTTATTGAGACCGCCTTCCTTTGCCGGATAGTTGTCTACAAACGCCTTTACTAGAAGAGCTTTAGAGCTTTCTACGACTGCGGGTATCTTTCTAGAAGCGTCCGTTGTAGCGCTAGCAGTTTGCAAAGCGCTAGTGAGTTTTTCGATTTCCGCAACCAGACTCTTTAACTGATCAAGCTTTCTAGTCAGCTCAACCAGGGTCACGGGAGTCTGACTTGGCTCAGATAAAGTTTCTGAAGCTGGTTCAATTGGGTCAAGAGCGCTTGCTGGCTGGGAATGCAACGAAATGGCACTGGTAACCAAGCACAGCGATAAAGCGAGATAACTACTCTTGCGCAACCAAGGTGGAGAATTACTTCCGGAGATCAGGTTTAACCGAGGCATCATTAATTCCTTCTGTCCGGGAACTCGGTATTCTAGCAGGTACCACCTCAAACGAATCAACGCGCCTTCAGTTCTTCCAAATGCTCTTTCGCTTTCAGTGCGCGAGAATCGGAGGGCGAGCACAGCTGCAGAAAGAGATTTAACTGAGCAATGGCACCTTCGCGATCGCCGTTTTTTTCCATTGACTTACTCAATAACCAGATGACGTCGAGGTCGTTGGGACTAAGCCTGGCCGCCTCTTTGTAGGCGTCAACAGCGGGACCAACGTAACCCTGAACCATCAACAATGAACCTAACAATGTCTGAGCTGATGCCGATTTCGCATCAAGATGCACGGCTTCCCTTGCTTGCGCCACAGCTTGACCGACATCACCGCTCTTCATGAGAGCGTAGCTAAGCCGCTCTCGCGAATCAGATCGGGAAGGATACAAATCGACGGCTTCTTCTAAGTAACGAACAGCTGCATCGGCCTTGCCGACTGCCAGTGATTGATTAGAAAGAGCGATCAGCACTGACATGTCTTTCGGATTTATCCGGTATGCCATGTTCAGTTCTTCTAAGCTGCTATCCTTCTCGCCAAGTTTGTCCAAAATGCGGGCGTAATTAAGATGGAATAGCCCATCGCTTGAGTTGATAGCAATTGCTCTTTTGTACATGTCAGCGGCAGATTTCCAATCGTCTTTCATGGTGTAGGCAGCGCCACAATCCGCCAGCGCATCGGCGTATTTAGGATCAGCTGCGATGGCTAACTTGTACTGATCTAATGCCTCATCAGTTTTTCCTTCGGCGATAAGTTTACTGGCCTTTAGATAGGCCCCCTCAGCTGAGAGAAAAGAATTCAAAGATGCAGGAAGATTGGCCACTCGCTCTACTGGTGGTGCCCCAAGAACAAGTTCAGCCCCTTTCCATGCAGATTTCATCACTGGAACTTGCTTCTTATTTAGACCAGTTGCGGCCGTCTCTGATTCGGTCTTTTGCTTGGCGATTGCAAAAGCTTTATTGAGAGAAATCATCCCATCTTCCTGGCGAAGGGCGCTGGTAAGATTCTTCGAAAAGGCAGTACTCCAAGTAATTTGGTTGGGTTGGCTAGATGACAGAATAATATAGCCGTTGCCCAAAAGAACTTTGCTGGGGTCGAGATTATAAGTTGGTGGCCCCTTTATGAGAGACTTGGCACCAGCTTCTAACTCAGCTGCACCGCTATATGCCGCCTGCAAGACCAGTAAAATGCGATCAGAATGAACGTTCTGTTTTAGGGTACTCATCAATGTTTGCATCGAGATGCAAGTTCCATAAATGTTGTCTAGGGCGCAATCATACGTGCACAAATAGGTATTGCCATCAGTTGTTGGAAAACCACTAGTGGCAATATAGACAACGACGAGATCGTCTGGACCAACAGCATTACCGAGGAAGCTTGGACCAAGCGCTGTCATTATGCTTTGTCTCGGTGCATCAGCGTCGATCAGCAACTTGACGTGATTGCGATCGAATCGACCACCCTGTGGATCAACTAAATACTGATGGAACTCCTTGGCAGATTGCGCCATGCCCGTCGCCGCAGTAGACGCCAGTCGGCCTTCCTTGAACTTGGATGCGCCAATCACAACCGCCCATTTTTGTTTGATCGGTCTGTTTGTGCCCCGCGCATTTGGATTCAAATCTTGAATCTTGGTAAATTCAATTCCTGGCACCGTTTTTGCTGGCGCATTGTTGGCTGTCTGAGAGTTGGCTGTCTGAGAGTTAGCTGTCTGAGAGCCGGCTGTCTGAGACCAGGCAGAAAGATTCGTCGTAGAAATCACAAGCACAATTGGCAAAAGCCACTCAAGACGCAGCATCAACTTAACCTCAACGATTGCTTCCATGCAAGAGCGAAATGCTTGCTGATACCATTCCACCCGGTGAAGCCATCAGGCGAACCAAACTGCTGTCACTAGAATTGGTAACCTGGGCAAGTGCTGAAAAATCATCAGGAATCATCACTGGCCTTGGATCATCCCAAGATAGTTTCATGCGCGTGGGACAAAGATCTTTTGAGCCCGTCTCATCTGCAGAGACAAAGGCAGTCATAGTACGGTTTTTAAGCGACTCTGGCGTGACATCAACTTTTTCACTGGCAAATACAAGTCCTAGTTGCTCAGTACCTGGATGTTGGTCAAATTCCATCCATCCAGTTGCCGGAATGGGGTAATCTTTTCCACGAGATAGAAAATTTTGAGTACCGTATTGGCTGTTCGGAAAGAGAACGTCGCTCTTGCCGGTTGTACCTGCTTTCATGACAAGATAGGCATAACCATCGCTTTGCGGAATCAAATGGAAGCGAATCTTATCGCCCGTTTTGAATTGCATTTTGTTGTTGCAGCGGAAGACTTTACCGTTTCTATCAAGTTCAATCCAAAAGTTGATTTGCGGAGATTGCGACGCTAGTCGATGCTTAAATTCAGTCGGTTGTGGCAGAGGCGGCAATGTCGCGACTTTCTCGACAGGAGCAGTAGCAGCAGTAGTAGTAATAGTAGTTGTTGTGGTAGTAGTTGTGACTATTCCATTCGGGGAAGAACTTGCGCTCGCGATTTCGCTGCCAGAGTACTCTTTGATAGATGCCACCACGGGCAGTTTAGCCATAGAAATAGCGACAGCAGGATCTAAAGGAGAGACATTTTTGTCGATCCACGTCGTCACGAAACCAACGTCATCAGGTCTGAACTGATTTTCTTCAAATAGCAGATGCTCTGAGTTCTTACTCAAAACCAATTGGCGATTTGGCGTGGCAAGGCGTTCGAAGAGCCTCCAAGTTCCCTCCGGACGAATCAATTTATCGTCTGTCCCTTGTAGAAACAAAACTGGCATGTCCTTGATATATTTGGCAACTTCTAGATTACCCTTCATAAAGAAGTCGAATTGCACAAAGTCTTTTGCCGAAAAGTAGGTTCGCATCAGCGGGTCGTTTTTCCACTCACTGCGCAGTTCTTCATTAGCTGAAATTTTCTGCACGGCAGCAAAGGCCGCACCATCCATGGGCTTACTATAGTCACCGGTGAGAGTGTTCAGAACGGAAGTCTTGGTGACCTTCTTTTCGCTGTCACTCATTGCAAAACGATCACGCGCAGGCACCGCACAAATGAGCCCTGAAATCAGTTCGGGATAGAGTGCTGCCGCTCGCAGCGCAATGGCACCGCCCAGTGACTCTCCTAATAAGATCACCGGCAGACCAGGGTGATTCTTGTGAATTTGTTGGAGCGTCGCTTTGATATCGACCAAATCGCCGTCAAAATCCATTCCTTCGCGGTTATTGTAGTCTTTTAGCTCGCCAAAGCCGCGCAAATCTGTCGCGTAAGTGGCAATGCCATTCTTGGCCATCTCCCGTCCAAAGGCGGCATAACAACCTTTGTGCAAGCTGAATCCATGAATACATAACAAAGCCACCCTGGGCTTGACATCACCCGGTGGCAGCCAAGAAAGACAAGGGGCAGTTTTAGCAGCCTTGGTCGGGATACGTAGCTGCTTGGAGCCAACTTCTGGGTCATCTATTGGAAGGCTGGCTTCATGGTTTTTGGTGGGACCGTCTGGCGCACTGCTTTCTGCGAGCGCTGTCGCTTCGGCGGCAAAGGCACTAGAACTGAAAGTAAAACTTAAGCTGACGCCCAGGAAAGCCCCTAGTGTCAGTCCTACAATGCTTTTGCTGACTAATGTCACTTACGGCCTCCACTGTCACTTAAACCGGTTGCCTTTAGCTCATCAAGCGTTTAACCACTTTTGGCGTTTTCTAGTGATTGATCAATTTTCCCGATTTGCAGTATACATGAGCGTCTTCAAAGCTTGATGATTCTACTAGATTGGTTAGATTTTGTCGACGTGTGCAGGGCCTGTGCACTAGGTATGTAGGAAGCACGTATAACCCTTCCCCACTTAGAGGACAATATTCAGACAAGTCGATCCACAACTTAGAATATTACCTGCTGATCTTGAAGGAGCTTCGGCACAAAGGCATTGTCGTAAATTTCAGAGATTCCGAGGAGCTGCAGAATAAGCACCACCAATGGTGCCTTGAGATAGAGGAAGCCATAGCCTTAAACCAATGGGTTGATAGCTAATTCCACTTTGGCAAATTCAATGGTTGTAGCTGGCTGACGATGCAGGGGCGATATCAGTATTGCCAATCCCAAAAGCCGCCTAAGGCTAGTATGCGCCAGCCTACTTCTATTTTTCGCTTTCTTACTTTTGAATGGTTATCTTGAACAATCTATCTTCGACTCTTCCTCAGTGTCGACTGCCGACGAAAATACGGATAAGAAATATCCATTTGAGGAGCAAAAATCCACAACGTTAAAAACTTGTTTTGACATACAGTGCTGGTCAATAAGCCAGTGCGGAAATGGACACTCAAATGTGGTGCGTTACATGCAAATAACTAAGAATGTCCGCGCATGCAAAATACTAGCAGAGAAGTTCAATGATAAAGAGAGATGCACTCAGAATACCAACCAGTCTCTATTTTCCGTCAGCCTTAAGCTTATTGGCCTTGCTCAAATCAGCGATCAATAATTCGCTCAACTTGTCAAAGCCCTCTTGAATTGTGACCGCTTCCACACGCTTATACCACCAGGTAAGGCGATACTTCTTTAACGGCTTTCTCTCAAGTTTTATGACATCAGATACGGTGAGAATGCAATTTAGTGTGCCCTCTGGATGGTTAGGACGGGTTGTAAAATCAATCCAAGTCGAATCAGTAGCCAATGCTAATTGACTCCCTACACAAGTAACTCCCATATTACGCAGTTTTCGTTCCAGCATTGTGGAATCAACCTTGGGTTCCTTTGCATGCACTGAATCGTAAACATGTATTTTACTCAATCCATGAAATAACCCAAGGTTAGCAATACTATCAGGATCCTTGAGACCTCTCGCACCAGTTTCTTCGTAAAGGCCCATTCTATCCAGCCCGGCACTACTATCTTGGGTTTGACATGAGCCTGGTGGACATGTTGAAATAAGCGCAAAAATTAACCCACACAAAAGTTTCACTCAATTTTCACTCCAACGATCTAAGTCAATTGTACTCGGTTCCTATACGATGCTGACTTATTAGAGTTGTTAGCTCAGTTGGCTAAAGACAAAGATCCTGCGATAAGGGCCGCTGCTATAAAACTCTCACGTTAAGCCTGGAGCCTAATGTTCGGTCATGCATTGAAAGAGGGAGAGCTTTCAATCGCATCATTGAACTCCTAATTATCACGCTGCTGACCAAATTTGGCAGCAAACATTCCTGCAAGCATCGGCGCCATCAAAATAAATCCTAAGAATGCAGCGATGCCTACAGCGATGGCTGGTCCCGAGACATTATTTCCCTTTAGCCAATCCGCGGTTCCGCCGATATAATCGCCCATTTCCATCTCTAAAGACGCGCGCTCTTTAAAGTCGCTCAACTCTGGTTCGTAAATAATCGCCAGGCTCAGATCTTGGAGCGCAGCATCTAAATACTTGAAGATACGCCACTCATGCGCTCTTTTTCTGTACGCAATGCCCAGCTGTGGTTCCAGCCTTATGGCTTCATCCAGGCACTCTTTAGCAGCCCAATGTTCATTGTTGTCAGACAGTAGCTCTGCTTTCATGATTAATGGGCGCGACCAGTCGGGTCTTAAGTCAGATGCCAGGCCATATTCCTCAAGTGCTTTCACCAGGTGACCCTGACGAGCGCAATAGATGCCGTGGTCCAGGAAAATTCGAGCACGCGCACTTCTGTGCTCGAGGTCGACGGTGTCTAGTTTCAGTGCTAGTTCAAGATCTTCGATAGGGCTTTTATCCAATCCTCCAAAAATTCTGTTCTCCGCACGTCCTTGACGAGTAAATAGCAAGTCTTTTTTCAATTCTATTGAACGCGAATAATCTATTTCAGCACCTGCTCGGTCGCCCAGGCAAACCTTTAGTGCGGCCCTCACTGCCAAGGCGTAAGGATCTTGTGGCTCTTTCCGAATGTTCGCATCAAGAATAGCCAATAGCGTAGTTTTGTCGACGTTAGCAAAAATATTTTCTTGATTTGTAGTATAGGGCCGACCGATAGCGGGATTGGCGAGCTGTGCGGCGGAATACTCTGTTACTGCCTGTTGATATTGCCGACTGAGTGCGAAACTATCTCCACGACGTTCAATCATTATTGCAGCACCGGCAGGGTCAACGCGCAATCTCAGCCTACACGCTTCAACGTGTGCGGCACTCAGGCAGCAAGCGACAAACGTCAACAACAAAAATTTCGCCGTCGTTTTAGTTCGCATCTGTCTTGCCCTCTAGATCTAGAACTTCACCTGCTGGTGGATATTTTGCTAAATATCCACCGCCACAACCGATCCCAAATTAAAGCCTATACCAATGACATACCCTGAAGGCGCCCGCTGATGGCGGTAATCCCTACTCATTCCCTATCGCCCACCACGATTTAATCTAAAAAGCGCTCAAATGACGTTCAAAATCCCACACAGCCGGATTGACCAATGCCGCAAGCAACTTACCGGAAAACAAAACAACTGGCAAAGATTAACAAGACCAGGCATGCTCCCCGAGATGGTCCATCTATAGACTGTATTGCATAGGCGAAGATTTTGACTGTTGTTTATCACCGACGACTGCCAAGGCATTTTGTACTTGACCTTGCCCCAATGTTGTGCCAGTCATTAGGAGACAAACGAACCTGCACCTAATATGGTGCATGGTCAGCTCGATTCTAGTGGTGTGATTTGAGAATTGGCAGATTGGGGCAGGAATAACAGCCTACCTTAACGGACGATAAGCCTAGCCTAATTGTATACTCTCGTGAATTTCTGTACATTTCCCATCTGTAAAATGAAAAGTCCATACGAAGTCACCACCGATAACAAACTCTTTCTCAATCGGAGCTTCATGAACGATATGAATTGGGGACGACGACTGCACCGGTGGTGGCAACAGTAAATCGCGGGGAGTTAGCTTGTGGTGTAAATAGTCCTCAATCTGATCCTCTGACTTACCTATGGCGTGTTTCTTGAGTTCGAGAAGCGCCTCCTCTTCAATCAACTTTATCTCTGCGAATTCACAAAGAGACGTGCTTATGCAGCGATTACTTTGATATGTGACTCGCACCGCGATTGGCAAATAACCGAAGTAATAAAGCCAGTTTCGATCACCGCCACCACAATTCAGATCTGCTATGCGCCCCGCCGTAATCCTGGGTAAACCGATAAGCTCAGTTATTTCCGCAGGAGTATGACCGATTAAAAGCTTGCCTAATCTGTCACTTCCGAGTACTTGCTCCTCCATGTCAATAATCTCTTGACGGTAAAAACGGCGCGCATCATCGGTAAGATAGCGGTCATTCAAACTTTTGAATGTCGAGCACTCCAATTGATCTATTTGGATTCTGGCTGGATCTGAAACATGAAAGATCGGATGTATTATTGGATAGCCTGCAGGCAATGGAGCCTCTGATAGACAGCCCTGCGCAAAGAAAGACGCAAGGACTATTGAAAGAGGCAGGCTGGCGCACAATGTGTCAATTCTAGGGCGAAGCATTTTGCAATTTTCCTTCTAACACACGAAGATTTCGGGTCCGTCTCTTCTGCCTTTACTTGCCTCCATTATAGGTCGCGTATCGATATTCCAGTCGTAGTTTTACACCCCAGGGTGCCTTACTTCCATTTTCATCAAACCCCCGGTAATAACTTGCTAGTTATGCCCGGACAACCGAACAAGTCTAACCATAGGGTGGCGGGCGGGTAGCCAGCAGGTATAGCCTGCCTGTTCTCGCTGAGTTCACTAGGTCAAGGCGTCCAGGCCGCATAACAAGCGAAAAGCTGCCCGGGGAAGCTTTTCAAGACTTCAAACATAGAGTTAGGATTTAGTAGCGACTGGCAACCCAGCATCCTATCTAACTCCGCAAAGTTAGTGTTGACAGAACCAGAGAACGCAATTTCTTACCTTCCGTACCAGAACTTAATCAACGAAATAATCGGCCTGATATGAGCCTATAGACTCTATTTTTTCCAACTTCAAATCTCTTATAAAGACCTCAGCCTGCAAGTTTGCGTCGCATTTTTCGCAGCCACCATGAGCACGTTCTCGCACAAGATGTGCATCTGCATCAACGAGCACATAATCTACACCTTCTACAAAACTGTTATATCGCTCATCACTTGCTGGCCACCACCGAAGAGTCTCACCCACCTTGTAGTAACGCATTGCAAATCTCCCATTGGCATCACCAAAAGATGAACACGCAGTTTTTATCTGAAAATCTAAAGTTGCCAACTCACCACATTCAGGGCACTTTTCTTTCACTGAAACAGTATTAAAAAATCCCATAATTGCCTCCGCACTATTTCCTTGGGAATGGGACATTGTCAGCCGGATATCCATGGTGAATCAAGGCTTTAAAGAAAGGATCATGGTTTGTCAAAATAGTTGCCCTATTATTGTAATAAGCAGAGCCACCGATTCTGATGTCATTACCATTCTTACTATACAAACACATCTGACTTTTAGTTTAAAAACTGCTTCAGAGCCTGAGCCAAGACACCTCCATACATTCCCAAAAGTGACGGAAGGAAGAAATAGAGGACGATCAAAATGAAAGTTTTTTTGCGCAGCTTGGGCTTTATCAACTGAAACACTATGATAAAAACTGGTAGAGTCAACCAACAAAGTCGAACGTAGTGTTCAACGACCGAAACGTGTTCAGACGAGCTTCTAATCCAGAGACCAGTTAGCATAAACCAGGCAAATGGCCACAACCAGAAAATACATGATCGCAACTAGGTCAACCTCTCAAATCTTGTAAACCAGAATTGTTGAGCAATTATGTCATCTTCTGTTCAGTATCAAACATGCCCACTTTCACGGCGCCAATTTAATTGCTTTAGTTGCAACGTGTCCGTCCGCTGAACTACGTGGTAGCGGAAGGAAAGTCAACATGATTTCCTAAGAGAGTGACCGATTCGGCTATGGTGCGCTGCTACGGCGGTGACCAGTTCTGAGGAAGCAGCTGTTGCAGTTCATTTGTCTTCAGCCCGTTGATTCGAGAAAGGACGTCGGCATACCAGTCCACCGGGTTGATACCATTGCGTTTGGCCGTAGCGATGAAGGACAGATGGACCGCTATAGCCTTGCCGCCTTCATCGGAACCTGTAAACAGACTGTTCTTTCTGACGAGAACCCAGCATTTGATCGCTCTCTCTGCTTCGTTATTGTCAATGGCAATGTCGGGATTCTTGAGGAACCGGGTAAGGGCTCGCCAGTGTTTGAAGGTGTAGCCAATGGCTTTCATCAGGTCATGCGTTGGGTGGAGGCTGCCTTTCGCCTGGACGATGATTTTACGCAGGAACTTTATCAGTGGTTTCGATTTTCTACGACGCATGGCCAATCTAAAGGCGGCTGGTTTGTCTTTGATTTGCCGTTCGATTTGGTACAGTTCCCTGTAAATATCGAGAACGACGGGGGCGATGTTGTTTTCGGTAAGCCCTGCTTCGAAGTATCTTCGCCGGGAGTGAGCGCTGCAGCCAGCTTCAGTTCGTTGCTCGTCATTGAACAAAGCGTCGAATCCACCGGCTGCATCTGCCTGGACAATTCCGCGAAAGTCCTTAAGGAACTCAAGATTTTTGCTAAAGGACAGATCGGGCGAGTAGTCGAAG
>JBAYTY010000043.1:0-62618 GCA_041675385.1 Candidatus Obscuribacterales bacterium
GTTGGGCCGATACCGCGCTTGGTGGTGCCAATTTTGTTATCGCCGCGGCTTTCTTCTTCTGCAGCATCTAGAGCCAAGTGGTAGGGCATAGTGACGTGGGCAGAGGCTGAAACCTTTAAGCGCGAGTCGTCAAGTCCACGATCTGTTAGCGATTTTACTTCGCTTATGAATGCTTTGGGGTCAATTACCATTCCTGGTCCAAGCACGCAGATCTTACCGGGATATAGAATTCCGGAAGGAATAAGGTGGAATTTGTAGGTTTCTTTTCCTACCACCACAGTGTGACCAGCATTGGCCCCACCCTGGTAGCGCACTACGATATCGGCATTATTGGCCAAAAGGTCTGTTACTTTTGCCTTACCTTCATCTCCGAACTGCGCTCCGACGACAACTACGTTAGCCAAGGGTTACTCTCCAGAAAGCCAAGTGAAATGGTCAGCAAAGAATTGCTTTGCGCGCCTTTCTCTTGAGTAAACCTTAATAAAAGGAGTCTTCACCAGAGCGGCTTTCGCAAAAGAGCACAGGGACCTGATCTTAGTAGTCAGTATTTTCCCGCGCACGTTTTTTTTGACCGGAGATAGTGTATTCGACTCGCCAAGAGCTGTCAATTTATTCGGGGGCAATACACGTTAATATTACTTACATGCAAAATCTCCCTCTCTTCTCTGCTGATTTGACCCAAAGACAAGCTGTAGCTACGCGACTGCTTGCCAACGGTATTGAACAGGAGCGCCTTGCTCATGCTCTGCTTCTTACTGGTCGCGCCCACCAAGACAAGTGGTTGATTGCTAGACAGCTGGCCGCCTATCTCAATTGCGAGAAAGAAGACAAGCTTAGCCGCGGGGCCTGCATGCTGCAGTGGCAAGCTAGTTGTGTTGATGAAGACGGATCGGCGTTAAGTGAGCTCGATGGCTCGGTTCAAAAAGACCTGGCCAATGCTTGCCAGAACTGTCGCTGGCTCTTTCAAGATGAGCATCCTAAAGCTTGGCTGGTCCTCTCAGCTGAAGCTGGTAAGAGTGGCAAGATACCGGTAGAGGCGGCCCGTAACCTTTCAGAAGAACTGGCTCGCACCTCTAATTATGTTCGGGTTGTAATTGTCGAAGAGGCAAATGAAGCAGCTTTTCACCGGCCGGCAGCCAATGCCCTACTGAAGACCATCGAAGAGCCGAAGTCGCCCTCTTTATTTTTGCTATTCAGTCAAACTGCAGATGATGTGCTCACTACAATTGTCAGCCGTTGCCAGGTTGTGCCCTTGAACAATCGCATAGAAGAGAACGTTGGTCCGATTGCGCAGATTGTCGGTCTTTCTAGTTCCCTCACATCTGCTGTCTCGGGAACCAAAGGCAATCGTCAGTCAGTCGCTCAAGAGCTGACCGAAAAGCTTGGTGGTCATACCTTTGTGCAGAAACTCAGGGCCGGTAGTAAAGATGCTTTAGCCCTTTCGGCTTCTCTGCAGCTATTGATTGATGATGATTATGAGCCGGATGCCATCATCGATTCGTTGGTGGCCCTTGAGCTTAAAGCTATTGGGGCCGCTAAACTGAGTCAGTTTGGGGCCAGTTCTTATCTGACAAAGCTGCTTAAATTGAGCGAAGATGCCAAGCGTCAAATTGATCAATATGTGTCAAAGAAGGGTGTTTGTGAATCTTTTGTTTTAACTTGGCTCGATTTGAGGCAGAATTTTAATAGTCATTAGTATTGAGAAGCGATCTTTGTAAAGACCACAGGAAGTTCGAGGCCTATGTTTATTAAGAAGAAGAGTGACGCCCATAAGGCTGGAAAAGGTAATGGCCAGAAGCCCGGGGCTGACAATCCGGTTGGCGGGCCAGCTGGCAATCCACCAAGTAGTTCCGGTGCAGTGGAAGGCGGCCCTCAGGCTGCGCCAGACACTAATATGACTGCAAGTGGTATGCCCCCTAGTGGAGCTGAGCCTGGACGGTCTCACAATAATCTCAAGTCTTCTTTTTCGAGTATGCCAGCGGCCGGCTCGGAAGCCGAACAGGCAGCTCAGGCTGCCAGTGGTAAAAGCAGCAGCAAAATCAGTATTGTTTTTGACATGGTCTTACCTGTTGTCGTGGCTACGGTTTGCTGCGGCGCTTTCCTGCAAACAGGTAAGTTTGCAAAAGATAGAACGGGAATTTATGGTTTAACAGCTGAGCAGGAAGACTTAGTAGTTAAAGACAAAACCATTGCTGCCGAGACTGTGATTACTGAAATCAATAAGCTTGAGCCTCTGAAGCTGCTCTCGCACGGTGAAGTAGGCCCGGCAATTGAAGCAGCAAAAGCTCTTATAGCCAAGAAACCGAATGATACAAGGGCATTGATGGCCGCTGGTATGGTCTTGGTTGAGGCGGGAAATAAGGCCGACAAAGAACTTGGTATTGGCTATTGCAATAAAGCCTTTGAGCAAGCTAAGTACAGCGCCTATATTCGCTTACTCTACGGCCGGCAGCTCGCTATCATGCATCGGGATGAAGATGCCATTGCTGTCTATGAAAAAATCATTCAACTTTTCCCGTCTACTTGGTCTACTCCTCATAAAGAACTTGCTGGTCTGTATATGCGCACTAACAGTTCTGCTCTAGCTGTAAAAGAGCTTACCGCCTTGCTTAAGTCTGATAATTCAGACCCTGGTGTACAAAGAGAGTTAGGTCTGGCCTTAGCTCAAGATGGTAAACAGCAAGAGGGCTTTGAAGAGTTTCAAAAAGGCTTTACTCGTGAAAAAGATTTGCTGGGCTATCCGTATGCGGTTAAAGATATAGTTGAATCTCATGCTGGTATCGTATCTAGTGCCGTCAAAGACACCGAAAAACGTTATCAGAAAAACCCAGAGGACGTCAAAACTCTTCTCACTCTGGCTCGTCTCTATATTGCCAGTAATCGTTTTAAAGAAGCTCGAGATATTGCTACTCAGGCCATCAAGTTGAGAGAAGTAGATCCTGAGGTGCATGAAGTAATGTCTGAGATCATGTGCAATCAAAATCAGTCGCAATCAGGTTACGATGAGTTCAGAGCTGCTGCTTCATATATACACATGAAACAGTAATTGATTTAGTAACCCTAGTAACTATTGGCGAAAACCTTACTTGCGACCGTTAGCTGCGGTCTCTTTCTCTAGTTTCGCTAGCTGCTCGTAGAGTTCTTTTTCTTTATCGCTAATTTCAGTGGGAATTGCAATTTTAGTGCGTACTAATTGATCACCGCGGTTACTCGCCCCAAGGGTTGGCAGGCCTTTCCCTTTTAGGCGTAACAGTCTGCCGTTCTGGCTGCCGGCAGGTACTCTAATTTTTACGGCTCCTTCGATGGTAGTGACTATCGCTTCAGAGCCAATAACTGCTTGCGCTGGGGTGATCTCAAGTTCACAGATCAAGTTGTCGCCGTCTATAGTGTAGTAGTTATGCGGCTTGGCTTTAACACGCAGGTATAAATCGCCTTTTTGGGTGCCACCGGCCATAGTGGCGCCTTCGCCAGCCACTCTAACTTTTTTGCCGGGCCTGACACCGGCGGGAATTTTTACTTCGATGGTTTTTGGTTTGCCACCCGGAGTGCTAACTTGTAGTGTTCTTCTGGCTCCTTGAGCCAGTTCTTCTACGGTCAGTTCAATCTCAGCTTCTTGATCAAGGTTGCGTCTTCTACCGGCTTGGGCTTGCTGCTGTTGTTGCTGTTGTTGTCGTACTGGCCCGCCAGCTGCTCCACTGCCGAAAGTTTGGCCGAAGAGGCTATCGAAGAAATCAGAGAAGGCGCTATTGCCGCGCAAATCTCCAAAATTGCCAAAGTCAAAGCTGAAGCTGCCGTCATTGGCTCCTGACTGTTGGGGCGGTGGTCTGAAATTGTCACCGGCTTTCCAGTCGGCACCAAGCATGTCGTAACGCTTACGTTTCTCTGGGTCTTTTAAGACCTCATAAGCTTCGATTAGTTCTTTGAATTTTTCCTCGGCAGTAGGATCATTTTTATTGGCGTCTGGGTGAGTCTTTCTTGCCAGCTTGCGATAAGCCGCTTTGATATCGGCGTCTGTGGCCTTGCGGTCGACGCCTAAAACTTGATAATAGTCTTTGTACTTGACCAACTTAGTGTCTCGATGCCTTAGAAATAACTCGCTTAGGCAACTATTATAGCCACGTGAGCGGCAATGATAATCGAGAATTCGCCAATAAACTTGATTGGTTTATTGGGACGAGCGTAATCGCCTCAGAGTGCTCTACGGCCCGATGGGCGGCGGTAGTGACTGGGGTGGGAACGCCAATCATGGGAATGCCGCCGATCCAGGGAATGGCACCGAGGCTCATGAAAGGTCCAATATTGAAATTAGTTCTGATGACGTACTCGTAAATTTTGTTGGTCGGGTCATAGGCCGCAGTGATTTTTGTATTCGGACCATATTCGACCACTGCGTTAGTGTTGATGTCAGTCTCAACCGTGAATACGTTTACTCCACAACCAAGGTAGCCTCCAATCGGCACCATTTTGGCAAATCTTCCCATGGGCGATGTGACAATCGAGTCAGCTCGGCTTTTCACTTTGCTCAGGACATCAGGGAAGGAGTTAGCATTCGCGGCATCTACTGCACACTGTGTGCCAAGCATGGAAACGTTGGCATAGCCCATGCAAAAAGTAAGAAGATTGATTAAGGGAAGAGCAATGACAAAAAGGAAAACAAAAAGAGCCGGTAAAAATTCGGCTATCCCTGAACCATATTTGGGTCTAGTTTTATATCGACTCAGCATTGCTAACTCCCGTTATATCTAGCATAGTACCCCGTGCTGATCAGTTTTAAGCATTATTGGGAGATGTACTTGAGATTGGCTTTGGCCGCTTGGGGAATAACGTAATTGGGGCCTTGAAGTTTGGTGTGAGTATTCTCTTGGGAAGTGGTTAGCTATATGTCTATGACTTTGTCACGGCCGAGAAAGCGTCTGGGCCAATCGATAGTCGAACTATGTGCCGGCATTATGGTGATTGTGCCAATTGTTCTGGTTCTATTCGACTTAACTGTTATTGTGCTGGCGGTGCAGCTCAATGATTCTACTTGTCGAGAGGCCGCTCGGGTGGGGTCGCTAGGTGACCCTGATGCTACGGCCTGTCAGAACCGAGTTTTGGCTGTTATTAACAGAGCAAACAAGGGCGGTAGCTCTATGCTCAGCAAATTCACCTTAGTTAGCTGTACGAACACAGTGACAGCCGCTCAGGTTGCTGCTTTGTCGCCCTACGGTGGCCCAGTTACTGGAACCGTGACGGTGGTCACCCAGGTGGATGTCAAACCGTTTGTTGTGCATCTGATATATGCTGGCGGTCCAGCCATTGTCTTCAGGTCTTCCCAGTCTTATCCGTTTACTTTTGTCGTTCCAAACACGGCCAGCTAATTATTTGCCAACATCAAAATCAGCAAACAAAAAGAGCATCGTCAAGCGATGCTCTTTTGAATTTTATGTGAGCTTGAAGAAAGACCTAGAAGCTTAGGCTTTGACAGCCGGAGCTTTGGCTAGATCTTGCAAAGCGCTGATGTCCATTCTTACGCTTGGGCCCATTGTTGTGCTCAGGTAAACCGACTTCATGTAAGCGCCTTTGACTGATGGTGGTTTGATCTTTTGAATTTGATCAACCACTGCAGCTAGGTTTTGCAACAAACGGCTGTCATCGAACGAAAGTTTGCCGATGGCCATTTGCACAACGCCGCCGTCTTTCTCAGCGCGGAAGGAAACCTTACCAGCTTTGAGATCTTTGACAGTTTTGCCAACATCAAAAGTAACGGTGCCATCTTTAGGGTTAGGCATGAGGCCTTTTGGACCAAGGATTTTACCCATTTTGGATAACATGGCCATGGCATCTGGAGTGGCAACTAGTTTGTCGAAATCAAGGAAGCCTTCGCCGATTTTGGCAACTAGCTCGTCAGAACCGACAACATCAGCGCCAGCATCTTTAGCTTCTTGAACTTTCTCGCCTTTGGCAACTACTGCAACGCGAACCGTTTTACCGGTACCGCCTGGCAGTTGCACAGTGCTTCTGATTTGTTGATCGTTCAGCTTAGGATTGACACCTAGTCTGAAGTGCACTTCGACGGTTTGGTCAAACTTCACTGAATTTTCAGCTTTCAACAACTTGAGAGCTTCCTCTGCAGTATGAAGAGCATTGTTCTCAGTGTAGAACGTGCCTAGTTTTTCCTGTCTTTTTGTTAACGTAGCCATTTTCGGAAATTCCCTTGAAATGATCTATATGAATGATTGATGCCTGGTCTAGATGAGTTTTTAGTCGACGACCCTTAATCTACGAGCCTTAATCTACGACTAAGATGCCCATGTTTCTTGCGGTACCGACAATCATTGCTTCGGCAGCCTCAAGGGTAACGGCATTAAGGTCGGGCATCTTGATCTTGGCGATCTCGGTGACTTTAGCCTTAGTCAAACTGCCAACTTTTGTTTTGTTGGGAGCTGCGGAGCCTTTCTCCACATTGGCAGCCTTCTTAATTAGTTCGGCAGAAGGAGGTGTCTTCAGGATGAAGGTGAAAGAACGATCTTCGTAGACGGTAATTTCTACGGGGATAATCGTGCCAGCCTTATCTTGAGTCTTAGCGTTGTATTCTTTGCAAAATTGCATAATGTTGACGCCGTGTTGACCCAAAGCTGGACCAATAGGCGGAGCAGGATTGGCTTTCCCTGCGGTGATTTGCAATTTGATTTTACCAACAGCCTTTTTCACTTTTCTCGGTCCTATGTCTGTCTAATTAAGATGAACTATCTAGTTGAAGTGCAATTTTTGTGGACGGCTTCTGTTGAAGACGCTCGATAGAAATGCACGAAATATCGATCATATGGTAGATGGGGGACTTAGTCCACCACATTTACACTTTTATAACCTGGTTGAACTCAAGCTCAACTGGTGTGGCACGTCCGAAGATGATGACAGAAGCCTTGATGCGCTCTCTTTCGAGGTTCACTTCTGTGACCTCTCCTGTAAAGTCTGCGAATGGTCCGCCTGTGATGCGTACGTAGTCGCCGACCTTCACATCGATAGCAGCAGGTTTCTTGCCTTTGAGGCCAGTCATTGCCATTTGACGTCTTAAAATTTTGCGCATTTCAGCGTCTTGAACTGGGGTTGGTTTCTTTCCGGCGCCCACATATTTCGTTACACCGGGAGCTTCACGAACGACTCGCCAAGAGTCATCATCAAGAATCATTTCGACAAAAACGTAACCAGGATATTCTCGTTCACGTTTCTCAATGCGTTTGCCGTCTTTGACCTTGGTCACCATTTTTTCAGGCACAATCACGCCGAAGATGCGGTCTTGAGCGCCCATGGTGACGATGCGCTTTTCGATGTGCTCCTTCACTTTGTTTTCGTGACCGGAGGCTGTTTGCACTGCGAACCAGCGTCGTTGTCCGTCTGTCTTTATGAAAGCCATTTAGCCATCCCTTTTCTACTGCTCTTACCTATTTAGGTATTAGCCCCGGCCTAAGCCGGCTCCGTGCAAGCGAGCCCAGTGCTCAATTGGTCCAAAGATAACGTTGCCCAACACCCAGTCGATGCCAAGAACAACCAGCGTTATCGCTGTGACGAGGAATAAAACACTCCAGGTCTCGCGCACGACTTGTTTGTTGTCGGGCCACGTAATCTTGCGATGCTCAATAGCGACTTCTTTCAGGAATTGACCAACACCCACAATAAGTGAGTGTTTTTTCTCTTCATGCTTCTCAGGTTTAGTCGTGGACACGGATTGCTCCTTTGCTTTGACCACTTGGCCTGTTGAGCTGTCCTGTTCCTTGTTAGCCATCTGTATCAAGCCATCCGCTTTATCTAAAACGCGCCTTATCTAAAACTGCTTTAGATTTATATTGAATTCGCGCCCTGAAGGAGTCGAACCCTCAACAAAGGTTTTGGAGACCCACGTTATACCATTTAACTAAGGGCGCGTTTCGCGGCCGCCGGAGCGGCCCCTCGTACTTTTATTAGCATCTATCTTAGTAGCATTTATTCAATGCTTCTAATTGCAAGCGGTGAATCAAATCAAACTAGAAAAAAGGACGAGCCTTTATTTCTTGGTTTCTTTGTGTTCAACGTGCTTGCGACAGAACTTGCAATATTTTTCCAAGTTCAATCTTTCCGGATCATTCTTCTTGTTTTTCATGGTTGTGTAGTTGCGTCTTTTGCAAGTTCCACAAGCCAATGTGATGATGATGCGGTCGTCTTTCTTCGCCATGACAATAACTCCAAACACCTGTCTTGCCGTCAAAAACAAGACAGAAAAAAGAAGCCTCCTCGGAGGCGTCAAGGGAAGTATATCCAAGAGTTCGAAAAACTGTCAATAAAGCTAAAATAAAGGCGATGACAAAAAGTAGCGATGCGAAAAGCGATGACAGAATCTTAATATGGCGCCTCGCCAAGGGGCTTGGGCAGTGCTTTCTTGCCTTGCTAGTTGTGGTGAGCATTTTGTCACTAACGGCTTGCACCAAGGCTAGGAGCCGCTTTGAGCCTGGTGTACTAAGGGTAAACCTTGGCACTGAACCACCTGGTCTTGACTGGCATACGGCCACCGACTCGACATCCTTTGATGTTGTCTCGAATCTTATGGTCGGTCTTACTCAATACACCAATGACCTCACCTGTGCACCTTCTTGCGCCAAAAACTGGGAAGTTCTTGACGATGGTAAGCGCTATCTCTTCCATCTCAGAGATGATTTGCGTTGGACTGACGGAAAACCAGTCACAGCTTATGATTTCGAGTACGCTTGGAAGCGCTTGTTGAATCCGGCTACTGCCGCTCAGTACGCATTCTTTCTTTACGATGTTGTCAACGCTCGCGATTACAACACAGGTAAATTGAAAAATGCCGATCTTCTTGGCATCAAAGCTGTAGATCCGCTTACTTTTGAAGTGAGACTTTCTAAGCCGGCCGCCTACTTTATATATCTAACTGCCTTTTGTGTTAGCTTCCCCATGCGCAAAGATGTGGTTGAGCGCTATGGTGATCGCTGGACTGAGCCAGAAAACTTTGTCACTAACGGGCCCTTCAAGCTCAAGCACTGGCAGCACGAATACAAAATGGAATTGAGCGCGAACCCTCAATATTTTGATGGACCGCCCAAAGTTAAGCTCGTTAAGATGTTTATGGTGCCCGAAGCTTCGACTGCTTTCGCTTTATACGAAAATGATGAGTTAGACTTCATCGACAACCGCAGTTTCTCGACACCCGACGTTGAGCGGTTTCGTTCTTCGCCGGAGTACCAAAACTATCCATTGCTGCGAGCCAACTATTTGGCCTTCAACGTCAGCAAGAAGCCCTTTACCGATCCATTGGTGCGCAAGGCTGTAGCTATGGCCATTGATCGCTCAATTTTTCCACGCATTTTGAGACGTGGTGAGCGGCCAGCTACTAGTTGGATACCACCGGCGCTACCAGGCTACTCACCTGATTCAGGTTTGAAATTTGACCCGGTTCAAGCTCGTGCCCTCTTAGCTCAAGCTGGCTACCCTGGTGGCAAGGGCTTCCCAAAAGCCGAATTGCTCTATCCTAACCGCGATGATGTGCGCTTAACTGTAGAGGCTACTCAAGATGAGTTGAAGCGCAATCTTGGTATTGAAATTGAATTAGTCAATCAAGAATGGAAAGTCTATTTGGCCACAGTGCGCAAAGACGCCCCGCCCATGTTTCGCAATTCTTGGGGAGCCGATTATCCAGACCCTGAGACCTTTATGAATCTTTTTACTAAAGACTGTGGCAACAATGACACTAAGTGGTGGAGCCCTAAGTACGATCAGTTGATTCAGTCCGCCGAAGGCGAACTAGACACCAAGAAACGAGCCGACCTCTATCGTCAGGCCGATGTCATGCTCTGCCGCGAAGCGGTGCCAATTGTGCCGACGTTTTTGGCGACACAAAATATTATGGTTAAACCTTGGGTCAAAGGCATCGCCATCAACCCGCTTGATTTGCAGTTCTTCAAGGCTGTTGAGGTAGGTGGTCAGTGATTGCTTTGATTTTGAAAAGAATTCTTCTTGCCATACCGGTGTTATTAGTGGTGGCATCATTAACGTTCGTTTTAGTGCGAATTGTACCCGGTGGGCCCTTTGATGCTGACAAAAATCTACCTCCAGAAATCATTGCCAATCTTAATGCTAAGTATCATCTCGACAAGCCTGTGCCTGAACAATACTTCCTTTACTTAGGTCGATTAGCCCAGGGCGATCTAGGCGTTTCTTATAAATATGTCAACCGCACAGTCAATGATATTTTGTCTGACGCTTTTCCTGTTTCACTGCAGCTAGGCACGATTAGCCTTAGTCTGGCCGTTTTGGTAGGTGTGCCTTTAGGGGCAATAGCAGCAGTTTGTCGCGGCCGCAAAGAAGATGTAATTGCCATGTTCTTGTCGACATTAGGAATTTCAGTGCCTGGCTTTGTTATTGGTGCCACCCTGATTTTTGTCTTTGCTATTGAGCTTAGGGTACTTCCTGTCGGCCTCTGGGAATCACCCTGGCATGTGGTGCTGCCAGCGGTGACTCTGGCCTTCTCTCCTGCTGCCTATTTGGCGCGCTTGACTCGGGCTTCAGTGCTTGAAATCGTTGAGAAAGACTGGGTGCGCACGGCCCGATCAAAAGGGCTTTCGCAATGGTCGACAGTGACTAAGCATATTTTGCGCAATTCGCTTATACCAGTTGTAACAGTGCTTGGCCCACTTACAGCTATTGTCATTACCGGCTCGTTTGTTGTCGAGTATATCTATGCTATTCCGGGGATGGGCCGGTTCTTTATTACAGCCGTGATGAATCGCGACTACGACTTGATACTTGGCACAACTCTGGTATTCGCCGTTCTCTTGATTATTGCCAACACCTTCGTTGATGTTGCCTATCAGATATTAGACCCTCGCATGCGCATAGAAGACTAGGTGAGATGATTAAATGCAAACCCTAGACACCTCAAAACCAATAGCAGTCAAGCCGCTCGATCAAAGTGTGGTTGCTCGCTTGAAGCGCATACCCACTGCTTACTTTGCCTTCTGGGTGATTGCGGCTATCTGTTTAGTCGCTCTGCTTTCGTGGATGGGCTTTAGTCTGTGCCCCTATTCATTTGACCAGACATCAACTGATTTTCTTGCTGGCCCCAGCAGCCAACATCTTATGGGCACCGACGAATTAGGCCGTGATTTGCTCTCTCGCATAGTTTATGGCGCAAGGCTTTCGATTGCTATTGGTTTGACCACTGCTGCTGTAGCTTTTGTCATTGGCACCTTATACGGTGCAGTTTCTGGTTATTTCGGAGGCAAAATAGATACACTGCTAATGCGTGGCGTTGATATTGCTTATTCACTGCCAGACTTGCTTGTAATGATACTCATTGGTGTGCTGCTTGGCCGCGGAACCCTAGGTATTCTCATTGCTCTAGGTCTAGTTAGCTGGATGGGGACAGCAAGGCTGGTGCGAGCCCAATTTTTGCAGTTGAAAAATGAAGAGTTCATTGAAGCGGCCCGGGCTCAAGGTCAATCAGGTTTGAATATTGTCTTTAAGCATCTTCTGCCTAATGCCATTGGTCCAATTATTGTCGCTCTAACATTTACGGTGCCTTCTGCCATTCTCTCTGAGTCGACACTAAGCTTCATTGGTTTGGGCTTGTCTCCCCCCGCTTGCAGTTGGGGCACTCTAGCGTCGGACGGCTGGCGCTCTTTGCGCGCTCATCCCCATTTGATTTTCTTCCCCTCAATGTTTATTTTCATGACCGTACTCTCGTTCAATTTCTTGGGCGATGGCCTGCGTGATGCTCTTGACCCTCGCACTAGATTGGGTAAGACAGTTAAGTAATGAAAGCATTTGCTTTGGCCCTTTCCCCTTCGGTCGCAATGACATAGGATGGATTTAGCGCGGGCAAGTATGCCAGTTTAACGGTGGAGCCGAAATGAGCAGATCTAGAGACATTTTCGGCATGACCACCAGTGGGTTTCTGAGTGTTGTGCTTGTGAATGTCGCTCTGGTGATAGCTTTGGGCTTCGGCCTTCACCAGGTGCAAGTAGAATTTGAGAGAGAAGCAAGAGCTGAGGCAGCTCTTGCTGAGACCCGGAACTTAGTCGGTCTCTGTCGGGATGTTTATGTGGCTATGGGGCAGTACACTACTACCCGGAGCCAGAAGTATCGAGAGACGTGTGGGCAAGAGTCACGACAGATTTCACTTACGTTGAAAAGACTGAAACTTTTGGTTTCTGAGGACTCGGCAAATGTTGCTACCATGACTCGAGTCCAGGGTCTCGTGGCTAGAGAGTTGCAATTTTCACGCGAGGGGTTGGAATTAATCGACCAGCCAACCCTCTGTTCCGGTTTTTTCCGCCTCCGCCATACGTACAAACAAATAAGGCAGCTAGAAGTTGACCTCCAAGCTGAGATCACTAGTTTGAATTTGAAAGAGGTCACCGTTCAAAGCCACCGGGCCCGGGACATTGCCAGTCAGGTTGTTCGGCTTACTCTGACAATCGCTATGCTTATCAACGGTGCTATGGCCCTCCTGTCGGCCTTTGCCGTTATCAGACCCCGGCCCCTTTTTCCGCTTGGGCCTTTTCGTTAGTTAGTCACTAGCCAAAAATGACCAGTCCAAGATTAGAATTTTGCCTGGCAAATGGCATTAAGCCCGCCAAAATGGGCTGAGATTCTGATAAATCTGTTTCTATTGGTGCAGAAGCGGGTAAAAAAATGATGGAGCATTGTCATTAATAGATAATCCTCCTTGTCGTCTGATTTCAGTTTTCTTAGCGGTCTGCCGAACATGCGTTTCCCATCCACTCTGTTTCTAGCTGTAAGCTTTTGTGCCGCTTCCGTTTGCGGCGTTTTTACTGGGGCGCCAGCGTTCGCCGATGAAAAGGGCTGGGTCTTGACCCAGAAGTCTGAAAAGTTTGGCGACCAGTACATTTACATTAGCGGCACCGGCCTCAAGCTGGTCAGCCCCACCCGTGGCATCAATATTGTCACCTGTGCACCAGACTGGAACGTCGCACTCTATAACGACAAGACCAGAATGTATTACAGCACGACCTTTGACAAATGGATGGCTGACCTAGACCGCAAAAGTGCTGGCAGCGGCCAAGATATGTCTGAGCGAAATTGGGCCAAGGCCGGTTCGACCAGGGTAGCTGGTTTGCAGGCCACCCAGTATGTGATGAATGGCGGTGGGCCAGCGGGCAGCAAGCGGGCTGCGATAAGGCACGCTGATTGCTGGATATCAGACGATATTGCAGTTCCTGGGCGCATTTCGAAAATGTTGGCAAAGGCCTATGGTCTGCCTGATACTCACATGTTTCCGCTTAAAGTCAGCTACGTTAATAACTCTGGCAGTCTCAGCTCGATGCTTGACACCTACTACACCAAGGCTTGCCCCATTCCCGCTAATTATTTTGGCTTGCCTCCGGGTTACCGGCGTGGCGAGAGCGAAGCTGACGTAATGATTGACGATGAGACCAAACAAATTCTCAACGATCTGGCCTCAGATCAACCTACTCGGTCAACGCCTACAGTTTCGCCAACTTATCAACCAACTTATCAGCAGAGGCCAGCCGCCGTTGCCCC
Organism: Candidatus Obscuribacterales bacterium; assembly: GCA_041675385.1. Classification (GTDB taxonomy): domain Bacteria; phylum Cyanobacteriota; class Vampirovibrionia; order Obscuribacterales; family Obscuribacteraceae. The sequence goes on from JBAYTY010000043.1 coordinate 13,537, forward strand.
GACTTCTGTGGCACCGACCTATGTTCCACCGGCTTCCACTGGAAACAATCCCACTGCTTCTACTCCGGCCGCGACTACAGCGCCAGGGGCTGCAACTTCAACGGCACCGGCCAGTATCGACTTCGGTAATGGCTACAGCCTCGATCGCGAGAAACTTCGTAAGATCAAAGAAGCACTGCTCAATCCCAACAAAACTCCCTAGTAGGAACAGTTAATGCGACTCAATCTTCAACTTAAGATTTCGCATAAGGGATTTATTCTCGTACTAGTTCCGCTCGTCTTTGAACTTGTGTTCTTGATTGTTTTGTCTGTGCTTTTGCAGCAAGCCGAAGTGGAAGTGCAAAGGCAAGTTAGGTCTAAGGCGATTATTTCGCAGGCCAATGCTCTCTCGAAGTTGTTCTACGATGCTGGTGTAGCCATGGGCGGTTACAGTATCACCAAGAGCCCATTGTTCTCTGATAGATACGACAAAATCGTGCGGCAGATTCCCCTCGACTTGCAAGAATTGAAGGGCTTAGTTGGAGACAACGACAAGCAACAACTTATTTTGGGTCGCTTGCAAACAATTACTTCAGACGGTCTGAAAATTCTTGGCGAAGCTAAAGCGGCCATTGATGATAACCGCGTGGATGTGGCTCAGTTTAGAGCCAGGCACATGTATAAGCAGATTCGTCAATTAGCTGACCAATTGCAAGACGAGTTGAAAGGCCTGACCGAAGATGAAAGAAAAATCGAAAGTGAGAGCCCGGAACAACAGAACAGGTCGAGGGCGGCAGTCAAAATGTTCTTGGTATTCGGTGTTGTACTCAACATCGGTATAGCCTTCTTGCTTTTGTATTATTTCTTGCGCAGTATTTCTACCCGCTTAAGTACAGTTACAGATAACTCTTTCAGATTGGCTCGTGGACAGAAATTGCGGCCACCTCTCAGTGGCAACGATGAAATTGCACAGTTAGATGACGCTTTCCGCAGCATGGCTGAAGCCTTAGCCGAAGCCAGTCGCAAAGAAAGAGCTGTTATTGAAAATGCCGCTGACGTTATTTGTTCTATTGATATGGATGGTAAATTCGTCGCCGTGAACCCAGCTTCATACGAGAGCTGGGGCTTCTATCCTGATGAATTAATGGGGCGCCGTTTCATCGAAGTAATTATGCCTGAAGACGTTCCTGATACCATTCGGGCCGTACGATCCGTACGTGGTGCCACAAGCAAGGTTAACTTCGAAAACCGCGTCAAGAAGCGCGATGGCAGTATGGTCAACGTCTTGTGGTCGGCAGACTGGTCCGAAAAAGACAGAGCCTTGTTCTGCGTTGCCCACGACATAACCCAACGTAAATTGGTTGAAGAAGCCATTAAAGCTAACGAAGCCCGCATTCGCAACATCATCAATAATATGATGGTAGGTCTGATCATTATCACCCGCGATGGACTAATCGAGTCTATCAACCCACGCACTGAGTCAATGTTCTCCACCCGCAGCCATGAAATGCTGGGCCGCCACGTCATGTCACTGTTTGCCGATGCGCGCCACTTCTCGGTCAATGACCCCAATGATCGCCAGTCGTTCATGGAAACATTGTTCACGAAAGCTCTCAACCGCATTGGTGAATTTGACTGCCTGTCTGCCAATGGCGAAGACTTCCCTGTCGAAATTTCATTGACAGAATTTGTTTCACCAGATGGTGCTGTCAGGTTTATGGCTAACGTTCTTGATGTCTCTGAGCGCAAAGAAGTTGAGCGCATGAAGAAAGAATTCGTTTCTACAGTTTCACACGAACTACGTACACCACTTACGTCAATTCGCGGTTCGCTCACTTTGCTGGCCGTTGGCGCCATGGGGGCGCTGCCTGACCAGGCCAAGAAAGTAGTAAACATTGCTGAACGCAACACCATTCGTCTGATTGGTCTAATTAACGATATTCTCGATGTTGAAAAGCTCGAAGCTGGCAAGCTCGATATGGAGCTGGTAGATGTTGCTGTTGCCTCGATCTTTGAGAGATCCGAGCAGGCTGTTAATACGTTTGCTGCCAATAATGGTGTCTTGCTTGATATGAAGCCGAGTGCCGAAATGGTTCACGCTGACGGCGATAGATTAGTGCAGGTATTGGTTAACTTAATTTCTAACGCCGTTAAGTTCTCACCGAAAGGTGCGGCGGTAACTGTTAGTTCTGCCGAGATACCGGGCGGATTTATCGAGGTGCACGTTACTGATAGAGGCCGTGGTATTCCTGAGAGCTTTAAGAACAGATTGTTCCAGCGCTTCCAACAGGTTGAAGCTTCAGACGCGAAGAAGAAAGGTGGCACAGGTTTAGGTCTGGCTATCTGTAAGGGTATCGTAGAGCAACACGGAGGAACCATTGGTGTTGAGTCAGAAGAAGGCAAAGGTTCTACCTTCTGGTTCCGTATTCCTAAGGCCCAAAATCTCCCAAAGCAGCCGGTGCAGGTCCTTGAACCGGCTATGCAGTCTAATCAGGCCTTTTAGTTTGAGTTTTAGTTTGAGTTCGAAATTTAGTATCTGGAGATCATTTTTACTATGAAGGTTCTCATTATTGATGACGAAGAGGACTTTCGCACAGTCGCTAGTTCTTGCCTTGGGCTTCTGGGGGGCGATACTGTGGCGGAAGCTTGTTCGGGAAAGGAGGGCATTGAGATGGCGCGCAGCGACGTGCCAGACGTAATTTTGCTTGATCTTTGTATGGATGATATGGACGGCACAAAGACCTTGGCGAGTCTGCGTGAAAACCCTGAAACAGCCAAGGTTCCTGTGATTTTTTGCACAACCAAAGGGATGTTTCCAGAATTTGAAGAAATGAAGAAGCTTGGAGCTTTGGCCGTTATTACTAAGCCATTTGACCCACTGAAGCTCTCGGACCAAATCAAAAATATTCTCAAAACCGCTGGTTTCGCTTGTGATCAGGCTTTATCGGTAGATTAGTGAGAGACAAGTAGATCGTAAAGAAAATAGGTGAAGTAAAGAGATACTGGGTATTAAGAGTCTAATGGCATTGGCGTTTATGGTTGGCCTTAAAAAGAAGAAAAAATCTTAGGAGAGACAATGAGAGTTCTCATCATTGACGATGAAGAAGATACACGTTCGATTGCAAGTATGAGTCTGACTATACTTGGCGGTCTAGAAGTTATTGAGGCTGAGAATGGCCAGGATGGAGTAAATAAGGCAGCAGCCGAACAACCTGATGTAATTTTGCTCGACATGATGATGCCAATTATGGATGGCCCAAGTACGCTTGAGGCGCTTCGTAGCAATGATCGTACCCGCAATATTCCAGTGATTTTTCTCACTGCTAAGGCGATGACGTCAGAAATTGAAAGGCTGAAGCGTATGGGCGCCCGCGGTATTCTTACCAAACCGTTCGACCCAACTGTACTGGCCACTCAGATGAAAGCTATTCTGGATACTACTTCATAGTTAGAATTTTAGGGGTTAGGTAAAGGCATGGCTTCCTGGCAGGAAACCTTTTCCGAATTAAAAAGTCAGTATGTGCAACGCTCGACCGATAGGCTGGCGCAGATTATTGAGCTTTTTACTAAACTCATGTCCAATCCTGAAGACAAAGACTTAGCGCAGCAGCTCAGTCGGCATTACCACTGGTTAGCTGGCTCTGGCAGTATGTATGGTTTTCAGAGAGTTTCAGCTCTTGGACTAGAGGGTGAAAAAATTTGCGAAGTGATTACCAGAAATAGTGGGCCGGCATCAAAAGGCGACTTAGAGCGCATGCAAGCGCTATTACAAGAACTGTCAACGCAGTTCAGTGGTGGCGATGAGGCACCAGAGACAACTAATTTAGGCAAAGTTAGAACTGTTGCGGCTTCTGGAAAACAAGAAGTTTTAGTGATTGATGAGGATCAAAAAGATCTAGAATCATTGAAGAAAATGGTGGAAGAAAATGAGTTTAACTTCCGCAGCGCCCGCTCTTTTGCCGGCACTTTGAGCGAGCTGGAGCGCCGTATGCCTGAGGGCATGATTTTAGAGATTCCGCTGCCTGATGGCGATGCCTATGAGTTGGTTGAGCGCATTAGAACAATGCCAGGCGGCGATGAAATGGCCATTATTATTGTCTCTAAACAAACTGGGTTCTTAGACAAAGTAAGAGCAATTCATTGTGGTGCCGATGCCCACTTTGAAAAGCCGATTGATACTAAGTCTATGTTCCGACGTTTGCGCTATTTGCTTGATAAACGCTACCAGGAAACACCGCGTATTCTCTCAGTTGAAGATGATCCGGACCAAGCTGCATTTATTCGAGCCTTCTTAGAATCCGCTGGCTATCAGGTCCGCACCTGCACCGATCCGAAAAACTTCGAGTCTTATATGTCGGCCTTTCAGCCCGATTTAGTTTTGCTTGATGTCATGCTTCCTGGTATGACTGGCTACGAGCTGTCTCGCTATGTGCGACAAGACGAGCGCCATGCTACTTTGCCAATTCTCTTTTTAACTACTCAAGGGCAGATTGATGCTCGCATTGAAAGTGCTCGGGCTGGTGGTGACGACCACTTGGTTAAGCCTGTTCCGCCAGCTCTCTTGCTGAGCTCTGTCTCTTCTCGCCTAGAACGCGCTCGTTTTCTCAAAACGCTTTTGCACCGCGATGGTTTGACTAGTTTGCTCAATCACACTACTTTTATGGAGCAAGCACAGGCTGTTATCGCCCAGCGTAAAAGACACGCAGGCTTTACAGTGTTGATTTTGCTTGACATCGATTATTTCCGCTCTATTAACGAGCGACATGGTTATCCTGGAGGAGACAAAGTGCTTGTCGCCTTGTCGATGCTCTTGCGTCGGCGCTTGAGACAATCAGATATTATCGGACGCTATGCCGGTGATGAATTTGCCATCATCGCTGAAGGCCTTGATGAAAATGAAGCCCAATTGCTATCTTCTCGCCTGGTGGCCGACTTTGCCGCCATTCAGCATTCCACTTTATCTCATGCCGGCTTTTATGCCACTTGCTCCTCTGGTATAGCCATTCTTGATGCCAAAACCATGACTGTTGAAACTTGGGTCAAGTCTGCTTTTCGCGCTTTGCAAGAGGCTAAAGCTGCCGGTCGCAACTGTGCTGTCACTTTCCGCGAAGAGATGAATTCAGTATCTAAGTAGATTCAGTATCTAAGTAGATCCAGCAAAGTAAAGCCAAGAGGCTATTATTAGCATTTGCTCTTGGGCATGTCTTTTTGTTGGAATGATGTTTGTTGGAATCATGGAAAAAAGCGTAGAAAAGCGATCGGTAACAATTCTTGGAGCTGGCTCCTGGGGTCTCACTTTGGCCCATTTATGGTGTCATAGCGGTCGGCCGGTTACTGTTTATTGTCGCAATCATGCCGGCGCTTTGAAACTTACCACCACTCGATTAATGGAAAAACCCCGCGCTCATCACATTCCTAGTGAGGTCGTGATTACCAGCTCACTAGAAGAAGCATTGAGCAATACTGACTTAGTAGTGTTTGCTTGTAATTCTCAATCTATGCGCGAGTTGGCAACTGCAGTGGCAGCTATCTTGCTTGCTCCTGTGGCGGCTGGCAATAGCTCTAATTCTAGGCTTAGTTTGCCAGTTTTGGTGAGTGCTACCAAGGGTTTAGAGCTTGGTACCCAGCTAAGGATGAGCGAAATCTTGACTGCAGTTGTGCCTGGCTGCGGCGTTGCTTCGCTCTCTGGCCCTAACCTTGCGGACGAAGTACTAGGCGGCTTACCCACTGCTTCTGTCGTGGCTTCAACTGATATAAATTTAGCGCGTTCTTTGCAAAGTCAGCTGTCGGCGCCTAAATTTAGAGTTTACGCCAGCGATGATCCTGTCGGCATTGAACTGGGTGGAACACTTAAGAACGTCATTGCCATTGCGGCTGGGGCTTGCGACGGTCTATCACTGGGGGTGAATGCCAAAGCTTCACTGCTCACCAGGGGTTTAGCTGAAATTACTCGGTTAGCCGTGAGGCTAGGGGCCAAGCCCCAGACCATGGCTGGTCTAGCCGGTATGGGTGATCTCTTTGCTACTTGCTCGGGTCCACTTTCGCGTAACTATCGAGTCGGCTTTGAGCTCGCTCGCGGTAAAGCTCTTGCTCTTATACTCGAAGAGCTAGGCTCTGTGGCCGAAGGAGTACCGACCGCTGAGGCGGTTTGTGAACTTTCTCAAAGACTAGGATTGGAGCTGCCCATAGCTGAGCAGGTAGAGTCCACACTTAAGGGAAATTCGACGCCCGCTGGCGCTATCATGGCGCTTTTAAGTCGTCCGCTCGCCAGTGAATAAGAAAGACGAAATTGTGGCTTGATACTAATTGACAAGATACTAAAGTGAAATGAGGGAATTCAGGTGCCGAAGCGAGTTTTAATGCTGTCCTGGGAATATCCACCCCGCATCATTGGCGGGCTGGCCCGTGTGGTTTGGGCCCTGTCACGCGAACTTGTCAAGACCGGCTGCGAAGTGCATGTAGTGACAGCCGATCACCCTGGTCAGCCTGAGCATGAAATTGCCGATGGCGTGCATATTCACCGAGTAAAAACTCAGACTGATACCACTCCTGATTTTCTTGGTTGGGTCAATCGACTTAATTTCGGTTTGCTGCAGTACGCCATTCAAATTCACCGGCAGACACCTTTTGATATTATTCACGCCCACGATTGGATGGTGGCTGATGCTGCTTGGGTGATGAAGACTGGTTTTGGTATTCCGTTTGTCGCTACTATGCACGCCACTGAATCTGGTCGCATGCATGGCATTCACAATGATTTGCAGTCTTACATTCACCAGATGGAATGGCGTCTTACGTTTGAAGCCTGGGAAGTAATCGTCAATTCTAATTCAATGCATGAAGAGTTGCAGCGCTCTTTCAAAATGCCATCAGACAAAATTGTGATCATTCCCAATGGTACCGATCCTGATGTCTTTGATTTTGAATATAACAACCATGCTATGCGCAGCAAGTATGCCCGCGACCAAGAGCAAATTATTTTGTATGTTGGTCGAATGGTGCGCGAAAAAGGTGTGCAAGTTTTGCTTGATGCCGCTCCACGTGTGCTATCAGAACGGCCAGGTACGCAGTTCTTGATGGTTGGCACTGGCTATTATCTAGAAGACTTGAAGCGTCAGGCTTGGCAGAATGGTGTTGGTGAAAATTGTCACTTCTTAGGTTATGTTGGTGACGCTGAATTACTTGAGTTATACAAGTGTGCTGACGTTGTTTGTATTCCTAGCTTGTATGAGCCTTTCGGTATCGTTGCTTTAGAAGGTATGGCGGCCCAAGTGCCAGTTGTTACTTCTGACGTTGGCGGTCTTAAAGACTTTGTGGAAAATATGGAGACTGGTGTCACCACCTATGCTGGTGACGCTTCTTCTCTTGCTTGGGGCTTACTTCAAGTATTGCGAAATCCGGAATTAGCTCAGCGCTTGCGCGAAACTGGTTACGACAAAGTCAAGCATATCTACAACTGGAAGGTTATTGCCAGCCGTACTTATGAGGTCTATCAAAAGGTTTTAAACGAAGCCAATATGCAGAAAGCCAGCGCTGAGGTTGTAGCCCAAGAAGTAGGTGAAGACCCAGTAGATTTTGCTAGTTCGCCTAAGGCGGCTGAAAGCAAAGTCACTGTTAATGCCGCTCCTAAAGAAAAGACAACTGCTCTAGCAAAAGATGTTAAAGCTACTAAGTCCAAGAAATAGTTTTTAAGTTTAGGTTCTACGACTCAAGTTCCACAATTTTAACGGTTTAGGAGGTTGTATGAAAGCGGTAATCATGGCTGGTGGCTCAGGGACAAGACTAAGGCCATTGACCTGTAATTTACCTAAACCGATGGTGCCAGTTGGTAACAAACCAATGGCAGAGCATGTAGTCAATCTCCTGAAGAAGCACGATTTTCGCGACATTATCTTTGCTTTGCATTATCTGCCTGATGCAATTCGTGATCACTTCGCCGATGGTTCCGAGTTTGGCGCTAATATCAGTTACTCAATCGAAGAGGGTAAGCCGCTTGGTACCGCGGGTTGTGTCAAGATGGTGCAAGATCATCTCGACTCAACTTTTGTTGTAATTTCTGGAGACAGTCTGACCGATATCGATTTGTCGGCTGCTTTGAAATTTCACAAAGAAAAGAAATCGAAGGCCACACTCATTCTTAAGCGTGTCGAAAATCCGCTCGACTATGGTGTGGTGATTTGCGATAACGACCAGCGCATTCAGCGCTTTGTCGAAAAGCCCGGCGCCAGCGAGATTTTCTCTGACACGGTTAATACCGGAACATACATTCTTGAACCGGAAGTCTTGCTTTATATCGTCATGGGACGCGAGCAAGATTTTTCCAACGATCTTTTCCCTCTGCTGCTATTGCGCAATGAGCCCATGTACGGCTATGTCGCTGACGGCTATTGGTGCGATATTGGCAACTTGGCTGTTTACCGCCAAGCCCACAAAGATGTGCTTGATGGTCTTGTTAATGTCGAAATAGATTTGCCCCAAATTCAACCGGGCATTTGGGTTGGCCAAGGCACTCAAATAGATTCATCAGTTAAGCTTGAAGCGCCAGTGATGATCGGTAAAAATTGTCGCATTGGTCGCGAAACTGAAATTTCTCCCCACACCACTCTTGGTGACAACGTAGTCGTGCAAGAGAAAGCGACTTTAAAGCAGCCGGTGGTCTGGTCTAATGTTTATATCGGTGCAAAAGCGGCTCTGCGTGCCTGTGTTATTTGTAATAATTCCACCATTCATAGCTCGGCTTCGCTTCTTGAAGGGGCAATAGTTGGTGACAATTCTTCTATCGGGCAAGAAGCGACAATCAAGTCTGATGTGCGCATCTGGCCTGATAAAAACGTCGATTCGGGTGCGAAAGTACTGAGCTCGCTCATTTGGGGCACCCGGGCGCCACGCACCTTATTTGGTGCTCATGGTGTGCGTGGTTTGGCCAACGTTGAAATCACTCCAGAGTTTGCTGTTAACTTAGCAGCCGCTTATGGAGCCACTCTTAAAGGTGGACCGGTACTCGTAAGTCGTGACTATTGGAAAGTTAGTCAGATGATTAGTCGCACCATGGTCTCTGGTCTTGTTTCGGTAGGTATTGAAGTACAAAACTTAGAATCAATGTCACTGCCGATTTCACGGCACTATGTGAAGACCCAGCGGGCTGCTGGTCTTGTGCACGTGCGCGTATCACAGCGAGAGATTGAAAAAATTACAATTGAATTTTTCGACTCTCAAGGTGTGGCTATCACTAAATCGATGGAACGCAAAATCGAAAGTACGTTCTTTAAAGAAGACTTCCCCCGCTGCTCTCCAGCGGATGTTGGCTCAATTTCCTTCCCTAGTCGTGTGCGTGAATACTATGTTGATGAGTTTCTCAACCACGTCAAAGGGCAAGTTTTTGAAGAAGACAAAGTTCCGTTCTGTATTGTTCCGGGCACTAACTATACCCGCGTGACAAAAACCGGCAATTTGGCTACACACGCACCTAAGGCTGTGATCGACTATGCCATGGCTGAAACTGGGGTGTTGCTGCCTGACTTGCTTGGACAGCTCGGTATTGAGACTGTGGTGCTCAACTCTTCAATTCGCAACACTCCGCCAAAGCAAGAAGAACGCATCACCATGCGCAAGCAGCTGGCCGATGTTGTCAAAGCGCTGAACGCCGACTTAGGTGTGCAAATTGGCAGAAACGGAGAGCAAATGACATTGGTCGACGAGACGGGTCAGGTTATTCGCGGTGAGCTTTTGCTTGCTACAGTGGCTGATATTATTTTGCGCGACAAGCCGGGCCGTTCTATTGTTGTGCCGGTCAATTCTAGTTCGATAGTTGAGCGCATCGCCTCTCGCTACAACTGTAAGGTTGTACGTTGCAAAGCCTCTGAAACTGAAATTGGAAGCACTACTGCTCGATTAGAAGAAGCAGTTGTCGGTGGTAGTGCCAACGGCTGCTTTATTTTCCCTGAGTTCCAGAATGGCTACGATGCCATGTTTGCGGTGGGCCAAGTGCTTGAGCATTTGACTTATCAAGGGCGCACACTGCACCAAGCTGTCACTGATTTGCCTCCTCTTTATTATCAGGTAGATTCAGTTCACTGCCCTTGGGAACGCAAGGGCCGAGTGATGAGACTGCTCGTTGAAAAACATCATGACCGTCCTATGGAACTATTGGATGGCGTGAAGATTCAGACTAGGCCTGATCACTGGGTCTTGATTTTGCCTGATGCCGTTGAGCCGCTGGTGCATGTTTATGCCGATGGTGCCGATTTACAGCAGACTTCTTCTGACTTGAACGAGTACACTCAGATGGTGAGATATTTGCAGCGCGCCTAGCCAAGTAGGGAGCTAGAAGTAATAATTAATCAAATCTGCTTATATTTACTTTGTTTGCTGCTTTGGAATTGGTTGTGAAGAGATTTAATTCAGCTAAAACTGGGCATACCAGAATAGGCTGGCATGGAGGCCTTGTTTTTTATGTTCGGAAAAAACGACGGAAGACCCCCGAATAAGTCTGGAAAGGAACGCAAGTTTCTCGATGGCAATCCGGGCAATCCCGCTCAACAAGCTCAACCAGCACCTGGTCGGGCGGTTGATAGGTCTATGTTCGCCAACGGCGCCATTGCGCCGCAGCCGGGTGCTCAGGCTGATTGGTCTGTGGCTGTCTCTGAACAAATTCTTGTTTATCACGAGTCTGAACCCGTTGCTCAAGGGCAAGATTGGATGTCCCAGCTCAAGCAAGAATCACTGCAGTTTCTTGCAGATCAGCGGGGCTGTCATTTACAAGAGGTCTATCGCGAGTCGATTTATAAGTCGGGCATTGCCATTCTGGTCGACAAAATTTATGGCTTACTGCAGCGCTACATGTATGAGTTTAACCAAGTGGCTAACGGCACTGAGTTGCACGTCACTGGTTCGATATCAGGAGACGTCACTGAAGTCACCAGATACAACCGCTTCCGTGAGGCCGAGGAAACCAAGACATACTTCCGCTGTCGCTTCTCTACAAAGCTTTGCTCTCTGGTTGTGCGTGGCTGCGATGATGTCGTCGAAGCTTTCATAGTTCCCACGAGTAAAGTAATGGCCTTGAGCCGCACTGAGAATGATTATCCGCCGCTGGCTACCATCCAGGTGCGCATTACCGAGCAAGGTATGATGTGGCGTATGCAAGACAGCAATCCTCCGGTTGAGACCTTAGATCAGCTTTGTATGTGGCTTTTCTCGTCGATGGTGCAAGAGACCAAAAACTATGCTCGTTTGAATGGTGACGATATCGCCGGATAAGCTGAAAGACCTTGTATATAGAGAAGACCGAGGTCTTCTCTTTTGCATTTGAAGAGGCAATGAAAGGCTTCTCAAGGTCACGAAAATGACACCATCTTCGGTATTATTTAGTGGCAAACTCGGCTAAGCGTGTTTTAATACTTGTAGATTTAATTCTCTACGAAGTGGTAAGAACTTGATAGTGGATGGTTTTCAATTTTCATGGATAATCTTGAAATCTAGGAGCTAAATTTCTATGGTCGCTATCAATCCCGAGATGTTGCGGGAGCTTCTCGACGAGTTCACCGAGAAGGAAGAAGTCACTCGCGAAGAGATGAATGCTATCAATCAGCAAATTGCTGAATTGGAGAAGCGCATTGAATCGAGCAAGATAAAGCTTGCCGGTCTTAACAAAGATCGCGAGAAGATCGACCTGATGAGAGAGCGCTATTTATCAGGCAATTGGAAGCTTCAACTCAGTAATATGGCTCAGTCAGCTGCTGCTGCCAGTTCAGCTTCCGCTGCTACTGAAGTTTCAAGCACGGCCGCAGCGCCGGCCTCGAGCCCAACGCCATCTCCTAGTTCTCATGCTGAAGGTCGTGTTGCCAGAAGAGCGGCCCGAGAAGCGTCATCTCAACCTAGTACTGTCGAATCGACAGAGAGCTCATCCCCAGAGGCTACGACGGCTATGCCGCTGTCCCCTCCGTTGCCCGAGCCAGTAGCTGAAGCTGCTCCAGCGTTAGTGCCCGAGCCTGTTTTAGAGCCAGAGGTAATGGCAGAACCAGAGCCGGTTGTTGCCGTCTTGCCCGAGCCAGAGCCAGAAGCTATCTCCGAACCGGAGGTTCCTGCTGCTGATGCACCTACCTTTAGTTCGGTGGCCCAATTTGAAGCCGCCCAAGTTGAAGCAGCGCAAGAAGAAGCTGCCCAAGAAGAAGCTGCATTTGAACAAGCTCCGGCGGATGATCCGATCATGAGTTCCTTTAGTTCTGCTCCTTCCAATGCCCCAGATATAAACGCGGCTCTCGCCTATAGTTCCCAGAGCCAAGAAGCTCCCGTAGTTGAGCCTGAAAACTCAGGCTTCTCTTGGAGTTCTACAGCTATTAACGCCGTGCCATCGGCTCAGGACAATTCAAGTGCTGCTCCTGCACCTGCTACCTCTTCCCCCTCATCTATGCCTTCTTCTGTTCCTAATCCTTGGGGCAGTGCCGATTCTTCACCTGCTGAGCCAGAAGTTGAACAGCGCCAGAGCGCCGCTGACATCTGGGGGCATCCTGCCGCACCTCAACAAGCTGCACCAGCCGCTCAAAAGCCCGAAGGGGCTTGGGGTGATTTTGGTGAAGATTGGCAGATGAAAGAAGCTGAAGCTCAGCGCGCAGCTTCAACAAATGCTCCGACAAATATTCCAGCAGCTTCAGCTCCGCCACCCGCCGCAGCTAGTGACGGTGGATGGGGCCAGACCGCTGGTGGTTCGCCATGGTCTAGCCCAGCAGCAGCAGTGCCAGCTCAGCCAACCCAGATCGATACGCCGCCCGCAGGTGGTGGTTGGGGGCAGCCAACAGCTAGTAGACAAGGCATGCCGGCAATGCAGGCTCCAACAAATTTCCCTCTCGCCGCTCCTCCTGCCGTTCCTAACCCTCCTGACTCGGGTAATTCGGCCGGCGAAGCTTGGGGTCGTAGTGGTCAGGCTTCATCTTCTGGATGGGCTACTCAGGGTAGTCCTTGGGGCGACCCTGCTGCTCAAGCGCAACCGTCCTCTTCTCCTTCTATTCCGCAAACGCCTACAAATCCTTTTTCTCAGCCTCCGGCCTCCCCGGCTTTTGCCCAACCAGCGCAATTGCCAGGAACTCCGATGGCAGGCGCCCCTATGGCTGCCCCTGAGCAACCTGCTGGCGATGAATCGCGCTCTAGTTTGGCGCGGGCCGCTGATGGCGCCTTGATTAGTCCTGTTAAAGGTCGCAGACGTGGAGCCGGAACGCCAGCTGCATTTGACTGGGGCTCACCGGACAGCTCCTCCTCCGGCAATGCTGGAGATCCCAATCAGGCTGGCGGTGCAGACGATTCAGGCGACAACAAAAAAATAGACGACGTATTAAAAGGTCTCTTTAAGTAGAAAATTTGGCCAATATGATAAGACAGCCGTCATACAGTTCGTAAAGCTGTTTGTTAACATATGCTGCGTTGAAAGCGTTCTCAAGTCAGAGCGCTATCTTGCTCGTTGCCAATATTCTCTGGGAGAGTCTAAGTTGAAACAAGTTTGCTCCATGATGGCCGGCGTGGTTATCGAAATTCTGGTCAAGCCAGGCGATCAAGTTAGTGACGGTACTGACGTAGCTATTCTTGAATCAATGAAGATGCAGTTACCTGTGGCATCTAGTGAGTCAGGAAAAGTTGACGAAGTAAAAGTCTCAAGCGGAGACTTTGTCAATGAAGGCGATTTGATAATTACACTTAGCTAGCTAAAACTTATTGGAAATTATGTTCGAGTCACTGCCAACCAATGTGCATGTATTTGAGGTAGGTCCACGCGATGGGCTGCAGAACGAGTCTGCGCTGATTGCTATGGCTGACAAAATCAAACTCATAGAAGCGTTGGCTTTAACTGGTTTGAAAGATATTGAAATTACTTCCTTCGTCTCACCGAAGTGGATTCCACAACTGGCTGATGGTCCCCAACTAGCAAGAGAACTGTCGCACAATTCTATATTGAGTGAGCGGCCAGCTCTTCGAACATCAGCTTTGGTGCCAAACTTGAAAGGGTATCAAGCCGCTTGTGACGCAGATCTCAAGCAAGTTAACTTGTTTATGTCTGCTTCTCAATCTCATAGCAAGAAGAACATCAACAAAACTATTGAAGAAGCTCTCGCGACCATGGCTGAAGTGACGGCCGCAGCCAAGGCCGATAGTAGACGAGTGCGCTGCTATGTCTCAACGGTTTTTGCCTGCCCCTATGATGGCCCAGTTGCTCCTTCAGTTGTTGCTGAAATAGCTGAGAAGCTTTTGGCCTCTGGTGTTGATGAGATTTCTTTGGGAGATACTATTGGTGCTGCCACGCCAAAGCAAGTATTTGACTTGATTAGTATGCTAGACAAAGAGCGGCACATTCCGCTTTCTCGACTGGCACTTCATTTTCATGATACACGCGGTACTGCTCTGGCCAATGTCGTTGCTGGTTTAGAAAGTGGTATCACAATTTTTGATAGCAGCTTAGGTGGTTTGGGTGGATGCCCATATGCACCGGGAGCTTCTGGCAATCTGGCGACTGAAGACTTGGTATACATGCTGCATGGCATGGGCATTGAGACTGGAATAGATTTAGAGAAGCTAGTAGACGCCGGTGAATTGGCGCAAAAACTTTTAGGCAAGAAATTGCCCGGGCGTTACCTTATGGCCAGACTTGCCGAGCGCGAGAAAGCCGTTAAAGCCATAGCTTAGGAGAAGGGATGAGTACTATGACTGAAGCTGGGACTAAATCTGGGGCCGAATCTGAGACTACGTCTGGACAGGTTCTCACTGTCGAGAAAGAGGCTTCAATTGCTTGGCTCAAGCTCAACCGCCCTAAAGTTATGAACTGCCTCAACCGTGATTTGCTCAAGGCCTTGCTCGCAGCCTGCGATGAATTAAAAGAAGATCGCAGTGTTAGAGTAGTCGGAATTATTGGCTCTGGCACTAAATCATTTTGTGCTGGTGCTGACTTAGCTGAACGCAAGGGTATGACCCAAGGCGATACTCTTGATTATCTTGCCTTGATACAGCGCACTATGCGGGCCGTGGAAACTTTGCCGCAAGTCGTAATAGCTGCTATAAACGGCTCTGCTTGGGGCGGCGGTTTTGAACTAGCCTTGGCCTGTGATCTTCGAGTAATGGTCGAATCGGCTCAGCTGCGCTTGACTGAGGTCAAGCTTGGTATCATCCCTGGTGCTGGTGGCACGCAGCGGCTTCCTCGCTTGATTGGCAAATCAAAAGCGAAAGAACTGATTTTGACGGCCGCTCCAGTTACGGCCCAACTAGGACAGCAGCTTGGCTTGATTCATCGTGTCGTGCCAACCGATGCTGGTAGTGAGCTTGTTGGTGACTATCACCAAGCTTTGATGATGACAGTTAGCGATTGGGCAGCAGAAATTGCTACAGCTGCTCCACTTTCGCTCAGGCAAGCAAAAATTGCCATTGATCAGGGCTATGACCGTGATCTAGAGTCTGGATTGGCCCTAGAGACCCGGGCCTATTTGGAGCTTCTCAATACAAAAGATCGACTAGAGGGTCTGGCCGCTTTTGCCGAAAAGCGCAGCCCAATTTATCGCGGAGAATAGAATAGGTTCCGTGAAGCATATAGAAGACCAGGGGAAATTTTAAGGTGAGTAGTGACGATAGACCGAGCCGATTCTCGAAACAAGCACAAGCACTGGAAGCGATTTGGAATAAAGGCCCTTTAAGTTTAGGATTTGACAAGATGACTGGCCCGCTAAAGCACAATTCAATCATCGAGACCCCAACTCGCGAAACCCTGCCGCTGCCAGTATCGTGTTTGATTTTGTGTGGTGGCAAGTCTAAACGCATGGGGCGGCCTAAGGCTTTCTTGCCTTACGGTGGCACCACCATGATTAGTCACATTTTGAATGTGGTGCAAGATCTCTTTGCTGAAACATTTTTGATTGCCAATGAACCAGAGACATTCGAAGATTTCGAAGTTGATGTGGTCAAAGATATTCTTCCTTATCGCGGTCCTCTTGGCGGCATTCTCTCAGGCTTATTGGTGGCCCAATACCCCCATGCCTTTGTCATCGCCTGCGATATGCCTTTGGTTGAACCTAAACTGATTCGCCAACTAGTGGGCCAACGCCATGAGCACGATGTCGTGGTTGCTTCTCATGAAGATGGCATCGAGCCGTTGCTTGGAGTCTATTCTAAAAACTGCATCAAGCCCCTCGAAGAATCTCTGTTCAATGGCGATTTGTCGCTCAAAGACTTTCTATCGGGTCTCAATTCGGCTACTTTTGAGATAGCCGAAGAAAGTGAAGAAGGCCTGCCAGCTTACTTTAATGTCAATACTCCCCAAGACTATAGCCGTTTGGTCACTGGTGGGGCGATCCATCACCTTAATGTGAACAAGCGCCAGCAGCAGTAGCTAGTGGCAGAAGTAATATAGGCAAATTCTGGGTAGTTAATTACTAGTATCCGGAGTTAAGCGTCATTTCTGCCAATACTTCTCTGTCTCACAATTCGCTGGCACATCTGTGGCTAGTTTTCAAAGAAGTTTACTGGAAGGATCTCAGACATTCTTTCCGTGACAAAGACGTCTTTATTTATACTTTTGTCGTCCCCGCCTTGCTTTATCCTGCTTTGCTCGTGGGCTCGGCGGAGTTGGTGATGTTTAAGGCCGATTCAGATAAAGATAAGAGCATCACTTACGCTATCAGTGGACCAACTGATAAGGGCTTAGAGCAAATTGACGCGATTTTACAAAAGCGCAAACACTTCAAAAAAATAGAATGTACTCAGCCCGAAAAAGATCTAACTGACGGTAAAGTCGATGCCATAATTACTCGCAAAGCCGACTATGTAGAGCTGCGAGTCAATCAATTGCTCAAGGTTGCCACTCTTGCTACGACTATTAACGACAATTTGAAGAGTGCTTACATGCAAGAGCTAACTGAAGCTTTTGCCAGCAAAGGTTTAGCTAAAGAGAACTCACAAGGCTTTGCTATTGTTTCGCAAAACATTACTGCCAGTGGCAATACTCAGAAAATAGCTGGATCTTCTGCGGGGCGCAGCCGACTGAACAAGCTGGAGAATATATCGGCCACCCTTTGTCTTATTATATTTAGTCTGCTTATGCTTGGACTCGGTGCTGCCTATCCATCAATTGCCGTAACAGCCGAAGAGTTTGAGCGCAACACCATAGAGACTTCGTGTCTTTTGCCGGTATCACGTTCAATGATCATGCTTGGAAAAGTAGCTGCGGTGTCAACTTTTGCTGCTGTATCTGGCTTAGTCAATTTTGTTAGTATGTATTCGGTGGCAGCACTAGTGCTCTCTCAAGCTAAGTTGTTTCCGCGTTTTACTAGCGATCACTTAGCTTTCAACTTGAACATAGCTCAGACTCTTGGCCTCGCTGCTTGTTATTTGTTGCTGGCCCTCTTAATCTCAGCATTGATGATTTTTGCCACTAGCTTCTGTCGAACTGTGCGCTCTGCTCAGCAATGGACGACTTTCCCCTTGTTGATTATTTTGCTATTGCCCCCATGTGCTCTCTTTCCGAATCTTGAGCTCAATAGCAGAATGATGTGGGTACCCATTCTCAATTGCACATTGATGCTCAAGGCCATATTCAGTGGTGTGCCCTTCAATTACACTTTTATTGTAGTTACTCTCGTTAGTTTGCTTGTTAGCTTCATTGCCCTAGCTTTGGCTCGCCTTTTTCTCTTTGAACAGGTTGATCCTGGCTCATACTTTGGCCGTAAAACTGATTCTTTTGCACGACTGTTCTCTAAGAAGGAAACTAGCTCATGAAGCTGCATGTTGAAAAATTGTGTAAGCGTTTCTATGAACCGGCTCGAGGTGAGTTTTTTGCTTGCAACGAAATTTCTTTTGAAGTTGGTCAAGGCGAAATATTTGGCCTGCTCGGCCCCAATGGTGCTGGCAAAACCACTACGCTGCGTGTGATTTCTACAATTCTCAAACCGACCTCCGGCAGCGCCCACCTTGGTGATATAGATATTTTTCAAGACCCTGATGCTGCTCGCCGCGCCATGGGCTTTTTGTCGTCTTCAACCGGTCTCTATGAGCGTCTTACCCCGCGTGAGATTCTTACCTATTTTGGCCGTCTCAGTGGGGTAGCTGAGCCTGTCCTCAAAGAAAAGATTGAGAGTCTATTTCTGGCACTCGACTTTAAGCAGTTTGCCGATGCCCGCTGTGGCAAGCTTTCGCAAGGTACAAAACAGAAAGTATCAATTGCCCGGGCGATTATTCACGATCCTAAGCTGATGATTTTTGACGAACCCTCTACTGGTCTTGATGTTCTGGCAACCCAGTCTATGCACGAATTTATCAAGCAAGCCAAAGGCGAAGGTAAATGTATTGTCTTTAGCACCCATATTATGTCCGAAGCAGAAAAACTATGTGATCGCATTGGTATTATCAATGATGGCAAGATCTTGGCTCAAGGCACCCTGTCAGAATTGAGAGTGCTAACTGGCGAGACTTATTTAGAAGAAGTGTTTATGGCTCTGGTGCGTAAATATGAACTGGCAAAATAAGTCTATTGATTTTGCCCAAATCAAGCTTGTCTTTGTCAAAGAGATGCTTGAAGGTATTCGCGACTATCGCTCGCTCTTACCTATGATTGTTTTTAGTGTTTTTATCGGACCGCTTTTTACTATTGGTGTGCCAATCATTGCTGCTGGTCAAGTACAGCATGAACTGAACGAACGTTTTGTGGTCGCCTTTGCCTCTTCCCCAGGGCCAGTGGCTGGTTATCTTAAGGGCCACAAAGAATTTCGCGTGGTACCTCTAGGCGAACTTTCTAAAGAGCAGGCTTTGTCTGAAAAGAAAGTAGATGCTGTAATTCTTGTGCCTGATGATTTTTCTGATTTGGTATCTGTCGACATCAAGAAGCAGATTCCTACTTTGACCATCTATTATGATGGCAAATATGCAAGGGCGGCCAGTTGTGCCGCTCGTCTTCGGTCTGTCTTAGAGTACTACAAAGAATACGTCGTTAAGCAGCGCTTGAAGCTGGCAAACATAGCTTTGAGTGCACCAGAAACTGTTTATCCATTTGTGGTCACACCAACCAATCGAATGTTTGCTGCCAGCCCCTTTGTTCAAAGTATGCTGGTTTTGATTTTAGTTTTTCAGGCCTTTATGGGGGTGATTTACCCGTCGCTTGATGCCATTACTGGTGAGCGCGAACGGGGCACTCTAGAAGCCCTGCTATCGACTCCGGTGCGGCGCAGCCATCTTTTCATTGGCAAACTGGCAGCTATTACAATTAGCTCGTTTGCCGTGGTGCTGTCGACTCTTGTTGGTTTCTATCTCTCGCAATTCATTCAAATCAAGTATTTTTCCTTTTTACCGGCCACTCTTGCCAGTCAGCTTAATTCACCACTGGCTGTGGGTCTGCCGCTGCCTTGCGTAATTTTGGTGGCTTTGATGATGCTGCCTCTATGTCTTTCTATGGCTGCTGCGGCCATGGCTTTAGCAACTTTTGCTAGAACTGTACAGCAAGCCCAAGCTTATATGCTGCCGCTGATGCTGATTACTACTATTCCTTTGTCTGTTATGGCCTTGGGAGAGGTTCATATTGATGGCCCTTGCGCTTTCGTGCCCTTTCTCAATTCGATAGTGGCCATGGATGATTCTCTCTCAGGGCGAATAGCCCCGCTATATATGCTGACTGCTGCTTTCATTTCGACTGCCTTTGCTTTGACACTTTGCACTGTTGTTGCCCCGGTGGTAGACCGCGAAGATATTTTGTTCGGCATTGAAGAGTCGCCCACTAGGCGCTTTAGCGAACAAAATTTTGGTCGTGAGCTATTTTTCTTGTGCAGCACTGTATTTCTCTTGATGTTCTATCTTTCGCAAATACTTGTGCTTAAGCATCATTTGCTAGGCATGGCTCTGACTCAGCTGCTGGTAATATTGCTACCGGGTTTGCTTCTTGCTCTGTTTTGGCTGAAGCTGCCGACTCGGGCGGTGCTGCGGCTGTACCTGCCAAAGGGTGGTGTCTTGACATTGATTGGTGCTTTGATGTTGGCACCACTTTCAGTACTGCTCGCGGGCCTGCTTGCTACTCTTTTCACCAAGCTTGTGCCTGGTAGTGCTGCTCTGAGCAAACTAATGGAAGAATACATGGGTTTGAACACCCAGCCTCTCTGGTTATTGCTTTTGGTGCTAGGAGTAATGCCAGCTGTTTGCGAAGAGCTGCTTTTTCGGGGCGTCATTCTCTCGCTTATGCCCAAGCGCTTTTCGACCATGCGCCGTGTATTAACTGTCGGTGGCATGTTCGGGGCCTTCCATATGAGTCTTTTGCGCTTTCTTCCGACCGGTTTGCTTGGCTGTGTCCTTACTTTTTTGGCAATTCGCACAGGTTCTGTCTTTCCTTGTATGTTGTTGCACGCAGGACACAATATGCTCTCTGTTTTTATCGCTGTACAACTGAAAGAGAAAATTGGTGGTAGTGAGCTGGCTATTGGAATAGTTACAGGTTTGGCTGGTTTGGCGATAATTATTTTTGCAATAAGGTCGGCTGAGAAGAAAGAGAACGAGAAAGAGAACACGAGCGAGAAAACGAAAGGCAGTACTTGAAAACGAAGAAAGTCTCAATTTATTTGCTTGCCTTGTTATTCAGCTTTGCTGGCGTGATGCATTTTGTTAAACCTGACATTTTTATGCGGGCAATGCCACCATATTTGCCCTATCAACTAGAGCTTGTTTTCATTAGTGGTGTCTTTGAGATATTAGGCGGCGTGGGCTTGCTAGCTCCTTATCCCAAGCTGCGAAGGGCTGCTGGCTTTGGTTTGATTGCTCTTTTAATAGCTGTCTTTCCTGCCAATATCAACATGGCTTTGAACCCGCAACTGTTCAAAGAGATTGCGCCAATTTTTTTATATTGCCGCCTGCCCTTGCAACTAGTCTTAATTCTCTGGGTGTACTGGGCCTCTGGGCTTACGGCAAAGCCGTCATAATTATTGAGTCTAATTCTGTATAGGCCACGCCAACATAGCTATCGGCGCTGCCGTAGTAGACGCGGTATCCCTTTTTGTAAGGCACTATGCCTTCAACAAAAACGACATTCGGTACTTGGTGGACAGTGCTTGATGCATTTTTCTTTTCCCAGGCTAACTCTGGTTCGAATATCGCTTTGGTGCAGCGTGCCAGCAGTTTTGTGGGATTGTTTTTGTCGAAGAGAGCCCAGCCTGTGCGATATGTAAGAGTGTCATCGCCGCCATTGTAGAGCAGTAGTATTCCGTTTTTTGTAATAATTGGATGGGGGCCTGGCTCCACTACTCTTGAATCAAAATGCTCGGGGCGATGTGGCAGTATTGGCCTGCCAAGGGCGTCTTGCCATGTGATGCCGTCGTCTGATTGAGCGATACCCATTTGATCCGCTGCCATCTTGCTGCCACTATTGGTGGTAGCGCTAGTGCTTGTGCCTCTAGCGTCAGCCATGTAGTACATCCAGTATTTGTTATTGATTTTGAGCGGCTGTGCTTTTCTGTCGACAACTATGGCACCAGATTTTGTCCAGTGAATGTTCCAGCCCTCTTTATTTGGAGCGGTCGTGGCTGGCATCAGGACAGCAACTCTTTGCCAGTGGTGCAAATCGCCTGGTGAAGATCGATAACTGACTAGCTGGGCGGCATTAGTGGCTTTGCTGTAAGCCGTGGCTGTCGCCAACCAGCAGTTGTTGTCTCTATTGCTGTTGTCATTGTTTTTGAAGTCTCTAGTTAGCCTGGCATCTTCAACGCCATCTTTATCGTCGTCAAGATTCGGTGCTATGACCGCCTTGTCATCGGCAACAAAATCAATGCCATTGCTACTTTCAGCATAGCCAATGCGAGAGACTCCCAGTGCGTCTTGGCCGCGATAGAGCAAGACCGTGTGGCCATTCTTTAATACGGTTGCGGCTGGATTGAAAGCGCCGGCGCTGTCGAATCTTCCTGCCCGTGGGCCGAGTATGGGTTTGTCTGAGAGACGTTTGAAGTTGGCGAAAACCAATATCTTTTGTTTTGTTGTCTTGGCCTGGACCGCACTATTTTGGCTGGCAACAAGGGAGGCGGTCATGGCTAGAAAGAGTAGTAATCTTAGTCTCAAATTATCCTGTCTATTTTCAATTTTAGCTAAGCTTCGCGAAGCTGAACTTCTGGCTCAGGGCGTGGCGTTAGCTCGTCTTTGCGCTGGTAATATTCTTGCACCAGTTCGTCGGCAGTAGTAAATTCGCTGCCGTCGTGATTGAATTTGGCACCAACAGCTTGCATATTCGCCGCCATTTCTTTGCCCACAGCAGCAGTTATGACTTGCACAGTGCGGTCAAATTCTTTCATTTCTTTGCCCCGCTCTGGCGGCGCATGATACAGCAAGTTGCTTATGGTTGGTGGGCTATCGGGCGGTGGTTCCTTGTTCGCTTCGTTAAATGCATCTAGCTCTAAGCCATACTTCTTGCGCTGTGCTTCGAGGGCATCGAGCTTTTCTTTGGGCATATCACGTTCTGCTTGATCGAGCATTTCTGTAAATTTAGTGATACCTGGCTTGAGCACTTCTTGGTTGATGGCCTGATCGAAGCGGTCCATCAGCTCGAAGGCCTGGCGAAACTCTTGCTCGCGCTCTGCGCCGACCACTTCCTTCAGGTCTTCTGGCACCGGACCTTGTGCTGGCACCGTTGCTACTTCAGTATTTTCGTTTGCATGGCCGTTAGCTTCCATTTTCACTGAAGTAAGGTTTGACGCTTCTGTTTCAAGATAGCGATTCTGCCCCCGAATGCTGTTTTGACCTATGGTTTTCTTTTCCAGCGTAAAAGAGTCGAGGGGGGATTCGCTGGCGTCTGTTCCCTCGGCAGGCCCGTCTTCGGGAGAATTTGTTTTAGCTTCTGTCTTAGCTTCTGGAGTGGCATCTGCAGATACTCCTGGCGCTCTATTTGGCTCCAGTCCATCAATGGTAAGAGGCGGTACGGATGGGGGAGTGTCGAGTGGTTGAGGTTGAATTTGACCCTTGGCCAAATTGTCGCTTGGATTCGTACCTATGGGCGATATGGCGTGCAGCTCTGTGTGCAGAGCGTCTTCATGGCCCCCGTCTTTTTCACCCTGAGCGGCCGGCTCAAATTTGTTCACCGGTGTATCTAGCGTCTCGCTTCTATCGCTCATACTCGTCAATCGCTCTTACTCTTCAATTGGTCCTGTTCTTCTACATGAGATGCTAAGTGCCTCATTTGCTTTTAATATTCTGCCCGGAATGGCAACTTTTCAACTGCTCGATGAATGTAACTCACCCTGGTTTTGAGGCATAATTTAGGAGCAGAATCGCGCACTATTGCCAAGGAGATTTAATGTCTAACCATTTCACAGGCCTTAGCCTCGGCCCCCCTCTTGGCGATCAGCGACTCGACCTCTGCGACCTTTATGCCTTTCAGTCGCCAGCTGATCCCACTAGAACTGTTCTCATCCTTAATGCCAACCCCTCTGCCGATGCCTTGCATCCTGACGCTATTTATCGTTTGGCTATCGACAATAACGGCGATTTATTAAATGACATCGCTTTCAGCTATGTGTTCTCTGAGCCCAAGGATGGCAAGCAAACGGTCGATGTTTACGTGGCCAAGGGTGCTGCGGCCCAGTCTGCCGAAGCTGTCGGCACAAAAATCATTTCAGCCGCTGAAGTGTCATTTGGCCCAACTCCTAACATAGTTAAGACTGGCAATTACACATTCTTTGCAGGCAGTCGCAGCGACGCTTTCTTTTTTGACTATGAAGGAATTAAGAACCTCTTTGATACATCCGGTGGTAGAAACTTCACCGCCCCTCACCTCGGGGCCAAGTCTCCATGGTCTGGTGTAGATTCGAACACTGAAGCCAACGTTTTTGCTATTGTGATCGAGTTACCCACTAGTGAACTTGAGGCCAATCCTGAAATTCGCATTTGGGGCCGCTGCAGTGTGCGCCGTGACGGCCAGCTTCTGCATGTGGATCGTGCCGGGCATCCATCTGTCAGTAGCTTCTTCAATACTGATGAAACCAAAGAGGAATACAATGCCAGCGAGCCAGTCAATGACTACAAGCGCTGGCTAGAGCTATTTGTGCATTTGATGGGACACACAGGCAATTACACAAGAGAAGAAGCAATTGCTGCAATTAATGAAAGTCGCATTCTCCCAGATATGTTGAATTTTGATCCGTCTAAGCCAGCGGGCTATCCCAATGGCCGCACTTTCTTAGATGATGTCATCAATGCTCGGCTATCATTTCTCTCGAAGGGTGATATACCGCCTGATGGTCTTTCGCCGCACACTGACACTCTCAGCGAGTTTCCATACTTGGGTACACCGCACAGTAAGTAGTATTGTTCGCTTTGAATTAGGTTTGACTAGGAATAATTATGCCAACCACAACAGTTGAAGGTGAGAAACGACTAGCTGCTGAAAAGGCGGTTGAGTTTGTAGAAAATGACATGATTCTGGGCCTCGGCACTGGATCAACAGTGGCATTTGTCTTGCAGGCTCTGGCTCGAAAGGGCAAGGAAGGGCTTAGAGTTAAAGGCATTCCCACATCCGCAGCAACAGCTAAGCTGGCTCGGGAACTAGGTATAGAGCTAACTGATTTTGAGCATCATCAGGTATGCGATTTAGTTATTGATGGTGCCGATGAAGTAAATGGCCATCTCGATTTGATCAAAGGCGGTGGTGGCGCACTGCTTCGAGAGAAAATTGTGGCTTCGTCTGCACGCAAATTTATTGTCATAGTTGACTCGCAAAAGCTTGTCGAAAAACTTGGTAAGTTTCATGTGCCAGTAGAAGTTATTCAATTTGCATCGCCCTTGGTGCAGGCTAAAGTTGCAGACCTTGGTGGTAGTGGAAAATTGCGCATGCTTCCAAACGGCCAGCCATTCATAACTGATGAAGGTAACTACATACTCGACTGCAACTTCGGTCTAATTGATCAACCGGCTGAACTTGCAGCGCAGCTAGAAAAGATTCCTGGAATCGTTGAGCATGGTCTGTTTATCAACTATGCCACCATGGTAATTGTCGGGCGAGGGGATACGACAGAAATTATTGATGGATTGGGGTGAAGTGGGGCAATGGTATTTTTCGACAAAGAAGCACAGGAGCTGAGAGCGCGCTGGAAAGCAATTGATGTTAAGGCTGTCAACTTCGCCGAATCGCCCTTTGGCCTTACGGAAGATGGGCTGCAAGACTTTCGTGGTTATACTGTGCGCGGCATTTTGGGCGACGAACACATAATTTCAAAGAAGAGATTTGAAAAATGTGATTTGTCTTTTTCACAGTTTGTTCACTGCAAGATTATTGATAGTTGGTTTGTAAGCAGCAAACTTTATGCGGCAGATTTTCATTCTTGTCAGGTTATTTCCTGTCCGATGCCAAACTGTATGACTGAACTTTGGGTTCGCTACCAGGCGCCGGAGCCGCCGTTTGTGAGTTTGGAAGAGCATATTAGATTGCTTCTGGCAGGCATTGATCAATCGCGACTTAAGGTTCGGACGAGGGCACAGCTCGAGTTGATAGACTTGAACAGAGCGGTTGTTTTTTGTCTGTCAATGCAGAGTGCTCCTAGTTCAGAAGCGTTCATCATTCTTGCTAAGTTGCTTGCTTCGTCGGTCGATCCACCGCCACTGGTCGTGCTCAGTCAGGATGAGTTTTCAAATCGCAGTAAGCGTGATAGACAGCAACTGAAAATTCTATTCGATGGAAAACCATCTGGCCTTGCAGAGGTTGCTTGGATTCAGAATCAAAAGGTAATTGCTTCAGACTATCTGGCCAGGTTGCCGATTCGTGAGACTGTTATAGAAAGGCTTGGGCTGCTCGGCTGCCGGGCTCAAGAAGGTTCTACGGCAATGAGTGAAGAACGGTTCTGGGAAATCGTAGATCTTGCCAATCCATATGAGCGACCATATTTGCCAAAGGCGCATGCCGAAAGGCTCATGGCCGTCTTTGAGGCTCTTTCTGATAGAGAGCTGGAGCTGTTTGAGATCTTTAGAGATTCTTTATCGACGCAGATTTATTCTTTTGAAATGGCTACTGCGGCTAGCACAATTGGTACAGGCTGCGGTGATGATAGCTTTATTGATTTTTGTGCAGCGTTGGTTTATCGAGGGAAATATGTATTTTATGCTGTGCTTGAGAACACAGAAGAGGCATTACTCAATCTTGATGGCGCTCACTACATGCTTGCTGAAGGTTTTGGCTATATAGTTGATGTTCAAATTGAGCGCAGGCCTGAGTTGATGAAGACCTTGTCGAAAGTTCGCCGTCGTTATTTAGGTTCGAAAGTGGGCTTTGGCGGCGTGCCAATCGATGATGAAGAGAAGGCATTTCGCAAGCACTTCCCTAAACTTTTTAAAAAGTACTGGGATAAGGAAGAGTATCAGCTGAACTACGCATTGTCGCTTGATTGTGATTCGGTCGAAGGTTAAAACCAAGCTCGTACGTAAAATCCTTGCTGGCCCCAGAATCGACAATATCGGGCTGCGCACAGAACTATGTCTAGTTGCTGAATGTACTCATTAGTATCAACCTGGCTCCAGTCAACTCTATTCAGATCGATTTTTCTAATTCGTGCACTTGAATTAGCGCGTTCTTCAAGTTGGTCGGCATATTTCAGGAGCTGCTCCGCTTTCATTGTCTCAAAGGCTTGATCTAGCAATTTTTTGCCAATGATATCTACGCATTCATTTAAAAAACCGCCTCTGAAGCTCGTGCTGTCAACGCCGTCATAGTAGCCACCATTGCTATAGCGCGGTATTCCGTCGCATGGCTCTGCCAGGCTAATTATGCCGCGGCCATGAAACTGTTTCACCCATTCGTTAAACGGCTCTTCTGGCTCCTCA
The DNA here is from genome assembly GCA_041675385.1 of Candidatus Obscuribacterales bacterium. Lineage (GTDB taxonomy): Bacteria > Cyanobacteriota > Vampirovibrionia > Obscuribacterales > Obscuribacteraceae. The sequence goes on from JBAYTY010000043.1 coordinate 40,309, forward strand.
TTCTGGTATCGCTCTTGCATAAATTTGTTGGCAATCTCATCGAATCCCACTCTTGGAGCATTTACGGCCTCTGGTGTAAATCTAGAAACTAAGTCTAGTTGGTCGTGAAGCTCGTCGATTGTGTCCTCTGTGCTGGTTAGGACAGCGTCCAGAATCTTATTAAATTCAACTTCTTTACCGGGCAGTGGCCCTGCGGCAGGTATCCAATCTAATCCCAATGTTGATTTCCTTCTAGTTCCATTTTTTCAAATTATGAACCTATTGCAGTCTCTGTGCAACGAGTCCGAGTTAACTGTCAGCTATTCGGTTTACCGACCATCTAGCAAGTGGGTATAGTAATGGTATTCCATCTCTCTGCGGGCAAATTGGAGACGGAGATGCAAGAGTTATTTTGTTGGGCAGATATAGGCGGTAGGTGATGAGAGCACCTCGTGCAGCAGCTGGTGGAAGTGGCAATGAACCACCCTCTGGGTTTCGTGCAGGTGAACGATTTATGTGCCGAGTGGTAGAATCTGAACGGGGTGGCTACAGTGTCACAATTTTGAAGACAAACCAACCTGGGTTCATAAAAACAACTGCCGTGTTGGAACCCGGTTTTGATTTTGTGGGCGAGTTCCTGTGCATTCATAAAAAGAGAGTTTTAGTTCTGCCGATTTTTGGCGAACCAAGTGACTGATTGTTGTTTCCATTAATCTCTAGTATCTTTGTGCGTTTCATAACTCCCGAGAGGAAAAATGCGTTCAATCAATGCTTGCCTGCTGCTCGCAGCACTTCATCTTGGAGTTTTGTCTGCTAGTGCTCAGATGCCACCACCGCCGGCGCCGCCACCGATTCCACCGGAATTATTGAATCAATCATCAACTGGTGATGATTCTGTAGCAACTGCTGCTGCAGCCAGCGCACACGTTTCTCCTGCGAAGAGAGCCCTGATTCTGGAATATATGCAATTGTCTGGCAGAAGCGTTAGTGCAGCTCCTCCAATTGAACAGATGATGGGTTTAGTTAGAGCGCAGTTGCCGAAGATGACAAAGCAGCTGTCTGGGAGCATGCCTGGCATGATATCGGGGATGACTTCGCGACTTGCTCCTAATGCTCCAAATGTTTCTAAAGTTCCGCCGCTTACGAGCATGCAGCAGAAAGCAATGATGGAGGACGCTCAGGAGGCTGTCGGCCGCATCACGCAGCGTTCTGGTGAAATTTTAGCGCAGAATAAAGAGCTGCCGCAGATTATGGAAGATACCTTCGTCAGCGTCTACGACAAATATTTGAGCGAACAAGATTTGATGGACATCATTGCTTTTTATCACACTCCTATTGGAGAGAAGCTTCGCCGTCAGCAGGCCGCAATTGATAGAGAGATGATGACTCTGACTATGACTCGCTCAATGGCTCCGATTGGGAAAGTAATGCAGCAGGTACAGCAAGAGGAAGAGTTGTTTGCGCCCGGCAATCTCACACCAAGCAAATAATTCGGGGCGAGTAGCTATAGAAATTTCTCAATTGCTAGTGCGTCGAGGAACTTATTGACTGTCTCAAAGGCCTGTCTCTTCCTGTTCTTAGCTGCCGTTGGCTCCGCAATTCCAAGAAAGAGAACAATATCGTTTGGCCCCGTATGATCTGCAGACTCGAAGGCGCGTCTTATCTTACCGAGGCCCTCTTTTACTAGCGAATGGTCTGAGTCGCGTTTGAATAGTTTTACTAATGCTTCCAAGCCGCCTTCGAAGTTGGCAATTATATATTCGATATCGTAAGAGTCTTTGGGCTTGTTTCGTCTTAGAGCCATACCCTTCATCACTAAAAAAGGAACAACCCCTGCTACTCGGCACTTGACGCAATCGAGTGCACCGTTTGGAAGTTCACCTTCCATCTCGATGGTTGTGTAGCGGTGATGCTCATCAAAGATTAGATCTGAGCCGCGTGCTTTCAATGCGCGCGTATCTTGGAGGGCCTGACTTTCTCTTTGCTTTCCAGAGCCACCATATTCCGGAGCTAGCAAATCAATCCCGATTATTACCACCGGGCCGTCATCAATTGCAATGTCTTTCCACCATTGAAAATGTTTACCAGCCTCTGTTTGGTAGTAGTTGTTGTCGCTCAAAATCTGCAGTATGGAACTGTACTTGCTATCAGTGATACTTTGAAAATCGAAAGCAATGTCTACATCGGTACTACCCATGTGCGGATCTTTGTCTTGTGGGATGGAGAAGAATGGTACCCATCCTCCAACGAGTGCTATGTGGTCACTGTAGTCGTGCAGAAGGCCAACTATTTCGATGAGAACTTGGTGGCATGCTCGCAGCTCGCGGTCTGGATAGTCTGATTTGCTATACCTTTTTACCATTGACGGTTTATCCGGGTATCAAGCAAATATTCTGCGGCCTCTTCTCCGCGAGCGGGATTGGCGCAAAGATCTAGGTAAAGTTGAATGTCGCTAACAACGACTTCATTACCTACTACTTGTGTGTCGAAAAGTAGATCTTCGTCACTTGGTACCATAATTGTGAAATTGCCACCAGAGTCTACGAGTTTGAATTTCAAGTCTTCTAACAAGTTAGCAATATCTGTCTCTGGTGCCAGGAATGCATAGCTGCGCACTACTCCTCGTGTTGAGCTAGCGACGCGTTTCGCGCCTGAGAACGATGTAAAGGCATATGATATGCCATTGGTGGTGCAGTAACTAGCAAACTTCTTTTCTAGCTCTTCGACAGTGCCATCGGCATAACACTCAATTTTTAAATTGTCTTGACTCTGGTATTGCTTCGACCACTGTTGTAGAAGTCTAGTTGGCTGGGTGATTGAGAAAGTCTCTCCCTGCCAAGCCGCAAAGTTATCACCCATGAGCCTATCTTTGACGAGAGATACTGTTGCTGGGCTCACACCGGCTTCAAGGGCTAACTGATTTACTCGCCATTGTCTGGAAGGGTTTGCTAGCAGTCTGCGAACAACGCGGCTTGATTTTGCTTTGAAAAGTGATTTGAATTGTTTTTTTTCTCGTTTGTCGGCATCTGGCATTAGTCTTTCTATGAAGACTTGATCAAATTCAATATGGCAGTTGCCGCTTAAGTCGAGGTAGCCGACTTCGTTTTCTGTGCAGTAGTCACGTACTGATTGGCTCAGGTATTGAGATGCAAAGATTGTATAGGTCTGTTCCCCTAGTGTTGAAGCTGCTTTCTCTAGGCGGAATACCGTATTTCTTGCATCTCGCAGTTGTGCATTCTTTTTGACTTCTAGAACGATCTTTCGCTTCAACTTGCCCGCTTCCACTAGAAAAGTGGCAACGGGGGCCGATGTAATATTAGTATTTCTGTTCGGTAATTTCGGTCTTTCGACGCGCAAAAAGCTTATTCTGCTGAGCAGTTGGTAGAGCTGCCGGGCCGCTTCGCTTTCTAGCGATTCAGTTTTGAAATTGATGCTCATCTCGAACCGCCGTAGTGCTGATTTGGCAAATATCAGTATTTTACCACACAGTAAACTAAATAAAAGTACAAAACTCTACGAGTTCCTGTAGTGAATATTTTTAGGAGATAAGTCCGTATAAATTGCAATTATAACAAAATAGAGTTAATTTACTGCGCGGTAAATTAACTCTATTTTTGCTATTTATGCTAATAGCTATAGTTGTTGCGGACTTGCTTGGGAGATCGGTGCGTTGTCTGCCTTTCTCTGCCACAATAAATCCATGGACGATCACCCCACGAAGAACGCCGATGAAATCGTCAGGTTTCTAGATGCCCCGCCAACTTGGTTTGCCTTGTTTGTGTGGATGTATCCATTGTTCTATTCCATCTTTTACGTTGTGATTGCCGCCTCATATGGAATCTCGCAACTTCTTGGCTATTTCTTTCTGTTCGCATTCTTCGCATCACTTATCTTTCTCTTCCAGAGCCGGTGGTTTCGTTCTCGGGTTGCTTTCATGGCACCTTGTTGGCTTTTCTTTGTCGTTGCTTGCACGAGCACGACTCAAGGGGCGTTGACATCGGCCGTGACCAGAGCTTTCAGCGATGTGACGTCGCAACTCCAAAACATATCAGCGATAGAAGTTCGTGAACGCGAGTTGCAACAACGCTCTTCAGAAGCTCAAGTCGCAGGTAAAGAAGAATCGCTTTTACGAAAAACTCTGGCTGCCGCTGAAGCGCAAAAGCCGCAATCCCTCGAAGTTGCCAGAGCCGCAAATCAGCTGGCCAATTCCTGCTTTCACCAAAGCAAGTACGAAGAATCCGAAAGTCTGTTCTTGAAGTCTCTCACGCTGCGAGAAAAGCTTGCTGGGCCAAACGATCCAGAAGTGGCAGAGAGCTTGATTGGTCTTGGCTTGCTCTATGCATCGCGCCACCAGTTTGAGAAGGCTATTGTTGCCCACAAGCGTGCCCTCTCTATTGACGAAAAGGAGCTGGGACCCAATCATCCGCTGCTAGCTACTGATTTGCGAAATCTTGCCAATGACTATAAGGGTTTTGGCAATTTGCCAGAGTCAGAAAAACTGCTGCGTCGCGCTGTTGCTATCGATGGCAACGTGCCCAAGAGTAAGCAGACGATTTCCCCTTAATGTAGAGCCGATTGAGCCGATTCTTCATGAACAATCGCCGTGATTGCTACTTTGTGGCCTACTTGTTATGAAAATTTGCGGGAACCTTTAGCACTCAGTCCAGTCTGCGGGGTTACAAAACGCAGAGGTGAAGGAATGAAGTCGTCTACCGTTCGATATGCAGTGGTTGGCCTTGGTCACATCGCTCAAGTGGCAGTATTACCAGCTTTTGAACATGCAACTGAGAATTCCCAATTGACTGCCCTTATAAGTAGTGATCCAGATAAGCTTCATGAACTCTCTGAAAGATATGGTGTCAAGAACTGTTTCTCATATGATGAATACGAGACTGCCTTAAGAAGCAATACCTTTGATGCTGTATATATTGCTTTGCCCAATGACATGCATAAAAAATACGCTATAGCAGCCGCCAATGCTGGTATTCATGTTCTATGTGAAAAGCCGATGGCTACCTTAAAAGACGATTGCAAACAGATGATTGCCGCTGCAAAATCTAATAACGTTAGGCTAATGGTGGCTTACCGCTTACACTTTGAGCGCACCAACATGAAGACAGTTGAGGCTCTTGAACTGGGTAAGATAGGCATTCCAAAACTTTTCAATTCTTCTTTCACGCTGCAAGTACGTGAAGAGAATATTCGCACGCAGCGAGAGCATGGTGGCGGGCCTTTGTATGACATTGGTATTTATTGCATAAATGCCGCGCGCTACGTTTTTCAAGAAGAACCGATTGAGATCACGGCTTTGGCTACTAATGGAACAGATTTTCGCTTTGAAGAGATTGACGAATCAGTAGCAGTAATCATGAAGTTCTCCAATGACAGAATCGCATCGTTCGTTTGTAGTTTTGGCTGTCAGCAAGTTTCTCACTATGAAGTCGTGGGCACCAAGGGTAGTATTCGTGTCGAACCCGCTTATGAGTATGCCGATGAAACAGGGTTTGAACTAAAAGAAGGCAAACGCGAACATTCGTTGGTAACCGGAAAACGAGATCAGTTTGCCCCTGAGCTGATTCACTTTAGCGGTTGCGTACTCTGTGGAGATGAGCCAAGGCCATCTGGTTTTGAAGGCTTGGCAGACATTCGTATTATTGAAGCAATCCAGGTGTCAATTGCCACTGGTGAAGCTGTCACGCTTGCTCCATTCAACCCACCGACAAGTAAGCCGACCTCAGAGTTGATTAATGAAAAACCTGGCGTTAAGAAAACAGAACTAGTGAAGGTGCAGTCTGGCTCTAAAGATTGACCTAATTGAAATTGTAAGGCTCTTGATATTGCTTCGTGATTTAGGCTAGCATTGGGCAGAAAATTGTGCCGAGGCTGTTCCATGGATAGTGGCTATGTCAAAGTTTTTAGAGTAAGACAACTTACTAACTTATTGATGTCTGTCTCCATTTACATTGATGAAGTGAAGGCCGGAACAACCAAATCGGGCGACCGAAAAGAGTTTACTTTACCTGCTGGGTGGCATACGGTGCAGGCAAAAAGTTGTGCTGGTGACTCAACTCTGTTGGCAGTAGAGATTAAGCCTGAATGCCCAGTGGTATTGATATGTCGATTCAGGGCTAAATTTGATTTGTTGTATGGTTTGGGTGAGATGTTTAGGGATGATTGGCTAAACTTTCATACCCATGAGCTTGAGCTGCGCGAAGAGCGAGCATAAACACGAGATAAGATTCATGGTTCTAGAGAACTTCTAAATATTTTGCAGTGGTAGCTTCTGTCCGTTGCGTTGGTGCTGACAAGCTCTTGGCTGAGTTGGATGCTCTCATTTGGTTTGAGCATCAGCCCGCCCGGCAGTTGCAATTTGGTATAATGCAGCTTTCGTATTTGATTGAGGAGAACTGCTTTCTCGTGGAACAAGTCGGTCGACCAAGCAAGAGAAAGCAAAATGAGCTATTCGATTTTGACTCTTAACGTATTCGGTCCGTTATCATTTCCGAACATTTTGTTTGCGTTAATAGGCTTTGTGCTTGCGCTCAGCCTCTCGTCTCCAGCTGAGGCTGGTGAACTCGCGGAAGTTTCTGCCCAAGTTAGTCAGCTTGATATTAGAACTCAGTTAGACAGCCTTTTGCATAAAATTGAGGAAGCCGGTCAGCGTGGTGTTGGTACAAAAGCCTATCAGGACGCTTACAGTGGAATAGAAGCCGAGTACAAGGCTGGTGCAAAAGCGGATGCACTACAGAAGCGTTTAGCGAGCTTGGCGCATGCCCTTGACGAACAAAGCGCCCGGGCGAAGGACCTGAAGGAACAGAAGCTTCCACTGTCATCCTACGCTAAGGTGTTGCGAGGAGACGACGGTGTAAATTACGGCCCGTTTATGGCAGATTTGCAGAGGAGGATTTACAAAGGTTGGCATCCTCCCAAGCTGTCCGAAAGCTATAAGTTAATGACTTTTTTCAAAATCAATCGAGCCGGAGAGTTTCTAGGTATAAGGGTTATCACTCCTCATGCTCTCGAATCTGTGAATGAAGCTGCTATTAAGGCCGTCAAGGACGCCGCACCCTTTCGTTTTCCTGCAGTAAGCCGTGAAAAGGCGGTGGATATTGAGTTTAGCTTTGACTATAACGTCTACAACGGTGGGACTAAGTCGCTGGGTGCGAACTGATCCACGTCAGTTTAAAGCTGAAATTACTGCAAGCTAAACACGCCGAAATCACAATTGGCAAGCTGGGCATTGTCTGGTGGCAGTTGAGCTTTTAACAGGGCAATTGTCCTGCTTGCTTTTTCTGCACCCGAACACTTATTAATTTCGTCGATCTGTTTGCGCAGTGGCTCTGTCTGTGCATATAGTTGGCGCTTCTCTAGACTGCTGAGCTGGGCCTGAAGCAATTTGCTGCAGACGCGGTCTTGTATCTTTTGAATTGGCTCTTTAGCAAAGACAATAGTCCAGTTTTTATCAAGCAGTTTTGGAACTTCTTCTCTCTTGTTCTCTAAATAGAGCAATTGGCTTTCGTTATTGAGAATTCGCAAAATGTGTATGGCTTCTTGATCGGGGCGACTGATTCGGCGAGTTGAACGGCTCTCGTCGTCCCTGCGACGACGCCGTTGTCTTGGGCTGTTGTCGATAAACTGCAGATGCAGGTCTAGTGCTGTGTCTAAATTCTTTTGAGCCTCATCGTACTTCTGTTGACCTATTTGGCTTAGAGCAAGCTTTTCCACTGCATATGCATGGCTTTCATCTTGAAAGGTGTTGTGCTTTTTGCCGGTTCTATTATCAGGCGGGTTGGTCAGTGGATAATTTTTTAAAACTACTAAGTAATCGGCTTCAGCGTTCTTATAGTCTGCGGCTGCAAATGCCTTGTCGGCAGTTTTCAAATCGTTCTTGATTTTTTCATTGTGCTGGTTCTCACCGAATATGAAGACTGAGACAGTGCCAAAAAAGATCAGTACAATGCAGAGCAACACTAATCGAGCTGGGCCAGATGTCGGTCCACTGCCATAGCTGATTGGATTTCTTTCACCAGCTGAGCTGTTTTCTTTGCTTCGTGATGACGGCTTTTTAGCTCTATCATCGCTCCATTGCTCGTGTCTTTTCATTGTTTCTTCAACGCTGTTTCACTGCTTCTTTACTGCATTTTCAATCTCTCAAGCAACCCTGCAACATGCGGCTTGGCTGCCTGCAAGTGGCGGCCTTCGTAGCCCCAGCGTTCAAAGAAATTGAACCAAATAGCGTGGGCGTCATGCTTGGTCTTTGGATCTACTTCATAGTGGTGAATGGCTGCTAGCACTTCTTCGACTTTGGCAATGAGAGAAGGGTCGTTTAGCTGTTTGGCAATTTCCACGCAGTGATTGGTGACATAGTCTGATTCTGCTTCTTGCTCGGGCTGCCCGTTTTCTGCATGATTGACCGCTGCGCTGGCCGACATGATGATGTTTTTGACTAAAAGGTCGTAGGCTACCTCTTGGTGCTGGCGCAGGCCGTCTAAGAGGCCCTCGTTGGCTTCACCTGAAAGTACCACATTGCTCGTGCCTAATGCTGCCATGAAACCGCGAGCTGAAACTTCATTGCTGAATAGTTGCGAAACTTGGTTGGTTATCTCAGCTTTGCTCATGCTGCCAGCCTCAATTGATGCTATTAGTCTCATTGATTCTGAAATAGCGTGCTGTATTGATTGCATGAGACCTCTCAAGTGGTTTTTATCTTAGTATGGGCATTTGCTTGCTAAAGGTTTGTCCGTCTTCTTCAACCACAGCGCTCTCGTCTTTGATTGCTGTCAATTTTAAGTTTTCGAATGATTGGCCAATAGCAAGAGTGAAAGTCTTGGGCCAGTGGTGGCGCCGTCTGAGGAGGCTGTCTTTGATGGTGAAAATTGCGCGGTCGCCGACAATGCCAACTAGCTCTACTTTGTGATTGATGCCAGCGTTATCTGGGGGCATAGGTAGTTCACCTAGGTCTAGGCCGCTGTTGAGCTGCCCGGGACGGCTCTGGTCATGAGTACCGAAGGGGTTGACAGAACCCGGTGGCGGTGGTGGCACAGTTAGGCCAGTAGAAAATGGTGGCAATTTGATAGCAGGTTTTTTTGCTTCACTTTCTGCCGTTTCTTGATCAAGGGGAGTAAATGGATCTGCTTTACCGACACTGGAGCGAGCTGTGATTCTGGCGGCGTCAAGTGTGGTAGCGTGACCGTCGATCGCTACTGGAGCTGGTGCTCCTGTGACTGCTGGGGATGCTGCGCTAGGCGCGTCGGAGCCAGCGGTAGGAGTGATAATCGATGTCGTCGATGTGGTTGTAGTTGTTGTTTGATTTGTATGACTAGTATTAGTTGTCTGAGTCGGTTGCTGAGCAATGCTTGGAGTTATGCTCTTGCGAACAGTCTTAGTATGTTCAAGCTTGGATACTTGATCAATTTTATTGGCTTGTGCTTGCTGTGACGAAACATTACTCCAAGCATAAGTTGCCGAGATTGCAATTAGTCCAAAAATGACTATTAAGGCTAGTCTCATGGTGCATTTCTCATGGCAAATAATAGACGTTGAGGAGGAACGACATTACTGGTTTAGTTGACTTAAGTTTTTGTGCTCTTTCGCCAGCGACATTCTTAGAGGCAGTGCTGTCGCTACCAGCGGCAATTGCCACTGATAAATCTTTGAGTGAAATTACCCGCTGATAAGTCTCTAAGTGTTTGACAAAAGTAATTAGGTCCGGATACTCACCCGTGATGAAGAGGCGCTTAGTTACTTGTTTTAGGCCTAGGGGATTAGGTGCTTCCGCTGGTTTGGCGGCAGTTGCTGTTGGTGTGGGAGCAACAAATGGTTTTAGCTGGGGCAATACTTTTGATTGGTTTGGCTTTATTGGCCTCATCAACTCTTCGAGATCATCCGTTTCGCTAGGTCCGCTTGCTTTCGCTGGCTGCTCTAAGGCAAGTATGTTGACTTTGCTTTCGCTGGCCATGCGCTCTAAATCTAGCATCAGCAAGTCGAGATAGGGTGCCTTCGGAACTGAATTGCGCAGTGAATTGATGTCGCCTTCAAGGGTGCGTTTAAGGTTGTCGAGGCGGTCTCGTTCGGACATTTTTTGAGTTATTTCTTGATACTCTTTTTTCTTCGCTGCTAGGTCAGTGTGTTCGCGTTCTGAGTCGAGGTAGGCCGGGTAAGTCATGGCCACAAGAATTGTGGCACCAAGAGCCAAGGGGCCGAAGGCCAGTACATTGCGCTGGAAGCCAGTCAGTTTCATTGACTCACCTCTCTTAAACTAGCTGTGGTTATGGTGCTTTTGCTACTAATCAACGAGCTAGGTTTCAGTGTTGCTGTATTTGGCTTCTCCACACTTGTGGCACCAGGAGCAGTGGCTTGCTCTTGGGCCAGTTTTGAAAGCACACAGAATGTTACTCGGTCTGGATTCTTCTCTGGCCGCAGGGCATACTCGATGTTGGCATCACTGAGAAGGTTGGATGAGCCTAGATTGATTGATAAGTTTGAAACGGTGCTGAAGTTCAGGGCCGCACCTTCCAGCTTGAGTTCACTATCGTTCAGTGAAAGCTGATTGATTTGTAGCCCCTTGGGGGTGTTGTCGCGCACTGCTTCTAAGTAGCCGCTCCAATGTTTGCCACCGCCAACGAGCCGGTCCAAAACTTGCTTGCGCCTCTCTAGCACTTCGTTGTCTTGCCTCAAGCGCTTGAGGTCAGCTAGTTTACTGTTGCCATCGGTAATTAGTGCTGATGTTATTTCGATTTCTTTTTGCGCGTGGGGTACATCGAAGTTGGCAAAATACATCCAAGCGCCCAACGACAAGAACAATATGCTGAATGAATAAACAAGAGTAGGTTTGAACCAACCGGGAGTTGGTGGTGGTTCATCCAAAATATTTTGGGTGCGAGTTAAGTCGAGGGCTAGTGGAATGCGCCCTTCTTTATTGAGATCTAGATCGACTGTAATTGATGGGTTCCAGGTTGGTTCAATAGAAGAGCCAATTAGAGCCGCTAAGATAGGGCGCATGCGCGGGCTAACCCTGCTCTCGTCAACTAGCATGTCGCGCATGGGGTCGGCGAGAATTGTCTTGATACGCAGCTTGCTGGCAAAGTATTCATCAATGTTGGGCATCATGCAGCCGGGGCCAGTCAATATCACTTGATCAATTTTTACATCGCCAACCTGCGAGCGATAAAATTCTACTGATTTGTTCAGTTCATCGCCAATGTCACTAAATATGGTGCGGGCTACTTGGCCAGCTTGACCCAAACGGGCGTCGGTTGGAGTAATGTTGAAGACCGGCACATCTGGCAATATTTCCATGGCCTGGTCAAATGACAAATCTAGACTGCGAGCAATTGCTTCTGTCAGTGCCTCTACTCCCAAAATGATTGAGCGGCCGAAAAGAGGCATGGCGCTGCGGACAATATTGATATCAGTAGCGTCTTGGCGGATGTTTACCACCAATGAAAGGTGTCCAGATGAGCCCAAGTAACCAGCTAGGGCTAGTCCCCTTATCACTGATAGGGATGAAACTTCCACCCGGCCAAGCTTAACCCCGGCCACATCGGCCATGCGCCAGTATGATTCGACAATCGAATGTTGAATGGCTGAGAGAATAACATCGACTCGGCGCACACCATCTGGGTCGGTGCGCTCCGTGGCATTCATTTGGCACCAGTCGAGATTGGCCTCTGAAATGGGAAAGGGCACGTGGTTGGTTGCTTCTTGCGTCACCACATCGGCTAGTTCTTCAGGGGGCATTCCTACCGGCACGGGCATCAGTCTGATAACAACAGCCTGCGCTGGCACCGAAACATTGATAATCGGAGCCTGGTTGGTCGGTATTTGTGCTTCTTTGAGCAGATCGTCTACTAGTTGACCCATCGACACTGGGTCGGTGATCAGGCCTTCTCGAATGCAATTTGGTGGTGTTGGTTGGCAGGCAAAACGCTGCACCTCAATGCCAGTCTTGGTTTTATCCAGCTGAATCAAGGTAGTGCTGTCGCTATTTATGTCGAGGCCAAGCATGGCCCCTTTTTTCTTGCCGAAACTAAACATACTATGTATTATGCCCCAGGCTTGATAAAGCCTCCATCTTTTGACAGAGAAATTGTCGACATTGCATAAGCAGCGCCAACGGCCAAAGCGGGGCCGAAGGGGAAGGTTTTGCTCACTCTTACACCCGAGGTCAGTATACCAAAGGTGCCGCCAGCGGTACCCATAGCCAGGCAGAAGATATAAATTGACGGATTTAATAGTGGATTTTCCGCTGGCTTGAAGTAGAGGACAATGGCCAAAATGGCCAAAAGAGGTATTGTCGTCATGATGCCAAAGCCGATGGCTGCTGGTTTTAAGGCTTTAGCCAGCAGGTTATCTTTGCGCAGCTCATCAAAGAGATAGACGGCTCCCATGAGAGCCCCGACCATAAAGGCCACAATTACAGCAACGGCCAATTTCTCCCAGCCTAACCAGGCACCTATAACTGCAGCCATAACGGCATCAGCCCCACCCATTACTTCAAGGGGTTCGTGGGCAACCTCTTCTGATAGCTCAAAGACATCGTCGAGGTAGGGGTCTTGCTCCAATCCGTCTGCTGTTTGTTCGCCTTGTTCTTCTTCCAAAATTTCAGGATGGAGCCATTGATAGAACATGAGGCCGTAGTGAGCTATCAAGTCAAACAATAAATAGCTGACACCGACGCCAATTAGCGAGCCAAAGAGGTCGTTTCTGAAAAATTGGCTGAAGCCAATTCCAACCAATACCATGGGATAAGTTATTTCATGAGGAATCAGCTTCTCTTTGAAATCGGTGACGGTTACAGCAATAAGTGTTGAGGCGAACAGCAGCATAAATAGTGTTATTGAGCTACGGTCGACATCGAAGTCGCAGGGCACGGTACCAAAAAAATGAACGATGGCAACAAAGACAATGGCAGTTACTAGCTCAACTAAAGGGTAGTGCCAGTGAATTGCAGCGTGGCAATAGCGACACTTGCCCTTTAGTAGCCAGTACGAAAGCAGGGGAATGAGGTCGCCCAAGCCTAGTTTATGTTGACACTGCGGGCAGTGAGACCCTGGATGCAATAGTGATTTTTCGGCCAGTGAGCGCACTGCCACCACATTGAGAAAGCTGCCCACGCACACGCCAATTAGAGCGGCAAGTAGCTCCAGATATGGTGACGGTATGTCGTATATGTTTGGCATTAAGATTAGGGTAGTTCTCTTCGTTCGTTCACTAAGGCTGAGAGTACTAAAAGAATGATGACATAAGCCAGTATGTATGTGGTCAGGTAGGTTAACAATTCGCCGTGACCATCACTGCCGAAACTACCGGACGCTTGGCTCAAAGCTCGGCCATACATTAGCTCTGAACGTACGCGCGTTAAGCTCTGTAGGTCTGGCATAAGCCAGTATAGAGCGCCGAAGAATTGTGATACCAGCGGGTTGGTCGACATTTTTGCTAATTCTTGTAAAGAGGCGCAGCTGTGACCGACAAGCCAGAAGCAGAGAGTGAAAAGGACGCTCATTATTGGTGTAGAAAAAGTCGAGAAAAATGATGCAGAAGCAATGATGAAGAGCAGCTCTAGATAAACTAGCGATAGTGATAGGGCAATCCACGGTAAGTGTGCCAATGGCAGAGCGGGATCAACAAAACCAACAAGAGCGCTTAAAAATCCGCCCATCATCAAGATAATGATCAATAGACAGCTGGCTAACCCTAGATATTTACCCAATATAAATTGCCACGACTTAACTGGTTTGGAAAAGATCAAATAAATGGTGCGTCGCTCTAGCTCTTTGAAGACTAAGTTGGCACCAGAAAAGACAGCGATGATGCCACCAATTACGGCAATTGCTGCTAAGCCCAAATCTTCAACGATCCTGATATCTTGGCCTACAGACAGGGTGCCCAGCAAGATGCCAAACAGTGAAATTAGACAGGCGAAGACAAAAAAGGCATAGATGATCTTGTCTCTTAGAACTTCTCTAAAGGTATTGAGAGCGATAGCACCAATGATTTCCATTATGGCTTACTCTCTAGTTTAGACTGTTCTGTTTTATGTTTATCGGTCTCGATTTTGACGTGCTCTAAGAAGAAGTCTTCTAGTGCTTTAAAGTTGCCACCTTTAGCGATTTCGCTGACTGGCGCATCTGCCACCATTTTACCTTGTACCAGCAGGCCGACGCGGTCGCAGAGTTCGCCGACATCGGGCAACAAGTGCGAATTGAAGAAAATGGTTTTTCCTTCTGCTTTTAGTTCATGAAGAATGCGGCGCACGTCCATGCGGCCGAGTGGGTCTAGACCACTCATGGGTTCATCGAGAAAGAGCACTTGTGGGTCATTAATCAAGGCTTGGGCTATTCCTAGGCGCTGCAGCATGCCCTTTGAGTATTTGCCTGTGGGCCTGTCACAGGCGTTTTCTAACGACACTTTTTCTACTAAGAGTTTGACGCGCTCTTTGATTAGAGCGTCTGGCATTGAAAAAAGTTTGCCCACAAAAGTAAGAAATTCGCGCCCGGTTAGGTGCGAGTAAAAGTAAGGGTTTTCAGGCAGGAAGCCAATTTGAGCTAATTTGTCTCTGGCACTAGCAGGGCTACCTAAAACAAATGCTTGGCCGCTATCAGGGTGCAGTAAGCCCAGCAAGAGCTTCACTGTTGTGGTTTTGCCAGCACCATTAGGGCCGATCAAACCATAGGTCTGACCGGCCTCAACGCGCAAGCTAACACTATCAAGCACACGAGTGCGCTTCTTAAGAAAGCTCGATAGCCTGTCTTTGGTTAGGTTCGTGGCCTCGATGACTACTTGAGGCGAAGCTATTTCTAGCTTGGCCATTACCCACCTTTAGGACCGGCCTTCTTGCTCAGCGTGATGATTTTGTTCAACTCAGTAGTGGCCGCTCTAAGTCTTCTTGAAACTTGCATTTGTGAAATGCCAAGACGACGGGCTACTTCTGTTTGACTGAGATCTTCGTAGAAGGTCAACTGTACAACTTCTCTCAAGCCGTCACGGAGCTGTTTGATCGCTTCAGCTAACATGAATCTGTCTTCTTTAGCGAGCTGGTTGCTCTGATATTTGGCATCGACAAGAGTATCGATCAAAGACTGCTCACTGCCAGCATCGTTAGATAGTGCTTGGTCAAGAGAAATCAGTGTACGTCGGCGGTCGACTTCATAAGCTTCGTTGACACGGCTGACAGGAATCTGCAGGTCATTGGCGATTTCAACATCTGAGGGCTCGCGGCCTAACTTGGCAGTTAGCCCTTGGACGAGGCGGTTGATGCGGAACGATAATTCTTGCAGTTCACGAGGGGCACGAATCATCGCGGTTTTGTCGCGAAGGTAGTGTCTAATTTCGCCTGTGATCAAGTGGGTAGCGTAGGTCTGGAATTTAGCGCCAGCATCTGGCTTGAATTGGTCAACTGCCTTGATCAGGCCAATGGAGCCAACTTGAATCAAATCTTCGACTGGGTCAGTAGAGCGGCGGGCTAGGCCGTAGGCGATGCGCTTCACTAGAGGCAAGGCAGCTTGAATAATCGAGTCGCGCAGAGCTGGGTCGCGCGCTTCTGCATAGAGTGCCAACCAGTTATGAATTTGGTCTGGCCCTTTGGCTGCACCAGCTTCTCGTTTGGGCTCTAAATCGTTGCTCACCACTATCGATGTCTCAACCATTGCTGTGACTGTAATATTTGAACCTGTATCCATATTTATAATCTTAACCTTACTTTCCGGCAGATTACCATAACCAAGAGAATTGCTAGGAACTTTGATTTCCTATTCTTACTAGACCTATTAATGGTGGCAAATCTCTAACGAATAAAGAGTGTAAATGCGTAAGAGCTATCATGGATATCTATTAAGTAATTCTAATCTCATTTTGGCCATGGAAATTCCTCGTCCCGCCGCTAATTGACTAAGCTTTGATTCAATTTAGATTGAATTTAGCTTGGGCTGCCAACAGACTGATATTTCAATGTTAGATCGTGGCACTCTAAAAAGCTTGAAACTTTGACATCAAACTTTCTAAGCTTTAGCGCAATTGGTTGATCACTGTAAAAATTGGCAAGTACATGCCTACCACTACTGAGCCGACTATGCCGCCAATACCAACGACCATGAGCGGTTCTAGTAGTGATGTCAGTGCTTCTACTGAGTTCTCTACTTCCATGTCGTAGAAGTCGGCCACTTTTGAGAGCATGTCGTCAAGTCTTCCTGTTTCTTCACCAACGGCCACCATTTGAGTGACCATTGGTGGAAATATTTTTGACTTGCCCATGGGTTTTGATATATTTCCGCCCTGCCGCACGTCGTTATAAATCTGTTGTACCGAGTCTGCTACAACGGCATTTCCTGCTGTGTCTTTGACCACGTCTAGGGCTGTTAGCATCGGCACCCCGGCCTGTAGCAATGTGCCGAAGGTGCGGGCAAAGCGAGCGATAGAAACGCGACCAATTAAGTCGCCAAAGAAGGGCACGTTGAGAAAGAAGAAGTCAATTTGAAAACGGCCGATTGGGGTCTTGTAGTAGCGCTTGAGCATGTAGACACCAACTGCACTAGCGGCTATGAATAGCATCATCCAGACTGAGCGCATGTACTGCGAAAGCAGAATGAGAAACTGAGTGTAGGCTGGTAGTTCTCCGCCAATGTTTTTGAAGAGTCCTTCAAAGATTGGCAAAATGAAAGTGAGCATGCCCCAGAAAACTGCAATGGCGATGATCAGCACCACAGTTGGATAAACCATGGCGGCTCTTACTTTTTGATTGAGTTTCGATTTGTATTCCAGAAAGTCGGCTAGGCGCTTCAATACATCTGCCAGAATACCGCCGGTCTCACCGGCTCTTACCATCGACACATATAATTTGTCGAAGATGTCTGTGTGCTTGGCCATAGCATCAGAGAGAGACAAACCTGACTCAATCGAATGGCGCACATCATCGAGGGCTTTCTTGAGTTTGCGGTTGGGGCATTGCTCGACAATAATTGTTAGAGTGCGCAGCATGGCAACCCCTGAGCTAATCATAGCGGCAAATTGTCTTGAAAAAACCACCATATCTTTGAGCGAAACGCGCTCGAACAAGCCGACGGTCAGTAAATCTTTGCCTTTCTGTGAGTTGAAGAAGCCTAAAATACTGCCCAAGACGGTTCGTTCACGTATTTCTACAACCTCGATACCGCGTGCTCTCAGCTTCGCTCGTAGCACCGCCGGTGATTCCGCTTGGCCAACCGCTTCTTTGATTGAACCGTCGCTCTCTCTAATTTTGTACAAATATTCCAATTTTAGAACCTACCAAAACTACTGCCACCAAAGCCTTTTTCCATTTTTGCCGGTTCTGGTTTGCTACTTCTTTGATTGCCAATTAGTTGTTCGAGATCTTCAGGTCTGCTGGTTTTACCAATGGCATCGGCAAAGGTTACTTTGCCTTGTTTGACCAATAGTGCCAGTGATGCTTCCAAAGTTTGCATTCCTAGAGCGGCACCCATTTGCATGCTGGCATACATCTGAGCCGTTTTGGCTTCGCGAATTAGGTTGGCCACCGCTGGGGTATTTATTAATACTTCCAGAGCAATAATGCGGCCCGAGGTCACGGGCGAGTCGCCAGCAGCATCGTCGGCTCTGGCTAAGAGCGATTGGCTGATAACGGCCACGAGGGCGTGCGAGAGCATAATGCGAATTTGTTGTTGTTGCTCAGGAGGGAAGACATCGATAATGCGGTCGACTGATTGCGGTGCTGAGCTCGTATGTATTGTGCTAAACACTAAGTGGCCGGTTTCTGCAGCAGTGAGGGCCAGGTGAATGGTGTCAAGATCGCGCATTTCACCAACTAGAATAATATCTGGATCTTCTCTCAGGCCTGCTCGCAGTGCATTAGCGAAAGATCTTGTATCAGAGCCGACTTCGCGTTGGGAGATAATCGATTTTTTGTTATGGTGAATAAATTCGATGGGGTCTTCAATAGTAAGTATGTGCTTTGATTCTGTTTCATTGAGTGAATTGATCATTGATGCCAGTGTAGTCGATTTACCAGAGCCAGTGGGGCCAGTAACAAGCACAAGGCCGCGTGGCTTTTGAATAATTTCTTTGCAAATTGGTAGTAAGCCAAGTTCATCTATAGATGGAATTCTTGAAAGCACCACTCTAAGTGCCGCCGCGTAAGAACCGCGGTCTTTGTAGACATTGACACGAAAGCGCCCTAGGCCATCGACGCCAAAGCCGCAATCTAACTCTAAATTGGCTTCGGCATATTTGCATTGATCTTCAGTTAGGCAAGAAAATATCAGACGTTTGACGTCTTCTGAAGTTAGCTCAGGCAAGCTCGTGCGTATCAGTTTGCCAGCCACCCTTATAATCGGCGGTTCTTTGGCCTTGAGATGCAAGTCTGAGGCTGTGCGGTCGACCACCAGTTGCAGCAATTCCTGCATTTCAATCGACATCTATTCGCTCCTTCATTGTAGGTCTTGTTCTCAGCGTTGGTTTCGTTCTCAAGCTTAGATGGCAGTCGAGTAAGATGCTTCTCTGGTGGCTTGACAGTATGGGCAGATTTTCCACTCGCCATAAATTTCGGCGTCGCAGCCTTTGCAGCAAAATTCGTGGTCGCTTTCTTCTTTTGAGAGGCCGCACTTGGGGCAGCTCGTCCAACCGTCAAGTTGCATGGTGCCGCAGCGCAAGCACGAAAATTTGAGGTCGTGTTGACAGAATGGGCATTTGATAAAATCATCTGAAATTGGATTGCGACATTTGCCGCACAGTGATTCTTCACCGGTGGTATCAGATAGTGTTACTCGAACTACTTCATCGGCACTGGTTATGCCTTGTCCTACCAGGCGTACACTGTAGTCTTTTAGCGGAATCATTCCTGATTGTTTGGCCGCTAGTCTGATTAGTGAAGTGGTGGCACCTTTGCAAATTAAATCGCGAATTTCATCGTTCATCTTCATTACTTCGAATACGCCAACTCGGTTTTTGTAGCCGGTTTGATGACATTCGTCGCAGCCGTTGCCTTTAGCAAAAATTGGCCAACCATCGGCATCTGTACGTAGTCTGTAATATTGAATGGTTGATTCAGCTAGTTTCTCTTGGTTTTTGTCTAATAGACCTAGATATTCAAGGGCACTACGCTCTGGTGCATATTCTTCTTTGCAATGCAGACAAATGCGGCGCAGCAGTCTTTGGGCAATCACACCAATGGTGGCTGATGATACTAAATATGGGTCAACTTCCATTTCGGCAAGTCTTGTCATCGCCCCTGGTGCATCGTTTGTGTGCAGGGTGGTAAAGACAAGGTGGCCTGTCAGAGCTGCTTCTACTGCAATTTTGGCAGTTTCTCGGTCGCGGGTTTCACCGACAAGTATGATGTCTGGATCTTGCCTCAAGAATGACCGCAGAATACGAGCAAAGTCTAAACCTTTTTCGCGTAAAACCTGAACTTGGGTAATGCCTTGCATTTCATATTCAATTGGGTCTTCCGCTGTGAGAATGTTCACTTCTGGCGTGTTGCGCTCTGCTAGTGCGGAATAGAGACTAGTGGTCTTGCCTGAACCAGTTGGCCCAGTGACGAAAATAATACCGTAAGGTTTGAGCACCATTTCGCGAATAATAGACAGGGTTTCTTTTTCAGTGACTAGGTGATCAAGGCCGAATGTGGTGCCAGTTTTGTCTAACTGTCTCATCACTACTTTTTCGCCATGCTTACTTGGTATAGACGAGACGCGGAAGTCGATATCTTTGCCTGAAAACCGTACTCTAATTCGGCCGTCTTGAGGCAGGCGACGTTCGGCAATATCGAGGTCGGCCATGATTTTGAAGCGCGAAACGAGGGCCGCTAGAATTGCTTTTGGCAGCTTGCGATCAACGAAGAGAACGCCATCAAGGCGGTAGCGAATCATCACATATTTGTCTTGGGGTTCAATGTGCACATCTGAACATTGGCGTTTAATTGCTTTGGCTAAAATCTGATTTGCTAGTTGCACAATAGGCGCATCTTGAGCTTGCTTTGCCAAGTCTAAGTCGTTAATGGCATCGTCATAGTCAATGAGCACGTCGAGGCTAGAGAGATCTACTTCTGATTCGATGAAGGTCTGATCTGCTTGTTCATCCCATTCTTCAGTTAATTCGTCTTGCCTTCTTGAATAGACCGTTTCCATAAAGTGCTGAAAATCGTCCTCAGTGCAGACTACTGGTCGCACCGAAACACTCTTAAGGCGGTATTTAATGTCGTCGAGGGCAAGTAAATTATTGGGGTTGACCATGGCCAAAGTAAGGTTCTTGCCATCGACTGAAAGTGGAACGACCTGGTGCTGTCGCATTACTTTTTCGGGCAAGAGCTCGAGGGCTGTGTGGTCGGCCTGGGCTTTTGCCAGAGAGATGTAGTTGACGCCATACTGTGTTTCTAGGGCGGTTTTAAGGTGAGTTTCATTGGCCAAACCTAGGCGCGAAAGAATTAGCGAAATTGGTTCACCTGTCTTCATGCGCTCTTGCTGTACGATTTTTAGTTCGTCGCTGGTAATCAGCCCGTTGTCTACGAGCAGTTCACCAATTTCCTTTTTAATCAGCGCCATTTTACTGAGACCTTCCAAATTGCCGGGCTACCTTTTTCTATTATTCCCCTTGTTCCCAGCCAAGTTATAAGTATCTATGAGTACTAGTGAAATCTATACATCTGGGTAAATCTGGTGAGTAAATCTGGTGGGTCAGTCAGGTTGATAAGTCAGGTTGATAAGTCAGGTGGGTAAGTTTGGGTAAGTTAATGATGACGTTCTTGAGGGTTGGGCTATAGATTTATCAGACAAAATTCGCAAGCCAGCTGGGCCTCTTACAAGTGGCAAATTGCCGCCCAGTCTCTCTCATCTGGTTTATTCCTTGATTGGCTTTGCTTGGCCTGTTTTTGGCCTAATCTTTCTAATTTTGCTCTGTTCTACCGATTGGTTTGCTGTTAATGTCGCTCAACTCTTCCCCTTGGCCGTGCTTTTTGCTCTAGTAGTCGGCCACTGCCTGGCCGTCTCTCTAGAAAGCGACCTGGCTACTCGGGCCGCCTATTTCTTCAAAAACGGCTTGCCTCTTATTTATTATCGGCGCTTTGCCCTTGTCTATGAACCCAGTAGCAGCAGTGGCTCTAATTCTGGCGACCCCGCTAATGGTCCTGCCGAAAAAGCTGCTGTCTGCTATGGACATCCAGCCTTGCTTATCGGTCGTCGTCGTGTTTTGTTTGAGGTTGTGGACGAGCTCTATTTAACTTTTCTAGGAACTTTAGAAGTGCGGTCTTTTGCCAGCTGTGGCCGAGTATTTGAAAAGGCAGAAGCTGAAAAGACAGAACCATCCAAAACAGAACCAGTTTCTCCGTCTGCTGTTAACAGGCCCGATGTTCTCGTGCGCATTTCCCTGTCAATTTTAGACTTGAAAGAACAAAAAGAGTTGGTGGAGCTGTTTCAGAAGCGCAGCCCTGGTTTGACTATTAACGACCGTCTGCGCGATCGCCTTAAGTCGCCGATTGTTAAAGGGCAAAACTTGATTCAGTCACTGGGCGCGGCTCTCTTGGTGTTTGCCCTATGTGACGTTACTTTTGCTACTTTTACCTGGTTGGAAATGCTCAAAGGCTACTACGGCGCTCAAATGTGTATGCGCCACCCGCAAGATGCGCCAGTCTTTCAGCCTGGAGCCGACCCGAGTGCCCGGGCGAAACAACTTTTTGATCAGGCCGAGCAGTTGCGATTGCATCCTTCGCCCTATTCTTGGGCTTATCGGGCCCTGTTTGCCAATGGCAATTCGCAGGCGCAATTGCTGGCAATTAAGGCCGAAACTCTTTATCGCATGGGACGTAAGGCTGAGGCAGTGGCTACTTTAGAAGAGGCTCTGATGGCGAAGACGAGTGGTTTTAAGGCTAAGCTGCAATTGGTGCGCTATTTGGCCGAGGATGGTGAAAACAAAAAGGCTCAAGCCATTCTCGATGAAATTTTAGAAAAGCACAAAGATGTGCTGCTGCCACGGGTTTATACAGAGGCTCTACTAGTGACTGAAGACGAAAAAGCAGTACCGGCAACCTATGAAAAATATCTGGAAGTTTTAGATGAAGAGGCTTTTGGCTCAGAGCCAGCTTGGCCACCCGGTGGGGAAAAGCCGATTATGGAGATGTGGAAGCGTGACGATTTGACCTTCTTAGCCGACCGGCTATTGTTGAAGAGAGGGGGCAAGGGCAATCCGCGCTGAACCGATGACTGTCTGACTAATTCGGAAGAAAGCTAATTCGGATCCGAGCTGAACCGATGACGGTCTGACTAATTCGGATCCGAGCTGAACCGATGACGGTCTGACTAATTCGGATCCGAGCTGAACCGATGACGGTCTGACTAATTCGGATCCGA
>JBAYTY010000044.1:0-55943 GCA_041675385.1 Candidatus Obscuribacterales bacterium
CGATGAAGACTCTACGGGAGTCAGTAATTCTTCTCGCAGACTCGCGTGAAAAACAGAGGTGCCGTCGATTTTGTCAGACACTAGATTTTTGTTGATGAAACTTCGCACCTGCATTGGTTTAACGCCAAGTTCGCTGGCAATTTCACGAATAGTTGGCACGCGGCCATATTGTCTCTCAAGTGCCGCAATGGTTTGCATGAAACGCTCTAGTTCATTGTTGCCCAATCGGTGCCGTTGCCTTTTGCTTAGTAAATACCATTCTACTCCTCCAATGTTTGAAGAGCGACTGCTACCGCTTCTACTAAAGGTCGGATGGTTATGTGGCAATGCAACGATTAGCGTTCAGTTTCACGTAAACGCCAATCGTTGTCATGCCTCAAAGAGAGTTCGCCGCTGTAACTTGAATGTGCGGCATATCTGGTAGCCAGAGGAGCGAGTGGTACAATTCGGCCATGATTATGATGTAAAGCTCTGATCAGACTATTAACAGGATACTTAAAGTGAAGAAAAGAGACCGTTTTCGAAATAGATTGATTAAGTCAATTCTTCTAGGTCTTCTTGCCACTGCTGGTAATGGCGTTAGCGATCATGTCTACGCCCAGAGCAACGATCGGGAACGCAAAATACAAGAAATACGGCTCAAGCTGCCTTTGATAAACAAAGAGATCGAGAAAAAGCCAGACTCAGGCGATCTGTTTGCCTTGAGAGCACTAGCCAATTTTCTTTTGGGAAACAACGAAGCCGCTGAAGCTGACTTTAAGAATGCCGAAGCAATGCACTACAGCACAAAACACTATGAATTCAACATGACGCGAGGTTCTAATCTTCTTCTCCTAAAGAAATTCGACTCAGCCATTGCAACACTCAGCAAAGCGCTTGAGCTCCATCCCAACTCATCAGCTGCATTGACCAACAGGGGTTCCGCTTATCTTGAATTGGGCAAGTATGAGAATGCACTGAGGGACAGTCTGAAAGCAGTCAGTCTTGACTCCAACAGTTCTGCCGCCCAGGGCATAGCTGGTGCCAGCTATTTTAATTGCGCGCAGTATCAAAAGGCCCTGTCATGCTTGAACAAAGCCATCGAATTAGAGCCAAAAAATTTCGAAGCGCTGCAATATCGAGGTAAAACCTATGAGAAGCTCGGCAAAAAGGATTTGGCCTCAAAGGATTTGGCTGCTGCAGCTGCGCTGGGTTATGCTCCCGGTAAATCGTTTTCGGAGATAAAGGACTGGTATAGCAGCGAGCAAGAGTCAAAGAGCGGCATAAGCAAAACCAACCTTCAGGCCCTGATGAGCAATATAGAAAAAGGCCAATTGCTGCTTCGTCAAGGTAAGAGCGTTGAAGCAATGCGCGAAGTTGACGAGGGGCTAAAGCTCTCTGCTAAAAATTCAATACTTTTAACCCTCAAGGCCGCTATTGAGATTTATGAATGCCAGTACAGGAAAGCTATCGAAGACAGTTCTTTAGCCATTTCTTCAGAGCCTGATAATAGTCAAGCATATGCTAGCAGAGGCGAGGCGCATTTGCGATTGGGCCAATTTGATCTGGCTCGCCAGGACCTTCAAAAAGCGGCCAGCCTGAGTGATCCTGTCGCTTATCAGAGTAGGCTGCATGAGATTGACAACCTAGAATTCGACCAGCGTAATAAACTTAGTGCCCCAGATAGGCGGTGGGCTCTCGCATGTACGGCATTTCTATTTAGTCAAAATCATCAAGGTTTCAATTCCTTAGCTGGCGCTGAATTAACAGAAGCATTTCGGAAAAAGCAAAGAGAAAAATTATTGCCGAATTCTTGGGACGTTAATGACAGGAAGACTCTGCTGGCGCAGCTAAAAATACTTGTGCACCAAGGGCACAATACTCGCTGGGAGGGCATGAAAAAAGTCTCCAACTCGGACCAATTACTTCTATCTTTCAAACGTGACTGGAACAATGCGCAGGACTATGACAACGCCGTCGAGCTGGTTAGGGAACATGGTCCTGAATTTGGCGAAAGAGGGATTCTGGCTTGGGACTATTGTCGCTACATCTGTCTTTGTCGCTGGGGATACCAGGCTGGATATCTCAGCGAAAGTGAGGCCTGGCAGCTGATGATGCCCATTGCAAAACGTCTGCAAGAGCTTTACACAAGCTGGGAGCAGATGGCTAACGAATATCTCATAGGCCGTGATTTCTGGTGGCATGGAAAAAGCCTCAGAGAGGCACCCAATCTTTTGTTGATAAAGCAGCGTCTACTGAGAGATCCAGATAGTCCATGGATGCAACTGCCGTGGAAAACCGCAATCGAAAGCAAGTCTGACGATCCAACAATATACGCTCTAATTGATCAGGCGCTGTCTAAAGACCAGCCCTCTGTCGGAGCTGGCCGGTAAAAGAAAATCAGCTGCGCGCCAGAATAAGTGAATTTTTGGCGCGAGATTTGTAATTCAAATTTGCTAAAGCACCAGCTACAGTTGAGTTTTGAGAGTTCAAAACTGCAACCGGCAAAGAGCCCACCGGTTTGATTACGAGGATCGTTATAATCGTTCTACTTCGAGCCATTGGGCTTATTGTATTGAAAGGTATATTCTAGTGCCACGCTGCCTTCTCTGAGAGCCGTCTGAGGAGCAGGATTAACAGGTGACAGCTTTCTGATTGCAGTTAAGGCAGATTGATCGAGAGCTGGCACTCCGGAAGACTGAGTCACGCTTAGTTTTGTGATTGTTCCGTTTCTCAAAATATCAAAGCGAACCACTACTCGTCTGTTGCCTTCGAATTTCGGTGGCATCCACAACTTCTTGATAGCCGTTTCAAACTTGGCCATAAAAATGGTTTCTGCACCCCAATTCTCTCGATCGGCTGCTGAGACAAAGCCATTTTTTACGCCAGCCTTGAGTAGAACCACCTCTTCCATATGACGGCGCATTCCGTCATGCAGAGCTTCTAGACGCTTCACCAAATCTTTCTCAGGCTTACCGCTATTAAGTTCCGCGTCGGCCTCGCTAATGCCACCTTCAAGTTGCTTAGTACCAATACCCAATTTTCTCGCTTCCAATATTTGACTGTTGAGTTTCGCCTTGGCCTCAACCAAAGTGCTGCCGGAGCCAGAAGAACTCGAAGTCGCTTCTTGCGCTAGCGCACTAGGCAAAAGAAAAATCGAAAAACCTATTGCACACAATACAGAAAAGATCCGGTTATTCATAACACCTATCATCAGAAGTCTAGTCCCACCAAAGCTTCAAGCTGCGAATGTGTCGCAGGCTATATGCAAATTCTCGAACAAGGCTGTCATTTGAGTAGTACCCGTCAGCTTGGGGCATTAAAGCCTTGAGGTGACTTGAGAGCAGGCACAGCCAGTCAAACGCTTGTCTGCTAATTTGTAGTTGAGGTTTTTGCAATACCGC
The DNA here is from genome assembly GCA_041675385.1 of Candidatus Obscuribacterales bacterium. Classification (GTDB taxonomy): domain Bacteria; phylum Cyanobacteriota; class Vampirovibrionia; order Obscuribacterales; family Obscuribacteraceae. The sequence goes on from JBAYTY010000044.1 coordinate 3,384, forward strand.
TTCACCGCCTACTCTACCTGCCTAATTCTAATTTTCGAAGTTGCTGCTTGGTTCTTATCTGATGGTAGATAGCCTCAGGCACTCCTAATGCTGCGCAGGCAATTGATAACTCCTGGTCTCCGTCTTTGATGAAGTCAGTGATTGAAGACACAAGCCTTTCCTTTTCTTGATCATCGGCCGCGACAAAATATTGCCGGGCGTAGGTAGCTCGATCCTCGATTTCCTCATTTGCAATCGTCAATGCCAAATCTGTTAGTGCCACCTCGGCCTCAAGCTTTTTCAGCGCGTTTGGTTTTATTGATTGTTTGGGCATTCTGAGTTTCTCGTAGTATTGAGCGCGTTTGACTGACGCCAGTATAGCCCCGAGTGATGAACTATCTCATTGGTTTTTCAACAGCATCTGCTAGTCACTTGCTGTTTGCAATGAATCATAATCAGGCTTATCAGCCGTTGTCTAAAGGTTGCAGAGTCTTGGCCCATACTCGCTTGTAGGCTGCTACTCCCTCGATAGGTCTTTGATACTATAAGCAGTGCTTTTTGTCTGGCCAATTCTCTCTAAAAGCTCGAGTTTTTCTAAATACTTAAGGTCTCGATTGGCCGTATCGGCCGAGCAGTTTGCTGAATTCTTGTACTTCGCTGTGTTAAGGCGTTCGCCAAATTCACCATTCAAGTACTTCAGCATGATTTTTTGCTGCCTCTCATTAAGGTCTAGCTTCTCCATTCGTCGTAGCACTCTGGCCTTTCTAATAACAGCCTGTAGTGCTGATTGAGCCCACTGGAGAGAATTGCATAAGCAATCAAGAAACCATTCAAGCCACTCGGTAATGTCGAGAGTTCCTTTCTGAGTCTTTTCAAGAATTATGTAATATTGTTTTTGATCAGACTTAATCTGAGCGGACATACTGTAAAAGCGCTGGTCAACGCCATCGGCTCGCGCCATTGCAAGATCGGCTATAGCTCTCGCGATTCGGCCATTGCCATCGTCGAAAGGGTGAATGGTAACGAAGTAAAGATGGGCAATTCCTGCTTTTAAGACCGGGTGCAGGGAGTTTGATGCTTCAAACCAAGTTGTGAATTTTTCCATCTCATCTGGCAATCGATTTGATTCGGGTGCTTCGAAGTGCACCTTTTGTTTGTTGAATGGACTGGAAACTACCTGCATAGGTCCGTCTCTCCATTGGCCAACAGTAATCTTGCCAAAGTTACTGTAGCCAGTGGGAAATAACAAGGCATGCCAGCTATAGAGTCGTTCTGCAGTTAATGGTTCTTTCCATCTATGCGCTGCGTCCAGAACAACATTGACGATTCCGTCAACATTTCTATTAGGTTGACCCTGCGCTAAGCGCAGCCCGCCAACGTTCAATCCTAGTTTAGTCGCAATCGAAGATCTCACTTGATCGCTGTTAAGCTTTTCGCCTTCAATGTCGCTTGTTTTGACCACTTCTTGAGTGAGCATCTCGAGGGCGGCTTCGTCCCGTAACGAACTTCCAACATCATCGAAGCAAGAGTGCCTTAGATCTTCAAACAGTTCTTTTTGAAGGCGGGTTACTTCCGCTAGGAGAGGTTTGAGACGATTTTCGTCCCAGTGAAAATTAGGCCACTCAGTCAGTTCATGGATGTACACTACAATCCTTCAAATTATGCGGCGAATTATCTGATTTACGCCGCATGAAACGACTTATCCTACTACAGTACGTCTTGTGTTTGTGCGCTATAACTATATCATACGGCTTAATGCATCAATTTAGTGGGATAATACCCATGCTATTTTTGCTGCTATTTTTTGATGGCAAAATACCTTCAAAACGCTGCGATGGTCGCTATTGAAGGTTTTGCGGCGAATTCGATAATTTGCGCCGCAAATTATTACTAATTCTACTATTGCTTGTTTTATGTTTGATAGCTGTATTAATTCAATTGACACGAGTTCATCAAAATAGTATAGGATAAATAGTACTATAACTAATGCGGAAAAGTGGTAGCAAAATGCCTTCAAAAAATGTCGACGGGCGAGTTGATGAAAAGAGCAAGAACCTGACGCTACGGCTGCCAGACGAATTTCATAGACAATTGGCAGCCCAGGCATCTCGCCAAGGCTTAACGCTTAACGGTCTCCTTGTCGGCATCGTAAATCGACATTTACTGGAGTCTGGGTATGCCCCCGGTGTGATTAAGTCTCTTTCTGGGCGGCTTTTTGAAATAAATTTTGAGCCAATCGCTGATACTTACGATGACTATTTTTGCGGACGCTTCGACATATTTGAAAATCATCCGCTCTATAACAAGCGGCGCGCGCACTATATTATTGGCGTTTCTCGCTCTTTGATCGGGCAGGCGGATCCTTATGATGTGGTCAAAGATATAGGTCTTGGGCTGCTCAATTCATATAACCGACGAGGGCTAGAGATAGACCAAATTGCCTGGCAGCGCGGCCCTAAGGATCCTTCTTCTCCAAGTCCTACCATGAAGGATAACTGGCGCTATATTGGGTCATCGACGACCAAGAACATATCCGAGTTCCTTGTTTCTCTGGCGCGAAACCATTGGAAGGATGAACTTCTTGTCGCAACTGGGCAAAGCCAAGATATTCGGTGCAATCTGAGGACAGAGACTGATCTCTATCAATAGCTTTGTTTCTTTGCGAACAGGCACCATTTAGAATTGAATTGTCACTTCTATTTTTGCTGCCTGCTCACTTTATTTTCGAAGTAACTTTAAAGCTGTGTGGTGTCACAGTCGTCCATGACTCAGAAAAAATAACTGAGATGAGTGTTGCTAGGCAAGTACTAGCGGGCTATTGATTTCTTGATCAGAACGGTGATTATAGGACCTCGGCTAAAAGGCGTCAGTGCGCCTTGTACTGTGTGCCCTCTCGTGATGACAGGCTCAACATTTGAAGCAAGGTCAGTATCTGGAGGGTTCTTCAGGTACCGTAGATTTTAAATGCGGATTTTTGAATTGCTTGTGGTACCTGCTATCTCCTGAAGACACCAATTGCACACACATATTATCCGTAACTTTTGCTTCGAGTGATTTTAGTTCGGATGGGGTTAGCAAGCTAAGAAAGGCTTGATGTATCTTGTCTATAGGCTGGACAGTACATTCTCTTTTTTCGGAAAGCGGATGAAATTTTACGTCACCAAGAACAAGATAAAAGAATTGTCCTCCCAGATTGCGCTTTAAAAAATCTGTTACTGGCGGGGGATTATCAAAGGCTGGCTTAGTATCAATATCGGTGTATACGTCAACGTTGATCCGCTTTCCAGTGCGTTTAGCGGAGAACAGAACGTCTTTAGCGAAATACTTATTTGGACCACTGTACAAATGCGTAAAAACGCTGTCACAGATATACGGCTTATCAAATCCAGAGCCAATTAACCAGTTGTCAAATTGGTCGTATTCTGCACAGTTAATTAGCGCCATGGAAGTAATTAGTTTCGAACTATTCGGCCTTACAGCATAGCTTTTGATATCAAGATCCTTGAAAGACAATTCCCTTACATTGCCGTGTCGCGCTCCAACAATGACAGTGGAAGGCCACAGATACTTATCCAGCTGAAGCTTCAATTTTTGATAGACAGGGCCATCCTCGGACTTTACGTCATGCAGGTCTTTCTCTATAGAGCTGAATGCCTGCCAAAATTCTCGGGAAGTTGATATGGCCTTTTCTCTTTCAGCACGCTTAATTGCATCAATTGCAGTGGCCCAGCCCAAAACCAAGACGAACGGAGCGGCCGCTGTGCAAATTACAGATACTGCAATTGCTATTAGCCAGACGTCTTTGAAAGGAGGACGTTTCTTAACAGCTCGGAACAGGCAAAGGCCGAGAACAGCCATTATCGCGCATCCTAAGCCAAAAAAAGGTGCCAAGAATATCGAAAGAATAGATGGGAGTATAAATTCCATGGCAGCTCCAGGCGTCTAGCCTAAGCATAGCTCAATGCAGTTAGGGCAGCCAGACCTTGATAGTATCCCATCTCAAAACTATGAGTTGCGCAAATTCATTTGCCACACCTCTTGAAGTGTTGGCTGCTCTCGTTGGAGGGTAGCTGAAAGTGCTAACCTCTAACAGTGATGCGCGCTTCTCCGTATCGGCTCGCTTTATCAGGCTTGGTCAAATTCGCAGTCAGTTGGAGTGTGTGGTGCTACATAAGGTGTTTCGCTCAATCAAATCCACCTGTATCTGCCTTGGCGCTATGCTTGTCGTTCCGTTTTCTTCGCAGGCAGCACCCGCCACAGCAGACACTATTTTGCGCTGGTTGCCGCCAGGTACGGTTGAAATCCGCTGCATCAATGGGCCGGTTCATTGTGCAAAGGACGACAGCGCTGAGCCGTCCGATTCACGCTCAGGTTCTCTCCTGGAATTTATGCAAGGTTCTGCAGGTGGCAACATAAGTCAGTTTCTCGCTGATAGTAGCAGCCCAGCCCGAAGCGCCATATGTGGCAAGACTATTTCCACGAGTGTGCGCGGATCGCAAGTTCTAGAGCTTACAGCTGCCGACATGAAAAGTTATTCGGCCGTAGACCCAAAGATGAAAATTGACTGCTGGCCTGATGTAGATATTGTCGAGTTTAAGGAGCCTATCAAAAAAGAGCTTTCCGCAGACTTGCTTTCGCGACCGCTGAGGCATTACATGTTGGGTGCCAATCAAGTGTGGGAGGCGCAATCGCCCAGGTTTCCTCGCAATCTGCACCTTTACCTCACTATTCCAGATGACCACACCGTGATGATCAGCAGTTCTCCGAGCCCGGCGTTATTGCTGGCCGCTGTGCAGAGAATGAAGGTGAGGGCTACCAGCTGTGTCATTCCAGTCAATCATGTTGGTTGGAGCTATATAGACAGGCAAAGTGATTACTGGTTTTTTAATGCCTATCCGGCAGCTAATAAGAATCTCGGCTCGTCGGTAGAGCCTCGCGGTTTAGATGATTTCGCCAAATCTGGACTGGCTGTAGTGGCACAATATCGTCCGGCGAAAACTGCGGCATTTCAGTTCGTCTATGTCTCGAATAGCTCAAATGCTCTAGCTCTCTTGAAAGAGCGTTTGGATATCAATCTCATAACGTCGCGCATGCGATTTACCCCAAGAACTAGCAAGATTATTGCATTCGACTATCTACCGAATAAAGGTATAGAGCTAGATCTTACCCTAGTAAACGCAGCGCTTTGTTCAATCGTCGGGCACGAAGTTGATTAGTTAGAATGTCCATTTGACTGAATTCTCACAACAAATGTCGCAGAGGCTTTCGCGATATCTATTCGGTTTTTGACCATGGCCCATGGGGTGTGCCACTGTTGTGGAGAGTAAGCACCATTGGCGATACCGAAGAGGTGCGTTGTTACAAGAGTCTGATAAGGAACATTATGCTCAGTCGCCGCTGGTCGAGCCCAAAATCGCCCAATGCGCAGAGGTTTTCAGCTCTGAATTTTTAGGCGTTCAATGGTCGGTGACTACAATGCCGACTCATTGAATTGATTGCATTCTAGCTAGGTTAGTGGCTGTGACTCTACACGATAAACGCGTCTTGCGCGATATTCCCGTCTCCGTCAGCGGAATTCAAATTAGTAAAGTGTTTGTTGTAGTGGCTTTCAGCGCTCTTCTTGGAGTGAATTATTAACAGAGTGTATACGGCAGTAGTTAATGTTTCTGTACTTAAAATAGTTGCGGAAGCCAAGATGAACTAGCTAAGTCAGGCCTTTCCGAGTAACAGTAGTGAAACAAATTATTAACTGGAGCCTTCTTCGCCGCAGAGCAATTCATTGTTAAGCTCCCAGGGTTCGGTATTTGAAGGCTTTTACACTTAATAATGTATTTTTGTAATACAAAAAGAAGCTCAGCTGTCATGCGGTGGCAATGGGTAACTGTCATTTGTAAGGTAAGGAGCAATTTATTCTTTCACCTCTATATGAGCCCCATTCCGAACTCCTGAACCTGCAACCCAAATAAGAAATCCAAATTACTGGCATCACCGGTAAGTCTGAACTCCTCTTATTTCTGGCTCGTGACTATTCTTCGGGTGAGTACTGACTGTGGTACTTACGTGCTCTATATCCTGGTTCGAATGAATTTATTGACTGAGCAGGTGCTGAACTGTCAGTGATTAGCGAAAAGACCTTTTGTGAAACCTGGCTCATCGAGTCACTTGCGACCTAATAAAGGATAGATCGAATACTTGCTCAACTTGCAGTCTCATCTGAGTGAGCGATTTTTCGTTCGCCCAGTTTGAGTCAAGCCTCAAATCTAGAGTCTGATCGCAGAGAAGCATAAGCACTCTCGGTCGCCAAGTCACAGTGGCGTATCCGACTAGCCCTGGGCTGTGCCTGCTTCTGTGTCTTTGGCCATACCAATTCGTCGGGGCGCCCAGTCATGCTGCGTTGCACTGATTGGGCCTGTCCCCGCAGATTTTAACTACATGCCTGAGATTTTCAGGCAACTAAAAACCTTGCAAATAAAGGAAACAAAAAATGAACACTCAAACAGTGGACTTAATGTCCCTATTCAACGAAAAAACAAAAGAAGTTGTTGTGCCGAAAGGAGTCTCTGCCTCATACGACAGTTCAAAAGGACCGTGCGTACTCCGTGGCAACCTGGAAAACCATGGCACAATCACTATCACTGGACCGAAGAAAAGCAGCCAGGTGATTATCGCCGCCGAAATCATCAATGATGGTGCTTTTGTCTGCCAAGTTGAATCATTGTCACTCTGCTCGTCAACGGTGCAAAATACCGGCGACATCAAGGCCGAAAACAGCCTCGACTTTAAATCTACAGCTGGAAAACTTTCAATTGATGGCTCCGGCAGCGTAACCGCTTCTCAAGCGATCACGTTCTCCGGTTCATTCGGAATCACTGTCAAGGACGGAACTTTTGAGTCTTCTTCTCTCCTCTTCGAGGCAGAGAATGGGACTGTCTTTGTTCAAGCAGATGGGCTTGAAGGCGCCATTTCCGTGAATGCGAAATCATCGAGAATTGGTACTAAATCCACGATGCTGAAGGATGGTAAATCCTCACTTCTTTCCGGTACTCACGTTTACTATTCAACCAGCAGCCTTTCACTGGGAAATATCTCTCACGCGGGTGATGCGGTTGTTCTCTTGGCCGGTGGAGATATCGCCGTCGGTTCAATTACTGCTGGGACTCTCTATGTAGGGTCCGGTGTGTCCTTCACTATTGATGGTCAGTACCCAGATCCGACCTCCGATAGCGATGTAGATGTAGCCTGGTCCGTTAGCGGCCCTGGATACCAGCCATTAGTAGTTTCGGGAGCTATCAACGTTTCTGGCGAAGCTACTATCAAAGCTTGGACGGTCGAAGCCACGGATGTCACCGTGGGCGGTAACCTTGAAGTTAACACTCTGAATGAGTACGGTGAAATTACGCTCACTGGTGATCTCGATGTTGATGGAGATGCATCATTGCTGGCGTATACCATTAACTTTGAAGGCGAAGATTTCAATGTAGCGGGTGAGCTGGTTATGGGAGCATCTGCTTCCACTGGCCTGTACTCGTACATCAACTTGGCTGGATCTTTGACAGCTTCGGATAATGTCAGCTTGAATTGCCAGCTCACCACCTTCCTTGGTGATGACTTTACGATGGACGGTACTGACAAAGTGCTTGCCACTTCTGGTCACTTAAGAATTGAAGCTACCAACTTCATAAACATCAAGGCCGATGTGACCACAAGTGAAGCAAGAAACCTTCTCTTCTATAGCGATGGTGATGTCGCAACTGGTTCGATCACGGTCGATAATTCCACTGGTGCTTGGGCCGGTGCTGTTATCATCAAGGCCCACCACACTGGCGGAAGTACTGAATTTGTTGTTGGCGGAACCGATGAAACCAATGGAGTAAACGGGACAATTACCACTGACACCGTTGATGGCGGCGCTACGGAAGTAACCAGCTTTTCTCATGGTGCTGTCTATATCACCAATGGCGGCGACGGTGGTATTACCGTAACTAGTGCTAGTAACATCTCTGTAAAAGGAACCAGCTCTAAGTCTGGCGGGATTACTCTGAATGCCGAGGACGGCACTATCAAGCTGCCTGCTGGCACTTTGAGTGCCGATGGCACGGGCGCCAACCCAGGCTCGTTTATTCAGCTTCTTGCTGAAACAATCGAGACTGTTGATGGCACAATTATTTCTGCCAGTGATAGTGGTGTCTCTGATACTCAGAAGCTGCTTCAAATTGCAGCTAACAACATCACACTAACCGGTACGAGTGGGCTCGAAATCAAGACCAACGGCGGCGGCAATTCAGCCTATCCGACTTACCTCCAAATTTTTCCTAAAGGTTCGGTGACCCTCTATGACAATGATTACACAACCTCGTTCTTGTATTGGTATAACACCGAAAGCATTTCAAGTAGTGGTGCCGGTGCTGTAAGCTTTGATGGAGCTGGAACTGCACGGCTAAAAGTCTCGTGCAACGGCTCGCATGCCAGGACATTCATATCTGGTTATCCGCTGGTTTTTGATACCGGCGAAACTCATATCGAGTGCAAAGGTGATGAAGATCATGAGATCCAGATCTCGCGTTACTCCGCATCTGGTGGCGATGGTTTGCAGTTTGTCGGCGATGACGTAACCATTGATGCTAGCGGTTTGGACGATGGAGATGGTGGCCTCATCGCGATCTACATGGACCCAGTTTATCGGTCTGACACTGGTAAGGTGGTCATGAAAGCTGATGGCAAAGACACTGGAGATGGTGGCCATATTTTAATACAGCCTGGAACAACTGACCTGGTATTCGGCACGGCTGACGAACAGTATTCCTTCTCTTCGAAAGGTGGTTTGACCAGCGGCTCCGGCGGCAAGATCGAGATTCAGGGCTACTCTAGCTCTATTGAAGTTATTGGCGCTACTGATACAACAACTGTATTGGATGTGTCGGTTCCGGGAACTGACGGCCACGGTGGTGAAATCAATATCACCGCCTATGGAGCAGCAGGCCTTACTTTTGACGCCTCTAATCCGTCTTATCTGAAGGCTGATGGCGGTTCTGCGAGTGGTGATGGTGGCAAAATTATCATCGTAGCCTCCAATGTTCCTCTGACGATTGGTGCTGGCAACGGTGATGTTTCACTTTCTGCTGTTGCTCAGGACGGTGACAGCGCAGGCGGAACTATCGACATAATGTCATGGTATGGGATTACAGCGGAATCAATCAACATCGATGTGTCCGCTCACGGAACCGGCGATGGAGGAACAATCAAGTTGAATGCTGGATATTCAACCCTCACACTTAATGGTGGAGAGTTGAAGGCTGACGGTGGCAATGATGGTGGTAACGGTGGAACACTTCACGTGGAAGGCGGTCAAATCACTCTTCCTGCTGAGGAAAACACCCTTCTGTCAGCTGATGGAAAATCTGGTGGTGATGGTGGAACTGTGGAAGTAATCACACAGTGGGCTTCCGTTGACATTGGTTCCGACGACAATCAGATCTTGGTCAGTGCAAAGGGTGCTGAAAGCGCAGGTCTTAGACATCGGGCAAGTCTTGTAAATGGTTCTGGCAACGGTGGGCAGGTTTACACCTGGCAGAGTAAGTCATATACGGTGGCGGCGGGAGCGACACTAGAGGTTACTGCTTATGACAATGGAAAGGGCGGCAAGATTGAACTAAATTGCACAGAATCAGTGACTGTGAATGGTGAAATGAAAGCAGACGGTCTTGGTGAGGGCGATGGAGGCCTCATCAGTATTGAAGTCCCTGAGCTGATTTTAGGTACCGGTGCTAAATTCAGCGCTGAAGGTGGCGTGGGTATTGGAGGTAAGGGTGGAAAGATTGAAATAAAAAATAGCGCTGCCTCAGCACCTCTTGATATTCATTTGTGGTTGACAGAGTTGTTTTTGGCAAAAGGATATGGTTCTGCAGAAGGCGGCCAAGTGATAATCGATCAGGTTGCGGGCTTTGACGTTCATAGTGTAATCAAAGTCAACGGTGGAGACGATGTAACTGTTGGTAGTAAATTCGGCTCAATCAAACTCAATGGGGTTCTTTGTCAACAGTACAAGGCGCACAACGACAATTGGCCGCTGACCTACTGGAAGAACTTCACACCAGGTACTCCTGATAGCACTATTGCTGACTTTGCTCGGCTTATCGATGATGGCGTTAGAGCGCGCTTTCAAGCGGCTGGTTCGAACCTGTATTACATGGACACCTATAGTCACTTTGATGAGTTCTTTGCCTCAACCAGCCCTTCGAATGTTACAGGAATAACTATTCGGGAACGATTCGTAACAGCGGTTCTGACAACTGAAGGTTCGACGCCAATAACAACGGACCTTCAGCAAGCTACTACGGCTCACGAATTAGCACACCAGTTGGATTACATCCTGGCAGCAACCTCTAGTCCTCCTGCGCTGCCCAGTACTAATGGTTTTGCTGCCGCTAAGAATGCTGAGTATGCGCTTAACACAGCAACTCATATCAACTACTCTGGCTATTCTTGTAATGATGTACTTGGAGCTACTGTATGTGGTACTTACTCGGGCACAAATGGTGCAAAGCTGGATGCATGGGTAGGCGGAAATGTAGAACTTTTCGCGAACGTGTTTTCCGAGGTTACTTTTCCTGGAAAATCTTATGCACAACTTGTTACTGCTCTTGGTTATCTTCCAGATACCAAGACATACATGACCAATCTCATTGACTCTTTGTAAAACAAAGCCAGTGCCTTAGGTCTGCGGTGTGGGAGGAGGAGCGAATCCTCCTCCTCCCATTTCCATCAACTCGTCTGATTCTTTCGTATGCATTTTAATTGGTTTTTGGAAAACAGCTGGGAAATTTAGTGGGTGTTGGTGTGTAAGCTTTTTTGATAACGGGTCCCAGATCGCGAGTGAGCTTGATGGTTTCGCTTATTGAAGTCAACCCAATCGGAAGTTCCAAAAACGAACTCTTATTGAGAGACCTTAAAGCTTTAGATAGGTTACTATCAAAGGCACGATAACCGCTGCTTTTCTTACATACAGAACTCACTAACTCACCGTTTTCAACTTTGTAGTTTATGTACACAGATCGTTGCCCTAAACCAGTTGCTAATGATTGGCTATCTTTATCAAATCTAGTCACTAATTCTTGTGCGAGCTGGCGGTGCCAAGCATCTAGAGCTATTCTATGCTCATTCGACATGGCGGTTGAAATGACAGTGTTCTCAAATGTCAGATCGCTGGTTGCTGACTGTGACTTTTTAGATGGTTCCACTGGTCCAACTGCTGAGGATTCACCGGCATAGTTAGCCCTTGCCAGACATACTTCAAGTGGCAAAACTAGTGTTCCAAGGACTCCGATTATAATCATGCTTCTGATTGTTGGTATCATTGGCAAACCTCAAAGATGATGTCAGTGATCTAATAATTCAAGACTCAATGCCGTAAGATTCTTTTGGGCTAGTCAGTATTCTTATTTTCGAGGAACTCTGGGCTTGGTGAGAACCTAAAGTGCGTGAGAACGTCAGCGTTTTTGTAGAGCCCTTGCGAGGAACAGCTTTTTCAAATTTATCGTAGCGTTCCTTGGAGAATCCTGCTTGCATAAGCCGGTCTTTCATTGTGCCAATTTGGCCCATCCGATGAATATCTTCTGATTCTTTGTCGGAAATACAATTAGACGGGAAAATAAACTTTCCTGTGTTCTGCTGTTCAAGTGATTCTAAAATCGCTTGATTAACTTGAGCTGGGGAGGATGACAGATTCTTATCTTTTGTCCCCCCGGCTTCTTTTTTTGTTTCCGTGGTTACATCGGTTTGTTTAGTCACTGGCAAAGAGGATTTTGGGCTAAGACCACATGCGCTACTAGTTGAATTTGGTTGTGAGTAATTTAGCTTTTTACTTTCATCAGCATTGCAATATGGAACAGCAGTGAAAAAGCTAAGGAGTAAGCTTATAGCGGAAGCCACTAAATTAGAATTCTGTCGCATATTTGCACCTTACAAATTCCCTAAAACATCACACACTCACACAAGCTATTCATTCTAAAGTAGCAGATTGCGAGGATTTTTGTATACTCGTGTTGCCTGACGAATTGCAACGGGCGAGGTCAGGTCTTATGAATTGAATTAGTCCACTCTCTCCTCTTTTTTGGGTGAGATTGATAATAGACCGGTCTATTAATGCCGCGACTGAGGCGTCGTGTAACCTCTGCGACCGGCTGACAGAAGGAATAACTGATTTGAGGTTCTGCGCTTCAAACCACTAGGTTTCAGGTTCGCAGTTCATGGCTGTGTTGGTCGTGCTTCTTGAGCATTGTGCTAGTGGGCGGGTTTCTGATACCTAGCAGGACAAGTTTCCGGCTCGACAATTCATCGGCGAGTCATTACATAGAAATTGCTGTCCAGGCCATGCGACTTTCGTAATCAACTCCAATACTTGAGAAGCCAACTGAGAGAGCTTTGTCAAATAAGTATAGTCTTTAAATCTAACTGCTTTAGAGACAAATGCACCATTTGTGATACTAGATTATTGCGTTGCCGTAAGTGTCAGATAATAAGCATTATGCTCATTCGCCATTGCTCATGGCCAGAACCGCCTACTGCGCAAGGATCTTCAGACCTGAATTTTTAGTCGTTCGAATGTCGGTGACAGGCGAGTTGACTAGTTAACAAGTCTGATTTTTTAGTGCATATTAGTAGTGTCATATTTTGCAAACAGCTGGCACCAGATCTTTCCCCCAGTCGGGGGATTGCTGCCAATCTGATCTCTGTGCAACGCTAGTATTTACAGGGCTTTACCCGAGATTCAGAAATAATGGGGGCGATTCCTCGCGCTATTTAAAGGCGGTGAGGTTTGCAGTGCTTGTGCAAGAGGTGTGTCTTGACCGATTCATTTAATTACACTGGTTCATACATAATTGCCGGCAGAGATGATGTGTCGCAGGAGTCAGTGTGTTCTCTTTCCAAGCATGATAATCCAGCAGTGCGACGTAGGCTCGCCGAGAACCCCTGTACTCCACATAAAATCCTGATGCTCTTGGCGCTCGATGAAAATACTGAGGTGCGAGCAGGCCTTGCCTGGAATACCACAGCGCATGCCGATGTTCTAAAACGGCTTTGTTTAGACCCGGACGTTAACGTCCGCCTAGCTCTGACCGAGAATCACAGACTTCAGAAGGAGTTGCTGGAACTGTTAGCAAACGACGAGAACCCATATGTGCAACACCAAGCAAGACGATCGCTGGAGGTAGTTGCTCTGGAAGCGCAACTCAAAAATGAATCGTTTTGTTCTTTGGAAGGAGATGAAGCGAAACTTGGTGAGCTGATTGTGACGCTTGGGCTGTTGAATGAGGAGTCAATGCGACTCTTTATCGAACGAGCTAAGGATAAGGGTCTACCACTGGGCAATGTTTTGATACGTGACGGTGGTCTGCCTAAGTCAATTGTCGCAAAGGCGTTGCGAATGCAGTGCCGTGTGCGCGAAAACAGCATTTCCTTTGAGCAGGCAGTGGCTGAGCTACGTTCGAATTAAACCACTGCTTCCTGTCAACCGCAATTCTTACTCAGCTTGGTTTCTCGAATCATCGTTTGCGATACTGCGTTCGCTGTCTTCCAGGGCCAGTCGCTTGGTTCGTTCCCAGTCCGCTGCAGTTGCTAGTTTGGCGGAAGACGCGCAGTTTGGGTTAATAAGTTGATGCTCTGCCCAGTATTTTTCTACTCTCTGCAGGTGTTCATCGCTAAAGCCCGATAGATTTTGCTCATAACCGCTGGCATGAGGCAAGGCTTCGTTGACATCGAGTCTAGGTTGGTCGTTCGATAACCAGTCATGAAAGGTATCATTGTCTAGCTTAGTATTTTCATGCCCATGACTTGAATGAACTCTGGAGATGATGTCATCCCCGCAACTTCTACAAATATGAGGCTGATCCCCAAGGGCAGCTTTCTCCACGTAGTTCTTCGAATTTTTAGCTGCTTCAAGTTTGTCAGCTGCGTGGTTTTCAGAATGGATTGGAGGTCTGTGCAATATTTGGGGCTCATCGTGTTTTATTCTTAGTTCTTGCTCAATGGCATGTATGCAGCAAGCCGGAACATAGGCGAGCTGATGCAGGGCAAAAGAAAACCAATGAGTGAGATCGTCCCAGTAGCTGGCGTGTGGGTTAGTCATGATATCTGGCGTCTATTGCTATTGTCGACTCGTTTGTGCCTGTCTCCTGCGGCGGCCGATGTACAGTGGAATCTTCCAGCTTGCCTTTGCTGTTTCTTCGGTAATTGGTGCTATCTAATTTATTCATTCTGAACTTGTTCATTGCGAACGCCATGCATGAATCTAAGGTTTCCTTTCTTTTTTCGGTAGCTTCGAAGGCCAATAAATTCTAGTAAGACGGTTTTCGAGACTACTTCAAGGCAGAGCTAAATAAGACTAAAAATTTGTACGATAGGTATGTAAACTGATTCCTTCTATCTTAACCCTGTAATAGGTTCTAGGGTTACGGTGTTGCGTGACTGTTGCGCAACTGCGCAAGTATGTGTTTTTGATCTATTCTCGAATAATCGCTCGCTCATTCTCTTGATTAAGTTAGGCAAAGAGATTAATTCCCTGTGTACCCTTGCGATAGCTGTTCGGTTTCGCTGTTCTTGACGGCTTGATTGATAGGAAACTCGCAGTAGCACCAGTAAGGCGCTACTGCGAGTTAAGAGGAGCGGCTAATCTATTGAAGTGACAAATGAGCAATAGTGGTTTTGGCACAAATGCTCAGCACATGGGCATCTATTTGATCCAGCGTTTGACAAAGTGAGTAGAAATCGGTACGGACTCTGGTTCTCTCTGAATGATCGTCTCTTATACTGCCAAAGGCTGAAAGAATGTCGAGGACAGAAACGCGCCTTCTTGGATGTGTTAATCGGTAGCCTCCATTTGTCCCTCTGCTGCTTGTAACCAAACCGGCGTTAATTAGAGGTTTAAGTACTTTGGGGATGTAGGCTATGGTGATCTTTGTTCTCTCCGAAATTTCTGAAGAAGCCAGTCGTCGTCCGTTGTTTCGATACAGCAGTACAACCACGCGCAGTGCATACTCAGCTCCTTTTGGAATCAAAATGGGCCTCCAGCGCCATACTTGGCGCGAATTATATTGGACCACCAAGGTCAACTATTCTGAAGCCGTTTTTTGCTCCGGTGCTGTTCCAAAACCGAATAAAATGGAGCGAAAACGTACTATATGAATGTAATTAATTTCCTCCTATTGTAACCATACCAAAGGTTTTAAGGGTACACGATCGTGTAGCTATTGCGCAACTACGCAATAGCTGAGCTTAATTTCTTACCTAAGAAACGTTCTCTTTTTCCCTTGATTGAGATAGGACGAAAATGATTAATTAAGTCTGGCCAGAGGTGGAGCCACAACACCGGATTAATTGACATATTTGGGGCTTAGCTGGCGCGTGCAGATTCAACCTGTGCTCTAACTTCCAATTTCCCTTAACCTACTCTTAGTGAAAAGAGGTGGATACTTCGGCCTGTGACCTGGCGAGGGAGTATTTGTGACTGGATTGAAGATACGAGATCCACGGAGCCTGCCAACTACACTCTCAATAAGTATCGCCGGCTTCGATTTCGATGGACCTTTTGCCTCTTGTCTAAGGTGTAAAGAAGACTCTGGAATATTGGCCATCATAGAGTTCAAGCCAGGTGGGAATTTCGCTGTGATGAACCTATATCAATCAGCTAATATTCGATCATCTGCCCATCTTGAGCTTTCATACTATGCTCAGTCCAAGATCAGAGTTCTCGTTGCGGCCTTTTATATAAAAGACTGTAGTGCTCAAATCGGTAGCAATTTGGCAACTCGGCTCCTGGAGTCTACTTCTTTGTTGCCGCTCTAGTTCCGTTAAGGCCAAGCCGAAAGTCGGTGGTCTTATCATAGGGTCTGTGTAGACTAAAATTATGAGATACTAAAAGGTAAGTCATACAGTACTTTAGTGTTCTTTCTCAGGTCGCCTGTTTCAGAGCGAACGTAATTAATATGGCGTCAGTACAGACTATTAAGCTCTATCATCAGGCCGTGCTAATTGGAACAATCACCAATGTGTTGGCCAACAATAACGAGTTACTAGGGGCCATTGATCTCGTTCCCGCCGCGGATGCTTTTAGGCCTGTCTTTGCTTGGATTATTCGCAATGAGAAGACTTGGGCGGAGCCTCCATTCAATGAGGAGTTGTTGTGGAACTGGTATGTGGAGTTTGAAAATGGACTGCGAACGGAAATAGTTCTGCCGTGCATTTATGCAGAGAGGCTAATAGTCTGGAGAGAGCTTTAGCAGGTATTCGCAACAAATGTTTGAGTCACCGCATGGGTGAAGGCGGACGGGCTACAAGCTTGATATTAGAGAACGTAGCAATTCTGCGCCAGCGTCATCCATGTCGTCAATTTCGACGAACCCTACCGCTCCAAATGCGGCATAGCAAAGCTGTACACAATCTATTGTCTCCGAGCTGGCTGGGTGAAGCCGCAGGCAAAGAAAGTTAGTTTTTATAGGTTCTGCCTGTAGTCTCATAAATAGTAAGAGGCTAATCATTTGCCAGTCGTCGAAATCAATGGTGCAAAGGATTAAATCGAAGTGGCTAGAAGAAAGTGCTTGAGTGGCCTCTTTGTAATCAGCTGCGAACTTGGATTGAAATATAGTTTTATCTAAGGTTGACTCTAGAAAATCGACATCTTTAGCGGGGGCAGCAATCAAGGCGGTTTTAGCGGTAATTGACACCAGAAGTCACCCTCTATGAACTTAGAGATAAGCTCTAGTCTTTATTAAGTTGTACCACGCAGGCGATTTCTTTAGTTTGAAGATTTAGGAGATATACAGTTGCTTCGCTCGCTTTAGGGTTAACCAAGGTCAGTTATAGTCACACCGGCAAAGAAGAATGATCAACATCTGGTTTATACTGTTGCCTTACCTTTGAGTTGCCCAGTCATAGTTGGAGCGGTAATAATGGTTGGCACAAGTTACCAGGACCTAGCAATTCTCAAAGAGAGCTTACTTGCTGTTTCATCAGAGAAGCTGGTTGATATTCTTCTGGCAAGAGTTCCTTATGACCAAAGTCTTTGGGCTTATCTTGACGCGATGACCAAGGTTGCAGCCCCAGCCAATGGAGAGTTTGAATTATTCGATCTAGCTAAACAGTTCATTGAAAAAGCCTACGGCAAAAACTCGTTAAATGGGCGTGACGCTTCGTATCACGAGCTTAAGTTCTATGCTGCCCAATCGATTGTTGAGAAGATTTTTGAGAAAGGTCACAATCAGCAGGTAGTTGAACTGTTTGATTGGTACCTGCAATTTGAAGAGAATCTCTCTGAGTCTTCCGAGTCCGATGATTTATTGAACACAGCCTATATTCCACTAGCTATTTTGTGTCTCAGGAGCCACATTCGGCTCGGCAAAACAGCGACAGAGGTGGCCGAGATCTTTACTAGAATGCGTGATGCTGATGAATATGGCCTGTTTTGTCGACTGCCATATTTGGACTCGAAACAAGAAGTTGACTTGGCACCGGTCAAGAAGATTCTAGAGAAACACAGAAAGTAGAGAGAACTGCTCGTTTGGAAATTTAGTTCCGAGGCTCCTTTCTGCTCTGGTATACGGCGTGATGCTCGTTCGTGTGCATTCTGTATACTGTCGAGAAAATATACAAACCACTAGTTTTGGGCAATGCAACTTACTAAGCCTATTAAGACTTGCCCTCTAAGGCTCTTTGTCATTGTTACAGAACCTAGCCGAACACGTTGGCCATTTCCTAATATTTCATGGGCGTAAGATTGAAGCAAAAGCAAGAGATAGTCTGCTTCTTCTTTCGACAACGCTACTGTGCCAATTGAAAATTTGTCTACGACAGCCACCAGTTCAGGCAATGTCAATGAATCTGCGATCAATAGTGAGTACCTTGCCCTTTTGTTGCCAACCTAGTCTCGGTAGTGCCGCTGGCACTACTTGTGGTGCGAAGTTGTGCGTTTTTACCAGCACTACAAAGACCGGCCACGATTGTCTTGCGAGACTTCTGAAGGATTTTGACTGTACGAATGAAGTACTGAGGGCTATATCCGCAGAGGATAACGATATGAAGTTCTCATGGCGCTGGACCGCATTTTTGTGGGGATCTTAAGGATATTTGCGAGGAAGGCGTGCGGCAATCGTGTAAATACGTAGCTGTGACTAACCGCAACAAATGCGGAATACTCAGCAGCAAAAGGTTCGTGGCTCTGCTGCTTTCCTATTCTTGATTCGCAGCACCACCGGCAGTCAAGCCGCCTTGGGCTAACGCAATGGCTTGACTGACCGGAGCCGCGAATCACCTCTCCTGCCGCGCAGCAATGAGCTGCATGATTCAATTTAGGAGATGAGACAGCTATGAATACAGTGATGAGAAGCCCTGTTGAATGCAACATCGAGTTCGGAATAGGGGTTGATTGGAGCACCGTGACGGCCAAGATTAAAGGGATCCTGTCTTCAATGGGTGTAGTGATGCCTGAATTAGAAGATTTGGCTCAAGAGGTCTGCATCAAACTTATAGGTTGCAGGGTGCGCGTAAGTTACAAGAGTTGGTTGACAGTGGTGGCGCGCAATGTAGTGGCAGATTTTTATCGCCGTGAATATCGACGCGCTGAAGGAATCAGCAGGAACACTGAGTCTACGGCTTCTGATGGTATAGTCAGTGCTAGCAAAGAAGAGACTGATAGCCGGCTCTCTGCTGTTCCAAATCCTGTTAAGGATGTTCTGGAGTTCGATTTTAAGGAAGCTATTGTGCAAGAGTTCGCTCGATTAGATGCGCATCAGCGGCAGACGATGTATCTTTATGTCGAAGGGGTTCCTTATGATCAGATTGCCGCCCTGACAGAGGTTCCGATAGGCACTGTGCGCTCAAGGATACACTATGGCAAGCGCAGGCTCAGAGAGAGGCTGGCAGCATTTCGTTAGATGACTGACAATTGAATAGCCTAGGCCAAGGGGAGCAACGCTCCCCTTTTAGCTTCTTGCTCTTGCTGTGATAGGTGGGTTCTGCAAGAAGAATATCAGTGTGGTTTATACTGGTGCCACATAGTTTGCTGGCCCGTTTTAGTAGGAGAGATCAGAATGGCAGTGACAACTTTCAAGGAGCGACTAGCGGTTCTAAAGGAGAGCTTGCTCGCTGTTCCATCAGAGAAGCTTGTTGAAATTCTTCTGGAACGAGCTGTCTATGACGAGAGTCTGTGGACTTACCTAGAAACAATTGCCAAGGTTCAGGCCTCAGGGGCGAGCAGCCTTGAGTTATTTGACCTAGCCAAGCAGTTCATTGAAAGAGCGTATGGCGAAACATTGGACCAGCGCGACGCTTCATATCATGAGCCTGAGCTATATGCCGCCCAGTCAATTGTCGAACAGCTCTTTGAGAAAGGGCAATATCAGCAGGTGATAGATCTCTTTGAGTGGTCGCTTCAATTTGAGGAAAATCTTTCTGAGCCTTGTGAGCCAGATGATTTCTTGAATACTGCCTACATGCCGCTTGCCATTTTGTATTTAAGAAGTCACCTTCGACTTGGCAAGGCTCCAGCGGAAGTGGCTGCGATTTTTACTAAATTGCATGATGCTGATGAGTATGGCCTGTTTTCCGATTTGTCGTATCTAGGAGCAAATGACGAAGCTGAATTGGCACAGGTCAAGAAAATCCTAGAAAAGCCACGTAAGTAGTTTTTAAAACCAGTGATAATTGAAAACAGGTGCATTTCTGTTTGTGGGCATTTTTATCTAAAAACCGGTGATAATTGAAAATCGACTCTCAAAGCTTTTGATTTAACTTGAACATGGTCAACCAACAACTATTCGACATAGCCGCCTCCCTCAGCGACAAAGAAGAATACTGCGGTCGCTGCGGCCGTAATGTCGTCTTGCTGGATAAGGTAAAAGGAGAGTGGATATCCTCTTGTCGAAACAAGTATTGTGCTCGCTTCTGCCACTGTCAGGATATATTGACGCAGAACAAATTAGGCAAGGAGCTTACCGAGAAGGGTGACACTGAGTGCCTCATTCACTGGAAATGCCAGTGCGAAAAAGGAGTTCTCTGTGATTACCACCGCCGCAAGCCAGAATTAGTCACCATTCGCTACGGCAATCGAGACAAAGGTTGGGCCTATGCCACAGGCTTTGACGTGCTCAATGAGCAAGCCAAACAATGGATAGCTCTTTACAAAATACAGCGAGAGAAAGCCCTTAGTCGCTGCGGCTCCTGTAGGGCCTGGCTCAAGACAAGCGTTGATAAACAGGGGAAGAAGACCACCTATTGCCCTAAGGGCTGTGTCTGCCACTGCGCAGACAACAAGGACTGTGTGGTTCATTTTAACTGTGGCTGCCTAAGCAGCTGGATCTGCCAGTTTCACGAGACTAAGCGACCAGATGTTGCAGTCGCTCTGTACAACGCTTTGCCGCCCAATGATCGTGCGCGAAAAATTCTAGAGACTGGTTTTGACAAGGCAGGAATTGAGTATTGGAAATACAAGCAAAAAGGCAGAAAGCCCAAAGAACTTAAGATTTTGCCAGTTGCAACGGTTGCAGTTAAGGAGCCACTTGATGTAAGGCTCAGTGAGGCTGAGTTGATTCAAAAGATGGCTGAGTTGGATAAGCCATTCAAGTTGTCGTCTCCTCCTGAGACTCTTTTATCTAAAGCTAGTACGTTAGAGGTTAACGTCAAAGCTGAAACCAAGGCTAAGTCGAAAGATAAGTTAGAGTCTAAGGCTAAGTCTCCGTCTGAGTCTGAGTCCACTTTTGCAACAGGATCAAAACCTAAGATCAAGCCGGTCGAGCAGATAGCAGCAGCAAAGTTTGATCTAGCCAGCGAGTTAGACTCGCAATTACCGAGTTACAAGAAGTGGCTCTCTAAGCAGCTTTTGTCGGCAAATAGCTGTCGCAACTATGTTTCTAGAATCGTTGCCTTCATTGAGTTTTTGAAAGAGAGCAAAGAGGATTACCCTCCTTTGTCGGCTGCTACAAAGGATCTACCGGTGCGAGATTTGAGGCTCCATCTAAAGAAGACGGCGAAGCTCAAGCCGGCGACACTCAATTCCTATCTATCTGCTATCGACAATTTCTATGGCTTCTTAGAGATTGGGACGAGCAAAGTTAAGCGCGATGAGATGCCGCAGGAAGCCCCACAAGCTCTTTCTGCCCGCGACCAGAAGAAGTTTCTACGTGCTGTTGAACTAACAAAGAGAGTGAAGGACAGGGCAATTGCTACGCTACTTTTCTACACAGGCATGAGGTTATCGGAGTGCACTGACCTTGAGCTGGGCGATGTCTTTATCATTGGTCGCAAAACAAGAGCAGTGATTAGGAGTGGCAAGGGCGGCAAGTACAGAGAAGTGCCGCTCAATTCTATTGTTTGTTCGAGGCTAGAAGAGTGGCTGCAGGAGCGCAAGAAAAAGTATGCAGGTCGGTCAGTCGCGACAGCTCTTTTCTTGAATCCTCAAGGTAATGCCATGTTGCCAAATAGCGTCTATGAAATCATACGCAAGATTGGCAGAGAATGCGCCTTAGAGTTATCACCACATACGCTCAGGCACACATTATTGACCAATTTGATACGCAAACAAAACGATGTTGTTTTAGTGGCAGATATTGCTGGACACAGAAGCTTGAACACGACAAGGCGCTATACATTGCCCAGCGCAGCGGACAAAGCCAAGGCGCTGGAGGCGTTGTTGGACAAATAGAAACCGGTGATAATTGCAGTTATCACTGGTTTCTAGCCCAGCATTTAAGACAGCTAGGGTCTGTTGCGCTCAGCCGGTGGCCGGTTTAGAGTAGTAGCTAGCAGAGGCTGAGAAGGTTCCATTTAGGTTTTCTTTGCGGTAGTGAGCAGAGCTTCATCGAATTGAATGCTTGCCATCTCGCGTCGATACCTTTACAATTAGAACCGGATAGTTCTAAAGTGATGCAATGAACCTTGCTACTGGAATGTCATCAAAAGAGAAGCTCATTGGTGCGACTATAAAGCTCATGTCGGCGCGCGGCTTCGAATCCATGGGCATAAACAGCATACTGGAAGCCGCTGACGTCAGTAAGAGTAATTTTTATTACCATTTTAAATCGAAGGAAGAGCTTTGTTTAGCCGCTCTAGATACTATGTCCTACAATTTTTTTGCCAATTTCATCGACCCCATCTTGCTCGATGTCAAGGTTAGTCCTAAGAAGCGTTTGCACAAGCTTATTGATTTCTGTAAACAGAAAATGATTGAGTCGGAATGCTCCGGGGGGTGCCCTTTTGTCAATTTGTCTGCCGAGACGTCTGATTATCATCCGGCATTTAGAGAGCGAATTACGCGTCATTACAATGATTACGCCGATAGAATCGCGCGCTGCTACGACGAGGGCGTGAAGAAGGGCGAATTCACTAATCGAATTCTGCCGACTCAGGCGGCTCAAATGATTATGTCGCTTATGAACGGAACGATGCTTATGTCAAAAGTCCAAAAAGATCTTTCCGTTATCGATATGAATACCAAGACGCTATTTAGCTTAATCTCAGCCAGATAGGCGAGAGCCGAATGAGCTGTGGCTAATCTGTTTTATGCTTGATTAGGACAGACCGGTATGATTCAATAGTATCTAGTACAAGTCGGTTCTAATTCTACTAATAGGGAGATACCAAAATCATGGGAAATGAATGCAGCAGCGAGAAGGAACAGTGCCACGAAGGCTCAGCTCAGGCTAATTGTTCAACTGGCGCGTCGCACAAAGGTGGAGAGCAAGAATGCAACATGCATGAAAAGCTTCTCTGCTTGGCTGATGAGGCTTGGAAGGAAGTTCTCAAAGAAAAGATCAAGCAGGAAATTGAAAAATCGTCAGGCGCCAAATTGTCGGCGCTAGCGAAGTTGGTTGCAGAAACCAATGGACGCAAATGGGCGTTCATGATCCAAGCAAAAAAAGGCTGCGAGGACTATAAAACACAAGTTCGCAGCTTGCTGAGTTCGATGGCTGAGTAGCTTTTGCTTGTCAGCGCATTAAAGGCAACAGATCGTGCCGCACCGGAGCGGCGGCGTTGGAAGGGCATTTTCATCGCCGCCGCTGCTTGGGGCTCGCAATCTGCTGATGCCGATGGACGGATTAGCTTTCTCGCCAATTGTCGATTAGGCAGAGCCACCTAACTTTGATACCAGAGCCGTAGTTGAAGTCTTCTGGACCGAATCCGCAGTTTTTTTGAAGTCCCACAGGGCAGCTACTTCAGGATAGGCCTGAGCAAAAGAAGCGGTTCTGATGCGACCAGGCTTTATGACATCTTCGATGAAAACAAGTTTTCTTGATTTTTGAGGACGAATTTGTTTGTTTATGCGCATGTATTTTGATTCAATCTTGGTGTACTGTCTATCGACAGTGAGGGCAAGTGCCATGGCCCATCTTGGTTCTTAAGATTATTCGAGTCTCAAAGGATTTATTGCATTTCTTGCAGAGGAACCAGTATTTTTTGTTTGAGCCACAATGAACGTCGTGTGCAGTGACTTTGCCGTTCTTCTTAGGGTGCCACTCGCGAGCTATTTTGGGATAGCAAGAAGCCAGGCTGTTGTCCTTCGTGATTGCCCTTCCAGCGCAAGCTGGGCAGCCAAAGCTGCGTCTTGTTCTATTCTCTATGTTCGCCTGCCATTCGTACTTGCATTTTGAGCACCGCCACCAGGTACGGCGATGGCTGGTGGCGATAACCCTATCTGGAGCTGCTGGCTTGTTCATGGTTGGGTGCCATTCTTTTGCAACCTCTGGAAACAGCGTGGCAAGTGAATTTGTGGAGGCGACCTTGCGGTTGGTGCAATATGGGCAGTCGCTATCATCGCGAACTCGGTCATCGACGATGGCTTGCCATACGTGGTCACTGCTGCGTTTGCACCGCCACCAGATCATTCGCTTACTTCCAAGCGGTATATCTTTTGCTTTCAAGCTGCCGTTCTTGGTGGGGTGGAATTGCTTGGCGAGCTTGGAGTTCATAGTGATATTGTTTGACGATGAGCCTTTGGCGCCTCGGCAAAAAGGGCATCTGGTCTTGCCTTCTCTACGGAAGGCAGCAAGCCAAACATGGTCTTTTGCACTCTGACACTGCCACCACACTTGCTTTGTTCTCGGCAGCATATGTGGGTCTACGCCTTTGTTTTTCTTCTTGTCGAATTGCTGAAGAGCAGTCGGGTAGTCTCTCAAGTCTGTAGTTTCACCGCAATTGCAATTCGGACAGCCGGAGTGCATGATAGTTCTGGTTTTGATAGCAGCTTGCCATGCATGGTTACACTCGCTGCATTTAAACCATGCAACGACATGTGATCCTGTAGGGAAATCTTCCGGCCCCCAGCCGCAATTTTTTGCGTATAGCCACTCGGCGGCAATCTCTGGATATGCTTTTGACAGCGCTACGCTGCGCGTCAAGAACCGAGGCCACTCAACCTCTTCGATGAAGCGCTTAGGCCTTTTCGGATTGCCAACAGGCGCCACCCACAGGTTCTTTTTCTCTTTTTGCTTCTTGGCTGGCATAGGTCTCGTGAGTGAAGTTCCCCAATTCTACAGTGCTGGAACGGGCTCCAGCAGCAGAGGCAACCAGTAGCTTTTCTCGTGTATATGCAACACATGCACGATTGACGCATAATGCATACCTAAAGCCATTATTTTGGATGTCTTTTGGCGTGCCCGCGATTGGTGCTAACGACATGGGGCAGTACCGCTCCAGCTTGCTTTCATGACTACTGAGTTCCAGCGAAGAATACTGTAGCGACCGATCTGCTAAGGTGGGAGAAGCACTATAGTCCCGAAAGCGAGGTTAGGCATGAACAAGGCAGATCTAGTAGATATCTTGGCTCACGAAGTTGGCACTACCAAGAAAGAGGCTGAGATGGTGGTAAATGCCTTCATGGATACTGTTGTTAGGCAAGTCGCGCGTGGTGAGAAGGTGACACTAGTTGGATTTGGCACTTTTGATGCTAGTCAAAGAAGTGCTCGCACAGGCCGCAATCCCAAGACCAATGAACCTTTGGACATTCCAGCTAAAAGAGTTGCTCGTTTCAAAGCTGGTAAAGACTTTGCTGTAGCGGTCGACAAAAAGGCCAAGTAGAGCCATTAAAGGCTGGTCGTCATTTCGATCGTAAGTTGCGTCTTCAAGCTTATTGCTTGACGGGCAATACTGCCTATGGTGCTTGTTTCTATATTTCGCAGTTTTTTTGATGTTCTGCGCTGTTTTCTAATTTTACCGTCGCGGCGCCACCACAGCGCAAGCGGCGGTTTCTCTTGCTGGTGATTTTTCTCAAGGCTTGCCCTGTAGAGCCGCGCCGGTTGGTCTTCCTCAGTAGCGCTTGCTGCAAAGCAATGAGGAGGACCGATGAAAAATCATGACACTGACTGTAGAAATGAGGATAAGACCAAGCTTGAGTATGGTCTGGAGTTGACCAGCAACAGTAAGGTTGGTTGGGCCTTTAGCTTGCCTCGGACTGAGACTTGCATTGGAGCCACTGGCATTTGTCGCCAGGTCTGTTATGGCAATGGCATTAGATATCAGTCGAAGGGCCAGAAGGAGAAGAGAGCTCGCAATCTGCGGACAGTGGAATTCCTTCTAGCAGAAGGTGGCCCGGGGTTGCTGGCTGAGAATCTCTCGATGTTAGTCGAACAGGCGAGACCACGAGATTGGCTCACTGCAAGAATAACTGGCGGTAAAACAACGATTCCATTTTGTCTGAGAATTCAAGATGTAGGCGACTTTTTCTCTGTAGAATACGTGCTGGCCTGGGTTCTTGTGGTTCGAAAATATGTTGATTGTGCTTTTTGGTTTTATACCAGGAGCTTTGTGGAGTTAGATATGTTGATGGCACTGACTGAGCTAGCTGCTTTGCCCAACTGCCAGGGCTGGCTTTCTGTGGATTCCGAGAACTTTTCAAAGGCGATATTGGCTAAGTGCAATACACCAGTTGGTGTCTGGAAATTAGCGTTGATGCAGGACAAAGACTTGTTGCCTGAGGTTCTTGTGTCATTGAAGCAGTCGGCACCTGTGGGTGAGGTGGTGCACTTCCCTGTTCACCGAGGTGGTCATCATGTTGAGCCAATTCGAGACAAAGTGCTCACTACCTGCCCGGCAGTGACGGGAGTGTACAAGCTTCAGAGCAACGCTGCTTTGGCTCGTCCTTGTCAGATATGTAGCTTTTGTTTGCCATAGAGAATGGAGAAGTGATCGCTGCTTTCTTTCTTTCTTTCTTTCTTTCTTTCTCTCTCTTTGCTATTTACAGCAGGCCGTAGTTATCTTGCTTCTCTTGTGAGTTCCATAGACAGCTCTAGCACTGTCTCTCTTTGTGGTCCTTGCTTTGATCCGGTTTCAACTTTCTACCAACGATATGCTCTTCAACTGTGAATTGGGGGCAGTGTGTCTGCGATTGCGCTGCCTTTTTAGCGAGTTCTCTGGGCCAACTTCTGCCTAGTTAGTCTGTGCTGCCTTCTCTTTCTCTTGCTTCTTGATTGTTGTTCTAACTCAGCCGCTGAAATATTTTGACTTGAATCGCCGGCGGAGTTGCTCGGAGTTTTTCTGCGTGTGCGAGCCAATGGCAATTGAAATAGCTGTTCATGTGTCTCTCCGTGCGGTGTTAAATAAGTGCGAGAATGGCACAACTTTGCAGTAGCGCAATGGCAGACCCTTTCAGGGCGCAGGCTTCGCTGCGTCCATGCACCACGGCAAAGCAGTGCCTCTGGGATTGCACTTAAACACAGCACTGGAGGTGCCTTCAAATGAACAACCAAATCACCATCGTTGGACACGTCGGACAAAACCCAATCGAGCGCTCAGTAGCCGATGACAAAGTGGTCAAATTCTCAGTAGCGGTCAAGGAGTTCTCTACCAACAACGAAAAGAAAACCATGTGGATCGACGTAGATGCCTGGAACAAACTAGGCGACCTTGTCATGGAGAATGTCACCAAGGGCCGCGAAGTGGCTATCACCGGAAGGCTTGCCATCAACCAATTCACGAAAGAAGAGGACGGTGTTCTGGTTAAGATGTCGAAACCGGTGATCAAGTTGACGAGCTTTCACCTCTGTGGTGCCCGGCCGATTCCTGTCACTGAAACCCAAACGGAAGAAAAGCCAGCCAGACGCAAGCGGCTAGCTGCAGTAAATAGCTAGTTTTGGAAGAGAGAGGCAGAACTAATGCCTCTCTCTTCTCTGTTTCTTTTCACGGGCTTTTTCAAGTTGTTCTGGCGCCTTAGAGACCGGCAATTGAGCTTGCGATCGCTGCTAGCTTCCTTTCCATGCCCGGCTTTAAGCCTAAACCCGCACCCCAAAGTCCATGTCCGAGCCCTGCGGGTGAGTTCGGGAGCCGCTCCAGTGAGCTGCTCCCGAACTCAGACAGGACTTTGGGACCCTAGTGCGGGTTTTACCGGCATTGCCGCATGGGGTGCGCAGCACCGAGAACGGCTGGGAGTTGTTAATGGGAGGACACAAGTCTATGAAATACGAGAACAAGAAGCGGGCAGCTAGAGCACTGGTTGCATTGCGAGGAGAAAAAACAAGTCGTCTAGCGCCAGCATACTACGAACATTCAGGCCGGTCAGATTGGCAGCAATGCCTAGAAAAAGGGATCTCTGATTTGTTGTGTGATCTTAGGCATATGTGTGATGACTTGGAGCTTGATTTTGTTAGTTTAGATTCGCAGAGCGATTATGAATACAGTTTGAGTGTGGTTGAGCTGGTACTAGATTTTGGGCGCAATCTCGATAAATGACATTGCTTAGTAGGACGGCTGCTTCCTGCGTTAAATCCTGTAAAGTCAATTGTGACAACGGTTTGCGGTGCACTTATCTTGATTAGTGGTTGTGCGATTAGCCGAGCGGATGTGATAGCTGACTTTCTGGCTGTCTATTCGGCTTTCTCTTTTCTGCCACATGGTTGATTTGAGATGGTGCTTACCCACCGTGGGCTCTGGGGGCATCCATAGACCACGAGTCTTGCGGCCTGCGAAATCGACCTCTACGAGGCGCTGCGCGGATTTCTGGTCCGTTGCGCCTCGTGGTTCTTTTGTGCCATCCCAGAAACCCAATGGAGGGTCAAAATGCAGACACTAAATACAACGCCGTGGGGAAGAGTTCAAGAAACACAGACGATAGCACCCGGAGTCTTTTTCCTCTCCACGGCCAGCCATGGCGGCATCTTTCTTTCGCCTGAAATCAATAGCACTGTCCCAGACAGTATCAAAGACATGACCTTTGCAGGCCAAGGCTATCAGGGCTTCTACGAAGAAGACGAAGACGCCGAACTGGTGCGCCAGCTCTTGCCTCAGTTCTTCACTTGATGGAGGCTCGATCAAATAGTGCAAGAGTAAGTGCTGGTGAGCGATCATCGGCACTTACTGTTTTATAAGTCCGAGAGCAAGGTTAGAAGCAGCGGGTGAGCCGCGTACTTTTAAGCGCTGATTCGTGCGTGAAGCACAATAGCGCTCGCCTGTGTTTCTTAATGGTAGCAATCTTGGCGCCACCGGAGTCAAGCCACGCCGCGCTCTTCGGGCTTGTACTCCGGAGCCAAGTTGCTCCCGCGTTAACACGAGGCAGCGCCCTCAAAGCTAGGAGAGGCAAGAAACATGACACGCAAATTCGAAATCGAAGCTGGTAAGTTCGTAGCAGTTGGGACAGCCGAGTACCAGGAGATGCTCGAAGACTACCGAGACAATATGATCGAAAGCCGAGACATGGAGCCCGGAGATTTCGCCTGGGAGTTCCGCCACGAGATAATCGAAGAAATCCTTCAAACAATCCGTCAGTGAAGAGTCGTTGAAAGGGAGGGGCGCTGCCCTTCCCCTTCTCCTTTTTATTTTGGCTTGAGTGTAAGTTAGTCAAGCCTTGGCGCTGGTAGCGAGTATATTCACGGGTCCAAATAACCGTGGAACTCCCAGGGCATGCCACGAAAATCAATGCCACTGCCAAAGCCACAGCCGTCGATTTTGCTTTTAACAAAGGGCCTGCCTTGTGTGCCTCTGGTTATTATTTCCTTGACTTGGTCGTTGACGACTAGGACTGTAGCTTCCCATTGGCGGTGGCCGTTGACGTAGTAGACGCGGATTCTTTTTGCAGTGACTTGATTGCTTTTATTACTATTAATGGTTTCTGGTGTATCGGCAAAAGAAGCTCTAGGTACACACATTAGGCTTGGGACGGCTTGGCATGGAGTCAAGCTGAACAAAGCGACTAGAGAAGTAGTTAAGAACACAGAAAATTTTGACATTTTGAGACCGGGCATACACAAAGTGTATGCCCCCAACTGCATTGGCGGTCGCTAATAAATTTGCTATTTCCCTTGGATGTTTGAGCTAGCACTTGGAAGACACATTGGTGACTTTTGTTTGTGATGGCACGTTTTTGCTCTTGTTTGTCAGCTGGCCTGCTGGGATTTGCTGGCAAGTACGGGTTCCCTTGCTCTCTTACCAATGACTGCCTCCTGGAGCTAACTGCCGAAAATAGGGCAGATCTGCGCTCGCTCCAAGGGGCAAGCCTCGCGCTGCTCGGTCCGCCTTGCGGACCCCTTTTTGCGTGCTCGATATGCCCTGAGACCTTGGCGTTAGCACCAGAAGAGGGCAGGCAAATGGAAGAAATGCAGAGAAAACTCGATCAAGCCAGAGCGAAATTCCACTCAGCAGTAAACAATGGCGATCAAGCCGAGCAAGACTCAACCTGGGCTGCCTATATGGAAGTATTCTTCCAAGTTTCGCAGTACAACAAGGCGCACGGAACAAAGATTTTGCCAACGATCCATCCAGTTTGCTAGGGGGCAATAGTTGATAGGCGCAGGCGACAGCCTGCGTCTAAAGTCTTTCGCCACTTGTTAGTAATGACACGGACGAAGCAGAGCTAGGGCGGCTGTAGGAGATGATTGCCGTGACTCAGGAGTACTACGACGACTACTCACAAGATTCAGGAGTTTGGGAGCCGTGAGGCTCCTTTTTGTTTGGTCAGAGTGTGGACACTGCGGCTTTGCTTTCGCAGGCAAAGGACCACAGGTATTTGTAGCTGTGTTTTTTTGAGTTTGGCGAACTTTAGAGCAGTAGTGAACAGGACTTTCATTAGGTTGTGAACGACACTTCCCGAAAAGACACCTTGTTGTTGCCAGGGGAATTATCGGTGAGATAATGATGGTAGAGGGAATCTTAAGCACATGGACGTAGTTGATCTGATTGTGGAAAAACGGAAGGCAATAATAACTACGTGCCAGGAGCACGGAGCTACGAATGTGCGAGTGTTTGGCTCATGTGCTCGGGATGATTATCACGCTAAGAGCGACATAGATCTTTTGGTTGATTTTCCCGGTGGTTATGATTTTGGGACGCTATGCGAATTGCAGCACAGCCTGGAGATGTTATTGGGGCGGAAGGTCGATTTGGGGACTGAGCCGATGCTGCGGCCGAGGATAAAAGAGACGGTTTTGTCAGAAGCTGTAGCCCTATGACCGAAGAGCCTGGAGCGAAACGGTCACAAGAGCGAAGGGAGCTTGACCGGTTGTTAGATATCCAAGAGGCGCTTGAGGAGATCCAGGGGCATCCGCGCTACGACGAGGGAGAGAGCGCTTGGGATGAGGACAAGTATTACCGTGGGTATTGTGAGCGCCAGCTTGGGATTATTGGAGAAGCCGCGACCAGTCTCACTAGGGATTTTGATTATGAGAAGAAGCATCCTGAGGTGCCGTGGCGGCAGATAAAAGGGCTGCGTAATATTTTGGTTCACATGTACTGGGGCTCGGACCCAAAAGTGCTGTGGTCGATTGTAGAGAAGCGGGTTCCTGAACTGAAGGAACAAGTCGACAAATGGGTCGATGAGAAAGAAAGGGTGCTAGAGCATGAGTCACCGTCGGTCAAAAGTGACTCGAAGGAAAGCAAGCTTTCTAGACGGGTAAGGGAGCTGGCTGAAAAAGAGCGGGACAGTAGTGATGACTTAAGTCCGTAGCTGTCGAGCTGTTTCAGGTTGCCTAATCTAAGGGCAGTCGAGCTTATTCGTACAGTCGAATTGCTGATTGTGACATGGGTTTTGTGACATTGACTGTCGAAAATTCAAAGGGAATATAGCAAATTTGGACCTTGGGGCTTTGCCCCCTAACCCCTCAAGAGGGGTAGTGCCAGTCTATCCTGGCCAGGCATTTGTAGCCGAGATTTTCGGAGGAGTGATGTCAATGTCAGAAGGCGACTTCAATGGCGATGTCCATCTGTAGGCATATTGAACCCGTCTATTGACCCATATCAATTGGGATTTGTTCAGAAGGCGACTTCAGTGATAGGCTTTGTTGTTAGATAAGTGAATTCGAGTAAGCGAGAGATTTAAAGTGGATTCTGATGAGTCTGTTGAAGAGCGAGGTCTGATTGAACTTTCTGAGAGTGCTTGGGCAAAAGCAAAGCAGCGAGCAGACGTGATCGGCCCTTTAGCCAAGCAGCAAACTGTGAGCATGGTATCGGCCGATGCTGCAGCAATTGAGTTGGGTATTTCGCAGCGGCAAGTTTACGAGTTGATCAATCGATACAGAGCGAGTAGCGGCCTTGTCACAGATATGGTGATAGGGCAATCAGAGGGTGGTCGAGGGAAGGCGCGTATAGCGCCGGAGGTTGACGCGGTGATAGCCGAAGTGATTGAGGCGTTGTATTTAACGAGGCAAAAGAGATCTGAGGCGGTGATAGTTCGGGAAATTCGAATGAGATGCAAGAAGGCAGCATATAAGGTGCCAGCGCGAAATACTATTCGTGCACGAATTCAGCTGCTTGATCCACTGGTTGCCACTCGGAAGAGAAAGGGTTTTGACGCTACTCGAAGCCTTAGGCCGGCAGCTGGCAAGGTGCCGCAGCCAGTTGGAGCGCTTGATATTGTTCAGATAGACCATTCACCAGTAGATGTAATAGTGGTAGATGAGAAGCAGCGAGAGCCAATTGGCCGACCTTATTTAACGCTCGCAATAGACACTTTCACACGCTGCATAGTGGGAATGATACTTACATTGGAGGCGCCATCAGCTACATCAGTCGGCTTGTGTTTGGCCCATTCTGTGAGCAACAAGAGTGCTTGGTTGGCCAGCCTCGGTCTGAGCGATATGAGCTGGGAGATGCATGGCAAACCGAATTTGGTCTACACAGATAACGCCCGAGAGTTTAAGAGCGAGGCGCTAAAGCGAGGCTGTGAGCAGCATGGCATTAGAATGGACTACAGGCCTATTGGTCAGCCACATTTTGGTGGCATCATCGAACGAGTAATCGGAACGGCAATGACGATGGTGCATGAGCTGCCTGGTACGACGTTTTCAAATACAGAAGAACGTGGCAAGTACGATTCTGAAGCTAGAGCTATTTTAACATTGCGTGAGCTAGAGAAGTGGTTGACATTGGCAATTGGTACGTACCATGGGACTGTACACGGTAGCCTATTGGAGCCCCCTGCGGCTTGTTGGAAAAAAGCTGTTGAGGGTATCAAGCTTTTCGGTGTGACAAGTGAGAAAGCGTTTTTGATTGATTTTTTACCAGTGATTAGACGAGACATTGGGCGTACAGGGTTTTTGATAGATCACATCAGTTATTATTCCGACAACCTCAAGCCGTGGATATCGAAAAGACAAAGAATGGAGAAATTCATTATTCGGCGCGATCCGCGAGATCTAAGCAGGGTGTGGGTTTTAGATCCAGAAAGTAATCGATATCTTGAAATACCATATCGATCAATTTCTAATCCGGCAGTAACGCTGTGGGAGCATAAGAAGGCAGTTGAGAAAGTAAGAGAGAGTGGACGAGAAGAGGTGGATGAAGCGGCAATATTTCGAATGGTCGACAAAATGCGTGAGATTACAGAAACGGCTGCCAAAGAGAGAAAACGAGCACGGCGTGATAGTGAGAGAAGTAGTCATCTGCCCAAGAATCAAAAGCCAATTGCGCTGATACCACCGGAAGACGAGCCAGCGAAAGATCAACGGAAAGTGAAAATTTTTGAAGTCGAGCAGTGGTAATTTTGTGAAAGAAGTGAATGTTGAGAAACTTTCGAAAGAAGAACGGATCAGGTTGATTCGTTCAGATCATTGGATCGCTTATCCCAGAGCAGTAGCGGTCCTTCGGCACTTGGAAGAGTTGTTCACTTGGCCAAGTAAGCAAAGAATGCCAAATCTACTAATTGTCGGGCCGACCAATAATGGCAAATCGATGATAGTTGAGAAGTTCAGAAGGGAGCATGACGTGCCTTCTAGCTCCCGAAGCGGCCATGAAGTGATACCGGTTGTGGTGGTACAGACACCATCGGTACCGACGGTAGGGAGGTTCTACACGTTACTGCTAACTGACCTTGGGGCACCAGTACGCAAAGCGGTCAAGATTGCTGATTTGGAGCAGCTTGCCCTGAGTGTTTTAAGGTCTGTGGAAGCCAAGATATTGGTCATTGACGAGCTGCATAATATTTTGGCTGGCAGGTCTGATACAAGAAAAGAGTTCTTGAATTTGCTTCGATTTCTCGGCAATGAGCTGCGTATACCAATAGTTGGAGTTGGCACTAGAGATGCTTATCTAGCGATTAGATCAGACGAGCAGTTGGAGAATAGGTTTGAGCCAATGCCGTTGCCAGTCTGGGAAGAAGGTGATGAGCTTTTGTCGCTGCTAGCAAGCTTTAGCGCTGCGCTGCCTCTGAAGCACGAATCAGTGATAGCAACGGAGGCTATGGCGAAATACATTTTATCGCGAACAGAAGGCACAATTGGAGAAATCGCAAAGCTGATAACTGCAGCCGCACTGGTAGCGGTAGAAACAGGTGAAGAGGTTATAAACCAGAAGACTTTAAAGTTAGCCGACTATCAATCACCAAGTGAGCGGCGGCGAACGTTTGAGAGATTACTGTCATGAGTTTGCATCGATGGCCGGTTCATCCTCGACCGCTTGAAGGAGAACTGCTTTCATCTTGGTTGCGTAGGATAGCCCAGGTTTATGGTTTAAGTAGTGTCGAATTAATGCAGGATCTTGGTATTCGGAAAGCCGATAGAGCGCTGATTGATATAAGGCCAAGCAAGAAGATACTGGCAAAAATTGCAGGATGTACAGGGGAATCTCTGGAGCGAGTTTCAGCAACTACGTTTGATGGGGTAATGCCATTTCTATTCCATCGAGCGGAGGCTCGACAAATTCATGATGCTTCTGTTCTTATCTCTGGCAGGCAGCATCTTCACGATGGTCTGTTTGGCTGTCAACCGAAGCTAGCCGATTGGATCAATTGGTCTCACCCAGGGCGCCACCGGATGTATGGATGCCGTCAATGTCTAAGTGATTACCCAAATGCAGGAGTAATGCTGCCTTGGCAGTTAACCATAGTGCTTTCTTGCCATATACATGGGCTAATGCTGGAACCGATGGGAACAATGAAAGATTCGGTTAAATGGTTCAACGGGAAAATTGCGGAGGCACCGGAGGTTGTTCGGTCTATGGACAATCGAACTTGGGCTGCATTGACGAAAGGAATAGTAGAACTGCCAGGCGGTGAGGTTGATACAGGTGACTGGTTTAGCGTGTTGAGGGCAATTGATTTCGAATTGCAAACGGATGTGTGGTTTGATTCAGAGCTTGAGAAGCAACTCAATAGAATAAGGGCTATAGCTGAAGGAATGCAGACAGATTACCAGCCGTCTGACCCGTTATATGTAATTAGGGCTCGAGCTTTCCAGATGGCCACGGCGATTGATAGGGTGGAACGAGGCATTTTTCAAGCAGCGGGATACCATGCCACTTTATTTAAATTGAGAGAGCCTAACAACAGCAAGCAGAGACCTGAGGAATGTGCAGTGGAGAATGTAAAGACGTAGCTTTTGAATAGCTTTATTGTTCGAATGGCAAAGAGAAATTAGGACCTTGGGGCTTTGCCCCCTAACCCCTCAAGAGGGGTAGTGCCCGTCTATCCGGGCAGCTAGGCATTTGTAGCTGAGTCTTCAAGTTCGGCCAACTATCGTGCGGCGCGCGGAAGTGGGACTGACGCGCAAGTCAATGTCAGAAGGTATTGAAGTCGTCTTGTGACCCATTGAAGTCGCCTTCTGACATTGACAACGCGCAATCGAATTTAATTCGCAACGCGCCGCTACGATAGTAAGGCAGGATAAAGGGAAAAGTCAAAAATTCGGTATTACCCGTATATTCATAATATAGCCGATACGTTAAATACAAAAGTGGTGCTAAAACGAGTCAAAAAATGTTGTAAGGGTAGTTATTGCCGGAAAGTATGAGAGTCAAAAATTCAAGAAAAGCAGTGTTTTTAATATTTCGTACATAATCGGGCGAAAATGCTAATTTTGGGTGAGGCAGTTGGCAGTTGTGTCCGTGAAAGCCTTGCCAGTGTAGCAGTTGGGCTATGGCTTGTCCTAACAGCTGGCTGATTTCAGCAAAAGCAGTGCCTTCTATTTTGCTGAAATCGGCGGTAGGAAAAAGGAGTCAAAAAATACCTTAGAACTGAATTTTGGCGCAAAAAAGGTGACTCTCCTTTTGGGAAAAGAGAATTTCGTAGTGGTGGCACATTGAGATGAAAAAGGAGTCAAAAATTCGAAAGCGCCTATCAATAGTAGGTGTTGGGAGGTTCGGCAATTTAGAAAGTGGCAAATGCGTGGTGCAAAAAGGAGTCAAGAATTCTGTATTGGCCGTATGCTGGGAATAGTGGAGACTCTTACATTGCCAGAAATCACGATATTTGGAGGGTAGCATGCCGAAGACGCGAGAGGCTTTTAAGGTGCAGGCGAGACTGAGCACCAGGGATGAAAGGCGGTTAAAGAACCTGGTTGAGGCGGAGAAAGTTTCAATTGCCGATTTTGTCAGGGCGGCACTACTTGAGTACATGACAAAGAAGGAAACCAAAGCGATGGATGAGACCGAGCGAGAACTAGTGGTTGAGTTCAAAAGAGGGGTGAACCGACTGGCAGGTTTGTTGGCTCAGAACTATCTTGAAATCGGTGAGGTGCGGAATGTTCTGTTTGAGCGCTCGCATCCGGAAGAGAGGGTGAAGGATTTTCAAGCGGCGCGGAAGATGGCCGTGCAAAGATTGAAGAAGGCGACCTTGGACAAGGACGACAATTCAGAAGTGCGCGGGCTGATAGCTGATGAGATCAGTAGTTAAGGCGAGGTTTGTACGTGGGACGCGTGGCGTAGGCAAGATGGCCGCGCACGTTGACTATATCCGTCACCGAGCTGGGCCAGACCGGGGTGGTGGTGAAGGCCGACCTATCTTTGATGCTTCTTTGCGGGAGAACATTGGCAGCGACGAGGTCAAAAAGTGCTTCCGGGAGGTTCTGGAAGACAGCAATCAGCGCAGTCCGCTTGTAGCTCACAAGTTGATTCTGAGCCCAGGGTTAAATGCAGTTGATTTGCAGGATTACACGCGAGAGATCATGGACAAGCTCGGCAGCGAGAAGGGCCTAGATTTGACCTGGTATGCAGTCAAGCATGAGAACACTGAGAACAATCACGCCCACGTTGTCGTTTTAGGGCTGGACAAAAACGGCGTTGAAGTGTCGTTTGGTAGGCGGGACTTGGATCGAATCAGGGATCTTGGGGATCGGTACATTGAGCGGGAGCACCAGCTAGAGCGGTATCTTCAGAGGGAGACGGATAGGGTTCTTTTGAGCCGCGACCATTCATATGAGCGCCAGGGCGACCAAGAGTTTCAGAGATTGGTGGGTGATGTTTACCGGCAGCGCGAAGAAATAGAACCTGTAAGTGAGCCAGCAAGAGAACCAGAGAAAGAGAGAGCTGATCCTAGTTCTAGTTCTGGGGCAGGTTCTGGCACTAGTAAAAAGCGCAAATACATTGAGTGGTCGCAAGAGAAAGCTGTTGAGAAGTTACCGGATGGCGAGAAGATCTTAGCTAATGGCAAGACATATAGCCGCTTTAGCTCATCGGAAGAACTAGAGAAGCTGGATGAGTACCTGAAAGAGGACTATTCTCATTACTTGCCAAAGGAGCAGTATGGGCTGCTTGGCACATGGCGGACGACGAAGGAAAAGTTCGGAGACGACTTCTACGAGAAGCAGGCTAAGTACAAGCACGACAAGAAATACAACAAAGGCTATGACAAAGAAGGCAAGGCCGCCCGCGACATTGAAGAGCATAGGTTGCTAGATAAAGAGCTAAGGCGCAGCTTGAATATTTCAGACAGCCGCTACCAGAAAATGAGCAGGCAAGAATACAAGTATGTGAGCCGAGGGCGACTAACAGAGGAGCATGTTCACTATTCGAGCATTCAGAATATTGCGAGGCTGGAGCTATTGAAAGAGAAGTTTCCAGAGCGAGCCCAAGAGTTTGATAGCGAGATTGCAGAAGTGCGCAAGTACGACGTTCAGCAATTGAAAGACCGTGGTTGGGAATCTTTTGATGAGCTCGTAAATGGCAAACCGGCAGAGAGGACCAAAGGGCGCAAGCGAGGCGACGAGAAGGAAGCGCAGGAAGGCCGAGAAGCAGGCGAAGCAAGAGAACAAGACGAAGAGCAAGACAAAGACCATGAGAAGAAGCACAAAGATACAAGTCGTGAGAGGCTTGATAGTGATGGTCGCGATGAGAGCAAGGGCAAAGACGGCGACAGAGAAAGTCGAGAATCCAGAGAAGTAAGCGAAAAATCGGCTCAAGAGCTAACCAAAGAAACTGGCAAAGAACTTGATCGTTCTGAGGGAGAGCCGCTTGAAGGGCAGGCTAAAGACAAAGGTGCTGGCCAGCGCGATGCCGCTGCCAATGCCGAAGCTAAAAATTCGATGGATGCGCACGGCCGGGTGGAGAGTATCCAGCAAGACCAGAGCCGAGATGACAAAGAGCAGGATCGAGGGGATGATGATAGTGATAGCCGAGGCCGTTGACCTATAGCTAGCCACAGTTAGCAGCTTGAGAAAAGCAGGAAGCCCAGGAGACCTTTTGATTTCGTAGGAAGAAATTGCTCTTGAGTGGAGGCTTTGAAGAACACATGAATAATAGACTCTTTGCACTTGGTTTAGTGCTAGCTTTTCTGATGGGTCAATACGCTCCATGCGCCCAGTGTAAAGAGAAAAGGCTGCCAGCCCTTAACTTAGAGATTGGAAAGAAAGCAGAATTGACCATGCTGCTAAATGCGGCCAATTCAAGGCCTTACTTCGGCCGCGCAGCCGTTGGTATTGATGAGTCTACAACAGGAATTAGAGGAGGCAACGGTGCAAAGCGACCGCTAGGTCAGTACTTAGTTGCTCCTAACTGTGAATTCTCTTCGGCTTACACAAAAGAGAAGACTGAGACAATGTGCCAGTTTGCATACGCGCTGCACAGGTTTGTTGCGCTTAAAGGGCGGGACTACGATAGCTATCTCTTGAATTTTGCCAAGAATAAAACAGGCTTCAATTACCTTCCGATGGCAGAACAGAGAGCTTTCGCTAAGTCCTGGTGGGAGAAGCAGAAGAGCTTCAATGGCTTGAATGAGGCACAAAAGAGCCAGTTTCTAGAGGAGGCAGTAATTGACGCCACGAATCTGTATGGCCGGTACGCCGGAAGAATCTATGCCACCTCAGACTATGAGGCTTGGCAGAAGGGGGCTGTTAGAGCGCTTGTACAGCCTAAGCAGTATCAGAGTTGCGACTGACGACTAGGCTAGACGAGTCAAAACACCAAGCAAATAGTGAATATTTGAGGCCGAATGCCAACACAAGCACGTGGTAAGCAATTTGTAGAAGCTCCGCTAGAGAGAGTAGCTGAGCTGCTTAGAACTGCTTTAGCGCGGCACAATTTTAGAATTGAGCTAGTGAATGACGAGCTATGCGAGCTGGCGGCATCGGCCACGAAGACAGAGCGCATCAGGACGACCAATTGGACGTATGACTACCGGGTGATCTGCAACTGGGAGCCAGTGGAGAATGGCGTAGAAGTAAATATCGAAGTGAACGAGCTGAAGAACAACGGCAGTACAGAGAAGTGCACGGCTATTTGGAAAGACATAGCTTCGGTGCTGGTTGAGAAAGCAGAGTCGCTGAAGAAATTAAAAGAGACTCGGCCGCCGGCAAGCAAATATGGCTCCGCTAGATTTGCCACAGCCAAAGACATTGAAGCAGCCGGACTGGTAGAAGCTAACAATCAAGTCAGTAGGCGAGACGCGAGGCGATTTGTGATCGGGCCTAACCTTGAGCTTGGCGCAATGATGACACTGCCTACTGAGTTCACGAATATGCATTCCCTTGTCTGTGGGCCAACTGGCTGCGGCAAAACCACCGCGCTATTTATCCCTAACTTGATTGAGCGGCTGGGAGCCAGTGCGATAGTGACAGAAGCGACAGCTGGCAGTGAGATGCCAGACTTGTTTTTTAAGACTTCTCGCTATCGGCAGAAGGCTGGACACAGAATTTACTACTTCAACCCTGATGATATGAGCTCTGATCGCATCAATCCAATTGACACGGTTCGGGGAATAGATGACGCCCAGGCCCTGGCCCGGCTGATAATCGACAATACTACGGGCAAGAATTTTGGCGGAGATCCTTTCTGGCCAGATTCAGAGAGGCAGCTGTTATCAGTTCTGATTGCCCATGCCAAGTCGATAAATTCGCATCTTGGATTTGTGCGAGAGCTCTTGAATGAGGGGCCGGATAACTTAACGGCGATTATTGCGAAGAGCCCGTCTGTATGGGCCAAGGAGCAGTATCGAGGGTTCAGCAATACCGCCCAGGAGGGGGTGAAGAGAGGCGTCTTTTCTGGCCTAATGACCAGGCTTAGCCTCTGGACCAATCCGAAGATAGTAGCGCTGACAGAGAAGACCGACCCTGATTTAGCAGCATTGCCAGACAGGCTGTTTACTTTTTATTTGGCCGTGCCAGCGCACCGGCCGCACATGAAGCCGTTGGCAGCGATGATCTTCAATTATTTCTTGAATCTCGCGCAAGAAAAAGAGTTCGCTCACCCGTTGTTTTTGAGCTTGGATGAGTTCACCAATTTCGGTGTGATAAATGCCATCGCTTCTAATTTGACGATTATCAGGCACCGGGGCATACCGGCCATGATCGGCGTCCAGGACTATATCCAGTTGGAAGAGGCATATGGTCGCAATGACGCGCAGCTGCTCTTCAATCAGCCCGGTTTCAAGGCTTTTTATCGGCCAAGAGATTTGAAGACGGCCAAGCAGATATCGGAGATGCTCGGAAGGCAGACGATTGTTGAGCGCAAAGTGACGAGCAGCGGCCAAATAACCGAGCATGAGCGGGGCAGGGAGTTGCTTGACCCGAGCGAATTGCTGGCATTGGATACGTCTAAATACATAGCATTCACGCCAGTGACGCCGCCGATATTGGTGGACAAGTTCACATGGAGGGACTACGAGGCGCAGACTGCTGAGCCGCCATTGCCACGCTTGAAGATAGAGATTGACGATCGGGTAGTGAAGGCTTGCGCTGAGGCTCGCAAAGAGCCAGATTGGGCGAAGAAGCCAGGAGGACAGAAAGAGAGCGGCCAGAAAGAGAGTGGCAAGAACGAAAGCGACCGGAACGAGAGCAGCCAGAAAGAAGCCAGCAAGGACAACCAGGCAGAAAGAGCGAAAGAAGACAGGAAAGAGAGCCGGAAAGAAGGCGCACCCGATAGTAAAAAAGACAGCGAGAAAGGTCAAGAAGCGAAGCTGGCTGGTTCTGTAGGCAAAGATGATGCTGTCGAAAAGAAAGTTAGCAGAATCGACGAGGACTGGATGAGGCATTCTGCACTGGACCTAACTAACGCCCCAACTTCTTCGTCTTCATCTACTGCGCCTTCATCTACTGCTGTTTCTTCCATGGAGCCAGAAGCAGAGGCTCTGGTGGTCGACAAGCAAGACGCAGTTCTCGTTGACGGGCCAGATGACGAAGAGAGAAGACTACTTGAGGCCATTCTGGGCACCGCTAAGGCGCCAGTAGAGCCTGCGGTTAGTAGTTGGGAGTCTGGAGCCGTGAAGGCGCCGGAAAAAGGCAAGGAGAAGCATGAGCCCCAAAAGCAAAGAGAAACAGAAGCGGCGCCTACAGAAAGTACCAAATCAGACGTAGCTAGCCCAGAGTTAGTTACGTCTTTAGTTGCAGCTGAGGAGCTAGCGCCAGTAGAAAGCCAGGCAGAGATAGCCGTGTCTATTGAGCCTGTTGTAGATAGTGCTCGTGCAGCAGTTGTCGAAGAGCCGGAGCCAGCAGATGCAACGAGTGGTTCAGTAGTAGAGCTGCCAGTCAGCACAGCTTCTGCCAAGGGAGGGTCTGAGGAACTTGAAGAATCTGATGGCAGGGGTCGGTCGATAGCAAAGAAGCGTGGTCGAAAGCGGAAGATTGAAATTGAGGACGACCCTGAAGAACAAACTTAGAACCCGAGTAGAACTAGAGCCGAGGTAGCAAGAGCAAAAGTTGAATCAAAAAGTGAGGTTATATGGTCGCTGCATTTTTAGGCATCCCACTGGCCCTGATGATTTTCTTTGTTGTACTGAAGTATGTGCCTGGCTACAACCATGACGGCATAACGGCGGCGAGCTTCGGAGCGGCTCTAGGAATCTGCGCCTGGTTTGCCTGCCGTGGAGTCGATATCTTGCTTGATCGCAAGAAGGACAACCCGCCGCCGTTCTTTGGCAATCTAGCACTAGAAGAGGCTTATTCTGAGGCCAAAGCTCGGCTGGTGGAGATGCATGTAGGGCCTTTCTTCATGTCTCTGAAGCATGATGAGCCAGAAGCCGGTAGGCTTGTCTTCAGCTTGATGTTCAGTGAGATGCTCGGTGGTTTTCTGTCGCCGCCAACTGAAGCCAGAAGACACATGATGCTTGAGCTTTTTATTGAAGCCGTGCCTGAAAGTGAGCAAAAACCCATATACGAGCAGTTTTCAGGCAAGAACATACCGGGTATTTCTGAGCTAGTCGGTCGGTCAAAGATTACTCAAAGATGGCATGTGGACTCGCCTCTAGTAAGAAGCAAAGCTAATGAGATTATCAAAGAGACGGCATATGAGTTAAAGCGAGCAGTCGGTATTCCGCTGCCGGAAAAGATACAAAGCAAGTTTGCTGCGTTGCGGCCACCGAACTGGGCTCTTGCCATTCTGGCAATGACTACTGTCGGGATAGTGCTTGAGGCAGAGAGCGTTCAGCGGAAGGAGTTAGAAGCACGAACTAAAATCCACACCGAGTTTGAAGATACAAGGCCAGAAGAAAGCATTCTTCCTTGGCAGCAACCGAGGCAAGGAAAAGAGCCGAGAGCCAGCAGCTCTAGTAATAACACTGAGTCTCAACAGCCTCAACAGCAAATAAATCAGCCTAGCAACTCAACACAAATGCCAACGCAGTACTATCGACCGCAACGTCGAAATCTTCACTTGGAAAGGCCTCAGCCGATAGAGGAGACACCAGTAGAAACAGCTCCTGGCCCAGAAACTCAACAGGTCATAACACCGCCACAAGTTGACCCCAGTGACTCTATTAGAATGAGATTCAGGCAAGGCATTAGTCCACGGGGTGAGGAATGAAACTGTTGAGTTAGAGTTAGATTGAGATTTAGTGTGCACGAA
This sequence comes from Candidatus Obscuribacterales bacterium, assembly GCA_041675385.1. Classification (GTDB taxonomy): domain Bacteria; phylum Cyanobacteriota; class Vampirovibrionia; order Obscuribacterales; family Obscuribacteraceae. Next base: position 45,807 of record JBAYTY010000044.1, read on the forward strand.
GAGAATTGAAAACTCAAAACTAAGGTGGAGCTGAACAGGAATGAGTCAGTTTGCAATGCCGTCAATGGCAGCACAGAAAGCTAAACGAATCGCTGAGCAAAATAGAAAGAGAAAGGTACTAAGGGGGCACGTTCTGCCCTGGTCTGTTTGGCAAGAGCGTCTGCCATCGATGCAGAGCTTGAACCGCCAGGACGTTCGAATAATAGCGCTGGCAGCAAAAGGTGTGTTTCAGCATGCCAGGGCATCAACAAGTTACGTGTCAGCTCTGGATGTTTTCAGGTTAAGGCGGCAGCTGCGGTCGCAGGCAATATTGAAGACGCAGCTGTTTCCTCTGCGAGTGGAGTTGATCAAGAAAACCCATGGCTGGTTGTTGGATGAGAGCGGTGCTGTGCGACTGAAAAATGCACCAGGGCCAAATATTGCAGACGAAGTCGAGAGGATCTTGGCCACGCTAAGGGTGTTTGAAGAGCGCGAAGTTAATATTGAGCAGGCACTCCGAGTTATGCAGAAGCGCTCGTGAAGCGAGAATAAGAAGCGGTTTTCATCCACACCTTGTTGATTGGTAAAGCGGTTGATTTGGTCTTCGCCACTTACTGAAATGCCGCTAGAAAGCGCGAGGGTGTGAACTACTTATCATTATTGTGAGTTCATGCGTAACGGATTGTGATTGCTGCTAGCGCTTGGAATCAATCAATGAATTACAGGCAGGGGCTTTCAGGGTTTTGAACTGTTTTGTGTCGCAATACCTGTCGTAATGTCAAGTGCGGATTGGCTCAAATGTAGCCGGTCTGTTAAATCGTGAGTATTGCCTGAAATCGCAAAGTTCCTGCGCTGCTTGCTATCTAAGAGATCGTTACGATCATTTCTTCACTTAGCGGCACTGAAGAAAGACTTCGAGAGCGGCGTTTAATGTGCATGTTATATAGCGCTAGCTGTTTTTTGTTCCAATTTCATGTTCAGGGTGTAATGAAAAGCGAATTCACTGCGAAATTGAAATTGAAATTGATTTGATTTTTTTGATGCCAGGGATAAAGTTCTTGACGTAGTCGGCTATGCCTTCTGCATTTTGAGGGTATTTGCTCCATCTTTTCACCCAGTCGTTGGCGTGTGAGACAGCGGCCTTCTTGTTGCCTAGAAAGGGTTGAGCAATGGGAAATGAGTAAGGATCTGTGGCTTTATATTAGCTCTAGAACTTTTTGCTCTTTCTATTTTTGTGCTTTGCTGTTTCTGGCGTTTTCAGTGTTTTTGTTTTTGCTCTCTTAATGCCAGCTTTCTTGCACTCTGGGCAGAGCAGGCCAAGGCGAACGCGCAGATGCACTTGTCTTTCGTATTCATGACCAGCAGGGCATAGAAACCAGGCAGGTTTAGTTGTGAAGGCAACTACATCTTTGGGCGTTAATTTGCCATTTTTGGTGGGATGCCATTCTTTAGCAACATCAGGAGCTAGTTTGGCCAAACTGTTTGAGACAGAGAGACGATGGTTGCGACAGAAAGGACAACCGGCACCTTCGAAGGCGCGCTCATAGATCCGGCCTTCCCATTCGTGATCGGGGGCCTCACGACACTTCCACCAAACCGTTCTGAAACTGCGAATGGAGATATCTTTAGGCTTCATCTTGTTGTTCTTGGTGGGATGAAACTCTTTCACCAAAGCAGGCATCAATGTCAGGTTATTGGTTATTGACGAACGCAAGCCTCGACAAAATGGACAGAATTCGCCGACTTTTTCTTTAAATGCCTGTTTCCATACATGATCTGGCCCGCGTTTGCATTTCCACCAAATTGGTTTGCGCGAAGGCAATTTTTCTGGATCGATACCTTTGTTTGCTTTTTGGTCAAAGAAGCGTATGTATCTGTTTACATGTTTTAGATTGAGTAGCGGTCCTTTGTGACAACTAGGGCATGAGGAGCCCAATTGGGTTCGATTAGAAATGGCAGTTTGCCACTCATGGTCGCATTTTGAACAGTGCCACCATACTCTGCGGCTAGAGCCATAGCTGACTTTAGAAAGTGCTAGACCGGTTTTCTTCTCTAAGTATTCTTTGGCCAGTTTTGGAAAACGTTTGGCCAGACTATTGCCTCTGGTTACTAGATCGCCCTTGCATGCAGGACAACCTTTTGCGCCTTTGCATTTAGCCAAAACCATTGCTGAAATTGCTTTTTGGAAGACGTGTTCTGGTCCTTCCGGACATTTAAACCAAACTTCGATATTGGAGCCAACCGAAAACTGGCTTGGTTTGAAACCGCAGTTTTTTGTCTTATGCCACATCGCCGCTATCTCAGGATAGTTCGAAAGCGGCGTTCGCCGTCGAATATCAGGAGCTTCAGTCAAAGTTTCAATCTTTATTCTGCGTAAAGGCATCTATAAGTTCCTCTCTCCCAGCTATTTTGAGGAGTTTTTAAAAACCGATTATTTATTTGAGGTGTGAATTTTTCTTCTACTAATATACATTTATCAACTTGCATTAGCGACGAATTGTTTACCTCGTGTCGATGATCGTCGATAAATGTCGCTGTTTTAACAGCAATAATTGTCACCTTTGTCATGATCAGCTCACCCTAGAAGAAATGCCAGCTAGGTATAACGTGCACTGTCAATATGGTCCACTACTAAGCCTTTTGGGCAATGAAGTAATTGATTACCGAGTGTTGTTTTCTTGATCGGAGCGAAGGAGTAAAGTGCCCGGTGTTGCCTCTGTTCACTTTGAGGGTGCCAGTTGTCTTTGATATGGTTGGTGCACTGCTAGTTACGTCTAGTATAGTCTCTGTAGAAGTTGATCCTAAGCTCGATTATAGAGAGATAGAATTGACACAAAAAAATGGCAGGAGCACCCACCTACCCCTTAGCCCTGATACTACTCTTGTAGATTTAGACAAAGTAGCAAAGGGTCTCATTTGAAACGAAGAAAGCGATGTCTAAAGCTTGTAGCGTCTCATTACCACTAATTTATTGTGAAGCGTTGTTGTCAGTTCCAGCATAATTAGCCTGTGAAATGCTGATGAACAAGCCATTTCAGGTATATAAAGGAAAAGCGAATAATTCGGCCAGTCTCATTTGTCGGTCAGGTGCCATTCAGTGAAACATGCAATATTGCTTGCATACGGTATGTTGTCGAGTGGTGATTGCATCAAGTAAAAGAGAGTGTCATGACTGATATTTCTGTTAGATGGGTAGTTGGTGAATGCAAAGAACAGTGGCTGTAAGTACAGTTTTGTAAGGTACAAAGTAACATTTGACTTTTGCTACTTGTGCAAGATTCACTAGTGTCCACAGTTTCTAGTGTTTTCTTTCGATTTTTTAAATAGTCCTAAAACGGACTAAGTAATGTAAAGTATGCCCCCGTTGAAAACGGGGGGCATACTTTAGAACCATGAATATTGCCTGCTTAGAGGGCTTTGAGCGAGAGCTTGATTTCTGGAACATTTCTACAGCACTCAAAGTTGTGTAACTAATGAGTATAAGTAGAGCATTGCAGATGGTGCTTAGCGCTAGGTTTTTTCTTCAGTTTTTCGATTGATTTGAATTCAATAGCGTCTCGAAGAATCGAAATTTCAGCTTTCTAGATCAGCCAAGTGGCTTATTTAGCCTGGCTTTTGCCTGTTGTTCCAATGAGTTTCTCTGTCGGCAGCACCCGAGCGTAAGCTGAGCAGACTTTTATTTGGTGCCAAAGTTTTAGCGCTAAGGTGAGAGCGTGAGAACGGAATATTAGTGTCAATAAATGGAAGAGCAAGCCACAAATGGTGGATTTCGAAACTGCATCATCAATATAGTCAGTGATACATCGAACTACTTTTCTTTCCACAGGCCAGCAAGCAACCCTCCCCCATTTCGCTCTCACCACTAGTTCACTTCGCCCGCTCCGGGTGATAGCAGCACAGGCTTGTACTTTCGAGGGGTTGAGCGAAGAGAGGCTTTAATTGGTTGATCCGAATGAGACTCTTTGGAAGTGGCCGCAGCAATTTATATTGATTGAGATTTAGCTTTGATGGTTTGCGCTGCTTCTCTTAGCCAATTCTTTTCTGCTCCGGTGCTGAAATTTACTGCCAAGCAAATGATGCATAAAGAGCACGACTAATGAGCTGGGCCTCATTATGAGAGAGTGACAAATTTCTATTGCTTGGCAGCCGTCTTTGTTTTAAGCTCTAGCAAATGGTTCTTCATGGTCGAGTTGACGCTACAAAGAAGAAGCAAAAAGAAAATAGAAGAGATTGGCACCAGAGAAGGCGTAGATTTAAGTGAAGAAGCTGACGAGTAAAGGACGAGATCCAGCTTTCATCAAGCAGCCTGATAGGGTTCTATGGGAGACACACAGAAGCCTTGGCAAGGAAGTTCATGCAACAGGTGGTAGGGATGCAACAAACACATCACCGAGTTCACAGCTTGTGTTTATCTTCACCTGCCTGGTATGCGGTGAGACTTTCCCAAATCGTTTGTCTACAAGAGTAAGAGCAATAGATGAAGGAAGTGAGAAGAGGGCGTGTCCTGGATGTGGAGCTAAGCCGTTTGGTGAAGGTCCTGCACACCCGACACCGCTGTCTGATGAACTGCGTGAGCAGGTAGTGCCTGATCCGCTGCTTACTCCTGTGTCGCACCTATCTGAAGGTATGCGAGAGCTGAGGCTTTGGCGATGCCTGGATTGCAAAATTGATAATAATGAGGAGTTTTTGTTCTCTGCCACCATCTCAGCTAGAACAAGAATAAAGAATCCGCAAGGCTGTCCTCGCTGCTCATACCACGGTCCGAGGGTAAGAGCGGAGAACAGAGAAAGTTACCAGCCATATTTAGATACGCTAGTGAAGGACAGCAGCAACCGGGGCTATCTATCTTTAGTTGATGAGTTTCCAATTAAGCACAACGCTCATTTTCAGTGCGCTGAAGGACACATAGCGTATTGCAGTTTAGAGCTGATGAAGAAGAAAGATGGCTGTGTCACATGCTATGCCAATGAGCTAAAAGGCACCAACTTGGCAGATCCTCTATTTGAGTATCTGTGGGAAGAGTTTTTGTATGCACCAGCATATCTTCACCTGGCCCCAGACTTTGGCATGCAGGACATTCCGTCAGGTTCCGGAACTCTAGTTGTGCGTTGGCGTTGTAAGGCCGATCCGATTCATGAGTGGTTAGCATTTCCATATAGAAGAACAAGAGACAAGCGAGGCTGTCCATATTGCGGGCACAAGCGGCTCGCTAATGGAGAGAGCCTGGCTGATTTGTTCAGAGAAATAGCAGCAGAATTTGATAGCGATAAGAACCTATCGCCGAAAACAGGGTTGCCATTGTCGCCCAATACCATTTGGTGTCGAGACCGGCGTCAGTACTGGTTTCTTTGTCCAGCTGGACATTCGTATAAATGTTCGATTGCTGCCCGCACGGTGCATGGCAAGGGCTGTCACGATTGTGAGGTTCTGCCGAGTTCTATACATGAGTTAAGGCCAGATCTTGCTGCCGAATGGAATACCAAGAAGAATGCCAAACACTGCAAGGGCTTGTCTGCGAAAAACGTAACTGCTGGCAGTAATAAGAAGGTTTGGTGGTCTTGCTCTGAAGCTGGGCACGAATGGGCAGCAGTTGTTAAGGACAGAGCAAAAGGCACCGGCTGTCCGTTTTGCCAGGGAAGGCCAATGACCAGAGCAAAGAACATTGCTGCGCTTTACCCTCATTTAGAAGAGGCCTTTAACAAGGGTGGCAACTCTAAGAAGGCTGACAGTACAAAGGCAGTCTTGAGGGATAAGTATTTTTGGCGCTGTCAGTGCAACAAATCTTTTGAGAAACGGCTCGTGGATGTAATTAGGCGGGGCTCATTTTGCAGTGATTGTTAATCACCCGCAATGTGTAAATACAAGGGTTGCGTTGCAAGCTTGCTATTACTTGATTTCGGGCGGTTGCTTTATGCTGCTATCTTCTTGGCAGCAGCCTGCATGAATGACCCTGTGGAATAAAGGGTGAGCTTATTACTGGCAAATTGTCGGTTAGCTCGGCGCACCCGCAACGTGTAAATAGAAGAGTTGCGTTGCAGGTTTGTCATTGTTCGGTTTCGGGCGTTCCCGGATTTTTCAATCAACAGAGATACTAGAAAAAGGAATACATATGATCAACCAAGAAGCGGTATTAACGAATCCCGCCTTCCTTATTGAGATGAGCCACGCTCTGCGGCACATCATCATGAAACGCAGCTACTTTCTTCGCTCGGCAAGGGCACGAACGCTCTTTTGTCGCGAGAAGATCGCAGGCAAATCATGGCTAGAAGTAGCCTTGATTGAGAAGCCGAAGGCAGATGTTCTGCCGTGGGACCAGGCACACAATCTTGCTGAGCGGTTCAAAGCGGAACTCAAGAGTGATGTATTCGTCGAGCCTGCTCACCCAGCTGGTCGGCACCATCAGCTCACTGCACCGAAGAATCCGGCCAATCTTCTTAATGAGAGTGAGCACGGCAACGGCAATAGCGGTCATGCTTTTGGCTTCGACCCTGCTACAGCAGCTGGAATAGGAGCTGGCATGGAGATATTCGGCGGCTCAGTGCGGAGAAGCGGACCAGGTAGTGGCCAGTTCGGCCTTGGTGGTGTGAATGTCGGTATGGGCGTGTCTGGTTTTTCCAATATCCCGGGCCTGCCAAATATCCCAGGTATGCCAAATATCGCGGGCTTTCAGAATCTTGCCGATTTCCTTCCAGCTCATGTGCGTGAGGCACTTTCGTTCGGCGATGATAAGAAGAGCAGTGAAATCACTCTTCCTGCATTGCGGGAGCTGCCTGCCTTTAGCGAGTTGCCGGAAGCCACGAAGCTCATGTATGAAGTTGAAGCCGTGCAGGTTCTTCAAGGCTTGATGGCTCAGGTTGGGCCTTCTGAGTATAGTGAAGGTAGCCTTGTTGCGCTGACAAAGCTCGACAATGTCTCCAAGCGGCTCAAGCGTTTCTTGGCAGAAGCGTTGCCTGTGGTTGCTTGATTGAGGGAATTTGGCAAAAGGGGAAGATCCAATTGGATCTTCCCCTTAGTTAGATTGAATAGCGTTGACACAAGCCATTTGAGCTAAGTGCTAAATGGTTTCTGCCAGCGCTATTGATGCTTCTCTTCAAATATCGATGCATCGATTGTCTGGCCATTGCGCTGAGCGGTTGATTGGAAGCGGGTTTAACACTGCTTCTAAATCAAGTTTCTCAGCTGAAGATCTAATTGAGCGGTGAGCTTTTTCAAAAGAAAGGCTCACTGCCCTAATAATCAACAATATAGATAAAGGAGAACTATATGTTCAATCCTTTTAAAAGGCTATTTGCTGCGCAGGAGCCGCCTCCGAATAGCAAGGCCAGCGACTCTTACGCGGAAAAGTTAGTACGCTACATTCCAGCGGATATTCTTGCTGCATATATTGCTATCTCTGGTATCACAGAGAGCAACAACCCGCCTCTGTGGCTCAGTTGGGGCGTTTTCGGTGTGCTGCTTGCACTGACTCCGCTGTATGTTTGCTACGTCAAAACCCAGCCTGCTGGTTTCGTTGCAAGTAAAATGTTCCACTGGCTCACTGCCTGCCTGGCTTTCACGGCCTTCGTGTTCGCGGTCGGTGGCCCCTTTGCCACGTTTGATTGGTACCAACCATATCTAGGCTCGGTGGTATTGATTCTAACGACACTGATCATCCCTGTGTTGGAAGGGCAATTCTACCCTGGTAATCCTCCGGCCGAGCCTCCTGTGGTACCTCCGCCTGCAGAGCCTGCGACTCCCACGGAGCCGCCCACTTCTTAACTCTGATTGAAGAAAGAGACCTAAATATGGATCAGCCTGATTTTGCCCCTCTGCATGAGGCGGCGTATCAAGAGCTTCTTCTGGACCAGCAAGTCATTATCTCTGAAGGTATCGACTTGGCTGGAGCCACCAAATCTAATTGTGCTGGTTGCGACTATTCGAAAATGGAGCAACCAGATTTCTCGCCTTTGTTTGTCCCGGCTTCCAGTGCTCTGGAACCTCGGGCAAGTAAGGCCCCATTTGCCAGCCTTGTGGAGCGAAATAGGTTCCTCTGGTGAGGCAGAAGAAAGGAAAACGTATGAGAGTAACCTCTCTAATTCTCGCGGCAATCGTCGCGCTTACTCTTGGCGGCTGCGCTGTGGCTCCCTCAGTGCGAGTTCATCCACTCACAGTCGGTCAACCCACTGTCGTTGACTTGGACGCTTCGGCGCGGGCCATCATCATGGTTCCAAAGCCTAATGGCGCGGGCATGGCTGTTTGCTCGGAGCCAAGTCCTGACGTTGCGATGTCTGCTGTGGCGAGCATGCTGGCCCAGGTCAAACTCGACAACCCCAATGTTGATGTAAAAACGCAGCTGGATTTCCAGACTGCGGTGATCGACTTGGCTCGGAGGTCGCAGTTCATCAGCTTCCAACGCGAAGCATTGTTTCGACTTTGCGAGCAGGGAATGAATCAGAACTTGAGTTCTGAGCAGATCTTCGTGCTGTATCAGCAGGTGATGCAGACTTCGCTCAAGTTGGCGGAAGCTGAGCTGGCGAAGAACAAGGCAGACTTGGCCAAGGCATTGAAAGATCCGGCGGTTCGTCAGCTGTGGAATCAGCTGGTTGATGAGCCGGTTGCACCGACACCAATTGCGGTGCCGAAGAAGAAGTGATTCTTCGAGGCAAGAACTAGTAGGGAGTGGCTGATAGGGCTAGGAAATCAAGCTCAGATACACCGAGAAAACGACTGATAAGGCTGAGAAATCATGAGACTGAGAACGACCGATTATGTCTTATTGACTTCGCGGCTAAGGCTGAAAACTCAAACCAGCCCAGCATCCCTAATTTCTCCGCCCCCATTTTTCTAATTGTTGCATCTTCTTTTAAGTGCAGTCAGTTAGACCCGACCCCCAGTTAACAGAGTGCGCATTCCTATCGGATGGCGCACATCTTGTTGCAAATAGAAACGTAATCATCTGCATTCGCAGATTCTCGCGACTTACAAGGATTGAAGCCTTGTAAGCGCTAAACACGGAAAAATCACTTCGATTTTTCCTACCAAACCAATTTAAAAGGAAAAACAAATGTCTAACAAATTCGTAGACCTGGTAGGCGGTAACGACGCCAACGACGGCTCAACCTTCGCCCTCCGCAAAAAGACCTTAGCATCCGTGGTTGCTGCCGCTGGTGACGTCATTCGAGTCATGGGCAAACCCAGCACCAGCAGCGGTACCGCGACGTGGACCAAGGGCTTGCCTCTGGTCACACTCTCTGCGTTAATGAACCAGCTGGTATATGGCGACGGCGCCTGGACTCCGGCGGCCAACGTCACCGCTACTGCCAACACAACGGCCCCGACACCGAAGCAGGGTGCCAACAGCTCCAAGCTCGTCTGTGCCGCTGGTTTCTCCACCGGCCTTGTCGCCTACTGGCCCACCGGTGCTCTCAACTTGAGCGCCTACCAACAGCTCACCTTCTGGGTGCAGTCGAGCGTCGCTCTGGCCTCTGGTGCGCTCAGTCTCAACCTCTGCAGCGACGCCGCTGGTGCAGTTGTGGTCAACACTGTGACGCTGAACAAGGCATTGAATGCCGGTCAGTGGACAGCAGTCACAATCGACAACGGTGCGGCTCTTGGCGCCTCCATCAATAGCGTGAGCCTCACGGCCAACTCTACGCTGGCCTCCAAGACCATTTCGCTGGACAACATTTCGGCAGCCAAAGCCCCTTCGGCTGCCGATTGCCTGACGCTGAACACGCTGATTTCGCCAGACAACGCAGTCTGGTATCCAGTGCAGAGCATCAACGGCACGACTGTGTATGTCGACGCTCAGGCAACCACTGCTGCCACTCTGGCCAAGGGCTATCGTGGCGCCACTGGTTCGACCACGTTCTACATGTTGCAGCCGACGGTTGTATCCATTGGCACCGGCAACACTGTCTACGACCAGGTCTTCTCTGGCAACGGCTCGGCTGGCAACCCGATCACCATTTCTGGTGGCTGGAACACCACTGACATGAGCACCCAGGACGGTTTGACTTTGATTGACCGCAGCGACTGGGCCGCATCTGGTATCAACCTTTCGGGCACCACTGGCTATATCACTGTCGACAAGATGATGTTCGGCCATGCGGCATTCCCGCTTGGTCTGGTATCCACGGCGCGTGGCTACAACGTCAACAACAGCGGCTTTGCTGGCAC